>NZ_JBALDA010000095.1:0-114007 GCF_036917535.1 Nostoc sp.
TTGGGGTCAAGTTCAATGGCGCGGTTAAAGTCTTGTAGAGCTTCTGTGTATTGCTTGATTGAGTGGTAAGTTTCACCGCGACTTGCGATCGCCCACTCAAGCTTGGGGTCAAGTTCAATGGCGCGGTTAAAGTCTTGTAGAGCTTCTGTGTATTGCTTGATTGAGTGGTAAGTTTCACCGCGACTTGCGATCGCCCAGGCATATTTGGGATCAAGTTCAATGGCGCGGTCAAAGTCTTGTAGAGCTTCCGTGTATTGCTTCATTAAGCGGTAAGTTTCACCGCGCCAACCTAGAGCAATAGGTTGCCATTGTATTTGAATGCTGAGATTCTGTAGGACTGCGGTAAACATTTCAACCGTGACTTGATAACGGTCTTCTTCATAAGCTTTTAACCCATTAGTTAGTTGTTCACCCCAACGCTTAATTTCAACAGAATCAGCATCTTTACCAGCCTGAAGCATTGTTTCTGTCCATTGTTGGGCAAATTTACGTTGATTTTTAAGTGCAACGAGAAATTCATTGAGAGCTAAAGATAAACTTTTTTGCGGTGACTGACATAAGCTGTGGTACAACACATTTAAAGTGTGACTTTGCCAGCTAGGATCGCGCTGTTTCTTCTCTTCTTCTAATTGCAACTCATTCCGCAGGGTGTCGTAGTAATTTGCCAGCTTGCCATGTATCTCAGCCCAACCCTGCGGTGATGATAGGCGCTTGTGGCGTAACATAAGCATTTTGACGACATCGTGATAAGCCCACCCGTCAGTACGTTCGTTGACAAAGGATATTTCTTTTAGCCAAGTAAATAGCTCATCGGCTTCTTGTTCTCCTCTCAACTGAGCTACAATATCCCGATTCAAGCACCGAGCAATGGCAGCATCAAGAGCTACTTGTCGTCGTTTGGGTTCATCAACCCATTTTAAAAAGCATTCTACAGCACTGCTGCTAGGCTCGATTATTTGGTTAGGGTTATTTTGATAAGCGTCTGTTAGCATTCCCACTAGCAAGGGCAAGTTTCCAGAAAGGCGTAAAATCTCTTCAATATGCTGACTGTTGGTGATGCCTTTGCGAGTTAGATATTTTTGGGCTTCTTCTTCGGTAAAAGATTCCAGAGGAAAACTAACTATCAACCCCTCGTTGCTTGTCCAAAGATTTTTATCTAATTCATGGCGACCAGCAATAGTTATCAATATATTGAAAGATACTTGACCGTAGCGACCCTCTAGAATTTCTCGTAACCAGTTATCTAAAAATTCCCCAGTGCGTTCATAAGTATCAAAAAACAAGGCAATAGCAGTTTTCTCACAAATTTTAAAAATATCTTGTAAAAATAGTGGGGTCAGGACTTCCACAGGTTCTTGAACTAAGCGTACCTCATCTTTATTTGTGATTTTCTTAGCAACATAAGATGCCCATTCTCCAGCTTGGGTAGCTAAAGCATCCTCATCTACATAGTCGAATACAGCACCGCCAACGGGAACTTGACGCGCCAGACGCACACCAGTTTTAACTACAGTTTTTCCCATAAAAGCCGAAAAACCTTGAGGAGCATCTGGATCGGTTTCTAATTCTTGGCGCTTCTGACGGTAGACTTTGTAGCGTTCGGTAAACTGCGGCAATTTGTGACCTTGCCGCTCCAAGTCTTCAGCTAGACGACCCATCACTTCTGGTACAGTTTTTTCAGCTTCATCTATATAAGCAGTAATATTTTTTGCTTCTTCAGCAATTTTGCGAAACTGTCGTACAAGTGTGCTTTTACCAACCCCGCCTTCACCCCAAATGTTATACAAAAAATGACGGTGATCGTCTTCTACATGCAATGCCAGATTTTGGCGAAATTGATTTACTTGGTCTTCACGACCCACAAAACCTAATTGCTGACGTTGTTTAATAATATCTTGTAGGTTCTTGGGCTTGTTTTGTGGGTTCATTACAAGATTTAATTTTGAGGTACTAATGCCTACAGAATAACTACTAAATATACAAAGTGTATTTCGGAATTTATAAAATTTTTTAGTTAATTTTTATGCATTGAGCTTTTGAAGCTCGACGTTGACCTTCTCAGGTTCAATGTTGACCTTTTGAGGCTCAATGTTGACCTTCTGAGGCTCAATGTTGACCTTCTGAGGCTCAATGTTGACCTTCTGAGGCTCAACTTTGACCTTCTTAGGTTCAATGTTGACCTTCTAAGGCTCGATGTTGACCTTCTGAAGCTCAATGTTGACCTTCTAAGGCTCGATGTTGACCTTCTGTGGCTCAAAAATGCCCTGGTGACTTAGCGCTTTTTGGTAGAGTCTAATATGGACCTAACCCCAGCTAATACTATTCGGTTAGTCCTAAAAAATAACTTCAATGTAGGTTGGGTTGAGGAACGAAACCCAACATTTTCGAGAGTTTGTTGGGTTTCACTCTGTTCAACCCAACCTACAAATTTTCTTACAAGACGCAAAAAGGGCATAACAATGTTATGCCCCTACAAATTAGGTGTATTTTACTAAGTTGGCAACTGGTATAATTGTCTATTTTAAGCTCTAGATAACTGAGACTTCGGGTTTCTTTTTCTTAGAACGGCGGTTAAACCTGCGTCCCATCTCATCAATTACTGCATCCAAACCTGCGACATCACCGCTAGCTTTGGCATAGCTATAAACTGCTAATGCTGCTGCGTAAGCTTCGCTAGCAGAGGCTATACAGGTATCATCCACCAATTCTTGCAGTTGAGTTAGAGACAACAGCACCGGATACAAGTCCTCATATATTTCCAAATCTCGGCGCATCTCTTCTAAATCAAAAGAACGGGGCAAAAAGTTAGGGTTCTGTGTCGCCACTTCTAAAGCTTTGCTGACAAAAGCCCGACTTTTATCTCCCATCTTCAGCATCGTTCGCCGTTCTTCAGGGGTCAAATCTACCAAAAACGGTAACTTTTCTCTAATTGTAGCGATCGCTTGCATCACCACTTCCTTATCTGCTGGGGCTAGGCTGGCACTGATGCGATTCTCTGCCATTTTTAATACTCCTTTAGGGTACTTAATTTCAGTATTCCCAAAGTGATGGAGGTGATAGCATTCATTAGAGGGGAACACTCAAAAATACTTGCAATTGTCAATTCCCAACTCTGCTGTTAAAGTGTCTAAAAATATTCGCTCACCTGTCATGTGTTAATTTCCGGCTGACGTTTTGGTGTGCCATACAGGTAATGGTCATGTTGACTTGCCCAATCTTTGGGTGCATCAACTGTTCCAGTTAAACCTTCTAATATATCCCACGCATCAGCCACTTTAATTTGAGAATGAGTTAATTTCCTCAGAAACAATGGTAATCACATAGCGTTTGTTTGGTTCTAAATCAGGTAGAATATCTGGTCGCAAAACAGAACCATCAAATGTAACCGTTAAAATTTTGCTGATTGTTCTATTTCTCCTAACCGCTAATTACCGCGATCGCATCAATTTCTACCAACACATCTTTAGGTAAGCGCGATACTTGCACACAAGCCCGTGCTGGGGCTGTATCTTCCAGGAAATATTTCGCATAAACGGCATTCACCGCCGCAAAATCATTCATATCAGCTAAAAATACAGTGGTCTTCACCACATCTTGAAAAGTCGCTCCGGCTGCTGTCAGGATAGCTTCAAGATTAGCTAATACCTGCTCAGTTTGCTTTTTGACATCATCAGTGTAAACGACATCACCAAGGCGGGGATCGATGGCAATTTGTCCAGCTATGAATATAAATTGACCAGAAGCGGCGATCGCTTGATTATAAGGGCCGACTGGAGCGGGTGCGTTATCAGTATTAATTACTTTACGAGTCATAGATATTACTTTCTCTAACGATGTTTCCTGTTTATCGATTTCTGCTTCAGGTGCGATCGGCTTGTAGACTTCTCCATCAGGCATTATCGCACCACTCAAGTCAGCATCTTTAAAAGTTGCTCCATAGATATTTGCGCCAGTTAAATTTGCCTTCTTCAGATTTGCACCATTAAGATTTGCCATTATCAAATTTGCATCTGAAAGACAGGCTCTTTCTAGATTTGCTTCTTTTAGACAGGTGTTTGTGAGATTTGCTTGTCCCAGGTATACCCCAACTAAATCAGCCTCAGCTAGATTCATTCCTGACAAATTACATTTCTCCAAACTAACTCCCCGGAGTATAGCTTTATAGAGATTTGCACCTTGAAAATTTACTCCAGTTAGCTCTACCTGAGTAAAGTTTGCTCTAGTCAAGTCTGCTTTAGTCAGATTTGCAGCTTTCAAGTTTGCATAACTTAAGTCCGAACCGCTAAGGTCTGCCCAACTTAAATTAATTGATCCACCTTGCACCCACATCAAATTTGTACATCTTAGGGATGCTCTAGAGAAACTTGCTTCCCAAAGATTAGCTTTGGTCAGAGTTACTTCACTCAAGTCTGCTCCATTTAAATTTCCTTTGTATAAATCTATCTCACTCAAATCTTTGCTTTTGAGATCTACTCCTTGAAGATTTGCTGAATGAAATTTCCGTTGTCCTGCTGCGTATTTCTCTAAAAGTTCCTCAACGTTCATGATGCACCTTTAAATACCACTGACACAGTATAATTACAAAAACTTTGTGTCGCAGGTATTTCTCTCTTTTCTTGCTTCTCTTCGAGACGCTGCGCGAACGCGTCCTTTGTGCCTTTGCGGTTCGTCCCTCCTACCCCAACCTCGGACGTATCCCATAATGCCGATATCGCCAATAATCCCGCAAAATGCGATCGTGGTCAAAACATAAATTACCAGGCACACACCAATACTCAAAAATGCCTACACCCTTAGCATCATCTCCAGCCAGAGGTTCCCCTGTAGCTGTCGCCAAAAACACAATGCTAATCGTATGCTGACGCGGATCGCGATCGGGGTCAGAATACACTAGTAATTGTTCAACTAACTCTACTTGCAAACCCGTTTCTTCCTGAGCTTCTCGCCGCGCCGCCACTTCCACCGCTTCCCCATAATCTACAAAACCACCAGGAATAGCCCAACCTAAAGGTAGATTATGTCTTTCAATTAACACTATTGGCCGATGAGGTCGATCTACTAGTTCAATGATGATATCAACTGTCGGTGTAGGATTTCGGTAAGTCATAATATGTTAACAGTGAACAGTTAATAGTTAACTGTATTTGTTAGCTCTGTGACAACTGATAATTGATAACCGAATACTGTTCTGTGATAGATTCGATGCGATCGCCTAGCGTATCGTTCAGACAATAGCTTCCTCCCATAATTCAGATTACTTATGCCTTTTCCTAGATCAAGTGGTATTTTGCTGCATCCTACCTCCTTTCCCAGTCGATTTGGCATTGGAGATTTAGGCTTAGAAGCTTATCGTTTCATCGATTTTCTTAAAGAAAGCCATCAACAATATTGGCAAGTTTTACCTTTGGGCCCCACTGCATACGGCAATTCTCCGTATATGTGTTACTCGGCAATGGCGGGAAATCCCCTATTGGTTAGCCTAGAAAAACTGCGAGATGAGGGTTTGCTCACAGAAGAAGACTTTGCTAATTTACCAGGATTTCCAGAAGAAAAGGTAGATTACGAGAAGGTTGTGCCGATTAAGATTGGGCTACTCAAAAAAGCCTATGAACATTTTAGAGTGAATGCCACACCCATTCAACAAAAAGAGTTTGAAGGTTTTTGCGACAGCAAAGCCTATTGGCTAGATAATTATGCTTTATTTATGGCGTTGAAAGATGCCAACGAGAATGCAAACTGGCACACATGGCAGTCAGAACTTGTCAAGCGCGATCCTCAAGCAATGGAGCAAGTACAAGAACGCCTCAATGGAGAGATTTTTTATTACAAGTTTGTCCAATTTGAGTTTTTCCGCCAGTGGTCAGAGCTTAAAAGCTACGCTAATATGCGCGGTATTAACATTATTGGCGATATCCCCATCTACGTAGCTCACGATAGCGCTGATGTGTGGGCGCATCCTGAAATATTTTGCTTAGATCAAGAGACAGGAGCTGCTGCTCAAATGGCAGGAGTTCCACCAGATTACTTTAGCGCCACCGGTCAATTGTGGGGCAACCCGGTTTACAACTGGGAGGAATTGCAAAAACAAGACTTTAAGTGGTGGGTACAGCGCTTTGAGGCAATGCTGGATTATGTAGACATAATTCGTATTGATCACTTCCGGGGCTTCGAGGCTTATTGGGCTGTGCCGCAAGGTGAACAAACTGCCATCAATGGTAAATGGGTGGAAGCGCCTGGAGATGCTTTTTTTGAAGTGATTAGGCAAAAGTTGGGCAAGCTACCCGTCTTAGCAGAAGATTTGGGAGTAATTACACCAGGGGTAGAAGCGCTGCGAGACAAGTATGAATTTCCGGGAATGAAAATTTTGCAATTTGCCTTTAGTGCTGATTCCACTAATCCATTTTTACCATTCAATTATTCGCACAATGCTGTAGTTTATACCGGGACTCACGATAATGATACAACTATAGGCTGGTTCAATAGTGCTGAGGAGGAGGAAAAGCAAAACTTGCTGCTTTATTTAGGTTCTATCAGCCCTGATGGCATTCACTGGGATTTGATTCGCCTAGCTTTGAATTCTATAGCCAATCAAGCGATTATTCCCTTGCAAGATATTTTGGGATTAGGAAACGAAGCGCGGATGAATTTTCCCAGTATTGCTGAGGGGAACTGGGAATGGCGCTATCGAGCAGGAGCGATAACAGACGAATTGCGCGATCGCTTGAAAGTTCTTACCAAACTCAATGGACGTGCCCCGGAAGCCCACCAAGTCCAGTGAGGAGTGGGGCTGAGTGAGCAGGGGAGAAATCAATTCAAAATTCAAAATGACGCTCGCGGACTCGCTAACGCTGCGCTAACAAAATTCAAAATTGAAGATTCAATCCCAATGCCCAATGCCCCATACCCCACATTTTAAAATTTAGGCTTGGCAGCAATCCTAACTTCTTCCTCTTTCCCTGGCTCTCCCATTTTCTTAGCTTTCTCTTGATTGACGCTCACCAACACACCGCCAGCATTATCAGTTTTCACTGTCAGTTGCTCTTGGGCTTTCCAAATTCGGTGAGTTCCCTCTGGCAGAATACCCTCAAACTCGGTTTTGCCATCGGCTACTACACGAATCCAAGATGAGGCTTTCAAAGTCACACCAACTTGGACAACCTGTCCCTTTTGGACACCGCTAAGGGTATCGCTGACAGATTGTACCTGCGTTGACTCTTTTAGTTGAGCTATTTCTGGTTTAACAACGGACTTTTGTTTTGGATATGGCTGGTTTGGGCTATTACTTGCTTGTAGTAACGCGTTATTTAATAACTGAGATAAGCCATTTACAGAGCATACTATTAGTAATATGTAAAGAAAGTAAAGATGAATCGGACGTAGTTGAGCCAGGGGTGAAGTATTCCCTCTACTTAGAGGGCTAACTTGTGCAGAGCTGATCGGAAAAGTGCCAGAAAATTCTACTCCATTCAAGCCTAGTGCATCGGCAAATTGCCTGATCAAACCCTGAATATAGACTGGTTCTGGCAGTTCGTTTAAATTACCTTCTTCGATCGCCTGCAATAATCGTCTGGGAATCCTGGTCAATGCAACCACTTGCTCTAGAGATAAACCCTGTTCTTGACGCAATGCCCAAAGTTGAGCGCCTAATTCTGCCAACTTTTCGGCTCGTTGTTCCTCTAATGAAAGTGATGGCTGGTGATTATTTTTCTTTCTTAGCCATTTCATGCCTACTGACACTCCTTAATTCCACTGAATCAATAATTAGGTTGCGTTATCTGATCTTGCAAAAAGCGAATCTCATAATCTTTAAGAGAACGATATTTACCCTCTGACAAAAAGGGTTCTTTTAGAGTTTGTAATTTAATTGGGCCGATCGCAGTCCGATGCAGCTTGATTACTGGGTATCCTAACTGTTGAGCTATCCGGCGAATTTGGCGATTTCTTCCCTCCTGCAAGACTATTTCTAAAACACTCTGCTCGGTACGACGTTCTATGAGGTGTACCTTAGCGGCCCTGGTTTTTCTACCCTCCAACATCACACCTTGACGCCACATTTGCAGTACTGTTTCAGAAGGATGTCCTTTGACCAAAACATGATATGTCTTGGAAATACTGTGACGTGGATGGGTTAATCCAAATGTCAGTTCTCCGTCATTAGTCAGGATTAATGCTCCTGTAGAGTCTGCATCTAAACGACCAACTGGGTGAATACCTGAACCTTCCCGTAATTCTTTCGGTAGTAAATCTAGGACTGTTGGTCTTCGATGAGGGTCGTAGCAAGTCGAAACCACTCCCGGTGGTTTATGCAGCAATAGATATATTAAAGCCGGACGCTGCTTTTCGGATACAGGCTTACCATCAATTGCGATCGCATCTTTTTGGGGATCGACTTTTTGACCTAAATGTGCCAATACCCCATTAATCCGCACCCGTGAGTGCCTAATCATTTCTTCGGCTTCACGACGTGAGGCGATACCCCATTGAGCAAGAATTTTTTGTAACCGTACCTCCATGTGGAAATTGCTTATTTATTGTTATCAATTAAATAATATTTGCATTATGTAGCGAGTAGGCATAAATGTTACATTTAAAGCCTATTTAATTTATGTTCGGTTGTTGAATAAATACTCATAAATAAATTAGTTTAGATGCCAAATCAAAATTCCCAAACAACAAGTACAAATAAAATCCGCATAATTACGCAGGTACTCACAACAGCAGTCAAGCTCTGGTTAAGAGCGCAGGTCAGCCAAATATCGGAATTAGAAGTGGAGATTAAAGCTAGCGATCGCCAACTTTTCTCTGGACGCATTCCTTCGGTATCTGTTTTTGCTACTCATGCAGTTTATCAAGGTCTCCTAATTACACAAATTCAATTAATAGCAGAAAATATTCGGGTAAATATCGGTTCCGTACTCAAGGGAAAACCTCTGCGACTGTTAGAAACAGTACCAGTGGTTGGCGATTTAATCGTAGACGAGAAGGATCTGAATGCTTCTCTCTCATCTGATTTATTATCGACTGCTTTGAGCGATCTATTGGTTAAGGTTTTACCAACAGATTACCCGCAGTCACAACCAATCAAGTGGCAAGAAATTCTCCTTGGAAACAACCAAATTATACTGCGAGGTTTGAAAGTAACCAATAGTGAAACAACACCTCTAGAGATTTGTCTGGGCTTACAATTACTTAGTGGGCATGAATTGCAACTGACATATATCCCAATCAAGCTTGACCAGAAAGATATATTAAAGGACAATCATGAGTACAACCTGGATCTTGGCTCAGATGTCGATATCCAAGAACTAACGCTGATCCCAGGTAAGCTGGTATGTCGTGGGCGGATTAACGTTAACCCTTGATGATCACAAATTAAAAAATATTAATACTCTATTTTAAATGATATGGCGTCTAGTCGGGACTGGGGAGCAGGGGAGAAATCAATTCAAAATTCAAAATGACGCTCGCGGACTCGCTAACGCTGCGCTAACAAAATTCAAAATTGAAGATTCAATCCCAATGCCCAATGCCCCATGCCCCATGCCCAATTCACCTATTTACTAAGTAATGGCAAAAGCAAGGTCACAAAATAGTAAACCAAAGGAGCTGTGAAAATATAACTATCGGTACGGTCTAAAATACCACCATGACCAGGGATTAATTGTCCAGAATCTTTGACTCCAGCATCCCGCTTGAGCATAGATTCTGTGAGATCCCCTAAAAGACTAGCAATGCCAATTAGCAAACCCAATGCTAAACCAGTGAAGAGGGATTTAGGCAAGTGAAGATAATAGGCTCCTGCTATGGCTACAGCAACACTTGAAGTAATGCCAAAGACAGCGCCTTCAACAGTTTTTTTCGGACTAATGTCAGATAGACGGGTTTTTCCAAAGAATTTGCCAATAGTGTAAGCACCGATATCAGCTGCCCAAATACACAAAAAAGTCAGTAGTGTGGCTGTAAAACCTTGTGCTAAAGAAGCAGAATTTGCCTTTTCCCAGAAATCTGTCCAGGTTGTGGGCCAGTAACCTCCAAAAGGGAGATTGCTAAAAGTAGCGCTATCAATTGCTCGTAACCGCACCCAGTAACTTGGTAAATAACCTACGTAAAATAGCCCCATTATAGAAGCGGAAACATCAGCGATCGTGGCAAATTTGGGTTGAAACAGCAGGTAAAAACAAATAAGTGTGCCAGCTATTGGCATCACAGCATCAGCTAAACTGCCATTAAGGGTACAAATAACCAGTAAGATTTGGCTGACAGCCATAGTGGTTTTAGCGGCAGGAGCGATGCCTCTGGCTCGCACCAAATTAAAATATTCCTGTTGACCCAAAAAGATAATAACCGCAAAGATGATGGTAAAGTACCAACCCCCCAAAAGGGTTGCACAAAGAGCAAGAGCGATCGCAACAATTCCACTAATGATCCGAGACCAAGGCATAGAAGTATTAAATATTGGGAATGGGGCATTGGGAATGGGGCATTGGGCATGGGGCATTGGGCATGGGGCATTGGGATTGAATCTTCAATTTTGAATTTTGAATTTTGAATTTTGAATTTTGAATTGATTTCTCCCCTGCTTCCTCTGCTCCCCCTACTTCCTCATCTCCGTTTTCCTCTGTTGCCTCTTCCAATGCCCTATGACGCCACTTGACGGCAGTTGCTCCACTTGGGGAGACCCCAAGACCGCACTGCCTCCTCCACTTGGGGAGCCACCCCCGTGGGCGGGTTTCCCGACTTGAGGAGCCACTGCGTTGCGGGGGTTCCCCCCGTTGTAGCAAGTGGCGTGGGAGTGGCGTGAGACTCCAAGACTGCAGTGGCTCCCCCATGCCCCATTCCCTAATCCAGTTTCTCACCACTGAGGATAAAAATGGGATCAACGGCGGTAAAAGTTTGAGAAAAGCCTCGTGTCTCTAGGCGGTTAACCGCAGATTGGACAACTTCGATATTTCTAGCTCTTAATAGGGAAAAGCTTTGAGAAATAGCATACAGACTTTCTAAATTAGCAGCTGTGGCTACAACCCGACCGGATGGGGGCAAATAATGCCAAGCTGCTTGTAGAATTTCCTGGATAGGGCGACCTCCCTCGATACAAACGCGGTGAGGGGTAATTTTGAGGTCATGCAAACACTCTGGGGCGCTGCCTTCAACAACTTCGACATTTTTCACATCAAAGCGATCGCAGTTACGCTTGATCAGATTAGCTACTTCTTCATCCCTTTCGATAGCGATAATCTGTCCATCTGGACACAATAGCCCTACCTCTACCGGAATTGTACCTGTTCCGGCGCCAATATCCCACAACACAGAATCTGATTTTAGCCGCAATTGAGCAATCAATAGTAGTCGGACTTCTCGCTGGCTCAGGGGAATTCCTGGCAAATGCTCGAATAATTCATCGGGAATACCAGGGGTAATATAAGGCCAAAGTTGGGAGGGCATAGAACTACGCAATTATACTAAAGATATCGATTTGCCAAATTGAAAAGCTATAAGCTATAAAACTTTTCAACCGTAGCATTACAAGAAACCATAATGATTGGCGAAATTTTAGGCGATCGCTACGAAGTTCAGCAGCTATTAGGAAAAAAAGCAGGGCGGCGGACACTATTAGCTCGTGATTTGCAAACTCAGGAATTAGTTGTTATCAAATTACTCTCTTTTAATAGTGATTTTGAGTGGGATTCACTCAAGTTGTTTGAGCGAGAAGCCGAAACTTTAAAAAACCTAGCACATCCCTCAATTCCTGGCTATTTAAACTATTTTGAGGTAAATTTACCAACCATCAAAGGATTTGCTCTAGTACAAACTTATATTCCGGCACAAACTTTAGAGCAATGTTTACAAATTGGACGAAGTTTTACGGAAGCTGAAGTCAAACAGATAGCCAAAGCACTTTTAGAGATTCTTGTTTATCTACATAGGCTGTATCCGCCTATAATTCACCGTGATATTAAGCCTAGCAATATTTTATTGGGAGAGCGTTCTGGCAATAGTGTCGGTCAAGTTTATTTGGTAGATTTTGGCTCAGTGCAGACTGTTCTGGCCACAGAAACCGGGACAAGGACTGTGGTAGGAACTTATGGCTATATGCCACCAGAGCAATTTGGGGGACGCACTGTTGCAGCATCCGACCTTTATAGTTTAGGCGCAACCTTAATTTATTTAGTAACGGGTACTCACCCAGCCGATTTACCTCAAAAGGATTTTCGCATTCAGTTTGAACAACTGGCTAATCTCAGTCCCAGCTTTAGCAATTGGTTAAAGTGGATGATTGAACCTAGTTTAGAACGGCGTTTGAGTTCTGCTGACCAAGCGATCGCAGCCTTGGAGAAACCACAACCGACAAACTTGCATACTTTAGTTGTTGGCAAACCAGATGGGAGTAAGATTCAACTAACCAAAAATTGGGATTCTTTAGAAATTATCGTTCCACCGACTGGTTTCCATCCATCAATAGTACTCACAGGTGTATTTGCGATCGCCTGGAATTCATTTATCCTAATTTGGACAATTGTCGCTCTTTCGGCTCCTTTTCCTGCCAATATCCCCTTTGCCTTGTTTTCACTTCCTTTTTGGAGTGCTGGCTTGCTGATGGTGTATAAATTTTTCTTTAACTTGTTTGGATGCATCTGCTTACGCCTGAATTCCAAAGAAATTGCCCTAACCTGGGAGTTGTTTGCTTGGAAATCTTATCGTACCCGTGCATCACCAAGGCAAAGTGTTACTAAGTTGGTTTACATTCCCAAACATTTTATTAAAGATTCTGAAGGCACTAGAATTGCCGTTCCCGCACAATTGGATATTTGGGTAGGAGTAAAAAAATATCAGCTTGGTGGTAGTGGTGGTGCAATTAAATCTGAAGCGGAACTGGAATGGCTAGCTCAGGAATTAAGCAATTGGTTAGGTTTACCAATTACCAATCCAATTAGAAGTTAATTGTGCTAATTATTACTTTGTTCAACGTGTCCAGTTCTGTCTCTACTATACTCAGTATAAAACACATATACTGCATGAGTGCAGATACTTGGCGCATTGCCCTATTCATTAAGCAAATTGATCAAAAAAATAGCTAATAGTTTGAAAACTTATGCTTTTATGGATGATACTGTCTTCATAGACGTACAACTGTACTAACAAAGTTTAGATGAGACTTAATTGTAACCCTTACTACGAAACAAAATTTGGTGCTGCTTTTTTAGGAAACAGCCTAGAATTAATGGCAGGTATTCCCGACGAAAGTATCGACCTAATTTGCACCTCTCCACCTTTTGCACTAGTTCGTAAAAAAGAATACGGAAACGTTGATGCTGAGGAATATATTGAATGGTTTAAAGATTATGCAGCACACTTTTACCGTATTCTTAAACCAACAGGCTCACTAGTTATTGATATAGGTGGCAGTTGGATTAAAGGAATGCCAGTTCGTTCTCTATATCATTTTGAACTGGTTGTTGCTTTGTGCAAAGCAAAAGAAAAAGGCGGACTTGGATTTTATCTGGCACAAGAATTGTATTGGTATAACCCAGCAAAACTACCCACCCCTGCCGAATGGGTAACAGTTCGCAGAGAAAGAGTTAAAGATTCGGTAAATACAATTTGGTGGCTGTCAAAAGAACCGCATCCTAAAGCTAATAATAGGAGAGTTTTAAAGCCTTATAGCGATGCGATGAAAAACCTTCTCAAAAATGGGTACAAACCCAAAATTAGACCATCAGGGCATGATATTTCCGATAAATTTGGGAAGGACAGGGGAGGAGCTATTCCCCCCAATATTATTGATGGACGTTGCAGTACAGACAAGGAAGAAATAGGGCAGCAGACTCTTATACAAGAAATTTTGTTTGAAGATTTAGTCCAGCCTGTAAATGTGATTTCCGCCTCAAATACTGCTTCCAACGATTATTATCAACGTCGTTGCAAAGAAGAAGGTTTTAAGCCACATCCAGCAAGATTCCCTCAAGCTTTACCAGAGTTTGTCATCAACCTTTGTACAGAACCAGGCGATATTGTTTTAGAACCTTTTGCAGGTTCTAATATGACAGGTCGAGTTGCAGAAACTTTACAAAGACGCTGGTTAGCTTTTGAGATCGATGAAGACTACATCAGAAGCTCAAAACTGAGATTTGAAGAAAATGTTCCTTTAGTTGTTGAACCTTTAGTAGATTTACCACCAATAGCAATAGAAAATACTGATAATAACCAGTCAGTACAGTTAGGACTGTTTTAAAATAATTCGTAATTCGTAATCATAAATAGATGGAATATCTGGGAATTAAAGTTAAAATTAATGTTTGATTAACCAACGTGATGGATGATTAATCATATTCAACAGACCAGATAAAATTTTATTATAACTTCCGTGAAGTTCTCGTCCTCTTTGCATATCCATATAGTTGCATTTTACCGCAAATTCAATCCAAGTCTGAGTTGCAGACACTTTAGCTTCACAATCGTTCAAATTAGCGACAAATTCTGCCTCATAACGACGTTTATACCAAGCTTCTGCTATGTTCGCACATACAGAACGTGAAGCACAACGAATTTGGTTAGTTAAAGAATATCGTTCCTCTACAGGAAACTTCTTTGATAGTTCAAAAATTTTCATTGCCGCTTCAAAGGCAATTTTATAAATTTCCAAGTCGCAGGATTTACTTTCTAAACTTTCTGGAGAATAGCCAAAAATCGCCTGATTTTCTGGCTCCTCTAACCTTTCTTGTAGATAGGTGAAAATGGCCTGAATTCCTTGCTCAATAATCTTAAGCGGCGGTGAGCCTAATTCTGGATTGTTGTCGAGGTCTACATATTTCAGGCTAGAGAGTTGGCAAATTCCTGGTGGTAGGCTGCTCAGTTGATTGTTATTGAGCTGTAGCGTTGTCAGATTGGAGAGTTGGCAAATTCCTGGTGGCAGGCTGCTTAGTTGATTGTTATTGAGCTGTAGCGTTGTCAGATTGGAGAGTTGGCCGATTTCTGGCGGCAGACTGCTCAGTTTATTGTTATAGAGGTATAAGTTTGTCAGATTGGAGAGTTGGCAAATTCCTGGTGGTAGGCTGCTCAGTTGATTATTATTGAGCTGTAGCGTTGTCAGATTGGAAAGTTGGCAAATTTCTGGTGGAAGACTGCTCAGTTGATTGTTATTGAGGTACAGCGTTGTCAGGTTGGAGAGTTGGCCGATTTCTGGCAGCAGACTGCTCAATTGATTGTTATGGAGGTATAAGCTTGTCAGATTGGAGAGCTGGCAAATTTCTAGCGGCAAGCTGCTCAGTTTATTCCCATCAAGGTGTAGCGTTGTCAAATTGGAGAGTTGGCAAATTTCTAGCGGCAGGCTGCTCAGTTGATTGTTATATAGGTATAGCACCGTTGCTTTTTCTTTAGCAGCTTCTTCAATAGTTTGCAACAGTTTTTGCAACAGTTTTTCTTTTTTCACCTGCAAACCTTACTAACTCTGTAGCGATATTTACCAGAATAGTGTATCGCAACTTCTGCGATCGCACTCCCGCATAACTAGTATGGCGAAGGTATTGTTTTATTGATTTTATTTATATCGTGTTTCTGCAAGAGGGTCGAGCACTTATCAGTGGCGAACTCATCGGATTTGAGCCATCAATGTCTATATTTAATTACAGATGCCTTAGAGGAAATTTATATGTTTGGACTGGGATGGCCAGAAATAGCTGTAATTACCATAGTCGCTATTCTAATTTTCGGCCCAAAAAAAATTCCTGAAATGGGGACTGCACTGGGCAAAACCCTACGAGGTTTTAAGGAGGAGATGAAAACTCCCAGTGAGGAAACCAATCAGGAAGAAGAAAAACAGTAATTAAAGGAGTTAGCAGGAGCCAGCGCACTGCTAACTCCTGATTCCTGACTAAAACAGGGTATTAACAACAGAAGAAGGTGTGCTCCCATTTTGGGAATCGATGATAGTTGTGCCGGGATTTTGTTGGTGTGTCTCTTCCTTGGCTAAACCACGCAGCTTAATTAACTTAATCGCGCGAGTAACACTTTCTGGTAAAATTACCACCAGACTGTTATCAGGAGCCATGTCTAAGCCTTTATTTATCGCTTGGGTTTCATCCAAAATCGATTCATAGCGGCTTTCAGGCTTAACTTCCGTGATACCTTGAATAATCAACTGGGCAGCTGAACCACGTAAGCGTCCCCGTGTATCATCGTCTTCTTTGATGATGATGTAATCAAAAATTTGTGCTGCTAATTTACCCAAAGTAACAAAGTCTTCGTCGCGGCGATCGCCTGGCCCGCCAATTACACCAATCCGTTGTCCCGTAGTCCAGTTCCGCACAAAGGAACCTACAGCTTCGTAACTAGCTGCGTTGTGGGCATAGTCCACCAAAGCGTGGTAGTTGCCTAAATTAAATAGATTCATTCGTCCCGGTGTTTGGCTAACTGAAGCCCGGAAGGTCTTCAAACCAGCACGAATCTGCTCAATTGTGACATTTTGCACAAACGCTGCCAAACTGGCTGCTAAAGCGTTGGCAATCATAAACGGCGCACGTCCGCCCATTGTTAAAGGTATATTTTCGGCTCTTTCTATGCGGTGTGTCCAATCACCTTTAACAATTGACAAATAGCCATTTTCATATACTGCCGCGACTCCACCCTTTAGGATGTGCTTCCGCACCAATTCCGAATTGGGGTTCATCGTGAAGTAAGCAATATTAGCCTTAGTTTTTTCTGACATGGCGGCGACGCGGCGATCGTCAGCGTTAAGTACCGCATAGCCATCAGGGAATACAGCTTCTGCTACTACACTTTTGAGGTTAGCTAACTGCTCAATGGTATCTATATCGCCTATTCCTAAGTGGTCGGCGGCCACATTCAATACTACCCCTACATTTGCGGCTTCAAAGCCCAATCCAGAGCGGAGAATACCACCGCGAGCCGTTTCCAGTACTGCTACTTCTACTGTGGGATCTTGGAGGATGAGGTGGGCACTTTGGGGACCTGTGTTATCGCCAGCTTCTACTAAGTAATCACCGATGTATGTTCCATCAGTAGTAGTATAACCTACTACTTTTCCAGTTTGTTTATAAATATGTGCTAGTAGTCGCGTCGTGGTGGTTTTGCCATTAGTACCCGTGACACTGAGGATGGGAATTTGGCTAGATTGCTCGTTAGTAAACAGCATATCCATCACTGCGCCAGCAACGTTGCGGGGAATACCTACGCTTGGGGCAACGTGCATCCGAAAACCGGGAGCGGCATTAACTTCGACAATCACGCCATCCACTTCCCGCAGAGGACGGCTAATATCCGAGGTGACGATATCGAGTCCGGCGATATCCAAACCGATAATCTTGACTACTCGTTGTGCCAACCAAAGATTTTCTGGGTGAATTTCATCGGTACGGTCTACGGCACTACCACCTGTACTCAAGTTGGCTGTTGCTCTGAGATAACAAATAGTGCCCTTGGATGGCACGCTATTTAGAGTATAACCTTGCCTTTCTAGGAGCTGGTAGCTAGTGCGGTCTAGTTCAATCTTGGTCAGGACGTTATCATGTCCTTCACCGCGATTTGGGTCAAGGTTGGTTTCTTCAATCAGTTCAGCAATGGTGGATCTGCCATTGCCAATGACATGAGCCGGGACGCGCTCGGCTACTGCTACTACTTTCCCATTTACCACCAGTACTCTGTGGTCGCGCCCAATGTAATATCTTTCGACAATAATTGACCGGGAAACTTGTCTGGCAGCTTCGTATCCGGCTTCAGCTTCTTCCCAAGTTCTAATATCAATGGTAATGCCACGTCCATGATTGCCATCCAGGGGTTTGATGACGATGGGATAGCCGCCAACAAATTCAATGGCTTGTTCCAAATCGTCTAAAAAGTTGATTACTGTACCTCTGGGTACTGGCGCACCAGCAGCAGCAAGGATACGTTTAGTGGCTTCTTTATCGCAAGCTAGTTCTACACCCAAAATGCTGGTGTTGTGCGTCATTGTCGCCTGCATTCGCTTCTGGTTGACGCCGTAGCCTAGCTGAATCAAAAAGCGGGCTTCCAGCGCCATCCAGGGAATACCTCTTTTTTCTGCTTCTTTAACGATCGCTTCCGTGGAAGGGCCTAAAGAAGCATCACGGGAATAGTCTTTCAGGTCTTGGATATCTTGCTCTAATTCTGCTTTGGGATAACGGCCTCGATCAACGATACTCTGGCACAGCCGTACTGCGGCTCGTCCAGCGTAGCGTCCCGCTTCCTCATTCAGGTATTCGATTACTACTTGGTAAATTCCGGGTGTGGCAGTTTCGCGGGTGCGACCAAAGCCGACATGCATCCCAGCTAATTCTTGGAGTTCTAAGGCTACGTGTTCCACTATGTGGCCGATCATAGTGCCTTCTTTAACTCGCATCAGAAAACCACCACGACAGCCAGGCGAACAATAGTGGCCCTCCAGACTTGGCAGCGCCTCAACTAATCCTTCATAAAAGCCAGGGATTTCATTCGAGGGCGTCTCGCCAAGGTTTTCTAAATCGAGGCGCATGACGATCAGTTTGTGGCGTCGAATGCTCCAATAGTTTGGGCCGCGTAATGTCTGGATCTTGAGAATTCTCATGGGAATAGGTAGATGGAGATTCGGAACCAAAATTCTAGTTTCTTACTGAAATTGACCGCTAAACTGTTCATTCAAAACAGTTTTTTCTTTTTACATGGTATTCTTATCATTTTTCTACGGTAAGAAATAATAAATGTGCGGTCAACTCAGTGTAACCTCAGATACTCTATCCCGTCAGCTGGAGATTCGGTGTACAGCAGGCAATACAGTCCGCTGGTACAAGTGGAAGCGATCGCCGTAGCTGAGGATATGAAGACGTAAATTATGCACGGTTAACGGTTCATTAGCACCGACATAGGGTTCGTTGGTATGGGTCAGCTCGGTGGGATCGACAATGGTGACACTACCTTTACCCATAACTTGTAGCCAACCATCACGTTCAAACACTGCACAAGTATCTTCGTCAATGCCAATACCTAAGCGATCGGGATGAGCTGCGATCGCACTAATCAGTCGCCCCATCCGATTACGGTTGTGAAAGTGTTGGTCAACGATTACTTCTGGAATAAATCCCAAACCCGTTGCCATATCCACTAGGGAACGATTGGGCGCCTCTCCACTACCACCGCCAGCAATCATGTGATGCCCCATCACCGCCGCTCCTGCACTGGTGCCTGCTAACGTAAGTTGCCCCGCCCTCACCCGTTGACGAATAATTTCCATTGCTGGCGTATCTGCCAATACGCCACAAAGACGCAGTTGATCTCCTCCTGTCAAAAATACCCCACTACAGGCTTCTAAGGATGCTTTGATCTGGGAGGCTTCACACTGTTCTCGTTCGCGGATGTCTAAAATCTCTACCTTCTGGGCACCCATTTCTTCAAAAATGCGAATATACCGACCACCGATAATGGCAGGTTCGCGAGAGGCAGATGGAATTATTGTAATATAAGCCTTACTAGCACCGGCGCGTCCAAAAAAAGTTCGTAGGATTTCGCGCCCATGAACTTTATCTTCTGCACCTCCGATAACCAGAACGGCGGTTTTAGTTGCTTGGGGTGTCCTCATTTCTAGCGATTCAGCTTGTAATTGCGGCATTTTGGTTCTCCTGTCAACAACTTCAGGAGCCATCGCCTTGGTGTTCGCATAGCGTCTCCGTCAGGAGAGGCAGTCGCTCAGAGGGGGTTTCCCCCATGAGGAAATGCCGTGCATGGTTCCCCGGCTTGTGGCGAATGGCGTGTGAATTTAACAAGGTTCAGTTGCCTGATAATTTTTGCACTTTGCTTCTTTGAGAGAACACTTTTTGGAAGTTTGGAACTAGGGAAAGCCACTCTCCAAATTCTCGCTTAACGCTCGCGTTGCCTCAGTCTAAACGTGTTTGTTCCCATTCCTCTCTCGCCAACGCCTTGTTTTTCACCTGTCCACTTGCGGCAGGGCAAAATAGTCTTTAAGTAGCTAGATTCTCCCTTTAAGATTGGGGACGAGCAATTAAGACTACGCTTTTTTCTGAGGCTGGCTCGATGCATCCTGGAAGTTGTTAACTTGATATGATTATTAATTTAAATGTAGTTGTGACAACATTTAAACATAAATTAAGTAATTAGAAAAACTTTTGCTCCCATCTAAAATCCAGGAGGTCTGGTAGTTTTAGATACTATTGATAAAGTTTAACTGGAGTTTAACCCGACCTTGGCTTGCTGGTGTTTGCTAGACATTCATTCTTTAGATTAGTATCCTCGAATACGAATAACTGTGCGCTTTGATATAGTTACGCTTTTTCCTGACTGTTTTAACTCTGTTCTCAATTCTGGGCTGCTAGGTAAAGCCTTAGCCAAACAGATTGCCGAAGTGCATCTGATTAATCCACGGGACTTTACTACTGACAAACACCGAAAAGTAGATGATGAACCCTACGGCGGCGGTGTTGGGATGCTAATGAAGCCAGAACCTATTTTTACCGCTGTAGAGTCGCTGCCGATTCTACCCCGAAGAGAAATAATTTTGATGAGTCCACAGGGTCAAGCAATTAATCAACCTCTTTTGAAAGAATTGGTGACAAATTATGACCAGTTAGTAGTTATTTGTGGGCATTACGAAGGAGTGGATGAGAGGGTGCTACATTTGGTAACTCGTGAGGTATCTTTGGGCGATTTTATTCTGACTGGTGGGGAAATTCCAGCAATGGCTTTGATTAATGGTGTAGTACGGCTAATACCAGGAACCGTCGCCAAAACTGAATCCCTGACAGCAGAAAGTTTTGAGGAAGGGTTATTGGACTATCCCCAATATACTCGTCCTGCGAATTTTCGCGGCTTGAAAGTGCCTGATGTCCTACTCAGTGGGAATCATGCAGCGATCGCCCGGTGGCGTTACGAACAACAAATTCAAAAAACTCGCGATCGCCGCCCTGATCTGTTGGAGAAATGGAAGCAGGGGAGGCAGGGGGAGCAGGGGGAGAAAAATTAATGACCAATGACCAATGATAAATGACAAATGACAAATGACAAAAATTCGTATTGGTAACGGCTACGATATTCACCAACTGGTGAGCGATCGCGCTTTGATTTTAGGTGGAATTCAAATTCCCCATGAACTGGGTTTATTGGGGCACAGTGATGCTGATGTTCTGACTCACGCGATTATGGATGCCATGCTTGGGGCATTATCTTTGGGCGATATTGGTTATTATTTTCCCCCTAGCGATCCTAAATGGGCAGGAGCAGATAGTTTAGTACTATTAACTCAAGTACATCAATTGATTCGGAATCAAGGCTGGCAGGTAGGAAATATTGACTCGGTGATAGTAGCAGAACGTCCAAAATTAAAACCGCATATTCACAACATGCGCGACAAACTAGCGGCAGTTTTAGAATTACAACCAAATCAAATTGGCATCAAAGCTACTACTAACGAAAAATTAGGTCCTGTTGGACGTGAAGAAGGTATATGTGCTTATGCTGTTGTCTTACTAGGTGCTTCAGAATAACTTTCTTTTAACTTCTAATAAAGATATTCAAGACTGATTAGGATGGAAATAGATTAGTAATTATGAACTTTTTTAGACAAATATTTTTGGCAATTAAACGTTTTTGGCTGCCAATAATTTTTACTTCAGCAATAGCACTTACAGTTACCGCCTGCAACCCAGCTAACTTTAAAAGTTCTGCTGCTCAAGTACCGCAATTAGTAAGTAGCATTCTCAGCGATCCCAAAACCTTTAACTACCCTCTGAGTCAAGAGTCTCCCAATGTTTTTCCTCTAATTTACGAGGGGTTAATCACCCAAAATCAAATCACTGCAAAAATCGAGCCAGCATTAGCGGAATCCTGGCAAATTTCTGATGATAAATTAAAAATTGTTTTTACTCTACGCGAAGGGTTGAAATGGTCTGATGGTCAGCCACTAACAGTAGATGATGTGGTGTTTACCTACAACGATATTTACCTTAACGAAGCAATTCCTACAGATGTGAGAGACGGTTTGAGAATTGGTGAGAGTCGGAAGCTACCCACTGTACAAAAAGTGGATGAGCGCCGGGTTGAGTTTAGTGTACCAGAACCCTTTAGACCTTTCCTACTAAATACAGGTTCGCCAATTTTGCCTGCCCACATATTGCAAAAATTGGTAAAAACGAAAGACCAAGATGGGAAGCCGATTTTTCTGACAAAATGGGGTGTTGATACTCCTCCCGACCAAATTATTGTCAACGGCCCTTACAAAATAGAGCGCTACGACACGAGTCAGCGTGTGGTCTTCCGGCGCAATCCCTACTACTGGCGTAAGGATGCTCAAGGCAATTCCCAGCCTTATATTGAACGGGTAATTTGGCAAATTGTGGAATCAACAGATACCTCCTTGCTGCAATTTCGTTCTAGTGGGTTAGATACTGTGGCAGTGACTCCAGATTACTTTTCTTTGCTAAAGGTACAAGAAAAGCAGGGTAATTTCACAATTTATAATGGTGGGCCAACATCCAGTACATCGTTTGTTTGGTTCAATCTCAACAAAGGTAAAAGAAACGGAAAACCACTGGTCGATCCAGTTAAGTCTCGGTGGTTCAATAATGTGCAATTTCGGCAAGCTATAGCTTATGCAATTGACCGCCAAACAATGATTAATAACACTTTTCGCGGCTTGGGCGTGCCACAAGATTCACCGATTTCTGTGCAAAGCCCCTATTATCTTTCCCCTAAAGAAGGGTTAAAAGTTTACGATTACAACCAGCAAAAAGCAAAAGAATTACTTCTAAAAGCAGGATTTAAGTACAACAACAATCGGTTAGTAGATTCTCAGGGAAATCGCGTCCGTTTCTCTTTGCTTACTAATGCTGGAAATAAAATCCGTGAGGCAATGGGATCGCAGATTAAACAAGACTTGAGCAAAATCGGCATTCAAGTTGATTTCACCCCGTTGGCATGGAATACTTTTACTGACAAAACTTCTAACTCCTTGGATTGGGAAGCTTCTTTGATGGGTTTGACCGGCGGATTAGAACCGAATGACGGTGCTAATGTCTGGGCACCGGAAGGTGGATTGCACATGTTTAATCAGAAACCCCAAGCAGGACAAAAGCCGATTCAGGGTTGGGAGGTTGCTCCTTGGGAAGCGGAAATAGGGAATCTTTACATTCAAGCGGCACGAGAATTAGACGAAGCTAAGGTTAAAGCGATTTATGCCGAAACACAGCGGATTACCCAGGAAAATTTACCTTTTATTTACTTGGTTAATCCTTATTCATTATCAGCGGTGCGTAATCGTTTTGAAGGCATTAAATTCTCTGCTCTTGGCGGCGCATTCTGGAATATTGAACAAATTAAAGTAACAGAAGATTAGAAATTGGGAATTGAGAATTGGGCATTGGGCACTTGTACTGAGCGACTTGTGCCGAGCAGAGCCGAAGTATTGGACAAATGACAAAGGACAAATGACCCATGACCAATGAAAAAACTTTGCGATCGCTTTTACAACAAACAGTGACCAATAGTAAAGTTACCCCAGATATAGAATTAGACGCACTTGAATTTTTGTCCTATAGCGGGTGAATTTATTGACCATAATTAGACAGAATTCCAGTAAATTTAATTCTATGAAATTACCATCAATCTTTTTTGCAATTAGGCGTTTTTGGCTAACATTAATTCTGACTTCAGCAATTGCACTTACCGTTACCGCCTGCAACCCAGCTAACTTCAAAAGCGCAGCTGCTCAAGTGCCGCAACTTGTCACGGCGGTTTTGAGTGAGCCTTCAACTTTTAACTATGCTCTGAATGAGTCGGCATATAGCGTTTTTGGCTTCATCTATGACTCATTGATTAATGAGAATCCCGTAACCACAAAACTAGAGCCTGCTTTAGCAGAAGCCTGGGAAGTTTCTGAAGATGGTCTGCGGATTGTAATCACCCTGCGAGAAGGAATTAAGTGGTCAGATGGTCAGCCAATGACTGCTGATGATGTTGTCTTTACTTATAACGAAATCTACCTCAATCCTAAAATTCCTACCTCTACCAAAGATGCCCTAAGAATTGGCGAGAAGGGCAGTTTGCCAAAGGTGAAAAAAATTGATGAGCGTCGGGTTGAATTTAGCATACTGGAACCTTTTGCTCCTTTTTTAAGATATGTAGGCGGCATCCCAATTATGCCTGCCCATGTTCTACAGGAAGCAGTTCGCACAACTGGATCTGATAAAAATTCTAAGTTTCTCTCAATATGGGGAACAGGCACAGATCCTAAACAAATTGTTGGCAACGGCCCATATATCATGGAAAGTTATGTTTCCAGTCAGCGAGTTATATTTCGGCGGAATCCATACTACTGGCGCAAAGATGCTCAGGGTAATCCTCAGCCTTACATTGAGCGAATTGTTTGGCAAATTATTGAATCTACTGAAAACCAGTTGATTAGTTTTCGCTCTGGGCAGTTGGATGATTTAGAAGTTCCTCCTGAAGGTTTTAGTCTGCTGAAGCGAGAAGAAAAACGGACGAAGTTTGAAATTTATAACGGCGGGCCAGATACAAGTACGACTTTTATTGCTTTTAATCTTAGTAAAGCTAAGAATTCTCAGGGTAAACCTTTTGTAGACCCAATTAAATCTAGCTGGTTTAATAAAAAGGAATTCAGGCAGGCTATCGCCTATGCACTCGACCGCGAAACCATGAAAACAAATGCTTTTCGGGGACTCGGTGAATTGCAAAATTCATTTGTTTATGTCAAAAGTCCCTACTTCCTTCCTCCAGAAAAAGGTTTAAAAGTCTATAATTACGAGCCAGATAAATCTAATAAATTACTGTTACAAGCTGGGTTCAAATATAATGCTCAAAATCAGCTTGTCGATGCTGATGGCAACCGAGTCAGATTTACACTCTTAACGAATTCGGAAAGAAAAGTTAGAGGAGATATGGCATCTCAAATCAGACGGGATCTCGGTAATATTGGGATTCAAGTAGATTTACAAATTCTCAGCTTCAATTCTTATCTAGAAAAACTCAAGGTTACGCAGAATTGGGATTGTTATCTGGGAGGATTTGCTGGAGGCGGTATTGAACCTCATAGCGCTAGCAATATCTGGAGAATTGCCGGTGCATCTCACGCATTTAATTTGGGGCCACAACCAGGAGATCCACCCATAACTGGCTGGGAAGTTTCCGATTGGGAAAAGGAAATTGATAGACTTTACATTAAAGGCGCACAGGTATTGGATGAAAACAAACGCAAGGAAATTTATTATGAATATCAGCGCATCGCCTCAGAACAGTTGCCGTTTATTCATTTAGTGGAGAGGTTGAATCTGCAAGCAGTGCGCGATCGCTTCCAAGGAATTCAATATACTGCTCTTGGTGGTCCATTTTGGAATCTTTACGAATTGAAAGTAATCGATTAGGCATGGGTATTGGGCATTGGGATTGGACGACTGATAAATAACAAAGAACATAAGACAAAGGGCTAATTACCAATGACCGATGAAAAAAGTTTGCGATCGCTCCTGGAAGCGGTTGCTAATGGTAAAGTTACCCCAGATACGGCATTAGACTCACTCAAAGATTTAGCTTATGAATCTGTAGGTGAATTTGCCAAAATTGACCATCATCGCCAACTCAGAACTGGTTTCCCAGAGGTGATTTGGGGTCCTGGTAAAACTCCTGAGCAAATTGCTCAAATTATGGAAGTAATGCGCCTCCGCAACCCGGTAGTGATGGCGACTCGCATTGAACCAGCAGTTTATGCCGTACTGCAATCAAAAATTAGCGGTTTGCGATATTACGAATCGGCGCGAATTTGTGCGATTGCCCCTCCTATCATCGAACCACAATTCTGGGGTGAGATCGGTATTATTTCTGCTGGTACCGCCGATTTACCGATTGCTGAAGAAGCGGCTGTCACTGCTGAACTTTCTGGTTTCCGGGTACAGCGCCTCTGGGATGTTGGCGTTGCTGGGATTCATCGTTTGCTGAGTAACCGCCACCTGATTGAATCAGCATCGGTGTTGATTGTGGTGGCGGGGATGGAAGGCGCTTTACCCAGCGTTGTTGCAGGTTTAGCGAGTTGTCCCGTGATTGCCGTACCTACCAGCATCGGTTATGGCGCAAGTTTTGGTGGTTTAGCACCGCTATTGACAATGCTTAACTCTTGTGCAGCAGGAGTAGGCGTAGTAAATATCGATAATGGTTTTGGTGCAGCAGTTTTGGCGGGGCAGATTTTGCGGACTGCCGAGAAATTGCGGTTGGCATCGACTGCATCTTGAGTTAAGACATTGAAGTTATATCCAAATATTTCAGTAAATATCAGTAATTAAGGTAAATAAGAAACTGATGCTGAAATTTGCCACCCCTAACTTCTTAATCACCAAATATGAGCCATTACAGCGATTTGATATCTCAGTTACTTTGGCATTTGCCTGTAAATTTGACAGCTCTAGCGCAAACAATCACCGATCCAAACGTTATGGGTCAGATGCAAAAAGCTTGGAGCCACTTTATACAAACAGGTCAAGCGTGGGCATTGTTGATTGGTTTAGTTATTGGCTATATGATTCGGAATCTCACTAGCTACGGTTAAATTGAAAAGTTAAGAGTTGAAAGTCAGGAGTGAGAAGTTAGGAGTCAGAAACTCATAATTCCTCACTCTTAACTTTTAACTCTCGCCCACTCTCTTCATAATTTATGACTGAAAAACAAACTTGGAGCCAGCGGTTTGAATCAGCGTTGCATCCAGCGATCGCTCGTTTTAATGCCAGTATAAGTTTTGATATTGAATTAATCGAATATGACCTGACTGGTTCTCAAGCTCATGCCAAAATGCTTGCTCACACGGGTATCATCTCCCCAGAAGAAGGAGAGCAACTTGTTGCGGGTTTAGAACAAATTCGCCAAGAGTACCACCAGGGGAAATTTCAGCCCGGTGTCGATGCTGAAGACGTACATTTTGCAGTTGAACGCCGACTGACAGAAATTGTCGGCGATGTGGGTAAAAAGTTGCATACGGCGCGATCGCGTAATGATCAAGTTGGCACTGATACCAGACTTTACCTGCGCGACCAAATCCAACAAATCAAAAGCAAATTGCGAGAATTTCAAAGTGTTTTACTGGATATAGCGGAAAAGCACGTTGAGACTCTGATTCCTGGTTATACTCACCTCCAACGCGCTCAACCTCTGAGTTTAGCTCATCACCTCTTGGCGTACTTTCAAATGGTGCAACGTGACTGGGAACGCTTAGGAGATGTTTCTCGCCGCGTGAATATCTCACCTTTGGGATGTGGTGCTTTAGCGGGAACTACTTTCCCTATTGATCGCCACTACACAGCTAAACTATTGAATTTTGACGATATTTATGCTAATAGCCTCGATGGAGTCAGCGATCGCGATTTTGCGATCGAATTCTTGTGTGCTGCTAGCTTGATTATGGTTCACCTCAGCCGCCTTGCAGAAGAAGTCATTCTTTGGTCATCTGAAGAATTTCGCTTCGTCACCCTCAAAGATAGCTGTGCTACGGGTTCCAGTATCATGCCCCAAAAGAAAAACCCCGATGTCCCAGAATTGGTGCGGGGGAAAACGGGACGTGTATTCGGTCATCTCCAGGCGATGTTAGTCATCATGAAAGGGCTACCCCTGGCATATAACAAAGACTTACAAGAAGATAAAGAAGGTCTATTTGATAGCGTTAACACAGTCAAAGCCTCACTAGAAGCGATGACAATTTTGCTCAGGGAAGGCTTAGAATTTCGTACCCAGCGGTTAGCATCAGCTGTAGCGGAGGATTTTTCTAATGCCACCGATGTAGCAGATTATCTGGCAGCACGGGGCGTTCCTTTTCGAGAAGCTTACAACCTTGTGGGTAAGGTGGTAAAAACTAGTATTGCCGCAGGTAAACTCCTAAAAGATTTAAAATTGGAAGAGTGGCAACAACTACATCCGGCATTTGCAGCAGATATTTATGAGGCAATATCACCCCATCAAGTTGTTGCTGCCCGCAATAGTTACGGAGGTACTGGCTTTGTACAGGTAAACAAAGCACTCGTAGCTGCCCGTGCTCAAATTGCTCAATAGAGGGATTGGCGAGTAGGGGGATAAGGGAGACAAGGGGACAAGGGGACAAGGGGGATTATTGAATAAGTCTCTCCCTTATCTTCTCCCTCTTCCTTGTCTCCCTTGTCTTTTCTCTATACCCAGTGCCCCATGCCCAAAAATAAATAAGGGCGTACAAATAAATGTGCGCCCTAAAAAGTAAATAACCCAAACAATAAGGATTTAGGCAGGCAGCTTATTCAGTTTCAGCTGCTGCTGCGCCTTCTTCTTCCTCACTCTTTGGTGGTCTTTGTTGGAACCTTCTCTGCATTCTTCCTGTCGTAGTCCGTTTACGAAACTTTCTGGCATACGCCTGGTTACGTAGCGCCTTTTCTTTTTTTGGGTTACGGCGCTTGGCCATGTTCACCTCTATTAATAAACAACAAAAAAGTAGCAACTAGGCATCACGCAGGCAATATTAGCTACCAATGTTATTGATATACTTTAGCCTAGTGCAGCAAGAAATACGCTTTAAACAATGTACTATTCTATCGTATTATACTTAACTTTGTCAATAAAAATTCTGAATTATCCCCGCCAGTAAGACGAAAAATACCTTTTCTGAGATTCCAATCTGTCAAATGATTGTAAATTAGCTCATTAGTTGTTGTTCTTGAAACAAACCAATATTATCAAGAAATAATTCAGGAGTCGGTCATCAAAACTCAAAAGGCATAAATAAGTTTAAGCATAGAGTCTAATTTTTGATTTAGTAGTCTTTAATTAATTGTAGGTTTTAAACTCTACTTAATTGCCTCTTAGAAAGTCAGAATTCAGAATTTCGGATTTTGACTTAATTATTCATATTATTTTTTTAATGTGTTCTAAAAATCTAATTAGTAACAGCTAGTTTCAGCAGCACTAATGCTACCTATAAACTGAAAATTTACTTTGTTAAAGAAATATCGTGTATATATAAATACAGTGCTTCGCATAAAACTTGATGTTAGAATTGATAATATTCTACGTAAATCGTGAGAATAAAATCTCAACCCACAAACATTTTTGTATAAAACAAAACTCAACAAGAATTTTATTAGTTGAGCCTATGTAAGTGGTAGGGAACTATAGAATACAACACATAAATTTTGAAGATTGAAAGTTATTGCTTTTTTTCCGGCAGCTGTAGAGTCCACACGTAGCTTATGGCGTATTGGACAAACAGTACTGGGTATAATATTTCGTCATCCCATTACTGGCACTAGTATTATCCCAATTTTACCCGATGGTCGGATTGTACTGATCCGGCGGCGCGACAATGGTCTTTGGTCATTGCCTGGAGGGATTGTAGATTGGGGAGAAGATATTCCCAATACAGTCCGCCGGGAATTGATAGAGGAAACCGGGCTAGAATTGGTGAAAATTAACCGTTTAGTAGGAGTTTACTCTGCACCAGACCGCGATCCCAGAATCCATTCAATTTGTATTGTGGTTGAAGCCGAGGTGCATGGGACAATGGAGATTCAAGACACTTTAGAAGTCATGGAAATCCAAGCTTTCTCTCCCAGTTTACTACCTTCAGGAAAGATGTCTCACGACCATACTCAGCAGTTGCAAGACTACTTGAATGGCTTGACAACATTGGCATAACAATATTTTTTAATTGGTCATTAGTCATTAGTCCTTTGTCATTTGCCGCCAAAGTTCTGATCTCAGGAAGCCTTGGCTCACACTTCTCTCTTTGTAATTTGTCCAAAACTAGTTAATAATGACCAATGACTAATAACTATTTATTATGGTGCTAAAAGTTAACTACTAAATAAAATGGATACACTATTCCGTAACTCCCGGAGAAAGCTCTCTCAAGGGCTATTATTCTGGCGTGAAGTCGGTGAAAAAACTCCTATAATTTTTTTACATGGTGCTTGGAATGAGAGCAGTCAATGGTTATCTGTGATGGAATCCCTTGCACAAGATTTTCATTGTTTTGCACCTGATTTATTAGGGTTTGGTGAATCAGAAAATCCTAATATCCACCATTCAATAGATTTACAAGTTGAGTGTCTAGCTGAATTTTTGCAAGCTGTGAAGCTAGAAAAAGCATATTTAGTGGGGCATTCTCTTGGGGGTTGGATTGCTGCTAGCTATGCTTTAAAGTATCCAGAGAAAGTTGATGGTGTGGTACTGCTAGCACCAGAGGGCGTAGAGATAGCAGGACAAGAAGAGTATTGCCAGAAGATGCGGCGATTATTGAATTATCCACCATTAATAGTTAAATTTTTGCGATCGCTAACTCCCTTGACTAAAATCGTGGGTTGGCATGAAAAAATTGCACAAGACTTGCAGTTACGTCAATCGCTATTGCCGTATCCCATAGGTTGCCAGTTACTTTTCAAACGGCGACAAGTAGAAATTGAGGCGGAATTGCTGCAAAAGCAGCTTTATATGATAGATGTCCCAGTTTTTATTTTACAAGGTGGGCAAGATACACCAGATGCTTTAGCTAAAAGTCGGGTTTATGCTCAACTGATGCCGAAAATCGAGTTGAAAATGATTGCCCATGCTGGAAATGATTTACCAGAATCTTGTGCTGAAGTTGTGGCAATCGAGATTCAAGAATTTATTAAGAGAACTCCACAGAATGATTGATCTTATGATCGCAGAAAGATAATTTCAGTATGCAGCTTACCTCATGTCTTTAAAATCTATCATTCAACTCACCAAGAACTTAAAATCTTTGTACATCAAAACAGCCAAAAAACTCAATAAAAGCAACCGACGACAATTCATAATAGAAGTGGTGAAAGGTTTGGGAATAGGTGGACAGGCTTTAGTAAAACGGGAGTTAGGATGGAATAGATGCACTATCCATAAAAGGATGCAGGAGTTGAAGAGTGGTCATATCTTGGCTCAATACTATATAAACTATCAGGTGTTTTAGTTGATTTATTTTTTCCAAGAACCACTTTCGCACTTCACTAACCGTTTGAGTATCGCAATATCTTTTTGATTACCAGAAGTACGGATTTGTTTTTCAACAGCAATGTTAATTAGTTCCATCTTCAAGCGTTTAAAATAAGCCTGCTGTTCGTCGATTTTAATTTCGTTACTATTTATATTTTGTAGAACCTCAAAAATAGGCTTTTGTTTGTCTAAATTAAACTTTTTCACTAAAGAATCGACTACATAGCGTTGTTCAGGGCGAGCTGTCTTTAAAATTTGACTAATTGGTTGAGTAAGAATTGTCTTTTCCTGTGTTGGAAAAACTTTGTTCTGCAACCAAGCCTCAGAAGTAGATATTGGTAAATCCATAGATTTCTCATCTACCTTGGCAAAAGCATGAGCTTCGGCATAAGTAATTCGTCCATCTTGATTGTAATCAGCAGAACTCACTGTTTTCCCTGTGCGATCGCGTCCACTCAAACCTGCAAAGAAGCTAGAACTATAATCTCGATAGTCAGCCTCATTTACCTCTGGCGTACAGCCGACTGAAGGTAGACTTTTAATCGTTGCAAAGAATCCACAACGTGTTTGAAGTGCTACAGGACGTTTGGGATTTCCCTCTTCATAGATAAAATTAGCAAAAGAGCCAGAAAAACACTGAGCCATCATTACTACAACAGGTTTCTCTGATGGCATTTTATCTAGCATTTGAGAAAAATGCCTGACACTCAACGGTTGTTCATTCCACAACATAAAATAATTGTTATCTAGGTCTTGTGTATTTTTGCCTCCATGTCCTGTGAAGTATAAAAACGAAATTTTAGAACTTTTATGTTGTCCTAACTGCTGGAAATAACGCTCTAAGTTATTTAAAGTAGTAGCACCTTGAAGGTAGGGAATATTTGGTCGTTTAAATTGCTGTTTTCTTTGCTGGTCAATATAGCGCACAGAGGCTTGACCATCGTTACCATTGGCAAAGAAAATGGATGCAACTTGCTTTGGATTGTACCCCATGAATTGCAGGGTACGCTGAAAGTAAAGTACATTTTTCTCTAAAGCAATTTCGTTGTAAGAAGGTGCACCACCACCACCCACAACTAAGAAATTTGATTCTGACTGCAAGCTTTGACAACTATGAGTTTGTTGTAGACTTACTCCACTAGAACCTGGAACTGCAACTAGCAAGCCACAGGTAAAATTGACTAATAAGCGGCGCATTTGGTAATTATCCTGTATTATTGAACTTTCGATTGTAAAGCAACAAATTGTTTAACCAAAACGATAGGTTTTTTATCAAAAATCCGACTGTCACCGAGAAGTGCTATTAAGGGACTTACAAAAAATAAATTATCTCAATTATTTGTAGATTTTTAGGGGCTTAAGCTCATGCGCCCCTATTATAGGATGTTTTTTTAACTGGAAGTACCTAATTTTATTCCATCCGTACCTTAGAGGTTGTTTGAAAAGGGTTGGCTTGAGCCTCAAGTATGACTCAGGGGTACACTCTCAAATCCCAAAACTCCGATTCTCTGGTAGCAGTTTCTTGGTAGCCAGGGTAGTGAAACATACGCTTGAGGACTTTTCAAACATCCTCTAAACCTGTCTGCTTATTTTGCGATCGCGCTAATATTTGCCATTTACTTATCACCCATTACTATTTCCCACATTCCCCAAAAAATTAAATTTGGTTCCACAATTAAAGGTGCTGCAACTTCAGGATATAAGGCTTGCAGATAATTTAGTAATAAAGTGCGATCGCCCCCTTTAATCGCAATCTTACCATTAGGAAATAACTGCCACCATGCTTCAATAAAATCTTTAATTCCAGCTATTAAAGTGTAAATTACCCCGCTTTGAATTGCTTCTGTAGTATTGAGAGCAAAACGTGGTGGTATAGACGTAACACTTTGCATTTCCACTAATGGTAATTGTCCTGTTTGTTGACCAAGAGTTGCAAATTGCAAGTTTAATCCCGGTAAAATTGCACCTCCAACTAGACACTTATTAGCATCCGCAGCTGTAAAAGTCACCGCTGTTCCAGTATCAATTACCAACATAGGAAAACCCCAAGTTTTCCCCGCACCCCACAAAGCTAAAGCGCGGTCAATTCCTAATGTGGGATACACACCTGTTAGTGGTATTTGATCTAAGCTAATAACGCGAATGTTGGGATAACTTTGCCAAATAGCAGTTTGGCTGGGAACTACGGAGGCAAGAAAAAGAGGGCAGGGGGGCAGAGGCGCAAAGGCGCAAAGGGGTAGAGTATTTGTGAGAAAATTACTTTGTTGATGGGGTAGAGAAATTGCTAGTAATAAATTATCTAGGGTTTGACATTCAGCTAGGTGTTGTATGACAGACTCACAAAGATAGTCGGTATCCCAAGCTGAGTAAAGTGTCTCGCCTACAAACAATGCCCAATGTAGCCGAGAATTACCAATTTCCAAGGCTAACCAAATTTCCTCTCTGTGCCTTTGTGATTTCACACTTTTTACTTCTTTAAGTCAGTCATAGGTTTTTTAATAAAAATTAACATTCAAGCCGTGTCACAATAAACCTAGAGGAATAAATACTCAATTTGTCAAGGAGGGGAGTTATGGTAGCGCTCACCGAAAAAACTGAAAAACGACTCACCATACAGACTGTAGAGATTGCTCAAGAGACGACGGCTATTCGCTCTTTGGATTGGGATCGCGATCGCTTCGATATTGAGTTTGGTCTGCAAAACGGTACCACCTATAACTCGTTTCTCATCCGTGGGGAGCAGACTGCATTAGTTGATACCTCCCATGAAAAGTTTCGTCAACTATACTTCGATACACTCACTGGACTAATCAATCCAACAGAGATTGATTATTTAATTATTAGCCACACTGAGCCAGACCACAGCGGTTTAGTTAAAGATTTACTGCTTATGGCTCCAGAAATAACCGTTGTTGGTTCCAAAGTGGCGATTCAGTTTCTGGAGAATTTGGTACATCAGCCATTTAAACGGCGGATTGTGAAAAATGGCGATCGCTTAGATTTGGGCAACGACCATGAATTTGAATTCGTGATTGCTCCGAATTTACATTGGCCGGATACCATCTTCAGCTTCGACCACAAAACCAAAATTCTGTATACCTGCGATGCCTTTGGGTTGCACTATTGCTCAGATAGCATCTTTGATGAGGACTTAGCAGCGATCGAAGAAGACTTTCATTATTACTACGATTGCCTAATGGGGCCGAATGCCCGATCAGTTTTGTCTGCCCTGAAGCGGATGGCGGAACTGAAAACCATTGACATGATTGCCACAGGACACGGGCCATTATTATCTCACAATGTTGAAGAACTAGTTGGACGTTATCGCGCTTGGAGCCAAAGCCAAACCAAGGCAGAAACGGCAGTTGGAATATTTTACGTTTCCGAATACGGATATAGCGATCGCCTGGCGCAAGCAATTGCCAACGGTATCGGGAAAACTGGTGTCGCCGTGGAAATTGTCGATTTGGGATCTGAAGTCGATTTACAAGAACTGCGAGAACTAGTTAGCCGTTGTGCTGGATTAGTTGTTGGTCTACCTCCGGCTTCAGGCGCTGCTAGCATCCAAGCTGCACTCAGCACAATTTTAGGATCTGCCAAAGAAAAGCAAGCGATCGGCGTATTTGAAACCGGTGGTGGCGATGATGAGCCGATAGATCCTTTGGTGAGTAAATTCCGCAATTTGGGTTTGTTAACAGTTTTTCCAGCGATTCGGATTAAACAAATACCCACAGAAAACGTCTACAAGTTGTGTGAAGAAGCGGGTACAGACCTAGCTCAATGGGTAACACGCGATCGCAGCATGAAAGCGATGAAATCCCTTGGTGCTGACTTAGATAAAGCACTAGGTAGAATCAGCGGTGGGTTATATATTATTACTGCTAAAAAAGGCGATGTTTCCAGTGCTATGCTAGCCTCCTGGGTTGCTCAAGCTAGCTTTAAACCATTGGGATTCTCCATTGCAGTCGCCAAAGATCGGGCAATTGAATCACTCATGCAAGTAGGCGATCGCTTTGTTCTCAACGTTCTAGAAGAAGGCAATTTCCAACCATTAATGAAACACTTTTTGAAACGGTTCGCCCCTGGTGCTGACCGCTTTGAAGGTGTGAGAACGCAGCCAGCTGAAAATGGTGCGCCTATCCTCAACGACGCCCTCGCCTACATGGAGTGCGAAGTCATCAGTAGAATGGATTGCGGCGACCATTGGGCAGTATATAGCACAGTCTACGCCGGAGGGGTTTCTAAGCCAGAAAGTTTGACTGCTGTGCATCACCGTAAAGTCGGTAATCATTACTAAGGGGAGAGGAGCAGGGGAGCAGGGGACAAGGGGGACAAGGGGGACAAGGAGGAATTATTGAATAAATCTTTTCCTGGTCTTCCCCATCTTCCTTGTCTACCCTGTCTGTTTCCAACGCCCAATGCCGAATGCCCAATGCCCAATGCCCCATGCCCTATTCCCCAATAAAGCCATGTCAAAAAATAAACCCCGTGACGTTCAAGTTTTCCCCATTGCTACAGATACGAGAATACTGCGATCGCGCAGTTGGTCAAGGCTGAGATTTGAAATTGAATATGCTCTTGCTAAAGGTACAACTGCTAATTCTTATTTAATTGAAAGCGATAAAACCGCCATTATCGATCCTCCAGGGGAAACCTTTACGCAAATTTATTTAGAAGCTTTGCAACAACGTTTCCATCTTGAAGATTTAGATTATGTAATTTTGGGACACGTAAATCCTAACCGTGCTGCAACTTTAAAAGCTTTGTTAGAAATTGCCCCACAAATCACCTTTGTGTGTTCTAATCCAGGGGCGATAAATTTACGTGCGGCGCTGGAAAATCCAGATTTGCAAATTCTTGTCATGCGAGGCGAAGAAACTCTAGATTTGGGTAATGGGCATAATTTACAATTTATTCCCACTCCCAATCCCCGCTATGCCGATCAACTTTGCACCTACGATCCACAAACAGAAATTCTATACACAGATAAGTTATTTGGGGCGCATGTTTGTGGAGATCAGGTATTTGATGAAGGCTGGGAAATATATAACGAGGATCGGCGCTATTATTTTGATTGCCTCATGGCTCCCCACGCTCGTCAAGTTGAAACAGCGTTGGATAAACTTGCTGATTTTCCCGTAAGAATGTATGGCACTGGACACGGGCCTTTGGTGCGCTATGGCTTAATCGAGCTAACCAAAGCTTATCGGGAATGGATTCAACAGCAAGCATCTGCTGACTTGACAGTAGCGTTGATTTATGCATCTGCTTATGGGAATACAGCAACATTAGCCCAAGCGATCGCTCGTGGGATTACAAAAGCTGGCGTTGCCGTAGAATCGATTAACTGCGAATTTACGGAACCAGAAGAAATCCGAACGGCTGTAGAAAAAGCGGGTGGTTTCATCATCGGTTCTCCCACTCTCGGCGGTCATGCACCGACACCCGTGCAAACAGCATTAGGAATTGTACTATCCACCGCTACTAACAATAAACTCGCTGGTGCTTTTGGTTCCTTTGGCTGGAGTGGGGAAGCGGTTGATTTAATTGAGGGTAAATTAAAAGATGCTGGCTATCGGTTTGGTTTTGATACCATCCGCGTAAAATTCAAACCCGACGATGCCACCTTACAATTATGCGAAGAAGCTGGAACCGACTTTGCCCAAGCACTGAAGAAAGCTAAGAAAGTGCGATCGCCAAGTCAACCTGCAACAAATGTAGAACAAGCAGTTGGTCGGATTGTCGGTTCTCTTTGCGTTCTCACAGCCAAGGAAGGCGATCGCTCCAGTGCGATGTTAGCTTCTTGGGTATCTCAAGCTAGCTTTAGTCCACCTGGTTTAACCATCGCCGTCGCCAAAGATCGTGCAGTAGAAACACTCACCCATACAGGAAACAAATTTGTCCTCAATATCCTTAAAGAAGGCAATCACTTAGGGTTGATGAAGCACTTCCTCAAACCTTTTGGGCCGGGACAAGACCGATTTACCGATGTCGCCGCCAAAGAAACAGAAAGCGGTTCTCCCATACTTACGGATGCTCTAGCATATCTCGAATGTTCCGTACAAAATCGGATGGAATCTGGCGACCACTGGCTGGTTTATGCGACTGTGGAGAGTGGCAAATTGCTAGATAATGATGGCGTTACAGCCGTGCATCATCGCAAGTCGGCAACTCATTATTAATTAATCATCACCAATTTCCGACCCTAGCCGATTTTTCCAGTACAATTGTTTCTCTTCTCGCTTTCAGCTATCCATTAGTCGCATCTTTCTTTACAATCTTGAAACGCTTGTTTTGTAGGCGTCTTAAACACGCTCGGTGTCAGGCATACTTGACAAGTTACCTCTTAATATTCTCGCTAAAATTAGCTTTTTATTGAGAATTTACGACGGACGAATCAGGGTTGTAGAAAACATGAGTGAATACGGGAGCAAATGTTGAGAAAGATCCAGGTAATGGATAGTCGCTTTCGGGGAGAGGTACTTTGATTTTAGGTAATCTGGGAAAAGACTGACAATTTTGAAATTGACTTTGTAGATGCTATGACCTTACGTGAACTTGAAGATCAAGCGCTGAGATTATCTGCCGAGGATCGTTGGCAGTTAATCAATACATTAATGCGATCGCTCCAACCAAAACTTCAGCCAACCCCAAAGCCAAAGGGTTTAGCTGCAAGTTTAATCGGTATTGCCAAGACAGATACCCTGCCACCTACAGATGAAGAAGTAAAAGCCATGCTAGATGAGCGGTTGGTGCAAAAGTATCTGTAATGCGAGTTTTATTTGATACAAACGTTCTGCTGGATGCTTTGCTAGCGCGTGAACCTTTTGTGGCGGATGCGGCTTTTTTGCTAGAGACAGTTGAATCGGGGCAAGTTGAAGGATTTATGTCGGCGACAACGGTTACGGATATACATTATTTGGTTAGACGCCAGACCAAAAGTGCTGAAGTTGCGATTGCCGCAGTGACTCAATTGTTAGCACTGATAGAAATTTGTGCAGTGGATCGCGCTGTGCTAGAGCAGGCGATCGCATTGAGGTTGACTGATTTTGAAGATGCGGTGCAAGTAGTGTCTGTGATGAAGTTGGGGTTAGAAGCGATCGTTACTCGTGATGTAGATGGATTCACAGGTTCACCGATTCCAGTACTATCACCGAAAGAGATGAGAAATCAGTTGATGTAGCAGAATGCCTGAAAAGTTCGGGGGAAGCTAAGACTTAGGCACAATAAATCTCCAACCCCCTTAAAAAGTTTTCTCTTAATTCGTAGCTATTTACTAAAGCTGTAAATTTGCTGCGTCTTTAAGCGATCGCTAATTGATGAAGGCAATGTACCATCCGCGAATGTCTGCCGATCTAGTTGGACTTGTAAATTACTCAAAGGATCGCAACCAGAAGAAATCAGAAATTCTAGTTTCTGGATGTATGGCACAGTTGCTAAGTTGTCCAGAATTTGGAAGATTGCCTGTATATAAGGATGACCACTTTGGCTATACCAATCACTGCTAGCAACTTTTGCCTGATCAAAACCCAAGTGTACTGTTAAAGATGGCTCGTCAAATAGAGCGATCGCCAAGGGACGCGCTTCTTCTTGTAACAATAGATCGTTACTTCTCGCTAAGTGTCGCAGTTTCTCTAAGCGTTCATAACGTTCCGTTACAGCTTCCGGGTCATCTTGCCAGTGGATTGCTACTGTCACCAGATAAGTTTGTAACAGCATGTGACCCAGCTTTTTCGCCTTTGTCGCCAAATAATAGGAATTGTAGTCGTTTGCCTCAATCAACAATGGCACGCGATCAACGACTTCCAACCCATAACCCTTGACACCAGCAATTTTACGGGGATTATTGGTAATTAGGCGAATCTTTTTGATGCCCAAGTCCATGAGCATTTGTGCCCCCATACCGTAGTCTCGCAAGTCAGCAGGAAATCCCAAACGCTCATTTGCTTCTACTGTATCCAGTCCCATATCCTGCAATGAGTAGGCTTTCAGCTTGTTAATCAAGCCGATTCCTCGTCCTTCTTGACGTAGGTATACAACAACACCTTGACCAGCAGACTCAATCATTTTCAGTGCAGCTACAAGCTGCATCCGACAGTCGCAGCGCAAAGAACCCAAAGCGTCACCAGTTAGGCATTCTGAGTGCATCCGCACCATCACTGGCTCATCTTTGAAGTTAGCTGGATCGCCCTTGACAATTGCCACGTGTTCTGTATTATCCAAAGTGTGGCGATAGGCGTAAATTTCAAACTGACCGAATTGACTAGGCAGCTTGGTAATTACCTCACGATACACTAGGCGATCGTGCTGTAGGCGATAGCTGATTAAATCCGCAATACTAATAATTTTTAAATTGTGACGTTTAGCGTATTCAACTAACTGCTGCAACCGCGCCATTGACCCATCGGAGTTTTGAATTTCACAAATTACCCCCGCCGGGTATAGCCCTGCTAGTCTAGCTAAGTCCACAGCAGCTTCCGTATGTCCTGCGCGTTTGAGTACGCCTCCAACTTTAGCCCGAATCGGAAAAATATGACCAGGACGACGCAAATCGGTAGGTTTTGTGGCTGGGTTGAGAGTAACCTGGATAGTTCGGGCGCGGTCTTCTGCTGAAATGCCTGTGGTGACACCTAATTCTGGCCCGGCATCAATACTGACAGTGAAGGCAGTTTGGTTAGTATCTGTAATGTTGCTTACCATTAAGGGTAAGTCTAGCTCATCTAAGCGATCGCCCATCATTGCCAAACAAATTAGTCCTCTTGCTTCCACCGCCATGAAATTAATCATGTCGGGTGTGGCAAATTGGGCAGCACAAATTAAGTCGCCTTCATTTTCTCTATTTTCATCATCTACCACTACAATGATGCGACCAGCTTTTAGGTCTGCTAAAGCGGCATCAATCGAATCAAATTTAAAAGCTTGGGTAGGATTAGTCTGTGACACAGAAAGATTTCCAGCTATAAACGTAAATTTTTTTTACAATTTCTTCTTTTAGATTGTAGCTCCTTTATAAGGCAGAGAAGTAGACTAGCAATGATTTGATAACGGGGCAAAAATTTTTGCCATAAAAAGTGGCGAAAAAGTGCAGCAACAGTAAAGGATGAAGGGGATGAGGAATAATAATTGTTTGTTTGCTCGCTCATCTTCTCAAAACAAAGTAGAGGAGTTAGTTTAAGACGTTTTGTGCGCCGTGCGTCTGGTCGCTGATATTGTTGATAGCTGAGAACGAATTAACCATTCATGGGATAAGGATTTGGGATCATGGGCAAATTTAGACGCGTACCCGTTGGGATTGTTGGCGCGTCGGATTATGGTGGAGTGCAGTTAGTACGACTACTGATGGATCATCCAGAAGTCGAACTGGTTTATTTAGGCGGTGAGAGCAGTATCGGGAAATCCTTTGGGGATCTCTACCCGCATCTGGCTCATGCAACTAACCTGCTAATAGAAGCGGTAGAACCAGAAATAATTGCTCACCGCTGTGAAGTAGTTTTCCTGTCTTTACCAAATGGTCTGGCTTGCCAAATCGCGCCCAAACTGCTGGAAAAAGGATGTAAAGTACTAGATTTGAGTGCAGACTATCGGTTTAGTAATTTGACAACTTATACAAATTGGTATGGTACACAGAGAAGCGATCGCACAATTGCAGCTACAGCAGTTTATGGATTACCAGAACTTTATCGCGATCGCATTGCCGAAGCTCAACTTATTGGCTGTCCTGGTTCCTATGCCACTGCTAGTCTCCTTGCGCTTTCGCCACTTTTAAAGCAAGGCTTAATCAGACCAGAAACAGCTATTATCGATGCCAAGTCTGGCATATCTAGCAGTGGACGGCAGGCTCAAACCAACTTATTACTAGCTGAAGCAGACAACTCCATAGCAGCTTTCAATGTTGGTTGTCACCGTCATACCCCAGAAATTGAGCAAATTTGCAGTGACTTAGCTGGTCACGAACTTATGATCCAATTTACACCGCACCTTATCCCAATGGTACGCGGTATTTTAGCAACAGTATATGCCACAATGAGCGACCCAGGTCTAGTGCGAGATGACTTAATCACAATTTTCTCAGCCTTCTACCGCAACTCTCCTTGGATAAAAGTTTGCGGTAGCGGCGTTTACCCCCAAACCAAATGGGCTAACGGCAGCAATCTTTGTTATATCGGTGTAGAAGTTGACCCACGTACAGGTCGCGTGATTGTCATGTCAGCAATTGACAATCTAATTAAAGGACAGGCGGGCCAAGCAATTCAGTGTCTGAACCTGATGATGGGCTGGGATGAAACTTTGGGGTTGCCCAAGTTGGGGTTTTATCCTTAATTGGGCATGGGGCATGGGGCAGGGGGAGCAGGGGGAGCAGAGGGAGCAGGGGGAGCAGGGGGAGCAGGGGGAGCAGGGGGAGCAGGGGGGACAAGGAGAATAACCCATGCCCAATGCCCAATGCCCAATGCCCAATGCCCAATGCCCAATGCCCAATCCCCAATCCCCAGTCCCTACTTCGGCCCTAACCCCACAGCACCAGCATAAATGGCGCGATCGCCTAGTTCATCTTCAATTCGCAGCAAGCGATTATATTTTGCTACTCGTTCGCTGCGACACAGAGAACCTGTTTTGATTTGACCAGCACGGGTTGCTACAGCTAAATCAGCGATCGTTGTATCTTCTGTTTCACCAGAACGATGGCTAATTACTGAACGAATACTATTGCGAGTTGCTAAATCAATCGTTTCCAAGGTTTCAGTGAGTGAACCAATTTGATTGAGTTTAATCAAAATGGCATTAGCGGCTTTTTCCTGGATGCCTCTTTGCAAGCGAGTGGCGTTAGTCACAAACAAGTCATCCCCTACCAATTGCACCCGCGAACCTAACTTCTGGGTCAGCAATTGCCAACTTTGCCAATCTTCTTCGTGTAAACCATCCTCAATTGACACAATTGGATATTGGTCAACTAGTTGTCCTAAATAATCAATAAATTCAGCCGGGGCGTGAGGTTTACTATCGTAAACATATTGACCATTCTTGTAAAACTCGCTAGCCGCCACATCTAACGCCAAGGCTACTTGTTCTCCTGGTTTGTAACCAGCTTTCTTAATCGCAGCAACCAACAATTCCAAAGCCACTTGATTAGATTCTAGGTTAGGGGCAAAGCCGCCTTCATCGCCGACACCAGTAAGCAAACCCTTTTCATCTAACACCTGGCTGAGGGTAGCAAACACTTCTGCACCCCAGCGCAACGCTTCTCGGAAGGAAGTTGCGCCAATTGGGACAATCATAAACTCTTGAAAATCCACGTTATTTGAGGCGTGGGCGCCACCGTTAATCACGTTCATCAACGGCACTGGGAGCAAATTCGCTAAAGGGCCACCCAAATAGCGATATAGAGGAATTTCTAGAGACTCAGCACCAGCTTTAGCTGCTGCAAGGGAAACTGCTAAAATCGCATTAGCTCCCAAATTTTTTTTGTTAGCAGAACCATCTATAGCGATCATTGTGCGGTCTAGCAGTTCTTGGTTGAGGGTATCCAAGCCTAACAATTTTGGTGCAAGTGCTTCTTTGACGTTTTTTACTGCCTTGAGTACGCCTTTGCCCCCATAACGGCTTTTATCACCATCACGCAGTTCGTGAGCCTCAAAAGTGCCAGTAGAAGCACCACTAGGAACTTGCGCCAATCCTACAACACCGTTGGCTAAATGCACTTCGGCTTCAATTGTCGGTCTACCGCGTGAATCAAGAATTTCACGGGCTGCGATCGCCTCAATGGCAGTATCTAGAAATTTACTCATCTGTACTTTATCCTTTATTCGAGTGTGTTACGCATCCAGTCCAGTTGCCTAACCCAATCGCTAGCATAGGCGGTTAAGAGACTTTCTCAGCTGAGATTAAAGAAGATTTCCATTATCGGGATAGTGAGCAATGCCAAGAATGGATAATTGTTTATCCTGTCCTTTCTGCTTTTAATTCTTTCTGTAACGGCATTTTTCCCTTAAGACTTTGAGCTAGGTAAAATGTTTGCAGAGAATAACACTAAATCAATTACAGAGAAAAGGTCAATATGCGATTACTACACACAATGCTGCGGGTGGGCAACCTTGAAGAATCCTTAAAGTTCTACTGTGAAATTCTAGGAATGAAACTGCTGCGCCGAAAAGATTATCCGGGGGGAGAATTTACCCTGGCTTTTGTTGGCTATGGCGACGAAAGCGACAACTCGGTGATCGAACTAACCTACAACTGGGGTGTGGAAAAGTACGAATTAGGTAATGCTTACGGTCACATTGCCCTTGGCGTTGATGATATTTACGCTACGTGTGAAGAAATTCGCAATCAGGGCGGTAAACTCGTGCGCGAACCAGGGACGATGAAACACGGTTCGACGGTAATTGCCTTTGTGGAAGATCCAGATGGGTATAAAATTGAACTTATTCAACTGGGAACTCAAGGTTCAGGAGTCAAACAGGAATCACAAGAGCAACTTGTGAGTCAGTAATTTTTATCAGGGATTTCCAAAAAATTAATTATCCGGTAGTGGAATGTCATTTATTTAAGCTGGATTCAGATCCTCGACTTCTTCAAAAAGCTAGGAATCTGGGCAGCAACTTGTGCTTAAGAGCCATAGGAAAATCCACACAGATGTCTTAAAAAGTTGAGCTAGAGAGAGATTGATTTTTCCCGCGCACTGTTGTCTCGTGTCAGTAAACCCAGAAGACGCACGAGACTTTTCCCTTTTTTAAGCGGGTTAGGGGATCTTCTTTACGTAAATCCTATTAGTATTACCCCAATACTGCCCTTGATGAGCAACACTAAGTAGCGGCGCCGGAATAGCCCGTCGTAGATATCGCTCCAATAATACCATTGAGGAAAGTCTGCTCATAACAGTGTTTTCGTTTTAAATTAGGAAATAGGCAATGGATTAAACTATCATCAATTGCCAATCCCAAATTGCCACCAAAGATACACGCGGATATACGCTGAGAATGTTTGGATAATTATCTGGGTATTAAGGAGTAAGGTTACAATCACTCCCAACTCCCTACTACCTTTAATAATCCCCAATCCTTAAACTAAAAATCCAAATTCCAAAATTTTAAAGATGCAACCTACAGATCCAAATAAATTTACTGATAAAGCCTGGGAAGCAATTGTTAAATCTCAGGATATAGTCCGTGCTTATCAACAACAGCAACTAGATGTTGAACATTTAATTATTGCCCTGTTAGAAGAACCCACTAGTCTAGCAATACGTATCCTGGCTCGATCTGAGGTCGATCCAATCCGCTTGCAGCAGCAGCTAGAAGCTTTTACCCAACGTCAGCCGAAAGTTGGTAAAAGTGATCAGCTTTATCTTAGCCGTAGTTTAGATGTTTTACTAGACCGAGCTGAGGAAGCTAGAGCCAGGATGAAAGACTCCTACATTTCTGTGGAACACATACTTTTGGCCTTTGCTGAAGACGATCGCATTGGGCGAAAGATGCTCAAAGGCTTTAATGCGGATGCACCTAAACTTGAAGCTACGATCAAAACTATTCGCGGTAGCCAAAAGGTGACAGATCAAACCCCAGAATCCCGCTATGAAGCCTTACAAAAATTTGGCAGAGATTTGACAGAACAGGCAAAAGCGGGAAAACTCGACCCAGTAATTGGGCGGGATGACGAAATTCGACGAGTAATTCAAGTATTGTCTCGTCGTAGCAAAAATAACCCCGTACTGATTGGTGAACCTGGAGTAGGTAAAACAGCGATCGCCGAAGCATTAGCACAACGGATGGTAAACGGTGATGTTCCGGAATCTTTGAAAAACCGTCAACTCATCTCTTTAGACATCGGTAGTTTAATTGCTGGGGCAAAATTGCGAGGAGAATTTGAAGAACGCCTGAAAGCTGTCCTCAAAGAAGTTACAGAATCTAACGGTCAAATTGTCTTGTTTATTGACGAACTACATACCGTAGTCGGTACAGGTTCTAGCCAACAAGGGGCAATGGATGCTGGAAATTTACTCAAACCGATGCTGGCGCGGGGAGAACTGCGTTGCATTGGTGCTACTACCCTCGACGAGTTCCGCAAACACATTGAGAAAGACGCTGCCCTAGAACGCCGCTTTCAGCAAGTATTTGTCGATCAGCCAACTGTGGAAAATACTATTTCCATACTGCGGGGGTTGAAAGAACGCTATGAAGTGCATCACAACGTCAAAATTTCTGATTCGGCTTTGGTAGCAGCAGCAACACTGTCAGCGCGTTATATTAGCGATCGCTTCTTACCAGACAAAGCCATTGACTTAGTAGATGAAGCAGCAGCACAGTTGAAAATGGAGATTACCTCCAAACCAGCTGAATTGGAAACAATTGATCGCCGCTTAATGCAGTTAGAAATGGAAAAGCTATCATTAGCTGGCGAAGAAAAGGGTACTCTCCAAACAAAAGAACGTTTGCAGCGAATTGAGCAAGAAATCGCCAATTTGACGGAAAAACAGCAAACATTTAATGAGCAATGGCAAGGTGAAAAGCAGCTATTAGAGGCTATAAGCGCCTTAAAGAAAGAAGAAGATGCGCTGCGAGTGCAAATTGAACAGGCGGAACGCGCCTACGATCTAAATAAAGCTGCCCAACTGAAGTATGGCAAATTGGAGGGAGTGCAGCATGAGCGCGAAGCCAAAGAAGCGAGCCTTTTAGAAATTCAAAACCAAGGTTCCACCTTGCTGCGAGAACAAGTCACCGAAGCCGATATTGCCGAAATCGTCGCCAAGTGGACAGGAATCCCCGTCAATCGCTTGTTGGAATCGGAACGACAAAAATTACTGCAATTAGAAAGTCATTTGCATCAACGAGTCATTGGGCAAGAAGAGGCTGTAGAAGCAGTAGCAGCCGCAATTCGCCGCGCCCGTGCGGGGATGAAAGATCCCTCTCGTCCCATTGGTTCATTTTTGTTCATGGGCCCTACAGGCGTGGGTAAAACCGAACTCGCCCGTGCTTTAGCTCAGTTTCTCTTTGATTCTGATGATGCATTGGTGCGCTTGGATATGTCTGAGTATATGGAAAAACACTCAGTTTCTCGCTTAGTGGGTGCGCCTCCAGGATACATAGGATATGAAGAAGGCGGTCAACTTTCCGAGGCAATTCGTCGCCGTCCTTACTCAGTGGTGCTGTTGGATGAAGTGGAAAAGGCGCACGCCGATGTGTTCAATATTTTATTGCAGGTGTTGGATGATGGGAGAGTTACTGACTCTCAAGGAAGGACGGTAGATTTTCGTAATACCGTCATTGTGATGACCAGTAACATTGGTAGTGAACATATCTTGGATATATCTGGTGATGATTCCAAGTATGAAACGATGCGAAAGCGGGTAATGGATGCTTTGCGATCGCATTTCCGTCCAGAATTTCTCACCCGCCTTGATGATATTATTCTCTTCCATGCCCTCAGTCGCACCGAAATGCGGCATATCATCCGTATTCAACTCAAGCGAGTAGAAAATCTCTTGCGCGAGCAAAAAATCTTTTTTGAGATATCCCAATCTGCCTGCGATCACCTTGTCGAATCAGGCTATGACCCAGTTTACGGTGCTCGCCCACTCAAACGGGCAATTCAGCGAGAAGTAGAAAACCCCCTCGCCACCAAGTTATTGGAAAATACTTTTATTTCTGGAGACACGATTATTATTGACAAAAATGAGAACGGTCTGTCTTTTAGCAAAAAAATGCTGGTGAAGGTGACAGTACCACAGATTGCTACATAGCACCTGACGTCTCCCCTTCAATCAACGGGACATACCCAAAGGGCTGTAGGGAGAAGACTAAACTGGCTTCGATACACAAACAAAGTCTAAGAATAATTGAGGGTTTGAAACCCACGGAGGTGGTTAAACTCCGTATAGTTGCGGTTTATAATCACCTTTTTAACCTTAATGTGACTGCGTGTTGCATCTATAATGCCTAGTAGCTTTTGCCACAGAGTACTAATTTTTCGTACCTTGTGGCAGAAGCTTGATTGCCTTTAAAGGTGGTAGTGGGATTTAGGCCAAGGTGTACTAGTAAGTAATTAGTAATTAATCAAAGCAATGTGAACGACAAGATTCCCGACTTCTTAATTAAAGAAGTCGGGAATCTAAGCCGCACATCTGATTATTTTGCATCTTACTGATATCTTTTCTTTAACAAATGGGTATTATAAGCCTACTCTGCTGACAACATCTTCATAAATTTGTCTTCAAATAAAACACATTTACGCAAATATACTGTGAAGTAATGCTCTTATTATTTATCAAACTTAAACTAAATAATTCTGAAAAAATCAGTGTTTACCGGATAAAATGAACAATTTATAAATGATATAACTTTAATAAAATATCTTTTGTAACAGCTATTTTATTTGGAAGTTAGTAAAGCCAAATGTAGTAGTTAGATAAATATCCTCTCATTTAATGCCTGTAAAAACACTTGATAGGCATAAGTGAAAACTTTGACAAAATAGAAAATCCGCTATAGTCCACTTGACCAGGAAGCAGCTATGTCTCGAAAACGTCAGCTATTCAAGGTAATTAAAAAAACCTTCAGACAAATTAGCAAGCAGTTTTTTTCTGCAATTAATAAGCAAATTATTTGGCTTTTGCGAGCTATTTCTGGTACTCAAAAAAGACGCGGCTCGGTTAACTCTGGCTTTGTATTGCCAACAGTGGCGATGGTAGTTTTGGTAGTTGTACTGTTAACAACTGCAATTTTATTTCGGTCTTTTGAACGTTCTAAAAATGCTAGTAACGTCCGCGTAAATGAAGCGACAATGCAAGCCGCCACCCCTGCCTTAGACAGAGCTAAAGCCAAAATAACTGCATTATTTGCTGACCCGACTCTACCACGCTCTGTCCCATCAAATCTAACCCTATACAATACCTTAATTAATAAACTTTCTATCTATACATTTGGTGATGAAACTCCTATAACCCTGGCTTATAACCTTAATAAAAGTACTTCAACTCCGATGATTGAAGCAGGTAGTAGTATAGCTTTAGAAAATCAAGAAAACATACAAACAGCCTGGAAATTTCCTGCCGATACAGATAATAATGGTAAATTTGATAGCTTTATTCTCTATGGTATCTACTTCCGTACTCCCCCCCAAAGTGGTACAACCCAAACCAGAAGTAGAAGCCCACTAGATGCTAGAACCCCTCCTATGCTACCAGCTAAGGCAGGTGGAGCTTGTGACATAGCTGGTGATACTAGTGCTAGCTTAGTAGGTAGTTCGGGTTGGTATAAGCTACCAACTGGCGAATTGAAAAAAAGCTTTTTCGTTTATGCAGTAACAGTTCCCATTAGTGATATTGCTCAAGCTACTTCTCTTGATACAACCAAATATGAGAAGTATCGAGGTAATAAGGGCTTCTCCGCATTAGAAATGCAACAAGATCGTAATCAAGTTCCTATTACTAATAATGCCGTTGTCTATGAAGATGACTTAGATATTACACCAGGACCGAGATTCCGTCTCAATGGACGCATCTTTACCAACAGTAACTTATTTACTGCTAAAACTAGTCAAGATATAACCCTATTTCAGGTCAGTAGTAGGTATTCATGTTACTACGAACGAGAAAATAGCAAGATAGTTGTTGGCGGTAATATTGCAATTAGTAGCCCAATAAGTACAAGTAATACAGGTGGAACATACGTAGATTTATTTGTAGAAAATGGTGCGCCTACTACAAATAAAACTTTAGCATCTACTAATAAAACTACTTCAAATAACTCGAATGACATTGCCTATAACACTCAGGCTTATGCTCAACGCATAGACTTATTAGTGAACGCACAATTACCTAATACTGATCCTCAAGAAATCCAAACTAATATAAATAATCGGCTTCTAAGCGATCCAAGCTTGGATGCGACTAAAGTACGTAAGGAAGAATTGGGAAATTGGTTCCGTAAACGTACTAGACGTGTACCATTTAAAGAAGTTCCTTATGGTACTTCTGGTATTGAAAAATCTGCTGGTGTCGATTACACCACAGCAGATGCAGCAACTTTTATGAAAGGTTCTGTTAATACGCTACGTCCAATGGATGCGTGGATTTATCCAACAGATACTAATACAACACTAACACTAAATACAGCGCAACTACCTACTAGAGATCCAGACATTGTAGATAATACTCCCGTAACAGAAACAGAGTTAGGCGATCGCATCGTAGTAGGCAACAATCTGCCTCAACTTATATGGGACAGCACAAAAGGAGATTTTGTCGGAGAGGATACTCCCCAAGCCATCACTCCTGCGGTGAAGTGGACAAGTAGCACTACCCAAAATCGTACTCGTAGCACTCACGTCAGCCAGTTATCAGATTTAGGGGTAACTGGACGTGATGGTTTTTGGGAAATTTCAGCAGCTTCACCGCGAACTAATATCCTTGATGTTGTCGGTGGACTGAGGGTGATTACGGGGGCAGGAGTATATAGACCTACAGGCTCTGGACTTACACCTACTCGTCCAACTCCAACAGGAAAACCTGCTCTGCTTGATGATCCAAGCACTTCAGCAGTTAACGAAACTGGTGGTACAGTAGTCTGGCCTGATACGATGCCTATGCTTGTACCCGATCCGACCGATCCTCTGAATGCAAGTAAACAAAAACGTGGTGATTTAGTAATGCGTGCCACTGTAGTGTATCACTACAATTTTGATTCCTACAATCCTCAAGCGACTACACCAGACAATTATCAAACACCCATAGCCTGTGTAAGTAGCTACTACAACCCTACCAATCAGGCAACAGCAACTACAAACACCTACAATCCCCTTAATTTGACAACAGTAGCAGCATCTAACAATGGGATTGTTTACGCTGCTCCCGCTACTACATCTGCTGGCATAACTAGAGGACAAGCAGTAGATAGCAATAGTTTTTTAACACTTGGGACTAACGCTGATGATGTGACTAACACTAGTATAACTTTGCTAGATCGCTTGAAATATCAAGCCAACTTGGTATTTCCCAATGGCCGCCTTGTGAATCCTTTACTACGACAAGCACTGGCAAAAGCAACTACCAGTAACCTCACTCTCTCTGAGCAATCAGCAATTGACTCTACTATCTGTGCAATACAGATTGCTGATGGCACTCTGGCTCGGAGTACTACCTACATTCCTGATGGTGCAATCAAAGAAATTACATTTCTTGATGCCCGACAAATTAAAGCTATAGATAAAGGTGGTACATTAACTGGAAACTACAATCTAGAAGTTGAACAGCGTCAGCCTCTTGAAATTCGTGCTACTACCATAAATTTAGGTCTGCTTCGCGCACAAGCAATCGGTGCTGCATCGGATAACGAATATCTATTACCCAATAGCGGCATTATTTATGCCTCTCGTGATGATGCTCAAAAAGATCGCAGTAACCCAACTAGTGAAAATGTCAGCGCTAGTGACTACAATCTCGATCCAGAACGGCGACCCAACGCCATTATGTTGATTAATGGCAGTAACTTGAGTCGCCAGACTAATTACAGACCTGAAGAAAAAGGCTTGATTTTAGCAACTGAGCTACCAGTGTATGTTAAAGGTGATTTTAATCTGCACACTAAACAAGAATTCAAAACCCCTGATCTTTTACCTGCTCCCAGTGATAGTACTTACGATACTAAATTTTATACTCGTGCTGCGGCAAATCGCGATCCTGATTTTGCTTGTCGGCCGAATGACTCTAGACTACCTAATTGCACAACAGGCGAAACTTGGCGACCAGCATCAGTAATTGCCGATGCTGTTACCTTGCTCTCTGGTAACTTCCGTGAAGGTTTCCGCAATGAGGGTGATTACGATTTACGAAATAACCAAGGCAGCGATCCTAACGTTGTACTCAGCCGACTAAAGGTAGGTTTCTGGAATAACAACTTCGTCACTTCATCTAATTTCCCGACTAACTCTGGTGGTGATGCCTACTATCAAGGTACTCCCACTGCTAGCGACTCAGTAAATAATAATAGTTCTTACTTGAACAACTTCGTCACACCCATTCAACGCCGAGGATCTTTCCCAGAGTATGTAATGGAAATGTGCTTCAAAATACCAGTTTCAGAGTGTCAACCAAGTGACTGGTATGTGGGTTTAGATAGCAATCCTGCTACAACCCATACTTTTGATCTAAACACAGAAATCCTAAAAAGGTCTAGTGATGTAGTTGGTGCAGATCCTAACAGACTTTTAGCTGGTACAACTGCGCGATCGCCAAGGGCTGATTTTGCTCAATTTGCTCGTAGGGTTGCGTTCAAACGGAAATATAATGTAGCAACGACTAATGCTGATTTTGCGAAGCTTGTTGATATTCTTAATAATGCCATAGATTATACTAGTGCTACTCCTATTCCACTAGGTATTAAATCAGGTGTAGTAAGAGAATTGCCGCTAAATAGCATACTTGGTGTGCTAGACCCGCTTAGCATACCTGACATCGCGACTAATGCTCTATGGTTTGCAACCACAACAAATATTATTTCTATTAGCCCACCACCGTCAACCATGAGCGAGATCAAATACAACAACAGTAATCGTGTATTTTACAGATACCCCAAACTACCGGCTTCTGGTTCGCTTAGAGATTTTCCTGGAGCCACAGACGCGTCACTATTCAGCGCTACACCCAGCAGAGATGCGTCATACCAGCCGCTATTTGAACCTATATTGCAATTACAACTAACAACCGCAACAGCAACAGCATCTGAGACTAGAAATTACGCCGCTTTAGCAGGATCATCTAGTGTCGTTAAAAACACTAGATGGTTGTCTCAGGCAAGTCAAACAAATTTTAATCTAGTAGTTGCTGCTGGTGATACTCCGGCTCGTGTGGGTACAAGTATTTACGAAATCAATGGGGGTTTGCATAACTTTGTGCGGTTCTTAGAAAACTGGGATGGGATTGATGCCAATATCAACGGTTCATTCATCCAATTTAAACGCAGTATCTATGCTACTGCACCATTCCAAGCTCTTGTCAGACCAGGACCAACAACTCCTCCTGCAACCACTTCTGACCCTAATGATACTAGTGCTGCTAACCTTTTGAATAATAACAGTATCTTTTACAGACTTCTGAATTCTGCAAGACCTGGTTACACATCAGATAGTACTTACATTACTAATCCTAGTGGTGAAGCGCCTTATTATATGCCTCCTAACCGTAACTGGGGTTTTGATGTGGCTTTACTGGCGCAAAATCCTGACTTGTTTGCCCAGCGCTTTGTAACTCCAGCAGCAGATCCTCCGAATGAATATTTCAGAGAAGTAGGCCGCGATGACCTTTGGGTGAAAACTCTGTTGTGTTCTGTCCAAACTCAAACAGCAGATGGGTTTGAGACTGCCGACACTAGTTACTTTGGCAATGGTTTCAAATTTGCACTACCAGCAACTGAACGTCCTACTAACTGCCAACTCCAACCATCCTAAAGTGTCTGAATGAGAATTTTTACAGCACTTTTTAGGTGAATAGACCACGTTAACAAACCTAGCCCCCTTCCCTAATGGGGAAGAGGGGAAAATTCAAAGCCTCTCCCCTACAAAAGGAGAGGTTTGGAGAGAAATTACAAGTGTATTACACACAATCGCAAATTATTTTAAAACATAGCCTTATTAAGAAATTGAGTATGAACCCACGCCAACTACAAGAATTATCTGCCCAGTCTAACGAGTCTGGTTTTACGATCATTGAGTCGCTTGTGGCGATCCTCGTAGTTGCCATTTTGCTAGTAGCGATCGCACCTGTCCTAGTAATGTCAACAGCAACTCGTGTGCAAGCTAAACGGGTGGAATTGGCAACAGGAGCGGCTAAAGCCTTCATTGATGCTATTAAGTCTAAAACAATCTCAGATCCGACAATCACCGTTACACTAGCTGCTAGCACAAGTAGAAATGTATCCAGTTCAAGCAGTGACTATTTATTGAGTAGTACGTTAGCTCCTACTGCTAGCACTGGTTTGTATTGCTTTAACAAAAATGGCAGCCTTGCTAATCCCGACTGTACTAGCGATTTATTTTACATTCAAGCTATTCGGCTTGCTGTCACAGGTAGCGACGCTGATAAAGGTCAAGGCTATCGTTTGGGAGTTCGGGTATATCGTTCAGATGCTGAATTTGGTTCTTTAACTGCGGGTAGTAATGGAAAAAAAGCAGCAACATTCACAGGGGGACTAGGCGATCGCAAAGCACCACTAGTAGAAATAACAACTGAAATTGTCAGGGGTCAAAGCTCCTATAGCGCTTTGTGCGATCGCCTTGGTGGTTGTCAACCTCCACCATAAAATTAACCCTGTAAACATAAATAATTTCATGACTGAGTATCGGTCATTAAGGAGAATCTGTAGCAAAATGAATATATTGAGGTGGCTGTTAAGTACTCAGCTAAAACCCTCTTACAAGCAAAACAAAAATAGTGGCTTCACCCTGATTGAATTATTGGTGGCTATGCTCATTGCATTTTTAGTAATTACGCCGTTACTAAGTTTTATGATCAGTGTTTTAAACACTGATGGTCAGGAACAAGCCAAAGCGAACTCTGAGCAAGAAATTAAAGCTGCACTAGATTATATTACTCGCGATCTCCAACAAGCGATATATATATATGATGCTACTGGAATTGCTTGTCTAAGCGGTACTGTTGATACTAGTACCGCTAACACTTGCCCAAATGCAAGTACAACTGGGAATCAACTACCTAATGGAACAGATAAAATTCCTGTGCTTGTTTTTTGGAAACGAGAATTATTTAATCAAGCAATTACAATTACAGGCACTCAAAAAGATGATACTTTTGTTTACTCATTAGTTGCCTACTATTTAATTAAAGACACTAATACTACTTGGTCTAACGCTGCACGCATCGCCAGATGGCAAATAAAAGATGGCGTTCCAAATACTGCTGCTACAGTGACTTGCTCTGGATTTGCTGCAACCGAAAAATATCTCCCATGTCCAGATAAAGGTTTTAAACCATTTGACTTGTCACAAAAGGGCATAACATTACAAGCAAAAATGAATAGTTGGGCAGGAGGGGGGACTTACGATCAAGTTCCCGTGGTGTTGGTTGATTTTATAGATCAAACAACAATAGCACAGGGAGCGCCAGCAGCAACATGCTCTACTGGCTTTAGTCAAGTTCCAGTAGCAGCAACTACTGTCAAAACAGGATTCTATGCTTGTATAAATTCAGTTGGCACAGATAATAGAAGTGCTGCGGAAGTTTATTTAAGAGGTAATGCACAAGCTCGTTTAATCCAAGATGAAACTAAAGTACGTTACGCCCAGAATAAATCTAGTTATTTTCCGAGTGCAAACATTAAGGTTCAAGGAAGCAGCTTCATCTTTACTAAATAGCTTCTATCTTTGACAAATATTAATAAAAGCAGGATAGTATGCCGAATATTCCTAGTTTAAGACTATTAAATTATTTCCAGTTGCACAGCCGAGAAACAAAGCTAAAGCAGCAATATTTAGCAAATAGATCCTTTACCGATGGCTACAATCAACAAGATGCTGGATTTAGTCTTATAGAGTTAATAGTAGTACTGCTGTTAGTAGGAATTTTAGCAGCGATCGCAGCTCCTGGTTGGGCTGGCTTTATAAATCGGCAACGGATAAATAAAGTTAACGACGCCGTTTTGGCCGCACTGCAACAAGCACAACGCGAAGCTAAAAACAAAAAACTTAGCTACAGTGTCAGTTTTCAGAGAAATAGCACAACCCAAAATGTAGAGGTTGCTATTTATCGTACTGATGCAGCAACCGCCACATGGACATGGAAACCTTTAGGGGGTGATGTGGGAGCCAATTCTGATAAATTTTTGCTGGGCGGAAATCTTAGTGGAGAAAACATTGCTAATACTACTACTAATTCTCCTGTATCATACCCTTTAAGTACATCAGCAAAAATTACCTTTGACTATATGGGAGTTTTAACTCTGCCAAATAACTTTGGAACAGTCGCAGCAGGTACAGAGCCACCTGGGTTAAAAATAGTGGTAGCTGTACCAAGCTCTGCAAATCCTACATTGGCTAGTAGCGTAAAGCGATGCGTCATTGTGAAAACTCTCTTAGGCTCAATGCTAATAGCAAAAGATGATAAATGCAGTTAGCTCATTTAAATACCAATATTTATTTAAAAATACGTAATATTGCTGTACATAAAACTGCACGTTGATAGCAAAATTGAAACATCATGTGCAGTTTTAATGTTTAATAGGTTTATTTAAGAGCCATTGATAAATTAGCCATTGCCTGAACATAATCAAAAGCGTCATTATCAAAATACACTTTTCGGAAAATGACTGAGAACCTTAACTTTACTGTAGCTATCCCAACTTATAACGGTGAAAGTCGTTTGCCTGAACTACTAGAACGACTACAAAACCAACTTTACACCGAGAATTTATCTTGGGAAATTATAGTTATAGACAATAACAGCACTGATAACACAGCTAAAGTTGTTCAAACCTATCAAAAAGATTGGCGATGCTCTTACCCTTTAAAGTATTGCTTTGAAGCAAAACAAGGTGCAGCTTATGCGCGAAAAAAGGCAGTTTTAGAAGCTAAAGGCAGATTCATAGGTTTTCTAGATGATGACAACTACCCAGTGTCAAATTGGGTAGTCGCAGCTTATGCTTTTGGTGAAAAATATCCCAAAGCGGGAGCTTATGGCAGCCAAATTCACCCAGACTGGGAAGTAGAACCACCGGAAAATTTTAAGAGAATTGCTCCATTCTTAGCAATTACAGAACGCGGTAATCTACCGCTATTATATGAAGCATCTAAAAAATTACTACCCCCCTCTGCCGGACTTGTTGTCCGTAAACAAGCATGGTTAGAAAGTGTACCAGATAAGTCTATTTTAACTGGTAGAATTAAAGGCAATATGCTTACTAGTGAAGATTTAGAAATGTTGTCTTATATCCAAAAATCAGGATGGGAAATCTGGTATAACCCAGAAATGGAAATATCACACAAAATACCAAAATTGCGTTTGCAAAAAGATTATTTGATTCCATTCTTCCGAGGAATTGGACTTAGCCGTTGTGTGACTAGAATGGTAAATATAAAACAAATATATAGACCGTTTGCTCTTTTATCGTATATGATAAATGACTTGCGTAAAATCACGTTACACTTACTCAAATATCGAACTAATCTAAAAAATGATTTGGTAGCTGCTTGCGAAATGGAACTTTTCTTAAGTAGTTTCATTAGTCCTTTTTATCTTTGGAAAAATGGATATTTTAAAAAATAAACTATCAAATTATTAAATATTATGACTAATTTATCAGTTGAGAGTTTAGATATTAGCGTAGCTATACCTGCTTATAACGGAGCAACCCGTTTACCTCAAGTTTTAGATAAGCTATTAATGCAAAGAGGAGTAGAAAACCTTAACTGGGAAATTATTATTGTGGATAACAATAGTTCTGATAACACATTTGAGATAATCCAGAATTACCAAAAAATATATAATGATAAATGTTATGTAAGATATTTTTTAGAAACTAAACAAGGAGCCGCTTTTGCGCGAGTACGAGCAGTACGTGAAGCTAAAAGTCAGGTAATCGCCTTTTTAGATGATGATAACTTACCTGCATCTGATTGGTTAATAGAATCATATAATTTTGGGTTGGAACATCCTCAAGCAGGTGCTTGGAGTGGGCAAATTCATGGTAATTTTGAAGTAAAACCGCCAGAAGAGTTTGAAAGAATCCAAGCTTTTTTAGCTATCAGAGAACATGGAGCAGATCCATATTTGTTTGATGCGGATAATTTAAGACTTCCTCCTGGTGCAGCGCTTGTTGTCCGTAAACAAGCATGGGATGAGAGTGTTCCTAAAGTCCTGCTTCTAAAGGGTAGACTAGGGAAGTCAATGATAGGTGGTGAAGATTTAGAACCATTGTTATATTTATATAAAGCAGGCTGGCAAATTTGGTATAATCCTACCATGCATACTTATCATCAAATACCACATTGGCGACTAGAAAAAGATTACTTAGTAACTCTGGCGCGTGGTTGTGGCTTATGTATTTTCCAGCTCCGCTTGATAAATACTAAAAATTGGCAAAAACCAATAGTGTTTATGAAAACTATTTTAGGGAATTTACGCCGAGCATTAAAACACCTAATTCACTATAGAGGGCAATTTAAAAATAATCTAATTGCTCTTTTTGAGATAGAGTTTTACTTGGCTAGTATGATAAGTCCTCTTTACTACTTAAAATGCCGTCTCAGTAGAGTATTAAAAAACAAATTAGCCCTCTAAAAGCAATGAAAACCAGCAAACCAATACCAAAAATTTCTGTAATCATTCCTACTTGTAACAATGAAAAGACTATTAAGCATACAATTCAATCTGTTTTAAATCAAACTTTTACTGACCTAGAATTAATTGTAATTAATGATGGCTCAGAAGACTCAACTCTAGAAGTTGTGACAAAAATCCAAGACTCAAGAATAAAAGTATTTTCCTATTCCAACGCTGGCGGAAACGTCAGTCGGAACCGAGGACTAGATCATGCAGTTGGAGAATTTGTTAGTTTTTTAGATGCGGATGATCTTTGGACACCTGATAAACTTCAGTCTCAGTTAAAAGCTTTACAAAAAAATGTTACTGCAAAGGTTGCTTATAGTTGGACTGATTATATTGATGAAAATGGTCAATTCTTACTTTCAGGTAAGCGAATTAATGTAAATGGAAATGGTTATGAAAAACTGTTATTAAATAACTTTTTAGAGAATGGTTCCAATCCCTTAATTTATAGAAAAGCTTTAATTACATTAGGTGGCTTTGACGAATCTTTAAAGGCGGCTCAGGATTGGGATATGTGGCTGCGATTAGCCTCTAACTTTGATTTTATATGTGTACCATCTGTACAAATCTTATATCGTATCAGTAGTAATTCAGTTTCTTCCAATCTTGTCAGACAGGAAAAAACCTGCTTGCAAGTGCTTGAGAAAGCGTATAAAGAAAAACCTTCAACACTTAAGCAGAGTTGGAATATAAGCCTAGCAAATTTATATAAGTATCTGACCTGCAAAGCTCTACAAAAGCCATTTAATCGGCAAAAAGGCCTAGCATCTGCTAGATTTCTGTGGAAGTATTTTATTAACGACCCTTCAAGATTTCAAAATATAAATTTCAGCTTAAAATTATTCTTGAAAATCGTCATACTTTTTACTTCGCCCACCTTGCTCTACAGTATAAGAAATCGGCGCGAAGTCAAAAGCCAAAAAGCTGAAACATTGCTCAACATCTGGGTAGCTTAAAATTGACCAGAAAGCAAAAATGTATATTCAAGTGCATTTACGATCTCTAGTTAATGCAAAAAATCTTTGGAATAATTACTCTAACAGTGGTTTTACCTTACCAGAGATGTTAGTAGTTGTTGTATTAGTTGGTATATTAGCTACCATCGGAATACCCAACTGGCTAACTTTTGTAGAGATTCGCCGTCTTAACACTGCCCAAGACAAAGTTTATTATGCTATGCGCCAAGCGCAAAGCCAAGCCACCAAAGATAAATTGACTAAGCAAGCCAGTTTTCGTATAGAAAATGGTGTTGTGCAATGGGCAGTTCATCAAGCAGAAGCAGGACAGTTCATTTCTGATACTGTTAAAAACAATGGTACCCTATGGCATAATCTTGAGCCAAACATTCGTATTGATGAAGAGGAAAACAATAAAGGAAAAAAGGAGACAACTTTACAAAAACATACTTCACAGCAAATGTGGCGAGTTTTATTTAACTATCACGGTTGTCCTATCTCTGAAATTGGAAATCAGTGTACAGTAGGCGGATTAGGACAGATAACCTTCTACAGCTTGAATGGTGGTAAAGCTAGACGTTGTGTCTATGTTTCTACTATTTTGGGGGCTATGCGAACAGGAAAAGATCATCCTAGAGCTAACGAAAACGACAAGTATTGCTATTAATACCAATTCTATGTGAGGCTGCATAGAATTGTAGAATAAAGAGTGGAAAAGAATCAAAACTAAAATTAAACAATGGCACGCCCTTTCAATCTAGAAATATCGGAGAGTGCTGAATATTTGTCCAAAAGTCTTAGCAAGGCTCGGACATCTGCGGAAAAAGAACGATTGCTTGTTCTGTGGTGGATCAAAACAGGACAAGTGACACAGCATCAAGAATTGAGCCGCATATTAGGTAGAGATGGTTCAACCGTAACACGGTGGTTACAAAAGTATCGGCTTGGGGGGCTAGGGAAATTATTAGAGGTGAAAACATCACTCTTGTGCGACTCCCAAGATTACACTAGAAATGCGATCGCGGTTGGAGGAAAAACTAGAATCTCCTCAAGGGTTCGGTAGCTATGGGGAAATTGTAGAATGGCTCAACCAGGAATTTCATGTAGAAGTCAAATATAAGACGGTCTATCGTCTGGTAAGCTATCAACTCCAAGCGAAACTGAAAATACCTCGACCGATGAGTAAACAACTTTCCTGTACAGGCTGTGAGCCTGTTTAAAAAAACATTCCCCACGCCTTTGTCAGCTTGCAAAACCTTTTAGGTCAAGGAAAGCGACTGCGTTATCTGTGTCAGGATGAAACCAGACTTGGGTTGAAAACGGAAACTGGGCGAGTGATTACGGCTTGTGGTGTCAAACCCATAGTCACAGTACAGTGGCCAAGAGAGGCATTCTGGCTATATGGAGTAGTTGAACCATTAACAGGATGGCATTTTTGCCAGGAATATCCTCATTTGGATAGTGAGAATTTTCAGAAATTCCTTGATGTCCTATTCCAAGAACTAGGTAATGATATGGCGCTGATGCAAATGGATCAAGCATCTGCACATCAAGCCTTGAGACTGTCTTGGCCAGAAAATCTCATCCCGATTTTTCAACCTGCTCATAGTCCTCAACTTAATCCAATTGAGCGGTTGTGGCAGTTTATTAAACAACAGTTCAAAGGTGAGAATTTCTCTAATTTACACGAACTGCGCCAACGGGTTGAACACGAGTTAGCTCAAATGTCTTCTCTCGTAATCGCCTCTTTGACAAGTTATGATTTTATCCTCGAAGCTCTATTCTCTGAAGCTTTATTCTATGCATCTTCATAGAGAATTGGTATAAGATATTTTTAGTCGATTTAAGCAAGGTATTGTGTACTGAACTTACCAGCAAACTCAAAACAGCACCTGATTATTTTCACTCGCTATCCAGAAGCAGGCAAGACAAAAACCCGATTGATACCTGTTTTGGGAAATGTTGGTGCTGCCAATCTTCAACGAGAAATGACTGAATATACAATATTTCAGGTTCAAAAATTGCAAAAAGCCATTGACATATCTGTGGAAGTGCGCTTTGCAGGTGGCGATTTGCAACTTATGCAAGACTGGTTGGGGTTGGATTTGGTTTACCAGTCTCAAGGTGAAGGAGATCTAGGTTTGCGGATGGCGCGATCGCTTTTCGATTCCTTGCAATCTGGTGCAGAAAAAGTAATTATCATTGGTACAGATTGTCCTGGAGTGAATGCCCAGATTTTAGCAACAGCTTTTGAGAAGTTACATGCCTTTGACCTCGTACTTGGGCCTGCGCTCGATGGTGGATATTACTTAATTGGTTTGCGCCAACCCATCCCGGAGCTATTCGTTAACATCGAGTGGGGAACTGCTCAAGTATTCCAGAAAACCGTGGATATTGCTCAGAAACTTAATTTATCATACGTGGACTTGTTGCCCTTAGCTGATGTTGACCGACCGGAGGATCTGTCAATTTGGAAACAAGCCCTTACAGGAAAGATGGAGCGATCGCTTTAAGCAATAGAATCAAAGGGGGGTCAATTTAGATAATGCAAGCTAATTGAAAAAGTGTGTAGGCATTACTTTTCCATAAAGATCTGAGCCGATGAGCTTGGGGATGAGAATTAAGAGACAGAAGCAATAAAATCCTGTGGAATATCAGCATTGCTGAAATAGCTCCTTAAAGCTTTTTGAGACTGCTTCAGGTTTAGCAACAATTTCGACAATTTTATTGCGTGCATCGGCTTCAAACAGCGCCTCAACAACAACTTGGGCGACTTTTTGCCTGGGGATGCTACCATCAAACAGTGTATCTGCACTCTGCATCACGATGTGGTCTGAGTTGTCTTCATTCTTCAACCCCCCAGCCCGGACAATCGTATAAGTCAGACCACTTTTCTGAATATACTCTTCAGCTTGTTTTTTCCACAACAAAATTAGCCAAAACAAGTTCAGCGGATGGAAAAGCCGGGAAGTAGACAAAGAAGAAACTAAGATAAGATGCTCAATTCCCTTTGCCTTAGCAGCATCTACTAAATTTTTAGTCCCTTCAAAGTCCACTTTATAGGGACCAGTGGGGTCAAAGCTAGGTTTTGCTCCAGTCGCAATCAACACAACTGTGCTATCTCCCAACGCAGCAGTTAAACTTTCTGGTTGTAACACATCGCCCACCAATAATTCGGCTTCAGGAGACAGAATACCCCTAGCTTTCTCTATATCCCGCACTAAGGCTCGAACGGGAATATTCCGCGCAATCAATTCTTGCACAATCCGCCGACCTGTTTCACCAGTTGCCCCTGCTACAAATGCTTTCATGATAAATGCTATCCTGAGAAACTATTGTGTGCTTGTTCAGTTCTTTATTTTAGTAATTCTATGGAGTCGATCGCAGATTAATGAGGTTTCGGTCAAAATGGGATCTGAATGCGAAATGACCCAGGTGTGTGGGGAATCATTAATATAGACTAACGCCAAAATATACAGTAATGCATTTATGCTTTCAAGAAAAGGCGAATATAAATCCTGGGAAATAACAGAAGCAGTTTTACCTGTAGCGTCCAGCCAAGAAGCCGAGAACACATTAACAGAACCAAATGTAGCGACACTCACAAAATTTTACGGTCGTTATCAAGATTTTATGGAAATGGCTGCCCCAGTAGAGAAGGTTGCTGAGTATCTAAATGCTCACGCTTCATGGTTTTCGCGCTGTGCTGAACCCATGAAGGTACAATCACTTGGGGAAAATGGTTATGCTTTAGTAATTGGTCGTTTTGGTTCTTTTGGTTATGAAGTAGAACCGAAAATAGGTTTGGAATTGTTGCCTCCACAAGAGGGTATTTACCGCATCCGTACAATCCCTATTCCTGACTACCAACCGCCTGGTTATGACGTAGACTATCGTGCATCTCTACAGTTAATAGAAACTGATGTTTCCACTAGCATTAGCAAGGTTACAAGAGTTGAATGGGAATTGGACTTGATAGTTTATCTTCACTTTCCCAGGTTTATTCAGCGATTACCCAAGTCTATAATTCAATCTACAGGCGATCGCTTACTTAACCAAATTGTCCGCCAAGTTTCCCGCCGCTTAACTCGTAAAGTTCAGGAAGATTTTCATAAATCTTTGGAAATACCCTTTCCTGCTAATTCTAAACAAAAGCGCTGAGTTTACAGTCCTTTGTCATTTCTCATACACTAATGACAAATGAAAAAGCGCAAAGTCGAGCCAGTCGCACAGTCAGGGTTTCCCGACTTGGGCGAACTGGCGTTGAGCGGGGTTTTCCTCCGTTGGCGCAGCTCGCCGCAGGCATCAGACGGCAGTTCCTTTAAGCGGGGGAACCCCGCCAACAGACTGCCTCAACTTTGTAAGAGAGGACAAATGACAAATGACTACGCTTGAGTGAGAATTTTTTGGACAATTTGCACCCCAGTAACAGCCTGCCAGGCAAAAAGTCCCAAAAGGATAAAATTTAACAAAATGTGAGTCGCACGTGCCCAATTTGCCCCTTTCTGCATATAAGGAGACAAACCAGCAGAAAATGCAATCAAACTCGTCATACCCAGTCCTGCTAGTAAGTGAGAACCAAAAAATAATTTGCCATTATTAATGTAAGTGACAGCCATAGCACCGATCGCACCTGCTACCATCAAAGCCAGGAGTATAGACCCCATTTGGTAGTGTTTGACGTTATATCTACCTTTAATCAGTTGTTTCTTTTCTTCCCCCTGAGCATTTCTGGTACGCTGTACTTGCAGCCCCAAGTAGGCAGCATAAATTGCAAGTGCTAATAGCGCCCACATGAGCACCGGATGAATGAAGTTCAGCCAATATTTTACTGACGTAGAAAGTTCCAGACTCATCGTGTTCTCGCCTAATCATTAAATCTTCATAAAAATTAGCATAACTCTATTTTCTGTGCTTGAATTGGCACAAATTGAAGAAGTCATTAGTCATTAGTCATTTGTCATTGGTTATTAATTCTTCTCCCTCACTCCCTCATCTCCCCCTATCCCCTTGTCCCCTTGTCCCCTTGTCCCCCACTCCCCACTCCCTACTCCCTACTTACCATCTCCCCCGACTATTTTTCTTTGCCCTCTTGCCAAAGTGGATAAACAATCTCAGACTAAATTTTGAGGGTAGACGAACAAAATCCCCTGTGTGGGATCTGATCCATGACTGAAAACAAAGATACTTTGCTGCTTAAAGCTGCTAAAAGTGGTGATATTAAAGGGCTGTGTGCGCTACTAGCTGCTGGTACGAGGGTAGACGCGTGCGATCGCCAAGGCACTACGGCGTTAATGTTTGCCGCCAATTTAGGCTACACCGAAATTGTGCGATCGCTGCTGGATGCTGGGGCAAATATCAACTTGCCCAGAAAACTCTATGGTTTGACGGCTTTGATGTTGGCGGCTAGTGTCAAACAACTTGACATTGTGCAACTTTTACTATATAGAGGTGCAGATGTCAATGCCACTAATGAAGATGGCAGTACAGCTTTAATGGCAGCAGTACTCAAAGGTCATATTGATGTAGTGCGAGTTTTATTGGCTGCTGGTGCCCAAGTTAATATCGCTGATAAAGATGATGATACGGCGTTGAAACTCGCCGTTAAGCAGGGAAAAATAGAAATTATAGAAGCAATTCTCCAAACTGGTGTTGATGTCAATATCCACGATCAGGAGGGTGAAACACTCTTAATGCTAGCGGCAGACTTGGGACATCTGGAGATTGTGGAAGCACTGCTAGCAGCAGGGGCTGATGTGAATGTGAAAAACGCTGATGGTGGAACTGCCCTATTGGCAGCAGTGGCAGCTGGACACAGTGCGATCGCAGCAGCTTTACTAGATCGAGGTGCCCAGATTAATCTTCAAGATCGAGATGGTGAAACTGCCTTACACCTTGCCGTTGTGGAAGGCTACATTGATGTTGTGCAAATGTTACTTAACAGGGGTGCAGATGTCCAAATTAGAAACCACTTGGGCGATACACCACTGCTTGTAGCAGCATTGCAGGGACATAACCAAATTGTCGAGGCACTGCTACGTTCTGGCAAAGATATAAATGGGAAAAATCTTGGTGAAGTACCTTTAACGTTGGCTGCATCACAAGGACATACGCAAACGGTGCAAATTTTATTAGACTATGGTGCTGATGTCAACATTCCAGGGGATGATGGCAAAACTGCTTTGATTAAGGCAACCGAACGCAAACACAAAGAGATCGTACATTTGTTGCTGGCAAAGGGGGCAGATGTAAATTTTCAAGATTCAACGAGGGCTACATCATTGATGTGGGCTGCTTCAACAGGTTATGGCGAAATTGTGCGGTTATTACTCCAAGCAGGGGCAGATGTGAATTTGAAAAACCAGAGTGGTTATACTGCTTTGATGATTGCAGAATTTAATGGTTATAAGAATGTGGTGCGGAGTCTGCAAAAAGCTGGGGCGCAAGAATAGAATAGCTACCTAAATTTTTCTTCATCTAAAATCTTTTCAGATACAGCAGATTTCAAGGAAAGTGAGGTACACAACGATTCGTCTGTTATATCCAGATATGAAGGGTGTTTTACTCCTGAACTCTGAATTCTGTTGTATATCTTGACAAATTATTGAATGAGGGTTATCAACTTAAATCTAAAGAAGTTTAACTATTTAATAATTCGTAATAACACTCTCTATGAGACGCTGCGCGTAAAGAGCGTCATTATCAATTACGAATTATTTTAAAATAATTAAGTCTAGACCTAAGAATTGAAGAAGGCAGCTATGGTGGTCTTGCTGGAGGCAGAAGGTTTTTTTTCAGAAGGGGATTCAAATCCCTCACGCCAGATGCTCCACTTGGGGAAACCCCAAGACCGCACTAACTCCTGAAAAGGAGCCACCCTTACGGGTTCGCCAGTTACTCATGGGGGAAACCCCCTGTCCCCGTACTGACTCACCAAATTTTCAATTTGGTGCGGTGTTTCACCTTGTTCTAAGGGTACGAGCAGGAGGAATGAGGCAGTTTTACTCCTGCCTCCTGCCTCATTCCTCCTGCCTTCATTGATAAATAAAGCAAAACTCCGTCGTAGCTATTGTGAACTTGCTACGGCGGAGAAAGAAAAAATTAAAACGCCAAAAGGGAGCAGACCAAATGCTTGCGTCACAAGATAGAAAGAAAGCAAAAATGAAAAAGTAAATTTCTTTTTTACTTTTTACCTTGTACCTTTTACCTGCTCTCCCCCTTAGCGTTTCCTACTGTGCTAGATGTGCAAAATATATAGTTTTTAATTGAACAGAAAAGTATTCTAACGATCATTTTTTATGTATTATCTTAAATTATCTTAAAGACTAAATACAAACAAGTCACCAAAAAAGGTTGATGTACAACTATTTGGGTGATCGCTATGGAAATTTAAATAAAAATAAATAAAAAATTAAATTTAGTAGAATCACTGTGGTGAATCCTTTGTCACCATAACCCCAAGCATCGACTCATGACTTGACCAAGCATAAATGCCCAATGATTATAAAATTTGCAGAACTACTAGTGTCATATCATCAGTGTTTTGTTTATCAGCACCGATGAATTGCTGAACTTGGTCAAATAGGTAATCCACAATCTCCTCTGGCCCATTGCAGTATTTACAAGCCGTATTGAAGCCAGTAACAAAATTGTCTTCATCGAAGCGATCGCCACCAGCAGCAGCGGCATCAGTTAAGCCATCTGTATAGTAAATAATTGTATCTCCAGGCTCTAGCTGTGCCTGGGCATCTTCATATTGGCTGTTAGCATCCAAGCCGATTAGCATTCCCAAAGTATCTAAACGGGTGACAGTTTTTGTAGCTGCGTGCCACCATAAAGGAGGATTGTGTGCCGCATTGCTATAAGACAGAATTCGGCTGTAGGGATTATATTCTGAGTAAAATAGTGTTACAAAGCGATGGGAATTTTCCAAATCCGCATACATAACTCTATTTAAATTTTGTAGAATTCTGGCGGGGGAATTACCATGTAGCACTTCTCCTCGTAGCATTCCCCGCATCATCGTCATAATCAGCCCAGCAGGGACACCTTTGCCCATGACATCTCCAATAACCAAACCCCAGCGACTAGTTTCGGTGCTACCTTTGATCTTGGACTGAATTTTATTATGATTGGTAGCAATAAAGTCGTAGTAGTCTCCGCCGACGCGATTAGCAGGTTTACACCGTGCTGCTAGGACTGCACCAGGAATTGTCGGACATTGACGTGGTAGAAGTCGCCGTTGAATTTCTGCGCCAATTTCTAGTTCTTGGTCTAGGCGTTCTTTTTTTCTTAGTTCTACAGCTAGTTCATCGTTTTCGATCGCCACTGCTGTTTGGTCTGCCACTAACCTAACTAACTTTTGCCTGGTTTCTGTCCAACTATATTCTGGATCGCGGCTCAAGACATAGAGCCATCCCCGTTCTGTATGCTTTACCAGAATCGCTGTACCAAAGATTTGCACATCTGGCCCCAAATAGCGATGCATCTGGTCATCCAAAATCCCCGTGGCTTTCGCTAGGGGGGCAGTATTGGGCAAAAGCGTGATTTGACTACTGGCTATTTCTAGCGCTTTGCGGATATTCTTGCGCTGGCCACTATCTTGCCAATGTAACTGTTCTAACCTGACTTGACCATTAGGTTTGTAGAGAAACAGGGCGCTACCGTCTGCATCTGTTACTCTTGTTGCCATCAGCGGAATCAGTTCCAAAAACTGATTCAAATTATTGAAACTTCTCAGGGCAAATCCTAAAGAACTTAGCAAATCTTGAATTTTGTTCTGTTCCCGGTGCAACCTTGCGACGAGTTCTTTGAGTGCCACGACTGGTGTGACATCTGTGGTGGCACTACTATTATTATCAGTGGGTTGAGAGGGCAGTTGAGACACAGGCACAGGTATTATTGCACTTTATATTGGCAGATTTTAGATTACTTATAAATCTTTTGGCTTTGGCATTGCTAAACCATATTTAGACAAGACTTGCCATTTTAGCAAGAGTATAAAGACGTAACAGGCAAATTTTATAAGTATTTTATCTGCTTATTGTATTTCTGATGGAATATTAGTAATTTCAAATCATGTATTTTTAGTCCAAATTCTACCCGTAAAAATTACTAGTTTTGCTGATATATCAGAAAGCTTTTCATTTTTTCATCACTTAATTACCAAAGCATATCTCTAAAGTCATAAAATACTTTATTCAAAGAATAATTTATAACGCTTTCAGAGGGTCTGTTTGAAGTCTTTTGAGTGAAAACCTCTATAAGCACTCAAATTGAGCTTGATTTATTAAAAACAGACTTTCACTCATTCCCAAACTTGAGAATATGTCAATAAGTTTTTAAATACTGAATTTGTATACCATAATTGCTGAGATAATCGCCAAGATTGAGCTTTTCCATTTTACTTTCTCGTTTTGTGAATTTGGAGTCGCTGAATACGCAAAATTTAAACCCATCAAAACGGGATAAAAGTAAAGCAACTTTATCTTCTTGGTCTGATGTAACAAAGTTAACCCTCTTTTGTTACTTTCGGCAGATAATAATCTCTAACCCTTGCCCATATAGAATTTTACCTATAGAGCTTTGTTTGGAGGTTTCTATTAGTTTGCGATCGCTAATCTTCTCACTAAATCTAGGTTTCATCGTTTAGCTTCAATTTTTATTTCCCCAGAGTGACAAAAGAGGGGTTAAACCATTAGCCTGTAGCTTAATTTATTGAATCTCCTTCTCTGTTAGAGGTTTACGCCAACGCGCAGTGTCTCCCAGAGAAGAATCATACAGTATTGCGTAAGCCCTAAGTTTGTTAAGAAAAATTTTTAACTCGAAATTTTTCAACTAACCACTCAAGAGAGCTTCGACAAACTCATAGCTCGAAAAGGGGCGTAGGTCTTCAATTCCTTCGCCAGCACCAATAAAGCGAATGGGTAAACCTAGCTGCTGCACAACGGCAAGGGCAACACCGCCTTTGGCAGTGCCATCTAGCTTGGTTAAGACAACACCACTGAGTTGGGCAGCTTGGGAAAAAACTTCGGCCTGCCGCAGTCCATTTTGACCTAAAGTGGCATCTAGAACCAATAGTGATTCTACCTTGGCATTTGGGGCTTTTTTATCGATAATTCGCCGGATTTTACCGAGTTCGTCCATTAAATTTTTCTTGTTTTGCAATCGCCCAGCTGTATCTACCAGAAGCAATTCGGTTTGACGCGCTTGGGCGGCTGCGATCGCATCAAATACAACTGCTGCCGGATCTGTATTCTTTCCCGGATTGGCAATTACATCCACGCCGCTTCTACTACCCCAAACTTTCACCTGTTCTACGGCGGCGGCACGGAAGGTGTCTGCTGCCCCAATCAGGCATTTATAGCCAGATTTTTGTCCAAGATGAGCAATTTTACCAATAGTGGTGGTTTTACCGGCACCATTTACCCCAGTAATTAACCAAATATTTAAGGTTTCTTTTTCTGGGGTAAAGGTAGTTTTGTGAGAGGTTTTGCTCGGTGCATCCAGCATATCCCGAAGGATTTTTTTTAAGAAAGCGATCGCTTCTTCAGGTGCGGTAACTTCTTCTCGAAGTTTTGTCTGTAAGGCATTAATAATAAAGTCTGTCGCTTCTACACCCACATCCGCTTGCAAAAGCAATGCCTCAATTTCCGTCACAGCAGCTTGATTAAGCGGCCCTTGACCAACGATTGCCTTCAGTTGATTGAGAATACTACGGCGAGTTTTGTCTAATCCTTGCCGGAGCTTTTTCAACCAGGTTATTTCTTCAATCGAAACGTCTTCTGCACTTCTACCTTGAGCTGCTAGAACTTTCGCTGACCAGACAAACCCATCATCAAATACCAATCCGGGAATTTCTTCTCCTGTTTCTGAGGTTGTCGCTACTGGCTGTGCTACCTCCGGTTCTGGAACTTCAATGGCGGTGGCTATTAGTTGTTCTAGCTTGGCTTGCCGTTCTGCCGCCGCACGTTCTAAGAAGGATGGTACTGTTGGCTGTGTTGCCTCTGGGGTAGCTAGTGGTTCAGTAGGTGTTGGTTCAACTTCACTTGCCGTGAGTTCTTGGCTTTTGATATCTGGCTGTTCGGCAATTGCTGTCACTGAGGAATCTTCTGTAATTTCTTCCTCACTAGCAGCTTGGATAACTTCTGGCTGTGTAGTTTCTACGGTTGTATTAGCAACTTCCTCAGTTGCTTCTGATTCAGCGATTTTTGCAGTTACTGTTTCTGCGGTTTCAGGTTGTATTGATGATGCTAAGGTATCTGCTGAATCAGGTAGGGCTTCTACTACCTCAACTTGCTGTTTTTGTTGAATATTTTTGTAGGCAGCTTTTGCAAATGCCAATAAGTCTGCCGTTGTCTCTGGTGCAGTTTCAGCAGTTGGTGTTGAGGTTTCGGCTGACTCTGGTTGGGGTTCTTGTGCAGGAGGAGTTTCTTCCTGTTTTTTATCAGAGGGAGTGTTAGAGGAATCATTATGTTGACGACGGAACCAATTAAAAACCATTGCAGCAGTATTAGTTATATGAGTTATGAGTTATGAATTATGAGTTTAATTTAACTTTGCACTTTTTCTTGGGGTGAAAACTTCCGGGTTATCCTCACCTTTGAACGCCAGTTTGAGGAGAATCGGTAGAATAGGCGGTTCCCTGCGTTTGGGCAGCGTCTCCTCTTAGGTGAAGTTCCGCTTGGAGGAAGCCGCAGAAGCGGCTACAGACTTTTCTCCACGACAGTATAAAAATTATGAATTCCGCAAGGGTACTACGCAGTTTTTTTCTGCTCAGTGACTCGGCGCAGAACGCCGTTAATAAAGCGATGACCATCGTCTCCACTGTAACGTTTGGCTAGCTCTACAGCTTCGTTGATGGCGATACTATCTGGAACTCCTAAAAACTTCATTTCTGCCACAGCAATTTGCAAGATATCGCGGTCAATTTGGGCGAGACGAGTTACTTGCCAATCTACTAAGGCAGCAGAAATGAGTTCATCTATAATGTGTCGATTTTCGTTGACGGTAATCACAAGCTCTTTGGCGTAATTCCGAACTCCCTTGTCCTGATTAGCTAACTGAATCAATACTGGGAAATCAACTGCCGTACCCAACTGATTAATTGCTGTCTGGGTGCAGGCGATCGCTTCTTGAAGCATTGTTCTGGCAGTATTGAGGTCGGAGGCCCGAGTTTGGCTACTTAAGAGGCGATCGTTACTGCGTTGTAGTTCACCTGCGGCATTATCGAGGGTGTCTTGTACTTCTGATGTCAGAGTGCGTACTGCTCCTAGTAACAACTTCGATACTAGTTGATCGTCTTCCAATTTCTCTAATTTCTTGGGGTTAACTGGCAATTGGCTGAGGCTTAAAAGCGCCAACTCACGAGCAATTTGCTGGGGTTTACGAGTTTGCATAAAACTGAGGGGTGATTGTGCGAGAACTGATTAACTAGGCAAGACAAACTTACAAGCCTATCAATTTTGGCACAGTTAAACAACAACATTACGCATTTGCTTGTGACTATGCCAGATTGATTTTAAGTTTCTTCAACGGGAATAACCTGCTGCTTGATTTCGTCGTGTTTCACTTCCAGTGTGGACTCATTGGGGAAAACCAAAGGCGTATTGGAGGCGACAATGCCACCTGATACAATTATTTTAAAGGCGTCTTCAATCGACATGGAGAGGTTCACCACCTCATCTTCAGGAACGACTGCGTACCATCCGGTAGTTGGATTTGGGGTGGTAGGGATAAAGACACTTAGCACGGGGCGAGATATCTGGGCTTGGATATCACTGCTGATTGCACCAGTAACAAAAGCGATCGCCCAAATTCCTCGGCGGGGATACTCTACCAAAATTACCCGGCGAAACTTGCCATTAGAATCTTTTAGTATCGTTTCTAAAAGCTGTTTGAGAGTTTTGTATACCTGTCCGGCTAATGGAATTGCCTGTAATAATCGCTCACCAAAATCTAACAACCACTGCCCAGCTATATTCCGAGCCATTAAGCCCATCAGTAATATACTTAGTAGTGGTACAGCTAATCCTACTAGTAGATTAAGTATATTTACTAAAAATGGGTTTAATCCATCAAAGGGATTCAATTGTTTGGGAATTTGAGTGAGAAAGTTGATTACCCAAGTCGCAATGGTAATTGTCAGCCAGATAGTGGTTGCTAGGGGAATTACTACCAACAAACCAGCAATCAGGTCGTTTTTTAAGTCCTGTTTTAGGCGATCGATTACCAAGCCTCGATTCTCCTGTTTTAAGCTAGAGGAACTTTTGTTATTTGTATCTATACCAGCAGATTCGTCAAATTCCGAAGGCTTTAACTTTGGCAGATTCTGCCGCAAGTAACTGTCTACAACGCTAGCAAGTTTGCCTGCTGCTGGAAATCAGCTATTTTCCTATAAGCATACACATAGACATTAACCAATCCGATGTTGACTGGTTATTCTTAGAGGATGCTACTTTTCTTTATATGACTTGTAAATAATTGTTGCAAGTTCTTAGATATTATGTACATTTAGAGAACTTACAAAGTTAGTTTCAGCTAAGGAAATTTTTACAAATACTCAAAATTACATTGAAATTAGATGATTAAACGACTATTTCCTGTCCCCAATCATCTCCGCAAACAACTCCCAACCCTTACGGAAGACAAAAAGCAACTCCTCCAACAGCAAACCATCACCCAAGATCACCCAGAAACAATTCTGCGGGACTTTCAAACCATCCTAGAATTTCTCCAACCTGACGGTGTTGAAGTTAGCAGCACTTATCACCAATTCTCCCTCAAATATCTCCAGCAACTCAATTCTCGCTTGAGTTACCCGTACTTTTAAAGTAACCCTGTTGGATGCTTGACGACGCATAGCTATTCCTAGCAACCTCAATCTCGATCCAAGTCGCCGCCGCAGTTGTCCAAGCTTTTGATTTTGACTTTGAACACCTCTATCGATTCATTTACAAAGATCATTTAGGACGTACTTTTGAATTTTCCCATCCCTTTGTTGATATTCCTCCAAACACTAATGATTTTCGCTTGGGTGAATTACCACTGAAAACAGGAAATCATCTACAATTTATCTTTGATTTGCGGGATGAATGGGAGTTTGATTTGCAGCTAGAAAAAATTGAGCCTGCTAATACCAAAATGAAAAAGCCCAAAATTCTTGAGTCTCATGGTGAAGCACCAACACAGTATGGCGAAGAGGAAGAGCTTTACTGATGCGATCGCACATTCAAGACGTGTCAGAATTAGTGATGCGATCGCTATACAGGAAATCCTTCTAATCTCCAGCTATCTTCACGCCGCATCAACCTGTGTAGTTTCAGAATCCGCGCACTGCACCTGTTGTGTACTCTCTTGTACCAAAATTGCTGTTGTATCTAAATTAGGTTTTGGTAGATACTTCATTTCCCAGACTTTGAGCAAAATCAGGTATTCGTAGAATGCCTGCAATGTACACCAAGCAACTCCAGCGCGTCCATCTAAACATCCGCCTAAGATAAAATACATATATACAAACCGTAGCAACGGTCTAGCGGGCAAACGCAAAGACAAATCTTTCAAGGCACGCCGTCTTTCGACTTCCGATTTACCAAAGAATAAATCTTGCCAGTTAACCCTACCTTGTTCTAATTGATACAATGTTTCTTGAGCTTCATCCGTAGAATAACGGTTATGCTTGTCAATCCAGCGGCTCAAACCTTTGCTGCAAGTGTAGTGTGGGTATGTTTCTTTTAAAAAACTAGTTGCACCTTCACAAACTTCTCGCTCAGTATGACCGTAGTCCGTAAACCACACTTTACCGTGGCGGAAGAGTCGCATTTGGTAACGGGGATACTGTGTGCTGTAGCGAATCCAACGATTCATGAACATGACGCGTTCAGCCACGTAGTAACCGATGTAGTCTAGGTTCTGACTTGCCTTTTCGCATTCTGCAAACAGTTCTGGTGTCATGCGCTCATCAGCTTCGAGAATATAAACCCATTGATGCTTTGGAGGGATAGATTCTAACATCCAGGTGCGTTGGCGTCCGTGGCTTTCAAAAGCGTGTTGGACAACGCGGATGGGATAGCGACTGGCGATTTCCACAGTGCGATCGCTACTGCATGAATCCACAACAATGATGTCATCTGATAACATCGCCGATTCGATACAAGCAGCAATATCTAGTTCTTCGTTATATGTCAGTATGTAAATTGAGAACATTACTCAAGTTTTATAGCGATTTGACTCAGCGATAATTGTCTTTTTATTGTTATTAGCTGTTAGGCGCATGGCAGTATAATCCGTAAATAATTTTTATACGTCCTACTGCCATGTCAATAGTGGATTAGCGTGCGGCAGCTCTAGGTTTACCACCTTGTATAGCACCCATACCTCTTAAGCCTGTCCAGCCGATGATAATGTAACCAATGGACAATAGCAAACTGCTAATACCAATCCGTATTCCAGACTGCCAAGCATCATCTTTAGCTTGTTGCAGTGCTGCGTCTCTGCTCTGGCGAACTTGGCTCAGTTGTTGAGTTTGCAGCGTTTGAACATCTGTTTGTTGTTCGATAGCTTTGTCAAGTACTTGGGGATTTGTTTTAGCCTTCTTCAGTAACTCTTTTATATTTGCGGGAATTTGAGGGCTTTCAATTGCTTGCTTATATTTTTGGTCATCTTTGAGGATTTCATTAAACTGAGCTTTGGTTTGGTTTCGCAGTTGATCTAGTTGCGCTTTTCCTTGCTCAGTATTTAGTTGTGCTTGCAATTGCGATAACCGAGTGTTCAGTTGATTTTCTGCCAGATCTGCTTTTTGGGTGATTCCGTTGAGTGTTTGAGTCTTAAATTGATTCACGTTATTTAGGTGCACAGGAAAAATCAGCAAGAACATTAACCCTAAAATACTTGAGATAATCGCGGCGGGAAATCTTAAATCGATACCTTGGGGGCGATCGCTTGCTGCATCAGTATTATCAATCCAATAGGCAGCAAACAGCAGCCCCAAACCGACTAGAGGAACAATTCCTCGATCGACGAGCGCTGTTGTCAACTTGATTTGCCATACCCGATCAGTGGGTTGAAAGGGTAACAACAGAATCAAAAAGTCAACGAAAAAGGACAAAATGCAGATTATTCCAACTACCTTAAGTGTGAGAGCAGTACTCACGGAAGTAAAACGGTTAACCATAGTTTTTCAAACTGGTGGTGAATACGAGTGATTTTCATATTTCAAGCTACTTGAATATTGTGCCCATGACTATGACTATTGTGTAAAAACACAAAGCAGATTCAATATTGCTAAAGACTATCTGCCTCTTGGTTTTCAACTAGACCACAGTAACATTTGTTATCTACGGTGTCTTCAGAAAATTCTTGGTATTTTAAGATACGAAGTTGATGCGGGGCTAAAAGAACAGACTTATTAATTACCCAATCTCTCTGATCGCAGTTCTCAATCGGTCGTAATACAGACTTTTTATCGGGGATTACAGATGTGCGTTGGTGTCAATTTAAATCGAAACCTTTGCAATCAGGTTGTACCGACTTATCGCCCGATTAGAGCAAAAAAGAAAGCAATTATTACTGATAATATATGCTACTAGAAGTAAACAGGTTTATACTTAAATAAGATTTTTGCGAGTATTTTGCTTGCTATACTTAACATTAATTTTCTTTTGTATGAAGTACAAAGCTACGGATTTTAAGGCAGGAGGTAGAAACTCTTCATATTTGATGCGTCAGTCCTGCATTTTATACCTTAGTTACTTACAAACTCTTGTATTTATACTCTTTTTTGCTAATTCATAAAAAAAATGAGCAAATCGGAAATAATAACTAACAATCATGTGTGAACTTTACTGGAATCAGTTCGTCGATGATTTACGGAAAGCAAAAAGAGTGAATTTGAAGGAGTCAGACTCTGAAAGGCTTTGAATTCAAAGGTGTTGAAAAACTTATTGGCCCAATAGCCGCGCTTCTCGGGTTTGTGTATTTGTTGCAATGGTATATTGGAGACTTGCGATCGCCTTCCGATCCCATCTTTGAAAGTAAACAGCCGCCTTTGGTGATGAAACAGGGCGACCCTTATATCCGCGCTTTAATGCGAACTATCTCGGCAAGTGAGGCTAGTGGAAACCGTCCTTATTCGCTGTTGTATGGGGGACAGCAAGTCAACGACCTCAGCCGACATCCTGAGATATGCGTCACAATTGTCACAGGACCCAATACAGGTAATTGTTCTACCGCTGCTGGCAGATATCAAATTATCAACATTACTTGGTATCGTTTAGCTCCTCGTTATCACCCAAAGCCGATGCAGATGATGTTTTGGACTACTTATAGTTTTGAAGCAGAATATCAAGATGTAGTAGTTTACCGTTGGTTAAATGATTCTAAAGTTTGGGGAGCTGATATTTCGCAACTGCTGCGTCAGGGAAAGTTAAATGATGTTTTGCGGCTACTCTCTCCCACTTGGACAAGTCTAGGATATGGCATAGAGACTAATTCTGTTAGTAACTCTTTGCCTAAGGTTTATCAAAAAATGTTGCAAGAAGAATTAAGCGCAGCAAAACAACCAACATTCCCGAATTTGCCACCATCCCCAACTCCTTCTAGCAAGGCAGTAAAAAAGTAGTAAGATTATCCTAATTTTTAACTTGCTGTAGACAAAAAGAATTTGATATTTTCCACAAATGCCAAAGTATTTTCAAAGTGAATATTGTGTCCAGCATTACTAATTATTTTTATTTGAGTAAATTCACAGATTTTAGCCATTTTTGTATTAATAAATATAAATTTTTGATCGTATTCACCGACTAGTAAAAGCATGGGAATTTTATTGCATTGTAGCTTTCCCCATAAGGAAGGTTGACATCCAGTACCCATAAAGCGCAAAGATTTATCTAATTCCTGTGGATTGTTCTGCAACCGACTTTCTACCATGCGATCATATTCTGGATGATTTTTTATATAACCAAAAATCGGTTGATTATACCAATTTGATAGAAAAGCGGCAAAATCAGTTTGAATAATACTCCTGCTTAATTTTATAGCTATTTGAGCATCACGCCTAACTCGTTCTAATCGTTCTGCTTCTGTTGCTAAACCTGGTGAGGCTGATTCTAATACGACTTTAATAAAACGTTCTGGGAAATTTAGAGTTAGGTATAAACCTAATCTTCCACCCATCGAATAACCCATTAAGTGGCATTTATCTATTTTTAATTCATCTAATAAATTGATTATTGCTTGAGCAGTGGGTTCTATTTTATAGTATTCATCACCTCCTACAACTTCGGTTTTACCATGTCCTGGTATGTCAAGAATAAGATAAGAAAAATCTTCTGTTAGAAATTTTATAGCTTCATCAAATTCATTAATGTTTCCCATGAAGCCATGCAAAAACATAATTATAAATTTATTAATATTTATATTTAAATAATAGTTAAATTTATATTTTTTTAAAGTCATTTTAGAAGATATGTGTAAAGGTACAAGCTGGTCTAATTTTTCATTAAAAGTGGAGCCAAGCTGAAAGTTTGTTGATTTTATAAGAGAAAATAAAGCTAATTAGTTTCATGGGTTTTAGCATTGTTAGCAAAATAAGGAATAATTACATCATTTTCAGGAAAATTTTTATAAATAAAATATATCAAAAAGGGAGTAGATATAGCTAGCAGAAAAACTCGTTGACTCAATAACGGTTGTATTGAAGTTTGATAATCTTTTACCGAAACAAATGCATTTCTGTCGATTGCTGATGTGTTGAAATAGTCTATGATATTTAAAGTTGTAACAATAGTATTATAGAAAAAGTGAAAAAGCATTGATGTTATTAAGCACCGGGTTTTAAAATACAAAATTGATAATAAAATACCCGTGATAAATAAAGGAATAATATCGAATCTAAAATGTAAAATTGCGAATAGCAAAGATGAAGTTAAAATTCCTGCTCTAACACCCCATTTAAGTGCCCATTTCTGCAAAATTATTCCCCAAAAAAATAATTCTTCTATTATAGGAGCTAAGAGCATAGCTGAAAAGCTCCAGATAATCATTTCTAAAATATTAGTAAAATACTTTTCATTGATATGGCTTTCTACATATTTTGGTAAAACAAATGATAAATTGTATAAGATTAAGGTACTAAAACCTCGTATAAAAGTAAATTCTATAGCAATAAGAACTATAACCAATTTTAAATTAATATGGTTTTTATAACCAATGAAATTATTAAAATTTAACCCCGCTCTTTGGAAATTCTTTAATAATATAAATACCCATAAAATGTTACAAATTATAGTTAATAGTTCAATTATAGTTATATTTTTTGCTAGCGCAGATAAATTTAAATTCTCGAATAAACAAAATATTCCTAATATAGACCAAAATAAAACTGGCAGGGCAACGAGCCAAGATAGGAATAACTCTGGAATATTAATTTTATCTCAGGGTTCACTTGTCAAGCTTTCACCCTGTAAATAAACTACATTTTTTTTGGAAGGAAGAAGTAATAAAATTGATAAGCCAAGCAAACTTAATAACCCTAACCATGCCCAAGGATACAAATACCCTTTAGTTTGACTATAGAGATAACATCCTTTAATAAAAAATACATAACCTACTAGGAAAAATCCTAAGATTAAAAAAGATATCAATATACTCAAACTAGGTAATAAATTATTTAAATATCCCTTCAATAATCCAATGATAATTAATGGAATAAATTTTAAAGCAAGTCCTAGCAAAATTTTATTGATAGCTTTTTCTTTGTTCTTATTCTCCATACATTATTTTCAAGTAATAACTTCACGCAAGATAACTACGTAGGGTTTGCTGCTATAGGTATAGCTTTTTCTAGCCTTGGCAAGATAAGTAATGCCAAAACGCCCCCGCCCCAATACACTTTTGAGGGCATATCTACCATACTGCAATTACTTTAGAACTGCCTAGAACATCAGCTATGACTGTGAGACACTTATGTTAATTTTGGCATAAAGAAGACTTTGCCTCGATCAATATACTAAATCTCGCATCTCTACAAAATGTCTTGTCATACAAGTGAATTTTTTATTTTTAAGGTAAAAATCGATCTAAAGCAGCCTTTAACTGTTTAATTTCAACGTCAATATTACCCTCTTGTGCAGCTCGAGCAATACATTCGGTTAAATGTTCATCCAAAACAATTCGCGCTACGCGATCCAATGCGCCCCGCACTGCGGCAATTTGCAGTAGAACATCAGGACAAGGGCTACTTTGCTGCACCATTGCCTTAATACCACGAACATGTCCTTCTATACGCGATAATCGATTGACAATTCGCCGTAAAGACTCTTCGCTATGGATATGAGGATGAGCTGACTCTCCAGTTCCATGAGTAGGATCTGTATGATCGTGGTCTGTATCGTGATGGTGGGAATGTTCTGCTTGCTGGGATGTTGGCAAAGATTCCTTACCTAATCGGTTTGATCCATTCATGGGCTATCAAAAGACTTGTATTACTAAGATCCTAGTCTAGTACTCGACCAACCCAAAATTTCTGGGTGAAGGTGGGCTTCATTCACTTAACTTTACTGCTGATTGAAGAACACTCATAATACAAGCCCCTTTCTTACAAAGTTGAGGCAGTCTGTTGGCGGGGTTCCCCCGCTTAAAGGAACTGCCGTCTGATGCTTGCGGCGGGCTGTGCGAGAGCGTGGAAACCTCCGCTCAACGCCAGGAAAGCCCAAGTCGGGAAACCCTGACTGTGCGACTGGCTCGACTTTGCACTAAATTTATTTATGGGGATTATTAATTTTGAATTTTGAATTTTAAATTTTGAATTTTGAATTTTGAATTCTCCGAAGGGGTTAACGATTGGCTTTTTCTTGAGGAATAATCTCCGTTACTACCCTACCGCTAGAACTGCCACCTTTGACAACAATATTTTCTGTTTGCAGATTACCAACTGCTGTTTCACCCACAAAATTTAATGGTGGATCAATTTGTCGATAAACAACATTTCCTTGAGCTTCAACTAATTTATTATCTAAATACCAAGTTAGTGTATTGGATCTTAGAGACTGGCGACGCAGACCAACGGCGTTGACATTACCTGTTAAATAAACAGTTTTTTGTGGTATTTTCATTTCACCTTGGTTAGCTGTCACTGTAACATTTTCGGCACGCTGGAACATTCGCGTCGGCGAGTTTGTAGTGACAGTTTCTGCGTTCATATTCCAGGTCATAGAGTTACTAGCTATTTGCATTGGTGGGTCTAGTAATTCTAGTTGAGCATTTTTTTGGACAGTGGCAATTTTTGTTTTTAAGTTGACTTCGGCTGAATTTCCCTTACCGCGATCGCTAATTTTATTATCTTTGTAGCGGTCAATTTCTAGAGGGCGATCACCAATTAGTTTTTCATCTTTAATATTCCAGATTAAATGTTCAGTTCTCACTTGCATTTGGGGATCGATAGAATTTGCTACTACTCCTCCAGAAAATTCCATCCGCTGTTCGCGGGTTTTAACTCGCACTTCCTGTGCTACTGCTTGTAGTTTTTTATGAGTACCGTTAATCTTGTTACGAACAATCAACAAATCTTCTTTGGGACGCCATTCTAATTCATTACCTTGCAACACAATCCCATTATTAGGATCTGTGGCAAATATTTTACCTTTAAGAAACAACTGCTTTCCATCTTGTTCAATGTCTGCTACATCTGCCTTAATTTGGTAAACAATTTTGCCATCTTGATATAGTTCACCATAAGGGTTTTCAGCCTGACCAATTTGTTTTTCTTTGGTGTATTTTGCGGTTTTAGCCCTGACTTTCCAAATTGGTCTTCCCACTTCATCTGCTTGTTCTAGGGTGACATCAAAGAAAGTCAAATTGCTATCTGGATTAGATGAATCCGCAGTGTTGTGTTGGGAAGCTGACGGAGATTTACCGCCGCAGGCGACTAAACCAAATATTAATAAAAGTAAAATAAGAAATGAGGGAGTGGAGGAGAAATTTTGAATTTTTCTCTTTTTCCATCTCCCTCTTTTATAAAATTGATACGCCATTATTCTTGGATTTCTAAGTGTCCGTCACTAGTTCTTGGGTCTTCCAAAAAACCGATACCAGATAACGGTCGGTATGGATAGCTTTGGCGAGGGGTTTTTTGAATATCTTCTTTGATGGCTTCTAAATCAATGTAGCGATCGCTTACATTAATTAAGCTGTCGCTGGTCATCGAACGCAAGCTCACCACTTCTACCCGCACGCCACGATAGCTGACTGAATTTACCGCATAAGCCAAATCCCCATCACCGCTAACTAAAACTGCGGTATCATAAGAATCTACTAGTGCCATCATGTCTACTGCTATTTCTACATCTAGATTAGCTTTTTTCGAGCCATCTGGTAGCTGGACTAAATCCTTAGCAATGACTCGATAGCCATTGCGACGCATCCACAGCAGAAACCCCTGTTGCTTCTCGTTTGTCCGATCTACGCCAGTGTAGAAAAAAGAACGTAGTAATCTAGAACCTCCTGTTAATCGACATAATAATTTTGTGTAATCTATTTCGATACCTAGTTGCAGTGCAGCATAAAATAAATTTGAGCCATCAATAAATATGGCAACTCTACCCCGATTCTCCAAAACTTGTTCTGGCGTAAATATTGAATCGTTTTCCAAATTATTCAACATCATTGTGATACCTCAATTTTTATCCCTGTTATTTTTGATACAAATTACCAACTTTTAGATGCTAGTCACAGCAGCTTATGATAATGTTCTGCGGCTAATTTAAATTGAGCCACGATAAATTTTATGAGAAAATAAAAGATTGAACAAAATCAGAGTTTGATAAGGACTAATCGTTTTTCGGGGGTTCTATTCGCTTAAAAATCGGTTGGGGTGTGCCCAATTGTTGTTTGCTCGATAGTAGTCCCCATTTAGCATGAATGGCAAAAGGAGCTGTAACTGAACTTTGTTTTTGATCGTTAAAATTTATTCCAAAGCCCAGCTGCTGATAAATATCGCTACTAATGTTCGGAATAATTGGGGATAGCAGATAAGCTGCTAGTCTAACTGATTCTAGAACTGCATAGAGAACCTTTTCCACTGCCTCCTGCTGTCCCTGTTTATATAATGTCCAAGGAGCTTGTTCGTCAATAAATTTATTACTGGCTTGCGCCAGTGAAAGGATAGCCTCACAAGCTTGACTGAAAGCTAGCTCCTGGTATGCTTGTTTCACCTGTTCCCCTAGACGTAAACCAATGGCTTTCAAAGGATTTTCGTCAGGAATCGCCTCATTGCCGATTGATAGTACTTTATTCTCAGCACAGTATTTTTTTACCATGCTCAAAGTGCGATTGAGCAAATTGCCTAATTTATCTGCTAAATCTGCATTCAGAGAATTAATGAACCTAACTTCATTAAAATCTCCATCCTTGCCAAATTCGATTTCCTTAAGGAAGTAATAACGAACGGCATCACTACCATAGCTCTTAACTAATGCCACAGGATCAAGGGTGTTACCCAGACTTTTGCCCATCTTGAAACCATCTTTAGTCAAAAAGCCATGTCCAAAGACTCTCTCTGGTAAGGGTAAGCCAGCTGATAAGAGCATTGCTGGCCAGTAAACTGCATGAAAGCGCAGAATATCTTTACCAATTAGGTGCAGGTTGATTGGCCACCATGTTTCTAAAGCATTTGCTAAAGTCGGTTTTGCATCTGGTTCTAGTAATGCTGTGACATAGCCTAGCAGCGCATCAAACCAGACATAAAGGGTGTGTTTGGGATCGACTGGTACGGGAAAACCCCAATCTAAATTCACTCGTGAAATGGAAAAGTCTTGCAGTCCTTGATTGACAAAGCTGAGGACTTCGTTGCGCCGACTTTCTGGTTGAATAAAATCCGGTTTAGATTGATAAAATTCTGTCAGCTTAGTTTGATATTTGGATAAGCGGAAAAAATAGTTTTGTTCGTCTCGCCACTCCACTTCTTTGTTAGTATGAATTGGGCAACGGTGGCCTTCTAGCAGATCCCGTTCTTCTTTGAATTCTTCGCAGGATACACAGTACCAGCCTTGTTGCTGTCCCTGGTAAATATCACCAGATTCCCAGACTCGTTCAAAGAATTCTTTAACGATCGCTTGATGACGAAGCGCAGTAGTCCGACTAAAGCGATCGTATTGAATGTCTAATAATTGCCATAAACTTACGAAACTAGGGACAATTTCATCGCAAAACTCTTGTGGTGCTTTCCCTAAACTTTCTGCTGATCGCTGAATTTTTTGCCCATGTTCATCTGTACCTGTAATTAGTAATACCCGATGCCCTAGTAGCCTGTGAAATCGCGCCACTACATCGGCTGCGATCGTCGTATAAGCACTGCCTATATGAGGGACATCGTTCACATAATATAGGGGTGTAGTCAGCGCAAATGTCAATTCTTTTTTATTCACTAGATTCATGCAAAATAAAAATAACTTATTAAAACGTTTTACATCTTAGCTTTTGGTGGCAAAACCACGCAATTATACAATATAATTCCTATTTTTTCCAATAACGTCTTCATCCTAGCAAATTTATCTGGTCAAAAATTGTTTGGTAATATGCATCAATTAAACTCATTTTTACCTAAAAAATGGAAATTAACTAATCATAATTTTTTTGAATAGTTTCTATTAAATATTCTTGTGTTCAAGAATACATAATTGAGAACGCAAAAATCTAGTTGCTTTTAGAGATTAGATATTTCTATCTTAAGACGGTCATGGCAATAGTAAAGAAATGTAAAACTAAAATTAAGACAAATTGCCATATTTACCGGAAAATATATTGATTAGGTATGAGTGGAAATAGCCCCCTAGAGATTTCTCGCGCTTTGGTGGCGGCATTCTCAACGCAAATGTTCCGCTATTACGAAGACCGCATTCCCCAGGATGCGAGCGTCTTAGTAGTCAGCAATCACCGCAGCTTTATGGATGCACTGATTTTAATGGCGGCGTTATCGAGTCCGATTCGCTTTGCTTGCCATCACTATATGGGACAAGTTCCAGTCATGCGAGAGATTGTCACCGGTCAATTGGGGTGTTTTCCTTTGGAAGAAACTCAAAACCGCCAGCAAAGCTTTTTTTCGCAGTCACAGGTGCTATTGCAGTCCAAGCAAATGGTGGGAGTATTTCCAGAAGGGGCTGCACCAATGGTGAAATTTACTCAGCCAAACCAGGTGGGTGAGTTTCAGCGGGGATTTGCCCATTTGGCATTGCGAGCGAATGTGCAAGATTTAGCTATTTTGCCGATCGCGATCGCTTCTTTAGAAGAAGTAAACACCAATGGCTTCCCATTAAGGCTTTTGAGTGTATTCGACCCTTCAGAACCTTTATTTAATCAAAGTGGTTGGCATCCTTTGGTAATTTATCGTCGGGTTACAGTGTTAATCGGTCGTCCTTATTGGATTACGCCCCAACATCATAAAAAATATCATGGCAAACAAGCTAGAAGTGTTGTGGCTGAACTGACGGAATACTGTCATGGCGAAATTAGCAATTTACTGCATCAAGGTTGCTATTAAAGTTATTCGATTTTGAATTTTGGATTGTCTCCACGACTTTCAGTAGCTTGTTCCGAGACTTTTTTGTTTTTGCTCAAAAGTACCGAAGCTCATAAAAGCAACAATCTAGCAGTCCAAAAGTTTTATACCATTGACAAATGACCAATGACAAATGACCAATGACAAATGACCAATGACCAATGACTATCACAGAAGTTGAGCTAAACCCTTGTTTTCTGACTCCTAAACGAGTACAGCCAAAGTATCCGCTATTGGTATATTTGCCAGGAATGGATGGAACTGGTCAACTATTACGATCGCAAACCGCTGGATTAGAAGCTGGCTTTGATGTCCGTTGTTTGGCGCTCCCCCGGAAAGATCTTAACAATTGGGATGTCCTAACTAAGAGTGTATTGGACTTGATCGATGCCGAATTAGAAAAAAACTCTCAAAGACCAGTTTACTTGTGCGGTGAGTCCTTTGGTGGTTGCTTGGCAATGAAAGTGGCAATCCAAGCACCCGATTTCTTTAAGCGAATTATCCTAATTAACCCAGCTTCGTCCTTTCAGCTTCGCCCTTGGTTAAGTTGGGCATCCCAGCTAACTTTCTTAGTGCCATCAGGATTGTATGATATTGGTGCATTAGGCTTGTTGCCATTTTTAGCATCTTTGCCACGCATTTCTCAAAGCGATCGCCACGATTTGCTAAAAACGATGCGTTCTGTACCAGCAGAAACCGTTCTTTGGCGGTTGTCTTTACTACGGGAGTTTCATGTTGATGAGGAACAGTTAAGGCGTTTAACTCAACCAGTTTTGTTGATTGCTGGTGCTAGCGATCGCCTTTTACCTTCTGTAAGTGAAGTCAACCGGATAGGGAACATCTTACCAAATAACAAGATTGTAGTGTTGCTCAATTGTGGACACGCTTGCTTGCTAGAGCAAGATACTAATCTCTATAAGATTCTTAAGGATAACGACTTTTTAGAAAGTAATGCTGATATGGGTACAGGGCAAGAGGTAAGAGGATAGGGTGAGGGGCGATCGCTGTTTTGCCGAAATGGGTAGGCTTGCTCGCAAAAGCGTGCTTGTTAGGGACTTCCAGAAATTAAATTATTCAGTTTTACCCTTTTCACTCTTACAACTGAAATTCACTACTACTAGCTATTAAAACTCGCTTTGCAAGGTAATGGATTAGTTCAATTTCGCAGTTTAGTAAATTAGCTTCTTTAGTAAAAGGATATATCGATTTTGCATTGTCAAAATTATTCTCATTTTTAGTGTGGACTATTCTACATCTAACATCATAGATTCGTTTTGCTATGCTGTTTATTAATATTTCATCATTATCATTTAAAGCTAATGGCTCTAAATCCAGCATTTTATCCTTTTTTGTTAAAAAAGATTTTAGCCTTTCATTTTTTTCCAAAAATTCTTTAAGTAATGAGATTTGAATACATTCCTTGAGTGTTGCTTCTAATTGGAAAATTTCAGTTATAAAACCTCTAGCCAAACTGGATTTAGCTATACTTAGCACTTTTATTATATCGTTATTATTATGAATGTTAAATTCAGGCGTTTTCATTAAATTTTGAATTGTGCGTGTAGCTTTTATTTGTGAATAAGTAGAGAAATAAAACTCTATTACTTGATAGTAGGCTAGGTACTGTAACAAAGGCATTTCATTAGCACTTCGGGATACCAATAAAGGGACAGAGCTTCCTTGTCATACTGGCATACTGGGTACTTAATATTTAAATTAGTTTGAGCATCGTGTTGTAAAATATTTTCTTCTTGAGTTTGAATACGTTGAACAGTTAAAGGCAACCCTAAAACTGAATCAATCTGAAAAAATATAGAATTTGCGTATTTTTCAAGATAGCTAACAGTTTTATCTTGTTGTGTTATATTCAAACCAATAATTTTTAAAGAAATACTGTCATCCTGTATATTACCCAGTAAAGTTTTTGCTATATCAGAAATAGGGCTAATCAATATAGTAATATTTAAGCCCTCAGATGAGTTATATGTTAACTCTAATTTAGTATCATTTTCATGCAAAATGTTATTTATATAATTTTTTGAATTATCTAAATTAAAAAGACGATCATAAATTTTGTGAATTGAAGATTTGTCCAGTGAATTAATCAAAACTTCAATATATTTATCTTCATAGGAACATATTCCATTATAAACAGACATAAATTTATAATTTTCAAATTTATGTTCTAAAAGTATTCTTGCTTTTCTTACATTATTAATGCTAATTAATACACTTCTTTTACTACGTCCTTCCTTTAAGAATATTTCTAAACCTTCACTATTGTCATTATCAAATATAATTCTTTTACATTCAATATCTGCAATTTTGCATCTTTCTTCAATTTTTGTTTTTATTGATTCAAAAATTTGTTCAATATCGGGTACAGTGTCTAACTGAACTCTTATTTTTTCCATATTTATCATTAATTCATTAAGTTGCTCCCTTAACTTTGCATTTAAGTAAACATCTGAAAAAGTAACCTCAGTCAAATAATACTCTATGTCATTTTTTGCGTCGGAAAGAATATCAGAAATCATAATTTAAATATTTTTAATAGATAAGTTAGTAATTATACAATAATTATAATAATTTTTTTATTGATGAGATTGTTCAAAAGTCCAAAGCAGAGATTACGTCTTGCTTTTGCTTCTAGGTGACACCCAGATATTGCTCCAAAGCTGCCAAAGTCTGATGTCCCGATATCTTCTGAATGTAGCGCAACGGTATCTCGGCATCGCTCATCGAAGTTGTACTTATCGAGAGATGTCAAAGCCCCTCAAACTTCGCTACAACCAAAAAAGAGAGGCTTTACAAGATGGTGTCAAGCAATGGCAGACAAACCCCAAGAAATAGAAGTGAATAAATTAGTTACTTCACCCAAAAAAACTTCAGAAGTGAAAATTCAGACTCAATCATCAGTAGAAAATGAACCGTCTATAGTAGAGTCTTTGATTAAAACTGTTGCTGAGACTGGCCAAGCAGTTTTAGACACAGCAATAGGGGTGGGAGAAGCGACAGCGAAAGAAACACACAAGTTCATTGAGCAAACAACTCAAACCAGCGGTGAGGTTGTGAATCGCCTCAGCGAAAATTGGCTGATTAGAAAACTATCTGGAGTCTTAAATCTCAATTGGCTAATTAGCGATACTAACCTTGTTGATTTGGAACAAGCAGAAGCGGCAGTAAACAAACTCAAGAAACAGTATCCAAATGAATCACCCAGCCAGCTTGCTCACCGAATCATGGTGGAAAAATCAACTAAAGCAGCCACAGTTGGATTAGCCACTAGTTTTTTACCAGGAATAGCAGTGGCATTGTTGGCAATTGATTTAACAGCCACAACAAAATTGCAGTCAGAAATGCTTTATCAAATTGCATCTGTCTACGGGCTAGATTTAAAAGATCCTGCTCGTAAAGGTGAAATTTTAGCAATTTTTGGGTTGGCTTTGGGTGGAGGGCGTTTGTTGAAAGCTGCGGGGTTAGGCTTGCTGCGAAATGTGCCTTTGGCGGGTGCAGTGATTGGAGCTAGTTCCAATGCGACGATGATCTATTCATTGGGGTATGCTGCTTGTCGATTTTACGAAGCCAAGCTGGATAAATCTACTTCCTTGGCATCGCCACAGACATTGGCAACATTAAAAGCCGAAAGTGAAAAGTATCTAGAAAGTGCGATCGCTCAACAAGCCCTCATGGATCAAATTTTAGTTCACATGATCCTAGCTAGTCATCCAGAAAAGACTTGGCAAGAAATTTTACCAGAATTAAAAGCTCTAAACCTTAGTCCTACTTCGTTGGATGCCATTGCCCAAAATATCAAATCGCCCAAACCCTTAGATGTATTGCTCAATCAACTGAATCATGACTTTGCTATACCTTTGTTGGCTCAATGTTACAAAATTGCCCAGCTTGATAATCAGATTACAGCACCTGAGCAAAAAATAATAGAAGCGATCGCCAGCAAATTTGATATTGACACAAATAAAATTGGGGCATAGGGTATAGGGGCATGGGGCAGGAGGTAAAAGAGTAGAGTTCATAGCCTCATTAACGAGTATCAAAGACTCTTTAATGAAGTTCTGAGGTGGATTAATGAGTATCAAAGACTCATTAATGAAGTTCTGAGGTGGATTAATGAGGATCAAAGACTCTTTAACAAGTGCTTTTTATACTAATTAATTAACTTATACTTACTGACCCCTGCTCCCCCATGCCCAATCCCCGCTCCCCTCACCATGAAACCAGAATTTTGAGCAATACTGGTACAAGAAGGAATATTTACACAAAATCCCAAAATGACAATTCAACTTAGTGATAAGCCTTTGCTAGAGTGGGCAGGCGATAGTTTGGCAATTGGATTATTTGAAGATGCAGTAGAGTTAACCGGAGAACTAGCTACTTTAGATCAAAAGTTTTCTGGAGTCTTAAAAGAACTGATTGCCGAAGAAGAATTTAAAGGTAAAGCCAACAGCACTATTTTCACCCGTGTGAATGCTGGTAGCCCAGTGCGGAAATTGATTTTAGTAGGTTTAGGCAAACCAGAAGCACTAAAACTAGATACTCTGCGCCGTGCTGCTGCGGCTGTAGCCAGGGTAGGAAAAAAGCAAAAAAGCAAAATTCTCGGATTTAGTTTTCCATTGTGGAACAACGATCCAGCAGCGAGTGCCCAAGCGATCGCAGAAGGAGTGGAATTAGCACTTTATCAAGATATTCGCTTTAAATCCGAACCAGAAGATAAAGGTTCACAAATAGAAAGTGTAGATTTACTAGGTTTCGGTGGACAAGAAGCCGCCATTACTCGCGCCAATCAAATTGTTTCTGGGGTAAATTTGGCACGGCAGTTAGTGGCAGCACCAGCTAACGCAGTCACACCGATTACTTTAGCGGAAACTGCTCAAGCGATCGCCAAAGATTATGGTTTACAACTGGAAATTCTGGAACGAGAAGACTGTGAAAAGTTGGGTATGGGCGCATTTTTGGGAGTAGCCCAAGCTTCCGATTTGCCACCGAAATTCATTCACCTAACTTACAAACCAGAAGGTACACCCAAAAAGAAATTAGCAATTATTGGCAAAGGTTTAACCTTCGACTCCGGCGGACTCAACATAAAAGGTGCAGGTAGTGGCATCGAAACCATGAAAATTGACATGGGTGGTGCAGCTGCCACCTTGGGCGCAGCAAAAGCAATTGCTCAAATTAAGCCAGATTCGGAAGTTCACTTCATCTCGCCAGCGACCGAAAACATGATTAGCGGCCACGCCATGCACCCTGGAGATATTCTCACAGCATCAAACGGCAAAACAATTGAAGTGAACAACACCGACGCTGAAGGACGTTTGACCCTCGCAGATGCCTTGGTGTATGCCGACAAATTGGGCTTAGATGCGATCGTTGATTTAGCCACACTGACTGGTGCCAACGTCATTGCCTTGGGTGACGATATTGCTGGTTTGTACACTCCTGATGATGCTGTAGCCTCCCAGCTTGAAAAAGCTGCCCAAACTTCAGGGGAAAAGATTTGGCGGATGCCAATGGAAGAAAAATATTTTGAAGGGTTAAAGTCTGGTATTGCGGATATGAAAAATACAGGCCCGCGTCCAGGTGGTGCAATTACTGCTGCCCTTTTCCTCAAGGAATTTGTCAAACAAACCCCTTGGGCGCACTTAGATATTGCTGGCCCAGTGTGGGCAGAAAAAGAAAATGGCTACAACGGCTCAGGAGCAACTGGTTACGGCGTTCGGACACTAGTTGATTGGGTGCTGGGAAGTGGGGAATAAGGAGCAGGGGAGAAATCAATTCAAAATTCAAAATGACGCTCTCTACGAGACGCTAAAAGCGAACGCGGACTCGCTAACGCTGCGCTAACAAAATTCAAAATTGAAGATTCAATCCCAATGCCCAATGCCCCATGCTCAATGCCCAATACCCAATACCCAAATTCGTGCTATCTTGAGCTTGCCAGCAAAAATTGTTGCAATAGTAACAGAAATAATTTGGCACTCAGAAAGTTAAGCTTTTTCGGCAAAGCCATCTGGTAAAATTTGTAAGGTTTCTAGAAGCTGTGAGCAATGGGATCGACTCGTGTACGGATCGCAATTGACGCAATGGGAGGGGATCATGCACCCGATGAAATCGTTGCTGGCGCATTGCGAGCAAGAGAAGAATTGGGTGTAGATATATCTTTGGTTGGCGATGCCCAACAAGTAGAAGCTGCCTTGCCATCAAAAACAAGTTTAGGGCAGGTAGAGATCGTGAATGCTGAGGAAGCGATCGCTATGGATGAGGAGCCTTTAAATGCAGTTAGACGCAAACGCAGGGCTTCTATCAATGTGGCGATGGATTTAGTCAAGCAACAAAAGGCAGATGCCGTATTTTCTGCGGGTCACTCTGGAGCAGCTATGGCATCAGCTTTGCTCCGCTTAGGAAGATTACCAGGAATCGATCGCCCAGCCATCGGGACAGTTTTTCCCACAATTATTGCTGGTAAGCCAGTGCTGGTACTTGATGTTGGCGCAAATGTAGATTGCCGCCCCAAGTTTTTAGAGCAGTTTGGCGTTATGGGGTCGGCTTACAGTCAATATGTCTTGGGTACAGCTGAACCGAAGGTGGGTTTGCTGAATATCGGTGAAGAAGACTCTAAGGGAAATGATGCAACCGTCCGCGCCCACCAACTGCTACGCGAAAATTCCCAAATTAATTTTATTGGCAATGCTGAAGGGCGTGATGTGCTTTCCGGTCGCTTTGATGTGATTGTCTGCGATGGCTTTGTAGGCAATGTATTGTTAAAATTTGCCGAAGCCGTTGGAGAAGTGATTCTGCAAATTCTGCGGGAAGAATTACCCCAAGGATTGCACGGTCAAATCGGTTCAGCACTCTTAAAACCCAACTTGAAGCGGATTAAGCAGCGAATGGATCATGCAGAACATGGTGGTGCTTTACTGCTAGGCGTGGCAGGAGTCTGTTTTATCGGTCACGGTAGCTCCCAAGCACCTTCAATTTTTAATGCAATTCGCATGGCAAAAGAAGCCGTTGACAACCAGGTAATACAACGAATTCAGTCCCAATATATCCTAGAGCGCGAGAGCGGTTAGTCATTGGTCATTAGTCATTAGTCATTTGTAAAGGACAACTGACAAGGGACATAGACGCGCCAGCGGTGAAGCAGCGCGGTCTTCTCCCAAAGGGAGAGGCTAGCGCCAAGGGGGTTTCCCCCATGAGCGACTGCTGAACCCGAAGGGCTTCCCGCAGGGTAGGACAACTGACAAATGACAACTGACAAAGGACAAAGGACATAAAGACAAAAAGCTGATAGCTTGGGAGATTAGGAGTGCAAAACTTAGGCGTAGCAATTACTGGAAGCGGCTCGGCAGTACCAGCAACTTCCCTACACAACCAGACATTGAGTGAACTAGTTGAAACATCAGATGAGTGGATCGCTACAAGAACGGGAATTCGTCAACGCCGATTAGCTCTGCCATCTGAGTCCTTGAGTGTACTCGCTACTGCCGCCAGCAGTCAGGCGATCGTCGCTTCAGGAATTAAAGCAGAAGACCTAGACCTGATTCTGCTAGCGACTTCCACCCCTGATGATTTGTTTGGTAGTGCTTGTCAAGTACAGGCTAATTTGGGAGCTACCAACGCAGTAGCCTTTGACTTGACCGCTGCCTGCTCCGGCTTTGTGTTTGGTTTGGTTACAGCAGCCCAATATATTAGAACAGGTATCTACAAAAATGTACTTTTGATCGGGGCAGATATCCTGTCTCGCTGGGTAGATTGGGAAGATCGGCGGACTTGTGTGTTGTTTGGTGATGGTGCTGGAGCAGTGGTATTACAGGCTGCCAAAAGCGATCGCTTATTAGGATTTGCACTTAAAAGTGATGGTACTCAAAATCATTGCCTCAACCTTGCTTATGCAGGTGCTTCCCAAGAATTGCTGACTGATGTAAATATCACCAAAGGCACTTACCAACCGATTACGATGAACGGCAAAGAAGTCTACCGCTTCGCTGTCCAAAAAGTGCCAGAAATAATTGATAAAGCCTTGTTTCAAGCTAACCTCAGCGTCGATCAAATAGATTGGCTGCTGTTGCATCAAGCCAATCAGCGGATTATTGATGCTGTTGCCCAACGCTTGAATATCCCAGAACACAAAGTTATAAGTAATCTCGCTCACTATGGCAATACTTCAGCTGCTTCCATCCCCTTAGCTTTAGATGAAGCAGTACGACAAGGTAAAATTAAACCCAATGACATTGTTGCTACATCCGGCTTTGGTGCCGGTCTTACCTGGGGCGCGGCAATCTTTCAATGGGGAAGATGAATCTTTTGTCCTACCCTGCGGGAAGTCCTTCGGGTGACGCTCCTGCGTCGAAGAGGCTGCGCTAACAGCAGTCGCTCATGGGGAGCCAGTGTGTTGGAGAGCCAGCGCGGTCTTGGGGGTTTCCCCCATGAGTGACTGGCGTCCGGCTCTGCCGACTTGTACCCCTCCGGGGAAGCAAGCTACGCGCAGCGTCTCCCCTTGGGAGAAGCAACTGGTGTGGAAACCCCCTTCGCGCTAGCCTTTCCCTTTGGGAGAAGACCGCGCTGCTTCACCGCTTTGCGTCTATGTCATTAGTCATTTGTCCTTTGTTATTCACTAATGACCAATGACCAATGACCAATGACCAATGACCAATGACCAATGACCAATGACCACTGACTAATGACCAATGACAAAAACTGCATGGGTGTTTCCCGGACAAGGTTCCCAAGCGCTGGGAATGGGAATGGATTTACTAGATATACCATCCGCTAAAGACAAGCTTGCCAAAGCTGAGGATATTTTGGGCTGGTCTGTAACTGAAATTTGTCAAACTCAAGAAGAGAAGTTATCACAGACGCTATATACTCAGCCAAGTCTTTATGTGGTTGAAAGCATTCTTGCTGACCTGCTTCGAGAACGAGGATACCAGCCAGATTTAGTTGCTGGTCACAGTTTAGGAGAATATACTGCCCTTTATATAGCGGGTGTCTTTGAGTGGTCGGCTGGTTTATATCTGGTGAAGCGTCGTGCAGAGCTTATGGATAGTGCTGTCGGTGGTATGATGGCAGCTTTGATGAACTTTGACCGCGAACAGTTAGAAAAAGTGATTTCCCAAACGCCTGATGTGGTGATAGCAAATGATAATAGTTCGGCTCAGGTGGTAATTTCAGGTACGACTGAGGCTGTACAAGCGGTGATGACTCAAGTTAAAGCCAAGCGTGCGGTTCCCCTAAAAGTTTCTGGAGCATTTCATTCACATTTAATAACACTAGCAGCTGTGGAATTCCAAGACATTCTAGAATCTGTAGAATTTCAGCCAGCTATTGTGCCGGTGCTGTCTAATGTCGAACCAATTCCATCTATTGATGCTGAGGTTTTAAAGCAACGCCTGAACAAACAAATGACTGGTTCTGTAAGATGGCGAGAAATTTGTTTACAATTACCAGCCAACGGTATCCAGCGAGTAATGGAAATTGGCCCTGGTAAAGTCCTTACTGGCTTGATTAAACGTAGTAGCCCTGACTTAACATTAAAAAACATCCAGAGTGCTGCTGATTTACCTGTTTAATTTTTTTAGAACTTCATTTCTATTAAAAATTCTGTACCCTGACCTAAAACAGAGTTAAAACTCAATTTGCCATTGTGGGTTTGTTCAACGATAGACTTTGCGATCGCAAGTCCTAATCCTGTTCCTTTACCCACACCTTTTGTAGTAAACAAATGGTCAAAAATCTTATGTTTGACTGATTCAGTCATCCCCTGACCATTATCAGCAATAGCAATTTTCACGCCTTCATTTTCCAGGGAGGTTTTAATGGTAATTCGGTTAGGATTGGACTTAATTTCCTTAAAACTCCGTCCCGTATTTGATTCATCCAGCGCATCAATGGCATTAGCCAAAATATTCATAAATACCTGATTCAATTGTCCAGGAAAACACTCAATCTTAGGGAAATTGCCATAATTGGTAATCACTTCAATTGCTGGACGTTGTTCGTTTGCTTTCAGGCGATGTTTGAGAATTAAAATTGTGCTATCAATGCCTTCATGGATATTAAACGGAACTTTATAATCTTTATCAGCGCGGGAGAATGTCCTTAAGCTAGTGCTAATGTTGTGAAGGCGATCGCACGCCATTGTCATAGAATCAATCATCTTGGGTAAATCTTCTAAGCTATAATCCAAGTCGATTTTTTTGGCATGGTCAATAATTTTATCACTCTTGTTGGGGAGACTTGATTGATAAAGTTTCAAGTGTTCAACAATATCCGTAAGGCTGGGTTTAGCTTGTTGAAGGCTAGCATAAATAAATCCCAAAGGATTATTCATTTCATGTGCTACCCCTGCTACTAAGTTACCCAGTGCCGACATTTTCTCACTTTGGACGATTTGTAATTGTGCCTGTTGTAAATCTTGTAATGCTTGCCCAGCTTGTTGATAAAGTCGAGCATTCTCTAGAGATATTGCTGTTTGGGAAGACAGTAGCTTAATTACGCTGAGGCGATCGCTGTTAAATACCCCTTGAATCATTTGATTTTCTAGGTAGAGAATCCCCACCAAATGCCCTTGATTAATAATTGGAGTACAAAATACACTTTGGGGTTGATGTGACAACATATATTTCCCAATTAAACCAGGGATATCTGTTTTACAATTGTCAATAAAAACTGTTTTTTGGGTATTTTTGACGTAATGGATAATATTTACAGGAATATCTTCACAATTATCTAATGATTGTGGACTGAGGCTCGTTTGTATTTCCTCATAATGAATAAAAGTAATTGCTCGTACTTGCCAAATATCTTCTTGGGGAAGCAGCAGTACAGCTTTTCTCGCGCCAGAGTTTTCTAAGATAATCCGGGTGAGACTGGCGATGAGTGTATTTAATTCCAAAGTACTGGAAATAGCTTGAGCCGCTTTCAAAGCAGAGGTAAAATCTAAAACGTCGGAAATATTGGTGCTGTCAGTGGTATTCGTGCGGGTAGGTAAGAAAGTCCCATGAAAACCAAGAGTTTCTTCAGGGTTGAGGTTGAATCGTTGCTGTTGCAGGATGGGTTGAAGTAATTGGGGATAGCGTTGTTCTAACTCGGTAACTTTGGCTTTTGCTCCCCACCGGGAATAAGCATAGTAGGCTTCAATCAAATAATCTTTAGCAATGCGTTCTTTGCCCCATTCGAGATAGAATTTGGTGGCGAGTTCGTTGGCGAGAGCTTCTTCGTTGAGGTATTCGTGTTCCTTGGCAAGGGCGATCGCACGATCGTAGTTTTCTATTGCTTCGGCTCTAGCCCCCAAGATTCGACACCGTTCTGCGACAATCAAGGCGCAGCGGTGAGCCTGATTACTCGGTGCATAAGCTGCCCACCCATTGAGTTTTTCCAGGTTGGTAGCAACCCGTTCTAGAATGCTTGATTGGTCTGTTTCGCTGGCATCTGGATAAAGCGCTAATTGTACTAGCGCATCGTAGAAATGGAAAATCGGAACACCCATCAGTCCTGCCGTTCCACCCAAATGCTGGGCTGCTTTATTGGCGTTTTCCAATGCTTGTTCATAGTGTTGAAACAGGTAGCAAAGTATCAGCTTATGGCGATAAACTTGGTGCAGTGCAGTCACTTCACCCGTTTTCTGGTAAAGCTGAATTATTTCACGCTCATCGCAGTATTCGCCAACCAACCGATATGGCTCTGTTGACGCCCTTAACAGATTCACAACTACCTGATGGTAAAGACTCTGCGTGTAAAGATAAGTATGCTGGCGCAGTTGCTGCATCACCTTGTGATGTTCTTCCATCACTAGCTTGAGGGAAGACAGTTCCTGTCCACAGAAATAGGCATTAGAGTCATACACGAGTAGGCTGAGTGCTGCAAGATTGAGATTACCAATTTCTAATCCACTGGCATAAGCTTGCAGTAATCCTGCCTGGCAGCTTTTTGCAGGTTCTTTCCAGTGTTTGAAGAAGCAGTTAAAGTCAAAAAGGGCTGTAGCAACAAGCTTGGGTGAGTGAAGGTGTTCCAAGAGGTTTATGCCCAGTTGCCCAAAGCAATAGCCTGCTTCAATATCACCTAATATGGCAATCAACATTAACCCATACAGACCATAGCCATGAATCGAGTCTGGTGCATTTCCGTACTGTACAGATAGATCGACCTGAGCAAAGACCACCAGGGGCATCAGGTTTGGGGCAGCTTGATAGGCAGGCGACATTATGGTGGACAAAATCATCATTGCGGCTTTTTTGTCCGGTGCAGTCATTTCCGGTAAATACAGCAAAGATTCCATCGATCTGTTGCTGAGTTGGATTTGGGTGTGCTGGAGTGCCTGCTTGATGTCTGCCGGGGTAGGCTGTTCTGGCAAATGCACCCCCAGAGGTTCCAGCACGAACCTTGCCAACTGCAACGCTTCTAAAAGCTGGTTTTGAGCCATGCAAGCCCGAATCTTCGTGTCATAAACATTAACCCGATCGAGCCAAGAGCGGGCATGAGTGAGTACAACCTCAGCGAACTGCTCCATTTGTTCAAAGTTAGCACTGAGGAAAGCAGAATTAGCTGCACCTTCATACAGAACGAGGGCGAGAGTGTAGTGGTTCTGCCAGCAATTGCCCCTCAACAAAGAAATGCCCGTGTTGAAATAGTTTAAAGCCGCTCCATAAGCCGTTGCACCCTTAGCTTTCTGTCCAGCCATCAAGTTTAACTGCACGAGTTCTTGTTGCTCCGTCTCATCCTCAATCAGAGATATCCCCTTGTTGAGGTGGTTAACGATCGCAAAAATCTGCTTATCCTGTTCACTCCCACTCGTTGCTTGTTGCAGCAAACGTCCAATATTCAGGTGGGTGATTTGCTTTTGCTCTTCTGGAATCAGAGAATACGCTGCTTGCTGAACGCGATCGTGCAAAAAGCGATAAGTTGGATTAGCTGCTGCATCACAAACCGACGCACTGTCAGACTGAATAAAAAACTTATAGATTTCTGTATTCGGAATAATCAAACCTTCTTGTAATGCTTTCCACAGTGCCGCAGCCGTATCTTCAGGAAACTGCTGGGACACAATCGCCAATGTTGCCAAATCAAACTCTGCTCCAATACAAGCCGCCAATTTCAACATATCCTGAGTTTGTGTCGGCAACTTCTGCAATTGCAGTGCCATAAACTCGACGACATCATCGGTGATTGCTAAAGCTCTGACTTGGGCAATATTACACTGCCAATGCCGTACTTCCCAGTCAAAAGTAATTTGTTCCTCTTCATAGAGTGCCTTGAGAAACTGAGTCGCAAAAAAGGGATTACCCTTGGTTTTTTGGTATACCAGTTCAGTCAACGGTTGAGCCAGGGAGCGATCGCAATTCAACGTATCCGCCACCAACTGATTCATATCAACTAGACTTAACGATTGCAGCGTAATGGTATTGACCACTGCCCCAGTTTTGACGATCTCATCTACGGTTAGGATGAACGGGTGAGCCGATGATACTTCATTATCTCGATACGCACCTAAGATTAATAAATGTCCTGTCTGTTCCATCAACAATTGTAGCAATTTCAGCGATGCCGAATCTGCCCATTGCAAATCATCCAAAAATATCACTAATGGATGTTCTTTACTAGTAAAGACTTGGGTAAACTTTTGGAAGAATAAATTAAATCTATTTTGTGCCGCACTTCCTGATAATTCTGGAGCAGGTGATTGTTGACCAATAATTCTTGATAATTCGGGAATTACTTCAATGATTATTTGTCCGTTCTCACCTACAGCCTCTAAAATCTTGCTTTTCCATTGTTGAATTTCTGCATCGCTTAGAGTTAACAATTGCCCCATCAAATTCCGAAAAGCTTGTACAAATGCCGAAAAAGGAATATTTTTTTGAAATTGATCAAATTTCCCTTTGATAAAATAACCGCGTTGACGGACAATCGGTTTATGAACTTCGTTAACTACAACGGTTTTACCAATACCGGAAAAACCCGCAACCAGCATCATTTCTGTTGTCCCAAGGCTGACTCTTTCAAATGCTTGCAGTAGAATTTCTACTTCTATTTTTCGTCCATAAAGTTTATCGGGAATAAGAAAGCGATCGCATATATCTGTTTGTGCAATTGGAAAACTCTCAATTTTGCCAGTTGACTGAAGTTTAATTAAACAATTTTCTAAATCATATTTTAGTCCTAATGCACTCTGATATCGTTCTTCGGCATTCTTTGCCATCAATTTCATCACAATATCTGAAATCGATTTAGGAATATTGAATGGCTCCAAAGGAGCAGGAAGTTTTGCAATATGACAATGCACCAACTCCATCATATCCTTGGAATCAAAGGGTAACTTTCCTGTAAGTAATTCGTAGAAAGTGACACCCAATGAATAAAAATCAGTCCGGTAGTCAATCCCCCGATTCATTCTTCCTGTTTGTTCTGGGGAAATATAAGCGAGTGTCCCTTCTAACACATTGGGACTGATCAGCGTTTGAGTTTCTCGTGGTAGTAGAGATGCAATACTAAAGTCAATTAATTTTATTTGTTTTGTTTCTGGATTAATTAAAATATTTGCAGGTTTAATATCTTTATGAATAATCCGATCGCGGTATAGTATATCTAAGATATTGCATAGTGCGATCGCTATGTTTAAAAACTCCATTAGAGATTCTACGCTTCCCCTGACTCCCCATTCCTTCAAGGAAATTCCCCCAAAGTCTTCCATCACTAACATATAGCCATTTTGGTAAGGTTCTAGGTGGTAGGTTTGGATGATTAGGGGTGAGTTGAGATTTTTGGCAATGGTGTACTGATTGCGAAACTGCACCAATTCGCTGAAACTGGGATAAAGATTCTTCAGCAGTTTAATCACTACTGGTAAGTCGTCAGTTTCTCGATACCCGCGATAAACTACAGTTCTCGAACCATTGTACAGTTCTTTGCTGATTTGATATCCAGGAATGCTTACTTTAGTGCTAACCATACTGCTAAATCTTTAAGACTTCCAGGTTTAGTGTTCCCGGATATCGCTCTCCCATCACTCTAAGCAGAGGAAAATAAGAAATGCTCGGATTCACTAGTATCTGGGATAGCACCTCGCATTCGATTCATCAACGCTATTAGTGTTAGCGGGACTTAAACTTGCATGAAAGGCTCTCCATCAAACCCACCATCAACCCAGATGGTTGTTAAGCAAGATTGTGGCTGAGAGACTGTTTGACTCGTTTGAGAACTTGTTGACCACCAGCGCGCTCACCCACATTGGTAGCTGTGACCAAAACTCGTAACACTAATCCCAAGGTATCGACTGTGATAAATCGCTTACGCCCTTTAATTTTCTTACCTGAATCAAAGCCTACGTCTTGACTCACCATCGCCGCAATTTTCACACTTTGACTATCGATGATGGCTTCTGATGGACTCTTGTGCCGTTGCTGCTAGTACTTGTAGTATCAGCTTTAATCTCATCTTTCTCAACTAGGGACAATTTCCAAGGAGATTCTGTTCAGAAATGCAATAGCCCTTGCTCGTTACTTAAACCTACCACACGCGAGGAAAGCTGGTAGAGTTTTGCGTTTAATATCCGATATCATCCCAATGTGTAGATATTTAAACGCCTCAAAACTTCTCACTTCTGGAAATAGTTTTTTATACCATTCACAGTAATCGTCAACAAATTTTATCGTTTCGGATGTAACTCTAGCCTCAAACATAGTCCAGCAAAGAGTTTATGATACTTTACCTGATTATTCTCTCATGAGAGTGATGAAAGAGCGATAGCTCAACCTAGCTGAGAACAGACTCAAAACTCGCGATCGCAAGAAGCAGACAGATTGTTTCAGCAAAAAATAATGCTGACATGGCAACAGAAATACTAACAGGCAATACAAATATTGGAGCAAGTTTTAGCCATTGTACGAGAACTCAAAGACCAAAAACTTGAAGCAACTGCACTGGTTTAGCTTGGGTTTAACTACGACGATTTAGAAGAAAAGCAAAAAGCGCTCGAATTTTACAACCAAACTCTGCCACTATATCGTGCTGTGGGCGATCGCACTGGTGAAGCTGTCACTTTGGGTAATATTGGTGGACTCTTCCAAAGTACAAATCGATCAACCCAAGCCATTACTAATTTAGAGCAATCTTTCAAAATCAGCTTAGGAACTTGCAGGGATCGATAAAATGCCAATGGTGCTCCCAGGTTTAGCAACAACTACAGTATCTCCTTCCAGAGTAAAATTTACTGTGTCTGTTGCACCAAGCTCCTGTGATAATGCTGGTTTAAATTGGGTTGTTGAAGAATTATATAAAATATATTCTCCATTATAACTACCGCTTTGTCCAGGTTGTAAAACTTGCTGTTGTGGCAGTACGCTCTGTCCAAAATTATAAAAACCTCTTGTACTACCTGAATTATTGGTAACTGTAAAACCTCCCATAATTTCAGAGGCTTCATCAAAGCTTAATTCAGATAACAAATTGTCATTCAAATCGCCAAAATTCATAGAAAAAGAACCTTTTATTGTTTTAAAAGGTGTTCTTAGCATGTATAGATTTTCTAATACTTAGACTAATACTAATCTGCTAAACTATAGAAATTTTATCAAGCATTTTAATATTATTTAATAACTTTACAAAAAGAATAATTTAGGCGGCTGGAAGTCGCAACTACACAGATAAAATCCACCTTCGCAGACTAATTTGAAAATAGGGTTTTTTTTATATGATGAGAGTAATAGAAGAGGGTTAGTAGAGCGCATGATGCAGCTTTTAAAGTAACAAATGCGATACTTTTAATGCTCTTTCGTTCTGGTGAAATTGTCATATTGCTTAATATTAGTTAACTCTTCCAAATTAGAAATAAACTAACTGAAGCCATTGCTAATTTACAGCAATTTTCATATATTTGAACCACATCTGTGGTCAGGGCAGAGCATTGCTGTGCCCCTACCGAGTGGTCTATTTAACAGCGTCTTGGATTGCTCTTAGCTTTTTGGGGTAAAAGTAAAGTATTAAATCTCGCTTTGGAGTTGCTAAATTACCTCTATTTTTGGTCGAGATTGAGCGCAAGTAATCAATTTAGCGTTTAGTTTGAAGTTCCTGAAAATTCTCAATTGTCAAAAATATTTCTTCATCAGCTATTTGACTATTGTAATCGATATTAATTTTAGTTGGATAGCCAAGTTTAGCATTGTATTCTACATCCAGGTTGTATGCCTTACGATTGATAGCATCTTGAATCACATTAAAGAGTTCGGGAATTGTATCGTATTTTTGAAAGTATTGCGGATTAACTGGTTTCCCAGTAGCTACAGAAGTGATTGAAGTTGTTTGACCATTACGTACTCGAATAACTACTGGACCTCTAGCATCTGGTATGCAGAAGCAACTGTTACTAACCGTAATGCGATAATTATAAATATTTGCCTGCTCCCACAAACGCTGATTAAATCTCAACCGTCTTGAATTCAAGCTATTATTCGTTGGGCTTTGATATTGGGCTTTCTCTGCGGTAGTTTCGGATATAGCTGTTAGGTTCAGACCTAAAGATAGCAATAGTGTTGCACTGATAATGATAGGTAAACGCATATTAATCGATTTCTTTGTTGTACAAACTCTAACTATTATTATACTACAGAAAGTTTCAATTTTTGTAAGAGAAGCTATTTAAATAAACTTTATCTTTTAATTATTTCTTTGTAGATAAATAAACCTGCATTTTGAAGAATACCCATTCATAATCAAACTTTCAAGACATAAATCAACAACTTTGTCAAAATATTTTTGATCGCTCCAAATTAAATTACAGCAGTTTGCAAGTAACTTAGGTACAAAATGCAGAACTCTGCCTCTGCACTCTCATACTTCATGCAAAAGAAAACTGCTGTATAATCCTCCCCGTACTTGAAGTATGAGGAGGATTCAATTATTCTAAATTAGCAATATTGATGATTGCTAATTTGGATTTAGCTGCAAGCTTGCAGACATGCCTTAGCTTCTGTATAGATTTTGAGAGATGTTTATGCAACGATCTCAAAGTTTGTAGCTGATAATAATGGTGGGGCTGTGAGTTGATTGTTATCGTTATCAATGTTGGCAAACAGACTACCTGTTCCCAAGCCTGGTGATGTCAAGTTTTGGTTGAAGAACAAGTTGCCAGTTCCAAGACTATAAGTAATGAGTCCATAGCTAGTTGCAGCTGCTGCATCATTAGCTACTATCGTAATTTGGTACTGATTATTGAGTCCGGCAAAAGTTGTCTTATCGAGAACAATTTTATCGCTATAGCTGCTGAAGTCAGTAATTTTATCTACACCGAGGTCGGCACTATTGTACACGGCTCCTGAGTTGAATACAAAGCGATCGCTACCAGCACCACCAGTCAAGATGTCATTACCTTTACCACCTCGTAATATATCGTTACCAGCATCTCCATAGAGATTATCATAGCCAGCACCACCATAGAGGATGTCATTACCCTCACCACCGAAGGCTCTCAACGGTGTTGCTGTACCACTACCATCCAGGAAGTCATTTCCAGCCCCGCCTGTGAACCATACCGCATTTACAGAAGTTGCTGACAGGTTATTGACATCGAGGATGTCATCACCTCCACCACCATTGATTTCAAACCTCTCTGCACTGTCTACAGTCAGAGTGAAGGGAACCAAGTTCAGTCGATCAAAGATTGCTCTACCTTGAGCATCTTGTTGCAGGCGGAAGTTGTCTCCTACAGGTGCGCCGTTGACCTCAACCACGTCATAGCCAGCATTACCACTGATTCTGTCGCTACCATCACCATTGTTCCAGATCAGGCGATCGTTGCCGTATCCACCAGTGAAGGTGTCGTTTCCACGATTTCCAAGTATGATATCGTTCCCGTCCCCACCAGATAGATAGTCGATACCATCACCACCTCGTAACAGATCGTTACCAGTATCACCATAGAGGCTGTCATTGCCAGTACCACCTGTTAGACTGTCATAACCCTCACCACCAAAGGCTCTCAAAGGTGTCGCTGTGCCACTACCATCCAGCACATCATTTCCAGCCCCGCCTGTGAACCATACCGCATTTACAGAAGTTGCTGACAGGTTATTGACATCGAGGATGTCATCACCTCCACCACCATTGATTTCAAACCTCTCTGCACTGTCTACAGTCAGAGTGAAGGGAACCAAGTTCAGTCGATCAAAGATTGCTCTACCTTGAGCATCTTGTTGCAGGCGGAAGTTGTCTCCTACAGGTGCGCCGTTGACCTCAACCACGTCATAGCCAGCATTACCACTGATTCTGTCGCTACCATCACCATTGTTCCAGATCAGGCGATCGTTGCCGTATCCACCAGTGAAGGTGTCGTTTCCACGATTTCCAAGTATGGTATCGTTCCCGTCCCCACCAGATAGATAGTCGATACCATCGCCACCTTGTAACAGGTCGTTACCAGCATTTCCATAAAGGCTGTCATTTCCACCCAAACCATTGAAGTTATCAGAAGCGGTATTACTAATACCTACATCTGCACCATTAGTTGGCCCTGGGCCAGGAATCCAAGTTACTGCCATGATTAATACTCCTAATTCTTAATTTATCTAAGTGAAAATGAGTTCCTAATACTTCATTTTTAAGAAAAGTATAGAAGTACTAGTTTCTGTCTACTAACTACAAAACTTCTAGTTTTTAGCTGCTAAGTATTAATCAGAGATATGTTCTTCTTTTATGCAGAAAATTGGTTTTTGTAAAATTTCTTTACTATGAGTTTTAGAGAAAGACCTGACCTTTTCACGTCATTTTCAAAAGAGAGAATAGCTTGTAAATGCCTTTTGCAAGCTAGCTTTCGACTATTGAACGATTTTCGTTAAAGTTTAAAATAGTGCTTCTAATCTGCGAAGATTAAATACCTAATTGTTAAAATTAGCACTTAATTTTAAAGTATATACACTGCTTGCAATATATTGATTACACAGTAATCAATGACTTCTATGAAGATAAAAATCTCGTTAAAAGCAGTGCCAAAAAGTAATTTCAAGCGTTATTACAAAGCGTACAATCAGTATCTTACCTAGTGCAATAGGCATTATAGTTAACACATGATTTAGTTTCGCGTGTTTTTAACAATACCCATCAATAGTCCAATCTTGAAGAGATAAATTAGGAACTTTGCTAAAATCTTTATGATTACGCATAACAAGAATTGCCCCTTTAGCCAGAGCGATGCCTACGGCTGGCTACGCCTACGCAGCAATTCTTAAGTCTTGCGTACCTACCTGAATTTTTTGCTGTAGTGTTTATATATCTAATTAACCTGAGTTCGGGTTAAGCCAGAAGCTAAAAAGCTTATTCTATAAGGATTGAACAAAAATCTAAGCGATCAAAGAAGCAATTAAAGTCGAATCAGTTTGTCAATAAGGTTCGCAAATGAGATTAATATCAACAATATGCTTTATTGAGAATAGGTTCAAACAGAGCTTCAGACCGAACAACGAGAATTTAAGGGTTTTGAGGATTTATTATCCCGAACTCAGGTTAATTAGCATCTATATAACATCGCAAATGTGTTAAAATCCTGCTTGAAGAACTTCATAACCGTTTGTATTCAATTCGTCATTGAAAAAATCACACAAGGGATGAAGAATATCAATCATTTCTTTATCTTTTTCTCTATATAAACAAACTACTTTCCTTTGTCGGCTTATGTTGTATGTTTGAAAACATAAAGCTTGTATCCAAGAATGATTATTTAAAATCCCTTCTACGCTTAATTCACCTTCAATATTTCTCGCTCCTTCAAATTCAATGGCTGAAAATATTCTTTCACCTACCTTGCCAAATGCTGAATGCCAAAATACACCGCTAACCAGAGATTTTCCTAGCTTTTCTTGAAATATAGGAACAGAATTCAATCTCCAATCGTATGGCATTAGCATTAGAGATAAATCGATAAAAAGTATAGTTTTTCCAAGGGAAAATTGTTCTTTATTTAAATTATTATTAATTTTAGTAATTAAAATTTCAATAATTTTAGTTTGAATTAAATTATTATACAAATTCCCTTTATTACTAATATTAAAAGAACTAGTAACAGCTTCAGCAACTGCTATCTCTCTTCCAGCTTTTATTTGCTCTACAAGAGAAACTTGAGCATTTAAACCTTCGTTTATAGCATCATAATAATTTAGCTCTCCGTTAGCAAAACCTAACGTTTTCATTTCAATATAAAATGTTTCATTATTTAATTTAAATCGAAAATCAGGTGTGTTTTTTCCTTGGATTTCGGTTATTCTCTCTATAAGTATATTTTTATTTTTAATAAATAAATAAGTGACAGCTTCGTTATAGTCATCAAGAGCTTGTTTCAGAAAAATATTATGTCCGACTGTGTAGTTTTGCAAAGAATTAATTATACTTTTTCTCTTGATTTTAATGAATTTTTCATGATTAGAAGCAGTATCGATCTCTTTACAAGAATCTAAGGAGAAAGTATTTAAAATGGGATTAATAGTAGTAAACTTTCGATTTTCATGTAGTAATTTAAGGAGAAGTAAATATAACATCTTTTAAATATGAATCGGATAATTGTTTCAATTAAATTATATTATTCCCTATCTGAATAGTCTTTCTAATTAAAATTTTATATTAATTTTTATTGTTATCACTTTTCTAAAAAACCAAAGTAGAAATCGCATTTCCTTTCTGCTGCTCAGTCACACCCAAATATCGCTTCAGAGCAGCTATGACCAGAATTTTACAAATCTCCCCAATTAAAATGTAGGAAGCGTCGAGCATTCAGCTTGGTATATTTTTCAGTTCCTGTTCTCTCAAAAGGCGTAAGCCCCAATAAAAAAATCGGCGTTATGGACAGTAGCGCAGGCACGATTTTTTCCAAATTGGGAAAAGCGATCGTCTACGGTGCGATAAATTCAGCTTCATGAATCATACACTTGTAAATACTTGTGTCAATTAAATTACTCTATCGATAAACAGATATTGGGCTGGCATATTCAAGTAATCGTTACCATCCCCAGACCCATGCAGTTTTCATTAGAGAGGCAGTCCACCTAGTGCATTGCGGCAATGGAGGCGGCAGCCCGCCCACCAATAAGCATTCTCTGGCAGAGCCAGGGAATGAGAGAATACTAACTCGCGGCTAAATTGCTCCAACCGACGTAGGGTAATTTTGTAGCTGTTGCCCGAACTTGGTCAGCGTTAGCTACTAACTGACCGCAAGCGTCCCAAGTTCCAGAAATAAATGTGCTTCTTGTACCTTCACCGATCGCAACTGAAACAATATAATCACCAATTTCCACTTGCAAGGTTTCCAAATTCACTGTTACGGTGGCTTGAGGATTGGCAGCCACTAAATCTTGCAGTTTTTTAACAGTAACAGCATCGGCTGTCACACAAGGTATGCCCATTGCCACACAATTACCGAAAAAGATTTCGGCGAAGCTTTCACCGATTAAAGCTTGGATTCCCCATTTTGCGATCGCTTGGGGTGCATGTTCCCGTGATGAACCACAGCCAAAGTTACGATTGACTATTAAAATATTCGCGCCTTGGTATTGGGGTTGGTCAAAGGGATGTTCACCTTTAAGTGCTGTTCGGTCGTCGATAAACGCACCTTCGCCTAACCCATCAAAAGTAACGGCTTTCAAATATCGCGCGGGAATGATCCGATCAGTATCTATATCATTGCCCACTAAGGGTACAGCGTGCCCTGAAACTGTTTTAACTTCACTCACCATAGATTTTATCTATTATTTCAATGACAGTCTGTTGAAAAATGGATCAGGGAGATAAGGCGACAAGGGGAATAACCAATGCCCCATGCCCAATGCCCCATGCCCTTTTGGAAATTACAACAACTCGCGCACATCAGAGACTTCGCCTTTAATCGCAGCAGTGGCGACCATCGCCGGACTCATTAACAATGTCCGACCGGAAGAGGAACCCTGTCTTCCTTTAAAGTTGCGGTTGGAGGAAGAAGCACTGATTTGTCTTCCTTGTAGCTTATCGGGGTTCATGGCTAGACACATAGAACATCCCGGTTCGCGCCACTCAAATCCGGCTTCTTGAAAAATTTTATCCAACCCTTCAGCTTCTGCCTCTTCCTTCACCCTTTCCGAACCAGGGACAACGAAGGCTTTGATTCCCTGTGCAACATGGCGACCTTTGGCGATTTTTGCAGCTTCTCGCAAATCACTAATTCTGCCGTTGGTGCAACTACCAATAAAGCAGACATCGATTTTTGTACCCTTGATTGCTTGACCAGGATATAAATCCATGTAGCGGTAAGCTTCTTCGGCAATAAATCGGTCTTCTTCCAGTAGTTCTTCCGGTTGAGGTACTGACTGGTTGACACCGATACCTTGACCAGGAGTAATTCCCCAGGTGACGGTAGGAGGAATTTCCGCAGCGTCGAATACCACTACATCATCGTATTGGGCATTAGTATCACTCTTGATGGATTTCCACCAAGCTACTGCTTGATCCCAATCTGCATCTTTGGGAGCAAAATCTCTGCCTTTGAGGTAATCGTAGGTGACTTGATCGGGATTGACGTAGCCGCATCTAGCACCACCTTCGATCGCCATATTGCAGACAGTCATCCTCTCTTCCATATTCATTTGCTCAAAGGTCGTACCTGCAAATTCATAAGCATAGCCCACACCACCTTTCACCCCAAGGGTACGGATGATATGCAAGATGACATCTTTGGCATAAACTCCTGGATTGAGAGTGCCGTTAACTTCAATTTTGCGGACTTTCAGTTTCGAGAGGGCGAGGGTTTGGGAAGCGAGAACATCCCGGACTTGGCTAGTACCGATACCAAATGCGATCGCACCAAATGCGCCATGACTGGAAGTGTGACTATCTCCACAAGCGATCGTCATTCCTGGCTGAGTCAGTCCAAGTTCTGGAGCGATGACGTGAACTATACCCTGACTGCCAGAACCAATATTATAAAAATTGATGCCATTTTCTTGACAGTTATTTTCCAGCGCCTGAATCATTTCCTCTGCCAAGTCATCGGCAAAGGGACGCGCCTGATTTTCTGTGGGCACAATATGATCGACTGTGGCAACAGTCCGCTGTGGAAACAGTACTTTTAGATCCCTTTCGCGTAACATAGCAAAGGCTTGGGGACTGGTGACTTCATGAATTAGATGAAGCCCGATAAATAGTTGCGTCAGCCCTGAGGGAAGTGTACCAACGGTGTGTAAGTCCCAAACTTTGTCAAACAGGGTACCTTTGCTCATACGTCAATCAATATTTAAAGAGTCCGGACTTAAATAGTATCAAAAAAAAGTCTCGGTTTTTACAGATTGCTTCATATTACTTACAGATTTGCAGTTGAGGAGTGAAATTTAAACGCAGAGGAAGGCTGAGGTACGCAGAGAACTTATGAATGTAATTTACTCGCCTTTTAGGCAGCAAAAGCGCGAATTCTCCGAAATATTGAGATGCAAATATGTAAATAATTTTATGAAAAAAGTTAGGTTTAAAACCTCGCCCGCAAGTGGCGCGAAAGAATTCTTATCTCCCAAGGTAGGTAGAAACCCCACCCCTTGTAGGTGGCTGAATTTAATTTTGAATTTTGAATTGATTATTTATCCTTTTTCACAAGGATATGTTAAGACAATACCAGATTATTGCACTACCAGGCTATGTCCATAGATTTACGGGAATTTTATCAGGCTAGCGATCCCAGCAGAACTCTGTTTGTCAGCAATAGCTCTGATGGCAAATATTATATAGATTTTTCCTCGGTACGAGGTGGTGATATTCTTGGCAAGCTGAAGCAGAAGATTACTTTTTTTAAGCCGAATGAACCCACTTGCACTTTATTTACTGGACATATTGGTTGTGGGAAATCGACAGAATTATTACGGTTACAGGCAGAACTGGAAAAGTTAGGCTTCCATGTGGTCTATTTTGAGTCCAGTGATGACTTGGAAATGACCGATGTCGATATTGCTGATGTGCTGCTAGCGATCGCTCGTCGTGTGAGTCAAAGTCTGGATAAAATTACCCTAGAGTCACCCAACAAGTTTAATGAGTTGCTACAAGGTGCTTGGAAGGTCTTAAACTTCGAGGTGACGGCGGGAAAAGTTAAGCTTCCGGTGGTTGGGGATGTCGGTTTATCCGCAGATAAAGAAAAGTTTTCTCTGTCAGTGGGCATTGGTGAAATCACTGCGAAGATGAAAAATGACCCAACGCTGCGCGAAAAACTCAATCAGTATTTAGCACCGCAAAAAACTAAGCTGCTAGAAGCAATTAATCAAGAATTATTGGAACCTGCGATCGCGAAACTCAAACAGCAGGGTAAAAATGGTCTAGTGGTAATTGTTGATAATCTTGACCGCATAGATAATCGTGCCAAACCTTGGGGTCGTCCGCAGCAGGAATATTTATTTGTCGATCAGGGTGAGTTTTTGACAAGGCTTAATTGTCATCTACTTTACACCATGCCCTTGGCTTTGAAGTTTTCCAACGATTACGGAATGCTGACTCAGCGTTTCCCAGAAGATCCCAAGGTGTTACCAATGGTACCTGTACAAAGGACTGATGGCAGTGTTCATACACAGGGAATGGCACTCATGCAGCAGATGATACTAGCTAGAGCTTTTCCTGACATGACGCCAGAGGAGCGTTTAAATAAAGTTACCGAGATTTTTGATAGTGCTGCAAGCCTAGAACGGTTATGTAAAATCAGCGGTGGTCATGTGCGCGACGTGCTGAGACTGCTGAATACTTGGATTATGGAAGAGATGAGTCTTCCCCTAACCCGTGAAACTTTAGAGCAAGTGATTCGTTCTCGGCGGAATGAAATCATATTACCGATTTCTGAGGATGAGTGGCAATTGTTACGTCATGTCAAGGAAAAGAAAAAGGTGAGTGATGACCACGGATATCAAAAACTGATTCGCAGTCGGTTTGTATTTGAATATCGGGATGGTGGCGAGACTTGGTTTGATGTTAATCCGGTTTTGGCAGAAGCAAGAGAGTTGAACGTTTCTTGACGGTAGGGTGTGTTACCGCGAAGCGTAACGCACCCTACATTTGCTATTCGCTTGGCTCTTTTAATCCAAAATTCAAAATTCCAAATTGGTATGACAGATTCACAGCAACCTGAAAACGAAAAGGGACTGCAACAATTAGCTTGGGCAATCGAATCCTCTGTGGGACAGTTTAAGCTGATTTTGGCACGGTGTAATTATACTAGCTTGCGCGATCGCTTAATCTCCAGACTGCGAGAAATTTGTCAAGTCGAAATTCGTGTCTTGACGGTGCAGCAATCAAACAGAACTCTTTATACTGCCATTCAGGAAGAATTCGGCGCAGAAATACCAGCCTGTGTGATGGTTGTGGGTTTGGAATCAGTGCAGAATTTGTCTGTGATGTTAACTTCTGCAAATCAGGTGCGGGAAGAGTTTCGCAAGAATTTTGCTTTTCCCTTAGTGTTGTGGATTGACGATGAAATCTACAAGCAACTAATACAGCTTGCACCAGATTTGGAAAGTTGGGCAACTACGAGAAATTTTGCCATATCAACACAGGAATTAGTAAATTTTATCATCGAAACGGCTAATCAATGGTTTAGTAATAACTTAAAATTTAACGTCAATGTATATCTGAAACTGGAAAAGGAGTTAGAAGCAGCACAAAAAGACTTACTCCAAAAACCAGATATTTATAATTTAGAAATTCAAGCTAATTTAGAATCTTTATTAGGTTTGATTAAACAGATAAAGAATCAAAAAGATTTGGCGCTACAGCATTATCATAAAGCTTTAGAGCTTTGGCAGCAAAGTGATAACTTAGAAAGACAGGTAAAAATCCTTGGCGAAATTAGTTTTTGCTATTATCTGAAAGCTTTTAACAATCAAAATATCAATTGTCAAGATTGGCATACAAGTTGGCATTACTTTCAAAAGTATATAAGTTTTATTAAACAGTTTAAAATTCCAGATTTAATTGCTAATGCAGTAGTTAAATTCGGTGATGTATTGCGAGACTTGCAAAAGTGGGAAACGTTGCACAGTCTTTCAGAACAAGCTTTAGTAATCCATCAAAATAACAACCAGCCAAGGGAATTAGCCAAGGATTACGGTTTTTTAGCTGAGGTAGCTTTGGCTCAAAATAACTGGGTTAAAGCAAATCAGTTAGTCAAGCAAGCCTTAGAAGTTTTTGCTGCGGTTCCCAATTTAGAATCACTGAATATATCAGGGATTTTAGGTGATATTCCCAAAAAGGTTTTAGAATCAAAAGATTTGAGCTTGTATCAGTTTATTTTAGGTCGTTCTCAATACCATTTAGGTCAAATTCAACAGGCAACTCTTAGTTTAGAAACTGCTAGGGATGTGGGTAATCCCCTAGAAGATGTCAGGCTTTACTTGGATATTCTCAGATTTTTGCAGCAGCTTTATTTTGAGCAGAAAGAATATCTCAAAGCATACAAAATCAGACAGCAACGCCGTTCTATTCAACAGCAATTTGGTTTGCGGGCTTTTACTGGTGCGGGTAGGTTAGAAGCTACAAAACAGGCATTTGTAGAGACATTGCGCTCAAACTCTCCCCAAGGAAATATTGCCCCAGAAATTGCTGCATCTGGTCGCCTGTTGGATATAGAACGTTTGATTGAACGTATGGGTCGCCCTGATTATAAGCTGATAGTCATTCATGGGCAATCAGGTGTAGGCAAAAGTTCCCTGGTGAATGCGGGACTTATACCAGCTTTAAAGGATAAAGCAATCGGTACTCAAGATTATTTGCCGATAGTAATGCGCGTTTACACCAACTGGGTGGAAGAGTTGGGGAGGCTTTTGGCAGGAAGTGGGGAGTGGCGAGAGTTAGAACCTCAACGTTCAGCCTCAGAACTCGGAACTTCGACCTCTGAACCTCAACGTTCAACCTCAGAACTCGGAACTTCAGCTTCAGAGCATCAACGTTCGACCTTTGAACTCGGAACTTCGACCTCTGAGCTCGGAACTTCAGCCTCTGAACTTCAACATTCGACCTCTGAACTTGGAACTCCGCAATATTTAATATCCAGACTTAAAGAAAACGAACAGCACAACCTCCGCACAGTGCTAATTTTCGATCAATTTGAGGAATTTTTCTTTGTTTACACCGAACCTGCACAAAGAAAGCAATTCTTTGAGTTTCTGGGAGAGTGTTTGAATGTTCTATCGGTGAAAGTTATCTTATTGCTGCGGGTGGATTACATCCATTACTTGTTAGAGTGCAATGATTTGTCCAGTCTCAAGATTATTGGCAATGACATTCTCAGTAATAATGTGCTTTACAAGTTGGGGAACTTCTCACCTGCTGATGCGAAGTCAATGATTGAACGTTTAACTGAAAATACTAGCTTTCACTTAGAACCTGCTTTAGTAGAACAACTGGTGCTAGATTTAGCCGGAGAATTAGGTGAAGTTCGTCCGATTGAGTTGCAGGTTGTGGGGGCGCAACTGCAAACGGAGAATATTACAACACTGGCAGAATATCGGCAACGCGGCACTAAGGACGAATTGGTTAAGCGTTATTTGGATGAAGTTGTTAATGATTGCGGTGAAGAAAATCAGCAAGCAGCAAATATATTACTGTATTTGCTGACCGATGAAAAAGGAACTCGCCCTCTGAAGACTCGCGCTGAGTTGGAACGCGATTTGACGCCGTACTTCTCGAAGATCCCCCCAACCCTGCTTAAAAAGGGGGGCTTTATTCTTGCTACCCCCTTTTTAAGGGGGTCGCCGAAGGCGGGGGGATCGGAAGCTAGGGCGGAACAAGCTTCTGAAATTAGTAAATTAGATTTAGTGTTAGAGATTTTTGTCCAATCCGGCTTAGTAGTTTTGCTACCAGAAAATCTGACCGACCGTTATCAACTGGTACACGACTACATCGCTGGATTTATCCGCAAGCAACAGGAACCGAAGTTAAAACAGGTAATGGCAGAACTGGAAAAGGAACGAGAACAAAGAAAACTGAGTGAGGCGAAACTGAATAACTTTCTCAAACGCGCCCTTTTTAGTTCTATTGCCGCAGGTTTAGGATTTGCTGGACTAGCAGTAGTAACATTTCAGTGGACAGTAGAAGCAAATGTTCAGCTAATTAACGCCATCAATAATTCTTCGGAAGCCTTTGTTGCATCTGGACAACATCCAGATGCTTTAATAACAGCCTTAAAAGCAGGTAACAAACTCAAGCATACAATTTGGGCACAGCACAGAAGCGATATCCGAATGCAAACGGTGTTAACTTTACAGCAAGCTGTTTATTTAAAGCCAAACGAGAAGAAAGAAAACCGTGCGATCGAGGTGAATACCTTAGAAAGTCATAGCGATCAAGTCAGAAGCGTCGCCTACAGCCCCAGTGGAGAGCAATTAGCTTCTGCTAGTGATGACAATACCATCAAAATCTGGGATGTCAGTAGTGGTCAACTCGTCAAAACCCTGACTGGTCATAGCAGTTACGTCTTTAGCGTCGCCTACAGCCCCAATGGACAGCAGTTAGCTTCTGCTAGTAATGACAAGACCATCAAAATCTGGGATGTCAGTAGTGGCAAACTCCTGCAAACCCTCAGCAGCCATAGCAATAGCGTATGGAGTGTCGTCTTCAGTCCTGATGGACAAAATTTAGCGTCCGCTAGTGATGACAAGACTATTAAAATCTGGGATATTGCCACCGGCAAAGTCCTGCGAACCCTTGAGGGACATACCAATTCGGTCAATAGTGTCGCCTACAGCTCTAATGGACAAAAGTTAGCATCCGCTAGTGATGATAAGACTATTAAAATCTGGGATATCTCCACTGGCAAAGTCCTACAAACCCTTGACGGACATACCGATTCGGTCATTACTGTAGTGTTCAGTCCTGATGGGCAAAAGTTAGCATCCGCTAGTGATGATAAGACTATTAAACTCTGGAATATCTTCAATGGCAAAGTCCTGCGAACTCTTAACCAACATACCGATTCGGTCTATAGTGTAGTGTTTAGCCCCAATGGACAACTGTTGACTTCTGGGAGTCGTGACAAAACCATCAAATTCTGGGATATTTCCACCGGTAAAGTCCTGCGAACCCTTGAGGGACATACCAATTCGGTCAATAGTGTCGCCTACAGCCCCAATGGACAACAGTTAGCTTCTGCTAGTTATGACAAGACCATTAAAATCTGGGATGTCAGTAGTGGTCAACTCCTCAAATCCCTGA
>NZ_JBALDA010000096.1:0-44374 GCF_036917535.1 Nostoc sp.
GATTATTATCAACAAGCCCTGGAAATCAATATCGAATTTGGCGATCGCAACTCCTGTGCTAGGACTTACCACCAGTTGGGAAGCGTTGCCCAAGATTTGCGGGAATACCACCAGGCACGAGATTATTATCAACAAGCCCTGGAAATCAAAATCGAATTTGGCGATCGCAACTCCTGTGCTAGGACTTACCACCAGTTGGGAATCGTTGCCCAAGAATTGCGGGAGTACGACCAGGCACGGGATTATTATCAACAAGCCCTGGAAATCAATATCGAATTTGGCGATCGCTACTCCTGTGCTAGCACTTACCACCAGTTGGGAAGCGTTGCCCAAGATTTGCGGGAATACCACCAGGCACGGGATTATTATCAACAAGCCCTGGAAATCAAAATCGAATTTGGCGATCGCAACTCCTGTGCTAGGACTTACCACCAGTTGGGAATCGTTGCCCAAGAATTGCGGGAGTACGACCAGGCACGGGATTATTATCAACAAGCCCTGGAAATCAATATCGAATTTGGCGATCGCTACTCCTGTGCTAGCACTTACCACCAGTTGGGAAGGGTTGCCCAAGATTTGCGGGAATACCACCAGGCACGGGATTATTATCAACAAGCCCTGGAAATCAATATCGAATTTGGCGATCGCAACTCCTGTGCTAGGACTTACCACCAGTTGGGAAGCGTTGCCCAAGATTTGCGGGAATACCACCAGGCACGGGATTATTATCAACAAGCCCTGGAAATATTTATCGAATTTGGCGATCGCTACTCCTGTGCTAGGACTTACCACCAGTTGGGAAGGGTTGCCCAAGAGTTGCGGGAATACCACCAGGCACGGAATTATTATCAACAAGCCCTGGAAATATTTATCGAATTTGGCGATCGCTATTCATTTGATACTGGTATAATTTCTTAATTTTGCCCTAACTAAGCCGCGTTGCGTCTACATATCTGATTTTGTGGAGAAGTGCGATCGCTTTCTGAAAATCAATTTAACTTCAACTACTTTGTTGCTGTTCCAACCAAGTTAGTAAATCATCCATCTCAGACATTCTTAAGAGCGATCGACATAAAGCCTCTAATTGTTCAATTTTCAAGCCTTGAACTTTTTGATAAATTGATTCATCAATCTCACCAAAACGTTCTTCTACCAGAGATATAGATAAAGAAAAAGCTTCTTGTTGTTTACCCTGTTCTTGTCCCTTCTGCAAAATATCTTGATAAATCACTGATTCTTGCATAATATCCTCACTTAACAATTGACGAATCAAAGTTTTGTCGAATCGCAAACCAGCTAAAATTTCTGTATACCCGGCAATATTTTGTTTTGTCTCCCTATCTGAAATTGTAGCTACTTTTTCAGCAACCTGGGATAATAAACCTTGTGGGAAATCAGTACGACTCAGAGTAGCCAGAGGTATTAACAATTCAAAATTCAAAATGACGCTCGCGGACTCGCTAACGCTGCGCTAACAAAATTCAAAATTACAATCACCATAAATAAATTTAGGAGCTTTAAACAAAGACGCTATAAGCCTCGTACTTCGTATCTCGGTTTATATATTTTACCTTTTCCATAAATAAATTCAGGGGCTTGTATCCTTTTTTCTTTGGTCACAGAATCTGCACGAATTGGTTCCAAGCTTAATTCAGTTTTTAGCACCTTTATATTTACTGATTCCTCAGCAATTAACCATCGAACAAAATCTGCTGGATATTTTTCTGCTAGCAGCTTACAAACATTATCAAAACTCACAATATTAACAGACCTAATCTGATGATTATATTAATCTAAAATGGTTTCAGTAATTATTGTGCGATCGCGCAAATGAAGAAGTTATTGCGTCTGTATTTTATTTCCCCGGCGGTAAAGTTCCCCCGTCACTTACATCGGTATATTTACAATAAACATTTAAGCCGATTTTAAGGATGTAGAGAACAACAATAGTAGCGATCGATGGATCGAGAGGAATTGCGGTTAAAGCCATGAGGGATGTAATCGCTGCCGTCAGTAACACAGCGTTTTCTGGACTTTTAGTATAATCGCTCAAACGCGCCCGAAAACCTTCATTTCCGCAAAGTTCATCGCGCAACACATCTAATGTAGTTTGCCAGATTTTTTTTACTCCCATCGCCGATTGTCCGTTTTTCTCAATCCACAGTTCTTCAAAGGAGGTTTCGAGATTACCGTTGTGACGTTCTACAGCATCAATGGCTTTATTTGCTAGTTGATATTCTTTGAGTAATTCGCGTACTGAGTGAATTTCGTCTAGAGTTAGTTGTGCATTCATATTGTTTTAGATTTAAAACAACTATAGAAAACTATTTATCAAGTAAATTTTAAACTATTAAACTGGGATAAATCCAGATGATTAGAATATTTAGTATGGCTCTAGTTATCAAACAAAATTCACAGGAGAATATTCTCTAAACTGCCAACGTAGAAAACTAGCATTTTTAATTTCCAACACCTGTGCAATATCAAATTCTACTAAACTTTGTACTTTGATAGGCACAGCTATGCTGTGCCTGTACCATGTGTTTAGTCTCCCAAATAAATACTCATACCACGAGCAGTTTTAACTAAAGTACCATTGGGATCGACAGCGCTATATTGAGCGATCGCTTCTGTAATTGGTACACTTAATACTCGGCGATTTTGCCATGTCACCATGCGATCATATTGCTCTTCGGCAATCAGATTAACTGCTGCTACGCCAAAGGCTGTTGCAACTAATCTATCTAGTGGTGAAGCAGTTCCACCCCGTTGAATGTGTCCTAAGACTGTGACTCGCGTTTCTACACCGATGTGTTGAATAATTTCATCGGCTAAATATTCGCCAATTCCCCCGTATCGAGATTGACCTAAACGATTGGTAATCGTCACATTTTCGCCGCCTTGGGTACGAACTGCTTCTGAAACAATAATCAAACAATAGTTTTTGCCTTTATCTTGGCGTTCTTTGATTTTGTGGCAAATATGCTCAACTGTATAAGGTATTTCGGGAATTAAAATTACATTTGCTCCCCCCGCAATTCCCGCAGCTATTGCTATGTGTCCAGCATCACGACCCATTACTTCCAAAATCATGACTCGGCTATGACTTGCAGCAGTAAAATGTAACCGATCTAGTGCTTCTGTGGCAATATTTACTGCTGTATCAAAACCGATGGCGTGTTCGGTAATGCCAATATCGTTATCAATGGTTTTGGGAATACCTACCAAATTAATACCACCTTGTTGAGCGAGGCGACGCAAAATTGCCAAACTACCATCGCCACCGATACCAATCAAAGCGTCTAAACCTAGTTGATGATAACCTGCAACAATTTCTTCGGAGCGATCGCATAAACTTCCATCGACCATTGGAAAGGCAAAAGGGTCGCCTTTATTGGTTGTCCCCAACATTGTGCCACCCGCAGTTAACAATGAGTCAACTTGATCGACTTCTAGCTTAGTGAATTGTGGCGGACGCGCCATTAATCCTAGAGTCGCTTGACGAATTCCCAAAACCTCCCAGCCATAAGTATTGACAGCACAATTAACTACAGCCCTAATTACAGCATTTAAGCCAGAACAATCACCTCCACTCGTAAGAATTCCTATGCGTTTGGGTTCTCCCACATCTTTTATTGACATTTTGATCCAAATGTATATATTGGTTAGTCGATGAAAATTAAGCCAAAGTTAGCAGCAGATTAAACTTAAGCAAAAGTTCTCCCTGTCAATGCCAAAGTAATTTTATGTTTCTTTTGTATCTAAAAACAAAATAAAGTCTATAAATTCAGCAATTCCTGAGCCAGAAGTCAGAATTTATCTGAGTTTGGTATGATTACCGATGAAATGAGGTAAACTTAGAGTTTAATTTTTTTTATATTCTGACTACTGAATTCTGACTTTTGAATACTACAACTAAGGCTATCTCAGCTGTAAAATATAAGTGTAGAGCCAGTAGTAGATTAAACCTCGGCAAAAGCAATCCCTAAAAATGCCAGGATAATTTTATGCCTATTTTGTGTCTAAGAAAAAACCAAGTTATCCCAGCTATAAAATATGAGGGTGGAGCCAAAGGTGACTAGTATTGAAAATCACACTTTCTCTTTTTCAGAAGAAGTAACAATTCCCCAGGCTCCTCCTGAATTCAAATCAGGTTTTATCGGTATTGTTGGTCGTCCAAATGTCGGTAAATCTACTTTGATGAATCAGTTAGTAGGACAAAAAATTGCCATTACATCACCAGTAGCACAAACTACACGTAACCGTTTGCGCGGTGTATTAACTACACTAGAAGCGCAGTTAATATTTGTAGATACGCCAGGAATTCATAAGCCCCATCATCAATTGGGCGAAGTATTGGTGCAAAATGCCAAAATAGCCATTGAATCGGTAGATGTAGTGTTATTTGTAGTAGATGGATCTGTGGCTTGTGGAGCAGGCGATCGCTATATTGCCGATTTGCTCAGTCGCAGCAAAACCCCAGTAATTCTAGGCGCGAACAAAACTGACCAACAACCCGCTGATTCTCAGTTTCTAGATGATAGTTACGCCCAAATGGCCCAGTCCCATGAATGGGAAATCGTGAAGTTTTCTGCCAAGACTAGTGCCGGATTACCGCAACTTCAAGAATTATTAATTAAACATTTAGAAATTGGGCCATTATATTATCCTCCAGACTTAGTAACTGACCAGCCAGAACGCTTTATTATGGGTGAATTAATCCGAGAACAAATTTTATTGTTGACTCGTGAAGAAGTACCCCATTCAGTAGCGATCGCCATAGATTTAGTAGAAGAAACTCCCAGCATTACTCGTGTACTTGCTACCATCAACGTCGAGCGTGATTCCCAAAAAGGCATACTTATTGGCAAAGGTGGAGCGATGCTCAAAGCAATTGGTAGTGAAGCTCGCGAACAAATCCAAAAATTAATCGCTGGCAAAGTTTATCTCGAATTGTTTGTGAAAGTCCAGCCAAAATGGCGACAGTCGCGGGTTAGTTTAGCAGAGTTAGGCTATCGCGTGGAAGAATAATATATTGGTCATTTGTCATTAGTCATTAGTCATTGCCAAGCAAAAAAAGCAAAGGACAAAAGACAAAGGACAAATGACAAATGACTCTTAATTAATAAAAATGTCTTTAGATACTCGCTATCCCTTAAATTTACCAGTCAATGCTCCGCCCTTGCGCGTGTTAATTGTCGAAGACGATCCGATGATGCAATTGGGATTAGAGCAATCGTTAATGGCTCATCCTCAGTTGGAAATTGTTGGACAAGCTGAAGATGGTTATTTAGGAGTTCAAGCCGCACTGCAACTGAAACCTGATTTGGTGGTTATGGATATTGGATTGCCGCGATTGGATGGTATTGCTGCAACACAGCAAATTAAGGCGGCGCTGCCAGCAATTCATGTAGTGATGTTGACATCTCATCAAACAGAGACAGAAATTATTGCGGCACTATCTAGTGGTGCAGATGCATATTGTATCAAAGGTGCTAGTGTAGAACGATTGTTAAGTGCGATCGCAGCCGCAGTCGATGGTGCAGCCTATCTCGATCCCCAAATTGCGCGGCGAGTAATTGATAATCTCAAACCGCCTTCACCTACCACCAACACCGCCAACTTATCTGGGCGCGAGTTAGAAGTCTTAAAATTGATGGTAGATGGGTTGAGTAACCCAGAGATTGCCGAAAAACTCTATCTCAGTCCCAACACCATCAAAACTCACGTCCGAGGGATTATGAATAAATTAGCAGTAGACGATCGCGTGCAAGCAGCAGTTGTAGCACTACGTTCTGGGTTGGTTTGATTACTAGAATCTGTAATGACTACAAGCACCGCTCTGGGCTTTTGTTTCCACTACTGTTTGTTCCAAAAGCAACTAACAAAGAAAAGATCACAACTGCTGCTTGATAGGACTTCCAGAAAATAAAATAGAGAGCTAATACAAGTAGAGGCATATAAATATATATGCCTCTAGAGCCGATTTATTTGTTGCCAAGATGTTTGAAAAATAGTCTACCTCAATGCATTTTAGTTAAAAGAGTTTGAGAATTGATTAGGGTCTACATTTGTAGGAAATAACAAAATTTCCTTGCCTTCTAATTTTGCCTTCTGGTGAAGCAAAATTGCCTTTTCCAAAAAACAATATTTAATTGGAACCCATCTGTCGTTATAAAAATAGACAGTTACTCGGCTCATTGCATACTCTTTCAACAGCAGTGGAAGAGACCAGGACGAGTCCACAGTTTGAACCTTACCTGTTGAGTCCATGCTCTGAACCTCAGTTATTAAGTATATTTACTTTCACCGATCGGAATGATAAAAAGGAACTATCACAAGTAATAACAATCTGCCTTAAAAGTACATCTTTAGATAAAAAAAATTAGAATAATAAAAACTGACTTTACGCCTTTAGTGGGAAATGCGATCGCTACCTCTTGTGTCTCAGCAGCTTGGGTTATATCCACAGCATCATGCCATGCAATAGTCATTACTGAGATTACCATTGCAAAAATAAGTAGAAATTTGATAGAACAGTGCGATCGCATAACCTAGTTTTCTTACAGCGATTTTCAGCTAAATAGCTGTAAGCTTTATGCATCAAACTCTTAACGAATATCCACTCTAGTACCTTGATGGGGGCTTCTTGTAGTGCTTGAGTTAATTCAGTGCTGCTTTCAAATTTAACCTGGGAGAGGTCGCAGGCTTCGATGTTGACCGTGAATTTATCGTATTGGAATGGCCAGAGTTTGACAACAACGAAGTTATCACTTGAATCTCCTGATTCTGGGTTTTGATTTTGAGTTGAATTAATTTCTGAAGTCAGAAATGTCGGGATAGAAATTCAACAAGCGATCGCTCTAACTTTTTCAGTGTGGCTGAATGTTTAAAGCTATAGTTATTTTCAATCGAGTGTAATAGCCAAATACTCAGCTAAAATTCCCGACTTCTTAGAAAAGTCGGGAATTTTTTTTTGCTTACTAGATGTATGCTAAACAGCCCAAAAACTGTTAAATAAGGTGGGCTGTTTACTCAGAAGATGATTGGGAGTTTTTCATAATTCCCCAAAATCTCTTTGGTCAAAATCAACCTATACTCTAACTGCAATCACCTATACAATTAAGAGTGGCTTTCTAGCGGATTAGCAATATATTTGAATGTTGGCTCAGAATTCCAAGGGCCACGCTCATCTTTACCATTTCCGTTTGTAGATAGATTGTAGTAGAGAGCAACAGTTTCATCTGGCTTAATATTACCAAAGAATGGATCTGTCAACTTACCTAGCGAATCTAGAGCTTTCATAAACATCTGGGTATGAGAAATTTCTCGTGTTAACAGATGTACTAAAGTCTCTTGGGTTCCTTTGTCGGTTGCCAACTTAATCAATTCTTCGTAAGTCTGACGAGCACCAGCTTCGGCTGCAAGGTTAGCTCTTAAATCACGCACTACATCTCCACCTTCATTCAAGTAACTTGCAGTCCAAGCATTACCTTGACTATCTAGAAAATGAGGTCCAACCCCTCGGATTGCAAAGAGAGTACTTTTATAAGCCTCTGTTTGATCCACATTTTTAGTATGACCTTCGATAAGTTTACCAACCATTTCTAAATGGCTGAATTCCTCGATCGCAATGTCTTGAAGCATGTCTTTAATGCCAGCATTCTCGACATGAAATGATTGAACCCAATATTGAAGTGCTGCACTAAGTTCTCCAGTAGCTCCGCCAAACTGCTCTAAAAGTAACTGAGCAAAACGAGGGTTTGGTTCACTAATATTAACTGCATGAATCGGCTCTTTCTTGTGAAAAAACATAGATTTACACTTCCCAAAAATCTGATATTACAAAAAGGATCGGCTATTTTATTGTCTCTTAGGTTTTCCCAAAAAAAGCTAATTTTATCTTTAATAGCTTTTCAAATTGGTGAACTAAAAGACTAATAAAATACAGTATATTCATGTGAGTGTTGATAACTGCCAATCAGCGATTATGCATTCCTGCTTCTTATGATTAATCCTCATATATAAATAGCAACAATTGCACCAAGCACAGCTACTAAAATACCAGGGACAGTTAAACCAGCGCCAGCCGAAGTAATTTGCAGAGTTCCTGTTCGTAACAAGGTAAACAAACTTCCACCAACGAAAGCACCAATGATACCCAAAATCATTGTGGAGAGAATTCCACCACTTTGATAGCCAGGATAAATAGCTTTAGCAATAGCACCTGCCAAAAGTCCTAAAACTATCCAAGCAATAATACTCATAACCGCCTCAACAATCTCACTTAATATCTAAGCTATCAACTCTAATTCCAAATTCTTTCTACCAGATGGGGTAAATGCTAAATCCAAAAGTTATACAAAATAATTTATATCGAGTTATATCCTAGATTTGATGAGAATTTACATTTTTTACATCTTACATATTAAACGAAAGTTTCTGCATTTTAAGTTATTAAATTCTTAAAAATATTGAGCTTTAAACATAATTATTCTCAATAAAATAAATATTACTCAATCTATTCTCTTTCATCTCTATCTTAAAGCATAAATCTTCCATCTAATTTTTTGTGGATGTATTAGATGTATTAATAATATTTGTTATAAAATTAGTGCTAGTTTTATAACAAATAATTCATTATCAAATAGCGCGGGAGAACTTTGTCTCTCGCATTCTTGTGTGAGTATCAAATATGACAACAATATTTCTTACTAGTAATCTACCGATGTCTGTAATCTGGATCTGATTTTTTGATAAACTGACGAGACCATCGGCTTCTAGTGGTTTTAACGCTTCTAGCTCTTCAGAAAAATATTCATCAAAACTGATATTATATTTGTTTTCAATATCTTGCTTATGAAGTTGAAAATGAGACATAATACCCATAATTACATCCCGTCTAATAATATCATTCTGAGTGAGTTTGATACCTTTACTAACAGGCAAAGTACCTGCTGCTAGTGTCTGATAATAATCCTTTAATTCCTTGTGGTTTTGGGCATAAGCATCTTCTAACATACTGATGGATGTGGCACCAAAACCAAATAATTCTGTTTCGGCGTGTGTAGTATAGCCCTGAAAATTGCGTTTGAGGGTACCATTACGTTGAGCGATCGCTAATTCGTCATTAGTTTTAGCAAAATGATCCATCCCAATAAATAGATATTGGTTATTCGTCAATTTTTCAATGGTCATTTTCAGAATCTCTAACTTTTCCTCTGCTGGAGGTAGCGCCTCTTGAGGAATATTTTTTTGCGTCGGTTTCAGCCACGGCACATAAGCAAAGTTAAAGACGACAATTCGATCGGGATCTAACTCAATCGTCTTTTTCAGTGTCTGATGAAATGTCTCACGTGTTTGATAGGGTAAACCATAAATTAGGTCTACATTCACACTTTCAAACTTAGCTTCTTTGATCCAACTCATGACATCAAAGAGCATTTCTTCTGGCTGAACACGATTGACAGCTACTTGAACTTGGCGATTAAAATCCTGAATGCCAAAACTAATACGGTTAAATCCAATCTGTCTTAGAAAGAAAATATAGTTTTTATCGACATAGCGGGGATTAATCTCAATTGAAATTTCTGCTTGAGGATCGATGTTGAAATAGCGATTGATGTTTTTCCATAAAAATTCTACTTGGTGATAATCCAAGTAATTAGGAGTACCGCCTCCCCAGTGGATTTGCAGCACTTTTCTATCTTGATCGATTAAAGCTGTGGTGTTTTTAATGTCTTGAACCAAAAACTCCACGTAAGGTTTAGCAATATTCTTGTTGTTGGAAATTACTGTATTACAACCACAGAAGTAGCAAGCACTTTGGCAAAAGGGGATATGAAAATATAAAGAAAGAGGAGTTTTGTGTTGATTCGAGGCGGCGATCGCGGCCTTAAAATCAGTTTCAGTGAATGTTTCGCTTAACTCTGTAGCGGGCGGGTAACTGGTATATCTAGGTGCGCGAGTGTCGTACTTTTGAATCAGATCCAGATCAAACTTGACATCAGGTAATAGAAAAACCATTGAGTTGCTTTCCAATGAATGAAGGGAGTAGATAGAGACGCGATTAATCACGTCTGTGGGGAGCAGGGGAGTGCTGGAGCAGGGGGAAAATTCCTCTCCTCTGTACCCTTCCCCCTGCACTTCTGCCTCTTTACCTAATGCTCAATGACAAAATTAATTAGCCGCAGCTATTTCAGTGCTACCTAAATTCTGAGAACGAGTGAGGCTATTGAAGAGAACTTGACCGAGTGCTTTAATTAAACTTCCCTCTAACTCTTGAGCAATCTTTAAATTAAACCCAAAGGCATTATTAGCTTCTGCAACAATCCGTTCTACTGTTATATCATCAACGGGTAATGCATTTAATGCCTAACGATACTTATCCTTAAATGCCTTTTTGTCAGGAATTTGCTCAAAGTTGTAAAAGGATGTGCCTTCATAGCCAGAAAGCTTCAGGGCTGACTGAGCAACTTTTTGTAGCATTTGACCCTCACAAAGATCGCCCATGTAGCGAGTGTAGGCATGACCTAGCAATAAGGCTAGTTCACTAGTACCGCAAGGCGGAAGTCAACCCCTTCTCTTCGAGACGCTACGCGTAGCTTGCTTCCCCACAGGGGTACGGGGAATTCAAAATTCAAAATTCACGCATTAACAATCCCCATAAATAAATTTAGCGCAAAGTCGAGCCAGTCACTTAGGCGGGTTTCCCGACTTGGGCAAACTGGCGTTGAGCGGAGGTTTCCTGCGTTGGCGCCTCTAATGCCACTTCTGGTTCAGTCTAGTAAGTTAAAGCGGACTTTTCAAACCGCCAAAAGTTTTTGAGAGATTAATCATCAATTAAATCTCCAGTTATATAACCATTGTCACGGTTATCTAACTGGAGATTCGCTATATTTAACAGTTAACGGCTAAAAGGAGTTAAAGAGATGGAAATTAAACCAACTGACCCATCGCTAGCACTCATGGAAATTCCCCCAGGCTATCTCAATATTATGGGTTACGTCGATCAGTCAGAAGTTAATGGCCCTGGTTGTCGTGCAGTCGTCTGGGTACAAGGTTGTCTGCGTGAATGTCCTGGCTGCTTTAATACTAACTCCTGGTCTTTTGAGGCTAACCAATTGATTGCTGTTGATACTCTTGCCGATAATATTCTCAATAATCCCCGCAACACGGGTGTAACATTCTCTGGTGGAGAACCGTTTTGGCAAGCAACTGCACTGGCATCTTTAGCCCGGAAGGTAAAAGCTGCTGGTTTAAATGTAATGTCTTTTTCTGGGTTCACTCTTAAGCAGCTACAGTCCCAATCCGCGCCGCCAGGTTCCCAAGCATTGTTAGAACAACTCGATATTCTGATTGACGGACCTTTTATACAATCTCTGGCAATTAATTCTCCCAATTCTCCAGTTTCTTCTAGTAATCAACGGGTTCGGGTGTTAAACCCGGCTTTCCAAGACCAGATTACTTGGGCTAGCGACCAGATAGAAATCCACATCCTCAAGGATGGTGGCCGCATTGTCACTGGCTATCAAGGTGGGCTGGAATTGACTTAGAAGTAATTTTTAAGTAGCAAAGCTAAAAATCGGGGCATTTGGCGTTAACCACTCTTAATCAGGAAAATTGGAAAAAACTTTACAATAGTGGTGCATATATTCGTTTTAAAAAAGTTCTGTTTTATACCCATGGTATTCAGACTTTTTACAGCGCGATTTTGGTTTCAAAATCCGGGAATTCCGTATAATACACGGGAACCTTCTACAAGATCCGCGATCGCACTAACGACTTCCATGACAAATCTAGCTCTATCTGCCATAGCCCTCGTCACCATATCTGGATTAGTTTTCGGGACAATGCCAGCCGCTTCTGCTTTAAGTTGGAGTTGGAATTATTCTGGTACTGGCATAGAGGCAAACGGTACTTTTACCACTAATGACACCCCTAACGATTTGGGTTTTTACTTGATTACTGGAATTACTGGTACACGAAATGGTGAAACAATTACTGGTCTGCAACCCGCCGGGACTCCAATGCCAGGAAACGAACCTTTTGATATTGATAATTTAATTAGCCTTAATACTCAGCAGTTAACAAGTAAGGGTTTTGCGTATTCCACTTCGAGAGGAAATTATTCTAGTCCATTTTTCGCTAGTTTTTTGCCGACACCAGGTTATTTAGAGGTTTTTTCTACACCAACTAGACCAGGTTTTGAAAATTTGGGATTAAAAGATAATGAATTACCCATTAATTTTTCTGCGACCCTAATCACCGTCCCTTAACCCACTTCTATTTTTAGCTTACTCATCATCGGCACTCTGGGCGCATCTTCAGTACTCAAACGTCAAAAGCTATTCAAATTCACTCACAATAAGCTCGAAAAAGTTTCCTAAAACCATTTGTAGGGTAACTTTAACTAAATACAGTTTTGCGTAAAAGCGTAGCGTTTTTAATGCAAGCCAACGCATTAACAATGCAAGCCGACGCATTAATAATGCAAGCCGACACATTGGCGTTGTAGGATATTGCCTTTCTTTAATTCGCTATGAATTAATGAAATGCTGTAATAAGTGTTGACGTTCGGTCTTAAACCCTTAAATTTACGAGAAAACTTGCGATTTATCTATAGGCTTTTTGAGACATACAGATTAAAGTAATATAGCAACGGTGGTATCATTGCATCCAAATGATACCGTAATTTTGTCTAGATATAGAATTCTATCGCCCTGCTAGCGGGAGATTATTTCTAAAAGGAGTTTGCTGTAATGTCCACAACCCCAACTACTCGATTAATTTTAGAGACTTTACTCCCCCATCTCAAAGTAGCAGCAGCCTATGCCCATTTTCTTCAACCAAAAATTGCTGCACTTCCTGCCAAAGAACAAGCAAAAAACTTTTTTGCCGCCGTCCTTACTGATGCAGATGTGGCTATTCAAAATCTGGTAGAAGTAGTGTTACTAGGCACTTTCCCAAATATTCGCTTTTATGGTGAAGAATATGAAAGTTCTAATAATACCAAATATTTTCGGGCTATCGAACTTGGTTCAGAAGATGATTATTTAGTCACACTCGACCCTATTGACGGCACGAAGTTTTACATCGATGGACATTCTAATTACCAAATTATTCTCAGTATTCTAAATTCGGATGACTTTGAAGCAGTAATTGCCATTTCTCCCGCCCAAAACATCTATTTTTATGCCCTCCGAGGTGAAGGTGCTTTTAAAGGGACACTAGAGATGAACTTAGCAGCCTGTGCCCCGTTACATATAACATCTCCTAAACCTGCTATTTTGTTGGGATGGGGAATGAATTCCATTGCACATTTTTTAAAAGATCGGTATAAAGTAATCGATATAGCAACTGATTACTCTAGTGATATTCAAATTCCCAATCTCAATGGTATTCTCAGTGGCGACTTGAGTGGAGCAGTCATCAAATCGGGCAAATTTCTTGATAGTGCTGCACTCGCTTTTATTGCGAAAGAGGCTGGCTGGATTGTAACTACTCTGGATGGTTTGACTTTACCACCACTGCATACTTGTCAAAACTATAGTCTGCCTGGATTGATCGTAGCTGCCTCAAAATCTGTTCATCAAGATTTATTAGAAGCAATGCAAAGTGTAGCTATTTGAGGGTTAATCAATATCGGGTACTGTTGCATCTACAGGTTAATGATAAAGATGAGTTAGTCCAAGGTATTCGGTCTAGATCGCCAATGAAAATGTCCTCTCAACGACTCTGTTTAGAACCACTAGAACCATATCATGCCGAACTGCTTTTTGATGGATTACAGAGTGCGAGTATATACAAGTTTATTGAAGATGTGCCGCCACAAAGTGTTCAATCACTTCGCGATCGCTACATGGTTTTGGCACGTCGTCAATCACCAGATGGAACGGAGATTTGGTTAAACTGGGCTGTCTGGTCTCTTGTAGAGAAATGCTACGTTGGATATGTTCAAGCAACAATTACTATAGATAATAGTGCAATGCTTGGATATGTGTTTTTCCCTAATTTCTGGGGAAAAGGTTATGCGCTCGAAGCCATGAAGTGTATGATTAATTATTTAGTTGAGACATACCAAAATCTTGATTTTCGCGCTGACGTTGATGTAGAAAATCACCGTTCTATTGCCTTACTACATAATTTGGGATTTGTTAGATCGACATTTTTTCAAAATATTGAGTCTAACCAAGATGAATTCAAGCACGAAGTACAGTACCGCTGCGCGGAAGTCAAAAGGAGCCAGTGCGTTGGGCGGGTTCCCCGACTTGAAGCAACTGGCGTTCAAAAGTCAAAAGTCAAAAGTATTGTATTCCGGGCTTTCACGTCATTTTGAATGGTATGTTTATTTACGCCGTATTGTACTAGTACAGCACGGCGTAAATAAACCACCTATTCCAAATCAACGAAACGCTTACGTTGTATTCATTTTGAATTTTGAATTTTGAATTTTGAATTCCACTTTGCGGTACTAGATACTGTCTTCCACGACTCATATTCTTTTGACAAAATGAAAATCTGTATTGTTGGCGCGGGTGCAATTGGTGGATATTTAGGAGCAAAACTGGCATTAGCAGGTGAAGCAGTGACGCTGATTGCTCGTGGTTCTCATTTGGAGGCAATTCAAAAAAATGGGCTGAAGTTACTTATGGCAGACGGTTCCAGCCAAATTGTTACTCCGATGGCAACGAGTGATATTCAGTCAGCAGGGACACAGGATGTAGTAATTTTAACTGTAAAGGCTCACAGTGTATCTGCGATCGCACCTTTTCTCCCAGCACTATACAATGCTCACACAATGGTGGTGACAGCCCAAAATGGCGTTCCTTGGTGGTACTTTCGCAAGTATGGCGGTAAATATGAAGGTACGCGGATTCAATCTGTCGATCCAGATGGGATTATTGAAGCTAGTATCGGTGCTGAACGTGCTATTGGTTGTGTGGTTTACCCGGCAACTGAGATAATTGAACCAGGTGTAATTAAACATATTGAAGGCGATCGCTTTACTCTCGGTGAAATCAACTGCACTAAAACAGAACGCATTCAATTATTAGCACAAACTTTAAAACAAGCAGGATTTAAAGCACCAATCCGCAATCAAATTCGCACGGAAATTTGGATCAAGTTGTGGGGAAATGTGGCATTTAATCCGATCAGTGCCTTAACTGGCGCTACTTTAGAGGATATTTGCCGTTATCCCCTCACCCGTGAATTAGCGCGGCAAATGATGACAGAAACTCAAGCGATCGCAGAAAACTTAGGTATAAAGTTTGGCATTAGTTTGGAACAACGAATTAATGGGGCAGAAAATGTTGGCGCTCATAAAACCTCAATGCTACAAGATATTGAAGCTGGACGCGCTACCGAGATAGACGCGATCGTTGGCGCAGTGGCAGAATTGGGAAAACTCACTCAAATTCCTACACCTTATATTGATGCTATTTATGCCAGCGTTAAGCTGCTGGAGGCAACTAAACAAAAAAGTCTATTTAATAAAAGGTAAAAGGTCAAACTCTTGACGAATTTCTAACAGTGAACGGTCTAACATTGGTTCAAAGTTAAGAAACGGGACGAAAATCTGATGATTCCGAGTTTTTAACCACATTGAAATCAATTCTGGCATTAATCGCAGTAATTCAAAAAAGATGGAACTGTACAACCAAATCACACCATGACGTTTGATCAAGTCTTCGTACATCACATTTACAGATGGATTTTGCCGCTCACGCAACCAATCTTTAAATTTGAAGTCACTTGTCCAAAATGTCAGAGGCAAAATCTTAAGTTCATCATACATATCTGTGTCACAGCCATAAATGACGTGACTAGCATCATGAGCAAACAAGATTTTGGCAAAATCCTCTGGTTGAGTACTGGGATGAGTGAGATCGAAATTGACCGCGTAGTATTCCTCCAGCCCTTGACGTAAAGTTTGAGTACTATTTTTGTTGGTATATTGGGGTCGAGTTCGCAAAGACATAAGTCTGTAAATAATATTATCGATACTGATGGTATCGATAATACCAAATACAAATATCAATCACATTTATAACTTGTCTGTCAGAGATAAAAATTAATATAAAATTCTTGCTATATGAGTGAACCTGCTAAAAAGCGACCTGGAAGACCTCGCAGTGTTGAGTCTCATCAGGCAATTCTCCAAGCGACAATTGATTTACTGATAGAGGTTGGTTTTACTCAGATGAGTGTTGATGCGATCGCTGCTCGTGCTGGAGTAGGCAAAACTACGATTTATCGACGATATAGTTCTAAGGAAGAGTTGATTGCAGATGCAATTGAAAGTCTTAGACAAGAAGTTGTGATACCTGATACAGGGAGTTTCTGGGGTGACATCGATTCTCTGATTGAGAATGCTGCACAACTTACGCTCAACTCTTTAGGAAAACAGACCGTTGCCATGATTGTTAGCACTGCATTAACCAATCCTCAGTTCGCTCAGATGTATTGGACAAAATATCTACAACCTCGACGACAAGCTTTTGCGATCGTGCTAAAACGTGCAAAGGAGCGAGGTGAATTTCAAGCCGATGCCGACTCTGATTTATTCTTCGACACAATCAGCAGTATTATGCTTTATGCATCAGTTTTTCCACCTGATGCTGAGTTGTGGGGTGCTTATGTTCGCCGTCTTTTAGATTTTCTGTTAAAAGATAAAGTGGTCTAAAAAATAAGTACAGATTCAAAAACTTCTGCACAAAATTTCTAGATCCACTAAAATATTTGGCTAGCTGCTAAGTAAGTCGGCATAATAAAACCAAACTATGTGAATAAAAATTAACTAAGCTAAAACCTTTTTCCCTCCTGCCCCCTGCCTTCTCTCAACGAGAAATTTTCCCACCCACCTACTTAATATGACCCTTTTTTCTTAGAGGCTGTCTCTAAAGAAATATCAAGTTCATGAAAAAAAAAGTATGGCTATTAACGATACTGGTTCTAACTGTAGTAGGAATCAGCATCATTTCAGGACATAGTAATTTTCTAAAGGCTGCTTCACCTTTAGGGAAAGATACGCTGACGATGATTACTTCCCCAGATTATCCTCCTTATGAGTTTTATGATACGAAAGGAGGCGATCGCCAAATCGTTGGTTTTGATATAGATATTGCCAAAACCCTTGCTGAAAAACTAGGGTTTAAACTTCAAATAATGGAATCCGATTTTAATGGCTTAATTCCTGCACTCCAAGCAAATCGCGCTGACTTTGTGATGGCTGGGATGACTCCAACTCCAGAACGTCAGAAAAATATTGATTTTTCAATTATTTATTACGAAGCCAAAGATACCATTGTCGCTCCTAAAGGTAGCAACCTGAAGCAGCCCCAAGACTTATCGGGAAAAAAGGTTGGGGTACAACTAGGAACGATACAAGAACAAAATGCCCAGAAAATTGCTAAAAAAGTTGCAGGTATTCAGCTAAAGCAACTCAACAAAGTGCCGGAAGTAGTTCAGGAAATCAAATCTGGGCGAATTGATGCAGCAATTGTTGAGGATACTGTTGCTAAAGGATTTGCCCAAGCTAACCCAGATTTAGAATTTAATATTATTCCTTCAGAGGAAGCAAGTGGATCGGCGATCGCTTTTCCTAAAGGTTCTTCATTTGTAGAACCGTTTAACAAAGTCCTTCAACAAATGAAGGACAATGGCACATTGGCTAAACTAGTAACCAAGTGGTTTTCACAGAATATCACCGCCAATCCTGCATCCTCAACTCCTGCTAAAGGCGGATTGAATCTTGACTTCACCAGAATTCTTCCTGACATTCCCTTTATTCTGCGGGGAATCCCTTTAACTTTGTTGTTCACGCTATTATCTGTAACCTTGGGGCTAATTTGGGGAACAATCCTGTCTCTATTAAAAATTATCGGCATCAAGCCGCTTACCTGGGTTGCTAACGCCTACACTTCTGTTTTTCGAGGCACACCTTTGCTATTACAGTTGGCGTTGGTTTACTACGCAACACCACAGCTTACAGGTTATGACATTTCTGCATTGGAGGCTGGGGTACTAACTTTTACCCTAAATTCTGGTGCTTATATATCAGAAACCATCAGGGGTGGGATTCAGGCGGTAGATAAAGGGCAAAGTGAAGCGGCGATGTCTATGGGTGTTCCTTATTGGTTGATGATGTGGGATGTGATTTTACCCCAAGCATTAAAGAACATTCTCCCGGCATTGGTGAATGAAACTATCGGATTGCTCAAAGATTCCGCACTAGTTTCAACAATTGGGGTGGTGGAAATATTACGCAGCGCCCAAATCGTTGGTGCAAACAAATATATTTATTTTGAACCACTGCTATTTGCAGGGTTAATCTATTATGTTTTGGTAATGGGTATGACCTTGGGTGCATCCGCTTTAGAAAGGAGGTTACGGCAAAGTGAATAATGTAGTAATTCGCACGGAATTCTTATCTAAATCCTTTGGTAAACTCGACGTACTCAAAGATATTTCCACTGAGTTTTATCAGGGAGAAGTAGTTGCTATACTAGGCCCTTCTGGTTCAGGTAAGTCTACCTTTTTACGATGCATAAACTTACTAGAACAACCCACCAGAGGCAGAATCTACTTTCACGAGCAAGAAATTACCAAACCCAAAGCAAACATTGCTAAGGTGCGCCAGCATTTGGTGATGGTATTTCAACATTTTAATTTGTTTCCCCACATGAGTGTGCTGCAAAATGTCACCTACGCACCCACAAAGGTGAAAGGAATAAACAAGCAAAAAGCAGAAGAACATGGCTTAGAATTGCTTGCTAAGGTAGGTTTAAGACCAAAAGCTGATGTGTACCCATCCAAACTATCCGGGGGACAGAAACAGCGAGTAGCGATCGCTCGGGCGTTAGCAATGGAACCTGAGATGATTTTGTTTGATGAACCCACCTCTGCCCTAGATCCAGAAATGGTTAAAGATGTGTTGGAAGTGATGAAAGCTTTAGCACTATCTGGAATGACAATGGCGATCGTCACCCATGAAATGGGTTTTGCCAGAGAAGTTGCTAATCGGATTATGTTCCTCGACCAGGGAAGTTTAGCAGAAGATACTACTCCTGGTGAATTTTTTCAAAATCCTCAGTGCGATCGCGCCAAGCAGTTCTTGGAAAAAATGCTTTAAAACAATTGAAATTCGCCGCTTTTTTTATATTTTTGAAACTTTTCCAAAACAGGGCGATCGTTTGGCATTAACGTAGGTAAATCAGCCAAATCGAAAAATCCCAGCGCCAGCGATTCTCCATCTAAGCAAGCGAGATTGCCTGACCATTCAACGGCTCGCAAAATCAAAATGAAGTTTTGCATGCGATTGCCTACAACTTGTCGTAATTTGCCAAGATAAGAGTCTGACCAATTCGCCATAACGAGAAAGTTTGTAAAGAAACTCTAAAGGTAGCAAATGGCGATCGCCGGAAAACAGGATAATGCAGCTGAACAGGTTAATTCTTCGCATTCAACCTAGAATTATGGCATCTACACCTAAAATCCTCGCCTTTGCCGGCAGCACCCGGATTGGTTCTTACAACAAAAAATTGGTAAAAATCGCGGCGGCTGGCGCGAAGGCAGCAGGCGCAGAAGTGACTTACATAGACCTCCGCGATTTGCCTTTACCTTTGTATGATGAAGATTTGGAAGCTCAAGAAGGACTACCTGCCAACGCCCACACGTTTAAGGACTTGATGATTTCTCATCAAGGATTGCTGATTGCTTCGCCAGAATATAACAGTTCACTCACAGCAGTTTTGAAGAATGCTATTGACTGGGCATCCCGTCCATATCCAAATGAAGCACCTTTGGCTTTGACTGCTTTTGTAGGTAAGGTTGCTAGTATTATGAGCGCTTCCCCAGGCGCTCTTGGTGGTTTGCGGGGGTTGGTTCACCTGCGAGCTATTTTAGGAAACATCAAAGTTTTGGTACTTCCCGATCAGGTAGCCGTACCCAAAGCTTATGAAGCCTTTAATGCTGATGGCACGTTAAAAGATCCGAAACAGCAGCAATCTATTGAAAAGCTAGGCGATGGCTTAACAAAGATATTGCTGAAGCTTAACTAAATTCTTCAGGTGTTTAGTAAATAACTGCAACGCCGATTTTTCTGCTGTTATAGCAGTCGAACTATAGGTTATTAGGACGTTAGCAATGGGCTTAAGTCCCTTTTCTAAAGGATTATTTTGTCCTAAGCTTTGCTTCCCTTGCTATAGTAACGGTTTTAACCGCTCCCACTGTTCCTGATTTAAGTCTCCTCAGTTCATCATCACAACGTAATGATCGCCTATTTTTTTAGGATACAACGAGGCAAGAAAACACGCTCTAGGAGTCATTTTGGATTTTAGTAGCGATCGCCTGTGCCGTAGCCATATCCCTTTTATCGCGATATTGCCCACGGGTATAGGGTTGAAAATATGCTTTTTACCCCCAAAGCTAAACTTAAGCTGTACGGAGCCACTATGATTTATTGGTTTAATCTCTCGCATTGTCCCAAATCGGTCTCAGATGGTATACTTGGGACAGGCAAAAAGGTTAAGGACGTATAGCTCAGTTGGTTAGAGCGCTACGTTGACATCGTAGAGGTCACTGGTTCGAATCCAGTTACGTCCATTATTTGTTGTACAGTGACTAATTATTATGTCGTCGGTGACAGATCAACGTCGTTCGCACTAATTAACTGTCGTCGGGACAAATTGATGTTATTTAAGTGCCAGTGACAGATTAATGTCATTTATTTACAGAGACTATAACGATAATATCAACTTAGCGCTCTCTTTCAACCCTCCCTAATAAAAATTATGATAACCCACCTAGTACCTGGCGGGTTATTACAACATTTTTTGTATGCGTGCGTAATAGTTTCAGATTTGGCTTTCAACCCACCCAGTGTACAGTGACTAATTAAATGTCGTTGTGACTTTACCCATATGTTGATGTTATAAATGCGATCACAACTGCTGTAAATGCAGCAGCAAGCTTTGAGTAAGCTAACAAATCTCTCTTATCAACTTCTTAGTATGTCAGATTGAATTTGCTCTAAGTATTTTTATCGTGTCTTTACTTAATCTTTAATTTATCAATCAGTAATTATAGGTAAGATGTATTGAGTAAGATGCGATTTTATCTTGATTGAGACATATTATATAAAAAACTTTTTTATCAGCTAAATTGAAAATACAAAAGTCGGTTAAAATCTCTTGTTTTCAACAAACATAATTTTTATTTTTTAATCAATAAACCTGATTTTTTATATTAGAAACCTGTGCTTTTCGCACCATGTTTTACAGCTGCAATGATGAGTTTAGCTATTAAGAGTAATCACAAAAATTGGAGAGCAGTTTAACATGAAGAATGCTTGGAGGCGTTGGATTACCAGCGTTAATCTAGCTGCAATGTCTACGACGGGCTACGCCTACGCACTAATGCTGACGCTGATATTTTTAACATTCTCTCATCAGGCAACAGCAGACGATCCAGGAGCGTGTTACATGATAACTTCCTCTGGTAAAACCGTTGGATTGGGAAGGATTTGTGGCAATATCATAAGCGCACCTTCAGACAATAAAGTTTTTCGAGTCTCAATCAAACGCCGTTTTGGTGGAACTCCTGTGATTGATGTCACCTTCAACGACAAAAAAACCTTTGAAATGATTGTAGATACAGGTGCTAGTGGAACCATTATCACTCAAGATATGGCGAATACACTTCAACTACAGACTACAGGTACAATGCAAGCCCAAATTGCTGATGGTAGTGAAGTAGAATTCTCAACCAGTAAGGTAAAATCTATTGCAGTAGGTGGAGTTACAGCCAATAATCTTCAAGTGGCGATCGCACCAAAAGCCAGCATCGGGCTGCTAGGTCACGATTTCTTTGGTAACTATGATATTAGGATTCTGGAAACAGAAGTTGAATTTCATCACCGCTAAGTCGTAATACTATCGAGACAAGTGTTTGCGATTTGTAAAGATTTTATTTGCGGCCTAGAGATTTCCGTAAACAGCCAACATGACATAGTAGTTAGCCAAGTACTTTTACATACAAGGACAGACAACCTATGTCAGTTGAAGGTATTGACGTTTCTGAATTCAGTGGAAATATTGATTGGGAAAAAGTGAAAAGTCAAGGTATTTACTTTGCTTTTGCTAGAGTGAACTACGGAACCTATAAGCAAGATGATCAGTTTGCTTCTTACTGGCCTGCCATAAAGAAAGCTAGCATTATTCGTGGGGCTTATCTTTTCTTTCGTCCATCTGAAGAGGTTAACCCGCAGGTAAAAATGTTTGCTCAAGCTCTAGAGATAGAACCAGGTGATCTCCCCCCAGTTGTAGACATTGAACAAGACTACTACAATTTTGGACAGAACGATCATTGGGATGACTTGAATTCCACAGAAAAGCTTAATAAAATTACCAACGTCTTAACTGCGGTAGAAGTTGCTACAGGTTACAAACCGATCATCTATACTGGCCCTAGCTTTTGGAACGATAAGATCAAAACCTCACTCTTTGCTGACTATGACCTGTGGATTGCAAATTTTGATACAGACACTCCTACTGTTCCAGGTGGTTGGGAACTTTACACCTTTCACCAATACAAAGGCGACCAGACTGGTTTTCCTGGTATATCCGGTAATGTAGATCGGAATAGATTCAACGGTGCTTTGGATCGTCTCCAAGTTTTAACCGTTCCTGCTGTTTCACTTCAGGAAGGTCGCATCGGCCCGAAGGTTAAAAAGTTGCAGCAGACTTTAATAAAAGTTGCCCAAGACTCAACTCACCCAGAATTCGATCCAGGAGCGCCAGATGGTATTTTTGGCCCAGCTACCAAAAAGGCTGTTATCGCTTATCAGGAAGCTAACAATCTTACAGCTAATGGCATTGTTGCCCCTGGAGACAAATTAGCGACCGCTTAAGTTAAGCTTGATTGTCAAAAAAATCTTGATGACTTGCACTAACGCGATTAATCATGTATCTAAGTTACGTTTAATGTGAATTAAGCTTTGAAACCCTTGTAATTTCATAGGTAATCCCAAAACTATGATTTTGAGCGAATCTAGAAACCCTTACAGAATAAGCGGCGTTTCTAATTCACATCAGACGTAAGTTATACGAACCCAAAAAAAGCATTTTTGACAACTAAATACTACTATTAAGTAACCATCAATTAAATCATGGGAATGGTTTGTGGTTGCATTTCTACAAACCCTCCCCAAATCAATCTTGACAGTCTACTATTCTCGGTTCACATACCCTAATTATCAGCAAGACATTTCTTCGGCAACGATGCATCAAGATTCTGGAGAAAAAGGGCGAATTTGATTGCCGCTAATGCTTGTAGTTTGTCAATTTTTTAGGTTTGTATATTGAAATTATTTCAGTCTGCCCGTTTCTCTCAAGAGTTACTCAGCATTTCGGAAGCAGCTTAAGAGCGTTATAGAATAGAAATAAACCTTACATAACATTACGCTGATTCAGCAGAATTGCCCATGACCACTTCTAAACGCCACTACCACATCACTACTTTCGGTTGTCAGATGAATAAAGCTGACTCAGAGCGCATGGCTGGCGTTTTGGAAGACATGGGCTTTGAGTGGTGTCAAGACCCGAATCATGCAGATGTGATTCTCTACAACACCTGCACAATTCGAGATAATGCTGAACAAAAGGTATATTCCTATCTTGGCAGACAAGCAAAGCGTAAACACGAGCAGCCTGATTTAACTCTCATAGTTGCTGGTTGTGTTGCCCAGCAAGAAGGAGAAGCACTGTTGCGGCGAGTCCCAGAATTAGATTTGGTAATGGGCCCACAACATGCCAATCGTCTGAAAGATTTGCTGGAGTCAGTATTTGAGGGTAATCAAGTCGTAGCAACCGAAGCAGTTCACATTATTGAAGATATCACCCAGCCGCGACGAGATAGTACAGTGACAGCTTGGGTGAATGTAATTTACGGCTGTAACGAACGCTGTACTTATTGCGTGGTTCCCAATGTGCGCGGTGTCGAACAATCTCGCACGCCGTCAGCTATCCGGGCTGAAATGGAAGAATTAGGACGACAAGGTTACAAAGAAATTACTCTACTCGGTCAAAATATTGATGCTTACGGCAGAGATTTATCTGGAGTCACATCAGAAGGTCGGCATCTACACAACTTTACAGATTTGCTTTATTACGTACATGATGTATCTGGAATTGAAAGATTAAGGTTTGCTACTAGCCACCCTCGTTATTTTACCGAGAGATTAATTCAAGCTTGTGCTGAGTTGCCCAAAGTGTGCGAACACTTCCACATTCCCTTTCAATCTGGGGATAATGAACTTTTAAAGGCGATGGCGCGGGGTTATACCCATGAAAAATATCGTCGGATTATCGATACCATTCGGCGGTATATGCCAGATGCCTCGATTAGTGCTGATGTAATTGTCGGTTTTCCTGGGGAGACAGAAGCACAGTTTGAAAATACTCTGAAACTGGTGGAAGATATTGGTTTTGATATGTTGAATACAGCAGCATATTCGCCGCGTCCAGGGACACCAGCCGCGTTGTGGGACAATCAACTGAGTGAAGAAATTAAAAGCGATCGCCTGCAACGGCTCAATCATCTGGGAAACTTGAAAGTAGCACAGCGATCGCAACGTTACTTTGGACGCATTGAAGAAGTTTTAGTAGAAGACCAAAATCCTAAAGATCCAACCCAGGTAATGGGACGCACTGGTGGTAATCGTTTGACCTTTTTTAGCGGTAACATCAAAGAACTCAAAGGGCAGTTAGTGAAGGTAAAAATTACCGAAGCTCGTCCTTTTAGTTTGACGGGTGAACCAGTTGAAGTAAGGCAAACCATTTTGCAGTAAGAACCATTTGAAGATTATACTCCTGACTTATGATGAAGTTACCGCAAACGATTCCAGTTCTTCTTTTTGGGGCTAGCTTGGCTGTAATTTTCCCTCAAATTTGTGCTGCTTTCAGCGTTCAAGAGGTAGCTATTGTTGCCCAAGCATCAAGCGATTTGCCAACAGTCAAATCAGCTGGACTGTCCCCCGATATGGATGTGCCTTGGTCGAAAGCCGTAAGAATTGTTGACCCCTTTGAAGGGGAGTTTGTTGGAGTTTTTGATCGCAATTCTTTAGGTGGTCGCTTGTACCGTGAGGGTTCAAAGGAAGTTATTAGTTTGTGGACTCCTTCGAGCATTCGAGTACTCGTAACAGTAAATTCGGATGAAGCAAGGTCTTCTTTCTACACAGCAGGTCTGGGATACACGCGACCTGACTATTTTAGATTTACCACGACTAAAAAAGTCAATAAGCTTTTGCTCAAGGTCAGAAAAAAAGTTTTTCAATTAGACGGTTCAGCTGGCACATTTGCTATCAGTAAAGAATTAGCCACTGCTTTGAAAAATGCTCCAGATGAGAACTTAGATATCAGACTAGTCTTGGAAGGAGGTCAAACTGTTGATAGCGAAATTGGCAAAGGGACAGTAAAAGCTTGGCGAACTATTTATTAAACGATTGCATTTTTCAACTAAGTATTATCTATGATTAATAAAAGAAAAACTTCTCCCATCTCATCAGGAATTTATCTAGTAAAACTTGTTTATGGATTTAATAAGAACGAACATTGTTAGAAGCAAGCCTGATTAATTCTTCAACATTGTTTGAGATTGTATTGCAAATAGTATTTAAAGGTAAGTCATTAGGATCAAACCCAAAAGGTTCTTCAATTTCTGAGCCAATTTGTTCAATACTTAATAACGTAAAACTTACAAAAGCCATTACTATACCAGTCCACCAATTTAAAAAGCTTACAATTTCCAAAGGTAATATAAGACAAAAGATTAATAACAGTTGTCTAAGTTTAATAGTATATATCAAAGGCAGCGGCGTTTTTAAAATGCGTTCGCAACCACCTAAAATATCTACTAAATCATCTACACAGTTATGCAGAGTAGTTAGTTGATAGATATTTAGACAATTTCGGTCATGCTGATACTGCAAATAATCTCCTATCCAATAAGCAATTTGTAGTGGAGGATGATTAGTCTCTTGGAGTTGTAAATATTGTTTTTCAGACATTAATGATGCCAACTGAGTATCTAAAGGCACCGATCTTAGATGTAACTTCATTGCAACTGCAAAAGCAGTTACTAATCGAAGTATTGCCTCTTTTTCTAATTTATCTTGTGGTGTCTTCTCTTTAACTATTATCGAAATTCCCCGAGTTAAATTACGCGATGTATTTACTAAAGCTCCCCATAGTTGACGACCTTCCCAAAATCTATCATGGGCTGTATTCGTCCGAAAGACTAATAGTAATGTAAAACCAATATTAAAACTTAAAACAGCATTGGTAAGAATATTGCTGGAATCCGAAAATGCTATTGGTAATCCTAAATGAGCTAAAAATGAGATAAAAGTACCATAGATAGTGCAAAAAATTACCCAAGGAAGAATAATAGAGATAATTGACCTTTCAAGCCGAAGAGTTACTTGAAGCCAGTTCAGCTTTTCGCCTTTGTAAAGATGATATTTTTCTCTTAAAGAGTTTTTAGAATTATTTCTAAAATAGTTAGGTTGTTTCATGTTTTAGGGGTTGAGGATTACATCAATTAGCAAACTAACTTTTTTAGCTAAATATATCTTGCTTAAGCAAGATATATGCAATATGTAGGTTTTCAAATGTCACCATAGTAGAACTATAATAAACACAAATTATAGTTCTAACATTGAAATTTATTTCTGTGAACCATCTTTAGGTAGGGAAATTCAATACTATCTTCCAATTCTTCATCACAAACCTGATTTTCTGCTTATATTGATTAAAGGTTGTGGTATTTCACTGCTTTCTGAGATAATTAGACAAAATTTCCAGCTATTTACAGTAAATATTTACTTTTTCTTACCGACAGAGGGATGTCTACGACGGACTACACCTATGCATTTGGGTTAATAACAGTGCAGACAGAGACAGAGGATTATTTGACGCGATCAAATTATTTCAATCAATTATTGTTGGTCGCAGTACTATTAACAGTAATAGATAAGTTTAATCTCTAAACTCTCCTCAACCAGGCAGAGGGTTAAAACATTTATAATTTCTGTCCTGCATAAATTGAGCGCACTTCGCCATTACGTCGGATAACTGCTTCGCCATTACTGACATCTACTAGTGTCCAACCGCTGGAGCCGATACTTTCGCCCATATTGATGCGGCGAGTCACGCCATCAATTTTAAACAGAGCGGCAGATTTATTACCCAACTCTAGCAACCCCTCTAAGGTATTACTCGGAGCTTCTGCGATCGCAGTTGGCGGATATACTTGTTCCTGGGTAATAGTTGGTTCTGACTCTGGGGCGAGTGCAGCGCGTAATGGAACCACTGGTAATGCAGGCAGAGGCTTGGGTGTTTGGCGCACGGTAATGGGTGCAGTTTTGGCTGCCACAGGTTTAAGTTCGGCTTGGACAGCGGCAGCTAACATATTGACAGTTACAGGCTTGGCAGCTTGTCGCACTGTATTCAAGGCAGTTTTCACAACATTGGGTTGAGATACCCGCAATGCACTGGCAACTTGTGGTAAAAGTGTAGGAGTCCCCGGAATGGCAGGAAGGGCATAGCGCATTGGTGACGGCGCTTGATAAACGGGGACGTAGATGCGCTCAACAACACTTCCAGAACGATTGGGGGGTAGTGGTGTATTGTTAGCTAGAAGTGGAAGTGCTGGTAGATTACTAGTTGCTTGCTGACGACCAAGAGCTATTTGGTTAGTATTTGCCTGACTGGAGAATTCTGGACTGAAAGATTTTTGATTGCTTTTTGCTCCTTGCTTATCTATAACAGCCAGCGCTTGGAGCATATAGTCAACTAACTCTGCTTCTATTTCTGTTTTTACGGGCAACCGTGACTGCGATTGCGGCAATAGAAGCGCTGACTCAGGCAATTTAGTATTTAAAAGATATACGACTCCAGACTGCACCAAGTAGATCATACTAGCGATCGCCACGCCTAAAGTTGTTCCTACAATCAACAGTTTGCCTAAAACCGGACTAGTTTTCTGACGCTTTCTACTAATTGGTTTAACAGTAGCGGGATCAAATATAACGGTACTCAATTGCTGGTGGTTATCTTGAGCAACTGAATGTACTGCTTGGTTCAGTGTGTTCGGTAAGATAATCTGTGGTATCGTAACTGTTTGCAGAGGCACGTATTCTGAAGGTGATTGGCGTTGAGCTTGGGCGGAAACTCCAGCAACAGAGTGGTTTGATTTGTTTTGACTACTGTGCCTAACAGTTTCAGAAGGCAGATTAAAACTAGCATCCAGAATGTAGTCGATATCGGCAAAGAGTTCATCCATTAAGCCATCAGCATAGTTTTCTATCGACCAAGGCTCGTTGGTGATTAAGTCCTCTGATGGTTCTGGTACTATGAGACGGGTGCTGGCTTCTTGTAACATAGAGGTTCTGGGTTGTTGCTTGGACGAGTAAACGCCACCCCTACTGCCTGGAATTAGGATTATAGAGGAGGTAGCAGGTAGAGGACAGTTATTACTGAAAAGATAAGTATGAATAAAAACTTATAATTTAAGTAATTACCCTGTTTAAAAAGAAGAATTGTATTGAAATGTGTTGAGCGAGATCCAAAGCTTGGACCGCTCCGTCTCCGGTCTTGCTCCAATCCTATGCAGTTGCGCGTGGGTTACTCCTGCCTTTTGCCTCCTAAATAATCAAACATCCAATCCCCCATCTTAATTGAGATAAGTTGATTGAGTGTCGGTATTAAACTCAACTTTCATCTGGGGATTGTTGATGATGACATCACTAATATTTATGTCATCTATCATACCAATCTCTCTCTCTACTACTATACTCAGTCTTTATCAAGTTTGTGTTAAGCTAACGCTGGAAACTCTGACTGGTTCTTGGTTCTACGTAATTCTAAATATAATAATAAGGCGTTAATATCCGCTGGGTTTACACCACCTATACGTGCAGCTTGACCAAGGGTAAGTGGTTTTACGTGAGTCAGCTTTTCCCGTGCCTCTTTAGAAAGAGTATCAATTGTTGTATAGTCTAAATCCCCAGGTAACTGGCGGTGAGCTTGGCGGGCAATTTGGTCAATCTGATTTTGTTGCCTAGCAAGATAGCCAGAATACTTGATGTCAATTTCTGCGCCTTCTTTCTCGACCCGGTTGAGGTTAGGGTTTCCCAGTCCGAACCTATCGAGGTCAACGTAATGTAATCCTGGACGGCGCAACAAGTCATTGAGGGTAATTGAACCTTTAATTGCTTGTTGGGTATCAGATGCGATCGCTATGCCAATTTCATCATGTTCTTTAACTCGTGTGGTTTGCAATCTTTGTTTTTCTGTGGTGATATTACCCTGTTTTTGAGTAAATATATCCCAGCGGCGATCATCAATTAAACCAATTTCTCGTCCCAAGGGTGTCAGGCGTTGGTCGGCATTGTCAGAACGCAATAGCAATCGGTACTCTGACCTACTGGTAAGCATTCGGTAAGGTTCTCGTAGGTCTTTTGTACACAGGTCATCAACTAGCGTCCCAATGTAACTTTGCTCGCGGGGAAAGACAATCATTTCTTGAGAGCGAACAAATCGAGCCGCGTTAATTCCTGCCACTAATCCTTGAGATGCCGCTTCTTCATAACCTGTAGTGCCGTTAATCTGCCCAGCACAAAACAGCCCCGCAATTTTCTTAGTCATTAGTGTGGGGTAACACTGAGTTGCTGGTAAATAGTCATATTCCACTGCATAGGCGGGACGCAGCATCACACAATTTTCCAAACCGGGGAGAGTCCGCAACATTTGCAGTTGCAAATTTTCTGGCAATCCTGTAGAAAACCCTTGAATATAAAGTTCAGGTATATCCCTTCCTTCCGGTTCAATAAAGATTTGGTGGCTTTCTTTATCGGCAAAGCGAACAATCTTATCTTCAATACTGGGACAATAACGCGGCCCTTTGGCTTCCACCCAACCGCCATAAACTGGCGACAGGTGTAAATTTTCCTGAATCAGGCGATGGGTTTCGGCGGTTGTGCGGGTGATGTAGCAGGGCATCTGTTCCCGTTCTATCCACACATCTGGGTCAAAGCTAAACCAGCGCACATCTTCATCCCCTGGCTGGATGAGCATTTTACTATAATCTACCGATCGCTTATCTACCCGTGCTGGAGTTCCAGTTTTAAGCCTGCCAGTTTCAAATCCCAGGCGATTTAGGGTTTGTGTCAATCCTTCAGCCGCAAATTCTCCAGCACGTCCGGCTGGCATTGATTTGTTACCAACCCAAATTTTGCCTCCCAGGAAGGTGCCAGTTGTTAAGATGACTGCTTTACATTGGAACCCCACACCAAAATATGTTTCAACGCCGATGACTTCATCGTTAGCGCCTAGCACCAAATCTATTGCCATACTTTCGCGGATTGTCAAGTTTTCTTGATTCTCGACAATATTTTTCATTACTGCTGCATATTCGCGCTTATCAGTCTGGGCGCGTAATGCCCAAACAGCAGGCCCTCGTGAAGAGTTGAGGATGCGTTTTTGCAGATAGGTGCGGTCTGCTACTTTAGCAATTTCTCCTCCGAGTGCATCTACTTCATAAGTCAACTGAGATTTGGCTGGGCCACCTACTGCTGGGTTACAAGGTTGCCAAGCGATTTTATCTAAATTGAGCGTCAATAGCAGGGTACGACAACCGAGGCGTGCAGAGGCGAGAGCTGCTTCGCAACCGGAGTGACCTGCACCGACGACTATGATATCAAAAGCGTCTTGGAATTCAACGGAATTGTGCATGGTCATACTTACAAAAACGGCAAGCTTAGAGTTCTTTTCAATTTTAACTGTTCCAGTGGTTTCATGGATGTAACTTTCTCATAAAAAAGTTATCAAACTTACTAGTACTCAATTAAAGACAAGATTCTATTTTTTAACTTTAGTAGGAAGTGGAAAATATCATCCTTTTAAAATTTATGACAACATTCCGGTTTTTCGATAGCGGCTATTGTTCATCTCGTTAAATAGCACAAATTAATTTATAACTGGTATGTCTGAAATATTTTTTCTAATTTGGATGAAATTATAGTTTAATGCTGACAAATTATTTGTAACTTTAATTGATTAATAAAACTTTCCAAAAACTTCTTAATTTTATTACTGATTCACTAAGCAATTATTTAAAAATGAAACTCACACTCAGCAATCAAAAAAATACTACTAGATTTATTAGAAAGATAAGTTTTATCGGTATTTTTATATTGATGATTTTTGTATTAGTAGCTAGCAATGAGATTACCCACCACCAAGTTGCTATAACTACTCAACCATTACAAAAATGCTTGAATAATGATTCATTACCTTGTACAGATACCTCTAAAAATCTAACATCAGAACCATTTATTCCCGATACCAAATTAAATGCTCAACAGCGCTTTTTATCTGCGATCGCTAGAAAATTACCGACAATTCCCCAGCCTGGTACTTATGAATATACTTTGCTGCGAAGTTATGGTGCAGTATTTGTAAATCAAGATATTGGGATTAAATTGCCGCAAAAAGATATCTTTGCTAATGAACAAGAAACCCAAGAGTTTCAAGCTACTTTAACAATGGGTCATATTGATGGTACTAATGACTGTTATTTACAAAAGCCTGCGGCTGATGCTTTGAATAAAGCAAGATTTCAACAAAAAATTCCGCTAAAATCTGGTTATGGATCTGGTGATTGTACTCGCACTTTCAACACAAATTTAAAATTTTGGAATAAATATGCTAATAATCAAGTTTTAGCAAAAGTTCAACAAGGTAAAGAAACAAAAATTCTCGGTTTAGTTGCACCTCCCGGAACTTCACAACATCTTTGGGGATTAGCAATTGACTTACGCGTAGGCAGTAAAGAACAGAGAAAAGCTCTTAATCAAAATGGTTGGTTTCAAACTGTAGAAAACGATGTTCCACATTGGACTTATGTGGGTTTATCTGAAGAGAATTTACCTTTATTTGGTTTTAAAAAACAAACTATTCGAGGTACTACCTATTGGATGACGCCGCTTTAATTGTTAGATAGCATGAAAACTTGGGAATACTAACCTAAAAGATATATTATCAAGGATTTAGCTATGCCAAACGAAGCTGCTAACCAAGAGCAAGACTTCCTAATTGATTTATTAAGAGCAACTTATCAAAATCAGGAAATCTATCCACTTCTGCAACGTAACTTAAGTAAACTCAACAATGATTTAGCTTTAATGTTGCGAAAAAGGGTAAGCAATCGCTTTGCTAAAGAACCTGCAATTGCTATTAATTTAGCTAGAGTCATTATCAAACTGAGTACCATTATTCAAGAGTTTGAACAAGGGAACATTGCTAGTAATTTAGAAATTGCGATCGCAGGTTATGAAACAGTTTTACAAGTGTGTACCCGTGAGGCTTTCCCCCAAGAATGGGATATCGTTCAGCAAGCTTTAGTAACAGCTTATCAGCAACGCCAGTATATTCTCTCCAGAACCATTGGTGAACTGCGAGAGCAGACTGTCCAAACCCAGAGTCAGATTAATACATTAACTGAGCAGTTACAAGAAGAGTTACAACAAGCAAAATTACAAGTTAATGACTTAACAACAACAATTACGGAGTTAAAACAGGAAACGAGTAGTTCAGAGTCAGCACCAGAAATAACGTCTTTAATCGCTGAGTTAAAAGAGTTAAAGCAGCGTCAAATTCGTATAGAGCAATTTACTTCCACTGCTCATGCTTCACCTAATATTGGGCAGTTCAATACAGCTATTTTTTATGATATTGAAAATTTAACAATGGGTAGAAGCAACCCTAACTTAAATTTTTCTCTGAAACAAATCCAAACAAATCTAGAAAATACTAACCTAGTTAATAAAATTGCTATCCAATGTGCTTATGCCGACTGGAGTGATTCTCGATTAAGGTTACTCAAGAATGAAATTCAAGAACTTGGCATCGAAGCAATTCAAATTTTTGATTACAGCCATAAACGGAATGCAGCAGATATGCAACTAGCCATTGATGTTATGGAATTAGCCCAGAGTCGTCCTACGTTGCAAGTTTTCGTTATTGTATCAGGTGATGGTGCATTTGCTGCTTTAGCTAAAAAGCTCCATGAATATGGAAAGACTGTAATTGGATGTGCTTATGAAGGACAAATTAATCGTATTCTAAAATCTGTTTGTGATTGCTTTATACCTATACCTACTCCTCAAGCAAAAATAGAGGATATTTTAATTAGTGAAGTAATTAGCGAGAGTCAATTAAATGATGATATTTTAGTAGTAACTAAAAATGTTTTGCAAGACTTGAAGCAAAATTTTGGGCAATTAAATCAGCTTAAACAAGATGGTATTCATCTATCTCAAATTCACAAAGTTTTGAGAGATAATATCCCAAACTTTGACAAACAAAGAGACAAATATGGTAAAACATTGACGAGCTTTTTGAAAAAAGTCATTGAAGAAACAGATATTTCTTTATCGATTGACAACAATAAACTAATTTTGAGAGAAATGCTAACTATAGGCTCTAATGGCTCATCAAATAAAACTTTGAATGGTGTAGCCCTTATTTAAAGACTAAAGTGCTTACTACAAACTCCGTTAACCTGTCATAATCTCGCTTGGCAGACTATTAATCTAAGTTGCTAGTTATCAACCTCAGTGTAGTTTGCAGGCGATGCCTGCGGCGGGCTACACCTACGCCCACAACAAGATGTACGGTTGCGCTATGCACAACCATCACTCAAGCTTAATTTTCTTTATCAGTATTAACTAGTTTATAAGTGCCAAACTGAACTTGTTATTAAAACTGACGTATGTATTCTGTTTTGATAAATTTCAAAATAAAAATCTAGTTAATCTTGACAAAAAGTACAGGTGGTTTGGCAAACAAAACTTTTTTATCTTTAGATCCGTTCTTCAACTCTTGTAAAAGTAGTTTTTACAAGAGTTGAAGAAAGAGCATCTTAACGACTGTTATTCATTAACAATCGTAAAGCCTTCATACTGAACGGGTGCTGTTGCCAAAGCATTTGGTAAAGTAACGTTACCAAGTAAGGTGGCGGTTGCAAAGCCAGCGCCGTTAGTACCTGTGGCACTACCTAAACCTAGACCTGATGCAGCAAGTTCATCTTGGTAGCCTGTGATCTCATAAACAGCACCAGTTTCCAGCCAACCGATCAATCTTTGAGAACCGAAGTTAGCAAATGACAAATCAGAATCTGCGTTGACATTCAAAGGTTGCCCTGAAGGAGTTCTTAGAGCAATCGGCGCAGATAGCTGACCAGTGAGTAAATCGACTTTATAAAGATTGTTCCCATTTCCATCAGAGGTATGAAAATCGCTAGCAAAAGCGCGAGTTCTACCAGGATTGAGATTGTCGACAGCTAATCCATCGGCAAATTTTCCAGGGTTGGTAGGTTGAGTTCCTTGTATTTGTGCAGCAGTAGTAGGTGCGCCAAAAGCGTCTACAAGGCTAATAGTTCCAGGGTTACCTGTAGTAATTTTATAAAGTGAGCTTCCTACTGGTTCTCCACCAAGATTAGCAGTTTTATTTCCAGAAATGTTGTACAGAGCATTTTGTTGTTTACTAAAGTCAGCACCTGACTCAAATCCAAAACGATGTAGGTTAGATGGTGTAGGAGTTGGTGAAACCGTGGCTGGAGCAAAAGGCTGATCTACATTATTAACGACAATAACAGCTGGATCAATTGGATTTGGAGGATTAGTTGCCCGTGCTTCGTTAACTGCACTTACCCTTCCGGTAGTAGGGTTAGTTGCCAAACCTTCTAGATCTGCGTTAGTAACAGTACCTGCAATATTGACTGTACCTACTTTTGTAGGGGTAATAGAACCTTTAGAACCAGAAGGGATTAAAAAGCGGTAAACATCAAGTTGCTTGCCATTACTAGCGTTTGAGTCACGATCTTCTCCAATGGTATAGCCGTAAAGAGCCATGAGAATTTTCTCCTTATTGAAACCTGTTAAACTTTTGAGAACACTCCAAATACAGCGTATTGCTATCTGACTAAAAGCTTGTACGACACAAACAAAACTAACCTTCCCAGGTTGAGATTTAAGATTAGTCTGCGTTATCTTACTTTGCTTATATAACAGAGGAATTTGCAAAACTGAAATACTGCTAAACTTTTGACTGTAAACAAGCTAAGACAACTTAACTCAAGATTGTTGTAATTACTATTTGCTCAATTTCTGAAAGTAGAATATGTGATAACTTGATGTCGGAGGTAGATATCTCAAAACTACATCAAGTTACACTTTCAGACATTTTTTGGGAATCTATTATTTCCAAACTAGATTACAATGAGCCGAGAGTTAAGCATCTTTAATTTGCCCATTAAAAGTCAAAACTTCAGGTTGTAAATTGTATTTGGAGTTATCTTAACAAGACTGTATTTGACTAATATTAAGGTTTAATAACATCTTGGTTAAGGTTTGGTAGTTGCTGACTGTTTTCACTCGCTGATATACTTCTCCCGTTGTTTTAACAAAAAAAGCACATCGGGGCAAAGTAATATAGAAGTAAGCTTTCTCCTTGTGAAAACGCTACCTATTACCTCTGAGGTTGCATAAAGCAATTTACTCAATCCTTTTGTCTTGCCAAGTCTGATTTTGTAGAGTTTCACAAAGAAAAAGAATTTTATTAGATAAAATACTACAGTTAACTAATACAGTTGGCAAAGGTATTAGTACAGGCAGAAGTTGACTGATTTAATAGCTATTAAACAATTTATCTTCGGAGGCGATCGCTTTTAGCTTGTTCGCTTCAAAATACCTGGGGCGAAAATAATTAAATAAGACTTAAAATATAAAATTAAAAATTTATTTTTAATTTTATATTTTCCGTTTAACCTGATTCTGCCAGAAAGTTGATAACTTTTTATGGAGGGCTAAATCAGACTTTTGCTAGGGCATAAACGCACAGTCTAAAGCCGGAGGCGTTTCCGTTGCTCCGGGCAGTAATGTTATTGTGACTAGACCCAAAAGACCACATCACCAAATCCATAAAATTTCAGGACAAACCTATCTTTGGCTAGCAATGCTAATTTTTGGAGTATCTAGCGCCGTTACCCGGAAACTAACAGAAATTGGTGCTCAACATTTTATCGGCAATCGCAATCCGATTTCTTTTTGTAATGTTTTATTTGTAGGAAACCTTTGTGCCTTGATACTTCTAATCCTAATTTATGGGCGGCAGTGGAACAAAGCTACTTTGAAGCAGCTCTCAAGAAAGAATTGGGTCAGTCTAACGGCAGTAGCTATATTTATTAGGAGCGTTAGCCCCTAGTTTAATTTTCCAGGCACTGGCATGGCACTTACAGGGGTGAACAATGTCATCTTGGTGGGACGCTTGGAACCGCCTCTAACTTTGGCTTTATCAGTCTGGTTATTGAGAGAACAGGTAAATATTTAGGAATTTTTTGGTGCGATCGCAGCTACAGTATGGCTGAAGTAAACCACCCATCCCAAATAAATGAAATCCTTACAGTATAGGAATTACGAATTAAGAATTTCGCCTTGCAGTACTAGTATGTCAAAATAAAAATACCCGATACATCAAGGTGAGCGATCGCTCCCAAAGCTAGATTAAAGGATTGACCTGAGCAATGGCAGACCCAACCAATCACAATCAAGCGGGAGAAGTAGCTCCCAGCACTGTTGACAAGCAAGCTCCCAGTGTAGCTGAAGAACACGCTCCTAGTACAGACTCGCCCGAAGCCACAGATATTCCTACTGCCAACACGCCAGATCCTAAAGCCGCAAACCCCGAAGATAATCCCAATGCTGCTAAACCAGCTGCTGTACCACCCAAGCGAGAAAAACCCGCCACCGCAGTTAAAGCCACAAAAGGAGAAAAACCCGCCGCCGCCGACGCAACAGAAGAAAAACCCGCCGCAGCTAAAGCCGCAAAAGGAGAAAAACCCGCAGCCGACGCAACAGAAGAAAAACCCGCCGCAGCTAAAGCCGCAAAAGGAGAAAAACCCGCCGCCGACGACGCAACAGAAGAAAAACCCGCCGCAGCTAAAGCCGCAAAAAAGGAAAAAGCCCCAGCTGTTGAAAATAAGCCATTTGTAGAGTTTATTGAGCAAGACTACTTGCCAGCTTTACAAAAAGCGATCGCTCAAAAAGGCGTACAAGATTTACAGCTATCTTTTGCCAAGCAGAAGATGCCAATTACTGGCTTTGAATCCGCCGAAGAATGCTGGCAAATTATCGGCAGTTGGTCAGAAATTGGTAAGCGTCAGTTTAACCTGTATTTCCCCGATGAAGATATTCAAGGAAAAAAGGGATTTTCTTGTAATGAAGGCAAAAAACCTAGCACTCTTGAGTCATTCCTAATCGATGAACGCAAAACTACCCTCGATTTATTGGTATATGGCTTAGTTCAGCGCTTGGACGGTCAAAAGTGGTTAGGTAGAAATTAGTCATTGGTCATTAGTCATTAATCATTAGTTTTTTACAAAGGACAAAGTGCAAAGTCGAGCCAGTCGCTTGGGCGAGTTTCCCGACTTGGGCGAACTGGCGTTGAGCGGAGGTTTCCTCCGCTCAGACTTTGTAAGAGAGGACAAATGACAAATGACTAATCTGCGATTTTTGATTCCGCAAATATTGAATGATTGTTGCAACTCTTAATGTTTTGCTTACAAATTTGTTACCCGCACCTTGGTAGACTGAACTTTATACAATTCGATTATCGTGGGCTGTTACGGTTTGCCAGAGCATTTCTGGTGAGGCAGTCCGGTCTTCTCTCAAAGGGAGAGGCTAGCGCCAACGGGTTTCCACGCCAGTTGCTTCAAGTCGGCACAGCCGCCCAACGCACTGGCTCCCGATGAGGAACTGCCGTTACCGTGGCGGTAGAGACGTAGGAACGTCACCCGAAAGGTCTACTTAAGATAATAAAGACGAAAGAGAAATCAAGACATGGTAGATTCCCTCAAAAAACCAGGCTTTGAAGAAATCCGGCCAGGGATTAAAGTCCCGGCAAAAGAAACCCTGTTAACACCTCGGTTTTATACTACCGATTTTGATGAAATGGCACGGATGGATATCTCCGTCAATGAAGATGAGTTAAGAGCCATTCTTGAAGAGTTCCGCACTGACTACAACCGCCACCACTTTGTTCGGGATGCCGAGTTTGAACAATCTTGGGATCATATTGACGGGGAAACTCGCCGATTGTTTGTTGAATTTCTAGAACGTTCTTGTACGGCAGAGTTTTCCGGCTTTTTGCTGTATAAAGAACTTGGTCGTCGCTTGAAAGGCAAAAGCCCTGTCTTGGCTGAGTGTTTTAACCTGATGTCACGGGATGAAGCGCGTCATGCTGGCTTTTTGAACAAAGCTTTGTCGGACTTTAATCTGTCCCTAGATCTAGGGTTTTTGACTAAGAGTCGCAGTTATACCTTCTTTAAACCGAAATTCATTTTCTACGCTACTTATCTTTCTGAGAAAATTGGTTATTGGCGCTACATCACCATTTATCGCCATTTAGAAGCACATCCCGAAGACCGGGTTTATCCAATCTTCCGGTTCTTTGAGAACTGGTGTCAGGATGAAAACCGTCACGGCGATTTTTTTGATGCGGTCATGAAATCTCAGCCGCAAATATTGAATGATTGGAAGGCACGGCTGTGGAGTCGGTTCTTCCTGTTGTCGGTATTTGCGACTATGTATCTCAATGACATCCAACGCAAGGACTTTTATGCCTCCTTGGGATTGAATGCACGAGAATACGATATCCATGTAATTAAGAAGACCAACGAAAATGCAGGTCGGGTATTCCCGCTGATGCTGAATGTAGAGAATCCAGAGTTTTATCAGCGGTTGGATGTTTGTATAAGCAATAACGAGAAGCTGGGTGCGATCGCTAACTCCAACACTCCCAAATTCTTACAATTCTTCCAAAAACTGCCGCTTTACATCTCCAACGGCTGGCAGTTATTGCGGCTGTACCTGATGAAACCGATTGATACTGTTTCTGCTCAAGGGGCAGTTCGTTAATTTACAACAGATTTGCAAAAGCTTTGGTGGTTCTGCTGATTGTAGAGCCACTTTTTTTGTCCTTTTTCCAAGACAATGATTACTGAAATGTCAAGCAATTAGTACTGCGATCGCTAAATTACTCTTAGGCAAAAATCGGAGATAGTTAAGTGTAGTTTGGTAATAAATACCTTAAGTTAAGCTGATTTTTCCATTCTGATTATGTTTGGAGTCAATGTTTGATGCTTGGCTGCTTCTGCCTCGTAACATCTTAGAATCAGTAATGTCAGCTTATCTAAATCACTGACAGAGGAAATAATTACTTTTGATGCAGCATCCCCCAGAGAAGCTGTTACTTCCAGCACTTCAAAGTTTGAAGCTAGAGATTTGACTTCATCTACACTTAGCCGAGTAACAAAACTTTTTTTCTGCGAAGATAGATACAGCCGCAGAAACCACCAAGTACTTTTGCCAACAAGATTGATACCAAAGTATGAAGCAGTATCCTTGTATTGAAGTTGATAATTGTAACTCGTTGAGGTTTGCGTAATTGCTTTAATTTTTTCAAAAGCTTCGAGATCTTCAGCAGTTGTTACTATTTTTGGTTCTTGAGGATCTGGTTGTATGTCCACTTCTCCATTATCTATGTCTGTTGGAGGTTCAACAGGCTGATCTATTACTGGAGTAAGTGAGCGAGTCATTAACTCTACTAAACTTCCTTGAATCGACTTTTTAACAATTGGTTTGAATTTCTCAATAATTTTACCAGTAATTCGACCTTTAATTTCATAACTAGGAGCAACTGTACCAAGTTCAGTCACTAAAAAGCGAACAAATTCTTCAGAAGGAGAACGTAAAAGATTTCCTAGAAGTTGAGTCATGCCTTTTACATAAACCATTTCCTCAGCATGGTTGGTAATAGCTGTAACCTCAAAATTCTCACGGTGAAAGAATTTGAGGTTATCAATATCTTTGGTATCATATTCCAGAATGTTAAAAGTAAAAAATGGCTCCTTGTCCATAACATTTTTATCACGCAAGTCTGTGAAGAAACGGTACTCAACCCCATTAGTGACGATAGCTACTTTTGTTGTCAAAAGTCCATTAAAATAGCGGCTTAGTTGCCCATCATGTGCTTCAGCTTTTTGACCACGAGCTTTTGCCTCTACGAGCATAACTATATTATTGTTAATAGCTAAAGCGTAATCTACTTTTTCAAACTGCCCTGCTTTTTTAATAGCAAAATCTGCCACGTATTCCGGCATTACTTCACTAGGATCATAGACATCGTAGCCAAGAGCACTCAAAAAAGGAACAATCAGTGCCATCTTAGTAGATTCTTCGCCAACAACTTGATCAGCCCGCTTACGCACTTGTTCAGATAGCTTGGTAATATCTTCAGTGAATGCCATCTTGGTTGCTCCTGCTAGATTAGTGAGTATTGATACGTCTTTTTATGTAAAATAAGAGTGATTTTAAGGTGAGTAGTACATTTGGATTGAAAGTGTTAGTGCGATCGCCTTTTTTATCACTCCTATAAAAGTATTCCCAAATAAGTACCAGCCTGTAACACTGATGACTTGTTCACAGGTGCAATGGCATCGGTAATGAATAAAAATAAATTAGAATGATTTTTTATGAAGCTTTAGCCTCTTTGTCGCCCCGTCAATGGGCAGACCAAAATATTGCTGAGTCAATGAATTTTACTTTTTACTCAGCAATATTTTGATGAGAAAGGTTTTCGTGAGTTTCTACGGTTATAACAGAAGCCGACATTAGGATACACTGGCATTTGAATACACCGGAAGTTCATCAGCGACTTAGTTTGTTGCTTCTAGTGACTTCCTTCCTAGTGTCCTATCGCTTTTGGCTGTATGAAACTTACTCCAATCTCCGGTAAGTCTCCCTGAAGAAGGTTTTTAGCATCTAAAACGACTGCCACTGTTTTGAGGCTATAGCCTTAGAATATTTACAAGCTTTACTTACGAATTAGCTCTCTCTAGATAAAGTATTGTTTTTGCTGTGTAAGCTGACATTCTACCTGTTTCTATCCAGATTTGTGTAGCTTATTAACAAATCAGCGGATTCATTAATATTAAGCCTGCTTTACTATTTAGTTTCTTACCCTGACCTATTAGACAGCTAGAGTGTCCATTTCACTTTGTTCAATAGCTTTTAGCCCTTATCGCTCCCATGCTCACCCATCACCGCAAGCCCGTGTGCTTATCACTTATTTCCACTGACCTACCAATCTGGTCTGTTGTCGAAACTGCCGCGACATTGTATCAAAAAGATACCGATCGATTCCATTTACTGATGACCGCACCGCCTTTAATTAGCTGCGAAGTAGAGAGTGTCATAAGTCCAGAAGACACACTTCCTCAAACCAAAAGCAAAGCTTACGCTCCTAACAGTCCTCGAATTTTGTGGCTGGAGATTTCCCCTTACCGAGTCATCATGACTATGCAAGGTAACGCTCAAGTGAGTTACCGTCACTTTTGGGAACAGGGCGTTTATGGCATTAGTCGCTATTGGTTGCCAACTGAGTCATTACAACCTAATGATCCCATTCGTTTACGAAACTTTACTAGTAGCCTAACTCTCAATGGACATCCCTTGCCAGAGCATTTGCGGTTGGAATATGAATTGTGGGCAGAAAAAGTCCAATTAGGATGCTACATACTGAATTTGGAAATTAAACATTGATAGGCATGGGCAGTAGGGAGTAGGTAGTGAGGACAAGTTTTCACAATGCCCAATGCCCAATGCCCAATCCCCAATCCCTCTTAACCAAAATAACTAGGTTGGTTTCCAGGTTTCCATTTAATGTTGCAACCAACACTCGGCTTTTGCTCGCTTGTAACAGGTTTATCCGCTAACACTGCTTCTATGGCTGCGCGTAAATCTGCACCTGTTACCGGTTTATCATTACTAGGGCGGCTATCATCTAATTGTCCCCGATAAACAAGTTGGCGATCGCCATCAAATACAAAAAAATCTGGTGTGCAAGCTGCTGTGTAAGCTTTTGCCGTTTCCTGGCTCTCGTCGTAACATAAGGTAAAATTAAACCCTTGTTCTGTAACAAATGCTTGTAACGACTCTGGCGCATCATCTGGGTAATTCTTTGCATCGTTAGCACTGATAGCAACGATCGCTAAATCACTTGTAAAATAATCTCTTCCTAACTGCACTAATTCTTTTTGGACGTGTTTTACAAACGGGCAATGCCGACAAATAAACATTACCAACAGTGCTTTTTTATCTGCAAAGGTAGAAAGTGAAGTTGCCTTTCCAGATACTACTTCCGGTAGATTAAAATCTGGCGCTTTAGTGCCTAGTGGCAACATAGTTGAAGCAGTTAAAGCCATAGTTCACCCAATATTTTTACGCTGATAACTAACGGCTTTTGTTATCAGTATATTTTCACTCTAGCACTAAGTTTTCCATAAATTAAGAGACAGGAAATTTCCCGTCTCTTATATTTGTTGAGAATTTTATTAAATAAATTAGTTTTTAGAGATTTGCCAAAACACCAACAATACCGTGTCCTGTAAATACTTCTAATGCTATCAGAGAGACAAAACCAATCATTGCTAAACGACCGTTGAGCATTTCTGCATAGGGAGTGAAACCAGTGCGATCGCCTTGCTCATCTATATAAACTTTTGGTTCGATCGCAAAGTTGTTCAGTTTGCCTTGGTCATCAATTATAGCAGTGCTTGTACGCATGGATTTTCCTCTGTCTTCTGTTGTTTATGTAAATAACTGTAACAAATATATGAACATTTGTAAAGTATTTTGATCTAATCGAGTAGAAGTCCAAGCCAGGATATGATGATGAATCGAGTTCAAAGTTATGTCTAAGTAACAGGCTTTGTTCCTTGTTCGTAAGCACTTTCAATCACAAATCCATTCCCCAACAGCTAATGCATCGATTTCGAGTAGAGGTTATTGCCAAAACACCAAACCCGCAGCAGGTGATTTATGCCGCGATGCACCAAGACTATACCGATGGGTTCGTGTTTGATGAGCGTGACTCCTGGCCGTCGGAGTCACAAAGCGGCGAAATTATTGTTAAGCGGCTTTTAGCGGGTGAGAGGGGACACTATGGGCCTTTAGAGCATCCCCAGATTGTTTTCAACTGTGGCTACTTTCCCCACAGTGTGATGCAGCAGGCGCGGACTCATCGGGTTTCTGTATCATTTGATGTACAATCTTTTAGGTACACAGGCAACCAATTTATTGATGTAGTAGAAGGTAAGAAAGACATAGAAGATGTTTTTTACCTACGTCCTATTGGTTATTACACTGATAGACAAGGCAAAAAATACCATTATTCACCTGAAGCTAGAGCAGCAGATTTGCAATGGTGTCTAGAAGCAGCTAAACGATATAAAGCTGATTTTGAGGAGGGAATGTCTGAAGAACACGCAAGAGGTAAAGTGCCTTTTGATTATCGCCAGCATTTTGTAGTTAGTTTCAATTTAAGGTCTTTCTTGCATTTTTGTGACTTGAGAAATAAAAAAGATGCTCAACTTGAAATTCAAAAGTTGTGTGAAATGATGTGGCCTCATTTTGAAGATTGGGCACCTGCGATCGCACAATGGTATGAAAAGCAGCGTCTAGGTAAAGCAAGGTTAGCACCTTAGATAATGGCTTACCTTGCTCTCTATATACGAGAGTTGACATAATTTGCGGTAGGATAAAGCAATCGCAATCTGATTTATGGAACTAGATTCAGAGCGATCGCACAATGGTATGAAAAGCAGCGTTTAGGTAATGCAAGATTAGCACCTTCAGTAAATTAAGTCATTAAAATTTCAAATTTGAGAATTTTTTGAGCTAAAATCAAGACAAAATTTTAGAAACTCATAAAATTTTATGAACATCAGTGTAGAGGACAAGTTTTTACTTTCAAAGCCAAGTGAAGTGATTGAGTTGTTAAAGAGGTGTAATCAGTTAGGAATCAATAATTATAAGTTTGAAGGCTATGGTACTGGAGGTAGGAGCGTCTACTCTTTTGGAGGTTTTGTTTCTGACTCTTTAGACGGATATTTTTATAACCTAAATCTTTTTTTCTCACTTCCTGGCTTACCTCCGAAAACTTTGATTAACAAAAGCTTTGCTCTCTCTGAAATAAACCATACATCAAATGAACTTCCCACTGTTGATATAAACTATCTAATTAATGAGTATGTCAAAATTGCAAACCAACTCGGACTTGCAAAAATAGATTTAAGTTCTATTTTTGTGTAAACTTTGTTTAGAGGATGTTTGAAAAGTTTTTAGAGGTGAAAAATTATGCTAATCGCTGAACCATAATGCGTATGATGGCAAGATAAATAAAAGTCTCGGATG
>NZ_JBALDA010000097.1:0-18720 GCF_036917535.1 Nostoc sp.
ATCGCTATGACCTTGGAGAGTTTGCAGGAGTTGCCCCTTGCGATTCCACAGCTTCACCGTCTTGTCTGAACTTGCAGAGGCAATGGTTTGACCGTCGGGACTAAATGCCACGCCCCAAACCGAATCGCTATGACCTTGGAGAGTTTGCAGGAGTTGCCCCTTGCGATTCCACAGCTTCACCGTCTTGTCTGAACTTGCAGAGGCAATGGTTTGACCGTCGGGACTAAATGCCACGCCCCAAACCGAATCGCTATGACCTTGGAGAGTTTGCAGGAGTTGCCCCTTGCGATTCCACAGCTTCACCGTCTTGTCTGAACTTGCAGAGGCAATGGTTTGACCGTCGGGGCTAAATGCCACGCCCCAAACCGAATCGCTATGGCCTTGGAGAGTTTGCAGGAGTTGCCCCTTGCGATTCCACAGCTTCACCGTCTTGTCATAACTTGCAGAGGCAATGGTTTGATCGTCGGGGCTAAATGCTACGCCCAAAACCGAATTGCTATGACCTTGGAGAGTTTGCAGGAGTTGCCCCTTGCGATTCCACAGCTTCACCGTCTTGTCATAACTTGCAGAGGCAATGGTTTGACCGTCGGGGCTAAATGCCACGCCCAAAACCGAATTGCTATGACCTTGGAGAGTTTGCAGGAGTTGCCCCTTGCGATTCCACAGCTTCACCGTGTTGTCTGAACTTGCAGAGGCAATGGTTCGACCGTCGGGGCTAAATGCCACGCCCCAAACCGAATCGCTATGACCTTGGAGAGTTTGCAGGAGTTGCCCCTTGCAATTCCACAGCTTCACCGTCTTATCACGACTGGCAGAGGCAATGGTTTGACCGTCGGGGCTAAATGCCACGCTGTAAACCAAATCGCTATGACCTTCTAGCCGATTACGTTCCTTGATTCCGTAAAGCACCTGCTGGAGTGTGGCTACTGCCAAAATGCGGGTATCTGGTTCTACATTTTTATTTAGTGTTTTAAGTCGTTTTCCTACCTTCAAGCCTGCTACTAAAGCATTAAGTTCTAAATTTGATGCCATCAGCATCTGTGACTTTAAGCTATCAGCAAGAATTTCAGCATTTATTCGGCCTTTCTCTGCATCTGCTTCTTTTATCTTTGCTAAATCTCGTTGCTTTTCAGCGTCTGCCTGTCTATCCTTTGCTAATTGTTCAGCCGCTTTGATCTTAAGTGCATTTGCTAACTTTTTTCTGCTTTCTTCAGCTAATTGTTGTGCCAACTTTGCTTGCTCCTCTCCTTTTTTAGCTCTTTCACTCTCCTGATTAGCAATGCGCTTTTGCTTTTCTGCCTCCTGCGTTTGTTCCTTTGCTTTCTGCTGCTGTATTCTCGCATTTTCAGCCTGACGCGTTGCTTCATTACGTTGAGTTTCTGCCTCTACACGCTGTTTTTTTTCACTGTCGCGGGCTTGTTGGGCAATTTGACGTTCGCCATTCACATACACAGCCACTCCCGTCATTAAAACCGAAAATACTACCAGTATCGCCACATAAGGCAGTGCAGGTTTAAGCTGTTCCCACCTATCCCGCAAGTTAAACGGCAAATGTTTATTAATCCACTTATAATCAAATACTTGCCGATAGATTTGATTCCGCGCCCGCAAAACATTATTCTCCCGCCGTACCACCCCCGACAGCTTCAAGTGAGATTTAGCTAAAGACTGCTCCTCATCAACAACCGCCCGCTTACCCTGGCGAATCTCGCGGTAAATAGTCAAAACCTCCGGGTCTGGTGAGCGTTTAGTCAGCATATCCCGCACAAACTGCAAGTTATTGTCTTGCTCACTCATCGCGCCAAAAAATGTGCTGTTAACTATTCTGTCTACATCCCTACTCTCTAAAGACGCCATAAGTCGCGTCTCTACCAACTCCCTACTTGCTTCTGCTACTAAAGCACCACAGAGACGCTGCGTTAAATATGGGTGTCCCGCCGTCCACTTCAACACCCAGCGTAATATCTGGTTGGCTTCATTGCTGGGTAATCCCAATCCCTCAGCCAAGGGTAAGGCTTCCTCAAAGGTAAAATCAGTTAAATCGACACGCTGTCCAATATTAAACGGTGTGCGCTTGGCATCGCGAATTAAATCACCAGGAGTTGCTACCCCCATTAAGACAAAAGAAAGCCGCCCAAATTTAGGATTAGTAGCACGGGCAACATAGAGATAACGAATTGCAATAAAAAAATCATCGGTAAAATCCAGGCTGAGGGTAGAGTCAATTTCATCGACAAAAATCACCACTTGCCCTTCAACCTCAGCCAGCAAAACCTTCTCAAAAAACTGTGTCAGCCGTTGCGATACTCCCAGATGCTGGTGTTCTTGCCACCAACTCACCACATCGGTATCAAACATCAGTTGGTCTTCCAGTTTGACCAAAAAGCCAAAATACCACTGTTCGGCTGTGACATTTGCCCCCAATTCTTGAAGGTCAACAGTTACCGAGCGAATTCCCTCGTCCATTAGCGTTTGCGCCGTGCGTACCATCAGACTAGACTTACCCATTTGGCGCGGCGTCAGCACATAAGCGAAAGTTGCCGACTCACACAGACTGAGCAATTCTTCATCAGCTTGGCGGGGAATGTAAATCCCACCGCCAGCCTGTACCGTCCCGCCTACGGTGTAAATGCTTGGATTAGCCACGCAAATGCTCCCGGAAATAATCAGTGTAAAGTTGACAACGGGGAAACACTACACGCCCTTCTCGACGCACTAAACCCGCACCCCGCAAACGGAAGAAAATGCGCTCATCTTCACAGGTATTCTGGCGAATTACTTGGAACATACCCTGAACCAACTCCTGTTTGTTATGCAGCCGGAAAAGGTGGTTACGTAGATGATTGCCAAAAGGGCCATTATCTGCGATCGCATTGGCAAATAATTCGGTAGGATGGAGGCGATCGCTAGCAACTAAATAAAGTGCAAGGCGTACTAAATAAGGATGTCCACCCAGTAACGCGATTAATTGCTTTTCTTCGTTAGCGTTGAAGGGTGAACCATGACGGCGGTTTAAATCAGCAACCTGTGCTGCTGTAAAGTCTTCTAAATCAATTACCAACCCAACATTAAAGGGAGATTGGTTGAGATTATCAATTAACTGGTAGGGTTCGGTGGAAGTAACCAGTGCTAAATCCAGTTGCTTCCACATGGGAGTAGTGGCGCGACTATTGTGCCAGCTTCGCAGCATTCCAAAGAAATCAGAGCGAAAATCAGTATCAAAGACCCTTTCAACTTCATCCATCGCTAAGACAATGGGGTTGCCAAACTCTTTGAGCAAATAGCGCCCAACATAACGAGTGCAACGCTGACTATTGCCCAAAGGCATATTCCAATACTGATCAACTTTATCAGTCATTTCCAGTTCATCAGTTAACCAAGTACAGAACTGGCGAAAGAAAAGGTCAGCATTAGTTAAGGCGGCTTTATCAAACAATTGGAAATCCAGCAAAGCAACCCGCTTACTTGCATTCACAGCAGTATGAATTGTGCGGATTAACAAGGAACTTTTGCCCATTTGCCGGGGGCCTTTAATTGTAATTGTCACACCTTGGCGCTCAATAGTTTGCAAAGTAAGGGCATCAGATGAGCGTTCTACGTAAAAAGTAGATTGCGATTCCATTGTCCCTTCCGGCATTTCCAGGGAGACAGGTTGTGCTGAAGGAAAGGGATGGGGTAGGAGTGATGGCTCACTTATTTGAAGTAAATCTGCTTTCGATTTTTCTTCACTGATAGCCAATGCACCGCCAGAGACAGCCTGCAACAACTCTGCAATCAGGCGTGGCGTATCTTCTGCATCTTTCCAGAACGCCCAGTTAATCCCATTTAAGTAAGCACTCAAGGGATACACAAACGGTTCTTGATACGCCAGACGCACTGGGAGAATTATCGGGCGTCCTGACTGTGATTTTGCCAAGTGATGTGCTGTCTCTATTTCTGCTACCACCATCTCGCTGCTGGTTGACAAGGCTGAAAGGAAAGTAATCAGAAAATCAGCTTGGCGGATTTCTGCTTCAATACATTCAGCCCAGCGTGTGCCAACGGACATCGTTTGGTCGATAAAGACTTTATGCTGCTGCGATAGCGCTTGGAAGACTTGCACCGCCACCGACTCATCGGGGCTAGCATTACGCTTGTAGCTGATGAAGATGCGTTTAGCCTGGGAGTTTAACATTACTATTAACCTTGGCTTCCTTCAGCTTTTTGAGTGGAAAAGCTTATCTAGTTGCGAGTCAATTTTGTACAGAAGTTGGGTAATTCTGTGCTTTGTCATCCAAGGGCAGTGTTTCCCTATTTTGAGGATTAGCTGAATAAATTAAGATGTTATTCACAGCGCAATTAATTAGTTACACTCTACTACAGCGCAGTTGCAGGCAATTACCGACAGCATAAAAAAATCGTTCACGGAGCTAAAAAACTCATTAACGGAGTTCAAAGACTCATTAATGGAGCTAAAAAACTCATTAACGGAGTTCAAATACTCGTCAACGGAGCTAAAAAACTCATTAACGGAGTTCAAATACTCGTCAACGGAGCTAAAAGACTCATTAATGGAGTTCAAAGACTCATTAACGGAGTTCAAGTCTTCGTTTACAATCTTCAAGTATTGGTGACATCCCCAAAAACAGGTAAGTTGTCAAGGGGTACAAAATATTTATTGTCATTAGATTTCTTGCATGAATCTTTACCCTCACCCTAAATCCCTCTCCCAAGCTTGGGAGAGGGACTTTAAAATTGACTCTCCTTCTCTCAAAATTGGGAGAAGGAGTTGGGGGATGTAGCTCGCTTCCCGCAGGGTGGGCAAGTTTTGCATTCGTACAAGAGGTCTATTGTAAGCAAAGCGAAGCAATCCCAGTCTTTATGAGATTGCTTCGCTCCGTATCCTTCTCTACGTTCGCGAAACATGTCTTAGACAGAGGCTGCACCAACGGGAACACCAAGGGCGAACGCAATGACTAATCAGCACTACGTAATACCAATTCTCTAAAATAGGGCAACAGATGTAAGCCGGGAAAGCCTTGCTGCATCTAAATTTCTCAATTGCGTTAGCTCAACGTTAGCGAGTCCGCGAGCGTCATTGCGAATTGCGAATTGGTATAAGTCCTGCCTACTTAAAACTAAAACAAAGCCTGCGTAAACAGGCTTTGTTTAGGTAGCCCCAGACTCAAGGTCTGTGGGCGCTTTCAAATTTTTGCAACAGATTGAATAACTAATTTCAATCAACGTCTCTGACTGTCCTCTTGGCTGCGTTGCCTGCATCTTCAGCTGTGCGCTTAACATTTTTACCAGCATCTTCAGCTCCACGCTGAACATTTGTCGTCACGTCTTCAGCAGCATTCTGGGTATTACCCTTAATATTTTCAATTCCTCGCTGAGCTCCCTTAACAAGACCTTTGCCAACTTCTTCAACTGAACTACCGATATCTTCACCTAAATTTTTCCCTCTTTGACCCAAAGGTGTACCTTCCTTGAAATTGCGGATATATTCCCCTGGACTGTTAACCCCTTTCTGGTCAATATTCTTTTGAGCATTTTTTACTAGTGCCTCAGTTCTGTCATTAGCTGTCTTTTCATCTATCGCTCTGGGATCTACATCACTAAAGTTATTTATTCCACCAGCAGGAGGATTCAGAGGATAATCCTTTGTAGAATCATATCGCTCGACATTAGGTGCTTGAGAACCAGGCTGTGGTGGTTGTGATGCTACTCCTGGAGCACCACAAGCTTGTGTCAGAAATAAAAATATTCCTGCTAAAAAAATAGTTAAAACTTTCAAGGGACGAATGTTTTTCAGCCAAGTCATTGCTTTTTTCATAGTTCTCACTCCTTGCATTTTTGTGACTATTTGTGACTAGTTAAACTTCAACCAAGATAGCATTTGGAATTAATTTTGTATCCCAAGCATTCAGAAAGAATAATAACTTTAATTAATAGTATGAATAATTAAATAAATTTTACCTCTAGCGTAAGTCACATTTTAGTTAGCGCAAAAGGAATAATTTTATCTAACTCTAGGGAGATATAAACTAAAATAATATGATTGTCGTCAAAATAGCTACATCAACCTGTTTAATACTTCCAAAGCTTTGGATATATAGCTCATATCCCATAATATTTGAGGTATTCAGCCCTTGTTGCTCTACCGTTAAAAGACTAAATTCATGAAGCAATTTCTACGCTGGATAATTTTGGGGGGAACGCTGTTTTTTTTAGGGAAAGCTCTAAAGGATAATTGGATTGAGGTAACTGTTATCCGCATTGATGATGTAGGATGGGCAATTATGGCGATCGCTACAGGGGTAACATTACTAGCTCATACTTGGGCAGGCTGGATCTGGACTTGGATTCTTCAAGAGTTAAATCAACCTGTATCATCTCCCCAATTCATCCAAGTTTACCTAAAAACGAACATCGCGAAGTATTTACCAGGTAATATCTGGCATCACTACGGGCGAATTGTCGCCGCCAAAAATGCGAATATTCCTACAGGTGCAGCCACCTTAAGCGTTTTGCTGGAACCGTTACTCATGCTAGCGGCTGCTTTAATTATCATTGTCTTATGCAGTAGCCAATTTGCAGCAGCTAATACTACCCTTGTTATACAAATACTACAATTCCTGAGTTTAGCTGTAGTCCTTTGTGCAATTCATCCCTGGTTTTTAAATCCAGTTATTCGCTTTTTATATAGATTAAAAGCTAAAAAGTCTGCTACTACTCAACCAACTATTCCCTTCAGTCTTAAAAGCTACCCTTTACGCCCTTTGTTAGGAGAAGTGGGCTTTATGGGACTACGCGCCACTGGATTTATATTAACTATGTTCGCCTTGGGTTCGTTGAATGCGAATCAAATTCCTTTGTTGTTAGGGGCTTTTAGTTGCGCTTGGTTGTTGGGGTTTGTTATACCGGGTGCGCCTGGTGGATTAGGTGTATTTGAAGCGACTGCCTATGAACTTTTACGACACCACTTTCCAGCTGCCTTGGTATTTAGTGCGATCGCTCTATATCGCCTCATTAGTATTCTAGCTGAAACTGCGGGTGCTGCCCTAGCTTGGTTAGATGAACGCCTTGCGAAATCCTGAATCAGACAAAACTCATTTTTGTCTATCTACTTTCACTTGTGAAAACACACGATAACTATCCAGATTTAATTGCTGATTACTGCTTTGTTGTTCTTCTTCCATCTTAATCAAGTTATATTCTACATTTTCTGCATAAATGGCGAACGTGATATTAAAAATCTCGATAAAATTTATGACTCCTTTGCATTCCTCTTCAGAATAGTTTTCGTAAAAACGAATCAAATGAGCAATCCGAGTTTCTAAATGTCTCCGGGAATTTTTACAAATCAAAATAACCTTTAATAATATAATTACCAGGGTTAGAGCATGACCTTGAGCAATTAATAAAATAAATAATCGTGAAGGCTCTTTAGCATTTTCTATTGTAAAGTAATCAATCACTCGATTACAGGTTCTCAAGAAAAATTCTTTAGTGATAATTTCTTGATTATAATCTATCTTCCATAAGGATAAAATATGTGCAAAATGCTGCCGCAAATTCTCGACTGCTTCTTGATTTTCTACGGAAAAAAATAGATATTTTTCTAGGTTAATTTTAAATTCCTTCAAAGTTTGTTTTTCAGTTTGTTTGATAAATATATGGGCAATATTATCATGACTAAATACGCCTCTTTTTAAGACAATTGTTTTTATTAAGCGTAGAGCTTGATCTCCCAAAATACTGGGATTTTTATAGCGTGTTGTGCTTGAAACGCCAGATTGAGAACGAGCAATATACATTGCTAGTTCAAACTTAAATCTGTCTTTTATCTGTTTGGAAAGCCTTCTAGCAGCGTCTTGTTGCTCTTTAGGGTTCTTATTATTAACAGATTGATCGATCAATAAATAGGAAGTGTAGCGATTAGCCCAATGGCCTTTAGATGAATCTTCATATTTAGTAGCAAATAATTTCAGATCCTTGTAATCTTTGCTATTGGCAAACTTCTCTAACCAGATTTTACAAGTTTTTACTACTAGAGGATTATTGTCCTTGATTTTCAGATTTTCATTAACAAATAAATTAACTAAGTCTTGGATATATTTGTCTTTTCGGTTAGTTTTCCAATTATTAACTATGATGTAGCAACAGCGCTTAAGTGTATTATATAATTCCTGCTCATCATTATCTAGAAAAATATTATATATTCCAGGTATATAATCGGAATATTCGGAATCAAGACCGCCTATAAATAAACTTTTGAATTCACGTAAAACATCCTCTGGTGTCAATTTATTGACAATTTCCACAAAGAAACTATAAACCTCCTCTTGGGCAGTTTGCACATCTAATTGTTTAAAGTTAGATGTAAGACAATGGAGATTTTCCTGACTAATTGATAAACGATTAGTGGTCATTTCAGTTATCAGGACAAAAAGGCTTCCTGTTTATATTATTATTAGCTTAACCTTGGTGAACAGGAGCATCAATCTATTCTTCAGAAATTCAGTCATCTTTTTACATAAATTTGATTAAATAGGACTATAAATAAAGTATTAAAGACAACTTGTTTAATTCTTCATCAAATATTTCAGTGAAGTTACTTATTTATCACCAGAAAAGACCATACATAAATACAGGACTTACGCAACTGGCACAGCGCGATCGCTTTTTAATAGTAAAGGTTTAGTCCATCAACATCAAGAAATCCTCTCTGTGCTTGAGTCTCAAGCTCTTTCATCCCAATTAGACAGCTAGGACTAACAGTCAGAATCTTCGCTACTGCCAGCCTTGAACCGTTGCACCACCAAAAATGGTGCGGCTTCCTTCATTCGTAAAGATGCCGTAGGGGAAAGCGAGATCGAGCGCACTGCTCTCATCTAAAGTCTGAAGCTGTTCGGGCGTGAGGTGAATGTCTAACGATTCGATGTTATCGTGCAGTTGCTCAAGCTTGGTCGCACCCAGAATCGGTGAAGTAATGCCTGACTGTGCTGAAACCCAAGCGAGTGCAACCTGCGCTAAGGGTCGATCAACTTGTGCCGCTACAGTCCGCAGCGCATCGAGTATGCGCCAGTTACGGTCAGTGAATTTAGTGAACTTTCCCTGAAAGGGGTTATTGCCGCTGAGTCGTCCTTGCCCAGTGGTTCCTGCCTCTGTACGCTGATACTTTCCGGCTAGGAAACCACCTGCAAGCGGACTCCACGGGCAAATCCCCAATCCCGCATCACGCGCCGCAGGCAGATGCTCGCGCTCAATGCTGCGTTCGACGAGCGAGTATTCAAGCTGCATGGCGATCAGGGCAGGAATATTGTGTGCGGTTGCGATCGCGGCAGCTTTGGCACTGTACCAAGCAGGAATATCTGAGAAACCAAAGTAGCGGATCTTGCCTGCGCGTACCAAGTCACCAAGCGACTGTAGCACTTCTTCGACCGGTGTGATCGTGTCCCAAACGTGCATCCAGTAAAGGTCGATATAGTCTGTTTGCAGTCGGCGTAGCGATCCTTCGAGCGCTCGGTAAATATTCTTGCGTCCGTTGCCTCCTGTATTTGGGTTGCCGGGTTCTCCGCTATGAAAAGCAAACTTACTAGCTAGTACCAACCGATCGCGCAAGTTGCGATCGCGAATATAGCCGCCAATGAGTTCTTCACTGCGACCTTTAGAATACAAATCGGCAGTGTCGATGAAGTTGCCGCCTGCATCCACGTAGGCATGGAAAATGGATTTAGCAACCTCATTTGGCGCACCCCATTGCGGATTATCAAAGGTCATAGTACCGAGTGCGATTGGACTAACAATCAAGCCAGAGCGGCCGAGCGTGCGAAAGTTGGTAAGGCTCATAAAGTTCTTATTTAATTAAAGCAACAGAGTTGATGTAGATTTGTCTTTGTCTGGAAGGTGTTATGCGCTTTAAATACAAATTTCTACAAAGCGAGATATCTCATCACAACTCTGCTCTGTTACAGAGTCCCGATTCCGACTCATTTTGTTGTTAGAGATGCATTACAGGTGTCAGGTTTGGCAATAGATCCCAGCCCCTGCTAAGGAAACATTAGTGTGAGCTTGGACTCGCCACTAATTGAAGACCACCAAATCAAAGATTGTGGTGGGGGCTTTGACTCGTTCGTGTAGCGTATCGTAAAGAAGGATAATCAATTCAAAAAAATTCTTATTCTTCATTTTGAATTTTGAATTTTGAATTCAAAAAAGGTCACTCATTTGTTTGATCGCACCAATTGCTGCATAGCCTGCATTGTTAACGAGAACATCAATGCGATTGTAAGCATTCAGTGCTGATTGCGTCGCCGCCTGAACGTTTAGTAGATTCGTGACATCTAAGCGAACTGTTTTGATTGCATCAGGATACTGTTTGACGAGATCGTCGAGTTGTTCTGGGCTGCGAGCAGTTACTACTACGCGATCGCCGTTTTTGAGAACGGCTTGAGTAAGCAATCGACCAAATCCGCTTGAGCTATCTGTAATCAACCAAACTTTAGAATTAGAACTTGCCATGTTGGTTGTTGATGAGTGGAACCCGATCAACTATCGGTCAACTATGAGCATAGATCGAATAAAATTAATTGACTAGATGGCATAATTAGCATGTACTTATGAAAAATATGCAGTAATTAAGCGTGACGAACTCAACGACTTAGCTGCATTTGTCGTGGTTGCAGACGAGATGAGCTTTACCCGCGCTGCGTCGAAGTTAGGGATGTCACCATCCGCTTTAAGCCATGCAATGCGGGCGGTTGGATGAAATTCTTAGAGAAGCAGCAATCCGTTCTTTATCAAGGGGATTAAAGAAGATTGACAAGGCTGTTTTACAGGAAGCAGCTAGGGAGTACAAATAATGGCAGCAACAAATATTGAGCCTTGGCTATTCTTGATTAAACCCTATAAAGGGGAAAGCCTGAGGCACTTTCTTGGCAGGTTCAGACGTGCCAACCATTTATCCGCAAGTGCGTTGGGTAGTTTGGCAGGGATTGGTGCTGTAGTGGCACGGTGGGAAAGATTTCATTTTAACCCTCGCCCTAGTCAACAGGAATTGGAAGCGATCGCATCTGTAGTAGAAGTAGATGCAGACACGTTAGCTCAAATGCTTCCACCTCTGGGAGTGGGAATGCAGCATGAGCCAATTCGCTTGTGTGGGACTTGTTATGCTGAAGCGCCTTGTCATCAAATTGAGTGGCAGTATAAGTCGGTGTGGAAGTGCGATCGCTGTACAATTAAAGTACACTTGTACTATAAAAATCAGGAATAATCTGCTTAAAACTCACGCTGGGGATCAGTCGGTGTAAAACTTGTAAATGAGCTTCTGCATCACTGCGGCGACGAAAACGAGCTACAACTTGGTTTTGCATATTAGGTAGAAGCCGCACTATACACCAAGGACTCAGCTTTTCAAGGTAGGTCATTGAATTCTCCTGCTAAAATCTGTAATTTCCAAGACAAAAGCCAGCCTACTGTGACGGTGGCTGGCAAGAAATATCAAGTTGATATTGAAATTAGATTCAATTCCTACTCACTCTTGTCTGGAAAACAAAGGTTCTGCAACACTTCTTCGGGGATATCCTCAAAGTGTTCCAGCAAAAAGTTCATGACGGCAAGGTGGCGTAAATCGGCTGGCATGGGGCGGCGGTAGTTTTTACCTCTAGCAAACCAGCGGCGAACAGTAGAAAGGGAACGATCACAAATCTGAGCCATTTGTTCGTAGGAAATGTCTCCTGTGATATGGGGGCCAAAAGCCAGCATCCGCCCTGAGAAAGTTGATCGCTGGCTTTTGACTTATCTGTAATTATACGCTAAACTAAAGTGTTTTTACTTTATTTAATGTGTTTAAATGTATTTAATACAAAAACAAACAAAATAGCTTATGATGCTGACATGGGAAAAGTAACTGTAACTCTTTATATGGAAGAAGAAGACAAAGAAGCCCTGCAATTGTTGGCTGATGCAGAGGAGCGTTCTTTGTCTCAAATGGCAGTGTTAATTGTGAAACGAGCAATTAAACAAGCTCAGAATGAGGGTAAAATTCCACCAAGTCAGGGGAAATGAGGTGTAAACGCTTAGTAGCTTTGACAAGTCATTGCCTAGTGTGTCAAAAGTATTTTTGCTTATCGTCTTTGGGACGTTATTTTAGGTTAAAAAATTCCGCTCAAGGAATTAAATGTGCTAAGTATATTTGTTTGGGCTAGGGGAAAAAATAACAGATTCCCTGGTTGCCAAAACAGTTAATATGTAAATTTATAATTTTTTAGGCGAAGTAGACTGTCATAATTTCGCCTAAGCGCTAACAAACTATGCTCAATATCAGTCAACTTGAATCTTCCCTGTGGAAAGCCGCAGACCAACTCCGTGCTAACTCAAAACTCAATGCTAATGAATACAGTATGCCCGTACTTGGGCTAATCTTTCTTCGCCATGCGACAAATCGCTTCAATGCTGTAAACGCGGAGATTGAAAAGGGTTTACCATCGCGGGGTGGAAAAAAACGCCCGATTACCAAAGATGACTTTAAAGGAAAGTCAGCAATTTTTTTACCAACAGAAGCCCAGTACGATCGCATCTTGAATTTGGCAGAAAACGCAGACATTGGCAAGGCGATCAATACAGCGATGAAAGCGATTGAGGATGAAACTCAGATGTTGCAGGGAGTGTTACCGAAGGAGTACACCAGTTTTGAGCAGGATTTGCTGTATAATTTAGTGCGAATTTTTGACCGGGAAGAGTTACGGAAAGCCACAGGTGATGTGTTTGGGCGAATTTATGAGTATTTTCTAAATAAGTTTGCCATGAGTGGCGCACAGGAAGGAGGAGAATTTTTTACACCGCCTTCTTTGGTACGCACAATTGTAAATATGATTGAACCTGACCGGGGAAATGTCTTAGACCCTGCTTGCGGTAGTGCGGATATGTTTGTGCAGACCGGACATTTTCTCGAAAATCGCGGTGAGGATGCAGCTGCAAAAATTACTTTTTACGGACAGTAAAAATCGGATACAAACACTCGTTTAGCGCGAATGAATTTAGCGGTTCACGCTTTAGAAGGGATAATTCGCCAAGGTAATACTTTTTACGATCGCTGGGAAGAGTTGCTTGGTCAATGTGATTTTGTCATGTCTAACCCGCCGTTTAATGTCGATGGAGTGAGTCCAGAGAAGGTGAAGACTGACCCGCGATTGTTTACTGAGAAAAAGATACCGGGGATTGCTGCGAAAACTAAAGCAGTGAGCAATGCAAATTACTTGTGGATACAGTATTTTTACAGTTATTTAAATCAGCGAGGTAGAGCCGGGTTTGTAATGGCGAGTTCTGCATCGGATGCAGGACATAGGGAAAAGGAGATTCGAGAGGAGTTAATCGCCACTCAAGCGGTGGATATGATTATCTCTATTGGGACAAACTTTTTTTATACAAAATCTCTACCTTGTACATTGTGGTTTTTTGACAAAGGAAAACCAGCAGAACGCCAAGACAAGGTGTTAATGATTGATGCACGAAATATTTATCGGGTAGTGACGCGCAAAACCCGCGATTTTAGTGAAGAACAACTCCAGAATATCACTGTGATCGCTTGGTTGTATCGCGGTCAGCAGGAGCATTATTTAGGATTGGTGCAAGATTATTTAAACAAGACGCATCAAGAAGCGGCGACTATTGAAGGTGCGTTGACACAGTTAGAGTCACCGTTAGCTAAGTTGACACAATTATTGCAGAATTTTAGCGATCGTCTTGGGGCTTCGCTTCCTTTATTAAAGGAGTTACCTGAAGTTGAGAGATTAGTTGCTGAAGATATCGCCAATCAGAATGTAGAGACTTTCCGCGCTAGTTTGTCTGAATTGGAGGCGGGAATTAAAGAATTTGCTGAGGCGAGACAAGATTTAATTGATGAATTACAAGTGCATTTGGTGTGGTTTGCAGAGAATAACCCCACCCCTACCCCTCCCCTTGGTAAGGGGAGGGGAGACTTAGCGCCAGCTAAAGCGGGGTGGGGTTTTGCAACTAACGAGGCGCAAAAAGAATGTGCAGCAAAGTTTATACAATTTATTCCCCAATTAAAAACTCTGCAAAAGCACATCAACGAAGTGCATAAACTCGGTACTCGCGCTGTGGAACTGGCGGAGAAAAAGTTAGACGCACGTAAACAAGAAACTTGGGACGCGAAGGAAATTAAAAAACAACGTGATGCACTGGATACAGCGCGAGACACAGCTATTTCTGCTATTAAGTCTACGCTGTATGTAAAAGCGCAAGTTAGCTGGTTACAATCTCGGTTTCCCGAAGCGGCGTTAGTTGATGTACCGGGGTTGTGTAAGGTGGTGACGCGCGATGAAATAACCAAGCAAGATAGTAGTTTAACACCTGGTCGTTATGTGGGTGTGACAGCTTTAGATGGGGAAGAAGAGGATGATTTTGAGGAGAGAATGCGGGAAATTCATTTAGAGTTGGCGAGTTTGAATGAGGAAGCGGTAGAGTTGGCGGTGAGTATTGCGGCGAATTTTGAGGAGTTAGCAATGTGAGATTGACAGAAAGAAAAATTGGCAATGATTGTCTAGTAGGAGATGGCGCACATGCCAAAATTCAGCGACAAGCATCAGGAGTTTTATACTTAACCTGTAAAAACTTTAAAAACGGAAATTTAGATATATCGAAAGTCGATTACATATCAGAAGAAGATTACAGCAAATATTTTCGAGCAGAATCAAAGGCACTTACAAAGCCACAAATAGGAGATGTACTCTTTAGTATTATTGGTACTATCGGAGAGCCTTATTTATATCAACAGAAAGACCGTTTTGGAATTTCTAGTAGCGTATCTCTTTTAAGACCTGATGTAAATGTTGTTAATCCTAACTATCTTTACTATTGGATTAAAGGTGATATTTTTCAAAATGCACTCTATGGAGTCAAAGGAGGTGTAGCACAAGGATATGTCAGCTTAGAGATGATTAAATCCATTACCTCTTTACTATCCTCCACTTGTAACCCAACAACGCATAGCTGAGATTCTCTCAAATTACGATCGCCTCATCGACAACAACAACCGCCGAATAGCACTGCTGGAAGAGTCCATCCACCAGCTTTACAAAGAATGGTTTGTGCGATCGCGCTTCCCTGGCTACGAGTCAGTGAAGGTAGTTGATGGCATTCCAGAAGGGTGGAAGTTTAAAAAGCTTGAAGAACTTGGGTTACTTGGTAGAGGTAAATCTAAACACCGTCCGAGAAACGATCCTTCCTTATATGAAGGAAAATTTCCATTTATTCAAACAGGAGAGGTTAAAGAAGCATCTTTATACATTACAAACTACAGTCAAACATATAACGAAAAAGGTTTAGCTCAAAGTAAGCTGTGGGATGCTGGAACATTATTAATTACTATAGCTGCAAACATTGCAGAGACAGCTATATTAACTTTCTCGGCTTGTTTCCCAGATAGTGTAGTTGGTTTTATAGCTAATTCCAATCAAGTAAGCGCAGAATTTATCAAATATTCTATCGATACTATTAAAATAAGAATGCGGAATGTTTCAAGTGGTGCGGCTCAAGACAATTTAAGTTTAGAAAAAATCAGAATTTTTGATTTTTTAGTTCCTGATAAAGAAACTATGCAACTTTTTACTAGAATAACTAACCCTATGTTCTTGCAGATGAAAAACTTACTTGTAACAAATGAGAATCTTCGCCAAGCCCGTGATTTACTCCTTCCTCGCCTAATGAACGGAAGTATAGCCGTATAGAAAATCCTTTATAATGCTATATCATGCCAGCCAGAGATATCTTTCACAACGCAGTCAAAAAAGGGCTAGAAAAAGAAGGGTGGAAAATTACCCATGATCCTTTACCCGTCAGTTTCGAGTTAGGGGATATGTACATAGACTTAGGTGCCCAAAGAATTCTAGCAGCAGAAAGAGAGGGTGAAAAAATTGCTGTTGAAATTAAAAGCTTTTTTAAAACATCTGCAATTTCTGAATTTCACACAGCTTTAGGACAGTTTATTAACTATCGACTAGCATTGTCTGAACAAGAACCAGACCGTACTCTCTATTTAGCAGTTCCAATTGATACATACACTTCATTCTTCACCATCAGACTTGTACAAAATATTATCAAAACATATCAGCTTAAATTGATTACTTATCAGCCTGTAACGGAGGAGATAGTCGAATGGATAAACTAAAAAAATATCAGCAAATAATTCAGCAACTTCTGCAAGAGTATGCTGCAATTTCTCATCAAGAACCAGAAATTGAAACCCAATTAATTTTTGACACAGAACATCACCACTATCAACTTGTAAATGTCGGTTGGAAAAATGACCGTCGGATTTATGGTTGTTTTTTACATCTAGACATCAAAGATGGTAAAGTTTGGCTACAACACAACGGAACAGAAAATGAAATTGGAGAAGATTTAGCAAATTTAGGTATCCCCAAGCAGGATATTGTCATCGGCTTTCATTCGCCATTTAAGCGCCAATTTACAGATTATGCTGTGGGTTAAATATCAACAATCCACTAATTAGGTAAAAATATTCGACACATTTACTGTTGCTCCTGCATCTAACAAAGCGGATGCTGTTATTAAACATTGCTGACTCACAAGCTGAATTGGCATATATGGACGAAAACCAGCCTCACCTAACGTTGTGTCAGCATTGACAAAAGGAAATTGCTCGACGCTAGACATTGTTTTGATTTTTGGTTGTTTGCAAAACTTCTAGCATTGTATTTGCGGCTTCAAAGGCATCATAAGGAGACCAAACAGGATAAGATTGTCCAGGTTTGATTAGTTCAGTCTCTTGTTGAGCTAACTCTGATACTAAAACCTGCACAATATAAAGTTTATCAGCGCGGTTAAGCCCTTGCAGTGTATTAAGTAATTCGACTGAAACCATCTTTAATTACCAATTGTCATTTATGCTCACACATCCATCATCGCTTAAAACTTGATATTGTTTTAAAGGCGATACTTGCTACTTACCCAATTCCAAAGCTATAAATATAATAGCTACCTGTATCACCTATCACCCCCATGAGTGCCGAATATTCCGAAGACCGCCTGGTGCAACAAGCTACCGCTAATTTCTTTGAACAAACCCTGAAATGGCACTCAGTTTACGCATACAAAAAGGAAACTTTCGGCACTAACGGCACACTAGGACGCAAAGACAAACGAGAAGTTGTTCTCACACGCTATCTTCGCCAAGCACTAGAGAAATTTAATCCTGGTCATCCACAGCAAGTATACGATGATGCGACCCTTGCATTCACCACATCCAATATTTCAGATCAATTAATCACCATTAACCAGAAAAAATACCAACTAATCCGTGAAGGTATTTTAGAGAAACCTTACAAAAACCCAGAGGGTGAAACCATCAATCCCCGCCTGAAAGTGATTGACTTTCAAAACCCAGAAAATAATCATTTCCTAATAGTGCGGGAGTTATCCATTAAAGGTTCTCTCTACTCCAAACGGCCTCTTCCAAGAATGGAAACGTCTAGAGGAAGAAGAAAAAGGCAAAGTTGACTACCAAACAATGTTAATGGGGATGTGCCGTAAAGACAATTTCCTCGACATCATCGAAAACTTCATCCTCTTTGATGACAGTAGCGGTAAAACCATCAAAATACTGACTCGTAATCACCAATTTCTTGGTGTTAACCGCGCATTTACCGCCGTTCAACAGCGAGAAGTCCGAGAAGGTAAACTTGGCGTTTTTTGGCATACTCAAGGTAGCGGTAAATCTTACTCAATGGCATTTCTCACTCGCAAAGCCCACCGCCAATTACCAGGTAATTTCACCTTTGTCATCGTTACAGACCGCCAAGAATTAGATAATCAAATCGTCCAAACTTTCGCTGGCGTTGGTGTTATCAAAGAAAATAACACCCAAGCCGCCAGTGGTGAACAATTAGCTGAATTGCTCAAAGACAACCATCGCTACGTTTTCACACTAATTCACAAATTCAACAAACCCGGTGAGATTTACTCCCACCGTCCCGATATTATCGTCATCTCCGACGAAGCGCACCGCAGCCAATACGGTAAACTTGCGGAAAATATGCGTTTCAGCTTACCCAATGCATCTTTCATCGGCTTTACTGGTACACCCTTAATGGAGTCGGAAGAAGACCAACTTACTCGTCGAGTTTTCGGCGGCTACGTTTCCACCTACGATTTCCAACGCGCTGTGGAAGATGGTGCAACTGTTCCTCTGTACTACGACAATCGAGGCGAAGAATTATATTATGACGACAAAAGCACTCAACGCCAAGTTGCAGCTGACGAGGAACTAAATCAACGCCTCGCCACCGCCATCGAACAATTTGAACTCGACACTGAACAAGAAGAAGCCGTCCGTCGCCGCTTAGGGGGAGAATATCTCATCCTCACCGCCGAAAAACGTTTAGACCGAATCGCCCAAGATTTAGTAGCTCATTATACCCAACGTTGGCAAACAGGAAAAGCCATGCTTGTATGTCTAGATAAGATTACCGCCGTGCAATTGCACGGACTTATTGAGAAATACTGCAAACAAGCAATACAAGCACAAAAACAATTAGTCAAACAAGCTGCTGATGAACAAGAGGAAGTGGAACACCAGCAACATTTGCAATGGTTGCAGCAATACCTTCGCCAAAAAAAGAGTATGAAGAGATAGGGCTGCCGTAGTAGAGTTATTGTCTCTCACAACGACAACTCAAAAAACTACAAACAGCC
>NZ_JBALDA010000098.1:0-167054 GCF_036917535.1 Nostoc sp.
TTAGTTTAAGATTTAATCTCATCGCTGGTTTGTACAACTATGAGCTTCGTCTTCCCAAAACTGAATTTGCCTAACTGACTTTTGCAAGAGGTCTAGTGATTTTTTAGGTTTAACCGAGAAGTCTGAATGCGATCGCATTCAGACTTCTCGCTATATACTTTAAAGAAATATGACTTTTAATTGCGCTATTGTAAAAATCAGCTTTACATAAGTTGATTTATGAGCCAGCCTAAAAATACTACTACCCAAGCTACTGCTCTGACTAACCACGATCGCATACCTATTCACATACCTGGCTCTATTCAACCTCATGGCATTCTCCTGGCACTCAGTACTCAGCTAGAGATACTGCAAGTTAGCAACAATACCCAAGTGTATTTGGGTAAAGCTCCAGAAGATTTACTCAGTAAACCTTTGAGCTATTTACTTGACCCTCAGCCAGTGGAAATTGTCAAGCAGTGCTTGGTAAAAAAGATTGGCAGTGCTAATGCTTTTAAAGTATTAATAAATACCTTAAATGGGGAAAGATTTTTTGATGCTATTGCTCATCGTACAGAAGAAGCTGTAATTCTGGAGCTAGAATCAACTGACTCGGAATTTGAGGTGAGTTTCTTAAACTTTCATAGTTTGGCGAGTGAAGCGATCGCTAAAATGCAAAGTACATCCAATCTGGGAAAATTTCTGCATCTGGTCGCCCAAGAAATCCAAAAAATCATCGGTTTCGACCGGGTGATGGTCTATCAATTTGACGAGTCAGAAGCAGGTTCTGTTGTTGCAGAAGTTAAACGGGAAGATTTATCACCTTATTTAGGACTCCACTATCCCGCTACAGATATTCCAGCGCAGGCTAGGGAGTTATACACGCGCTGCTTTCTGCGATTTCTCCCCGATTTGACTGCCGAACCTGTCAAACTAGTTCCAACGGAAAATCCAGCAACACATCAGCATCTTGACTTAAGCTACTGTCTGCTACGGAGTTTTGATTGGTGTTGTAGTGAATATCATCAAAATATGGGAGTAAAAGCTCTTTTGGTGATTTCACTTATTCAAGAGCAGAAGCTTTGGGGATTAATATCGTGTCACCATCAAACACCAAAGTATATTTCTTACGAAGTCCGCAAGATGTGCGAATTTTTGGGACAGATTGCGTCTTTAGAATTAGCACACAAAATTAGTTACTCAGAATGGGATTATAAAGTAAAACTCAAATCGCTACAGTCTGAGTTTCTAGAATCTATTTCCCAAGCAGACAATTTTATCGATGCCCTAATCAAACCGGAAATTCGCTTGTTGGATCTTGTTAGTGCTTCAGGAGCGGCAGTTTGTCTAGATAATGAAATTACCCTTGTAGGGACAACACCGAATATTGATGAAGTTCGAGCACTCGTTGAATGGGCGGATACTCAAGTTAGTGATAACCTATTTTCTACTGATTCTCTGCCGAAGCTTTACCAAGAGGCGCTGATATTTAAAGATACTGCTAGTGGCTTGTTGCTACTGCGGATTTCTAAAGTCCGGCGCTATTACATCCTTTGGTTTCGCCCCGAAGTTATCCAAACGGTACACTGGGCAGGAAATCCACAGGAATCTATGCAAGCACAGGCAGATGGTAGCCTTACGCTGTCTGTACGAAAATCCTTTAAACAATGGCAAGAAACGGTTAGATTAACTTCTCTACCTTGGAAACCTTGTGAACTTGACAGTGCGATCGCTTTGAGAAATGCGATCGTTGGTATTGTACTCTCGAAAGCGGATGAATTAGCTAAAATCAATCTGGAGTTAGAGCGCAGCAACCAAGAACTAGCATCCTTTGCCTACGCCGCTTCCCATGACCTCAAGGAACCTTTGCGGGGCATTTATAACTTCTCAACAGTGCTGCTAGAAGACTATGCCCAAGTATTAGATGATGAGGGGATTGAATGTTTGCAAACAGTAGTATCCTTGTCTGTACGCATGGAAACTCTGATTAATGCTCTATTGCGACTCTCGCAGTTAGGACAAGCACAACTGCGCTTGCAAGCAACTGACCTCAACGAATCACTCAACCAAGTAATTGACGTTTTTCGTGCTAGTCGTCAAGACTCTCAGTTTGTGGATATTCGCATTCCTCGGCCTTTACCAACAGTTTTGTGCGATCAAGTGCTGGTTAATGAAGTCTTCAGTAATCTGCTTGGGAATGCGTTCAAATACAACGATAAGGCAGAGCAATGGGTTGAGATTGGCTACTTTTCTCAAGAAGAGGCAGAGGGGCAGAGGTCTATGGCAGGAACCCCTAACGCTGACCGCGGGGGCAGAGGGGCAGAGGAGCAGAAAGGGCAGGGGGAGACAAGGGAAATAACCCATGCCCCATGCCCCATGACGCCACTTGCTCCACTTGGGGAGACCCCAAGACCCTTCGGGTTCGGCAGTCCCCCAGACGCTCGAAGACTCGCTAACGCTGCGCTATCGACGGGAACCGCCAAGACGGGGGCTGCCTCACCGCAGTTGCTCCCCCATGACGCCACTTGCTCCACTTGGGGAGACCCCAAGACCCTTCGGGTTCGGCAGTCCCCCATCGACGGGAACCGCCAAGACGGGAGCTGCCTCACCGCAGTGGCTCCCCCATGCCCAATCTTTTATATCCGAGATAACGGTATTGGAATTCCACACCATCATCTAGAAACTATCTTTAGATTATTTAAGCGACTCCATTCCCAGCAAAAATACGGTGGAGGAGCAGGTGCAGGACTAGCTATTGTTAAGAAGATTGTTGAGCTTCATAACGGTAAAATTTGGGTGAAATCTACTGTAGGCGTTGGCTCGATATTCTATTTTACGCTGCAATAGTTTAAGATAATAACTAAATATATATTTTTGTTAAGTTCTTTTAAAACCACAAATGACAAAAAAACTTCATGAACCGCTGCTCGTTGTTGAGGACAGCAATGAAGATTTTCGGATTCTACAACGTCTGATGCAGCGTATGTCCGTCCAGAACCCCATACACCGTTGTACTAATGGAGATGAGGTTTTAGAGTTGCTTTATCAACAAGGGAACAATGCCTACGCTAAGAGCGAAGACCGACCCAATTCTAAAGTAGCATTACGACCCTCTGTGATCTTGCTCGATCTCAATTTGCCAGGTATTGATGGCCGTGACATTTTAGATCGGCTCAAGCAAGACAAAAGTTTCAAGGGAATCCCCATCGTTGTTTTTACCACATCATCTAACCCCAAGGATATTGAATTGTGCTACCAAAAGGGCGCAAATGGATATCTGGTAAAACCGATGGATGCTCAGGAACTAAAAAAGACGGTTCAGGCATTCGTGGACTACTGGCTTGAAGCCAATACGCCACCTGTGTTGGATTAATTTATTTATTTTCTGTTAATGTGGCAGTAGGGACAATAGGATAATGAAGAAGACAGCTCAGGCACACAGCGACATTTTTCTATTTGAATCACTGTGTCTGTCTTAAGTGCGTTTTCCCCATTTTGCTGTTTTTCACACTTTCTTCTGACTATTTTATATTGCTTTAGAATTACTAAAGGATTTAGATTTTATTTAGATTTAATTTTATATTATTTTTAAAATTATGCAATAAAAACACAATCTGGATAAAAGGGATCTATATAGCTCCCCGATCCTCATAACCTTATGTTGGACACATGGACGCTACTTATCATTGATGATTGTGCCGCGGATCGGAAAATCTATCGTCGATATCTTTTGAAAGATCCGCACCAGTCCTACCAGATTTTGGAGGCAGACTGTGCAGAAGAAGGACTTGCTTTGTGCCGAAAAGTACGCTGCGATGTTATTCTGCTGGATTTTTGTCTACCCGATATGAGTGGGTTAGAACTTTTTGATCGCATACAGCAGGAAATATTTAAGACTTCTGTGCCCGTGATTATGTTGACAGGGCGCGGCGATGAAGAAATCGCTGTACAGGTAATGAAACGAGGTGCTTTGGATTACTTAGTAAAGCAACATCTTACACAGGATGTGCTGCAACTAGCAGTCCGCAACGCCATTAAGCAGTCGTGCTTGCAAGCCCAACTGATCAAAACTCAGGAGAGACAGCGCTTAATTGCCACGACTGCTTTACGAATTCGTCAGTCTCTTAATCTAGAGCAAATTTTAAATACGGCTGTAGCCGAGGTACAGCAACTTCTGAAGTGCGATCGCGTGATGGTGTATCAGTTTGCCCCAGATACAGATGGTAAAATAGTTGCCTCATCTATTGAGTCATACCGGACTGTGACCTTGTGCGATCGCGTCGGGGTTGGGGACTGGGGACTAGGGACTGGGGACAAGGGGACGAGGAGACAAGGGAAACAAACAGACAGGGGACTGATGACTAAAGAAGAGTTTACCCAATCCCTAATCCCCAATGCCCAATGCTGCCAGTCGCCTCAAGTCGGGAAACCCGCCCACAGCGCTGGCTCCCCAATGCCCAATGCCGCCAGTTGCCTCAAGTCGGGAAACCCTTTCGGCAGTTCCTCCTGGGGGGAACCCCCTCTGAGCGACTGCCTCACCACAGCGCTGGCTCCCCAATGCTCAATCCCTCATATCTATGAGCTTGGCTTGTGTAATTGTGTCAACCTAAAAGAGCAATTTAATACTAAGGCAAATCTGGTAGTTCCGATTAATCTGAGCAACAATGGCAACCCAACCCCCAAGCTTTGGGGTTTATTGATTGCTCACCATGATTCCGGGGAGCGACAGTGGCAAACTGATGATGCAGAAATGCTCAATGAAGTATCAGTGCAATTAGCGATCGCTATTCAACAGGCGGAATTATTAGCCCAAACTCAAGCAGCTCTTGCCAAAGAAAAGCAACTCAATCTATTTAAATCCCAAATAATTACAACGGTTTCCCATGAGTATCGAACGCCGCTAACTTCAATTCTGGCTGCTGCATCAACTTTGGTAAAACATAGTCAGCAGCTGGATGAGTCTAAACAACAGAGGTTCTTGGGAATCATTGAACATAAAGCAAGATATATGTCCAAACTTGTGGATAATATGCTTCTAGTTAACCAACTTGAACTGGAAAAACCCAAGTTTCAACCAATCTCAGTCGATTTACTGCAATTTTTTTCTGACCTTTTAGAACAAGAGCGAGAAACAGTAGGCGATCGCCACGAATTGATTTTTAAAATTACTGGTAATCATCATGGATTTTGGGGCGATCGCGGACTTTTGCAGCAAATTTTTATTAACTTAATGTCCAATGCAATTAAGTACTCTCCAGATGGAGGTAGTGTAGAATTCCACCTGATCGGCAAAGAATCAGAAGCAATTTTTTATATCAAAGATCAGGGAATTGGTATCCCGATGGCAGATCAAGAAAATTTGTTTCAATCCTTCAGCCGTGGAAGTAATGTTGACACAATTCCTGGTACAGGCTTAGGGCTAGCGATCGCTAAAGCTTGCGTAGAGTTACATGGTGGCGATATTACCTTGTCTAGTGAAGTGGGACAAGGAACTAAAGTTACAGTCAGCTTACCGAAGTTATTCCCAAAGGGTTAAGTATCTCTATCATCAACTTGACGTTCTAAGTAAGTCGGGGAGAATAAACCCAACTATATTAAGAAACGTAAACACACTTGAAACCTTTACAAATGACCAATGACAAATGAAAAATGACGATTCTTGCTAGTTAGCTTTATTTACATCGCTCTACTTACGCATCTTAGTTGTGTTTTAGCAGGTTTAGAATCTTTCTTCGCTACAGGATCTATATAAAGGCTTAGTCCGTTATAAAGTGTAACACTATTGTAAAAACCGACCTATAAGTTTTTTGGCGTTGCAGAACAGTGGGATGAATTGGGGTGGGGCAAGCAGGGGAGGCAGGGGAGGCAGGGGAAGCAAGGGGAGAATTTTGGAAGTTACTAAATCATCCCGCAACTATGCAACGCCGATTTTTTTATACTTTGAATTTTTTTGCGTGACATCAATGCACACCTTTGACTAAACTTATCTTTCTAGAGTGTCTCAAAGACTTGTGTTCTGAACGAATGGACTTGTGTTGTGAACGAATGGACTTGTGTTGTGAACGAACAAACTTGTTTTCTGAACGAACAGACTTGTTTTGTGAATGAACAGACTTGTGTTCTGAACGAATGGACTTGTGTTGTGAACGAATAGACTTGTTTTCTGAACGAACAGACTTGTTTTGTGAACGAATGGACTTGTGTTCTGAACAAATAGACTTGTGTTCTGAACCAAAACCATCAAAATTCTTTCAGGTGCTTTGGTTATCGTGGGCGAAACTGTGGCAGAGACGATCGCCTCTGGTAAAACAGATATTTTAAACAAAATGAGAATGCGATGCCTTCTCTACGAAGCGCTTTGCGAACGGCGGCAAGCTACGCCATTGGTTACGGTAATGAGTTGCATAGTGATGATGGCATTGGTCACTCCCCATTCTCAAACCACCAAGGGTCATTAGTAGCGTTAGTTTTAATCAAAATAGCTTTTTTTTGCATAAACCGTTTTAGCGCCGCTGCACCCATGCGCGATCCTCCCAAACCGGAGAATTTGAAGGGGTTTTTCTCTCCCTCATGCATGATGGCGGTGAGTCCAGCATCGTTGATACTAATAGCACCTGCATCTATCTGGTAAGCAATTTCTAAGGCTTCTGTTTCTGAGGCAAATACAGCAGCACTTAATCCATAGATTGAGTCATTGGCTAAAGATATTGCTTCACCTACTGTAGAAAAAGGCATGACTGGCATAATCGGGCCAAAAGTCGCTTCGGTCATGACTTTCATGGAATGATTAACTTGGGTAAGCACTGTCGGACGACACCACCAACCCCCTCCAAAATCTTCTATTACACCGCCGCAGTGAATCACTGCTCCTTTTTCAACTGCATCTAGGAGATGATCGCTAATAATGGCTGCTTGTTTTTCGGCGATGATCGGGCCAATTTCTCCACTTTCGACTGTGGGATAGGCTAACTTAAGGCGATGTGCTTTGGCTACTAGTTGATGGTAAAACTTTTCAAATATGGAGTCTGCAACGTAAATTCGCTCAATTGAGAAGAATGACTGTCCGGTGTTGGCAACGGAAGCCCACAATATTGCTGAGGTTGCTAATTCTAAGTTGGCTGATTCTAAAACGATCGCAGGATCTTTTCCTCCTAATTCCAAAAAAGCTGGAATAAACTGTTTTGCAGCCGCCTGTGCAACTTTTCTCCCCGTCGCTACACTGCCTGTAAAGCATACCACATCTACATTTTCAATCAAAATAGATCCAGTTGCGCCTGCTCCTTCTACAAAAGTTAATACCTCGTGCAGTTTAGGAACGGTGTTGAGTGCTGTAATCAGTGGTGCTACAAAACGGGGAGTGATTTCACTGGGTTTAACAATGACAGCACAACCTGCCAACAATGCCGGAATGGTATCAATAGTAGACAGTGACAGGGGAAAATTCCACGGGCTAATTACCCCAACTAGGGGATAAGGAACGGATGTTTGTTGCAAGGCAATAAAGGGAATGGCTGTATTTTTTGCAGATTCTTGCAGCACTTCCGGTGCTAACCGACACCAGCGATCAATACTGGAGAAGAAAGAATCTATTTCTAATATCGAGGTTGACAATCTTCCTGTATCATTTACCAAAGCTTCCGTGAGGCGATCGCGTCCAGATAATATCGCATTCTTCCACTGTTGTAAGGCTTCAATTCTCCCCTCTAAGCCCAACTGCTGCCAGCGAACTTGTGCCCTGCGCGTGCGCTTACATTGTTGTACCAGTAGCCTTGGAGGCGGCGGGATAATTACGTAGTCAAATTTGCCAGTTCGGGGATTGCGGACTTCTATTGGTTTTGTCATTTGTCATTTGTCATTTGTTATTACTTCCTAATCCGCAATACCCAAATTCAAATCATCCCCAGGTTGGTTAAGCGCTCAATGGTGGTTTGCTGTGTTTACAGAAAGTATTTGCGGTCTACTTCTCTTCCAGCATAGTATTAGCGGGGTAAAAGTGTGATTGGCGATCGCTTGTTTGGTTGACTGCATTACAGGTAACTTGCAATGCTAAAGCGCAGTAAGATTCTAAATTAGTGGACATGGAAAATTGAGAGTCATAACAAATGACCAATGACAAATGACAAATTTAGAGAATGCGATCGCCACCCCAGAGCGATCGTACAAGTCTATCTGTCAATTCTGATCCAAACATCTGTGCGGCAAATTTATTACCTGGATCGCGTTCAGCACTGATGCGACGGAGCGCCAAATCACGAGCAGCTAAAGCCTCGCGTGCATCTTCGGTTACAGGTTCAGCTGCATCTATCCAAGTTAGCCAGCGATCGAGTGTTTCGTGTGCAAGTGTGCGAGTTAGTTCCAGGGTTTCAAGAGTAGGTGCGCCTGTATAGCAAAGACTAACGGGCGATTGAAATAGGCGAATATACACACTTTTGTTAGTAAATACCTTAAGCCGCGAATCTTCCTGTAACTTTAAGAATGTTTGATTAACTGGTTCATAGTAGCGATCAAAATATGCCAAATCGATTAAAAGTTCAGTTCGGGCAATGTAATCTATATAAAATAAAATATTTCCATTTGCAAGTGTGCCAAACTGAAAGGCCAAATGAGGAACTTGAATATGCGACTTCAACCAAGTGGTGAGACGCATAGTGCTAAAGTTTGATTTTTCAGGGTTTCCTAGCCACGAATGCACTAGCCAATCAATTTCTTTCCCAGAAAAAGCGGTGAGCGAACCCTTCATATTGCCATCAAGACTGCTATATTGCTGTAAATTTTCTACAGAAGGGTCTGGATGTAACTGAAAACGAGCTTCTAGTTTTTGGCAAAGTTCGTTTGTCAAACCCCACAACTGTTCAAATAAGGTTGTACTGCCTACATTAGGTTGCTGCTCAAGCACTGTTTGTATGTACCCTTTTGAGATAACGAATACAAACAAAGCATAATGTCAAAACAAAACAAAACACAAGCATCTAGCTTCTGTCAGAGTTTTTCTGAGGTTAACTCTACCGAAAACTTGGGTCTAAAGCCTCAATTGAGTAACGGGTCTGAATCCCTCACTCATTGATTCTGACCGGAGGCAGAGCGTCTTTGGCTTTGCTGCTGAATTCTGAATTCTTTTTCAATTATTGTTTGCTTCTGCTGTCTTTGGATAAACTTAATTTAAATAAAGAACTCCAGGTAGAAGAGAGAATGTCAAATTTCCCCGATCGCACAGAGTCAAACACCGATAAAGTCTTACTCATCGGAGTTACTGGCGGCACAGGTGGAAATGTCGTCAAGGGATTTCTCGAACAGGGAGTTACCAACCTGCGAGTCATTACTAGAGAAATTGATCTTAATCGTCCAACTCTTGCAAAGCTCAACGATGCCAAAGTTGAACTGGTAAAAGCCAACCTCGACGATGAAGCCTCTCTCATAGAAGCCTTTGCAGGAATTTCGGCTGTTTATTGCCATGCTACTTCTGCGGACTCTCCTAAAATTGACCCCCTAGAGGTGGAGAGGGCAAAGCGAGTTGCACAAGTTGCAAAACTTGCTGACATCAAACACTTTGTCTACAATTCCGCAGGTGGGGCAGACAGGAATTCAGGAATCCCTCGCATTGAGCAAAAGTACCAAGTAGAGAAAATTCTCAAAGCAGCTGGCTTACCGACTACTATGTTGCGAGCTTGCTTGTTTATGGAGGAGTTTTGGAAGAAGTACACGCGACCTTCCATCCTCAAAGGTAGTTTCCCATTTTCCATTCAGCCAGACAAGCCCCTTCATCTAATTACAACTAAGGACATGGGCCGCGTTGCTGCCTACGTAATTAAACATCCCACCAAGTATATTGGTCAAGAAATTGAGTTAGCTGGCGATATGTTGACTCCTCTTGAGATGGCAGAGGCATTTTCTCAAGCGCAGGGGATGAAAGTTATCCATAAAGAGACACCCGCCTGGATTTTCTTACTCCTGCTGCAAAAAGAACTATTCGATTTGATTCAGTGGTATCGCAAACAAGGTTATCAAGCCGATGTCCAGTGTTTACGAGAACAGGAATTTCCAGGACTTCTGACCACATTTAGGGAATTTCTGGCAGAAACCAACTGGGCAAACGCGGAACTCACCTACGAGAGTCTGTGATTGGACTAGTACCGCAAGGCGGAAGTCAAAAGTCAAAAGTATTATGGAATGGGCTTTTTAGGGATTTTAAATGGTTGCTTTATTTACGCATAAGGGGAAGTTTCAGACTTTTTGCTTGGATGTTGTAGTATTAATAGAAAATCCTCGACGCGTAGGTTTAATATTAGCTAACTCCACCTGAAAACTTACTTTGTCACTCATTTCCCCACTTCTCGCTTCCAAAGTCCACTTACCAGGACGTAAATTCCAAAATAAAGAATTAGCTGAGTTTGTATCTAACTTTTCGCCATTTAACCACCACTCGACTGGTACAGATTTATTTCCTGCTAATTTAAATTCGAGTTTTTGCTTCGCTTCTTCACCTGGATAAAGTAAGAATAAATCGCCATGATGCGGAGATAAAATTCTCAAATTAGTAGAAGTAAAATTTGACTGCTGTTGTTTTGCCAACCATTCATCATACTCTGGTGGCAAATTGAATTGATTGTCACGTTCGTAATTACTTTTATCTTCAGGATAGAAATATTCCTGCACGACTGAGGTACAATCTGGTGTTGGTCGTAACCCCGAAACTGCACAAACAGGTAATTGCACTAAACCTTCTGGAGATGGAAAACCTGCTGGTTCTTGATGTTCGTGCAGATGTAACATAATTCGATTCCATAAGGGTGCTGCGCCTGTCACACCTGAAACCTGTCGCATCGGTTCACCGTTGAAATTGCCTACCCAAGTAGCGACGGTGTAATCTGTAGTGAAGCCAACTGTCCAAGTATCTCGAAAATTGGAAGAAGTGCCAGTTTTAACAGCAACAGGAAAAGGTAAATTTAACACCGAGTCTACACCAAATGCTGTTGCACGAGCATAGCTATCACTGAGTATGTTGGTGATTAATTGCCATATTGTCGGATTTTGAATTTGAGATTTGGGATTTTGGATTGGGAAATTGGAAAATGTACTTACTAAAGGGGTAGCATCTCCTTGTCGTGCTATGGTTAAGTATGCACGGGCTAATTCCCAGAGACTGACTTCGCCACTACCTAGAGTCAAACCCAAACCATAATATTCTGGAGTTTGATTGAGGTGTTCAAATCCCAGTTGATGCAGTCGTTCTAAAAAAGTTTCCACACCTACTTTTTCTAACACGCGCACTGCGGGTACATTTAAAGAATTTGCTAAAGCGATTCGCACCCGCACAGGGCCAAGAAACCTTTCGGTATAATCTGTAGGGCTGTAAAGTTTCGCGCCGGGAATTGCATAATGGGCGGGTACATCTGCCAAAATGGTATTTGGACGAATTAAACCTTTTTCTAAAGCTAGTTCATAGACAAAAGGCTTAAGGGTAGAACCTGGTTGACGTAGTGCTTGCACTCCATCATTGCGTCCGAGTTTGGTTTGATTAAAGTAATCAGGTGAACCGACATAAGCTAAAACTTCACTAGTGTGATTATTAATCACCAACGCGGCTGCATCATGGACATTGTTAGCGGCTAGAGAAGAAATTACCTGCTGTACCTGTGCTTCAACAAACTGTTGCAAAGGGCGATTTATAGTCGTGCGGATGGGGGAATTTTGTTCTGTTTGCGCCTTATCAAACTGATTGGCTAACCAAAATAAAAAGTGTGGTGCAGCGATAATTCCCCCTTGGCGAGACTGAAACACAACCTTTTCAGTGTATGTTCGGGCTGCGTTCGTCGCAGACGTTGGCGCAGCCATCGCCTCACTAATATACTTTTCCTGTACCATCCGATTAAGGACGTATTTTTGTCGCTGCTTCAGCCGTTCCCAATGTTCGTAAGGATTAAAGTATGTGGGATTATTGGGAATAGCAGCCAACAAACTAGCTTGAGCAAGATTCAATTCACTAGCTGGGATGGAAAAATAAGTCCGCGCGGCGGCTTCCACACCATATATATTCCCTCCCATTGGTAGCCGATTGATATATGCACAGAGAATTTCATCTTTGTTCATCCCCGCTGCTAACCGCCAAGATAGCCAAATTTCACTCAGTTTACCAGAGAAGCTGCGAGGCACAGGATCTAACATCCGCGCCAACTGCATAGTAATTGTGGAAGCACCGGAAACAATTCTTTTGGCGTAGATGGCTTCTTTGCTGGCGCGGATAACAGCTTTCATATCCAACACCCCATGATGGTAAAAGCTGCCATCTTCGGCGGCTAAAATCGCATGGATAAAATGAGGCGAAACCTGATTGAGTGGAACTACTGATGTATGCTCTTGGTCACGGGTGAGTAGTGTTCCTAATGGTAAACCATTGCGATCGCTAAATTGCATTGCCAACTGATTTTGGGCAATATCTGCGGCCCGAATAGGCGCAAAATAAGGGAGTAAGCGTATCACCAGACAGATTAGCAGCACAGCTAGAATAACTTTACTAGTGTGCTTAACTTGAGTTAGCGATCGTAAAATTAGTTTCATCAGGGAATCCCCTGTCCAAGAAAACCTACCTTAATCTTGACGCAGCGATTACATCTACATCAGTATATATTTCAAATCCTTAATAATTAACTTTTACTAACTCAGCAAAATTTAAATACTTCTTTATAGTTAAGAATTGTAGTCATTTTTGGAACAATAACACTAGATTAGTTATCTATGTAAATAAACATACGTTATATCCATAAATTGTGTAAAAATAACTAGTTATCTTGCGTACTTTATTAGTGTTGGTATTTCCGACTCCATGAGGTAATGCAAGTTTTTATTTGCTATAGTGCGTAAATTTTTTATTTTTAATTACTAGAAAGATGATTATTAAAGTTTTACTGCGTTTCCAGCATAAAATAATCTATTGTGTTCTTAGGGTTACTGGCAGTTTGTTAAAGAAAATTGGGCGTTTTTCAAGCCGGAAGAGAACAATACAGTTTCTCTTTCTATTTACATTTATATTAGGGATGGCAGGGTGTAATTTTTTTGGTATCAACTCAAGTAAAGAACAACTCCCAGCAGTATCCCCACTCACACCACCAAAATTACCAGACTGGATTGAACAAATAAGTCCTATTGGAGATGCAAAATCTCTTAATCAAATCCGCATCCGTTTTAAAGAAGCTTTAATCCCAGTTGAAAGTCTTGATAGTCCAGAACAGCAAAAATTATTACAAAAATTTGCCCTTTGGCCGCCTTTATCCGGTCAATTTCGCTTTTTAACACCGCGTATGGTGGGATTTCAAGCTGATAAGGCTTTGCCAATAGCGACAAGATTTCAAGTCACTCTCAAAGCAGGTTTAGCCGATTTAAAACATCATCGCTTAGACAAAGATTTACCTTGGACTTTCAACACCGAATCCATAAACTTAACTAATTTACCCGGTGTTAATCCCATTGAAAAAGCTGAGATTGAACCAATTGATTTACAACAAAAGTTACAGTTTACTTCTAATGTCGAATTGGATTTAGCTTCTGTACAAGAACATTTACAATTAATTCCCGAAGGTAAAAATAAAGGTATAGGTTTTAAAGTTGAGTTAAACAAAGAAGAAAAACCATTAAAAAATGAAGAAGACCCTTTAGAAAAATTTGACCCTTTAGCCCGCAATTGGATTTATAACCTCATCCCACAGCAAAATCTGGAAAAAGCAACCAGCTATCGCTTGGTATTTTCTCCAGGAATACGTCCTGCTTATGGCAATCTGCCTACAGAGAAAGAATTTGCCACTAAGTTAGCAACTTATTCGCCTTTGGCATTTCAAAAAATTAACTTTTACGGACAACCAGATGCAGGAGGAACTTTTGGAAGATTTATTAAAGGTAGTCCGCAGCTAGAATTTAATAATGTTTTATTGCCAGATTCAGCTAAAGAAAATATTTCCATTAATCCAGCACCAAAAGGAATTTCGAGAATTATCCAAATAAATGATGAAGATAAAATTGTCGGTATCAATCCTTACGCACTAGAACCCGCCAAGACTTATACAATTACTATCGGCGGAAATCTCAAAGATAAGTTTGGGCAAACTTTGGGTAAACCCGTCACACTTAAATATGATACTGGAGATTTAGCTGGAGATATTTGGGTACCATCAGATTTGAATATTTTCCCTACAAGTAAAGATTTACAGTTAAATATTAGTACAGGAAATTTACCAGAATCCAAATATAAAGCAGCTTATAGAGTAGTTAAGCCGACAGATTTAGTTTATTTTAATAATAGCAGTGATTTATTACCACAACCTTCTGAATGGCAAAGCTTTAACGTATCAGGTAAGAAAAATCAATCAGTTGATATTGCTGTTCCTCTACGGGAAAAAATCAATGCTACTACGGGAATGTTAGCTTATGGAGTCCAAGCCCGGACTAATAAATATCAAGAGAATGGTAAGGAACTGTGGCGCGAACCTACGACTTATGGCATGGTTGAATTGACAAATTTGGGCGTATTTACTCAGTGGTTTCCTGAGTCAGGGTTAATTCGCATCAATCATCTTACAGATGGTTCGCCAGTTAAAAATGGCGCTATCGAAATTTATCAATCAAAATTACAAGCAAAATCTCGTCCAGAACCTTTACCTTGTGCAACAGGTAAAACTGATGAAAATGGAATTTTTAGAATTGTTCGTGAAGGATTACAGCAATGTTATTCTGGGAATGAAAGCTCTAGTAAATCACCACAACTATTAGTAATTGCCCGTGAAAATCAAGATTGGGCATTCGCTAGAACTGAAGAGTATAGCGGTGTTTATGGCTACGGTATTGACGCGGGTTGGCAAGATAGTAAGCCAGAATCACGCGGAGTAATTTTCTCGGATAGACAGTTATATCAACCAGGCGAAAAGGCTTGGTTAACTGGTTTTGCAGACTATTTACAAAATGGTGTAATTCAGCAAGATAAAAATGCTGCTTATCAATTAACTTTGGTAAATCCCGATGGGCAAAAAACCAGCTTAGGTACGCAAACCACAAATGAATTTGGCAGTTTTTCTTTGGAACTACCAATCAAAACTACTCAGCGCTTGGGTTACTATACAATCCAGGCAAAAGGTAAAAATGGACAAGAAATTTCTGGAGAATTTCGAGTAGCTGAGTTTAAGCCACCTAATTTTAAAGTCGAACTTAACTTAGATAAAGAATTTGCATACATTGACGATAAAGTTAATATTAATGCTACAAGCAATTATTTGTTTGGTGTGCCTGTGGAAGGTGGAGAAGCGAAATATTTTATCACTCGCCAGCAGGCTGATTTTGTTCCTAAAGGTTGGGAGAGATTTACTTTTGGTAGGCAATGGTTATGGCCAGAGGAAACGCCTACTATATCTAGTGATGTATTACAAACTAATGCCCAACTAGATGCTAATGGTAAAAGTAGTCAAACTGTGAATGTTGCAAATGATTTACCATATCCGATGACTTACCAAGTAGATGTGCAAGTTGCAGATGTTTCTAATCTGTCTGTAGCTAATTCCAAAACATTTACAGCCTTACCGAGTAATCGTCTCATTGGGTTAAAAAGTAATTTCATCGCTGATGCTGGTAAACCTTTTCCCATTGAAGTGATTGTTACTGACCCTATAGGAAAACCAATCACAGGTCAACGGATGCGTCTGGAATTACAACAGATTAAATACAGCAGCGTCACGCAGTTGGTGGAAGGTAGCCGAACACCAAAAAATCAAGTTGAATATAAAACAGTGGGACAAGCAGAAATTACATCTGCGAGTAATCCGCAATCGGTAAATTTAACAGCACCAGAATCCGCCTCATATCGGATTAGAGTTAATTTTAGCGATGCCAAAAGCGAATTAAGTGCCACAGATTTACAAATTTGGGCCACTGGAGAAAATCCAGTATTTTGGGGTTCTAGAGAAAAAGATGTCTTAGAAGTTAAATTAGATAAAAAAGAATTCAAACCTGGTGAAACTGCTACTGCATTAATACAATCTCCCTATCCAGATGCAGAATTGTACTTTGCTGTGATTAAAGATAAACCCCTTTATCAGCAAATTACTAAAGTTCAGGGAGGCGCACCACAAATTCAGTTTCAAGTCACTCCAGAAATGCTACCAAATGCAGCCATTGAAGCTATCTTAGTCAGACAAGGTAAACCCATTAACCAAGTGGAATCGGGAAGTTTAGAAAACTTGGTGAAGATTGGTTTTACACCTTTTAAAGTTAACTTGGAGGAGAAGTATTTAAAACTGCAAGTTAAACCAGCACAAGCATCATTAGAACCTGGTGCAGAGGAAACAGTACAACTAGAACTGAAGGACAATCAAGGAAACCCCATCAAAGGACAGTTTACAGTCATGGTGGTAAATGAAGCGGTGTTACAACTTTCTGGTTATCGTCCGCCAGATTTGGTGGATACAGTTTATGCAGAACAGCCAATATCTACTCGCTTTAGCGATAATCGCCCGGATGTTATATTACAACCACAAGATGTAGCAAAACCTAAAGGTTGGGGTTATGGCGGTGGTTTCTCAACTGGTGCTGCCAATACTCGCACTCGCACCGATTTTCAAGCCTTAGCTTACTACAACGGTTCTGTCCTTACCGATGCAAATGGGAATGCACAGATAACCTTTAAACTCCCGGATGATTTAACTACATGGCGGGTAATGGCTGTCGCTACCGATGGAAATCTGCGTTTCGGGAATGGGGACGCAACATTTATCACCACCAAACCACTGCTCACTAATGCCATTTTGCCACAGTTTGCCCGTCCAGGCGATCGCATCCTCGCTGGTTTATCCGTAACTAACAACACTGGGAATACAGGAAATCTCTCAATTAATGGCGAACTTAGCGGTACAGTGAAGTTTGCTGACAAAAACCCCACAGCTACTGCTTTGCAAACCAAAGCTGAATCTGCAACTCATGCTTATCGCTTTCCCATGCTGGCGGATGGGGTGGGAGTTGGTAAAGTTCGCTTTACCACTCAGCTAAATGGTACAGCCGCAGATGCTTTTGAAGTACCTTTGGAAATTAAGCCAATTGAAATTACAGAACAAGTCGTTGATTCTGGTGTTACTGAAAAACAGGTGAAGATTCCCCTGAATGTTGATAAAAATAACTTCCCTGATGCGGGAGGTTTAGATATTCAGTTGGCGAGTACTTTGATACCAGAAATCAAAGCACCAGCAAAACAAGTTGTAGAAGATAATGATTTGCCGTTTACAGAACCGACGGCGAGTCAGTTAATAATTGCGGCAAATCTGCAAACTATAGTCCAAAAATATGGTCAGACATTTGCAGAATTTAATCCTAGCCAACAAGCTAATCAAGCAATTGAAAAATTACAAAAACTCCAAATAGCCGATGGCGGTTTTACTGCTTTCCCCAGACAAGAAAAATCTGACCCTTGGGTTTCTTCCTATACGGGAGAATCTTTGGCTAAAGCTAGTCAGGTATTTCCTAATTTAGTCGATTCTGCAATGATATCTCGCCTCAAAACTTATTTACAAAAAGTTCTAGCAAACCCCGGAGAATACGACTTTTGCAAACAATTACTCTGTAAAAGGCAACTGCAACTTAATGCTTTAATTTCTTTAGCAGAATTGGGAGACAAACGCAATACTTTCCTTGCAGATATTTATGAACAGCGCAATAACTTTGATGTAGCAACTCAAATTAAACTAGCGCGATACTTATCTCAATTCCCAGAATGGCAAGATGAATCTCAACAATTAGTGAACAAGCTGCAACAAAATATTTATGAAACTGGTCGCACAGCAGTTGTAAGTTTACCAACTAGTTGGGGATGGATGAGTTCATCTACTACGACACAAGCGCAAGCTTTACAGTTATTTATTGCCAAACAGAGTAAACCCGAAGTTATAGATAAGTTATTCCAAAGTCTTTTGGCATTACGGCGGGATGGGACATGGCAAACTAACTATAATAATGCCCAAGCTTTAACAGCTTTGGTAGATTATAGTCAACTGCAACCCACACCACCTAATTTTGTTGCCACAGTAGAATTAGCTGGTAAGAAGTTAGGAGAAAATCGGTTTAATGGCTACCAAAATCCTAGCTTACAGCTAAACGTGCCGATGAATAAATTACCTCGTGGTCATAATGATTTAACGCTGCAAAAATCAGGTAATGGCACTTTACACTATCTAGTTGCTTATAATTATCGCTTGCAAGGTAATCAAGCAGGTAGGTTTAACGGACTACGCATAACACGAGAAATTAGTCAAGTAAATAAAGAGAAAGTTTTGCAAAAAACAGGTCTTTACGCTTTTGATAAACCCTTGACTTTAGCCTCTGGACAGGTGTTTGATATTGGTTTAGAAATCATCGCCGATCATCCTGTAGATCATCTGGTGATAAAAGATCCGTTACCATCAGGTTTTGAGGCTGTGGATGCGAGTTTTCAAACTGCTACAGCTGCATTACAAGCAAAAGCCGATAGCTGGGAACTTGGTTTTAAGAATGTGTACCGCGATCGCATTATCGCCTACGCCGACCACCTAGAACCAGGAGTTTATAGCCTCCATTATCTAGTACGTTCTGTTACTCCTGGTACATTTTCTTGGCCTGGTGCCCAAGTTCACTTGCAATATGCACCAGAAGAATTTGGGCGAACTGCTGAGTCTACATTGGTGGTTGAGGATAAGTCGTGACAACTTAAGATGTAAGAAAGGGAATCTATAAATGTTCAAAGCCTATGGGAGATCGAGGCAGTGACACATATTCTCAAAGTCAACGAACATGGCGATTTGTATTTACCATCTGAGGTGTTGGGAAAACTACAACCTGGGACATTCTACAGCTTGGAAGTTCAGGGAGATGTACTGATTTTGCGTCCTGAACGTTCACGCGTATTGTCTCCAGAAGAGAAAGCAGCAAAGTGGAGGAGGTGGGCTGCAAGTCATTCAGCTAACAGTCCAGGCTTGCCTGATGAGGCTTTGCGTCAGGAGAATATCTACGATTGACATATGAGCTTTTGTAACAAAAGCATTCGGCCTACCGCTACTGAGATAACAAAAGGGGATCGCTCTTTTCTTGTGAATTCTTGCAAGATATAAATATTGAGTCTTAAACAGTATCACAGCTTGATACCTTATCGGCTTCTCTAATTACTGCAACTGATGAAGAATTATCCTCATCTGGCATCACGACCATTCCCCCACTGTGGACCTTCAACAACATTTCCATCGGGCATAGTGGTGTGCCAAATCAAATTCTGACCTCGACAGATCAAATTGCTACTGATATGGGCACCTTCAAAGTCAGTATAAGCGAGAATAGCACGCTCGAAAGAACCGATTTGAACTCCACGAAATCCAGCACCACAGGCGTTCATGTAATCCAAGTCAGTTCCCCGCAAATCAGCATCGAAGAAGCCACTTTGCTCCAAATTAGCAGCACGCAAATTGGCATCACGAATTATCCCTTCAACCAAATTACAACCACGCATGAAAATTCCTCCCAAATCGGCTCCAGTCAGATCGACTCCAGTCAGGTAGACATAAGGGAAGTAAGCTCCTCGCAAGTTGATATCTCGCAAAACCACACCGTCAAGATCAATTGCTGGACTACTATATCTGGAACTGGAGGAAGGCCAGCCAGAATAAACCAATTCAATTCCAGCAAAGTTACGTTCCCCGTCAGCGTAACGCTCCAACAATTCTTCGGGAGTTATTTTCCAAACCATAGTTTAACCCCTAATTGCTTAACACAACTTCAGTCTACCTTCCCCAGTGACTGGCAATTGCCAGTCAATCTTACTCTTCAAATCACCCACCTTATATAGCACTTCTCGTTATTGTTGTTGAATTTAGCAGACCCCTATCTTTTATTGTGGAAAAATGAGTCAGATTCAGGAGTTGCATAAACAGGCGATGGATTTGGCCGAAGCAGCTTTTACTACTAAACTCAGAGGAGACTTAAAGCAAGCTAGTCAAGTTTCTCGACAAGCTTTTGAAAAAGAATCTCAAGCTGCTGCACTGATTGCCAATCAACTTGATGCCGAACCGACTCGTTCAGTATTGCATCGTAGTGCTGCAACTCTTGCAATAGACTGTGGTGAATTTCGAGCAGCAGAACGTTTAATTGCGATCGCATTATCAGGAAATCCACCCCAAGAAATTGCCCAAGAACTAAAAGATTTATTCATTAAAATAAATTTGCGCCCATATTTAGAACGTCACGGGCTTATTTTTGATGAAGAAAAGTTGAGGAATCTGACGGTAGATCAATAGTCAAACTTAGCCAAAGAATTATTACGTAGTCTTGATGAAGATGGTACTGAATACTTTACTATCAAAACTACTGGACAATCAGGAATGTCTCAGTCTGGACTAGTTAAATTTGTGGATACAACTCCAGCAGCTATAAGTAGATTAATTGCTAAAGTCAGACTATCCAATCTGACAGTTAACAACTTACCTCCATGCCTTAAACCTTTTGCAGGCATGAGGTTGACCTTTGCAGAGTATTCAGATACACAGGGGCGAGTTATTGTAGAAGATACATTTTGTGCTGCAATAGTTGAGTATTACGCCATCTGGTTAAAGCCAAGACAGCCAAGAGACAATATTAAGGCGCAAGAGACTTTAAGGCTAATTCAATATCTTGGAATACGGGTTTTTATTCACCAGAAGACTGGTTGGAATAAACCTGCTGCTGAATCTACAGTGGTACTAAAGTCTAGAGAAATTAAAAAACAGAATAATCTTTCTCAAAATGCTGCTATCAGAGACTATTACGATACACGTCCTTTAATGGATTACTCAGCTATGAGTAAATTAGCAGCTAACCAAATTCGTTATCACGATGTCCATCCTGTGGAAGCTATTTGTAAAGCGTTGGATTTATATATGCCTAAGCATAAGGCTGAACTTATACCAGTTATAGAGAATGTTTACAAAGCAGACAAAAGATTCAAAGCTGAAGCCAAACAAAAAAGACTCGCTGCTGGAATTCAGTTGTCATTACCTCTAGGTATCTAAACAGTGGTAGGCATCACCATATATCTGCCTTTATTGTAAAGGCGATCGCATTGTAATTGAAGTGCAAAGATTTGAAAGGGGCGATCCGATCGCACTACCGCTACTGATAGAAGAGAAGGCGATCGCATTATCGCCTACGCCGACCACCTAGAACCAGGAGTTTATAGCCTCCATTATCTAGTACGTTCTGTTACTCCTGGTACATTTTCTTGGCCTGGTGCCCAAGTTCACTTGCAATATGCACCAGAAGAATTTGGGCGAACTGCTGAGTCTACATTGGTGGTTGAGGATAAGTTGTGACAATAAGATTACTCAACCCACAAGAGTGCAACAAAAGGCAATCGATTTACTGAGTATTAGCCTAATTTGTACCCAGTAAAACTGAAATCAAAATCCCCGAAAGCCCTTCTATGCATACACTACACTTTTTCGTCAAAGGGGAACTTCAGTTTAATTAAAAGAAGGTCAACGCGGGTAGGGTTATCTGTCGTAAACATTTTTTGAATTAGTAGAAGTTGAAAAATTAAATCGGATTACTATATTAGGATTCCTATTTAATTTTTGAACAATACTTAGTACCTATGTTTTTTTCTATTCCCTATTCCCCATTGCCTATTTCTACAAATTAGACATCTGGTGAAAAATAATGTAGAGGCAGAGCAATGCCTCGTCTCTACAAGGGTTCTGAATAAGTCACATTTATAGGCCCTTAGTATTTTTTTTCCAAGAATTTTTACGAGATATTAGGTATATCCCTAGCAAGGATAAACCCGCCAGTGGCGAAGATTCGGGTATAGTTTTGATTTTGGCATAAATAGCTGTTGTAGTTGTAGTTTCTTCAAGAGCTTTAATACTTATCTGGCGATTGTCTGCATTAAAACCAATTAACTCAAGGGTATATTTATTATTTCCAAAGGTGAAACTGCGATTACTCAAAGTTGTGTCTAAAAATACTAAGTCTGCACTCTTTTCAGGATCTTTCGGGTCGTTAAGTGTATTTACTAAATGCAAGTTGAAGTCAAAAACCTGGCTGGTTTCCACAGGAGGACTGAAGGATACATTAATATTTAAAGGTACAAATTCAATGCCTGAATCAGTGAGTACCTTTCCATTAAAGTAACTTAAATCAGCTATTTTGAATACAGAGTTAATGTCCGCAGCAAATGAAGTTCCATTAAAGGTTAGTTTATTTGGAAATCCTGACGACAAATTAGCTTTACCCCAAGTAAATGTGTTGCTTCCCACACCTGTATATATGGGATTAGTATCGTTGATTCCTGGAGTAGGATTTCCCCATGTAGCACTGGAAGTGCCAGAAAAAGTTAGAGCTTGTGCTTGACCAGAGAAAGCAAATCCCATGGTCGAACTAACAAAAAAACTAGATATAGCAGTAGCCAAAACAAAACTTAGTTTCATAATTTTAGGTCTTAATTATCATTGTGGAGCTTCTTTCAAGTAAGTCTTCAATCTACCTTAGTAAATTTACGCAAAATACGACAATATCTTAATGTTTTTTGTATAAAAAATTTATATGTATTTCAGAATAATTTAATGAATAATTTATATTTATGAAGTTAAATTTATGAATTGTTAAAATATTTCATTACAAAGTAATGAGTAAAACAGTAAACCTCTTGCAAAAAGTTCCCTAACACGCCATTCTCAGCAAGAGTGGAGACTTTGACGTAAGTCAAAGGTAAAGTGGGGTTCTTTTTTTGATTTATGCAAGAAGTCTAGTAATTGCGTAGGTGTAACCCGTCGTAGCGAAAAGTCGGAGCGGCGGCTTCCGCCGATCTGAACTTTTCAAGACGACATCGCTACCTTACTTAACTTATCAAAAATTGTCAAGCTGATATCAAGTTATACCAAGTTGTGATATATAGTATCATTTGCTTGAAAGCTAGTTCAGCAGAGCTTAGATTCCAAACAATACTAAATTTTGCAACTTGGTATTATATCAAGCTACAGTTTTTTGACATTCCCCACACTATGGAGAGGAATAGGATTCATAATTTTGACAAAATCTCTGGTAACAACTGGCTAGGAACTTTAGATAAAGCCAGATTTTGTCCCTGTATCCCTAATTCATTATGAAAAGCACGAATAGTTTTCACCACATAAGCGAAGGTTGTTTGATAAGCCTCTGGTTGTTTAATTAATCCGTTTAAGGCTTGCAAATGGTTATCTAATGCTCTTTCTAAGTATTGAGAGCGTGTCGCTTTGTCGCCATTAAAAGACTTATCTATTACTAGCTGATAATGTGCTAGTCCCAGGTTATTGTGAGAGGCAAGCAAATCAAAACTTAAAGAAGTACCGCTAAGTGAGTGAGCCAAAGCTATAGCTTCTTCGTAAGCGCTGATACATAGTTGCAGATACTTTTGCCGTGCCTCTTTAGTAGTCTCAGATAGGTTTGCTAAATGCCAGTAGGCAGTACCCAGATTATTTTGTGTAGCAGCGCAGGCACCAGGAACATTAGCTGGAGTGCGATACTTGAGAGCTTTGCTATAAACATTTATGGCTAGCTGGAGATTTTGGGCAGGTTGTTCGTATTGTGCCAGATTCCAACACGCAGTACCGATATTGTTTTGAATCATGCCATACTTCAGCGGTTCCTCTTCAGGGTTGTAGTGTGCAAGTGCTTCATTGTAAGCTGCGATCGCTTTCTTTAAATGCACAATCGGTTGATTGTATTGCCCTAAGTGCCAGTAGGCAGTACCCAAATTATTCTGGCAAGCCGCATACTTTAATGAGTCCATATCAGCTGTACGGTGGCTGAGTGCTTCACTGTAAGCGAAAATTGCTTGCTGCCAATTTTCAGATGGGTGAGAGAAACGAGCTAAATCACCATAAGCTGTCCCCAAATTATTTTGTACACGAGCGTAAGTTTCCGAATGTGTCTGGGGCGAAATCATCTTTAACGCCAACTGATAAAATTCTATTGCCTGCTCTATATAAGTTTGTCCCTCTTCAGAATTGGGTGGTGTGCGGTATAGCATCCAGTAAAGTGTACCCAAATCATTCAAGATATCTGGGAGTTGCGGTGAGCTTTCGTCATAGCTAATTGCCTCCTGATAAGCAATAATTGCCACCATCAGGTTTTCTAGAGTTGACTCTCCTTGCTCAATGCGAAGACGGTATAAAGTACCCAAGCGATGATAAGCTTCTGCCAGTATCTCCTCTGAAACTTGCTTTTCGTGTAATTCTTCAATCTCTAATAAAATCTGCTGTGGTTGTAAGGAATCCTCTGTATTTTGAGCAATACTTGTATTTATTGTTGCTATTACTAGTTCCGTTAACTCACTGCTAATATGAGATAAAAACGACAGCGATTGATTATTACTCCCACTACCAGAGCGATTTGTAGATTCCTGCTGTTGCGGCGTAGCCTTTAATAAATCCCCTGTGGATGGTAAAACATTCTCAGCTTTGTGTACGCGATTCCCTTCTATTTCTACTTGGAAATCAGAATTCTTCTCAAACTTAAACTCAGTGGCTGCGGTTCTGAGTTCTGCTTGGTTAGCTGATTCATCTAGAATTGACTGCTCAATATTCCCCAAATCTAAGCTTCTAGAACTAGAAAAACGTTCTGGATAGCCCAAATTCTGAGTTGCTGGTGTGGGTTCTCCAGCAAACACAAATACGCCAGTACGACAACGCCAAAACTGTGGTGCTGATTGCTTGATAGCCGATAACCAAGGACGTGGTATCCACAACAGCAAGTTAGATTCTAAAAATCGGCTGGATTCTTGTGTAGAGAAATATTGTTCGCTTAAGCGGAGATAATGCAAAAATAAACGCTGTGTTGCAACTGGTTGCTTCGTAAGATGCTCCACGCCAACAATCTGAAACGCTGGTACTGGAAAAGGTTTTCCAGGAGTATCTTTTGATGCCCCAACAATTGGGGGTGGATAATTAGTCAGCCATTGATTAATCTGGATTAGGGGATTAGGATCGTTTAAATTCAAACGTAACGTGACTAATCGCGGATAAGCTGGAGTGCTATTTTCTTGAGCATTTGATGATTGATATAACACCTGTCCAACAGGATAAGCCAATGTAGAATGTAAACGGGCTGCTATCTGATTTCTCAAGTATAAATCATCACATATTGCTAAAAGAATTTGTCGTCGTAAGTCAAGACTTAAGACAAGTTTTAGGCGGTGGTATACTTGCCGATTCCAAATAGAATTATTGTTGTGTGCAGTATCATTCACGCTCATAGCGGCTAAAGAGCCAAAACATAGTAGATATCACCTTTCTGGGTGCATTCAAGTGGGCCAAACTTATAACAAAAATGAATTTTAATAAGTAGATGTTGTGCGGCTGAGGATATATTGAGCCTTCAATTATAGTAGAAAAAATAAAGTATAATTATATACTTTAATTCCTAGTTCAATTTTAACAAAAAATAAAAAAGCAGGCCCCTCTTAAAATTGGAACCTGAAAAACTATAAATAAGATGAAGTTTTCTTAAAATGTTTTACGATCAACTGCTCTTAGAAACAAAGAAGGCGACTAGAATCAAGCCGGCAACCAAAGCTGTAGCGGCAATTACTAGTAGGATATAAGTTCGCTTTTGCCCTTCCGTGAGAGGTTCTGCTTGATAAACCTTTGGTTCCCGGGCAAAATTATTCAGAAGACCGCCTTCTTCATTGGTATAGGGCATGAATGAATTCCTTTATCTTTATCGTTAATTTAATGTTACATAAATGCTAAATCTGGTCTTAAACTGCTAGATAAATCGTTACATTGGGCATTAGGCATTGGGCATTGGGAACAAGGGAAAGACTTGTTGCAAGTTCTCACTCAAGTCACCTTGTCACCTTGTCCCTTTGTCTGTCTTGTCTGTTTATGCCCAATGCCCCATGCCCCATGCCCTATTCCTAACTAGTAATCGTCCCAGTTAAAGGTGAACTGGGACTAGCGTAATCTTTAATAGGCATTCTGCCAGCAAGGTATGCTAGACGACCGGCAACTGCTGCCAAATTCATGGCACGAGCCATTGCTGCTGGTTTTGGAGAAAGAGCGATCGCACTATTAATCAACAAGGCATCTGCTCCCAATTCCATTGCCTGGGCGGCTTCTGAAGGTGAACCAATACCAGCATCTACCACCACTGGCACACCTGCATTTTCGATGATAATTTGGATATTGGCAGTTGTTTTCAGCCCTTGTCCAGAACCAATTGGCGATGCCAAAGGCATTACTGTAGCACAACCTACCTCTTCTAAGCGCTTGGCTAACATAGGGTCAGCGTTGATGTAGGGTAATACTGCAAAACCTTCTTTAACTAGTTGTTCTGCTGCTTGCAGTGTTCCAATCGGGTCTGGGAGTAAATACTTAAGGTCAGGTATTACTTCTAACTTTACAAAATTATTATCTTCCTGCCCCAATAATTTCGCCATTTCTCGCCCTAAACGTGCTACCCGAATTGCCTCTTCAGCAGTTTGACAACCTGCGGTATTGGGTAACATCCAGATTTTCGTCCAATCCAAGGCTTCAGCTAAACCTTCATGTCCAGGAGCCTTGGTTTGTACCCGTCGTACTGCTACGGTGACAATCTGGCATTCGCTGGCGGTGACGCTTTGCTGCATTTCCTCAATGCTGCGATACTTACCAGTTCCCGTCATCAAGCGGGATTGGAAGGTTTTGCCAGCGATAATCAATGGTGAATCGGTAGAGACGCGATTAATCGCGTCTGTAGGAAGTAGGGTGATATTATGCCCGTTGGAGAAATTGGCAGAGTGAGTCAGCATGGGTGTGGAGGTAGATGACTTGGACTGGAAGCGCGAATAGTGAAAATTAGCAAGTAGGGGGTCAGACTTTTGTTCTAAAATTAAATCGGCAATCAAAGCGGCTGTTACGGGCGCAAGTAGAATTCCGTTGCGGTAATGACCCGTAGCAAAAGTTAAATTTTGACAGTGGCTAGTGCCCAGGATGGGCAATTCATCAGGGGTAGTTGGGCGAAATCCCCACCAAAATTCCTGGATGGGATAATGCTTTAATTGGGGATACAGCCGGATAGCTGCTTGTAGTAATTTTTGAATACCTTCTGGGGTGTTGTTGGGGATAAAGCCAACGTCTTCACTTGTTGCGCCAATAACCAGGCGATCGCGTCTTGGTACGATGTAAATATTCTGCCCAAATAAAACCCGCTTCAAGGGCAATTCCGGCGAAACTTCTGGTATCCGCACACTCAGCATTTGTCCTTTTCTGGGTAGCACAGGTAGCGGTAACAATTCATTTGACCAAGCACCTGAAGCTAAAACATAGTGAGCAGCGCGAATTATGCCAGCATTGGTTTGCACGCCAACTACTTGTCCTTGTTGCTGTAAAAAAGCTTCTACTGTAATGCCGTCTTTTAGTTCAACACCAATAGACTCAGCAGCCGTCCGCAATACGTGAACAAGAGCCTTATTATCAACTTGTGCATCTTCAGGATACCACCAGCCACCAACTACCTCTGCTCCCAATCCTGGCTGATATTGATGAATTGCCTCTTTGTTTAACCAGTAAGCCGGAGATGAGGAGGAAAGACTTTCCCCTCTGCTCCTCTGCTCCTGTGTTTCCCCTGCTCCTCTGCCCCCCTGCCCCCCTGCCTCTTCAAAAAGGGGTGCAAGGATACCACAGGCACGGTAGCCAGTATTTAAGCCTGTCAGGTCTTCTAATTTGCGCGTCCAGTCGGGATATAAGGCACGCGATCGCCAACACAATGAATACATTGCCTCATTCGGGATGTTTTCCGCATCTGGTGCCAACATCCCGGCGGCAGCGTGGGTAGCAGCAGCCTGAAAGTTACGACAAAACACGGTGACATTTGTCCCGCGCAATTTTAGTTCAATGGCGATCGCTAAACCAATAATGCCGCCACCAATAATTACAGTCTCACTAATCATTAGTCATTAGTCATTAGTCATCTATCATTAGCCATTTATCATTAGTACATAACTAATAACTCATAACTAATAACTCATAACTTATAACTTATAACTTGTAACTAAAGACGGGTCTGAAGACGGATCTAATCGTTACCACAAGGCGCGAATTGGTTCGTTGCTTTGATTTGTATCGCTGGATGGTGTGCTTGTGTCTGAAGAATCTGTATTGCTGCTGTCTGTTGTACTGTCAGTTGAGTCATCGCCAGAATTCTGGGCAACGTTACTCCTGTTGTCAGGTCTTGGGGCTACAATACCGCGCCTATTTTCGTTTGTTTGAGTTGTTTCGTTTCCTTCAGTCGTAGTTTCATCATTCTTACTGCCACCACTGCCATTAACATTGATATTAGCTGGCAAGACTTCTGATTTCTTGTCACTGGGAGCGTTAGCAGTTTGTACGCCCATTGGAAAGTTGATGCCTAGTAATGTACCAAGCAGAATGGCTAAACCTCCAGCCATTAAAATTAAGGGTGTCCATCTACCCATCTTGTCTTAACTCCTTTTTAACCTTTTGGTGTCCACACTATTCGAGAACCTTGTCCCCAAAATCCATCAAACTTTGTCACTTTCACATCGCCTAAAACTTGAGTTTGACAAGCTAAACGTAAGTCTGTTGTAGGAGAATGGGGAGGAAGCGAACGCCGTGCTCGATCACGCCAATTCGCTGCTGATACTTCGCCCTCTACCTTAACCGCGCAGGTTCCACAACTGCCAATGCCCCGACAGTTTATCACCTTAGCACCGTCATTGTAGAGGTGAATACTATTTTGCAGCAAAATTGTTCGGAGATTGCTTCCATGTTCGCAATCAATTGTTTTCCCTTCAGCTAGTACCTTAGGCATTTTTAAATTGCCAAACTGGCTTTTTGTTGTATATTGACACATTGCCTCGAAAGTTGTCTCGTCGGTCCCAGTTTTATGACCACAAATTCTTCACCTCAACTTTGGCTTTACGACACTACATTGCGGGATGGCACTCAGCGCGAGGGTCTATCTGTATCGATAGAAGATAAGTTACGCATTGCCCGTAGACTCGATCATCTGGGAATTCCCTTCATTGAAGGTGGTTGGCCTGGTGCCAATCCCAAGGATGTACAATTTTTCTGGCAACTTCAAGAAGATCCGCTTAAACAAGCTGAAATTGTTGCTTTTTGTTCAACTCGCCGTCCCAACTCCACTGCCGCCACCGAACCGATGCTACAGGATATTTTGGCTGCGGGAACTCGCTGGGTAACCATTTTTGGCAAGTCTTGGGATTTACACGTGACAACAGGACTCAAGACGACATTAGAAGAAAATTTGGCGATGATTCGCGACACAATTGAGTACCTCCGTTCTCAAAGTCGCCGGATTATCTATGATGCCGAACATTGGTTTGATGGCTATAAGCACAATCGAGATTATGCTTTACAGACATTAGAGACTGCGATCGCATCTGGTGCGGAATGGCTAGTCCTCTGTGATACCAATGGTGGCACTTTACCCCACGAAATTAGCGAAATTGTTCAAGATGTCATTCGTCATTTGTCATTAGTGAGCCAGTGCGTTGCGGAGGTTCCCTCCGTTGAAGCAACTGGCGTCATTTGTCAAGAACCAATGACTGAGGACATAGATGCACCAGCAGCTTCCCGCAGGGTAGGACAAAGGGCAATGCCCCAAATTGGAATTCATACTCATAACGATTCAGAAATGGCGGTTGCTAACGCCATAGCCGCCGTGATGGCAGGGGCAAAGATGGTACAGGGCACAATTAATGGTTACGGTGAACGTTGTGGTAATGCTAACCTCTGTTCGTTAATTCCCAATTTACAACTGAAGGCGGGTTACAGTTGTATCACAGAAGACCAGCTTACACAACTTACAGAAGCTAGTCGTTTTGTGAGTGAGGTGGTCAACCTCGCGCCAGATGAACACGCTCCCTTTGTGGGACGTTCGGCTTTTGCCCACAAGGGCGGTATTCATGTATCAGCAGTGGAACGTAATCCCCTGACATACGAACACATTCAGCCGGAACAAGTCGGGAATCGTCGCCGGATCGTGATTTCGGAACAGTCTGGACTGAGCAATGTTTTAGCCAAAGCCCGCAGTTTTGGCATTGAATTGGATCAACAAAAGGCAGAGGCTAGGGAAATTCTCCAGCGCCTCAAAGATTTGGAGAGCGAAGGATTTCAATTTGAAGCCGCAGAGGCCAGTTTTGTACTGTTGATGCACGAAGCTTTGGGAGGTCGCCGAAAGTTTTTTGAAGTCAAAGGTTTTCAAGTCCACTGTGACTTGATTGAGGGGAAAGAAACTAGCAATGCCTTAGCTACAGTTAAAGTCGCTGTTGACGGCAAAAATATTTTGGAAGCGGCGGAAGGTAACGGACCCGTTGCCGCTTTGGATGCAGCTTTACGCAAAGCTTTGGTGAACTTTTATCCCCAAATTGCAACCTTTGATTTGACAGATTACAAAGTACGGATTCTCAACGGACATACGGGCACTGCGGCGAAAACCCGTGTGTTGGTAGAATCAGGCAATGGTCGTCAACGCTGGACAACGGTAGGAGTTTCTACCAATATTTTGGCAGCTTCCTATCAAGCGGTGGTAGAGGGTTTAGAATACGGTTTATTGTTACATTCCCAAGCAGAAGCAGCTTTAAAAGTTTCTAGTTGACAAAAGGGATATGTAGTATGATGAGGGTTTGCATTTTTTGATAAGCAGGGGAAGTGATCGCTTCCCCTTTTATTAATACTTTTGTACTTACAGCAGATTGCAACAGGCGTGAGGTACAGATAATCATAGGGAACATGTTGTGCCCCTACTCATGTACTTCATTTACCTGAAATACGCTGTATGTAGCGAAAAAGCAGTTGTGAATAGTACCTCTACCAATTGCGCCATCCACCTTTGGGCGCAACTTCATTATTAGTAGACTTCGGTCCGTGACTTTGCAACAGAGTTTGATATTCTGTACTGCTTGCCCAGCGGTCAATTTCTCGCGCCCGCAGTACTGGCACTGGATGGGTTAATTGGGCTGTACGGGCAGCTTTGACCATTTCACCCAGTTCTGTCTTGCTGATGTCATCGTAAGCGCGGGCTTGGGCAACAAAAGCATCAAGATTTAGTTGGGGGGCTAAGGTGGGAGAACCACCAGCCAACTTCATCAACACGGACATAACAACTTTCGGGTCTTGGGTTGCTAGTAATGCGGCGCGATCGCAGGTAAACTCAGCACAACGTACCCATTCCAAAAGTTGCGCCTGTATGGCTTGAGCAACGAAGGTTCCAACATTGGGCACAATCGCCGCAGCTAATATTAATAAATTTACAGGTGTCAAGTAAACGCTATGGTCACACTTAAGATGCCCCAACTCGTGGGCGATTACTGCTTGTATTTCTTCTGGTGTGAGGATATCAATTAGGGAAGTGTGTAGCACCACAAAAGGTTGCTTACCCCGCACAGCAAAAGTATATGCGTTGGGAGCCGGATGTTGCCGGACATACAACTGAGGGGGATCTATATCCAGGGTTTTACAGGCGTCTAACAACAGTTTGTATAAATCAGGCAGTTGCTTTTCACCTACCAAAATGCTGGAGGCAATATTTTCCACATAGAAAACCTGCTCTGCCATTGGTCCAAGCCAATTTCGCACCAACATATCTATGCCTGGTATCTGCTTGAGCGCTCTGGTAGCTTCCAGGTCTAATGGATGACGAAATGAGTCAGCTTTTAAACCAATCAGCGGGGTTTTGAAGAAGGACATAGTGCAACAAGCTATAAAAAAACACAATTATGGAATCTGGCTGGATAGATAAACAGCCTCCCACAGTTAGTATAACGATTTCAGTATCACTGCTCATTTCACCCCTTTGCTGCATACGTCTACCGCGCGTTGCAGTTAGCTTGATTGGACACACTAATTCACACTCGGAGAATTGAATGCGCTTTGACTTGATCAGCCACTTTGGCCGTCTTGTTAATGTTAGTAGACCGAAAACTTTTGCAATGCCTGGGCGGACGTAGCCATCACTAAAAAATAGTAGTGTGTGATACCGTTTTTGAAAAAATGTGTAAAAGCTAAATGCCTTGAATCAAATATAAGTTTAGCTTATTTACAAACCCCAAAGATCAACCAAAATCAGCCGGATGGTAAATAAACTTTGCAGGCTACCCCATAGTTGCGGTCTACTGCTTGGCGTAAAAATTCAAGTATCTGTTTGAGAGTGAATAGATGAGAAAATAACCAAACCAGATATTTCTCTAGCTTGATTCTCACTCAACTCTTTGACAAAATTCTCTACAATAACCACATAATTATATTCTGGTACGAGATTTGCTCTTACACTTAGCTGATTTATTAGCTTTACTTATGCTACGAGGTCAACTAAGCCAGATAGCATTAGTATTTAAAATTCGTTGAGGTTCTTGACATGAGCGAGTTAAAACAGTTTGACCCCTATCTCAATATCGGCACATACCTAGCGGAGCTTCTGCAAACGATCGGGCTGGAGCATTATTTCACTGTTCCTGGCGATTACAACCTGGTTCTCCTCGACCATTGAACAATAAAATGAAACCAGAGCAATCAAAGTAATTAAAAGCCGTTAAGCAGTATTTTTAGATACTTTCTTAGGCTTGGTAAAGGCTTTTTTCACAATCGAATAACGAGTCTGTGGCTGGCGGGGTCTACCGCAAGTCCGACCAGGGGACTTTCCTCGCTTGTTTAGGGCCAGGTGCAGGTGTTCCAATCCGAGCCAAAACGGCTGCAAAGGAGTTATATCGTGTCCGGTGAAAGACTTATCATTAAGACCGCAGGGGGAAAAGGGTTTTCCAGTTTCTGCATAGATTACGGGAATTATAACTAATTAACCAAACATGATATTAGCGACTCGACCAGGAGATAATTTTTGGCAAGGCTGTTGGCTGATATTGCATTGAGCATTTTTCGGAGCGCCGCTTTGATTCTGGTAATAGGCGATGCGGAACTTTGTATCAGTAAGTTCTACTTCTTGTTAGATGCTCAACTAGTAGCCAGCCTCTACTCAATCGTAGGACTTAGTATGTCGGTTAAAAAACTTGTTTTTTCAACTTTGTTAATATTTATTCCGATTTCTATTGCTGCTCATTTTCTCCATTGGGATTCACTCGCTGTTTTCATAACTTCTGGGTTGGCGATCATCCCTTTGGCAGCTTGGATAGGTACTGCAACTGAAGAAATTACTGTAGTTGTAGGTCCTTCTATTGGAGGATTCTTAAACGCTACTTTTGGTAATGCAACTGAATTAATTATTGCCATCATCGCTCTCAAGGCTGGACTAGTAGATGTCGTCAAAGCTACTATTACAGGCTCAATTATCAGCAACTTGCTTTTAGTTGTGGGTTTTGCAATGTTACTTGGCGGACTCCGTTATCGCGAACAGGAGTTTCAACCCATTGTTGCACGGGTAAATGCTTCAGCTATGAATTTAGCACTCAGCGCTATTTTGCTACCTACTGCTGTCAATTTTATCACAGCGGGTGCAATGAAAGAGGACAAACTTCAGAGTCTTTCTAGCGCGGTTGCCTTAATCTTAATCTTAGTTTATGGACTAATGTTGCTGTTTTCAATGCGGACTCATACTTATCTTTATGAAGTTGGTTTGGCAGAGATAGAGTTAGCACAAACAGAAAACGTCAAAGCAACAGGCAATGCTCAAAGTCAAATAAATCTATGGTTCTGGATAGGTGTGCTACTAGTAGTGACAATTTTAGTAGCATTTGAATCAGAACTGTTAGTTGCAACATTAGAGCCAGCTATATCCCGTTTGGGGCTAACCAAGCTATTTACAGGTGTCATCCTTTTGCCTGTTATCGGCAATGCCGCTGAACATGCAACTGCGGTGACTGTAGCAATGAAAAACAACATGAATCTTTCTCTATCAGTCGCTATCGGCTCTAGCTTGCAAATTGCTTTGTTTGTCGCTCCCTTATTAGTTCTGATCGGATTGGCAATTGGTCAGCCGATGGATTTAAATTTCAATCCTTTTGAATTAGTAGCAGTGGTTGTGGCAGTATTAATCACTAACTCTGTTAGTTCTGACGGACGCTCTAACTGGCTAGAAGGCATTTTGCTTTTGGCAACTTATACTGTATTGGGTCTAACATTCTACTTTTACCCTACTGTTTAGGACAATCTAACTCAAGCTGACTTCATGCACTAAGTAAGTCGTGGAGAAAATTTATAAGTATGTAACAAACAATTAAGCATGAGGCTAGAATTAGTGACACAAGCAAAAGAAATCATCTTTTTCTGTTGTCACTATGAAGATATTGGTACTGAATGCTGGATCGAGCAGCCAAAAGAGTTGTCTGTATGAAATTGCAGATGAAACTCTGCCCATCCAAGCACCCCAACCCCTTTGGGAAGGGAAAATCAACTGGACTCAAGATCGATCAGGGTGTGGCAGAAATTGAGGTGAAAACTGTTACGGGTGGAACGCTGCAAAAATCAATTTCTGGTGATTCCCCACAGGAGCACCTTACCTATATGCTCAATACACTTAATCATGATGCAACCAAGGTAATTGATCGCTTGTCAGAAATCGATGTGGTGGGGCATCGGATAGTACATGGTGGAGAGGATTATCGAGATAGTGTGGTAATTACGGAAGATGTCAAAAAGGCGATCGCTCAACAGTGTTGGCAGTTGTTGAAACGTAATTAGAAAGTCTGGTTTAATTTGAGTAAGATTGTTTTAGGGACTTCCAAATAAAAAAAACATCAACAACCTAATGAAATAAACTTCTCTATTCCTTATTTCTCTGTGTCCTCTGTGTCTCTGTGGTTGGTTTATTTAGATAATTTATTTCTTGAGAATTCCTTAATATTTCAGTTAACATAATCTTTGTATTAAAAAAGTCTTTCACAAAACAATATCCTTTTCAACATCTCACACTCTATTTTCAAGCTAGTAACCAACGCATAAAGACTTTACCAATTTGCCCTACTATCAAACTAAAAAACCATTTTAATAATGGCCCAATTATTGACAAAAATAGCAAAAATAAAAAATCAGTGGGAGTAAACATAAAAATACTAGAAGTGACACAACTTAGTCCCCATGCCAGCCAATTGCGATATTGATAATTAATAGAAGTCCATTTTGGAAGTTGATTAACAAGCCAATGGCGAATAGTAGTAAATACAAAAGATATTATTAGCCCAACAAATATTGATAATGAAAGTGCTAAATGTAATTTCCAAGTTAAAAAAGCAGCAGGGAAAAGTGAAGCTAGTTCCCAAGCTAAGAAATTTAATTTAGTCTGAAGATAGCTAAGAATTTTTTCAATAAGCCAATAATGTATATAAACAATATTTAAACACTCAGGATTTTGGATAAAATTATTCCTGACTTTGTGAATTATGTCACCATAAAATAAAATATTACTTTGTAAAACAATATCTTCTTCTTTCCACAAATATAAAGCTGATGTATCTTCTCTATAATACAAATCAAAAGTAAGTCCAGACTGTAAATTTAATTTGTTTTGTAATAATTTACTCCAAAATAATCTGATAAAAATTACTACAAAAGTGTCATCAAAAAGTTTTAAAGTTTTAAAGCTTTTTTTAACAACTGCTAATTTCTGGTATTGCATAGTATTATCACTAAAGCAGTTGTAGTACAAAAGATAAGCTCTTAATTTTGGCGGGATATACAGAGAGCAGCCTATTTTTCGCGCTTCCTCAATTTTTTTTAAAACTGCCTTATTTAAATAAAAAGCATACTGTCCTGGCTCAACCTTAATTTCAATTTCAATAGGAGTACATTGAGGTATTTGTACAAAGAAAGATAGTTGAACATCAGCTTCATAATCTATGTGTGTTTTATCAGCGTTCATTGTCGGGATAACTTTGCGATACTTTGTACAATACCAATCAGAAAATCTAGTGTTCCACGCCACTGTTTCTCTCCAGCAACTATCCCTTCATTATGTATTTTTAGGATTAAATCTCTATCATCTTCAGATAATTGAAATAGCTTTTTATTGTAACGACTGATAATATCTCCATCTAACTGCATAACAGTTTGAGCATAAATAACATCAATATCTACGCTGGTAATATTATCACTATTAAGTGCAGCTTTTAGCTCAGACATTTTCCGCAGTGTCCGAATAAATTTATCATTATTCAAAAGTTTTTCAATCTCTTGCCACCTGTGTTGTAAACTTTTTAGATTATTTTCTTCTCCATCTGTAACAGGAGTTGGAGCAGGCAATATTGGTCGAGCTAACTTTATGTATACCTCATCAGTTGGAACAATATTTGCTTTATGTTCTACTTGATATTTAAGACGTTCCTGATATTGGATTATTCTGGAGTCTGGCTCACTAGTCTCAGTACTTTGTTCAAGGAGAATATAAAAATATTCTCTTTCAAGTTGTGCAAATAGACTTGTATAACGCTTGCGTAGCTCTTGAGCTTGAGTTTTTTCTGGATCTATTAAATCATCTGGATTTGGAATTCCTTTGACATCAAAGTAGTCTTTGTCATTTATTGAATAAATTTCTTCATACGCTTGCCAAGCATTAAACTTTGCGCCAGTAATTTGCTCCACAACCATCGTATTTATTTCTAAAGCTGTAATATCATCAACTAATTCATATACAGATGAGACTACTTTTTCTAGTAAATCTTTAGCTTGTTCTTGAATTTTGATCATGTCATAATTTCCTTGATTTTTCTAAAGCAAATTAACCTACAGGTAGGGATACGCTGATATTCTGTGGGTATTTTTGAGTTAATATCAATTAAGAAATATCAACTACTGGGGACGGGATAGCAATTGTTGTGAAGTTTTACGAGATTTCATAATTTCTAGAAACAATCCATACAGCTTTTGCAAACTTTCAATATTTTTTTGCATAATCTCCCGACTTTCTTTGATTTGAGTTAGGTGAAATTCGCGAAGTTCTGTATATGGGCCACTACCAACAAATTGACTACCAACTTCGTTAGTTATATCACCATCAATTAGATTAATTATAGTGTGCATTCGATTACCTGGTTGAGCAATTTGCTGCTCTTGTAGTTGTTCTAACTGAGTAGATGATTCTGGAACCCAAGTAGTAATTTCTAGCTCGACAACTTCAACTATTGCTGTTTGAATAGCATCAATAATTTCATCAATATTGAATCCTTCTCCTTTAGCATTCAGCTTCTTAACTTTTATTTTAAATTCACTACTTGGTTTGCTAAAATGACTATTATTTTCCACGTTTTTGATGGCTTGACCATTAGTTTCTGTGATTTCGTTAAAAGTGTTATTCACCATGACGTTTTAGAGGTTACAGATTGAAATATAAACAAAACACAATTTTAGGTTATGTCAAAAATTTTCAGGCTTTTACTAAAAAAAAGTAATTAAAGTCAAAACAACTTAATAATTTAAGAAATTTTTACTATATGATTTCCAAAAGCCAAATTTATCTTAGAAAAAGAATAATATCATTTTAGATTTTGGAGCCAACTGCGTTGTAGTGAATCCAGCACTGCGGTAGGGATTTTCCCATATTTACTTTATAAATAGGCTCTAAAGTATATCTCAGAGCAAAATTAAGATTGAAGTATAAAATAACACTAGTTAATTAATTGATTTATTTGAGTCAACTTTTTTTCTCTGACTTAGCAAAGCTTAGACGCACAAGTGGGGCTGACTTTTGTTATACCACTATGTATACAATAATATGACTATGATGATAAAGACAAGGAAAATATGTTGTTATCTCGTCAGGCTTTTGCTACAAATTTTGTAATTTGTATGTGTATTTTAGGAGTTGGCTTGATTCAATTTCCCCAATTGCAAAAACTAATAAATAGAAAACAATCAGCTTCTTTAGAAACTTTAGAAAAAGAAATAAAATCCGAAAATATCCGCCTTAATTTTCTCCAGAAAATGCCTAGTTTTGGTTATGAGAACTTCATTGCAGATTTGGTTTATCTCAATTTTATCCAATATTTTGGAGATGATGAAGTTCGAGATAAAACAGGTTACAGTTTAAGTCCAGAATATTTTGAAGTTATTCTAGAACGTGATCCGCGATTTTTAGCAGCGTATCGCAGTCTTTCGATTAGTACTTCATTGTATGCTGGTATGCCAGAACGTGCGATCGCATTGTCAGAGAAAGGCTTAAAATCAATATCTCCATCAGTTCCTGAAAAGTCCTATTATATATGGCGTTTTAAAGGAGTTGATGAATTATTATTTTTAGGCAATGCTCAAGCTGCTCAACAGTCTTTTGCAACAGCGGCAAACTGGGCAAGTAAATTTTCAGATCCAGAGAGTCAGTTTATAGCGAATACTTCTCAAAAAACTGCGGAATTTTTGAGTAAAAATCCTAACAGTAAATATGCTCAAATTTATACATGGTCAATGGTTTTAAATAATCATGCTGATCAAAGAACTCAGAAACGTGCAATTAAGGAAATCGAAGCCTTGGGAGGAAAAATAGTTACAACTCCTGAAGGGGCTTATAAAATTATATTTCCTCCTAAAGATTAAGTTATTATTCATAACGGGTTGTTGCAAGTGTAATAAAGAATTATATTCACCTAATTTTTTCAAATTTCTCACGTATGATTGAGTAAAGTAATATTTATGTCAATACAATTGGTGGAATCTGACTTTCAAATATTAGGATGTTTTCTTGTTATCTCTCAGTTGCGCCCTCACCTTGAGCAGACTAAGTTTGTAGAACAAGTTCGATATCAGATGAAAGAAGGATATCAACTTGCATTCTTGGAAGTAGAAAAGCAAGCTGTAGCGATCGCTGGATTTCGCATTTCTAATTGTTTAGCATCGGGAAAGTTTTTATACATTGATGATTTAGTTGTTGATGAGTTGCAGCGATCGCATAGCTATGGTCAACAATTATTTCAGTGGCTAATTAAATATGCTAGAAATCATGACTGTAAGCATCTGAGTCTGGATTCTGGTGTTCAGCGATTTGCAGCCCACAGGTTTTATCTCATGCAGCGTATGAGCATTACAAGTCATCACTTTTCAATGGAGTTGTAGCAATAAGCAATTTGGTTGTGATAAATAATATTTTTTGGTATGACGGTAAATTAATTCACTCTCAAACCCTAGAATTAAACATTAACGATCCGGGTTTACTTTATGGGGCAACTGTTTTTACAACATTGCGGGTTTATCAGAACTCCCTAGATAGTAATTTAACTAATTGGCAAGCACATTGCGATCGCCTACTTTTCTCGCTACAAACTTTTGGGTGGCAGCAACCCGATTGGAATCGTCTGCGTCAAGGCGCTCAAACTCTTCTGGCACATTTTCCTGTTCTCAGAATTACCCTTTTTCCTGATGGACGGGAATGGATAACTGGTAGATTCTTACCGCCAGATTTGCTAGAAAAACAAAAAACTGGTGTTGTGTGTGCTGTTGCTAGTTCAGAATTTTCTCGTTCTCTCCCCTCTCATAAAACTGGAAACTATTTGAGTGCTTGGTTGGCAAAAACTAGCTTAGATGCTCAAGAAGCGATATTAGTCGATGCTCAAGGAAATTGGCTAGAAACCAGTACAGGCAACCTTTGGGGATGGTGCGATTGCAGTTGGTGGACACCGCCAATAAAGGCAGGCATTTTGCCGGGAATTATGCGATCGCAACTTGTAAACTGGTTGCAAAATCACCAGCAGTCAGTGCGAGAAGAAACTTGGAGCGTCGAGCTAGTCCAGAGATTTGAAGCGATCGCCTACACTAATAGTGTGGTAGAAATTATTCCCATTCATACCGTTCATCTGCCTTCAGGGTCGCTAGAATATAATCCCTACCATGATAGTTTTCAGCTAATAAGGGAGCTTTTTTTAGCATGACATCCACGCCAAATTTGTTATATCTTAAGATAAGTTAACATAATTCTTAATAATCACCTTTGCGATCGTAGATGCTAGGCGATGGTGCGAAAAATACCGGAGGATAGACTTTAGTGAATAAAAGATGGAGAAATGCAGGGCTGTACGCGCTGCTGTTTATTGTCGTCATTGCGCTGGGAACAGCATTTTTTGACAAACAACCCCAAAGCAGAGAGACATGGCGATATAGTCGCTTTATTCAAGAAGTTCAGCAAGGCAGAGTCGAAAAAGTCAGTTTGAGTGCAGACCGCTCTACAGCACTGGTAACACCCAAATATGACCCGGCTAAACGGATTGTTACCTTAGTCAACGATCCAGAACTGATTAATACTCTGACTAATAAAGGCGTTGATATTTCTGTTTTGCCCCAAACCGACGAAGGATTTTGGTTTAAGGCACTAAGCAGCTTATTTTTCCCTGTATTGCTTTTGGTTGGCTTATTCTTCTTGCTACGTCGCGCTCAAAGTGGCCCAGGTAGCCAAGCGATGAACTTTGGCAAATCCAAAGCCAGAGTGCAAATGGAACCACAAACCCAGGTGACATTTGGCGATGTCGCTGGTATTGACCAAGCCAAGTTGGAATTAAACGAAGTCGTAGACTTTCTGAAAAACGCCGATCGCTTTACTGCTGTTGGTGCAAAAATTCCTAAAGGTGTGTTGTTAGTTGGCCCTCCTGGTACAGGTAAAACCCTCCTAGCTCGTGCGGTAGCTGGTGAAGCAGGTGTACCCTTCTTCTCGATCTCTGGTTCGGAATTTGTGGAAATGTTCGTCGGTGTGGGTGCATCCCGCGTCCGCGATTTATTTGAGCAAGCTAAGACCAACGCTCCTTGTATCGTCTTCATCGATGAAATTGACGCTGTCGGTCGTCAACGGGGTGCAGGTTTAGGTGGTGGTAACGATGAGCGGGAACAAACCCTCAACCAGTTGCTCACAGAAATGGACGGCTTTGAAGGCAACACTGGCATCATCATTATTGCCGCTACCAACCGTCCTGATGTTCTAGATGCAGCCCTGTTGCGTCCTGGTCGCTTTGACCGTCAAGTTGTGGTAGACCGTCCCGACTATGCCGGACGCAGCGAAATCCTCAAGGTACACGCCCGTGGCAAGACCTTGGCGAAAGATGTAGATTTGGATAAAATTGCCCGTCGTACCCCTGGATTTACTGGCGCAGATTTATCCAATCTGTTGAATGAAGCCGCAATTCTGGCAGCACGCCGGAATTTGACTGAAATTTCGATGGACGAAATCAACGACGCGATTGATCGCGTATTAGCTGGACCAGAGAAGAAAGACCGGGTAATGAGCGAAAAGCGCAAAACCTTGGTGGCATATCACGAAGCTGGTCATGCTTTAGTTGGTGCTTTGATGCCAGATTATGACCCAGTGCAGAAGATTAGTATCATTCCTCGTGGTCGCGCAGGTGGTTTAACTTGGTTTACCCCCAGCGAAGACCGGATGGACACTGGTTTATACAGCCGCGCTTATCTGGAAAATCAGATGGCTGTGGCTTTGGGTGGTCGGCTTGCTGAAGAATTAATCTTTGGTGAAGAAGAAGTTACCACTGGTGCTTCTAATGATTTACAACAGGTAGCCCGGGTTGCCCGTCAGATGATTACCCGATTTGGGATGAGCGATCGCTTAGGCCCTGTTGCCCTTGGTCGTCAACAAGGTAATATGTTCCTCGGACGCGATATCATGTCAGAGCGTGATTTTTCTGAAGAAACCGCTGCTGCCATTGATGAAGAAGTCCGCAAACTTGTAGATGTAGCTTATACACGCGCTAAAGAAGTGTTAGTGGGCAACCGCCACATTCTAGATCAGCTAGCGCAAATGCTGGTTGATAAAGAAACAGTAGACGCTGAAGAGTTGCAAGAAATTCTCTCCAACAACGATGTGACAACTGCTGCCTTTGCCTAATTTAATGAGTAGTTAGGAGTTAAGAACACTCGTAACTTTTAAAATTTGGGGTAATTCTGGGATTTTCCAGAGTTACCCCAATTTTTTTAATTTCTTGGCAAAAGCCCGGCCATGAAGACCGGGCTTTTAATCCGTAATGGGGTTATATTCCCCGAAGGTTCGTTATAGAGTTTCAGTATAAATCGCTAATCTAATAGAGACTACCACCTGAACATAATCAATTCCGGAAAATTAGAAAAATTTTTTTAGATACACCAAAGTTCCTATATTGGTACTGGAAGTAGTATCTCAGATTTGTCGCAGAGAATACACTACTAAGAAAAACGAGTACGTAAAGCTCAAAGTCTTGTACTATGTCGTTTATAATCCTACTCGCCGCCGCAAGCAACACTTAGAGGTCTATAAATTAGTCAATAACGAGTATCAATTGCTCTCAGGAAATCCTGTTTGGCTACCAGAGGTAGGTTTGGGAATTGGCATAGAACGAGGAATAGAATATATCACGGTATCACGCGAGAGTGGCTTTATTGGTATAACGAGCAAGAACGACGTTTACAAACCCCGGAAGAACGTGCCCAAATGCTGGCACAAAGGTTGCGCGAACTTGGTGTAGATCCTGATTCTCTCTTGTGAAAACTAGAAATCAGGGTAATTCGGAGATTTTACGAATTACCTTGATTGCAATCAATGCAAAAAAATCTATACATTCTGTGGCACACCCCTTATAGCGATCAAATAGATAACTTTCTAAATCTCGATCGAACTAGCCTAAACAATGACTGAATACTCAACTCAAACTCTGGATGTCGGTTTCAAAAATAGCCACGCCACAAAGAACGTAGCCGCTGTAAATATTTGCGTCAAATCCAAAGCAGATAGATAGCCATCTGCAAATGAAGCAATACTGCGATCGGTAATGCCAAATACCCACGATGACAGCCCAAACAGCCAAATCCCGTTTTTGAGATTTCCGACGAATTCCTTAGAGTTTGATCGTTCTTGGTCTTTCATAATCTTCTGTTGCCTTGGTGAAGAATCTGGTGATTGATGCTAAATACCTGCCATTAGGAATTTTTTTTGGATTCCTGACGCTGAATTTACACTTACTATCTATTAATAATATTAATAAATATTTCACATACTTGACTTACTTGACTAAAGGTACATCTCTTAATCATGACATTCCTGCTTTGGTTCTGTTATTTCCGATAGACGGCAATTTGTTAAGTTTTCAGGTTTACAGCGTCAGGTTTGAATACTGAAATTACATTATTTTTAAATAACTATATAAATATTTATTCGTATTTTATATAAAATACTCCATAGGATAGATGCGTTTACAATAATTACTTATACATCAATTGTGTGAATACTTCATAGGAGCGCATAACTAGCTATGCGCTCCTACAAGAAGATGAAATATTTATTGCGGTCTTTTCAAGTCAGCACTCTTCACTTGGCACTCAGCACGTGTTAAACGCCCCGTTGGCGCAGCCTCTTGTAGAGAAGAGAGAGAGCTAACAGCACTCTTCACCTCACCAACTGCGCGGCAGAATTAAAAAATTGCCGACACAACCCCTTGGTGATTAAAACTGTTGTCAACAAGTTAGCAAAAGCAACCATAAACATAATCAAAACTTCGTAGGAGACAGCATCTAGAGGTTTGACACCAGCTAATAACTGTCCAGTGGTAATTCCTGGTATTGCGACCATACCTATGAGTATCATTTGATTGAGAGTAGGAATCAATCCGGCTTTGATGGCGTCTTTGCGATACTGGCTAACAGCTTGCTCTGGAGTTGCACCTAAGCTTAAATGGGTTTCTATTTCGAGATGGCTGGAATTAATGGTGCTGACAAGGCGATCGCCTGCGATCGCAGCTGCATTGGTAGCATTACCTAAGACTATCCCTGCTAAGGGAATTATATACTGTGGTTCGTACCATCTCTCTGGTTGAACGATCAAGAAGTTAATGTAAAACACTGTGACGGCTGTACTAATTAAAATTGCACCCCACACCAAAGGCAACAGATGAGGAATTTTTGGAGTAATGCGATTTCGTGCGACAATCGCCGTAATTGTCAGCATTATTGCTAATAGCGCCAAAACTGCCCAAACATTGTCTAAAGCCAAGATGAAATCTAAAATGTATCCCAATACAAGAAGTTGTAAGATGGTTCTCCCAGTAGCAAGGGCTAGGTTCAACTCTAATCCTAATTTTTCCCAGGCAGATAAACCAATGGCGATCGCCATCAATCCCACAGCAATAGCTAAATCCACAAAATCCAGCTCGATCAGATTCTGCATGGGTTCTCTATCTCGTGGTATTTTCTTCTCAAAGCAGCACACACACTTGGAACTTTGACCAGATGTGTTGGATCTTGGTTGATATATATCACTTTCATCAATTCCAAATTCCAAATGGTATGACATTAATATGGCAAACACCTAGTACCGCAAGGCGGAATTCAAAATTCAAAATTCAAAATTCAAAATTAATACAGCGTAAGCATTTCATTGGTTTTGAATGGTGAGGCAGTCCGCAGAAAGGGGGTTCCCCCATGAGGAACTGCCGTTAGCGCAGCGTTAGCGAGCCTGCGAGCGTCACCCGAAGGGGTGGTTTATTTCCGCCGTACTGTACTAGTATGCCTACTATCTGTAAATTAAATGTGCAGTGGTTTACCGCACCACAATTTAAGTAAAAACCCTAATATAGCAATCCTATTTGAGTCGTGAAAATTTTATTGTGGTCGTCCTTCGTCATTTGTCCCTTGTTATTTGCAATTACAAAGGACAAATGACTAATGACTAATGACAGCCAACTCCAAAAATATTTCACAAATGATTTAGGACTGCTATAGATGCGTATCTTGGGCGATAGTCTTTTAGTAGCTCCTCTTTGATTAACAATTCAATCAGCAAAAATTGACTGTCGAAGTGCATCCTTTGTATCTCCCGATAAAATGAGAACTCATGATCCAAAGTGTAAATCCCATCCCTGCCTTTGATATCAAGCAGCAATACACCACTATCGAAGCAGAAGTAAGTGCAGCCGTCTTAGAGGTTTTAGCTTCCGGTCGCTATATCGGCGGCCCCTTAGTCGAAGGCTTTGAACAACAGTTTGCAGCTTATAATACTGTTACTGAATGTGTGGCTTGTAATTCTGGTACTGATGCGCTCTACTTAGCGTTACGAGTCTTGGACGTTGGTGCAGGCGATGAAGTGATTACAACGCCTTTTACCTTTATTGCCACATCTGAAGTGATTAGCGCCGTGGGTGCAAAGCCTGTTTTCGTTGATATTGACGCGACTACGTTTAATTTAGATGTAGAGCAAGTCGCAGCGGCGATTACACCCAACACTAAAGCGATTATCCCGGTTCATCTGTTTGGACAACCTGTGGATATGACATCATTAATGGCGATCGCTCAGTCTCACAATTTGTCAATAATTGAAGATTGCGCTCAGTCTACAGGGGCAATTTGGGCTGATGAAAAAGTAGGAAGTATTGGACATATTGGTTGCTTTAGTTTCTACCCTACCAAAAATCTTGGTGGTTGCGGCGATGGTGGAGCAATAACGACTAATGACCCAGCGATCGCCACTAAATTGCGAATCCTACGAGATCATGGTAGTAAGATTCGATATTTACACGAAGAAATCGGTGTAAATAGCCGTTTGGATGCTCTCCAAGCAGCTATTTTGCAGATTAAGCTACGTTATTTAGATATTTGGAACGATCGCCGCCGAGATATTGCCAATTATTACTACCAGTTTCTTAGTCAACTTCCGGGGATTGTCCCGCCTCAAGAATTACCTGGGGGTATCGGAGTTTGGAATCAATACACTATTCGCATATCTAGCGAAGGGCGCAATGGTTCTAGCGCCAAATATCGAGATTGGGTGCGTAGTCAATTGCAAGAACAGGGCGTGAGTTCAATGATTTATTACCCTCATCCTTTACATTTGCAGCCAGTTTATCAAAGTCTGGGCTATAGAATTGGGGACTTACCAATAGCAGAGCAAGCTTGCCATGAGGTTATATCCTTGCCTATGTTCCCAGAACTGACACAACAGCAGCAAGACCAGGTGATTTATGCCTTGAAGGATTGTTTGGGGTGAGGAGAGCAGAGGGGCACAGAGGCAGGAGGGATAGGGATTGGGGAGCAGGGGAGACAAGAGGACAAGGGGGAATTGTTGAACAAATCTCTCCCAAGTCTCCCCCCTCTTCCTTGTCTACCTTGTCTCTTCTTCATGCCCAATGCCCAATGCCCACTCCTTAGCTCTTACTTCTCAGTCAACACTCTTGCAGTCGCTAAGGCTTCTACTAAGCCGCGCACAGCAGCAATCATTGCGACTTCGCTATTGAGTTGGTTGATAGCGGAACCAACACCAACACCAGCAGCACCAGCGGCGATCGCTAACGGTGCAGTAACGCTAGAAATGCCTGATGCACACAATACTGGCACTGATACCATACGCGAAATCTCAAAAGCTGCTGCCAAGGTAGGGGCAGCTTTTTCAATTAATCCTAAAGTTCCGGGGTGAACTGGGTTACTGCTAGTACCGCCTTCGGTTTGGATAATATCTGCTCCAGCTTTCACCAGTTCTTCTGCTAGCTGTACTTGTTGATCTAGTTCTAGGATGTGGGGAACGGTGACAGATAGGGTGATTTCTGGGAGGAGAGCGCGAGTTTGCTTAGTCAGCGCTAGTACTTCCACAGCCTCAAAGCGGCGTCCTTGAGCATAGAAGGAATCGAAATTCCCGATTTCAATTAAATCAGCACCAGCTGCCACTGCTTGCACAAATTTATCTGGCTCTACTGCCGAAGCACAAATTGGTAAATTTGTCAAACTTTTAGCTAGCTGGACTAAAGCTGGAGCGGCGGCAATATCGATAAAAGTAGCACCGCCAAATTCAGCAGCTTTGACAGTAGCAGCGATGCTAGTGGCGTCAAAGTTATTTAAACCGCTAATCACTTTTAGAACGCGGCGGTTAGTAAATGCACGTTGAAGTGTGGAATGCATCGTCATAGTTTGGCTTTTGAAGTTACGAAAATTAGGTATATTCTACCGTTACTCAGTTGATGAGATACTAAATCACTATGGTAGTTGCCAAATATTGATAGTTTTATCCTTAGAGCCACTAATCAAAGTTTTGCCATCTCTACTGAAGCGATCGCATAATCGCATAAACTTCTAGTACTGCGAGGCGTAAATAAACATACCATTCAAAATGACGCGAAAGCCCGGAATAACTTTTGACTTTTGACTTTTGAATGAGTGACTTCCGCGCAGCGGTACTAGTTCCATCTATCTAAGTTTGTAGGGTCTTTTACCACTATCCTAATCAAACTCTAGAGGCCACAAATCTGCAATTGGTACTTCCCATCCTGGGAGCAGTTCCGGAACTGTTAAAATATCGCTATCACGAAGTATTATTGGCTCTTGTCCAAAGTTGTAAACTTCAACAATCCGCTCATCTGGATTGAGCAAAATTCCTACCTTAGTTCCTAAACTCAGAAATTCTTGAATTTTGGCTCTCAGCTCCTCTAAATTATCGCTAGGGGACTTCACCTCTACAGTCAAATCAGGAGCCAATTGAGCAAAAGACTTGGGACTGCGACGCAAGCGTTCAGCTAAAACAAATGAGGCATCGGGTGCGCGTAAATCTGAATTTGGCAATCTGAAACCAGCGCTAGAAGCTGCTGTTCGTCCCAGTTTGCGCGGTCTAACCCAGTTATGTAACTTGGCAATCATCGCGGCTGCGACCTCATCTGATTCGTATCCTGATGGACTCATGACAATAATATTACCCTTAACTAGTTCCATGCGATAGTCAGGATGCTGTTGCTGCATTTTTTCCAAGTCTTCAAGCGTTAGGGACATAAAACCTCTAGTTACACGCTTTGTATCTATATCAATTATGGAGACAACAGACCTTTTTAGTTGCGATCGCCCCATGAATTCCCCTGATTTTTCACGGGATGTATAAAGGGGAGATTGGTTTTGCTAAGTGAATTTTTCTAATTACTTTCCGCGTTTACGATCAAATTTTATTTCCTACGACTATGACTTCAGATACCAAAACCATTTTTGAGATCCTGACTGATGAAGAGTCTGCCATCGACTGGAACCAACTGCTTACCAAAATCCTCGCCGCTTTCGACCTCACATTCCGCACCAAGAACTGTCACAAAAGAAATAGCAAGGAATTTTGGAGCTAGTTTCTGGATTCAAGACCAAAACAAGAGACATAGAAAGTTAAAAATTCGACCATAGTTGGCTAAAAAATGAATCGGATAAAAAATACTGCATAAAAAAGTAGAGCTACTGAAATGAAGATGAGTAACTCAAATGTGGATGCTGCCCAAGTATTTTAGGATTGGAATTTTAGTTTTTATTTACATTGTTAAGTTTATCGTTAGGTGAGGCAATGGGGAGATGAGGGAGCAATCAATTCAAAATTCAAAATGACGCTCTCTACGAGACGCTAAAAGCGAACGCGGACTCGCTAACGCTGCGCTAACAAAATTCATGCATTAAAGAACTTTTGCCTCCTGCCTCCTGCCTTCTCTTTCCCAATGCCCCATGCCCAATATTTAGTTATGAGATGAGCGAAATAGATGACTATGTTCGGGATGATATAAACGCGATCGCCCTGTTGTTGTCGAAAGTGCTGGACTAATTATATAAAGTGTAGTGCGAATTAGTTTTTCTTGATGAGTACAGTCTGCCATTTGATTCAGGGGGACAACCCTGATTTTTTCATCGGGCCATCCAATGCGAAAGCAAATAGCAATCAGGGTTTCGGCTGGATAGTGTTCGAGTAGTTTTGCTTGGGCGTTTTCGACGTGACGCGCACTCAAATACAGGCAAAGGCTAGCCTGATGTGCTGCAAGAGTAGCTAATTCTTCAGTGGGGGGGACTTCTGTACGTCCACTAATGCGTGTCAAAATGATAGTTTGAACTAAACCAGGAACAGTCAGTTCTACTTTAAGTTTGGCAGCAGCAGCTTGAAAGGCGCTGATACCAGGTATGACTTCAAAAGGAATATTTGCCTCTTTTAGGAGATGCATTTGCTCGTGGATGGCGCTGTAGAGACTAGGATCGCCAGAATGGAGACGGACTAGAGATTTGTGCTGCGATCGCACCCTATCGATCATAATCGCTAAAATCTCTTCTAAAGTCTGATTCGCAGTTCTAATTATCTCGGCATCTTTTCGGCAAAGTTCTAAAATTTGTTCGGGTACTAAAGAATCAGCAAATAAAATTACATCAGCAACAGCCAGTAATTTTTGCGCCTTCACCGTTAATAAGTCAGGATCTCCAGGGCCTGCTCCGACAATATACACAGATGGTTCTACAGTATATAGTGTTTTTTTATAGCTTATATTTTCTGTATATTCACTTTTTAAAGAACACACGGCAATCCCTCAAAAAATTTTTTGGCAAATTCTTCAGTATCTTTCCGGATTCACCCTCTTTCCCTAGTAGAGAGTAATGGTAGATGCACCCTGGTTAAGCCCTAGAGAAAACTCTGGGGCATTTTTTATTTTTGGGCATTGGGCATGGGGATTAAATCTTCAATTTTGAATTTTGTTAGCGCAGCGTTAGCGAGTCCGCGTTCGCTTTTAGCGTCTCGTAGAGAGCGTCATTTTGAATTTTGAATTGATTTCTGCCTCATCCCCCCCTCTCCCCATTTCCCTTAAGAGTAGGAACTACATCAGGTAAAGGGCGTTTGAGTAAGTAAAGCCAAGCTAATCCAACTAATCCCAATAGAATTCCTAAACTACTGACTACTTGTGCCATCCGTAATGGCCCCAGCATCAAACTATCAGTGCGAAAGCCTTCAATCCACAAGCGTCCTAAGCTGTATGCTGGCCAGTAAATTAGAAACAGTGTGCCTACCTTCAGACGTGGTTTACCGGATAAAGACCGGAAAAACAACGTTATTAGTAGCGCAAACACCATTAAATCCCACAAAGATTCGTAGAGGAAGGTGGGATGAAAGTAATCGAAACTAACATATTCTAAAGGACGATGGTCTGGTGGAATATAGAGCTTCCAGGGTAAATTAGTAGGAGCGCCAAAAGCTTCAGAATTAAAGAAATTGCCCCAACGTCCGATGGCCTGTCCTAAAATCAGCGAAGGTGCTACTAAATCTGCCAGTTGCCAGAAAGAAACCTGCTTGATTCTGGCAAAAATTAACGCAGCCACAACGCCACCAAGAATCGCTCCATGAATGGCAATACCTCCTTCCCAGATCGCAAAAATTTTTCCTGGAGTTGGGGCATATTTTGACCATTCAAAAAAAACGTAATATAGTCGTGCGCCAGGAATTGCCCCAATCAACAACCAAAAGAACAAATCGCCTATCAACTCAGGATTAACGTTACGGCGCTTTGCCAAATTCTGGGAAAGGATGACGCCAATTAACACTGCTGTGGCAATTAACAAGCCGTACCAACGAATACTTAGTGGCCCTATTTTCACCAGAATCGGTCCTGGAGAAGTAAATTGAAACGCCAAGGGCAAAGTGGGAAAATCCAGTGCCATGAAAAATTACCTAGAAAAGTTCGTTAACTACCCGCGCACTTTGCTAAGTACGGAGTTTCTTGTGTCTTGAATACTGTAACTACACTTGAATCTTCCACAATATTGTGGGGACGTAGGTAAAAATCCAGTATTCAAATTTAGGAGTCTAGTTCCTAACGCTATAGTTGAGCATAACTTGTACCACTAAAACAATTGAGTTTACCATCCTTACCGAGAGCGCAAGATGGTAGATTTGAGTAAGTTACACAAAATGCCTTCAATATAATCACCTAAACAACTTTGATATATTTAAAATTGTGATTGCTATTTATCCTGGTAGCTTCGACCCCATTACCTTGGGACACCTCGATCTCATTGGGCGCGGTAGTCGGCTGTTTGAGCGGGTGATTGTCGCCGTACTACGGAACCCTAACAAGATGCCACTTTTTAGTGTGGAGCAACGGCTAGATCAGATCCGTCTTTCTACAGAACATCTACCGAATGTAAAAGTAGACAGCTTTGATGGTCTTACCGTCAATTATGCTCAAATGCAACAAGCACAAGTTTTGATCCGGGGTTTACGGGCTGTGTCAGATTTTGAAGTGGAGCTGCAAATGGCTCACACCAATAAAACTCTTTCTACCCAAATAGAAACAGTTTTTCTCGCAACCTCAAATGAGTATAGTTTTTTAAGTAGTAGTGTGGTAAAAGAGATTGCAAGGTTTGGTGGCTCTATCGATCATCTCGTTCCCCCACACGTTGCCCTAGATATATACCAATGCTACAATCAGAAATCTCCAATGTTGAACCCAATCTCAACGGAAGCAATCCCTCCTCTCAAGAATATCTCGGTGGAGAGGGAAGCATAGATATTCAGCAGGAACTCAACCGTCTAGAGGAAATGGTTCTCTCTAGTCTCAGGATTCCGCTGACGGGACGCACACTCATAGATGAAGAAAAGCTGCTGGATCAGCTTGATTACATCCGGCTGGCTTTACCATCGCTTTTTCAAGAAGCAGCAGCAGTTCTCAATCAAAAGGACGAAATTCTGCTGGAAGCGGAAGAGTATGGACAGCAGGTTGTTGAGGCTGCACAAGCAAAAAGAGCGCAAATTTTAGCTGAAAGCGATATTATTCGCCAGGCACAACAAGAAGCTGAACAACTGCGGCGACAAGTACAACAAGAGTGTGAGGGAATAATGCAAGAAACCCTCGCCGAGATTGACCGCAAGCGGTATGCTTGTCAGCAAGAGTTAGAGCTGATGCGACAAACTGCGATCGCTCAGGCTCAAGAAATTGAAGATGGTGCTGATGCTTATGCCGATGGCATTTTGGGAAATATCGAGCAGGATCTCAAACAGATGTTGCAAGTGATCACCAACGGTCGGCAACAATTGCAAATTGATAACCTCACTCAGCGCAATTCACCTCCTGGCAAGAAAAGATAAATTGTAGTCTTAGCATTTACCAGTTTGGGCTGACAGGATTGTAGAAAGACGGTTTGATGTATTTTTCTCATAGAGAGGCAATTTACACATCGCGTTTGTAGAAAAGAAGCTTTGCTAGAGGTGCAACAGCTGATTGAGCTAGTTGCGGGTATCACTATATAAGCAGGTTTTATCCAACCAAACCCAAAATTTCTCAGATTGTACAGTCAAACTAGAACAAGAAGGTCTACTCTGTTTGTGAGCCACGTCTGCTTGGCACATTTGCAATGTTTTCTGCCAACAGAGGAATATTATGCTAACTAGGTTAAAAGTTTCTGGTTTTAAGAACCTCGTCGATGTCAATGTTCGCTTCGGGCCATTTACTTGTGTAGCCGGAGCTAATGGGGTTGGTAAATCTAACTTATTTGATGCTATTAGGTTTTTGAGTGCGATCGCCGATCAAACCCTAATTGACGCTGCCTTGTCTGTGCGAGATGAAGAAGGTCGAACAGCCGATGTGCGTAGTCTATTTCACCGAGTTGGTCATGAATATACAGATAAAATGTCTTTTGAGGCAGAAATGATCGTACCAGAGGAAGGCGTAGATGATTTAGGACAACAGGCAAAAGCTAGTATTACTTTTCTTCGTTATTCTCTAACTCTAGCTTATCGTTGGGATGATAGTTTACGGTCTTTAGGGTCGTTAGAAATTATTAAAGAAGAGTTAGTTCACATCAACCTTGGTGATGCAAGAAAAAACTTATTGTTTCCTCACAGTGTTGAGTGGCGTAAATCCGCAGTTAAGGGACGAAGAACTTCACCATTTATTTCAACTGAGACTGATAAAGATAAGACTGTCATTAAGCTACATCAAGATGGTATCAAAGGAAAACCTCTATCTCGACTAGCTGCAAATCTGCCTCGAACAGTACTTTCTGTTGCTAATGCTGCTGAAAGTCCAACAGCCTTACTAGCGCGAAGAGAAATGCAATCTTGGCGATTACTTCAATTAGAACCTTCAGCACTACGTCAACCAGACGAATTTACAGCGCCTACAAAATTAGACATGGATGGTTCTCACTTGGCTGCAACACTCTATCACTTAGCAAGGTTAAATAAAAATTATTCTCTAGATGGAGTTTCTGAGGATGAGGCCGAAGCACAAGTTTACAGCCAAGTTGCTAATCTTTTAGCAGAACTAATTGATGATGTGGGTGAAGTAGGAATTGATCGAGATGAACGCAGGGAACTCCTGACATTAATGGTGATTGGTAGAGATGGTACTTCACATCCAGCGAGGGCGTTATCAGATGGAACCCTACGATTTTTGGCTTTGGCAGTTTTAGAATTAGACTCACAAGCACAAGGTCTTTTGTGTTTAGAGGAACCGGAAAACGGCATTCATCCTGAGCGTATTCCTAAAATACTAAAATTGCTTCAAGACATCGCCACTGATGTTAATGAAACTATTGGTATAGATAACCCACTCCGCCAAGTGATTATTAACACTCACTCACCATCTGTAGTAATGCAAGTACCTGATGAAAGCTTATTAGTTGCTGAATTAAAGGAAACAGTATTTTCAGAAAAACGGTTTAAGCGTGTTTCTTTTGGTTGTCTTCCTGATACTTGGCGAGAGCTAGAGCCAGAAGGAACAAATGTTGTCCCTAAAGGTAAACTTCTTGCTTATCTAAATCCGGTAGTAATTGATAAATTAGAGCCTGATAGTAATGGAGAGGTAAAAAGCTTCCAAAAATCAAAACTAATACCAACCCCAAAACGCCGAGTTATAGATAGAAATGATCTTCAACCACTAATTCCTGGTTTCCCTACTCAATTGACATGAAAGAACTTTGCTACACCTTTGTGTCTGACGGTAGCTCAGACAAAGCATTGATGCCTATTCTCAATTGGTTATTACGGGTAAATCAGGTTGAGTGTGCTATTCAATCTAATTGGGCTGATCTGCGACGCTTACCCAAACCACCTAAAAAGTTATTGCCACGCATCATCAAGAGCGTAGAACTCTATCCTTGTGATCTTTTATTTATTCATCGAGATGCAGAAAAAGAACCACGTGAAAATCGTGTAGCTGAAATTCGACAAGCAGTAGAAGAAGTTAAACAATCACTGGTAGTACCACCTCATGTTTGTGTTATTCCTGTACGTATGCAGGAAGCGTGGCTTTTATTTGACGAAGCTGCTCTACGGAAAGCTGCGGGTAATCCTCGTGGGCGTGAGCCATTAGAATTGCCAAATATTTATAAACTTGAACAATTACCTGATCCTAAAGATATTCTTCATGAACTTCTATGCAAAGCTAGTGGGTTAAGAGGTCGGCGGCTCAAGCAATTCTCGTCGGATAAGCTTAATGGATGTGTTCACAGACTAGCAGAAATCATCAATGATTTTTCAGCATTACGGGCTTTGTCTGCTTTTCAAATATTGGAAACTGAGATTAAAGAAGTTATAGAAATACAAGGTTGGTGTTTTGAATTAGAAGATAATTAACTATAATAATTAATATTCAATGATTCGAGCATTTGGATTATATTCAAAAATAGTAAAATTAAAATCATCAAATCAAAATTATTAAGTTAATCTCATGCCAAGACGCAAATAAGCTAGTAATTTATCTGCATCTTTGCACGATGTATTTACAAAGTATAAATAAAATCTTCCACCAACATACCAGGAACTAAACTACCTCCAAGTTGACGACTTTCATAAGTACCTACTTCGGGAATAAATTCTTGAAAAATAGTCAAATCTATTAAATTTTCTCCCCAGAAACGATAGAGACTTTCATCAAAACGTAAGTTTTCAATTGGGGCAATAATTTCTCCCTTTTCTACCCAAAAACAAGCATAACGAGTCATACCTGTGACTCTACCAGTATGGCGATCGCTCCAATTCAAATAATGCAAATTAGATACATATAATCCTGTATCTAAACTCGGAAGAATCTGCTCAAATCCTAAATTTCCCGGACTCACTTCTGGCGCTCGTAAAGTCTCTGAACCATTAGCGCCGTTGGCAATTTTTTGATATTCCTTAGCAGTACGAGAATTCACCAAAGTATTTACCAAATACCCTTTTTCTATTACAGGTAACTCCGGTGCTGCCATTTCTCCCAATTCATTAAATCGCGGCACTAATCCCCGCTGAAAATTTTCTTTCAAACTAAATTTTGGAGAAAGTTGTTTTTCTTGACGCGATAAAACAGCTAAAGCACTGTTTCCTTGTTGGATATCAGCTTCGCTTACCGCTCCCCAAGAAAGCATTACTAATAAATCTGCAACAGCAGCAGGTGCAAAATAAGTTTTGTATTGTCCCCGTGGCAATTCTTTCGCGGGGCGAGAAAGCAATTCGAGTTGCTTTTTGGCTTCGTTAATTTTGGCTATATATGCAGATTTATTCCAATCACTCCCAGCAAACGTGCCTTTAACTGCTTGTCCAGATGGGGAAAATAGAGAATAATCTAAGGTAAAAGAATCAGTAGCAAACCAGTGTTTTTGACCACTGGAATCACCATAAGCTTTAATGATTACTCCTCCTGCATATAACCCTGTAAAATCCAATTCAGCAACTTGTTCTAACACAGTTGGAACTACTGCCTCAGCCGCCAACAAATTCCCAGAATGTATTTCTCTACTGGTATTATTTCCTGATGGTAAAACTAGATATGGATCGATGGGTAGTAGAATAAGTTCGTCACGTAGTTCTTGCAAAGCACTATATGCTAATTGCCAGTCTAACTCCCAATTTCCAGTAAAGGGAAACTGCCGAACACTGTTGCGCCGATCTTGCATCAAAGTCAGTTCTATCCAACCATCAGCAACACAACCAGTTTGTCGCACTTTCGCATGATTGAAACGAGTAAATTGACTTATTTCACTGTTAAGTCTTACAGTGAATTGTTCATCTTCTGCTTTTTTAATCAGCAGAGTTTCAATCAGTCGATTAAAGCTGACTTCTAATGCAGATAATTTCTCAATTTTCATAGATATTAAATATTAATAGGGAATAATGAGAGGGAGAAAGTTATAAGTTAGAAGTTAAAAATTTTTTTAAATAAGTAGCTGGCGTAAATAATTAAAGTTTGTAGTAAGGAGTTTAGTCCTGATAATCTTTTTTTTGAGCGATAAATTGCTCAAAAAAGTTAAGATTTTATTTTATGTTTAATTATGCCTACCTACTTAATTCAAAACTCCTCACTACCAACTCCTAACTATTATATTTTTTAAGTTCCTCCACCAAAAACTTCGACATTAGCAAATACACAGACAGGTGAACCGTGTCCTACCCAAATGGCCTGATTTGGTTCTCCTTTACCACAATAAGGAGTACCATACATTTGCCAGTTTGTGGCATCTCCGACTTTAATTAAACTATGCCAAAACTCTGGTGTTGTGGCGCGGTAGTTAGGATTACGGAGGGTTTTGGTAAGTTTACCGTTTTCAATTAATTTAGCGTACTCACAACCAAATTGGAATTTGTAGCGGCGATCGTCAATTGACCAAGAACGGTTAGATTCCATATAAACGCCGTGTTGTATCTCGCCAATAATGTCTTCAAAAGTACCGTTTAAAGGCTCTAAATTCAAGTTACCCATGCGATCAATCGCTGGTCGATTCCATGAGGAAGCACGGGCACAGGCAACTCCTGGTACACCTGCTCTGGCTTGACTCTCTAAACTGCCTAAACCCCGTTGCAGTACTCCTTCTTTAACCAAATACTCCTTTGTTGCTACAGCACCCGTATCATCAAAGCCATAACTAGCAAATTCACCAGGTACAGTGGGATCAAAGGTAATATTCATCAACGGCGAACCATATACTCGATTACCAAAATCACTTTTATTAACAAAGCTGCCCCCAGCATAGTTACGTTCATCTCCCAAAATTCGGTCAATTTCTAGGGGATGCCCGACACTTTCATGGATTTGCAGCATCATTTGATCTGGGGCTAAAACTAAATTGGTACGGGTGCTTGGGCATTCTTCTGCTGTCAAGAGTTCTATTGCTTGTTCGCCTATTTGCCGCACCCGATGCCATAAGTTTTCTTGTTTTAAGAGTTCGAGTCCGCCTTGGTAACAGTTTGCTTGCAAACCGTTGCTGCTGCGCTGCTGTACAACCGCTCCATCTTGAGCAGTGGCTTTGTAATTAGTGCTTATAGATAGTATTTTTTGATAGACTTCTGAGCCATTGCTACTAACAAACCAAGATTCTCTCTCAGTGGTGCTGGCACTGGCTATGGTTTGCACAATTTTGTTGTCAACTTTCAGCGTTTGGCAAATACGAACCAGTAAATCATTGATTTCCCTTGGACTCAAAGCATCCAATGGCTCAATAAATGGAGATTTATATTCACCCACAACTTTAGGACGCTCAGTTTCACGGAAGGGATATATCCACCATTCACTGGCTGCTAGTGCCTGTTTATAGGCTGTTTGAGCCGCAGCTTGTAGGGAAGACAATTCTAGAGAGTTAGTAGCTGCATAACCCAGACAGCCATTGACTAAAACTTCCAGCATGGCTCCAACAGTGAAGGATTTGCCGTTTAGTTGGGGTAAGGCGTCACGGACTAAACGGGTAGTAGAAGTCTCCTTTACGGCTCTAATACCAATCCAATCTGCGGGAATATCGAAACTAGCGATCGCTTTTTTGAGTTCAGACCACATAATTTAAGTAATTGGGAATTGGGAATTGGGCATTGGGCATTGGGAAGAATTCAATTTAGTTCCCAGTCCCCTCTAATTTCGGTGCCACCGCGTGCCATCACGGCTATCAATTAGCGTAATACCTTCTGCTTGAAGTTCGTCACGAATGCGATCGCTTTCGGCAAAATTTTTGGCTTTACGTGCTTCTTGCCTTTGCTGAATTCGCCTTTCAATTTCTGCATCACTTAAACCATCATTTACAGGTGTTTCAACTTCTGGCTTCGCAGTTAAACCAAAAACATCAGCCAAAGTAACAAGTGTTCGCCACGTCTTGGGTAACTCATCTGCTGATATCGTTGGTTTTCCTTGATGTATTAGGATATTTCCTTCACGGATTAGTTCCTTGGCCATTTCAAATAGCGATACTAATCCACCAGGGAAATTAAAGTCTTTGTTGACACTCTCACAAAAGAGATTAATGATATTATCGAATTTTAAATTTGGATTAAATTCTGTATCTAATGGCCAACCCAGTTGTTCAGCATGTCCTTCAAAAAACTGACCTTCGGGATGGAGAATGGGATTATTTACTGTATCCAATGGCCAACCCAGTTGTTTACCATACTTATAGCCAAACAATAATCCTTCTTTAAGGGTATGCCAACCGTTGGTTGCTGCGGCGATCGCTTCCTCAGTAAAATCTATGGGTGTACGATATTGAGCAGTCAGCACGAACAACCGCACTGCCATCGGGTCAATTCCTCGATCCAGCAATTCTCGAATAGTGATAAAGTTGCCCAAAGATTTGGACATTTTTTCACCATCTACCTTTACCATGCCGTTATGCAGCCAGTAACGCGCTAGGGGTTTTCCTGTCACAGCCTCAGATTGGGCAATTTCGTTTTCATGGTGGGGAAAAATTAAGTCAGCACCACCAGCATGAATATCTATGGTATCACCCAGGCGATCGCGCACCATTGCCGAGCATTCTATATGCCACCCCGGACGGCCTGCGCCCCAAGGTGATTCCCAAGCAGGTTCTCCTGGTCTTGCTGCTTTCCACAAAGCAAAATCAAAGGGGTCTTTCTTTTTCTGGTATTCTGGATCTTCTACGTTGACGCGATCGCTCGCTCCGGCTTGCATATCTTCTAACTTGCGTCCCGAAAGTTTGCCATATTCAGAAAACTTTCGTACTGGATAATACACATCACCGTCAGCAGGGTAGGCAAAACCCTTATTTTCCAACTCATGAATTAACCGTTGAATGCCATTCATCGTGTGAGTAGCGCGGGGATACTCATCAGCTTCTTTAATCCCCAGCCGCGCCATATCCTCAAAATATGCTTTGATAAAGCGCTCGGCTACAGCCTCCATTGATGAATGTTCAAGACAGGCTCGATTAAGAATCTTGTCATCAATATCAGTAAAATTTTGGATATATCGGACTTCATAACCGATAAACTGGAGGTATCGACGTACTACGTCCCAAACAATGCAAGCTCTAGCATGACCCAAATGGCAGTAGTCGTATACCGTCACGCCGCAGTAATACATCTTAACCTTGCCTGGTTCGACTGTTTCAAACGGTTCTTGACGACGGGTGAGGGTATTGTAAAGGGTTAGGGTCATATATCAATTCAAAATTTTCTCATTCAAAATGGAAAACCCCGTATTGGCAGGCATTCTGGCTGCTGACTGTATGAAAGTCAAAGGTGGAACAGCTTAACAGATGTAATCCTGAATAGGAAGATAAGCAATAATAGGGTAAAGCAGCTGGGATGACAGTCCAGCATCCCTATGCTAGTACGTCATGGCGGAAATCAACATACTATTGGACAAAATCTCGAAAGCCCAGAAATCAAGGGTTTTTGAATTTTGAATTTTGAATGCGTGAATTCCGCGTAGCGGCGCTAGTGTTTTCTGGACTATCTGCGCTACATTACTATTTTTTGACTATTTGATAACAGCGCTATGCAATCAGCAGTTACACCCGAATCTTCGGCAATGGATACGCCCAAACAAGGAATGCCAGTAACAATTATTACGGGTTTCCTCGGTAGTGGGAAGACGACTTTACTCAATCATATCCTCAACAACCAACAGGGTTTAAAAACCGCTGTTCTCGTAAATGAATTTGGCGAAATTGGCATCGACAACGAGCTAATTGTTTCCACTGGTGAGACCATGGTGGAGCTAAATAATGGTTGTATCTGCTGCACTATTAATAATGATTTAGTAGATGCAGTTTACAAAGTTTTAGAACGCCAAGAAAATTTAGATTATCTAGTAGTGGAAACAACTGGATTAGCAGATCCGCTACCAGTGGCTTTAACATTTCTGGGCACAGAATTACGGGATTTAACCCGTTTAGATTCGATTATTACCGTAGTAGACGCGGCTAATTACAGCCTAGATTTATTTAACTCTGAGGCAGCATACAGCCAAATTGCTTATGGCGATGTAATTGTGCTGAACAAGGCAGATTTGGTTAATGAAGCCACTTTGAACGAGTTAGAAAGAAAAATTAACGAAGTCAAAGAAGGAGCAAGAATTATCCGCACTACGCGATCGCAAGTGCCACTTCCTTTAATTCTGAGTATTGGTCTGTTTGAGTCTGATAAATATTTTGACACAGTGGTGGATGAACACGACCATCACGAGCATGACCATCACGACCACGACCACGATCATTCAACATGTGGTCACGATCATCACGACCATGACCATGACCATGACCATGACCATGACCATCACGATCATCACCATCATTCTCACCATTTAGAAAATGATGGTTTTACTTCCATATCTTTCCAGAGTGACAAGCCTTTTTCTATTAGGAAGTTTCAGTATTTCTTAGATAACCAGCTACCCTCAAATATCTTCCGAGCCAAGGGGATTATGTGGTTTGATGAAAGTCCGAAGCGTCATATTTTCCACCTTTGCGGTAAACGCTTCACTTTGGATGATGATGAATGGAAAGGTCAATTGAAAAACCAACTAGTGCTGATTGGTCAAAATTTGGATCGTGAGACTTTAATTAGTCAACTCGAAAAATGCATTTGTCTACCTTCAACCTCTCGTGGTAAAGGCTTTGGCAAATAAAAGTTAGAAGTAGAAACGCGATTAATCGCGTCTGTACAGAAGTTAAGAGTTTAAAACTCGTACTCGTTCCCAGGTTCCACCTGGGAATGCATTCCCAATGGCTTCGCCATCGATTTTGATCAATGAAAATGAGAGAGTAGCGCAGGTGTAGCCCGTCGTAGACATCGCATTTCTCACTCCCCTGTATTAGTGACTTCTTCGCTTGCCAACTGCTGTACCTGCTCCACGAATAACCCTGTCACTTTCGCTACTATTTCTACTGAGATTCCCTCTTTGAGCAAATTTATTGCTACACGCCGCACTTCTTCAGCACGACCTTCAGCACGGCCTTCAGCACGACCTTCAGCTAAACCTTCAGCAAGGATAGCTTGATAAGTTACTGACTCCTGCATAAGTTCCCTCCGCAGCAATTGTTGAATTATCTCCTTCTCTAATACTAGCCCAGCCAGAATGAAGGCTGAGGCTGCAATATTGTTCTGAATACGTTGATCCGTAATTTCGGAAATTTCTTGAGCAACTTGCTGTAATGTAGCAGTGCGGTTATTTGTCTGACTTAACACCGCAAATGGTAATAATCCTGGATGCTCCAAAAATACACTTGTTGGTTGCTCCCAAAGATGAATTACCTCGAACCTATGGGAGGTTTCTTCCAAAGTGAATGTGGTTTGCTGCACAAGTTCTGAATTTGTCTGTTGTAGATAAATCACTACTTGACGCATTCGCTTACTTTTAAAACGGCGATACACTCGCAACCGATAATCAATCATCCGAAAGGGAATATCAGCTTTGGGTTGGGTTTGAAACTCCAAATGCAACACAACTTCATTAGATTGGAGCAATATCAGCGCATCGGCGCGGATTGGTTCCAAAGAAAGTTCAGAAGGACTTAATTGTGTGAGTGTAATAGATTCTCCTAACAGCCAAGTGGCAAAGTCGCTGGAGAAAGTTTCAGCAAGGAATTTACAAACGTTATCAAACATTAAGAGATTTTATCAAGTGGTAGGCGTTCATTGTTTCTATATTTAACTTGCGGTTTAAAAATGCCACACTCAATAGCTAGTGGTAGACATTACTCTAAAATTGAAACTTGATGAACGTTTAGATAAAAATGCGCGTTGTTATCCAGCGAGTCAAATCATCTCAAGTTACAGTTAATGGTGAAATTATCAGCAAAATTGGGCGGGGGCTAAATTTGCTCGTCGGTATAGCCAATACCGATACTGATGCTGAAATCGACTGGATGGTGCGTAAGTGCTTAGAGTTGCGGCTGTTTCCTGACGAAGGAGGAGACGACCGTTGGCAAAAATCTGTACAAGAAATTGGTGGCGATTTGTTAGTCGTCAGTCAGTTTACCCTTTATGGTGACTGTCGCAAAGGTCGCCGTCCTTCCTTTGACTGTTCAGCCGCTCCCCAATCGGCAGAAGATTTGTATAATCGTTTTGTTACCAAATTAAGAGTTAGCGGTTTGCAGGTGGAAACGGGTCAATTTGGTGCAATGATGCAAGTTACAATTGAAAACGATGGCCCCGTAACTTTGTTACTTGAAAAAGAAGCAATTTAAGTATATACACTAAAAAAATGAATAACAGTAGCCTCTAGACCGTGGTGTTCTAATTGATGAGAGAATATTAAATTAACCATCACAAAAGTTTAAATTCATTCATCATGGCGAAAATCCAGTTCTCTAGAGGTCTTGACGAAGAGGTAATTCCAGATGTGCGCTTGACGCGATCGCGTACTGGGGATAGTGGTACAGCGACGTTTATTTTTATGAATCCGAAAATTTTAGATCAAGGTACTACCGAAGATATTACCGGGATGTACTTGATTGACGAAGAAGGCGAGATAATTACCCGTGAAGTTAAGGCTAAATTTATTAACGGGAAACCGGAAGAATTAGAAGCACTTTACGTAATGAAATCTGCCCAAGAATGGGATCGGTTTATGCGCTTCATGGAGCGGTATGCTGAAGAAAACGATCTGGGACTTAGCAAAAATGAGGCATAGGGCATAGGGCATAGGGCATAGGGCATTGGTAATTGTCATGTTCAATGAATGTGCCATTTACCATGCCCGATTATCCATTATTAAAAGTTCATGAGTGACATATAATGCCACAACCTCATCCAGACTCGCCTGAAATTCTAGTAACTTGTGCTGTAGTTACTGTCAGCGATACACGCACTTTTGAAACAGACAAAAGTGGTCAGCTAATTCAGCAGTTAATCCTTGGTGCTAACCATGCTGTAGCAGCCTACACGATTATCAAAGATGAACCAACACAAATTCAAGAGCAGATAGTAAATCTAGGTAAAAGCTCAAATTTGGATGCTGTAATTTTCAATGGTGGTACAGGTATTGCACCAAGAGATACTACCTACGATGCAATTGAGAAGTTACTGGAGAAAACTTTGCCGGGATTTGGTGAATTATTTCGTTTTTTAAGTTATCAAGAAATTGGTTCGCGGGCGATCGCTTCTCGCGCTGTTGCTGGTGTTTATCAAGATAAATTAATCTTCTCACTTCCTGGCTCCAGTAATGCTGTACGCCTGGCAATGGAAAAACTGATTTTACCCGAACTCATTCACTTGGTAAATCAGGTTTGCAAGGGAGTGAAATGAGCAGCAGTTCATACGAACGACACACTGATATCATCCTTTATATACATGGATCTTAAAGCTATCCAGAGATAATTATAGTTAAGCAAATAAGATGTTGATATCAGGTTCATGATAGAGTTTAGTTATTGGAATTGCATAATTGCTCACGGCATCACTGCATTTTCATACTTTAGCATCCCTACATTAATAGGGATTTTCTTTGCCAAAACTAAGGCAACTATCCCTTCTAAGTTTTGGTTAGCATTTTTCTTATCAGGTGGATTCGTACTATTTTGCGGATTTCATCACCTTTTGGCTGTGTTTGAGCCTCATCAAGCAGTGTCATTGTTGCACTTAGCCATACTTGATCTAATGGCGTTTATTTCCTTGTCTGCCTTACCCTACCTGATACCAACCGTTTATCAAATTGTAGAGGCGATCGCCAAATATCAAGAAGATACCCGCGAACTTCAAGGCAGTCAGCAGATACAAGAGCTATTTCTAGATCAGGGCCCGTTTGCAGCCTATATTAAAGATGAGGAATCTAGAATGCTCTACTACAACCAGGAGCTACAGTCTAAATTTTCGGTAGATTCACAAGAATGGTTGGGGAAAACGAATACTGAATTCTTGCCAGATCCAGAACAGGGACAGCGGGTTATGGAAAACGATCAAGTCGTTTTGAAGACTCTACGCCCCTTGAGGCTGATTGAACAGGTAAAGATGCCTGGTAACGATCAGCCGTGCTACTGGCAATCGTTTAAGTTTCCATTTAGCGATTATGCAACGGGCGCTTGGCGCATCGGTGGGATCAGTATCGATATTACAGAATCCATGGAAACGCAGCGATCGCTCACTGACCTAAATCGGCAGCTAGAAGAAAAAACACTGAAATTAGAGGTAAAAAAACGAGAACTTATATATCTCTCAGATATGGCGGATATGCTTTATTCCTGCGAGTCTGAAGATGAGGTGTATCAAGTGGTTGCTTTAACCTGTTCCAAGCTGTTTCCTAATATGAGTGGTTGTATCAATATAATTGCTGATTCTAAAAATTATGTTCAGATGAATAGTACTTGGGGACCCAAAATAAGTAGTAAAGAAGTATTTTCACTATCTGATTGTTGGGCATTGCGGAGAGGCAAACTAAACCTTTCATCGTCTTGTGATCCAGGACTGATATGCAGCCACTTAATACCGCCTATTAGCGGCGTACATTTATGTGTTCCATTGTTTGGAAAAAGCGAAACAATTGGCATTTTACACATCTATGCCCTTGAAGAAATCAGCTCAGAAGATCAGCAAATTGCTGAGATTATTGCTAGATATTTAGCCTTCGCACTAAATAATCTATCGATAAAACAACGTCTAACTTATGAGAACTTGCGGGATGGGATGACCCAACTATTTAATCAAAACTATATGCAAACCATAACAGAACAAAGGCTAGCGGAGGCTGAACGGTCGGGACAACCTCTTAGTGTTATTTTCATTGATATCGATGACTTCAAATCTTACAACTCGCACTATGGACATTTGACTGCCAACATTGTTCTCCAGGAATTAGCAAAATTGCTGTTAAGATCTATTCGCTCCTTTGACATTGCTTGCAGATGGGGTGGTGAAGAATTTGTGATTGTGATGCCTAATATGACACTGGAAACACTCAGAAAGCGAGCAGAAGAATTAAGGCTAGATGTTGAACAAATGCAATTGAAGGACGGCGATCAGATCCTCGAAAGTATCACTGCTTCTTTTGGAATAGCTGTATCAGAACCAGGGATTACGGTTAAGGATTTTCTGAATCGGGCAAATCAAGCGATGCTTGAGGCAAAGCGAACAGGGAAGAATCGGGTTATGGAGTATGTAAATACCTATAATTGAAAAAGAATATCGAATTCATAACACCGTAAGCGGTAAAATAAGCAATTTTTCAGTCTGGATCGAGTGTCAGACTTTTCAGTATAGAAATTAGAAACTCATAAATTTATCGGATAAAAAAACAACTCCCTGAAGATGTGGGAGTTGTTTTTTATATTCAAGCAGTTTTTAAAATATTCAGAATGGAGCGATCGCTAAACAAATGGTAGCCAAAATCGCAGCAATTATATAAAATACTCCAACCACTTGCAATTCTGACCAGCCAGTTAGTTCCAAATGATGGTGTAAAGGTGCCATTTTGAAGAGACGTTTGCCTTTGCCATCGGGGCCTTTTGTGGCTTTATAATAACTTACCTGTGCCATCACCGAAAGCGTTTCTACGAAGAAGATACCACTGAGAATAAACAGACCTACTAAGCTGTTTGTCAAGAGTGCTACAGCAGCTAAAGCTCCTCCCAGTGCTAAAGAACCAGTATCTCCCATGAAAACGCGGGCTGGGTTACGATTATGGGCTAAGAAACCTAAGCACCCACCACTTAAAGCAGCACAGAAAACCATCAACCCTGGTGCTGTAGGCGCAACTAAAGCACCTAATGCCAAAAGTGCGATCGCAACTGTTCCTGCTGCCAAGCCATCAATACCATCTGTTAAATTAGTCGCATTACTTTCTGCAACTAGTACAAAACCAGCTAAAGGCCAAAATAGAAATCCTAGGGGTAGTGTGAAGCTCACCCAAGGCAAAGCAATATTTGTAATATTAGAAGGTTGATTAAACATCAGCCATAGACAAAACATCGCCGCAAAACTCACTTGCAAAGCCAGTTTTGTTTGTGGAGATATACCTTTATTTGATTTACGGCGCAGAATTTGCCAATCGTCGAGCCAGCCAATCAATCCGTAGCTGATTGTCAAGGCCGAAACTGCAAGCACCTCTTTAGAAAAGTTAGACAATATACAAGCAAGCAGCACAGATACAGGTATAAAAAATATACCGCCCATTGTGGGAGTGCCTGCCTTTTTTAGATGAGCTTGGGGCCCATCTTCGCGAATTATTTGTCCAGTTTTAAGTGCTTGAAGTAAAGGTATTACCCAATAGCCCACCACACCTGAACCCAACGCACACAACAGCAGTGGCAGGGTTAACGACATACTTTGCCACGGTAGCCGATTGGCCAGCGAATCCAAGATAAATGCTGTTGTACCTAGCCCTACGGCTAATAAAGAGGCTAGAGCGATTCCAGAAATGTTTAATCCTTGCTCAGGAGATAATTTAGCGTCCACAGAAGTTTCCCTTCACTCCACACTTATAAAATTGAATACCATTAACTAGGGATACTACCAAGTCCCTAGCCTGAAAAGGCTAATTTTCAGCGATTCCTATATCATCATCTTCATCATCATCGAGGTCGTAGCCAATTCCATCGTCTACACCCATTAAGGAGTCTATTCCTTCTTCGTCAGCTTGAAAATCCAGTTCGTGAAGGTCACGCGCGATGATGTGACCGTTGTTTTGTAACCAATCCAACAAAGAAGACTCTGGCTTTAGGGGGATGACATCGGCTCGCTGGTTACGGGGTTCTTCACGTAATGGAGAGTTCAACATATCGAGTGAGGACAAGAAAAGGTTTACGTAAGTTGACATTTAGAGTCTATCACTTGACACGGATTAATTTAGTTATCTTTTCAACTCTTTAATTGATAAATCCGCATTCAGATAGAATTTTTTTTATTTAATAAGCATAAGGCTTAAGTCAAGCGATTCTTAGTAATTTTTATGGCTTTACATATATGTCATGAATATCTTGTTTATGCTGATGGAAAGTAAGTGATTTTTGAGGTGACAGGCGATGATGCCAAAAGCGGCTTTTATGGATGCGATCGCACTTACTAATCGCGGTCTACTGGCGACTGAAGAACAGAAACAGGCTATCTTAATCGCGATCGCCAATTTAGAAGATTTTAATCCTACACCCCGTCCGGTGGAAGCTGGTAATTTGCTAGATGGCAATTGGCGATTACTATACACCACTAGCAAGACTCTTTTAAACTTAGATCGTTTACCTTTGTGCAAACTAGGTCAAATCTATCAGTGTATCCGGGTAGAGACAACCAGTGTTTACAACATAGCTGAGATTTATGGCTTACCTTATTTAGAAGGTTTAGTCAGCGTTGCTGCTAAATTTGAGCCAGTTTCAGGTCGGCGTGTCCAAGTGAAATTTGAGCGTTCTATTATTGGTTTACAACGTTTAATAGAATACAATTCTCCGGTAACTTTTATCCAACAAATTGAAGCAGGTAGAAAATTTCCCGGAATTGATGTTGCTATAAACAGTGACAAACAGCAAGGCTGGTTAGATATCACTTATATAGATAACGACCTGCGGATCGGCAGAGGTAATGAGGGAAGTGTGTTTGTCTTAACTAAAACATAAGCTTCTACAAAATAACTGTTTGCGAACGAAGGTACGCTATAATGTGTGCCTTGTCAAGTAGAATCTAATACAGTTTTAAATTTGGGATGTGTTGAGGGAGTAGGGAGCAATCAATTCAAAATTCAAAATTCACGCATTAAAGAACTTCTGCCTCCTGCCTCCTGCCTTCTCTTTCCCAATGCCCAATGCCCCATGCCCAATTCAGACAAATAACTTAACAAAGACTCTTGCTGCGACCTTGAGGTTGTAGAGTGAAATCAATTAGCCCTCTAGATTGGCGATTAATAACTAAAAGGGAAAATAATCATGGTTCAACGTGGTTCTAAAGTACGTATTCTCCGCCCTGAATCCTACTGGTTTCAGGATCTAGGAACTGTGGCTTCCATCGACCAAGGCGGCATCAAATACCCAGTAATTGTCCGCTTTAACAAGGTAAATTACTCTGGTATCAATACCAACAACTTTGCCGAAGATGAATTAGTCGAGGTTGAAGCACCAAAGGCTAAAGCACCGAAAAAATAGCAGCAAAGCTACAAGGGGGTTGTTTGATGCGATGATGAAGGGTAGTCTAAAAGTCTGAAGTATGAAGTCTGAAAATTTCAGTTCATTCATTCTTTGTCCAAGCCTACCCTAATCTCCGAGAGCCGCCCTGCGGGTATTTACGGTTTATTTTGGGTAGTAATACACCCACTTACGGGTATATAAATTACTACCCCATCTCTTCTTCCTCGATTCCTCAAATAAATCACAATTGCCTGCTCAAATCAGCTTGAATGCCCGAACTGCCTGAAGTTGAAACAGTCCGAAGGGGTCTAAATCAATTGACCCTCAACCAAGAAATCACGGGTGGAGATGTGTTGCTTGACCGCACCATCGCCTATCCGTTTTCTATTGGTGAGTTTGTTGATGGAATTGAAAAAAATGCGATCGCTACTTGGCATCGTCGCGGTAAGTATCTCCTTGCTAAACTCTCATCAACTTCCCCTTCATCAACCAGTTGGCTAGGAGTTCATCTGCGAATGACCGGTCAATTACTATGGCTGCATCGAGATGAACCATTACACAAGCACACGCGGGTTAGATTATTCTTTGGAGAACAGCAGGAATTACGCTTTGTCGATCAGCGTACCTTCGGTAAAATATGGTGGGTTCCGCCTGGTGTTGCTGTAGAAAGTATTATGACTGGTTTGGCAAAACTGGCAGCAGATCCATTTTCACCCGAATTCACTGTTGAATATCTAGCAAGCAAACTCCAAAACCGCCGCCGTCCAATTAAGACTGCGCTACTAGATCAATCTGTGGTGGCAGGATTAGGTAACATCTATGCCGATGAAGCATTGTTTAAGAGTGGAATTTTACCTGAAACTTTGTGTATAGATTTGCAGCTAAAGCAAATTGAGCGTTTGCGAACAGCCATCATTCAAGTGTTAGAAGCTAGCATTGAGGCTGGTGGTACAACATTTAGTAATTTCTTAAATGTCAAAGGTACTAACGGCAACTATGGTGGTGTAGCCTGGGTTTATAACCGTGTTGGAGAACCCTGTCGAGTTTGTGGTACATCAATTCAACGGATTAGGTTAGCTGGGCGATCTAGTCATTTTTGCTCCGACTGTCAAACGTTACGGGGAGTTAGAAGACGCGATTAATCGCGTCTTTACAAGAGTTAGGAATTCTAACTCGGAACTCTTTTAAAATGCAGGTGAAAGACGTTAGAAATTTGAGAGAGGAAATCATGGCAGTCAAAAAAGGAGATATGGTTCGCGCTGTGCGCGAAAAACTAGAAAACAGTCTGGAGGCTAAAGCCAGTGATGCTCGCTTTCCTTCTTATTTGTTTGAAAGCAAGGGCGAAATTGTAGATATCAAAGGCGATTACGCCCTGATTAAGTTTGGGAAAGTGCCAACACCTAATATTTGGTTACGTGTGGATCAACTCGAAGAGTTTAAATAATAAAAAAGAATTCAGGAGTGAGAATTCAGAATTCAGCATTTATTCGGACTCTTGAGATTACCGCCGGACTTCCCCGCAAACTAGGGATGAGTAGGATGATTTGCTGAAAATCAATGCCATGATTGTAGTAGAAGCGGCAAATAATGCGTAGGCGTAGCCCGTCGTAGACATCGCTCATTCTCCCAATGCTATTTTTATTGTCGTCACTAATCCGTTGGATGTGAGCGTCAAAATATTAAGCGATCGCAGGAAGTTTTGGGCAACAAAATAATTCCTAATTTGTAGGAATAGCAGCAAAAATAAAAGGCAGTAGGATTAAAACCTACTGCCTTATTTTTTATTCCGAAATTTATCACCCTATAAATCAAATCTATAAATCCCTCTGTAAACCTCTCCTCTAGAAGAGAAGAGGCTTTGAATTGTCTCCATTTTTGGTATACAAGGAGGCTGGAGGGTTGGGTTTTGCGTTAACGGCGGGAATCCTGATCTGCGGGGTCGCCGTAGGGATCTTCGCTGGCTGGGCGAACATCACCAAACTCCCCTGTGTCTGCGGGGTCGCCGTAAGGGTCTTCGCTAGCTGGGCGAACATTGCCATAAGACGAGATATCTGCGGGGTCGCCGTAAGGGTCTTCGCTAGCTGGGCGAACATTGCCATAAGACGAGATATCTGCGGGGTCGCCGTAGGGATCTTCACTGGCTGGGGTGACGTTGCCGTAAGATGCCGGATCTGCGGGGTCGCCGTAGGGATCTTCGCTGGCTGGACGGACATTGCGATCGCGGAATTCGGCATCTTGATCGGCTTGATCGTTGTTCGACCCCAAAAGCAACTCCTTCGCCTTTCGGAAAAATTCATCTACCATAATCTGTCTCCTGATTTAAGTTCGTGTTTCCGACGTGCGCGATCAGCGTTATCCTTCGGGAAACCCGCTTTCTTATTTACACACGCTTCGCTGATCTAGAGTGCTGGAGCTGCGGATGAAGTTATACCAGAGAGATCGCGACCTGTAGCACTTCGGTTATAGCCTTGGAATTCCCGATACTTTTGTGCTTCAGATTCCGGTACTCGAATTCCTTCTGCTGGTGGCGTTACCCAGTGAGGGCGATGTTCAGCATCACGGTAATATACACGCCCGTTCTTGGAAAGATAGTACTTACCTTGCGCTCCATCTTGGGAAGCATTCTTATGCTGATTATAGAGATAATAAAGTCCCGCAGCACCAGCCAAAATAGCAACTTTCTGCCCTGTAGACAAGCCCTTCTTGGCTTCGGTTTGGCTTGTGCGATCGCTCACTGTTCTACCGACGGTATCATCAACAGGTGGTGGAACTGAAGCGTTTTTAGAACCGCCTCCGCAGCTACTCAGCAAGGGCACCATTAGCAATGCCGAAAGCAGCACTGCAAATAGACGCGAAACTATTTTACGTTCTTTAAATATTGTGTTCATTGGATTTCGTTCTCACCTGTATTTGCTAAAAGCTTTGCTGTTACAAAAACAAAGTTGGAATTCCTGTTATTTCGCTGGGAATTGAAAAAACATATACCACTAAATTTACAACTGCACAGCTACAGCGTTTCTCTGTCATGATCGTTAATTTTCTCAAGCATTCCATCCCGCCTTTGAGAGAAACTGCATTCATCCCAAGGAAATATATTGTTGATTTTCTATGAGTCTATTTAGCTGAAACACCGAAATCTTCAGCAATTTCTCGGTTATTTTTTCTGAGTAAATAAATTAAAAAGATACAGTTACTATGCTGATTTTTGTCAAAAAATATACTCAATATGACATCAAAAAATACAGTCCAAACTATAACTCGTCTTCTTTTGGCTTTGTGGGATTTGGGAGGAATGCAGCAGGAAATTAAGAAGGGTCAACTTACTAAGCGAATTGTAGCCAAAGGTCAGAAGGTGACAGATTATCAGGGCATATTCGAGGAATTACAGAAGCAGGGTGCGATCGCAATTTCCAAAAAGGGATATTCTCTGACATCTCCCAAAGGTTTAGAGGTGTTGGGTAAGGGTTTGAAGAGTGACAAGTTTAAGTTTGAAGGGACGATAGTAGGAACTTGGGCAGCGAATGCGTTGGTGAAATGGATTAGTCAGATTGATGTTGCGGTAGTTGGTGCAAATGTACCAGTTAATGGGAAGGGTGCGATCGTTTCTTACGACGAGTTTAAATCAGTGGCGTTGGAAGTCTACGACAAATTGAACTATGAGTACAACTTTAATAATCTGGTGCCAATTTATCGCATTAGAAGAGGAATTGGCGATCGGGTGAGTCGTACAGAGTTTAATAATTGGCTATTGGAAACGCAAGCTGACGATATTTTACAACTACAGGGCGGGAGTGTAGAAGACAGCGCACCCGACAAAATTGAAGATTCGGTAGCTACAGAATTAGATGGATTACGCTGCTACGCCACACGCCTAAAAGCTTAAACCTGATTTAACTCTTCACACATTAACTTCACAACACTATGACTGCTACCACATCTACCATTAATGATCTGATTCAAAATCAAAACCCTTTTGCAGGTCATATTGTGGTCAGACCGCAACAAATCTGGGGTAAAAGTTTTCCTGATGTGCCTTCAATTAATGCTCATGCTTCTAATGCAGTTTTTGATGCTGTTGAGAAAATCCGTAAAGGAAAACGTGAAACTGTAGGTATCACAATTACAGCAGAAAAAGGGTTAGGTAAAAGCCATATTATTAGTAGGATTCGCCACCGATTACAGACAGAAGATAGTAGCTTATTTATCTACATGAGCAAGTATGATAACTTAAATCAAATTAAGTCTCTGTTTCTGCAAAGTGTCGCATCTAGTCTTAGAGCTTTTGGTAGTCAAAAAGTAATGCAATGGCAGGAAATTGCAGCAGCTTTAATTAACGAAGCAAAACAGTGGGAATATACGCCTCAACAGTATATTAGCATGTATCCAGGTTGGTTAAGCAAACACTCAACTAAGGCTATAACTCATCTGACAGAAAGTGTTCTAAAAGTCAAGCCTGAAATAACCAATCCTTACATAGTGAAAGCTATTTTGTGGACACTTTCTCCAGTCCATATTAATTATGCAAGCTATTGGTTATCTGGTTTAGAATTAGCACAATCACAAGCTGAAGAGATGGGATTACCAAATCCTAAAGGTGAGGATAGAGAAGCTGAAGCATTAAGCACTGTTCGTCAAATTATAGATATAACTAGCTATTATCGAGTTCCAGTGATTTGTTTTGACGAATTAGATATTGCAGATGTTGCTGATAATGGATTTTTAGCAGCACAAGTTATTGCAAGCTTAGTTAAGGATTTATATAACAGTCTCAAACAAGGTGTTTTACTGTTAGCAATGTATCCTCGCACCTGGGAAGACCAAATCAAGGCTTTACCAGAAGCTGAAGCAGTTATAGATAGATTAGTAAGCGATCAAGCTGACAGACAGCCTATAAAATTAAGCTTTCTCAATTCTGATGATATCGTTTCTCTAGTTAGTCAATGGTTACAAGATTTTTATAAGGAATATCAACAAACTCCGTCTCATTCTCTTTATCCATTTAATGAAACTAAACTCAGAGAACTTGGGAAAGAAAGACCTACTGTTAGATCAGTTTTGAAATGGTGTGCAGATAATTTTACTTTGACTGATCCAGATAAATCTCAAGATGTCCATCCAGTTGAACCACACTTTAAGGCAGCAGTACTAAATGTTGATACTGCGATCAATTTACTGATAGAAGATGAAGTGGCAATTGCTGCTGCTTTACGAGTAGCATTCGCTAGTTTGGCTAAAGACAAAGTAGAAGTAGAAAAAGTAAAAGTTGAAAAGGTCGAGGAAATTTTAGCCAATAAAGCAGATCAAGGATATCTTAATTTTAGAATTGTTGGTAATAATGGAAAAGTCAAAATAGGAGTAGTTGTTATTCAACAATCCGGTGGAAAATTTATAGGTGCAGCATTGAAAAGACTAATTGAATATGAAAAGTTTAACCTGACTCGTGGTTGCTTAGTTCGTTCAAAGAAAATTAATCCGGGAGCTTCAGTACCTCAAGAATGCTTGAAAATTCTTCTGAAAGAACGAGGTGGAGAATGGGTACGCTTACAAAGCGAAGATATTAAACCTCTCTTAGCCATCTCATCTGTTTACTATAACTGGAGAAATTACGAATTAACAGAAGAACAAATTTTTGATTTTATTAAACATAAGCAACTAGCAATCAACAATCCTTTGATTCGAGAAATTCTCAGCGCTCCGTCTGGGCAAGAACCTACTAATTTAACTTATGATGGATTACCTATTAGTATTCCTCAGCCTATTGCTAATGCTGATAATATCGACCTAAATCTATAGCTAATTATAAATGAATCAGCAGTTTTCAATTCCAACAGTTCTCTGTCTACCTGCCCCTGATATTGAAGCCTTAATACAGGGGCGAACAATTGCAGCTTTACCCAGGATGTTTATTCGTCCTGGGCACAGATTTGCACTTTATCCTGCTGACTCTTCAGCTTCAATTAAAGCTTGGGCTAAATGTGAACTTTGCCAAATTTTAGACGAGACTAAGTCATTAGATATTTTGTCTAAATTAACAATATGGACACCAAAAATATTAAAAGAAATACTACAAAAACAACAGTATCTTTTTTTGGCTTACTTGCGTGTCTATCACTTACCTCAGTTACAAGAAATATTAGTCAATCCCAACATTCAAGAAAAACTAGGAAAATTTGTTAGTTTACCTAATTCTCTAACGGTTTCTGAACAAAAGCCAGTATTAACCGATCGCACCTTCGCCCAACGCAAACGCCAGTTAGAAAAGCTAGAACCTCCGCTGCATCCTGAATTAGAAGAATTGCAGAGTGCGATCGCATCTCTAACCCTTAGCCAATTAGCTGCGAAACAATTAGACGAAGACATCAAAGTATTTTTAGGTTGGAGTAATGACAAGCTAATTAAGCAAGCCGATCCGAATTTAGCTTGGATAAATAATATTGCAAAATTGGGCGATCGCAGCATAGAAAAAGATGAGGGTAAAAGCAACTATCAAGCTGGTACAGATTTTGAAATCATCGCACGCTGTAGCCTTGATTTTTTAGGATTTAAAATTGAAGAAAACTACAAAGGCGGTGCAGGTGGCTTAGACTTATTTTGCTCACAACCTTATCCTCTCGTTTGCGAATGTAAAGCAGGAAAAACCATTCCCGATCGTGCAGTAGAAGAATTAGATAGGATTGGTAGAAGGCATCTAAAAGAAAATTATCTTCAAGCTGTAAGGTTAATTATTGGCCCAGGTAAACCGACTAAAAATTTGAAAGAATCTGCTGAGATATCTAAAATTAGTATTATAAATGTAATGACTCTACAAAAACTAGTTGAATTTAAAGCAAAATATCCAGGTGCTATTAATTTAGTCGAATTACAGCAATATCTACAACCTGGGCAAATTGACTATAAAATTGATGAATATATTGATAAAGCTGAGAGAGAAATTAAGTTGCGATCGCACATTATCACAGCAGTAAAAGAACTTTCTGAACAAAACAACGAAACTGCAAAAGCTACACATCCAAGTTCCACAGTTACAGAAATTCGCGTTCATTACAATGCTACTCATAATCCCTGGCTAAATGATGAAGTAGTTCACGATTTACTGATTGAACTCTCCTCACCCTTAACAGGCTATTTGGGGCGAATTAAAGGTAGTAATTGGAATAGCGATCGCTTTTACTTCCTCCGCAATTTACTTATTAATTAAAGATAGTACAATATACCTCTTCTTCCCTTTGGGTTCTCTGCGTCTTCTTTACGAGACGCTGCGCGTAGCTTGCTTCTCCGTAGGAGTAGGCGGTTCATTTAAAAATAACTAAAGTGTGTAGGCGTAGCCAAAGCCAGGAGATAATTATAAGTAAACTCAAACATCAACTTACTCATCTAATTCTGCAAATAAAGATTCCAAATTTTGATAACCACTAACTACACGGACAATTTCAATTCCACTATTTATAACTCGATAAAGAATAATATAATTATCCAAAGGAACACCGCGCAAATCAGATTTAATATTTCCGTAGCTGCGCCCCATATTAGGATATTAGGGAAATTAGCTAAATATTTACACTTTTTATCAAACTTTTCAACAAAATCCTCCCCAATATCAATATTTATTCTGACAAAATAATCAATAATTTCTGATAAATCTTGACTGGCTTTTGGAGAGATAATATGTTGTTTCATCCTTGTAGTTCTCTCGCTTTACGAAGTTTTTCTCGCAATTGTTCAATTACAACTTCTCCATCAATACCTTCCCCTCTATTCAGTTGATCGATAGCAACCTCAACTTTTTCGCGTGTTTCTTCAACCCATTGCTGATAACCTTTTTCCCACTCTAATAGCAACTTCAATGCTTTACTAATAACTTCTTCGGGATTTGCATATCTACCTGTAGCAATTTGCGCTTGTATAATTTGCTCTAGTTCAGGTTTAATTTGGATATTCATGATTTCTATTCGTATTTATTGACCGCTTTAACCTTATTGTAACAATATTTACAATCAAATAATTTGAATAGCGATCGCTTTTACTTTCTCTGCGATTTACTTATTAATTAAAGATAGTACAATATATCTCTTTTCTTCCCTCTGGGTTCTCTGCGTCTTCTCTACAAGACGCTGCGCGTAGCTTGCTTCTCCGTAAGAGTAGGCGGTTTGTTTAAAAATAACTCAAATGCGATTCCATTTATTTCAAAGTTAATATACACAGTCTGATAATTCAATAACCCCATTTTTTAATGCTGCCTTAACTTTATTTACAGGAATATAAAGGCGATCGCTTGAATTCTCTATGTAATTATACTATATTAGTAGTTTTAATAATACCTTTGGTTGCCTCTCGCCTTCTCTAAAAGACACTATACTTAGCTTTTTCTCCGTAGTATGCGGTTCTTTTCAAAATAACTAAAGTGCAGATTGCTTTATAAATAATTAATACTATCTATTGACTTCATTTTATTTTATGAGAATCAATAAGATTTTAGTTGCAGCCCAATCCAACCCAAGGCATCGCAATCTTTCATCTTTTCCTCAGTAACTGCCATTTATAGTTACAAACTTTACAAAAAATTTATACTTAGCCACTGTGTAACTTCATTTACATGATATAAAAATTTAGTACTGTCGAAGAAACACATTATACTTACTACACTGGTGTTGATTAATCACAAACCTCTACTAAGTTTAAAACTTGGCAAGATGACCCATGTATTATCAAATTTGGAATTTCTTTCTTAAAGAAGATAAATACATTTATTGGAAAGAAAAAATAAAAGTTAACAATAAGTTTGACAAAGTGACATGGCAAAAGATTATTGATTTCTTGTCACTAGTAGAGCAAACTTTCCAGTTGAAAAGTCAACTAGCAGAAACCGATAGCCTTGAGCCGTTTCTCAAGTTAGCAAGAGAAAACGGTTACAATTTGACCGCAGAAGAACTTGCCTGGTTTCTAGTTACGAGAAGACAGATTTGGGATCTTTTTGATATTGCACAAAAAACGCCATCTCTCAAAGAAGAATTGCTAATAGCTAAAGATCCGCAGCAATTCATCGATATCGCTGCCGAAAATGGTTATTACTTTTCTGCTGATGAGTTAGCTTGGCTATTAATTGACATCAAATCATCATCAGATTTAGTATCTATTAACAACAGCGTTGGAGAAATTTTCACGGTATCAAGCTACGGCAGAATTGAAACAGGATACTGGATTTGGCTAGCAGAACACTGGGGAATTGTGCCACCATTTTGTCATCGGGATAAACCCAGCACTTTCTTATGTCAAAATCTCAACAATCCTTTTTTACCCGATCGCTGTTTTTTACCCAAGAGTTACTTTAATCAACGCCTTATGGCAATTCATAATTAAAATAAGTCATAATTAGGCAAAGGAAGAGAAGAAAGCAATACTTAACCAAACGGTATTGAGTTATAAAACTTAATTACGAATTATACAGTGAAGCATCCTAGACAGAAGATATATCTTCTATTTAGGATGCTTCACAATAAAAAATTGTTGTTGAAACAACAATTCTGGACAAAATGTGAAATTTAGACTAAAGCTATCAGCTAGCAGAAACGGTCAAACTACCGGGTTTATGAAGATCGCCTTGTAAAACTACACCCCGCTGATTGGCATGGATGTGACGCAAAATCTTGTAAATTGCCTCAACTTGGTCTGATGCGCCTGCCTTCTCGGCGAGTTCGTCAAGAGTAAGGGGAGTTTTTTCTTTTTGTAGCACTGCTACTACTCGTGTTTGTAAATCGAGAATGGAGGCGGCAGCTTTTTTGCCAGCTTCTACACCTGGTTGATGATAGGCATTGACGTTGACCAAACTACCATATAAACCAACAGCACGATCATACAAAGCAATTAATGCCCCAACAATTCGGGGATTAACTTGGGGAATCGTGACTGTAATCGAATCCCGGTGATTTTCATAAAGCGCTTGTCGGGTTCCTTGGAGAAAACCGGAAAGATAATCGCCTGTTGTAACTCCTGGATCTATTTCAGTCGATGGGCCTTGACGATCTTCTAACACTTCGATGAAGGTAACAAAGAAGTTCGCTACACCCTCGCGTAACTGCTGGACGTAAGCGTGTTGATCTGTTGAGCCTTTGTTGCCATAGACGGCGATACCTTGATGAACAACGTTGCCGTCTAAGTCTTTCTCCTTCCCCAAAGATTCCATCACCAGCTGTTGTAAATAGCGACTGAATAAAAATAAGCTGTCCTTGTAAGGTAGAACAACCATATCTTTTTCGCCCTTTCCATTGCCTGCAAAGTACCAAGACAAAGCAAGCAAGGCTGCTGGGTTATTTTTCACATCTGGGACGCGGGTAGCGTCATCCATTTCTTTTGCACCATCTAGCATAGCGCGAACATCAATGCTCTGTAATGCTGCTGGTACTAGCCCCACAGCAGACATTTCTGAGGTGCGTCCTCCTACCCAGTCATACATCGGAAATCTGGCCAGCCAGCCTTCATCTTTGGCTAGTTTATCGAGGTTGCTATCAACGCTAGTAATAGCTACCGCATACTGGGCAAATTCCAAATTGTGTCCGGCGTAGGCTTTTTTTACTTCAATCATGCCGTTGCGGGGTTCCGGTGTTCCCCCAGATTTGGAGATTACCAATACCAAAGTGCTGGCGAGGCTATTTCGGAGATGATTGAGAACGCGATCAATACCTGCGGGATCGTTATTATCGATAAAGTGAATTTTCAGGGGCGGGAAATCAGGAGCAAGAGCTTCCGCGACGAATTGGGGGCCGAGAGCGGAACCACCAATGCCGATGGAGATAATATCCGTGAAGCGGCTTGCTCTAGGAGGATGAATAGCACCTGTTTGGACTTTTTCCGCAAAGGCTTCGATTTGTTCTAGAGTTTGGACTATTTCTTGTGTAAGTTCTGGAGTTGGCGCTAAATCAGGATTTCGCAGCCAGTAGTGTCCAACCATGCGGTTCTCGTCGGGATTTGCGATCGCACCTTTTTCTAGTTGAGCCATATCCGCAAACGCCTTGTCAAACTTCGGCTGCAACGAATCCACGAAGGCATCATCGAACCTCATCCGACTCACGTCTAAGTACAGTCCCAATCCCTCGTGGAAATATAACCAGTTTTGGTATCGTTGCCAAAGTGCCCTAGCATCCATAGGGAAATCTCAAATAAAGTGTTTTTCAAAAACCAGTTTAATGTAAGGTTATAGCGATCCCTGCCTAGCCTTATAAAGTTTACAGTTTTAAGTGTTCCCTTGACTCTTCACTTTAAACATCTGGCATAGGGATGACACGCAGAAATTTCACAATTTCACCGCGAACTTCTATACCAATCAGATAATTGTCTAGGGTGAAGCGGTGAAAAATGCCTTCACTATCAAGCTGTCGCAGTTCTTTTAAATCGCTCAGTTGCCACTTTTGGGCTAACTCAATAAAAACAAAATCATGCACCCGCTCGTAGGCGGCAGGTTCTAAATTCTTCAGGTCTAGCAAAAAAGACCTGGCATAGCGCATTTCCAGACTCACTGGGCGTTACCTTCACCAAAACTTGAGGGGCCACTGGCACTAGTGCCGCAAGGCGGAAGTCAAAAGGAGCCAGTGCGTTGGGCGGCTCTGCCGACTTGAAGCAACTGGCGTTCAAAAGTCAAAAGTCAAACAGGTATACAGCATAAGCGTTTTATTGATTTGGAATAAGTGGTTTATTTGCGCGCTCGTTGTACTAGCTCAAAAGCGCTGCTGAATTAGAAAAACATCAACAGTCTTACTGCTTCTTCATGGGTTAAGATATCCCACGGTTGCTGCGATCGCTTGACTTTGTGTATGGCTTTGAGCATATAAAAGTCATAATGTAAAGCTTCGAGAACGTTCCAAATGTCTTGCAAATCGTCATCACCTAACTGCTCAATTAAGTGATGCATTCTAAGGCGCAGCAAATTCATACGTTAATTATTCCCTACCAGCAAACACCAACAATAAATAGTATTCCCATAAAATTAGCTTTGCTCAAGCTACGCTAAAATTTATTCGCCAAGCGTTGAGGGCAGAGGAGCAGGGGAGAAATCAATTCAAAATTCAAAATTCAAAATTGAAGATTCAATGCCCAATGCCCAATTCCCAATGCCCAAATAATTTAATATGGTTGACTATCTCATTTTCTTAGCAATTTCTACAGCACTTTTTGCTCTATTCGCACTAGGACTCAATTTACAGTGGGGCTTTACAGGGTTAATTAACTTTGGTCATATTGCTTTCATGACCCTGGGAGCATATACAACGGTATTATTAAGTTTAAAGGGCGTACCCTTACTGATATCAGCACTGGCTGGGGCAATTGCCGCTGCCTTGTTGGGTTTGATAATTGGTTTTGTAACTCTCCGCTTACGGGAAGATTATCTAGGAATTGTCACCATTGGTACGGGCGAATTAATTCGTTTGGTGGTGAATAATCAGGAATTACCTGTAGGTGACACCTGGATTTCTGGGGCGTTTGGTGTACAAAGCTATCCCATACCCCTATACACAGAGCCAAGTTTGTCAATCAGATTAATAATGATTGGGCTTTTAACGCTGCTAGCTGCCGTAACTTTCTTTACGTTGTGGCAATGGATTCGTACCACTCAAATATCTCGGACTACTGATTTAGATAAAAAGACAACTAGCAAGCAAGAATTTGCATCCCGCTTGGGTATAGGAGTTGTGTTAGCAGTCTTGGCGGCAGCGATTTATATTTCTGGGGTAATCGGACTGTATAATTACAACCCAAAAGCGGGTTTAATGCTGGTTTTCCTGCTGGTTTTAGCATTTGTATACTGGCGGTTAGAAATTTTGGTGCGATCGCCTTGGGGTAGAATTCTCAAAGCCATCCGCGAAGATGAAGAAATTCCTAAAGCATTAGGAAAAAATGTCTTTTGGTATAAATTACAATCTCTGATGTTAGGGGGTGCGATCGCAGGTATTGCGGGTGCTTTCTTTGCTTGGCAACTCAGCGCCATTTACCCTGATAATTTCCAACCGCAGATCACCTTTGATACATGGATTATGGTGATTTTAGGCGGTTCTGGGAAAAATGTCGGCACAATCATCGGTGCGATAATTTTCTTTGCTTACGATGCGCTGACGCGAGAAGTTTTACCCAGAATCGTTCCCCTTGATGAAGCACGTTTGGGCGCATTTCGGATCATGGTAATTGGGCTAATTTTGATGATACTGATGATTTGGCGTCCTCAAGGTATCTTAGGGAAAAAGGAGGAACTCACCCTTGGAAAATAACTATTCATCCCCGCTTCCCCTTTTGGTAGCCACTGGACTTTCTAAAAGCTTTGGTGGTGTCAAAGCAGTTAATGAGGCGAAAATCGAAGTTCCTAAAGGCAGTATTACGGGCTTGATTGGCCCCAATGGTGCTGGCAAAACTACTTTATTTAATTTACTCTCGAACTTCATCCGCCCTGATAAGGGACGAGTGATTTTTGACGGCGAACCGATTCACAATTTGCAACCATATCAAATCGCCCAGCAGGGAGTAATCCGTACCTTTCAGGTTGCACGGACTCTCTCGCGGTTATCGGTATTAGAAAATATGCTGCTGGCGGCGCAAAAACAAACGGGCGAAAATTTTTGGCAGGTGCAGTTGCAACCGCACGTTGTCGCTAAGGAAGAAAAGCAACTCCAAGAGCGGGCAATGTTTTTATTAGAATCAGTGGGTTTGGCAACAAAAGCACACGATTATGCTGGTGGCTTGTCTGGTGGACAACGTAAGCTGCTGGAAATGGGACGAGCCTTGATGACTAATCCCAAGTTAATTTTGTTGGATGAACCGGCGGCTGGGGTGAATCCGAAACTGATTGATGATATTTGCGATCGCATTATCACTTGGAACCGTCAAGATGGCATGACCTTTTTGATTATTGAACACAATATGGATGTGGTTATGTCCTTGTGCGATCGTGTTTGGGTACTTGCCGAAGGACAGAATTTAGCTGACGGTACGCCAGCAGAAATTCAAACTAATCCCAAAGTTTTAGAAGCTTATTTGGGAAAATAGAGTGCGATTAGCTTTCTGTGCCAAACTCTCCCTGTGTGGGAGAGAGGCTTTTATTCTTACTCTGATTCGCTGCTAGGCAACTGTTTGAGGCTTAGGTTTGAGAGAAAGTCGCACACGGTATCAAATCTTCGGAAATTTGGCTCTTGTTAAAATCGAGTTGTATATCTCAGTGGAAAAAGCTTTTTATGTCAATGATGACAGTCAGAGATTTAGAGCAAGTTCAAACCGCTTTTACCGAAGCAGGTTTAGATTACCAGCTGGAACTCGAAAATGGGAAAATTTCAATAATGAGCCCGTCAGATATTGTATCCAGCGAAATCAGTAGTCGTCTTATTGCCTTTCTCTTTGCCTGGATAAATCCTCGTCGCTGGGGAAGAGTATTTGATTCCGCTGGCGGTTTCATTATGCCAGATACAAACCTCAAAGCACCCGATGTTTCCTTTGTTCGGGCTTCCCGACTTCTCCAAAGTCCTCGTTACTTTGGAGAACTTGTCCCTGACTTGGTGGTAGAAATTAAATCTCAGAGTGATAAAATTAAACTTATAGTAGCCAAGATTCTGAAATTTATAGAACTAGGAGCGATCGTTGGCATTCTGATTGATCCTGATGAAGAAACAGTTACAATTTATCGCTCAACAGGCGAACCAATAGTTTTAGAAAATGTCGATATTTTAACGATACCAGAACTTTTTCCCGATTGGGAATTGCCAGTTACTGAATTGTGGCCTCCTATATTTACCGAAGAAGAAACACAAATTTAGTCAATGAGTACACCCGCAAAAATTCAAACTAATCTAAAATTTTTAGAAGCTTATTTGGGATAAGAAAGTGTGATTGGCTTTCTGTTTCTATAATATATTTATTACTTAGAAATTGCCTTGAATCTCCTACTTATTGATTCTAATTTATGAATTTTTCAATCTTCGTTATTTTCTGCAAAATTTACTTGCTCATAAAGGTCGCGCAATTCAATTTGAAAATCAACCGTTTGCAGTGATAAAGTTGCAGATTCATGTTCAAGCTCAGTAAATAACCATTGACTTTCCGCAGTTTTTACATACTGCATCACGTGATACTGATATTGGTCAATTAAAATATATTCCTTGAATTCTGGAATAGAGCGATAATAAAGAAACTTATCGCCTTGGTCATAATTTTTAGTCGATTTAGATAAAACTTCAGCAATTAACATCGGATTCATAACTGTTGTTGTGCTGGTTCCTGTATAAATAGGTTGTCCCTCAATTACCATCACATCGGGATATGTATGCTGCCGATAACGAGGTATCCACAAACGTACATCACCAATATAAACATCATAATTATTGCCTCTCAAACCAAACTTCAAATAAGCATAAAAGTTGCCTGCAATTTTATTATGATTTGTAGTGCCACCCGTCATCGGTACAATTTCTCCATCACGGTATTCGCTTTTATATTCCGCCTTTTCTTCAATTTCTAAATATTCTTCAGGTGTGTAATAGAATTTTTGTGTTTCTAACTGCATAAATATACGACCTATGATTGTGCGGTTATTGTGCTAAAATTTTTTGATTATATTGTCATTTTTAAATGCTGTTTAAGTTTTTGGCTAATTTCTGCTGTTTCTGCATCACTTACCCACTTGCCTAAACCTAGCTGATTGAGTAACTTTTTAATTTGTAGATAAATTAACAATTTGAGATTTCCTACAGGCATAGCTGATGAACGAGGAATAACGTGGAAGTGGATGTGCTTGACTTGTTCTCCCCACGAACAAACATGAATTTTAGCTGGTTTAACTACTTGTGAAAGTGCTAAACAGGTGTTTTGAATAATGCTACCTAAAGTACTTGCTTCTTCTAGTGTAAGTTCCGCTAAATTTTCACAATGTCGTTTGAGTTTGATAATTAAATATCCGGGTAACAGAACAGGACTCAAAGAATGTTCTACAACCCAATAATTATCTTCATAAATAACCCCACCAGGTGCTTGTACTTTTCCAGTTAGCACGCTGCAAGCAAGGCATCCATCCACTAACATCCATCATCTCCTTGTCACTGAAATTTAATACACAACTTTCATGTCTATGTTGTACGCCAATAAACCCCATTCTCTCGCTGCATTAACTGGCAAGCAATGAACTCCCGTCGCAGAGTGGCACAGTCAGGATGATAACGTTTGAGAATTTCATTTACCAGGCGTTCAGGGTAGTTGACTCCTACATCAAACTGGTTTGCTAACCACTTGAGAATTACTAGGCGTTTTTTGCGACTGGCAGGAATTTCTTTGAGGCGTTGTGTATCGTCTTCTATATAATTTTTCAACACTTTGCTTTCCCAGGCTTCAGTATCCACATCCTCAATCAAGGATGCTATTTTCTCAGGTGTGAAAATTTCCTTACTGATACTTTGCAAAGCCTCACTATCCAATTGATATAGACGGCTATTGCCTTCGGGACGCATTGTCACCAAATTTAGCTCTTTAAGTTTCGCTAAATGATGGGATACCGTTGGTTCCTTGAGTTGCAGTAGCACCGCTAATTCTTCGACGCTGCATTCCTGATTCGCCAAAATACCTACAATCTTCAATCGGCTATCATCCGCTAATGCCTTGAAAAAGCGCAGTAAGATATTAAATTGCTCTGGTTGCATAACTAACTTCTAATTAGACACATATCTAATTAGAAGTATATCTAATTTCAACCCGATTGGCTCAGAACTCCAACTTTTCACCAAAAGTTGGGGTTCTGGTTGTTTAATTTAACTAAACTGTTCCTCTGCATCGAGGTTGAACAGCATTTGCAGAGTTTGCATACAGCGCCGTCTAGCTTCAACATCTTGCTGCGATCGCAACTGTACCATCGGGTCATGTAAAATTTTATTGACAATTCCCCGTGTTAATGCTTCTATTATTTCTTGATGTTTTTCCGCGAATTCCGAACCCAATCTCGACAAAGCTTTTTCTAACTCTTGTTCGCGGATGGTTTCGACTTTATTTCGTAGACAGCTAATAGTGGTAACAGTTTCCAGAGAGCGCCACCAAATATCAAAAGCTTCTACTTCTTCTTCTAAAAGTCGCTCGGCTTCCTGTGCAATCTTGCGACGGCTTTCGTAGTTTTGCGCTACAACAGCCTTCAAATCATCCACATTAAACGCCTGCACATTTTCCAATTCATTTACATCCGCATGAACATTACGCGGCACAGAAATATCAAATAACATTAGAGAGCGCTGAACTTCTAAAACCATTTCCAATTTGGCACGGTCAAGTATTGGCTCTATTGCTGAAGTACTTGTAAACACCAAATCACTATCGGCAATCACTGCCATCATTTCCGATAGTGGATGAATTTTGATTGGTTGTTGAGGGAACAGCTTTGCTAATTCTTGGGCGCGATCGCGAGAGCGATTTACAATACTAATTTCCACAGCACCTTTAGAAAGTAGGTGTTGCACCAGCAGCCGCGACATTTTACCAGCACCGAGAATTACCACTCGACAAGCTGCTAAATTTGCCACTTTTAGCTGTGCTAACTCTACAGCTGCCGAACTGATAGAGACAGCGCCAGTACCAATACTAGTTTCAGTACGAACCCGCTTACCAGCTGTCAGTGCTTGTTTAAATAATCGATTCAAAATGGTTTTTATACCGCTATATTGCTGTCCCAGTTTGTGAGTAGTCTTCACCTGAGCCAGAATTTGACCTTCTCCAAGAACCAGACTATCTAAACCACCTGCTACCCGCATCACGTGCATCACTGCATCATCATGCAGCAACATAAACAAGTGTTGTCGCAGAGAAAGCACGGGTAATTTACTGTATTCTGCAAGAAATTGCGTTACTTCTCGAATACCTTGGTCTGCTTCACTGGCAACAATGTAAATTTCCAGACGGTTACAAGTGCTAAGAATTGCAACTTCGTTAATATGAGGATAGCTAGCTAGTTGAGCGATCGCACTTTCAATTTGTGGTTCTGGAATGCTCAGTTTTTCCCGGACTTCTACTGGGGCTGTTTTATGGCTTAACCCCACCACTGCTATATTCATTTGCTAAATCGTAGTTATTAATTGGTAGTTGGCAATCGGGCATTGAGTGAGAATTAGGAGATGGAGAATTATTGTTTATTGGTTAATAGTTTTTCTAACCAACAAACAATAACTAATCACTAAATCCTAACTACTAACTAGTGTAAGGATGAAACATTTGGGTGAATATTTTTCCGTTTTATATAAATATTTCTTTCCAAAATGTTTTAGCCTTACTTTTACCATTCCCATTCCCGACAAATTAGTTCAGTTGGAGAGTCTTGGCTTCACCAAACATGTGAATTGTATCAACAAATCGAGCCGTTTTCGATTGATTAGAAATTACCAAGCTTTGAGTTCTAGCTCCGCCGTTGAAGAAACGTACACCTTGCATGAGATTACCACTGGTAATGCCGCTAGCAGCGAACAGAACAGTTTGACCAGATGCCAATTCATGAGCATCATAGACCTTATCGGGGTCATTGATATTCATAGACTTTAAGCGCTCGATGTTGGCTTCTCTGCTTTCTCCAATTAGACCTGTTTTTACTATTGCTGGATCGTAAATCAGTTGACCTTGGAAGTGTCCACCCAAAGCACGCATTGCTGCTGCCGAGATTACACCTTCAGGAGCCGCACCGATACCCATCAGCGCGTGGATATTAGTTCCAGCAAAACCACAGCTGATGGCTGCGCCTACATCACCGTCTGAAATTAAGGCGACTCTCGCTCCAGCCTCACGAATTTCTTTAATTAAATCGTTGTGGCGTTCGCGCTTCATAACTACGATTACAAGCTCTTCAATCGAGCGCTCTAGACACTCAGCAAGAATCTTCAGGTTTTCTGTTGCTGACTTGTTGATGTCTACCTTGCCCTTAGCTGCCGGGGGTGCTGCTAACTTCTTCATGTAAAAGTCAGGAGCAGCAAATAATCCACCCTTTTCAGAAATTGCCAAAACAGCCATCGAACCAGGTTGTCCATAAGCTACCAAGTTCGTACCTTCACAGGGGTCAACGGCGATGTCAATTTCAATTAATTCATCAGGGTTACAGAGAGCTTCGGCATTTGGTTGAGTACAAATACCAACTTCTTCCCCGATGTATAACATCGGTGCATCGTCGCGTTCGCCTTCCCCAATCACAATGCGACCACGCATATAGATTTTATTCATCCGCTCCCGCATGGCTTCCACTGCTACCTGGTCAGCAGTATTCTTTTCGCCTTTACCCATCCACTTTGCGGATGCGATCGCGGCTTGCTCTACTACTTCAATAATCTCTAGCCCAAGTGTATTTTCCACAGAGTTTGCCCTCTCAGCTGCTTGAATTTGCGTCGTTTCATCTGCCTATTTCAGATTTCAAGTCTACCAAAGGGCGGATACACGTGGAAGAAAGTTAAGTTTTACTGCTAACTCGTTAGAAAAGTGCCAGTTAACACATTCTGATTTTTTACTCATAATTACTCCAGTATAAAACCTGTTCACAAGTAACTAAGTTAAAAATTGGCACAAGTAGGTAACAGTGTATATCTAGAACATTGCTTTTCTTCTGTATCTATCTTTAGGTATAAAATAACAAATAAAAAAGCTGGTAAATTCACTAACAACTAAAAAACGAGGTGCAGAGTAAATAACTTGTCAAATTCAGAGGTAAATCGTGTTTATCGACTACATCACCCTCATGTTAATCAACATGGTAGCTGGGTTATTTTTACTCGCTGACTATGTGTATCGTGGTATAGATAGTTATAATCAAAGACCGTGGATTCCAGGTTTTGGAATTACGGGTGCGATCGCACTCACAACTGGTTTACACATGAGCTTCACCTGGCCAGTAATGGGTAGCTTTAACATTGCCTACGGTGAAACAAGTGTTCTATTTGGAATCTTGTTTATTGCAGCTGCCATCGCCCTAGCTCAAGGTTGGGATTTATTGACAATCGCAATCTACGGCTTCTTTGCTGGTGCAGTTGCGATCGTAGTGGGTATCCGCATTATCAACTTGAATTTGACAAAGCAACCGCTTTTATCGGGAATCGGCTTTATTTTAACTGGATTAGGTGGTGTTTTTGCAGCGCCAACTCTTTATTGGAAAACCAACCGAACTTGGCGACTAATTGGCGTAGTAGTGCTAATAGTAGCCGCTCTAATTTGGGCATTAACTGGATATTTGGCTTATTGGAATCATTTAGAGGGTTTCCAAAAGTGGGTTCCAGCGCCGATGCGGTAAGTAATGATCTAGGCTAGAGACATAGTTAAAACTTTGCTTAAGATCGATATGCTGGACTTTCTTAATCCCCTCTTAAATCGCCATCCAGAGCGAGTTAAAGCCAACGTCGAACTTTACACTTGGCAAACTTGTCCTTACTGCATTCGTGCCAAAATACTGCTGTGGTGGAAAGGTGTAAATTTTACTGAATACAAAATCGACGGCGACGAAGCAGCCAGAGCGAAAATGGCAGAACGCGCTAACGGCCGCCGTACCGTACCACAAATTTTTATCAATAACCAGCACATTGGCGGCTGCGATGACCTCTATCAGCTAGACACACAAAATCAACTCGATCTCCTTTTAGCCCAAGCCGCTATTTAGCATTGAAGGAGGCAGGAGGCAGGAGGCAGAGGGCAGGAGGTTTTACCTCAGTTGGGAATTCATACCCCTGCTGTTGAAAGAGCCACCAATTTTAATTTGGTGTTCTTGTCTTAAACTCTTACTCTATAAAAGGTTACGACATAGAGAAGGAAGCAGTATTCCTTTTGCCTCCTGCCTCCTGCCCTCTGCCTTTATTGATAAGAATATGCTAACTAAGTATACAGAATATCTTATACATCAACAATGGATGAGTTATGCTTTAGAATTAGCAAAAACAGCAGGTGATGCAGGTGAAATCCCTGTAGGTGCTGTTATAATTGATTCGACAGGCAAATTGCTGGCACAAGGAGAAAATAGAAAAGAGCGCGACAAAGACCCTACCGCTCATGCGGAAATTATCGCTCTAAAAACAGCTGCAACAACTTTACAAAATTGGCATCTCAATGAATGCACCCTCTATGTAACTCTCGAACCTTGCCCGATGTGTGCAGGTGCGATCGTCCAATCACGAATAGGACTACTGGTATATGGAGTAGACGATACAAAAACTGGCGCAATTCGTACAGTTATTAACATCCCCGATAGCGCTGCTTCTAATCACCGCTTACAGGTAATTGGAGGCATTCTAGAGTCAGCTTGTCGTCAACAATTACAGATTTGGTTTGCTACTAGGCGGCGTAAGGTAAACTAACAGACAGAGGTAAAACTGTCCATCTAGTACGACACAAATCACACAAGAGAATCTACGGTGTAACTATTCAGGCATTTCATTAAATTTTACCCGTCAATCAGCTGCATCCTTCATGATGGAATTTTACTCTTCATCCGATACCTGCCAGCAAACCCCGGCAAATCCTCAGGTAGATAGCACTACCTCAAGAGTTTCTCCTTGGTTAAGTCCCCTAGCATATTTATTAGGGCGTCACTGCCTATTACCATTCTTCTTTGGACAAATTAGAATAACCGGACAAAAAAATATCCCTAGAACTGGGCCTGTGATCCTTGCGCCTACTCATCGGGCGCGTTGGGATGCCTTGCTTGTACCTTACGCTACCTCCGATTGTCGTGGAGAACAAGACCTGCGGTTTATGGTGACTATTGACGAATGCCAAGGTTTGCAAGGCTGGTTTGTCCGACGTTTGGGGGGGTTTCCTGTAAATTCTAAGCATCCGTCAATCCGCACGCTGCGACATGGAGTAGAACTACTTCAGCAGCAAAAAACCCTGGTAATCTTTCCAGAAGGTAACATTTTTCGTGATGGTCGAGTTCACCAGTTGAAGCCAGGAATTGCTCGTCTTGCTTTGAGTGCTGAATCTAGTCATTCCGGGCTAGGAGTGAAAATTATACCTATAAGCATTAACTACAGCCAACCTTATCCCAATTGGGGTACAGACGTGAGTATTAACATTGGCTCCCCAATTAGAATCGCGGATTACATGAATGGTTGTATAAAACAAGATGCAAAAAACATCACAACTGATTTAGCAAAGGCACTGCAACAATTGAGCCATCAAGAAACAAAAATTACTAACCATGCATTTGCAGAAATTACTAATTCTTGATCCAGTTAAACCTCATAATCATTGACCGTGCATAATTCAGAAACTGCACCTTTTCAATATTTAACACTAATTACTAACTGCTATATTCATCCTGAGTAAGTCACAAAAGATTAGTAGTGTTTTGCAACCTTTGAGTATGTATATATAGATTACCCTCTATTGATGATATGTTCTGCCAATTTGGCATTTTTTTGAGCCAATAGCTAATTAATTGCCTGCAAACTACTGAACAGCTTGATGATAAATATTTTCACTATTTAGTCAGACAGTTAAATAAAAAGTTGGGAAGCGCGGACTGAGGATATCGCTATTCTGAACTGGTTTGGTGCGATGCCTACGGTTTTTGCTAGCCTACGTAAATACTTCAAGCAGTGCTGAAAAATTCTCCTACCAAATATTCTAGTTAAGCTGAGATAATTATTGGGGAAGAAAGTCGGTAGTCAGACAGATGGTAACACACTCGACCTTAGGTATCGCTGATCACGGCAACATAAGTTAGTTGGTATACAGGGGTAATGGGAACTCTATTAAACTGATTGTTAGTCTAAATCAGAGATACTTGGGATGTAACTTTGCTTTGTCCAAGACCAAAACAGAGTTAAGATACCCGAAGTTTCCATAACACTTTTATATAGTTGTCGCACTAATTGATCCCATGAACACTGCTGTCGCTGTTACCTTGATGCACCGTACTGTTTTATCAGTTATAGCAGTCCTCAGCCTGCTATCACCTGTGAATGCTCAGGTATCACAGTTACCAGGCTCTACCAGCCAACCACAACTCATTGACCCCAACGCTCCAAATAATCTCCGTCCCATAACCGAAAGTAACAGCCTTTTGAGCATTGCAGGTGGCGATCGCTTAGTGAAAGAGGCAGACCAAGCCGTTTCTGCTCAAAACTATCCCTTAGCTGTCAAGAAACTGCAAGAAGCACGTCAAGTTTATAATCAGCTATCTAATTTTTATCAAGAGTTAAATTCTAGCTTTTCGGGAATTGACAACAGAGTTTCTGATTCTCAGCGTCAAAAAGCTCTATTAACAGCCCAAAAGCGAGATGAAGCTACTTTTCAGCTAGCATTGGTACATCGGGCACAAAATCAGCCAGAATTAGCTGTACCATTGTTGATTCAAATAATTAAGAGTCAAAACCCAACGCGAGATTTAGGCAAGAAAGCCTATAAACAGTTGTTTGAGTTGGGTTTTGTTGATTCTCCCTATCCCAGAGAAGCTGGTAATTCATCCTCATCCCCAAAAAAATAAATTAAATTTTTGTTACCTCTTTTTACCTACATTTTCCTAAGCAGTTGCTTGGGAACGCCCCAGTGCTAGGATAGAGCTATCCGCCGTAACCTTGACCCAGCGTTCTCAAGTAATACACCCTAGAGGCGTCTTTGTCTACAGCCTTGCCAAAGCCTGAAGTTGGCACAGGTATTTGCTCTATATCTGTTAATAATAGAAAAGTAAGTTTTTTCAGGAATTGCGATGATTAGTCCGCAACAGGTTGAGGAAATGATCAAGGCGGAACTGCCAGACGCACAGGTTCAAGTGCAAGACTTGACTGGTGGCGGCGACCACTATCAAGTGACAGTAGTTTCATCGCACTTTGCAGGTAAAGGACTAGTGCAACAGCACCAGTTAGTTTATGGTGCGTTGGGTCAAGCTATGTCAACTGAAGCGATTCATGCCTTGGCGGTGAAAACATACACTCCCGAAGCTTGGCAAGCAACAGCAGCATCGTAAATAAGAGTTAGAAGTTAGGAGTTATGAATTTTGACTCCTCACTCTCACTCCTCACTGTTGAATCCAACATAGGAAACATAATTACCATGACACCAGAACTCAAAGACAAAATTGATAGCTTAGTACAAGAAAACAAGATTTTAGTTTTCATGAAGGGAAACAAGTTAATGCCCCAATGTGGTTTCTCCAACAATGTTGTGCAGATTCTCAATACCTTGGGAGTTCCCTTTGAGACAGTTGACGTTTTATCTGACCCGGAAATTCGTCAAGGTATTAAAGAATACTCTAGCTGGCCCACAATTCCTCAAGTCTATCTCAATGGTGAATTCCTTGGCGGTTCTGACATCTTAATTGAACTGTACCAAAAAGGTGAATTGCAGCAAAAGGTAGAAGTAGCATTAGCTTCTTAATCTTTGTTTACGCAAACTAAAGGATATGCTGCTGAATTTGCCCTTCGTGATCAAAGCAATGTACCGTTTTTAATATCCTTGAAAGGAGAGACACTATATTCTCTCCCCTTTCAAGGATTTTTAATTGGTTTCTAACAAAAATACTCTTTGTTGGACTTAATTTCATTCATAGCTAGTCAACAATCCCCTCAGTCATACTGGCAAAACCAATATAGGACTGAGGGGATGCGTTTAATCAATACAATATCTCCAAAATTTCACACCACGACAACCCGTTGACCAATACAAATAATATGCTAAAATTATCTGCGGTAATTAACGGTTACTATCAATGACCAGGTAAATGGTACTTAGTAGTAATCAGGTAGTGGTTGTGGTTGCGGGACTGCAAAGTTCGACCCATCGTACAAGTAGCGGCTGGCTTCTTCTTCTAGGCGATGAATCAGAAAAGGTTCAATGACGTTGCTATGTCGCAGTGCGGCTAGATATCCATCCAAATACATCCGCATATCATCCATACGATAACCGCGATTCCATAGCTCGACGAAGGCGTCGGTAAGTCTTTGGTAATAGCGGATGGTTTGTGTGTCTTGGAGCATAACTGCTGTATTAATCTCTTTGGAATGAGAATTGTAAATGATTCACGCTCAAAAGTGAACTGTAATTTCACTTTGGCATCAATTCAAAGTCAACACATCTACTTTGGGTAGTACCCTTATAGCAGCTACAAGCTACTTTAATCCTATTCCAGAAAACATCGATTCTAGTTAGCTGTTAAGTTATTTTTTTTGATTTTTACAATCAACAGCCCGATTGTATTGATATTATATTCCTGGATGGAAGCACTAAATTTTGGCGAAAAAATCGACTTTCATCATCAAGTTGAAAAGCTGTTGGGTTCTAAATATTTGTCATATAACACCCATCTAAAAGCAAAATGTAAGGCTAAATGAACTTCTCATAAGTGTAACAATACTTTTGATAAATTTAATAAAAATTTAATAATATTTCTAATCGCCTATCGGCAAGGCATAACTTAAAGATATTACCACTCATTTTATTAGGAAATGTAAAGTTAATTGCAATTGAAGTAACAAAGGCTACAAAACCTTAGACATGGGCTTGTTACTTTGAAAGTCATCGACGCTAAGGGATCTTGCCACCGTGGGTTCGGTTTGTATAGAAATCATTGAGGGGAATCCCCATCTGAGGTCATTGTTGGGTTGGCACTTGCAACAACTGGAATACCGCGTGCATCAAGCTGCCAGTATTTATCAAGCAAGGGAAGTATTTTTAAGCCATCAACCAGCACTGATAGTTTTAGATGCAGACCTGCCTGATGGTGATGGCATTGAGTTTTGTCGTTGGTTACATCGTCAGCAGCAGCCTCTAATCTTAATGCTATCTGCCCGTAATAGTGAAGCTGATATAGTCGCAGGTTTAAAGGCGGGTGCAGATGATTACCTGAGCAAACCTTTTGGAATGCAAGAGTTTTTGGCACGGGTAGAGGCACTGATTCGTCGGAAGCGCACACCTACTGCACCAGCTTATTTGGATTATGGCACTTTGCAAATCGATTTAGTTCAGCGTCGTGTCCGCTTTCAAGGGGAGTTTATTGACTTAACGCCCCAGGAATTCAGTTTGCTGTACGTTTTAGCACAAGCTGGAGGAGTACCTCTAAGTAGATCGGAATTGCTGCGTCGTGCTTGGCCTGACGCTATTGATAACCCTCGTACTATTGATACTCACGTTTTATCACTGCGGAAAAAGGTTGAACTCGATCCTCGGCAACCCAATTTGATTCAAACTATCCGCAATGTTGGATACCGTTTTAACATGGAAATTTTGAATACCAATATTTCACAGTCACAAACAACAAAGTTAACTAGAGAGAGATTTAATAATCAACGTTCAACACTTACTAGTAGTCAAGTGTGATGGGGCATTGGGCATTGGGCATTGGGCATCGGGGAGTAAGATAACGCCTCCTGACTTCTGTCTCCTTATCAAGCCAAATTTAAAATCCAAAATCGTCTTGATTTGCTGCTTGAATCAGGCTTTTTCGTAATTCAATCCAGTCTATCTCTGAGGCTTTTTGATTTGCGAATAAATGACCTTGTTGCAGGTGTAATAATCGAGCGCAAAACATCTCGGCTATTTCCAGCTGGTGATTTACCATTAAGATTGTGGTTTGATGAGTTTGACTCAACTGGGTTAAGACTTGCATTACATGAGTAGCCGTACCAGCATCTAGGGCAGAGGTTGGCTCATCTAATAATAATATTTTAGGCTGGATGACTAAGGCACGAGCGATCGCTACTAGTTGTCGTTGTCCCGCAGAAAGTTGCACCTCTGTTCGCCCTAACCATTCACTGGGAATGTGCAGTTGTTCTGTCCAGTAATTAATTCGTTGCTGAATTGTCTGTTTAGGCAAACCACACAAAAATAAAGGATAAGCCAAGGCTTGCCTAACTGTCATCCCCAACAGCTTTGACTCTTGCAATACAAGTACAAGCATCTGCCGTAGCTGGATGACGGGTATTTGGCGATATTCTTGATTTTCTAGATAGAGTTTACCACTCGTGGGTTCAATTAGGCGGTTGAGGAGGCGTAATAACGAAGTTTTCCCAGCACCTACTGGGCCTACAATGGCAATGCGATCGCTTTGGAATACCTCTAAGGAAATATCCTGCAATATGGGGTATCCCTGCTGATTGCCAGGAAGTTGGGTTTTCAGCTTTGTAAACAGATTAACTTGCTCTAGCCTGAGTGTGGCTTTTGCTGTATTCAAGGGGAGTAGGGAGTGGGGAGATGGGAAAGCAGGGGAGGCAACGGAAGAAGAACTATTGATTTTTGAGCCATGCCTAATGCCCAATGCCCCATGCGCCATTGCCTAATTTTAAGTTAATTGTGCAGTAGTTAAGGCTGTAGCGATCGCCCAGCTATCAACTAATAGTAGCAGCAGAGTGAATACTAGTAAAATCAGGTACATCCAGGGCTGCGCTAAAGGGCGAACATCTGTGGTGTCAATACTCGTCTTTGCTTGGACAATTTGTACCAAACGGGCGAATCCAGCTACACGCATCGGTAGTAAATAAGCTTTCCCATCCTGGCTGAGGAAGTAATAAACTAGTCCTCCTTGTCCAGTGCTACGAGGTTTTAACTCTTTCACCTCTGACCAAGGTAAAGACCAGCCTTTACGAAAAAAGCGAGGCACCCAGGCGGGGTAAGTAACCTGAATTCCCTCGTCATCTAACGTTACTTGTTCAGTTAATACCGCGTAAAAGGCAAGTAAACCGATACTAATCCCTATCCACAATAATTCTGGAGGTACGGGTGCAGCTGTTACCTGCGATAAGAAGGGTAATGGGACTGTGAGTGCTATGTATAGACTCAGCAACGTTATCCTAATCAAAGGAGACAGACGAAAAATAGAAGCTGATATATTGGCTGAGTTTGCTGTCACGGCTCAATTACAATGCTTTTCTTCATTGTAGGGTAGGTCTATCTCCCTGGTAGTTGGTGTATTGTAGTTCACGGTAAATACTTTTGCACTACAATCCAACCAGTAAGGGACACCCAGGCAAATCCTATAAACAAAATAATATTGACGCCGATGTGTAAGGGTCTGGCCCAAAGTCGTCTGGTACTAATTTGGGTCGCACTAAAAGCAGACAGTAGAACTAATGCTACCACTATTAATCCAGCGAATAAGTGTGATGAGTGACCTAAAGAACCAAAGTGCCCGAAAGTGCCAACAATGCCGATCGCTAGCAACAGTAGCACTAAACTTACCATGCTGAGGCCCATTGTATAGTGGAGCGATCGCACCCCTCTACTACCGCCTATAAATGGGGTAAAAAAAGGGAATTGCTGCGAAGTTCTCGCCCGAAACATCCAAACGCCGGTAATTGCTAACATCAGATATGCCAGCAGGGATAATCCCATTGACCAGGCGGCTATTTTCCATAACCAAAGAAATGAAGGCAGATTCATAAAATTGATTGTAAATGAGATGAGGGAGCAATCAATTCAAAATTCAAAATGACGCTCGCGGACTCGCTAACGCTGCGCTAACAAAATTCACGCATTAAAGAACTTCTGCCTCCTGCCTCCTGTCTCCTGTCTCCTGCCTCTCTTTCCCAATGCCCCATGCCCAATTCCCAATAAATAATAAACAAAAAGGGCTGCTGAATTAGCAACCCTTAAATTTAGATAAAATTGTTTTTTTTAATCAACTGATGCTAAACCAAGGATTTGCAAGGGTTTTGTAGTATCTCCGATTTTTGTCTTAATTCGCTGCACCATTAATTTGGTATTAATAGGGTCTTTTCCATCCGATGAGTCTGTATCAAACTCATAAGCACTAGGTTCTTCGAGCATCAGGCGATCGCACGGAATCTTATCGGATAAAATTGCACTTGCCATCATTCCTGTATGAATCTCCACTTGACCTTTTAGTGGAGCTTCAAAAACTAAACGTTGTCCAGGGAAAACAACCCTTTCAAAGTACCAGTTAGGAATATTGGAGATGCGAGCTACCTGTATTTTGCTCGTGGCATTAATGTAGCAGCAGAGAATTTTTCCTGATTGCTCAGGTGGTAGAGGATCTAGTATTTGAGCCATAACTGCTGAGGAGCTTTACGCCACAATTTTACATTACACTAGCCAAGCCTAGCACTCACTGATCCCCAGTTGCTGTAACTGCGAATACCAACTGAGTAGTTGTAGATTATTTCTGTCTAAAGATAGATTTTTAGTTATAAAAATTTTGTAAAAATTCACCCCTTTTTCGGAATTATACATTATAGATAAAAGTTTTTGATATTTTTTCTGGTATAAAAGTTTCAATTCTCTTAAAACAAATTGTTGGAGAAGTGACATAACAACGATCCCCTTGCTTTTTGCGTAGCGAGGAAGTGAGTTTTGCTGTTTGATCTATCCCAGGATTAATCGGCTGGGATCGTCGCTTAATGAATAAACTCGATGTTATGGTAAAGCTATATGAAAAAATGTCTTCAAAAAGCTCTTTATAAATTCCATGTATGTTTTATGTACAGCAATTTTAGCGTTTTCCACAGCTGCTAAAAGCAGGTTAAGAGTTACCAATAATCGGCTGAAATGTCAAGCAAAATCGTGATAAATAAAACCAAATAAAACAAGCACAGACTTTGAAACTAGATGTTTCTCTCGCTTTCTCCACAGATTGGCAAGATGGAAGTTAAAACACAGATGATAGAAAATCGAATTCTTTATGTTCGCCTTCCTTGTAACCCCATTTTTCCGATTGGGGTTGTCTACCTGAGCGATCATGTCCACAAGCAGTTTCCTAATATTGAACAGCGCATCTTTGATTTGGGAACAGTGCCACCTTTAGACTACAGTTCGGCTCTGGATCGCTGTATTGATGAATTTAAGCCGACACTACTAGTATTTTCTTGGCGGGATATTCAAATTTATGCCCCAGTTGGCGGACGTGGTGGCAACCCGCTGCAAAATGCTTTTGAATTTTACTACGCTAAGAATCCTCTATTGAAACTACGCGGCGGATTAGGCGGTTTGCGAATATTCATCGCTTACTATGTAGAGTTGTGGCGCAACCAAAACTTAATCGAGCGCGGTTTAAAACGTGCCCAAAAATATAATTCTAATGCTCGTGTAGTTGTCGGTGGTGGTGCAGTCAGTGTATTTTACGAGCAACTGGGTAGAAGCTTACCCCAAGGGACAATTATTTCTGTGGGTGAAGGTGAAACCCTGCTGGAAAAACTTTTAAGTGGCAGAGATTTTCGAGATGAACGCTGTTACATTGCCGGAGAAATTCAACCACGGAAACGGCTAATTCACGAACAACCGACCCCAATAGAAAAAACAGCTTGTAACTACGACTACATCGAAAGCATCTGGCCAGAATTTAATTATTACCTGCAAGAGCAAGACTTTTATATAGGTGTACAAACTAAACGTGGTTGTCCTCACAACTGTTGTTATTGCGTCTACACCGTTGTCGAAGGCAAACAAGTACGCATCAACCCAGCAGATGAAGTAGTTGCTGAGATGCGCCAATTATACGATCGCGGCATTCGCAATTTCTGGTTTACCGATGCCCAATTCATCCCCGCGAAAAAATTTATCGCCGACGCTGTAGAACTATTGCAAAAAATCGTTGATTCTGGTATGACAGATATCCACTGGGCAGCATATATCAGAGCCGACAATCTGACACCCGAATTGTGTGACTTGATGGCAAAAACCGGGATGAACTATTTTGAAATCGGGATTACCAGTGGTTCTCAAGAACTCGTGCGGAAAATGCGGATGGGGTACAATCTGCGAACCGTCTTGCAAAACTGCCGTGATTTAAAAGCTGCTGGTTTCAACGACTTAGTTTCTGTCAACTACTCGTTTAACGTGATTGACGAACGTCCCGAAACCATCCGTCAAACCATCGCTTACCACCGCGAACTAGAACGGATTTTTGGTGCTGATAAAGTCGAACCTGCCATCTTCTTTATTGGACTACAACCCCATACCCATTTAGAAGAATACGCTTTCAAAGAAGGCATCCTCAAACCAGGGTATAATCCAATGAGTTTAATGCCGTGGACAGCCAAAAAACTTCTCTGGAATCCCGAACCCCTTGGTTCATTTTTCGGCGAAGTCTGTTTGCAAGCTTGGCAACAAAACCCCAACGACTTCGGACGCGAAGTTATGAAAATTTTAGAAGAAAAGCTGGGTTGTGTTGACTTAGAAGCAGCACTGACAGCACCATTAGAAATGAAAGAAAAACAGTTAGCAGGTGTATCCTAGTAAACACGAATTCTAATTTTCTTCCTCTGTGTCGCGCCAGTTGCTCCAAGTCGGGAAATCCGACGACACTTGCTTCAACGCGGGGAACCCGCGCAACGCAGTGTCTCCCCAACACACTGGCTTCTCTGTGCCTCTGCGGTTATTTTTACCAAATCCCATGTTAGAAGGTTCAATCCTACAACAGCTAGAAACAGCCCATCGCCATACCACCAGGCCAATTCGATTCGGTGTTTACTACAAAAATACCTTAGTTGCCCTGTGTCATGCTTTAGAAGACCATATCTTAACCGATGACGGTACACCCTTAGTGATCACAGCCTTCCAACAGGGTAAATGGTATCTACAAGAAGCTGAACGATATGCAGACATCGCCCAGCGCAGCCGCCAAATTGCCATCATGGCTGCCTCTGAATCCGGCTTTGCTGAACATCCTACCAGCCAGCTACCCAATGTAGATTTAGTAAGATTAGATCCAAGCGATCCAGTAGCGCAAGAGTGGCATTTAATTATTTTATCGCCAAAATACACAGCAATGGTAATTTGTCAAGAATTATCAAAGGCTGATTATGGCAGCGCTGGAGTACCGACATCAGACTTAGAGCGCAAATTCTATGGTTTGTGGACATTTGAGCCAGAGTTAGTGCAAGAGACAGCAGAAATAGCGATCGCTCACATCAGTAAATACAACCCAGAACTGGCCCAAAAACTCACAGCCGATAAACAGCAAATTGTACCGTCAATGGACAGATCCCAAAATTTAGGTGCAGTTGTCTCCCGTGTAGTAGATTACCTCCAGACTGGGCAAGAGAATTTATCCATTCCCACAGCGCTTCAGAAACAAACCCTAGATCGCAACTTGATTTCTAACGAAATCCAAGCCTTTTTACGAATGGCGCAACTGATGGATATGGCAGATGTCAACAATCCAATGGCAGCTGCGGAAGTAGTAGTTCTTGCGGAAGCGATCGCCCAGCTTTTGGATCTTCCCGCATGGCAGATTAAGAGATTGCGGCTAGCGGCTTTGTTGCATCGCATAGATCCATTACAAAATGCAGAAAGTGTCCTCACTTCTGGTAGTATACCGACACGCTATCAACAAGACGCCCCCTGTTGTCCTTTAATACCAGGAGCGCAAGTATTGCGAACAATGCCACGACTGCGAGCCGTTGCCCAAATTATTACTCACCAAACCGAGTGGTGGAATGGTTTAGGAGAACCAGGAGGTTTAACTGGAGATGAAATTCCTTTAGAGTCGAGAATTTTGGCATTATTGGCAGACTTTCAGTGGCGAATCAATCAGCAAAAATCGTCAAATCAAAGCCGGGAACAGATATTTACTCAAGCTTTAGATGAGTGCAGACAGCAACAATCTACCCGCTTTGACCCTAAACTTGTAGATACCCTAGCTTTATTAGTAATGGGTTTACAACAGGGACTTGACTTACCCTTGATGACACCCAAATTCAGCGCCGGCATCTGGATACTTGATTCCCAATGGGATAGCCACAGCAAGATAAGTGAGGAGATTGGTAGTTACTTTACATGAATATTGAAGCCATTAAATTAGGAAAACTCAAACAACTTCCAGGGGCAAATTTAGAAGACGAAGAACTCTCCCGACTGGATTTAAGCCGGATTAATCTTGCTGGTGCTACCCTTGTCGGCACTAATTTCGCGGCTTCCAAACTCGAAGGTGGACATTTGGAGGGGGCAAATTTGATGGGAGCCAACCTCCAAGCAACTGACTTGCGCGCGAACTTGATGGGAGCAAACCTGATGCAAGCAGATTTAACAGGCGCTGACTTGCGGGGTAGCAATTTGCGTGGCGCTAACTTGATGGGAGCCAGACTCAGTGATGTGTCATTGGTGGGTGCTTTCTTAAGTGGTGCCAATTTGATGAATGTGAACTTACAAAGCGTAGACTTGCGCGGTGCTGATTTGCGCGGTACAAACCTGACTGGGGCAAATCTTAAAGGTGCAGACTTGAGTCGCGCCGATTTGCAAGGGGCATTCTTGAGTGAAGCAAACCTTGAAGAAGCGGACTTGCGCGGGGCGAATTTGGCAGGGGCGAATTTTTCAGGGGCGAATTTGCTTTGTGCAGAGTTAGAAGGTGCAAATTTAAGCGGCGTTAATTTGAATAAAGCATGTGTGGTGGGGACAGTTGTGGAAGCTGCGTTTTGAATATGAGTTAATTTATACAGATTGCGATAAATAATATACTAGACTATCCTAATGTATGCCCTCAAAGTAGCCAATTTTCACACTGATACCAGGTACGCGCTCAAATTCGCGGACATTTGCTGTAACAAGCGTTGAGTTAAGGGCCAGGGCATGGGCAGCAATTACTAAGTCGTAAGTTGAACAGCTTATCTAAGCCCGTGGTGAAGAATAGGCTAGCTTTCCACAGGAGGATATTTGATACTGCGTACTGTATTATCAATATATTCTTGTGGGAAAATTTGCCTTCCTAATACCAGCGCTTCTTGCCTTTCCTCATATGTCATATAATCATCTCCTTTGAGTCCCCTTGGGGTACATCGAGGATCTCCTCCAGCATCCAAATATCGCTGACGTGCGATCGCAAATAATTCTAATATTCTTTGCGCTTGCTGCTGTTTAATGGTGTTAGATTGCGTCATCGTTTTATTCCCATGCAAAGGTCACTACTTCGCCGTTTTGTAATATCGTTGCCAAGGGTAAAACAGTGCTAGGAGTTTGAATATTGCCAATACCCTGTGTCTTCATCATAATAATCTCCAAACAAGTAAATTTAGAGCTTATAGGGCATTTATTACTAAGTATTGCTCTTCTGTAGGTTCCACAAATGGTAAGTGTGTATGTAAGTCAGTGCTGATATTATCAGAGAGGCGATCGCCCAGATCGCTCTCGTATCCACAAAGCTAGTACACTCATTAACAACACCCCCATCACTCCTTGCAGGGGATTATTATTCACACCAGTTACCCAATCAGGAACTTGACCAGAATATTTCACTAATTTACCCACATTAATAATGTAGTAACCCCAAACTAAACCACCATGCAAACCAATTGGAAAACCCAAGCGTCCCCTCCGCCAACGCTTTCCCCATACCTGCGTTAACCCCAGCAGTACTAAAGCTGGAAATTGCGGCAGTGTATGAATAATTGCCTCCAAGGGTTTAATAAAATGCAATGTAGCAAACGCAGTTGCATCTGTCCACAATGCCACACGCAGACTGTAATCTCGTTGTAATTCATCTAGCAACCAGCCTCGGAATAACAATTCCTCAGCAAATCCAACACCTAAGCCAACAAGTAAACCCTCTAAAATCACTTTCAGCAAAAAAACTTTTGGTTGTTGCCACACCAACCAACCCAACAAACTTTCTACCCCAAAAAGTATCAGAATATTAATTATCCCCAAAGCCAAACCACGCACTAAATCCACACCGTTTTGCCGCGTGAATTCTAAGCCATAATGCTGCAGAATTTGGGGCTGCTGGTAGACATATTTACCCCATAATCTCAGAATAAAAATAAATACTGCATATAACAATACCAATGTCAATATACTTTCTAAGTTTGAATCATGCACTAGTAAGTATATTGGTGTAGCCAATGGCAACCATAACAACAATAAAGTCAAAATAAAAGCACCCAGCCTAATAAGGACAGGGCGTTCAGCTAAACGGACAAAGTTTTTTTTCATACTAAATAAGTCACTAATCAGCAGCTAATACTCTAAATTCCGACTAATGACCAATGACCAATGACTATTCATCAGGTTCAATCGTGCTACTTAAACCATGACTTTTCAATGTTTCGCAATAAAACTCAGCGTGTTCTAGGGCGCAAGTAATGACTAAAGCCAGCCCGTTAGTATGGGCTTCCATCATGATGCTCACAGCTTGGGGTTGGGTAAGGCTAGGTACAGTGACTATTAGTGACTGTACAACATGCTCCATAGAGTTGTAGTCATCGTTATGGAGCAAAACGCGATACCGAGGCGCGAGCTTGCGGGATGTGGAACGCTTTTCAATGGTTTCAACTGACACGGCTCTTTGCTCTTTTCTCGTTACTTCACTACAACAAAGTTTCTGTTTTGCGATCGCTCAACAGTTGTTTACCTATTCTATAGTATTTCTGCTCAGATACTATGCTAGGAAAACCCTTTGCTGGCAAGGATTGGTTGTATTAGTTCTGCGTAGCCACTAGATAAGGCACACGTCTAAGACATGGCTGCCATAAGAGTGCTACCCTAATCTTACAGAAGCTTTTCTTAAAGGTAGCGCATTTTCACTTTTAAGATTAAGGAAGTTGCAAGCAAAACAATCCTTGCCCCTGCCCAAGATGGACATGAGCCTAGATTTTCTTCAAGCGGGACAAATTGTGTCTCTAGAGTATGGCGACAGAAACCTGTATGCACAAGTCATTCAATTTGTAGTTTCCCGCCAGCTATGCTGGGTGCGTCCTTTATTAATGGTTACTTTGATAGAAGAATCACCCCTAATTACCGATTTGCGAGATGCATCTGACTTACTTTGGCCTGCCAATTTATTTCGCCCAGCATTAGACACAGAAGTAATTACCTTCTTGAGCCAACTTTTAGCGAAAGAACCAAAAACTGAACCTGATTCAGTCGCAAAGCAACAACTTAATCAGTTTATTTACCAACTTTGGCAAGCATATCAAGAGGGCTTGGGGATTGAGGATTAGGGATTGGGCATCGGCCAAACAGGGCATGGAAAATAGACAACGTAGAGACTTTTTGAATAATTCTTCCTTGTTTTCCTTGTCCCTCTGCTAAATCTAATTACAAATTATGTTAGGGAGTGCTCATACCCTTACAGAGAAGCAAGCTATACACAACTTATCGTAGAGATTGTCATTAGGTTAGCGCAGCGTCTGGTAGAGAGCATCATTATGAATTATTTTAAAATCCCAGGCTAGGAACCAACTGGATTCGTCCAGCATCCATCTCTGCCATTAATAATTCTAGGGCTTCGTAATCAACATCAGAAATGTAACCCAGTTCCGTCAGTTCTGAGTTGATTTCATTCTCTATCTCAGGAGTTAGTTTTTTAATGTCAAGAGCTTTTTCTACCAATTTACGAATAGCGTACTGAGTTCTCATAAGTAATAATCCAACTGTAATATGACACTAATCATCCCAGATCAGCCTCAGTATAAAGAGTGATCCAAATACTAACTTAGTAGTGATATATATCACAATTTAATTAGTTAGATAGATAATTCACTATGACTTTGCTGTATGCCATCAGCAACGCTAAAGTGGCAGATTTAACCTACCATTAAGACTTGGCTAAATTAACTTTAGTTATAGTCTAAGCAAGGCTTATCAGCATAGTTACCGATAAGTTGCTGCTCTATGGCCGTCTATAGTTGATTGTTTTTGAACTAACATAAAAAAAAAGTATATATAAACACATTTTAACCTGGAATTATAACAATCTTTAAACAGACATACTAAAGCAATAAAGATTTAGCAAAGAGAGCTAAGACGTATGGTCGATGCAACAAAATAGAGTTTATGTTCAAATAATCCTTAGCTTGACGCTTCAAAATTCTTAATAGGATGTAACTATGCAGGCAGTGCTTAACTATCCCAAGATTGCAGTTATTCGCCCCCAAGGGTGTTTAAATGCTGCAAACGCCTTAGATTTTGAACGAGATATGACTACAGCGTTGGCACAAAATGGTATTTCCATCTTGGTAGTAGATCTTGCAGCAGTAGAATCGTTAGACAGCGCGGGGTTAATGGCATTGTTATCTACACACAAGCTGGCTCTTACTTTAGGAAGAAGTTGCCGACTTTGCGCTGTTGCTCCACAAATTAGAATTATTTTTGAACTGACGCAACTCGATAGAGTATTTGAAATATTAGACACTGAAGCCGAATTGGCCCAAACATAACTTTATGTAAAAGCACAAAGGTTCGCCCAATAAATGGGCTTTTTGTAAAGGAGTTGTAAGTTGCAACGATAAACTCTGTCAGAAGACTTAATTCAATGCTAATGTTGGGGTTGGGTAGCTGTAATTAAGGTAGCTAGAAGATAGCACAGTGGTTGTTGCAGTTGAAAGATTAATAACGTCGGATATTTTAAAACCAGCCCGTTACCTGGGTAACGAGCTGTTAGCAGTACACAAACCTTGGGATACGGCAGCAATACGTTGGGTTTTAACCTACCCAGAAGTATATGAAGTCGGTGCATCTAATTTAGGGCACATCATCCTTTATAACATCTTGAATGCCCAACCGCGTCAATTGTGCGATCGCGCCTACCTCCCAGGAAAAGACCTGGCAGGTAAACTACGCGAAACGAATACGCCATTGTTTGCGGTAGAGTCAAAGCGATCGCTGACAGAATTCGACATTTTAGGCTTTAGCCTCAGTTACGAGCTGGGTGCAACTAACATCCTCGAAATGTTGGATTTGGCAGGAATTCCCTTAACGTGGCAAGAGAGGCAGGGAGTCAGGGAATCTACTGATACCCAGTCATCCTTTCCGTTGATTTTTGCTGGTGGGCAAACAGCGACATCAAATCCTGAGCCTTATGCTGACTTCTTCGACTTTTTCGCCCTTGGAGATGGAGAAGAACTACTGCCAGAAATTGGTTTGGTGTTGTCAGAAGGCAAACAAGCAGGATTGAGTCGGGAACATCTGTTACTTGATTTGGCACAGATACCTGGTGTATATGTCCCTCAGTTTTACGACATGGCAAAGGATGGCTCAGTTCATCCTTGTCGCCCAGACGTACCAAAACGAATTTTGCGACGAGTTGCAACTCCCATACCAGCATATTCCATCGGGTTAGTTCCCTATGTGGAAACGGTTCATGACCGCTTGAGTATTGAGATTCGGCGTGGTTGCACTCGTGGCTGTCGCTTCTGTCAACCAGGAATGCTAACTCGACCAGCACGGGATGTAGAACCGGAAAAAGTTGTAGAAGCAATTGAACAGGGTATGCGGGCAACTGGTTACAATGAGTTTTCCTTCTTATCTCTAAGTTGTTCTGATTATTTGTCTCTACCAGCAGTGGGGATGGAAATCAAAAATCGCTTAAAAAATGAAAATATTTCTCTGACTCTACCAAGTCAACGAGTAGACAGATTTGATGAGAATATTGCCAATATCCTTGGAGGTACACGGCAAGGTGGACTAACTTTTGCTCCAGAAGCTGGTACTCAGCGGATGCGAGACATTGTGAATAAGGGGTTGACGAATGAAGAATTATTGCGGGGGGTAAAAACTGCTTGGGAGCAAGGCTGGGATAAAATAAAGTTGTATTTTATGATTGGCTTGCCAGGTGAAACGGATGCTGACGTTGTGGGCATTGCGGAAACAGTAAGCTGGCTACAGCGAGAATGTCGGGGCAAAAGCAGAAAACCTTTAAACTTTAATCTGACGATTTCTAACTTTACGCCCAAGCCCCATACACCATTCCAGTGGCATTCAGTTTCTACCGCTGAATTTAAGCGTAAACAAAACCTGTTGCGGCAAGAATTTCGCCGAATAAAGGCTGTGAAGGTAAATTATACCGATGTCCGCATTTCGGCAATGGAAGATTTTGTGGGACGAGGCGATCGCAATTTGAGCAAAGTAGTCCGCCGTGCCTGGGAATTGGGTGCAGGTATGGATTCCTGGTATGAAAATTTAGATCGAGCTTTTAGTGCTTGGGGGTCTGTGATCGCCCAAGCCGATTTAGATTGGAAATACCGCCAAGTAGAAAATGGCGAATGGAATTTGTTTTATGCAAAAGCGCAGAAGAGCACAGAAGCACAGGAGAATACCCCACTCAGCACTCACTCCCTCGATATTCCCCTACCTTGGGATCATATTGATACCGGGATTGACAAAAAGTGGCTCCAAGAAGACTTGCAACGCGCTCTAGAAGCTACAATTGTACCCGACTGCTCTTTTGAAGGTTGTTCTCATTGTGGCGTCTGTGGCACCGACTTTGGGCATAATATCGTGATTGAATCACCTGCCATCCCAAAATTTGCTGGCGAGTTTGTCCCCAACACAACTAAGGCGCAAAGATTGCGAGTTTGGTTTGGGAAACAAGGTAATATGGCTTTGATGAGCCATCTGGATTTAATCCGTCTGTTTGACCGAGTTGTGCGGCGAGCAAACTTACCAATTGCTTTTACTGGTGGGTTTCACCCAATGCCACGGATTTCTCTAGCAACTGCTTTAGCTCTTGGGGCTACTAGCAGCGGTGAAATTGCAGATTTTGAGTTAACTGTGCCAGTGGAAGTTGAGACTTTCCGAGAAAAGTTGGCTGATGAAATGCCCACAGACATACCTATATATAATGTAGAGCAGATAGATTTAAAAGCTAGTGCCGCTACCCAACTGCTAGAGTCCGCAGAGTATTTAATTACTGTAGCAGCACTTGCACAAACAACACCCATACAATGGCAAAACTGGATTGATACAATCAAAGCAAAAGAGGAACTTTGGTACGAGCAAATAACTAAATCAGGCAAGAGCCAGTTAATAAATCTGCGCGATCGCTTATTTGAACTGGAGCTAGTAAAAACCCACAAAAGCGTTGCAGAATCTATGTCATCTGTAATCCGTTATCTAGGTAGCTATCGCCAGGACGGTTTGCTGTTGCGTCCCGAACAAATCCTGTTTATGCTAGAGACAGTGGCTGGTATAGAATTTCAACTCCTGCACATCCACCGCAATCGGCTAATTTTAGGGGTATAATCCCTGTAGGGCAACTTGCTAGTAGTTGTCCGAAGATGGCAGATCATAGGAATTGATTTTTAGCAAGGTTGCGTTAGAATAGGGTGAAGAGAAATTTTCTGGCGCTGCATTGAATTAGCTGGTTCACTACCTGGTATTCAGGGGGCAAAAGCAAAGATATTAGAGTGAAACTTCTAGGGTTTTATCCTAGACAAGCAAAAAGCAGATTAAAGAATGCACACTCTCTATAGCTACCTTGTGAATCAGTAACTAACAGCAGGCTCGGTTAGCTTCTCCAAATTCATGCTTTTTAAACAACTGCTGAATGTCTAATCCACGTAGTGCCCAAGAGCTAGTGCATTACTTTTTTTAAAGTTAAAGCAACTGCTGTCGGTTATACCGACTTGTAGACGTTCGCGAGACGCGCAAAGCGCTGCTTGTCTTAGGCTAGAGCGGCTCAAGGTAGGGTAGTAACTGGCGCTGCTGAGTATAACCCTAAGATAAATCCGGGGAATGGAAAATAGAAATAGTTTCTTTTTCTTAACGAATTCAGTAGGTTCCTCTCAAATAAAGCATCCTGAGTAAAAATGCTCACTTAGGATTTAGAACTTTCAACTCAGAACTCTCTTGATTGAGAGTATTGCATCATAAATCAACCACGGACGGTTGATTTAATTGCTTAAACGATATGTAGCAGTTCTGGAATAATCAGCCGTGGAAACGCTCTTAAGAGCGCCAATAGCTATTTAACTTAGAAGCTCAGATTTGTGATTTTTATTATCAGTAGCACCTTTTGAGGGTTGCAAGGACAGCGAAAGTATAATATCAAACCAAGAAAACACTAGTAATTAAAACTGAGGCGGAGACGCAGGTAGTTTTAAATTATTAAGTAATTAGCCGGATTTGATACAACAAACCTCAATCCTGTAAGTGCTGCCAATTTTTGAGGAAATTGAATGCCTAAACAAATTATCATCGCGGAGCAGCACCAAATTGCTGCGGTTTTTTCTGAAGATCAAATACAGGAACTCGTTGTTGCTACAGGTCATCATCAAATAGGTGACATCTACTTAGGAGTAGTAGAAAACGTATTACCTGGGATAGATGCGGCCTTTGTCAATATTGGCGACCCAGAGCGCAACGGTTTTATTCACGTCACCGACTTGGGGCCATTGAAGCTCAAGCGTACCGCAGCGGCAATTACAGAACTACTAACGCCACAACAGAAAGTTTTGGTGCAAGTAATGAAAGAGCCAACGGGGACAAAAGGGCCCAGGCTCACGGGTAATATTACTTTACCCGGACGCTACGTAGTACTGATGCCTTATGGTCGGGGCGTAAATTTATCCCGACGGATTAAAAGTGAAAGTGAGCGCAACCGCTTACGAGCACTAGCGATTTTAGTCAAACCGGCGGGAATGGGTTTGCTTGTGCGTACAGAAGCAGAAGGCAAACCCGAAGAAGCGATTATGGAAGATTTGGAGTTGCTGCAAAAGCAATGGGAGGCTATCCAGCAGGAAGCTCATTCCACCCGTGCTCCAGCACTACTCAACCGGGACGATGACTTTATCCAGCGCGTATTGCGGGATATGTATGGCGCAGATGTCAATCGGATTGTCGTGGATTCCAGTACTGGTTTAAAGCGCGTCAAACAGTACTTGCAGAATTGGAGTGGCGGTCAAACACCACAGGGATTGTTGATTGACCATCATCGCGATCGCTCCCCCATTTTAGAGTACTTCCGGATCACTGCTGCGATTAGAGAAGCCCTGAAACCGAGAGTAGACCTACCTTCTGGCGGTTACATTATCATCGAGCCGACAGAGGCATTAACCGTAATTGATGTTAACTCAGGTTCCTTCACGCGATCAGCAACTGCTAGAGAAACAGTTTTGTGGACAAACTGCGAAGCGGCAACAGAAATTGCTCGCCAGTTGCGTCTGCGAAATATCGCTGGGGTGATCGTCGTTGATTTTATCGATATGGAATCGCGACGCGATCAACTGCAAGTTCTCGAACACTTTAATAAAGCACTCAAAGCAGACAAAGCTCGTCCCCAGATTGCCCAACTTACCGAACTGGGTTTAGTAGAGTTGACCCGCAAACGTCAGGGTCAAAATATTTATGAATTGTTTGGTGAAACTTGCCCCACCTGTGGCGGTTTAGGACATACCGTGCGTCTGCCTGGAGAACTCGAAAACCGATTACCGATACCGGCAGAGACACCAGAGCGCGAGCGTTTTGTATCCTTGCCTTACCGAGAACCACGTCAGCCATCTGCCCGCATCCCAGAACCACGAGAAACCTATGATGGATTTGGGGAAGCATTTGACAGCGACTCAGAATTGAGCAACCTAAATCTGATCAATCATCCTAGTTATCAAGAACTTAATGATAAGCGCCGTACCCGCACTCGCCGTAGTCGAATTGGTGTCAATGGATTAAACGGGAAAGATGAAGCTCGGATTGTTCCCAATCCCCTGGCTTTTGTTAATGAGCCAGACTTAGACCTTGATATGGAACCAGAACTAGGAGTTGCGCCAGAAATTCCCTCACCCACCCTTGGTAAACCAGGCTGGAGTGAAAGAGTAGAGCGCACTAAAATTATCAAGGCAGAACCAGTTAAGCCAGTGGTAGAACCACCGGAGATTAGAACTGTAGAAATGAGCCTCCAAGAACAGGATATATTTGCCTTGATGGGAATATCTCCCTTGGTGAAGTTAGAGCAAGAGGTCAAAAATACCAAGTCTGTGATTATTAATGTGATTCAGCCCGGTCAACAGCCAACGACCCCAATTGAATCAACCTCAGAATCAACTATTGTCCAAAAAGCAACACCTGAAATAATCACTATTGCCCAAAAGGCAACACCGGAAATAACTGCCAGCAAAATACCGACACCAAAAGTTATTGAGCCAGAACAAAAATCTTTGATCGAAGAGACAACTGAACCATCCGAGTTGACTGTGAATCCTTCGGGACGCTTGTCTGCGAAAGCTGCTGCCAAAGAGATCGCAGATGAAAGTGAAGCTAATAGTAGCGCCACAGCCAGCCGTCGCCGCCGCCGCCGTTCCTCAGCAATCGAGGATAATTAATTTGCTTTATGGTAGAAACATCACCAACGCCTTTGGAACAATCCACTTGGCTAGAGTTTTCTACTTTGTTGTCAGAGATTCGAGGGTTAGTTGCAGGTGTGGATGAAGTAGGGCGAGGCGCTCTGTTTGGCCCTGTGGTGGCGGCAGCAGTGATTCTACCAGATTGCGCTTTGCCAATACTGATAGCAGCTAAAATTAAAGACAGTAAAAAGTTGTCTAGTTCTCGGAGAACTCAGCTAGCGCAGCAAATTTGTGAGCTAGCTATAGACTGGAAAATTGGGTTTGCTTCTACTGCCGAAATTGACAAGATAAATATTTTGCAAGCAACGCTGTTAGCAATGAGGCGGGCTGTGCTGAAGTTAAAGGAACAGCCTGCACTCTGCTTGGTTGATGGCAATCAGTCAATCAAAGATTTGCGATTGCCGCAACAAACAATAGTTAAAGGAGACGAGCGATCGCTCGCTATTGCCTCTGCTAGTATTGTCGCTAAAGTTTGGCGTGACGATCTGATAATGCGTCTAGCACTAAAATACCCTATGTACAATCTGGAGTGTAACAAGGGTTATGGTAGCCAGCGGCATTTGCTAGCTTTGCAACAATACGGGCCCTCGTCCCTACACCGTCAGTCTTTTCGTCCTTGCCAAATCAAAGGTCTGAGTGTTGAGTGATTGAAGAAGAATACAGAATTCAGAATGAATTAGTGGGGGATACCTTGCGGGAAGCAAGCTACAAGCTTTCCACTAATTACAGAATTCAATTCCGAATCTGGTTCCTAACTCCTGAATTCTGTTTGTTTAAAAATTACTCAGCATTCAGGATTGGTAATTCAGTACTATCACTGTCAAGTCCTCTATCTTTGGTTTGTGATATTACCCAGTAACGATAATCCGTCAAAAGTTGATTTAATAACCGTTGCTTGACCGACAACAGCACGCTTTTGAGCAAACCATTACCAGTAGCTTCTAAAATCGGCTTAGGAGTGAAGGAAAATGGCGGTGGGAAATCCACCAGCACTTCTAAATCAGCTTTTCCTTGCAGGCGAGTGCCAGTGCTAAACTCTTTGGGAGACAAATACCCTTTTAAATTGAGAGCAAAGCGCTGGTTAATATACTCGAAACCTAAAATTTCACAGCCTAGCGATCGCAAATAAATTATTCCATTTGATTCTGCCCAGACTCTCATGTCTACAGTAGGTTGAATACTCAGTGACATAAAAGTCAGCGGACGCATTTTCAAGCGAAATACTTCTTCAGAAAGCTGTTGAATCCGGCTATTATCAACCAAAGCCTTAACCAGACGTTGAGGCTGACGCAAGTAGTGCTGAATGGGAATAGGCTGCTCTGGAACAGCGATTTCAACCGATTGGGAGGCAGTAAACCGGGTAGCCATGAGCTAATAAAAATATCTGTTTCTTAATTTTAATATTTTTTAACAACTTAGTTCTGATTATTAGAAAATTACAAAATTTATTGACTGTAAAAATGATTGTTGCTTATCAGCTATATATGATTAGCAAAAAGTTTATACACTCATTCTATCTTTAGTTCAATAAATATAGATTAGGATTTAACTATTGACACAAAATTAAGAATATGCTTATTTAGGTGGCAAACCAATATCATTACTCTTAAATCCTCTGAAGATTTTAGCCAAAAACTGCTAGGAAATCTATCTGCTAGAAGACTGATTTCCATAACTTGTTTTTCTGGGTACATATTTCTGTCTATTCGTTTAGTGCGTAAATTTTAGAGATAAGAGTGTTTAGTAAGAGTAGATGTTGAATATATTTGCCAAACCAAAATATCATAATCTCTGTTTTTGCATTAAACTCGCAACTCAAGGCTAAAAACATGACTTTATTGATCGCACATTTAGGGCCTCCCGGCACTTACACAGAACAAGCAGCTGTTTTTTATGTCAACTGGTTGAGCAAAAGTACGGGAACTAAAGCTATATTATGCCCCTATCCCACTATCCCTCAATCACTGCACGCCGTTGCTAATGGTCAAGCTCACTTGGCTGTTGTGCCAGTAGAAAACTCTATTGAAGGGAGTGTGACTACAACAATGGATACACTATGGCAGTTGGACAGTTTGCGTATCCAGTTGGCTTTGGTATTACCCATTGCCCATACGTTAATTTCCTGCGCGTCTAATTTAGATAGGATTAAAACTGTTTACTCCCACCCGCAAGCTTTGGCACAATGTCAGGGATGGTTAGAGCGGTTTCTCCCAACAGTACAGATTATTCCCAGTAATTCCACAACCGAAGCATTACAGCGACTGGAGCAAGATACAACAACGGCAGCCATCGCTTCTAGTAGAGCAGCTCAACTCTACAACCTGCCGATACTTGCTAGTGGTATCAACGACAATCCAGAAAACTTTACTCGTTTTTGGGTGGTAAGTCAGGGTGAAGTGGATGCCGCATACCAGGCAACAAAAGCGCCTGCTAGTCACACATCACTGGCTTTTAGTATGCCTGCCAACACACCCGGAGCATTGGTAAAACCTTTGCAAATATTTGCTCAACTAGGAATTAACCTCAGTCGGATTGAATCTCGTCCGACGAAGCGATCGCTAGGCGAATATTTGTTTTTCATGGATTTAGAAGCAGATGCCAAGGAAACACAAATGCAATCTGCTTTAGCAGAATTAATTACTCACACAGAGATTTTAAAAATTTTTGGCGCTTACAATGTTTTACCGATCAGCACCTTTACTTGAAAAGTTAAGAGTTATCTGTTTGGGACTATAAATTATAAGTTGTCAATCTTTTATTTTTGGTTATTTCTTCCTAATTCCTCACTTTTGACTAAATGTGTCTTTGAGAACAGCGCGAGCTGCCAAGTGATTCCGAGTAGAAGTTAAAATTTCTGCTTCCCGCTCTAGACGAGTTACAGTATCTTGCATTTCCAACAATAATTGCTGCTCTGCGGCGACACCATAAAGGTTACTGGCTACCCAATAAGATAATTCTGTTGGTAAATCGGGTAAATCTTCTGGCAGTTCGATATTTTGTTCGGTTAATTTGGCTGACAGACGCACTACATCTCGCAGTAGTTGTTCTACCTCAGAAGATAAAGGTCGCAAATCTTTAGTCGGTGGTTGGTCTTCAATCCACTCAACTAAACCAACGCGATATGGCTTTTCACGAACATACTCTAATACACGAAATCTTTGCTGCCCTAAAGTCATCATCTTGATCCGATCGTCTGGCAGCCGTTGATGATGAACTATTTCAGCACAACAACCAGTGTTTGCAATTGTACCTTTGACTGGATCAAACATCAAAACACCGAACCTGCGATCGCTCTCCAAAATCGTGTTCATCATGATTCGGTAGCGAAATTCAAAGATGTGCAGGGGTAATGGCCTGGTAGGAAACAGAACTACTTCGGGTAACGGGAACAGAGGTAGTTCGCGAACTGCAATTTTAGAAGATGATGTCATTGTTGCTTTGATATAAACTTAATCTTTAAAATTTCTTTTTCTCTGCTTTTCCCGTACTTTATCTACATTCTATCATTTGTTTCCTAGCTAAATAAAAGCCCTAAAGAAATATATCTCAGGGCTGTGTAAATATTCATACTAGTATCATTTGTCCTTTGCTAATGACAAATAACCAATGACTAATGACTCAATTAAAGTTTGACTTCGATATCTACACCTGATGGTAGATCTAATTTCATCAGGGCATCAATAGTCTTAGAAGAGGGCTGGTAAATGTCAATAATCCGGCGATGAGTACGGGTTTCAAAGTGCTCCCGTGAATCTTTATCTACGTGGGGCGATCGCAGCACACAATAGATCCGGCGTTTTGTTGGTAAAGGAATTGGGCCTATGGCTGTAGCGTTGGTGCGGTTAGCCGTGTCTACAATCTTCTCGCAAGATGTATCTAATAACCGCCTATCAAAGGCTTGTAAGCGAATTCTAATCTTCTGCTGCTGTAGAGTTGCCATCTTTAATTTTCCAGGTTCTGCGTAATTAGGGGAGTATTTACAGGTAATAGGTTACAGGGTAAAGGTTACAGAAAACTATTACCTGTCTCCTGTAACCTATTACCTTATCTTATAGAGGGAAGAGAAAGGAGCAGAGAGGCAAAATAAATACCATCTCTACTCCTTTGTTATGAGCAAAAAGGTGCTACTTGATAATTTTGGAGACGACACCAGCACCGATGGTGCGACCACCTTCGCGGATAGCGAAGCGCATTCCTTGTTCAATAGCGATCGCGTTGATCAATTCTACTGTCATTTTGATGCGATCGCCTGGCATCACCATTTCTACTTCTTTGCCTTCATCGGAGGTGTAGGCTTTGATAGTACCAGTTACATCGGTTGTCCGCACGTAGAACTGGGGACGGTAACCAGCGAAAAATGGAGTCTTACGACCACCTTCTTTTTCTGTTAGGACGTACACTTCACCTTCAAATTCATTATGAGGTTTAATTGAACCTGGTTTGGCAATTACCATACCCCGTTCAATATCAGCCTTCTGGATACCCCGGAGTAGTACGCCAGCGTTATCTCCAGCCATACCTTGCTCAAGACTCTTCTTGAACATTTCAATACCAGTTACGGTAGTAGCGCGGGTATCTCTGATACCCACTAGTTCAACGTTATCGCCAACTTTGACTACACCCCGTTCAATCCGACCAGTGGCTACAGTACCACGACCTGTGATTGAGAACACGTCTTCTACAGCCATCAGGAAGGGTTTATCAACATCTCGCTCAGGAGTGGGAATGTAAGAATCTACAGCATCCATCAGTTCATAGATTTTGTCTACCCAAGGATTTTCTCCTCGTTGGGTCTTGGGATTCTTGGTCATTGCTTCCAGAGCTTGCAGACCAGAGCCTTTGATAATAGGGATATCATCGCCAGGGAAATCATAACTGCTTAACAGCTCTCTCAGTTCTAGTTCCACTAGTTCCAGGAGTTCTGGGTCATCCATCAAGTCTTCTTTGTTCAAGAAGACAACCAAACTAGGAACGCCAACCTGTTTTGCCAACAGAATGTGTTCGCGGGTTTGAGGCATAGGACCATCTGTAGCAGCAACTACAAGGATACCTCCGTCCATCTGTGCAGCACCAGTGATCATGTTCTTCACATAGTCAGCGTGTCCTGGACAGTCTACGTGAGCATAGTGTCGATTTGCGGTTTCATACTCTACGTGAGCGGTATTGATGGTAATACCCCGTGCCTTTTCTTCTGGAGCATTATCAATTTGGTCGTAGCCCTTAGCTACAGCCTGACCCATAGCTGCCAAGGTCATGGTGATGGCTGCTGTCAAGGTAGTTTTACCGTGGTCAACGTGGCCAACTGTACCGATATTGATGTGGGGTTTATTCCTTTCAAACTTTGCGCGTGCCATGAATACTCATTTCCTTATTTTAACTAAGCGTTCCCTTTGCTTTTTGCAATGATAGTTTCAGCTACGCTGCGAGGCACCTCTTCGTAGTGGCTGAACTCCATCGTGAAGATACCCCGACCTTGCGTCTTTGACCGGATATCAGTGGCGTAGCCAAACATGGTCGCCAGTGGAACTTTGGATGCGACCTTAGCAAGTCCCTGTTCGGTACTTTGACTTTCAATTTGCCCTCGGCGGGCGATGAGGTCACCAATGACGTTCCCGATATAGTCTTCAGGAACTTCAACCTCAACTTTCATCATAGGCTCTAAGAGGACGGGTGAAGCTTTCAGCACAGCCTCTTTCATCGCCATTGAACCAGCGATTTTGAAAGCCATTTCTGAGGAGTCTACATCGTGGTATGACCCATCGATTAGCGTTGCTTTAACGTCAATCAATGGATATCCAGCTAGAACACCTGATTCACAGCTTTCTTTCATTCCTTGTTCTGCGGGGCCAACGTACTCTTTTGGTACTGAACCGCCGACAATTTTGGAGACGAATTCAAAGCCAGTACCAGCGTCTCCAGGCTCCAAATTGATCACAACGTGACCGTATTGACCTTTTCCACCACTTTGGCGGATAAATTTACCTTCAATTCTGCTCACAGCTTTCCGAATTGTTTCTCGGTAAGCTACTTGCGGTGCGCCTACATTCGCTTCCACCTTGAATTCTCGTAACATCCGGTCTACTAGAATTTCTAGGTGTAGCTCTCCCATCCCCGCGATCACGGTTTGGTTTGTTTCCGGATCGACGCGGACACGGAAGGTGGGATCTTCTTCTGAGAGAGATTGCAGAGCCTTGGACAGCTTGTCCATGTCGTTCTTAGTTTTGGGTTCAACCGCTACCGAGATCACAGGCTCAGGAATGAATAGAGACTCCAGAATTACTGGCGCTCCTTCATCACAGAGCGTGTCACCTGTCAAGGTGTCTTTCAATCCCAAAGCTGCTCCCAAATCACCCGCTCGCAGTTCATCGACATCTTGCCGTTCATCTGCCTTCATTAGAACTAAGCGGGAAATCCGTTCTTTTTTATTCTTACTAGCGTTGAGAACGTAGCTGCCCTTTTTCAGGACACCAGAATAAACACGAACAAATGTCAGGCGACCGTAAGGGTCAGCCATAATCTTGAATGCCAGAGCTGCTAAGGGTTCGTTGTCATCAGCCCGCCGCTCAACAGTATCGCCATTCGGCAGTAAACCTTGAATTGGTGGTACTTCACTTGGCGCTGGCAGGTAATCAACAACGGCATCCAGCATCAACTGTACGCCTTTATTTTTGAATGCTGAGCCGCAAAGTACTGGTACAATTGTCCCCGCGATTGTGCCTGTACGCAGGGCAGTCCGAAGTTCCTCTTCTGTAAGTTCTTCACCCTCGAAGTACTTAGTCATCAGAGCATCATCAGTTTCTGCCGCAGCTTCTATTAACTTGGTGCGATATTCGTCTACCTGCGCTTGCAATGCTTCCGGAATATCAGTTTCCTGGATATCAGTTCCTTGGTCATTCGCGTAAATATACGCACGCATTCGTACAAGGTCAACGATACCTTGGAAGTCATTTTCACTACCGATTGGTAGTTGAATGGCGATCGCATTTGCCCGCAGGCGATCGCGGATTTGATCGTGAACTTTATAAAAGTTCGCTCCGGTGCGATCCATCTTGTTGATAAAGACTATCCGAGGAACTTTGTAGCGTTCTGCTTGCCGCCACACTGTCTCAGACTGCGGTTGCACGCCGCCCACAGAACAAAATACTGCGATCACACCATCCAACACGCGCATGGAACGCTCAACTTCAATTGTGAAGTCTACGTGACCCGGAGTATCGATAATGTTAATTTGATGATCTTTCCAACTGGTACTGATCGCAGCGGCAGTAATGGTAATTCCCCGTTCCCGCTCCTGCGCCATCCAGTCTGTGACGGCAGTTCCTTCATGAACTTCGCCAATTTTATGAATTATCCCAGAGTAAAATAATATTCTCTCTGTTGTTGTTGTTTTGCCCGCATCTATATGCGCCGCAATACCAATGTTGCGTACTTTCTCTAGCGGGATCGTGCGTGCCACAGTTACCTCCTATAGTTTTTGCCTCATGATATCTTGTATATTACTCTTTGTTAAGATTCTATACTTTTACGGAAAACCGTCTTTTTATGTAAATCCACGATATACCGCTTCGGCAAGGCGATATATCGCTTTTTTACTTAGTAACGATAATGTGCGAATGCTTTGTTAGCTTCCGCCATCCGGTGCGTTTCTTCGCGTTTGCGAATGGCATTGCCAGTTTCGTTGGCAGCATCCATTAACTCATTTGCCAATTTGCTTGCCATTGTCCGGCCTGGTCTAGACCGGGAATATTGCACTAACCAACGCAGTGCTAGGGTAGTACCCCGTTCTGTACGCACTTCCATTGGTACTTGGTAGGTTGCTCCACCAACTCGCCGAGCTTTTACTTCTACTAAAGGCGTGGCATTTCGCACTGCTCTTTCAAAAGTTTCCAAAGCACCAGTACCAGTGCGTTCTTCAATAGTTTTTAATGCATCATAAACAATGCGTGCGGCAAGTGATTTTTTGCCATGACGCATGATCCGTCTGATAATCATGCTCACAAGGCGACTGTTATATACAGAGTCAGACGGAACTGGGCGCCTTTGAATAACACCACGACGAGACATACTTCACCTTTAATTCGGAATTGGCAACGAAATTATATGCTATCAGACACCGGAAACTAAAAGTGGTAGAACCCAACCCTCAGACTTCCTCTATTTTTTTCGACCGTTGCAGCAAGGCTGACTTAATTTAATGCCAATTTTTGATTTTGGATTTTGAATTTTGGATTAAAAGTTTTCGGTATATATTCCGATCCCAAGGATCTGAACAAATCAAAAGTTTGTAAGCCTAATTCCCTTGTGGGATCGACCAATCCAAAAGATGCTCGATAACTCGCTAACGCTACGCTATCGCAAATCTAAGAATCTAAAATTGTTTGTTTGACTTGCTACCTGCAACGAAATACTCAAGGCGACAAGATTATAAACTTTAATGTTCAGATGAGAAATTAACTGTAGATTACAGTATTTTCCTCCTTAGAACTTCTACACTTGCTCGCTTAGTGTAGATGTAGCTTGCTTGATTTCTTGAAACAGACTTTAGCAGTCTTCATAACTACTATTAGAATAAAGACGGCGCTCCTTCTTTTGCCCTTCAGCGTTTTTAAGGTAGACGATTAATCGTGTTAAATGCGATTAATCGTCTAATTCTATTTTTTCGCTTCTTTAGGACGCTTAGTTCCATACTTGGAACGGCCTTGCTTGCGGTCTTTGACTCCGGCTGTATCTAGGGTGCCACGGATAATGTGGTATCTTACGCCCGGTAGATCCTTAACCCGACCGCCACGAATCATCACAACTGAGTGTTCTTGTAAGTTGTGACCAATGCCTGGAATGTAAGCTGTAACTTCAAATCCAGAAGTAAGTCTGACTCTTGCTACTTTGCGTAAAGCTGAGTTAGGCTTTTTTGGTGTAGTTGTATATACTCTGGTACAAACTCCCCGACGTTGGGGACATTGTTTCAGAGCAGGGGACTTAGTTTTCTGACGCGCTTGTTCGCGTTCATTTCGTATTAGCTGCTGTATTGTTGGCATGAGTTACAGCGCGTAAAGCTGCTTATGGTCTAAGTTTTAACAAATCCTGATTATATCTTTTTTTACGGTTTTATGTCAATTGTTATTTTTCCTTAGTGATTGAGCATCTGTTTTTTGACTAATTGTTCAATCACTAATGACTCAAGGAGAATGAATTGCCACAACCACAGGTAGCGATCGCCTGGGGATTGTGGAAGCGAAAACCACCACCCATTAAGTCTTCTGAATAATCCACCCTTAAACCGTTGAGGTAATTTAAGCTTGCTTTATCTATGACCATTTGAATCTCATCCAACTCGAAAACCTGGTCGCCAACTTTTATTGCTTCATCGAAGGACATATCATAATAGAATCCAGAACAACCACCTGGTTTTACTGCCAATCGAAACAAGACATTTGGCTGCTTGGACTTAATTCGCCCAATCTCACTTATGGCTGCTTGACTCAGATGAATCATGGAACTTGTTTTTTGCAATTGAATACCCCATCTTTTATTTTACAGATGGGTTGACCAGAAAGAAAAAGGTACAAGCCCCTAAATTTATTTATGGAAAATAAAAAAATGTGTTTCGAGACCGTAGTGTAAGAAATACAGCGCAAAGCCGGAGCCGCTCCGCCTCCGATTCTCTAACTCAAGCCCCGAAATTTATTTTGGTGGTTCTTACTTTTAACTTTTGACTTTTGAACGCCAGTTGCTTCAAGTCGGCAGAGCCGCCCAACGCACTGGCTCCTTTTGACTTCCCCAAAGGGGCTGACCCTTGCTTGTGCAAAATTCCAAATCACCAAAAGCATGAGCGCGATCGCTATTACTACATTTATAACACTAACATGCTTCAGTCCCCACCTTAACAAGGTAGGGACTTCTGGGGTGTAATAGTTCGTTTTTACAAAAACGGTTTACACAAAAATGTATTCAGCTTTGGCATCACAGATCTATTAACGTTCTTTTGGTTTTAATCTTTGGTACGGGCATAGTCATCTTGATAGCGGATAATGTCATCTTCTCCCAAGTATTCGCCATTTTGGACTTCAATCAATACCAAGGGGATCACGCCAGGATTCTCTAAACGATGAGATGTACATTGGGGTACATAGGTTGACTCATTATTACTCAGTAAAACTTCTTTCTCGCCACAAACTACTCTAGCTGTACCAGAGACGACAATCCAATGTTCGCTGCGGTGATGGTGCATTTGTAGACTGAGGCGGTGTCCAGGCTTAACTTCAATGCGTTTAATTTTGTATCCGCGCCCTTCTTCCAAAACTGTAAAAGCACCCCAAGGACGTAATTCAGTTGCAGCAACGCTCTTGGAAGTTATGTTTGGAGGGAGGTGTAGAGTTTCAGTCTGTGTAGTTTCTTGATATCGAGCCATAGTTACCTCATTTGAAGACATAACAAACCGTTGATATTCTTAACTATTGATAAAAAATCTGGCGCTATCTTGCAACCTTAAAAATCAGCAATTTTGTCGCACTTTGATAAACATAGCAGAATCAAACCTTATGGTGTAAACTATCACTACTAAAATTCTGATGTCTACACCAAGTCTTCATCAAGCAAAATGACAGCTTGTTCTAAACTTTAAAAAGTGATTGGGGATTGAGGATTGTTATATAATTGAGTTTTTTCTCTATTCCCTATTCCCTGATGATCGTGGTTGCAGGAAAATACCAATTCCGTTATGAACACGAGCAGCGGTACTGGGCAATCGATCAAGTAGTTGCCCTCCTAAATAAAGGCTGGTGGAACTACCTCCATCCAAATTTAGAGCATCCACACAGCCCATGAGTTGCATCAATTGGGCGTGTTCTGCCAAATTAGGCCCATAACCGCCGATACGATTATGTGTGGCAGTAATTATCAGTGTGCCTGTTGTCGTTGTGCAAATACCGCTACGAATAGCCTTTTCGGCAATAAAGGCATTGCTGAATTTTTCGCCTTTGGCATCAAGGACAATTTGACGATTTTGGACTAATAGCGGACCAGCACCGATAATGTAGGGATAACGACTAAAATCAGCTGGAGTAGTAGCGCTGGAAATACTTACTGCGCTTCCAATAGGTAGCCCAGAGGCAGCACTAGCAGCGTTAGCGCGTAAAGTTAGCAGGTAGCCATCCTGGGGAATTGGAACCGCTATCGCACCAACTTTGCCGCCTGGTAACTGATTGGTAATTTGGTCTTTTTGCACCACTAGGATAATTTCGTTATCTGTTAGGGGTGTGTAAGTTGATCCCCAAGCTGGAGTGTAACGAGCAATGCCACTCTGGACGTAACCACTGTTGAGAAATAGAATTGGTAGGCGCTGGTCATTTGCTGTAATTAAAGTTTCTTCCAAGGTGAGACGATTAAAGTAAAATTGGCCTGAATCATTCCAAGCGATCGCACCCCGGTTAAGAATTGGGCCTGATAACCACTGACTATCCCGACGAATTGCACCTAATGGCAATCTGTTATTACGGTTAAAATAACCACCATTAATTCCAGCTACTGCTAAGTAGCGTTGTGCTGTTTGAATTAAGCGAGCAGTACCCGCAAGTCCATCAGGACTAGCCCACATAGGTTTCAATGTTAGTCCAAATTTGCGCGGATTAACTTCTAACCAGACTACTGGAAAACGTTCTGTGCCTAAGTTGACATAATGCTGTCGCCAGCGCAATCCTGGGGCCCAAGTAATATCCCGCTCTTCTAAAGGATCGGGTCGAATATCGATAATCAGACGATTGGGGTTAGGAACAGTACTAACTTGAGGTAATAGACCAAAAGGAACGCTCAGACTAATAATCGTTTGGTTTTTTACCACCTCCACTTTTTGAATCAGCGGTTCAGGGGCTGGTGGTATTGGTTGTGTTGGTGGTATAGCTGGTGATAATTGTTTGAGCAGGTTTGGCAGCAATGTTGGTGGTGCTGCTGGTGGCTGGGGAGTATAGCGTTGTATTAAAACAGGATCGGCTATTCCATCCAGGGTAACTGTCCACTCTCGATTTGGTGGTACAGTGGATTTGAGAGTTGGCGTATCTGGATCGGAAGATGGAGTTTGCAGTTTGGCGATCGCTGACCCTTGTGCAACTTGCCACGGAGTGGGATGATCTAAATCGACAAGAATCCGAGCCTGTTGCAAAGGAGCACTCGCTTCTGGAGGTTCCTGACTCTGAACAATATTTGTGATTTGTGTTTTTGGGGTAGAAATCAGCAAAGTGTTGCCATTAGCTTGAATTTGCCATCCAGACGTTTGAGCAAAATTAGCGATATCCAGATAGCGATATGCCCCTACTAGCTTGGTAGCTAATACTAATGGCTGTGTCAACGACGAAAACCACTGTATTGGCTGCTTCGCGGAATTACTACTGTTTAAAAAATTTACTCCAATTAATTGCCTAAATGCTCCATCACTGATATTGATTGTCATCTGGCCAGATTTTCCAGGCTGTTGTAACCAAGTTCCTGGTAAAGTACGACCATTGAGGGAAATTTGATTACCAGAAAATGCCGCGCCTGTCAAAGAAGGTACAGGTGACTGTGAGATTAACTTAAGTGTTGATTTGGTGGTTTTTAGGGACTCTTGGGCATTAATAGGATAGGTAGTAATTAAGCACAGTACTGTCAAAAGTATTGGTGACACAGTAGCCTGAAAAAATTTACGTTCGCCCTTAGCGTTGACAGAGCCATCGCTAATCACTGATTGGCAACAATTCGGCATTTTTACCATAATTTACTAAGGTACTTTTGAAAACTACCACCCAAGGTATAAACTAACCAATTATTTGGAAATATAAAGAAAGCATGACTTTATTTTTGAATAAATATGGTAATCTATATTTTGGCTAGTTATCTCTTTTAAACACACATTGATTTATTTAGACGCTAAAGCCACTGCAATCAAGTTTTTTAACTCCCACTAATTCTAACCACACCATATACGGTAGTTTTGGTTATCAAAACTGGATTAAAATATTTAATCCTAGCTAAATGTTGCTAATATGATTACTTCAGTAATGTCTAGTTAATAGTAATACATGCGGCAACAGGTAAGCGGCAAAATTCTAGATAACAAAAATATTTAGGAATTGTCAAATGGGTATCTATTGTAATACGCTGATTTTATTGCTAGATCAGGATGATTTTGGCTTTAGAACATAGTACAGCGTTTAATTTTAGTTTTGTTTTAGGTGAGCCAAAAAAAGGCTCAGTAAGTAGCTAGCGTGCATCTGGAAAAAGGGATTGAGAAAATACTTAACTTCAAAATATAAAAAAGAAACTGTCAGGGCAAAAATAATGTCTTGGCGCAGGTAACTTGTATAACACCGCATAAATACATAAAAAACACGCAATCATTTTAACACGGAGGAACTGATAAAGTAAAACCGAAGTTAAAATTTTTTTTCCCTAAATTTCGGTGCTTATATATTTTTCCATCGCTGAAACTAAAAATTTTTCCCCACAATGTAATGGCAAAATTGGTAACTCAATACTTCAGGAACAGGGTATGAATAATAAATCGATGAATCAAAACCAGAAAATCACAGCGGATATCAACTCAAGAGATACTTATCAGGGGCAAAAGTGGTTAGTGGAAGAACGAGATGCCTGTGGTGTAGGTTTTATTGTTCATCGACAGAATCATACCAGCCACAAAATTGTCGAAAAAGCCTTAGCTGCTTTAACCTGCTTAGAACATCGGGGAGGTTGTAGCGCCGATCGCGATTCTGGAGATGGTGCTGGAGTATTGACAGCAATACCTTGGGAGTTGTTCCAACAAGATTTTGCCCAAAGGGGAAAGGAATTTCTATCTAGCGATCGCACAGCTGTGGGGATGATATTTCTACCACAAGATCAGCAAGCTGCACAAAAAGCTAGGATGACTGTTGAGCAAGTAGCTGCTGAAGAGAAACTAATTGTATTGGGTTGGCGAGTAGTGCCAGTGCAATCTGATTTGCTGGGGGTACAAGCAAGAGAAAATCAGCCCCAGATTGAACAAGTTTTGTTAACTTCCGTTGACAAAAGCGGTGATGAATTAGAACGGCAGTTGTACATTACCCGCCGCCGAATTAGTAAAGCTGCAACTAACATCTCAGAAGAATTTTATATCTGTTCGTTGTCAAGTCGCACAATTGTCTACAAAGGCATGGTGCGTTCCGCTGTCTTGGGCAGCTTTTACGACGATTTAAAAAATCCAGCTTACAAAAGCGCCTTTGCTGTTTATCACCGCCGCTTTAGTACCAATACCATGCCCAAGTGGCCCCTAGCGCAACCGATGCGGCTTTTGGGTCACAACGGCGAAATCAATACTTTATTGGGTAACATCAACTGGATGATGGCACGAGATGCTAGCCTAAATCATCCTGTATGGAATGATCGCATCGAGGAACTCAAGCCATTAGTTCATATTGATAACAGTGACTCAGCCACCTTAGACAACGTAGTAGAATTACTGGTGCGCTCTGGACGCAGCCCCTTGGAAGCTTTAATGATTATGGTTCCAGAGGCTTACCAAAATCAGCCTTCTTTACATAAATTTCCAGAAATTGTTGATTTCTACGAATATTACAGTGGTCTGCAAGAAGCGTGGGATGGGCCAGCACTTTTAGTATTCAGCGATGGCAAAAAAGTTGGTGCAACACTAGATCGTAATGGTTTAAGACCTGCTCGTTACGCGATCACCAAGGATGATTACATTGTTGTAGCTTCCGAAGCTGGTGTGGTGGACTTCCCAGAAGCTGATATTGTCGAGAAAGGTAGACTCGGCCCAGGGCAAATGATCGCCGTGGATTTAGAAAATCATGAAGTGCTGAAGAATTGGGATATAAAGGGGCGCATCGCCAAGCAGCACCCTTATGGAAAATGGCTGCAACAGTACCGTCAAGAATTAAAGTCATTAGTCATTAGTCATCCGTCATTAGCAAATGGCAATGGCAAAGGACAATTGACAAATGAGCAAAGACAATCGACTATTGACAAGCAAACCTTACTTCAGCATCAAACTGCCTTTGGCTACACCACAGAAGATGTGGAAATGGTGATTCATCCAATGGCGATCGTCGGTTCTGAGCCGACTTTCTGCATGGGTGATGATATTCCCTTAGCCGTGCTATCACAAAAGCCCCATCTGCTTTATGACTATTTCAAACAACGCTTTGCTCAAGTGACGAACCCAGCGATCGATCCCTTGCGGGAAAAGCTAGTAATGTCTTTGAAAGTCGAACTAGGTGAACGGGGTAACTTATTAGAACCTAAGCCAGAATATGCTCGCAGATTAAAACTCGAATCGCCAGTGTTGACGGATGGTGAATTAGAGGCGATTAAGCTGTCAGGATTTGCCACGGCTGAGTTGTCAACCCTGTTTGCGATCGCTAATGGCCCAGAAGGATTGAAAACCGCAGTGCAGTCTTTGCAAGCACAAGCCGCTAAGTCAGTTCGGGCAGGTGCAAAGATTTTAATATTAACCGATCAAGATCGGGTCAATGACACTATCAACACAGAATATACCTACATTCCTCCCCTATTAGCAGTGGGTGCGGTGCATCACCATCTGATTCGCGAAGGGTTGCGAATGAAAACATCCCTGATTGTGAATACTGCTCAATGCTGGAGTACCCATCACTTTGCTTGTCTGATTGGCTATGGTGCTGGCGCAGTTTGCCCGTACATGGCTTTAGATACGGTGCGTGATTGGTGGTCCGATCCCAAAACTCAAAAGTTAATGGGTGTGCAAAAAATTCCTACCCTCACCCTAGAACAAGCTTTAGGAAATTATCGCAAAGCAGTAGAGTCAGGTTTGCTAAAAATTCTCTCCAAAATGGGAATTTCTCTGCTCTCCAGTTATCAAGCAGCCCAAATCTTTGAAGCGATTGGCATTGGTGGAGATTTAATCGAATTGGGATTTCGTGGTACGACTTCCCGCATCGGTGGTTTGAGTGTTACCGAACTCGCTGATGAAGTGCTTTCCTTCCACGTCAAAGCTTTCCCAGAACTAACGACCAAGAAGTTAGAAAACCTGGGCTTTGTACAGTACCGTCCTGGCGGCGAGTACCACATGAATAGCCCAGAAATGGTTAAGGCGCTGCATAAGGCTTTAGATGGTAAAAACTACGACCACTACGAAGTTTATAAAAAGCACCTCCAAGGCAGACCAGTAACAGCCTTGCGGGATTTGCTAGATTTCCAAGGCAATCGCCCTTCGGTTCCTCTAGAAGAAGTCGAGTCGGTATATGAGATTGTCAAGCGCTTCTGCACAGGTGGCATGTCTTTAGGCGCTTTGTCAAGAGAAGCTCATGAAACTTTAGCGATCGCCATGAATCGCATTGGCGGTAAATCAAATTCTGGAGAAGGCGGCGAAGATCCAGTGCGCTACACAGTTCTAGATGATGTAGACGAGTCTGGTAACTCGCCAACCCTACCTCATTTAAAAGGATTACGAAATGGCGATCGAGCTTATAGTGCCATTAAGCAAGTTGCATCGGGACGCTTTGGTGTCACCCCAGAGTACCTAGTCAACGCCAAACAAATTGAAATCAAAATTGCCCAAGGTGCCAAGCCTGGGGAAGGTGGGCAACTGCCAGGGCCGAAGGTGAGCCAATACATTGCAATGTTAAGGCGCTCCAAGCCAGGTGTGACGCTGATTTCGCCACCACCGCACCACGATATTTATTCTATTGAAGACCTAGCACAACTGATTTTTGATCTGCACCAAATTAATCCCAAAGCAAAGGTGTCGGTGAAACTAGTTGCAGAAGTTGGCATTGGCACGATCGCGGCTGGTGTAGCCAAGGCAAACGCTGATATCATCCAGATTTCTGGTCATGATGGTGGTACAGGTGCATCGCCACTAAGTTCGATTAAACACGCTGGTTCACCGTGGGAACTCGGTTTAAGTGAAGTGCATCGCGTCTTAATGGAAAATGGTTTGCGCGATCGCGTAATTTTACGCGTAGATGGCGGTCTCAAGAGTGGCTGGGATGTGGTAATAGGTGCATTAATGGGTGGTGAAGAATTTGGTTTCGGTTCCATCGCCATGATTGCTGAAGGCTGTATTATGGCGCGAGTTTGCCACATGAATACCTGTCCTGTGGGTGTTGCTACTCAAAAAGAAGAACTTCGCAAGCGGTTTACGGGAATGCCGGAACAAGTTGTCAACTTCTTCTACTTCATTGCCGAAGAAGTGCGTAGTTTGTTAGCCCGACTTGGCTACCGTTCTTTGTCAGAAATCATTGGACGTGCAGATTTGTTAAAACTGCGCCCAGAGGCAAAACTCACTAAAACGCGATCGCTGAATCTTGACTGTTTACTTCAGCTACCAGATAGCAGAGACAATCGTAGCTGGTTGGTGCATGAAGAAGTTCATAGCAACGGCGTGGTTTTAGATGACAAGTTCCTTGCCGATCCCGAAATTCAGGCTGCCATTAGGGATCAATCTACTGTCACCAAGACTTACCCAATTATCAATACTGACAGAACAGTGGGCACAAGATTAGCGGGTGCGATCGCTTCTCAATACGGTGACAGCGGCTTTGAAGGACAAATTAATCTCAACTTTACAGGTAGTGTTGGGCAAAGCTTTGGCGCTTTTAACCTCCCAGGCATAATTCTGAATCTAGAAGGAGAGGCAAACGATTATGTAGGTAAAGGGATGCATGGTGGTGAAATCATCATCAAACCTCCAACTGATGCTACCTATAACGCATCACAAAACGTGATAGTTGGCAATACCTGCCTCTATGGTGCTACTGGAGGCATATTATTTGCCAATGGCCTAGCAGGAGAACGCTTTGCTGTGAGAAATTCCAAAGGCATAGCAGTGATTGAAGGCGCTGGGGATCATTGCTGTGAATACATGACTGGTGGCGTGATTGTCGTCCTCGGCAAAGTAGGACGTAATGTAGCAGCGGGAATGACTGGTGGACTGGCATACTTTTTGGATGAAGACGACTCATTTCGTGAGTTAGTCAACCCAGAAATTGTCAAAATTCAGCGGGTGATTACAGAAGTAGGTGCAAAGCAACTGCAAGAATTAATCCAAACTCATGCAGAACGCACTGGTTCACCAAAAGCGAAGAAAATTCTGCAAAACTGGCAAGAATTTTTGCCGAAATTCTGGCAGTTAGTTCCGCCTTCTGAAGTTGATAGTCCAGAAGCCAATCCTGAAAAAACAACTGAGTTCAGTTTAGTAAGCAGTCATTAAGAGACTGACAACAAATCAATTATCTAATCTTGTGAGGCGGGCTTTTCGACCTGCCTTTCAATAAAACAAGGTTTTTAGCGCCAAAAAACTTTTGTAGTATTTATGTAATAACGTTAAACTCTGTTTTCTGTGACAATGGTTCTTGTACCCCGAATAATAATACCCCAAGGAAAATAAATACCCTTGAGGTGTAAGCATAATTGTTTATAGCAATTTTCATGTATTTGAACCACATCTGTAGTCAGGGCACAGCACTGCTGTACCCTTACCGCGTGGTGTATTTATCTAAAAATAGCTGTAAGAATATAAACTTTATTCTTAAACAGTCATTCATTCTCCCCGGCAAAATTGACTTTTTATTTGGAAACAAAAAATAAAAGTTTCTTTTTTAATATTTTCCGATTAAAAATAAGTAAGCAATATGTATATTTAAGCTTTATTTTATAATGTTTCTCGGTTGAATTAGGTATAATAACCCCACTTTTTCCTCGCTTGCTTATCTATAGGACTTACGCAACGCCGATATTGTCATTGCGACCGAAACGGAGCAATCCCAGCGTCAGGAGGGATTACTTCGCTATCGCTCGTAATGACGAAATTACGTTATTTTTGCGTAAATCCTGATCTATTACCCGGATCTTTCTTAACATTTGCAAGAGCGATCGCTTGTGTTTTTTCTAAACCTTATTCATTCGTTATTTATTCTCAATAAAAATCTAATTTTAGCGATAAGACTAATAGCTAGTTCGCCAAGTATATCTGAAACTTCAGTATTCAAGATACTTATAAAACAAGTTTTTCAAGATTGTTAATAAAAATGTGAATAATGGATAACTCGCTTGCTTTTAGGCATGGTGCTTTCAGACAACGAGAGAAAAATAATTACTTTTTGTTAGCAAGTAACTTTTGGTCTGTATCTTGGATTTCTAAAAGTTCTGGAATAGTCACAAAGCGATAGCCTTGCTTTTTAAAGTTGCTAATAATTACTGGTAAAGCTTGCACAGTTCTGGAACGATTACCACCACCATCATGCATTAGCACAATCCCGCCAGGTTTTGAATCTTTAATCACGTTATTGATTAACTTTGGTACAGTAGGTAACTTGTAGTCAGTGGAGTCAGCCGACCAGATCACCACAGTGTACTTTTGTCCTTTAGCATAACCAGCTAATCCATTGTGTAGGATGCCACCAGGCGGTCGGAACAGATTTGTTTTGACACCTGTAACTTGATAAATTAAGTCTGTTGTGCGATCAATTTCAAACGCAGCTGCTTGTTGATTAAAGAAGTGATACCAGTGATGCCAAGTATGGTTAGCAATGACGTGACCTTGAGCGACAATCTGTCTTCCTAACTCTGGATAATTTTTTAGGTTCTGCCCGATTACAAAAAACGTTCCTTTGATATTATTTGATTTCAGAATACTTAGCACTTGCTCTGTAGTCTGAGGCCAAGGACCATCATCAAAGGTGAGAGCAATCACTTTCTCACCCTGAGTGAGTTTTGCAGCGTTAATTATTGCCCCCTGAAAACTTGATGGTACAGGGTAGGCTAGACCTTTTGTTTGTGCTTCTTGCTGCCAACTTGTAAGCATCGTCGCCTTTAATTTCTCAATGCGCTGCTGAGTTCCTACGTTTGCAGATACATCCTTGATATTTATACTTGATCTACTCTGAGCCTCCGAAGTATTCGGCCTTAGAAGCATCATAAAAGCAAGACTAAAAACACCACCTAAAGCAAGTAGCGCAATTAATATTCCTTCTGGCCACAGAAACGACTTATTATTTTCCACCTCAAAGCTCCTTCAAAGATCGAACCATCACCACGGTTATGACGGTACGTTATAGCACATTTTTATTAGATATTTAGATACCAGTTGCTTTCTGGTAATCATAAAAATTGGAATTGGTACTAACGAGAATTTAGAATTGATAAGACAGACTATATTGCTTTAACTGAAATCTATATGCTCTAGATTTGGACAGCGTTGAATATACAATACTTGGTACTGTTTAATTTCAACTTAGTCATAAAAGGTAAGCTCTGCGCTTCCACATTCTTACCGCTAAATCTAAGAAGGAGAGGAACACAATCAGATAATTAACCACACTCCAAAATCCTCTTAAATAGGAGTTCTGAATTAGTCGCTGTTTTTTAATTCACCGCTAAGGCAGCATTATCCTTTCAAGTTTTATAGATTTTCAAATAAGATGAACTAAGCTGTCATACCTACAATTTGCACTTTTAGCAGACTGAAGTTTTTTTAGCCAGACTTTTTGACAGTAAAACTGTATAACTTATAACTTAAGTGAATTGTTTGATTAACATACAAAACTACTTACAAGGGCGGGTTGTCTTTAAAAAAAGAGTCTGGTAAACTATTAGCTCTATTTTTGATAGAATATATTTTACTGCCTGTTGTCATTGTTTCCTTTTTAAGAAAAAGTTAAATTTTTAACTGACAGAATGTTACTTTGTACTTTCTATGAAATAGACCAGACGAAAATTGATTCAATATAGTTTCTCACTGCCAAGGGGCATTTATTCTTTAAATCTAGTCACCTTTGACCCATTCAGCAAAAATAATCCTATCAGCAGCTTACTTCTCTTTCGGATGCTGATACTTTAGCCGAAATTGCTGGTAGCTTTCTGTCTGTGAATGTTTTTTTCGATAATTAAGTATGTTTATATCTTAATTAATAGTACAGTTTAATATGCACTGTCACCGTGTAATTACGGAAATTGATTTCGTCGTATATATAGGCAAGTGATTAAAATCACAATAGTATGGTATTTATCCATTGAAGCAATAAAGTCTATACTCATCTTTAAAAGTAGTATTTTTTACTAAAAACGCTTATTTAACCATATTTTTGTATTTAAAAATACATTATTAAATGCAGCTTTACGTAATATCACTTAATAAGACACATCAAAATATATTTTATTGCAACTCAACCTCCAACAAGACAGCCCTCTGCCTTTTTTCAGTAGAGTGAGGTAGATTTTGTCAAACAAGGGGTAGAATATTTTGCAATTTTACGACCAATTTGCTGCTTAAAAAACCTACTGGTTGTATCGCTTTAGCAGTCTATAACTAGCTTGTTTTGCAGGAATAAGCAAAGCTTATGATTATCTCATAACTTGCCTTATAATTACAGTAATTAGAATTTTTATTTTTAATTATCTATTTAGCAATTCTAATTATTAGCTTATATTACCTTAAACAAGTCATAGTTTATTTACAGTACTTTTGCTTACCTTTTGTCAAGGAATAAGTGTATTATTTAATGTCTGTATAGGTTGACCCTAAATCCTGTTTTCCTATTAATATACCTTTTGAGTCAAAATAATCAAGGTATTTGTCTCACTTCTAAAACTGGCTAGAAACTTTTATGATTCCTCACGAAAGTGATGCAAAAGAAGAGCGTGCGTCGTTAAAAGTATGGCGTAGTTGGCAAGAAAATCTGATTTTAATTGCGATCGCACTGGGTTTGGCATTCCTAATCAGGACTTTTATCGCCGAACCCCGCTATATACCTTCTGACTCGATGTTACCCACCTTACATACTGGCGATCGCTTGGTAGTTGAAAAAATCTCCTATTATTTTCACCCTCCCATAACTGGAGATATTATTGTTTTTCAGCCACCCGCAGAACTACAACGTCGAGGATATCCCAAAGACCAAGCATTCATCAAGCGAGTTATTGGCCAGCCTGGTGAGGTAATTAGTGTTGCTTCTGGCAAAGTCTACCTCAACGGTCAACCCTTGACAGAAGACTACATCGCTGAACCTCCAAACCAGCCATATCGACCAGTGAAAGTCCCAGAAAACGAATTTTTCGTTATGGGAGATAATCGCAACGATAGTAATGATTCTCGTTATTGGGGCTTTTTACCCAGAAAAAATGTCATCGGTCGGGCAACATTTCGCTTTTGGCCTCTTGATCGCATTGGGTTTATATGATTTTGGATTGAAATAGATAGTGAAGGTACGGGATTATTTTTTGATTCCTGCGGAATTTTTTGAACTCGTGCAAACAGTAATAATTTATAAAGCTCCTCAGAAGGGAAAAGGGCAAAAATTTCTCAAGGATGGTTTTCATCCTCCTGATTTCCCATACAATCCTCCCAATACTGATGGAAAATGTTATTTTGCTGCTCCGAGCAGCAGGAATCTTGCCACAAATTATTTTTGATTTTGAACCAATTTCCTAGATTTTTAAAGCTGGAGTAATTCTGACTTTTCACGGGATGTGGAAAAGGAGAATTGGTTCGCCACGCGGCATCGCGAACCAGTCCGGCTCATTTTTTGTATTTAGAGGTTTCCTTAAGTAAATCTTTCAAACCCTGGTTAAGAGTTTCAATGGAACGGGCTAAGGCTTCAATTTTAGCTCTGACAGTGATTTGCTCAAGAGCTTCCAAGTACGCAAGACTACCAGCTTTACCTAGATGTTTGTATTTAGAAAGCTTGCCTAATGTCTTAGTTGGAGGGTATGGTACGAACGGTCACAATCCCTCACCCTACCACCTGTTGCTCCTGTTTTTGCAACACAGCCGTCGTAGATGCTGGGTTGCTTACTTCACCATCCCAAACGGATCAGAAACCGCGTGTTGGTTGGCGTTATTCCAGAAGTTCCCGATCACAAAGGCATACTCCGGCAGGTTCTGATTGAATGGGTCGAGCATGGCGTTGGCAGTAGGCAGCTTCCAGTCGGCCTGCAACTCACAGGCCAGGGCGAAGGTGGTGACCAACTCGGCCCCCGCGTTGCTCATGCGCGACATGGCGGCTTCCGTCTCGTAGCGGTTCCAGGCCCCGCAGGCGTCTACGACCGGGAACACCTTGTAGCCGTCGTTGAGCATGGAGAGCGTCGGGAAGGCACAGCAGGTGCCGATCGTCACGGCGGCGATGATGATGTGCCGGCGGCCCGTGCTTTCCACGATGCCCTCCAACGCCTGGCGGAAGGTTGGGTCCTCGTAGCAGTTGATGATGCCGGTGCGCCGGTAGATCGGCTGGTCGGGGAAGAGTTCCTTGATCTCGGGCAGCGTATCGCCGTTTTGCCACTGGGCGTTGGAAGAGGTGATGAGGGTCGGGATGTTGAGTGTCTTGGCGGTGCGCGCCAGACCGACCACGTTGCTCTTGTACTCGGACAGGGACACGAAGTCACGCACGCCGACCATGAGGCCGATCTGGTGATCGACCAGCAACATGATACTGTTGTCCGGCGTGGGCTTGTCGTGGGCGTAGCGGCCAGCTTTGCGGGCCTCGTCGGCGGAGGTTTTGTTGGGTAGAACGCCGTCGGCGATCGGGCTGATGATGTCGCTGGGGCGCTGTGGAGTGGATGGATTGCTCATGGTTGTTTTTCTTGCGTACGCTGTTTTTTGTGTTCCGGTTCTTCAGATAAAGGTGTTTTTTGGCTTTTTTCTCGATGCCATAACTTCTGCCATAGTAGCCCCAATGGCTGACCAAAATCCGGGTCTAATGCTAGAGATGTGTGTAGAATTAGTCCATTTCCACTATTTCCAATTGGACCATAATTCTGACGCTTATCTAAGATTTTTTTGTAATCAAGAAAACTCGTATCCCCTGCCGCTAGCACAACTGGCATGCCATTTATTTGAAGCGCTGTTTGTTTAAACGAGGGTTGAGTCAACTTTTCAAACGTTGTTTTGGGGTTAGAGAAAAATTCGTAACTACGTTTGAGATCGCTAGCACTTTTAAATACTGTTGACAATGGCTTAGCGTATTTTACACCAATAGCATCTGCAATCGATACTGCTCGTTGGGTTAATCTCTTGTCTCCTAAATCACACTCACAATACGGGTTTTTCTCTAACGTTCTCATTTTCACTGGTGTCACTCACACTACACTTATGACGACAAATGATTTTTGGAACCAAGTAAAGTCTAAGTATCGCCTTGGAGAACTCATTGAGGGAAAGGTTGAGTATCACGCTCCATTTGGGATCTTCATTGATATTAGTGATGAAAATGTAAGAGGCATTATCCAGATTACAGATTTTGTAGATACAGGATATATGACCCCAGAGATGTATCCTAATATCGGTTCAACGATAGAGGCAGTTGTTGTTGGCTACACAGAAGATGACCGTAAACAAGTTTGGCTAAGTGTGAAACCCAGCATATTGCAAAAAGCCTTTTCACGTCTCAAGGTTCCAGCTACAACTGAGAATTTGTGACAGTGTAGTTGAACTCTGAAAACAGCTGAAATCAAAGAGATTAAATAACCTTTTAAAAACGGAGAAAATACATCAGTTGAGCGATCGCATCACCAGTTAACTCTAACCGCCGCTGGAAATCAGCCAGGTTACGGTAAGGCCCGGCTGATTGGCGATTTTGCACCACTGCTTGCGCCAAAGATAAATCTATGAATGGAATTTGTGCTAATTTTTCAACGGTTGCTGTGTTCGGGTTAATTAAATGCGTAGGATTTTCTAATGATTCGTGGTCATAGTAAATAAAATTCAGTAGAGGCTTTAATGGCTCTAGGCGTGGCGCTGGCATACCCAAAGCCGCAGCGATATCTTCAATACAGTAAAATTTCACACCCGAATGTGAAAGTTCCACAAGCGATCGCGCTTGGTGAATTGACAAACCTGGTAGGCGTAACCAATCATCTACAGTCGCTTGATTAGCATCAATGCGGATACCTAATTTAGCCGCTATCTGAATTTCTTCCCCAGATTGTAGACGATAGTAGGGATCGTTGAGGAGCTTGGCGCGGAGTTTTTGCAGTCTAGAGTTTAAAGGTAGCCAGTTGTTCATGTCGCTTACCTCAAGAAATCTGGTCTAGCAATTGGCGGCGCTTTTGTTCAAATTCATACTCTGAAATTAGTCCATCTTGGCGCAGAGCATCTAATTCTCGCATTGCATCAGCGATCGCTCCTACCTGATTAATCGCCTTTTGTGAGTTCCTTGCTGCTGACTTCCCTAGATTAAAGTTACGATCAAAAGCTTCTTCGTCTTGGGCTAAATACCAAACTCCCTCAATCGCACTAGCTACCTTGGGAATAGGCGTCCAGGAAAGCAACACATATAAAACACCCCACAACGGCTGTCCCAGATAGAATTTATGTAATCCTGAAATTGTCAGCGTGCCAGAAAAAGCTAAAACAGCGGCAACACTTCGACTTTTGCGCTTAGTCAACATATTTCTAATAAATATACGAATCCCACAGTTCCGACAATAAGACAGCCAAAAGGCACAGAAACAATTCAAAACTTAATCATTTAAAATTCCATAAGTTCGCGTAGCGTTTCGTAGAGAAGAAAAGTAATTTAGTAAACATCCTGGCTATATTGCCAAATTTATAATGACTAGTCACCATATAAATTCATTTTAGTCAACTACTCTGTCTTGCCCTTCGGACTTTCAGACTTTTGAGTGGTAAGTCCCACAATTTAATAAATACTTGAAGAAATTTGAGTAAGTTTCACATGACTGTGCATTCAGCTTTGATGCTAATTTTAAGTTTTTAATAGATTTAGATTACTACGATGTCACAGACCTTCCAACCGCCAGAATGGTTTAAACAGCTTTGTGATCCTTACGCTGTGCTAGGAATTTCTGTGAGTGCTGACGATCGCCAGATTTTTAAACGCTATCACACTTTAGCGAAACTGCTACATCCTGATCGCTATGCTAAAAGCTGCAATCCAGACCGAGAATTAGCAACTGCAATACTTAGCTATTTAATCAATCCAGCTTATGAACAACTCAAAAATCGACACAAACGCTTGATTGCTATAGCCATGCTGCGATCAGACGCAAAAGTATTACAGCAGCAAGCTTTGTGTGAACAAAGTGCCATAGCTAAGGAAATTATAGAAATGTCTGCACCCCAAGCAGAATTGTTTTATGAAGAAGCGATCGCCTGCTATGCAGAAGCTCAATACAAATCACTCCATCAGTTTTATCAAGTTACGCAACAAATTAGTATACTGAACTTAGTTTATTTACAGTTGCATAAACCTGACCTATTTCTCCCGCAAAAACCCGTTTGCATCATCCCTGAAGTAGAAGTCAAGCCAGTTGAATTGACATTAAATGAAAAAACCAATGTCAAACCAGTTTTGACAAACTACGCTCAACGTCACTACCAGCGAGCTATTGATTACGCCAAGCTAGCCAATTGGGCCCTAGCCGTGCAAGAACTGCGAGATGCTATCAAACTAGAGCCAAATAACAGCGACTATTATGCCTTATTAGGTTTAGTACATCTAAAACAGAAATTTATTGGGATGGCCAGGGTTTACATCCGTCAAGCATTAAAACTTAACCCGCAAGATTCACTAGCTCTGAAATACGCTACCAGATTGAAAATTGAACAGGGTGAAAATACCAATCCTAAATCAATGGCTAAAGCTCTGAGTATTGCGGCTTTATTAAGTCGATTTAACAAGGGGAAACGTTCTCAAGTCAAGTGTTGAAATTTCGGTAACAAACCGTACTAAAACCGAAGCTTCGTGACTAGATTACTCCCCTAGACTAAAATAATAAATAGAAGTAAAACTATTAAGCTACTGAGTCTGGGCGCTCAGTTTAATATAAGCAATATGGGATTCTTCGATTCTGAAATAGTTCAGCAAGAAGCAAAACAGCTGTTTGAGGATTATCAAGCGCTGATCAAGCTTGGCAACAGCTACGGCAAATTTGACCGCGATGGCAAAAAGCTGTTTATTGAGCAAATGGAAGCCATGATGGATCGATACCGCATCTTTATGAAGCGCTTCGAGTTATCAGAAGATTTCATGGCACAAATGACAGTAGAACAACTGAAAACACAATTAGGTCAGTTCGGTGTCACCCCGCAACAAATGTTTGACCAAATGCACCTAACTTTAGAACGGATGAAAGCCGAGCTAGAAAAACAGCCCTAGTACTGCAAGGCGGAAGTCAAAAGGAGCCAGTGCGTTGGGCGGCTCTGCCGACTTGAAGCAACTGGCGTTCAAACAAAAGTCAAAAGAATTGTATTTCGGGCTTTTACACCATTTGAAATGGTATGTTTATTTACGCCGTGCTGTACTAGTCAAGTTTAGATTTTGCGGAAAGTCAGATCGCCGGAAGTCGGCACTCCAACTTTCCAAGACAGATTTTGGATTCATTAGCAATCCAAAATTCAAAATCTAAAATTAAATTATTGTGACTTGGGACGAGAAAACTGCGAAGGTGGCTTGAAGTTTTCTACTGGTACGTTCTTGAGTGCCTTATCCATAAAATCTTTCCAAATGGGAGCGACCATAACACCACCTGTGGCATGGTCAGCTAATTGTCTGTTGTCATCTCTCCCTACCCAGACAGCAGTTGTCAACTGTGGCACAGTACCAACAAACCAAATATCTTTTTCTGATGATGTTGTTCCGGTTTTTCCGGCGGCTGGGCGACCGATAGCAGCACCTTTACCTGTACCTTCAGTGATTACCGATCGCATTACATCGATAATTGCTGCTGATGCCCACTGATCGAGGACTAGCTGTGGTTTAGGGGTGTTATCTAGCAACACGTTACCACTACTATCGGTGACACGGGCAATTACAGTTGGTGGAGATTGCCAGCCATAATTAGCAAAAGTAGCGTATGCACTAGCCATTTCCAGAGGTGTGACACCAATTGCCCCAAGTGGTAAGGAAGTCACAGGTTCCATCGGACTTGTAATCCCCAAGGTACGACACGTTTCTATGACTCTATTCATCCCCACAGCTTTACCAATCTTGATGACGGGAATATTTCGCGATTGGGCTAAAGCTGTGCGGATTGGCATCGCTCCCCTAAAACCGCCATCATAATTTCTTGGAAAGTACCAACCGTTACCATCTCGATAGCTAACTGGGGCATCGACGACCGTTGAATCTGGCGCATACTTACCACTAGCAAAAGCAGTATAGTATACAAATGGTTTAAAAGAAGATCCGGGCTGCCGTTGAGATTGAGTTGCACGATTGAATTCACTAGTCTTAGGATCTATACCACCCACTAGTGCTTTGATAAAATGTGTGCGCGGATCAATTGCCACCAGAGCCATTTGATTCTTAGATAATCCTTGCCCCAGAAGTGTTTTATGCCACTTACTAACAGTTTCCTCCGCCATGACTTGAAAGTTGGCGTCGACTGTAGTTTGCACCCGCATTCCACCTTTAAGTAGTGTCTCACGCCCAAACTTTTTAGCTAACTCCTGCGCTACTGTATTAGTTACATAGGGTAGGGCACTACCTTGAAAGGATTTGATTTTTCCAAGTTTGATTTCTTGCTTGAGGGCATTGTCGTATTCTGACTGGCTGATCCAGTTCAATTCCAGCATCCGTCCTAGCACTTCTTTTTGTTTCTGTTTTGCCAGCTTCATGTTCACAAAGGGGCTGAATTCTTCTGGCGCTTGGATTAAACCCGCCATCATTGCTGACTCACCCAAGCTTAAATATTCTGATGACTTATTAAAGTAACTGCGGGCTGCCGTTTGTACACCATAATTGTTATGACCCCAATAAACTTGATTGAGGTACATTTCTAATATTTGGTCTTTAGTGAGAATTTGCTCTAACCGGATTGCTAGCACAGCTTCTGCTAATTTGCGGGTAAAGGCACGCTTGCGAGACAAAAATAGGTTTTTTACCAATTGCATGGTGACAGTAGAGCCACCCTCTCGGACTCCACCTGCTGCTGCATTAACTACTACAGCACGTCCGACGCCGACGGGGTTAATACCGTGGTGATCGTAGAAGTGACTATCTTCACTTGCCAACACTGCCCGTTTTAAGTTTGGGGAAATTCTATCTAGAGGTACGACTTCCCGGTTGGCTTCTCCGTGGACACTGGCTAAGAGTTTACCCTTAACGTCATAAATGTAAGTTGTTTCTGAGGGAAAGAAGTTACGTAGCTGTCTCACATCTGGCAAATTACGGAAACTGATGGCTAAACCAACTAGTCCTCCGGCTACAATGGAACTTGCCAGCATGGTGATTGAGAGGAGAGTACCGCCAGTTACCTGACCAACTCCTTTCAAAAACTCAAAACCTGATGAAGCCCGACGCTGTGGCTGTTTATCTTCAAAAGTCCTAGACGACGACACGGCTATTTCACTTCCTCACTTGTAAATTTAACTGTAATTGATTGGGTGAAGCAAGGCGGTTAGTTTTTTGCAATTATAGTAGTTTGGCAGATGAGAAAGTGGATAAATTGCCAGTGAATATAACCAACTTAACTTCGAGTGTGCAAAACATAGCTAATAACCAATCTCTTCGGATGACGCAAGATATGAATTGGTTGCGTCGTGGTGTAGTAGAAGTATTCCCACAATCAGATGATGTTAACAGCGAAAGTTTAGAAAGGCTTTTGCTAACTACACAACAACCTTTAAGGATCAAATTAGGGATTGACCCTACAGGTACTGATATTCATCTTGGTCATAGCATACCAGTACGAAAACTGCGAGGATTTCAAGATGCAGGTCATACAGCAGTTTTAATTATTGGTGATTTTACAGCACGTATTGGCGATCCAACTGGTAAATCTGAAGTGCGTCGTCAGCTTACAGAAGCAGATGTAGCTAAAAATGCTCAGACTTATTTAGATCAAGTACGTCCTATCTTGGATTTTGACACACCTGGAAGGTTAGAGGTGCGTTATAACTCCGAATGGCTCTCTGGTTTAAACTTAGAGAAAATTTTGGAGTTACTCTCCACGATGACGGTGGGACAGATGTTAGCGAAGGAAGGATTTGCCGATCGCTATAAAAAAGAGAATCCGATTTTTATCCATGAGTTCCTGTACCCGTTAATGCAAGGTTTTGATTCGGTTGCCGTTGAGTCAGATGTGGAATTAGGTGGCACTGACCAGAAATTTAACATTGCTGTCGGCAGAGATTTACAGCGCCATTTTGGTCAAAAGCCCCAATTTGGTATGCTGTTGCCAATTTTGATTGGCACGGATGGCGTGCAAAAAATGTCTAAGTCTTTAGGTAATTATATCGGATTATCAGAACACCCAGGACAAAAGTATCAAAAGTTGCAAGGAGTTCCCGATCATCTGCTGTCAGAGTATTTTGAACTGTTGACGGATTTACCTTTGGATCAACTGCCAGAAAATCCCCGCGATCGCCAAACACTCTTAGCATGGGAAGTTGTGAAACAGTACCACGGTGAAACCGCAGCCCAAGAGGCGAAAGAAGCAGCCCAAAGTGGCGGTAAGGAAGGTGCAGTTCCAGAATTTTCTCTAGCAGCTGGCGTACAGCAATTTCCTACTAAGTTAGCGTATATTCTCAATGTCACTGGCTTGTGCAAAAGTACCGGGGAAGGAAAGCGAAAAATTCAAGAAGGTGGAGTGCGCCTAGATGGCGATCGCATCACTGATGCTGATACCACTTTTGATGCTCCTAGTGAATTACAAGGTAAAGTTTTACAAGTTGGAAAAAATAAGTTTGTGCGCTTAGTACCCTAAATTGGGAGTGAGAATGAAAAAACTAATGACAAATGACCAATGACCAATGACAAAATAATTGTGGCTTTGGATGTGCCAGATGAACAAAGTGCGATCGCTCTTATAGATCGGCTACCGCAAGTTAGTTTCTGGAAAGTTGGTTTAGAGTTGTTTACTAGCACTGGCCCGAAAATTCTGGAAGTGTTAAAGTCTCGGCAAAAGCGCATTTTCTTGGATTTAAAGTTTGATGATATTCCCAATACCGTTGCTGGTGCTTGCCGGAGTGCAGCTAGATACGGAGTGGATTTACTGACAATTCATGCTACTGCTGGTAGAGATGCCCTCAAAGCCGCAACTGAGGCGGCACAGGAAGGGGCTGCAAAAGCAGATGTACAGCCACCAAAGTTAATTGCTATTACCCTGTTAACGAGCATTTCTGCTCGGCAGTTGGCATTTGATTTAAAAATACCCCTAGAATTGCCAGAATATGCTCTAAAAATGGCACTGCTGGCTCAAGAATCTAGTTTGGATGGGGTAGTTTGTTCGCCTCAAGAAGTGGCACAGCTACGACAAACTTGTGGAAATGACTTTTTACTTGTTTGTCCGGGGGTTAGACCAACTTGGGCAGATAAAGGCGATCAAAAGCGATCGCTCACTCCAGTACAAGCCATTAAAGCTGGTGCAGATTATCTAGTGATTGGTCGTCCCATCACCGCTGCTACTGAGCCTGAGTTAGCCTGGAAGAGGATTTCTGAGGAGTTAATCACGGTGGCATGAAGCTAAGAGTCAGTGAGAAACTCAGAGTGCAGGGTGTAGGGGAGAACAATCTTGCCTCTTCGCTCAGTCAGAAAAATTATAGTTTCCTGTTTGCTTGTGGCTTCTGGGTTGTAGTTTCAAATAGCTTTACTTACCCTGCCTTCTCGATCAACCCTACCCCTAAACCCTCGGCGCTAGCAGAAAGGGAAAATGTCAACAGTGATGCCAGGTCTTTGTGCTCTGAGCAAAATTTAGAAACATTAACTATACAGCTACTGCAAAAATTACCTAGTTATACCAATCGTGCTAGTCAACGCGCTCGCCGCCTCAGTAGAAGCAGTCAGGTTTACAGTTATATGTTAGTGGCAGGAAGACCTGAATTTACTCCTCTGCCCCTTAACCTTGAAGAATATAGTGTAGATGCATCTAAAAGTGCTACATCAGGAGTTGAGCAAGTTTTCTTTACTACCTTGGAGCGGCAGTACATAGATCAGAAAGTTGTAGAATTGCAAGAATTTCACTGGCTGTTATTGACTAAAACTAAAAGTGGTTGGCAACTAGTGATGATGTTTTCTCAAACTGGTTCCCATTCACAACAGCAGCCACTATCTCCACCACGAGATAGTAGTAACGGTACTGTTGCCCAAGGGGTTAAAGCTTGGTTGCGCGATTGTGAAGCTGGAAGTTTACGTCAATAAAACCTAATTCCCAATCTTCGTAAATTAACGTGACGTGAGTTCGACGAACTAAAAAACAGCAGGAGGCAGAGCCGGCAAATCTTTGGAGTAAATATCAAGTGAGGGTCTTGTAGGCAAATATGTGTAAGCAACCAAGCCAGCCATCAAATTGACTAAAAAATTGAAAATACTACGATGTCTGGAGTGTTAGATAGAACACAGATTTTTGAGGTGGTCGTTAACCGACTCGATAACTGCACGTTTACGTAGAGCCATGAAATGCAATCGTGATTGTCATTACCTCACTACAAATTTTTGGCTAAAAGGGAGGGCTAATTTGCAAAAAGACAACAAAAACCCCACAATAAAGGAAGCGGCAGCCGTCGGGTGCTTCCTTTTTCAGTAAACTTTGATATGAGAGGTCAAGTCAGTAATTCCCCTTTAACATTCCATCGCTCCCAATGTTCTCAGCGTGGCTTGCTGTGCGGCTGTTAATCCTTGAGCGCCTCGAATATTCATGCCTTCGTACAGACGATCAACTCTCAGCGTTTTGAAGCAATCTCCTGTTGTCAAATTCCACAGCTTAATGGTTTCATCCTGACTACCACTGATCAAAATCGGATTTGCACCGGATGGCAGGCTAATGTCAACTGGACTAAACTGAACAGAACAGACCCGACTGGCGTGCCCTTGCAGTACTTTCTGGCAGGTACCGTCTCGGACATCCCATAGCCGGATAGTTTGATCGTCACTGCCACTGGCTAGGATACGACCATTGGGGCTGAAGGCAACGGAGCGAACACCATTGGTATGGTCGTGTAACATTGTCAAGCACGTTCCGTCTTGCACATGCCAAAATCGAACTGAGCAGTCAAGGCTACTCGTCGCTAGAGTCTGACCATCGGGGTTGAAGGCAACGGACAAAACCCAACCCGTGTGTCCTTGCAGTGTTCTGAGACAGGAACCATCTCGCACATCCCATAGCCGTACAGTTCGATCATTGCTGCCACTCGCAAGGGTGTGTCCATCGGGGCTAAACGCGACTGCCCAAACCCAACCCGTATGTCCCTGTAGGGTTCTGAGGTAGGTGCCATCTCGTACATCCCATAGCCGTACAGTTTGATCATTGCTGCCACTTGCAAGAATGTGTTCATTGGGACTAAACGCAACGGATAAAACCCAACCCGTATGTCCTTGTAGGGTTCTGAGGCAGGTACCATTTCGCACATCCCATAGCCGCACGGTTTGATCGTTGCTCCCACTCGCAACCATTTGAGCATTTGGGTGAGATGCCACTGCCCAGATCCAACTTGTGTGTCCTGGCAAATCCTTAAAGCAAGTTTCTTGCTGCACATCCCATAGCCGCACGAGAGCATCATAACTGCCACTGGCAAAAGTGGAGCCATCCGGACTAAAGCTGACTGAAGTGACCCCACTGGTTTGCCCCTGAAACGTCTTGAGGCAGGTGCCATCCTGGACATCCCACAATCGAGCTGAACGGTCTGCACTGCCACTCGCGAGGGTTTGACCATCCGGATTGAAGGCAACTTCCCAAACACAACTGCTGTGACCTTGCAGCAGTTTGAAGCACGTTCCATCCTGCACACTCCACAACCGCACTGAGGCATCCTCACTACCACTGGCAAGCATTTGACCATTGGGACTGAAGCTGAGTGAGGTGACCCAACCTGTATGCCCTTGCAGTATTTGGCGGCAGGTGCCTGTCTTTACCTCCCATAGTCGAATGGTGCAATCGTCACTACCGCTGGCGAGGGTTTGACCATCGGGGCTGAAGGCAACTGTCCTCACCCAACGGGTATGTCCTTGGAAAGTTTTGAGGTAGGTTCTGTGAGCAACACTCCACAATCGAATTGAAGAGTCTTCGCTGGCACTCGCCAGAATCTGTCCATTGGGACTAAAGCGGACTGAAGTAACCCCACCCGTGTGACCTTGTAAAACCGTCAGGCAGGTGCTATCATGTGCATTCCAGAGCCGAATCGTTTGGTCATCACTGCCACTCGCCAGCATTTGACCATCGGGGCTGAACGCGATCGTCCAAACCCGGCTGAGATGACCCTGCAGTGTTTTGAGACAGGTGACTGGGAGATGGCCCGAATCACTCGCTTCAGCCAGGTTTGCAGGATTGGACTGCTCAAAATCGGTGTTTTGCACATCCCACAACCGAATCAACGAGTCATGACTGCAACTGGCTAGAGTTTTTCCGTCGGGACTGAAGGTGACTGCCCAGATCCAACCCGTATGTCCTTGCAATGTCAAAATCTGTTGACCATTGATCGCTCGCCACAGGCAAATCTTACCGTCCAAATCGCCGATTGCCAGCAAACTACCATCTGGGTTAAAGCTGACTGACATAACGCTACTTAAGGTCTCTGCAAACACAGATGTGGCTAAATTAGCGTTGCGAAAATTAACCCCTGCCAGGTTGACCTGCCGTAAGTCGGCTTGCCATACGGTTAGTTCTGACAAATCACAGCCTCGTAAATTACTTTGCAGATGCACCAGCAGGTTGAGGAGATTACCAGCAAGATAGTTGGGCTGAGGTGCTTGTTGTTGTTGCTGCTCCAACATGGTTTTCAACTGCTGTTCAAGGGCTTGTGAATTGCCAAACCGGAGCAGCAATTGTTCAGAGATTGGCTCAACAATCAACCGCTTCTGCATCTCTCGAACATAGTCTTTTGCCTGGGCTTTGAGCAGTGCATGGGTTATGAGGCGCTCTGGCGTTTGGCTGGCAATTTCCCCAGAAAGACACTGCACAAACTGATCGGTCGCATACTCCAGTACCACAGGCTGGAGAAAGAACTGCTCACCCTCCTTTTCAATCAGCGATCGCCGCAACAACGACTGAATCGCGTCCGGTAATCTGCGCTTGGAAGCCTTGGTTGCAAGATCCCCACTCAACTCGAAAAGCGAGACTGGTTCCCGATTAATTGCTAACCAAAAGAGCATTTCTTGCTCAACTTCTGACAAGCGATCAAACTGGTGCTGGAGCAAGTCTCGAATATCCTCAAAGACCGCTAACCCCTGCTGCACATAGTTCAATATTTCAGCAATCCTGCCACTAAAGAGGTCTTGGGTTGTGGCTGCCAGCATCTTCAGCGCCAAGGGGTTGCCGCTGTAATGGGTAACTAATCTCTCCCATTCTGAATCTGTCCCCACAAATGCCCCTTTATAGAAAAATAGTTCTCGTCCGGCTTCTGAGTTCAGTCCTTTCAGCAGGAGTGTTCTTACTGATTGCTGCTTCCCTTCCAAAGGCACAATCTCTCTAGGCTTTTCGCGACTGGTGAGCAGCAAGCAACTCTGATGGGGTACTCCCCCAATCTCTTTGAATAGCTGACCATAGCCCTCATAGCCTGCTCGATACTGTGCAGGTTGCCCTGCACTCAGGATCGTCTCGACATTGTCCAGGATCAGCAAACAACGCTTTTGACGCAACCCCTCTATCAGCTTTAGCAGCCTCCCATCCAGGGTACTCGCAAGCGCGATGTCCTCTCCCTGTGCCCGCAATAGAATAGGCAACACCGTCTCTAACCACTCTTCAAACGGTGGGGCATTTTGCAGCGATCGCCACACCACCACCTCAAACTCAGTTTGAATTTGCTGCACTAGTTTGGCGGCTAAGGTGCTTTTGCCGATCCCACCAATCCCCAGCAGCAGCACGAGGCGGCACTGTTCTTCTAGCACCCACTGTTTAAGACACAACAGTTCTTCACTACGTCCGCAAAAGGTCGAGGTATCAATGGCACTCCCCCAATCTGGCGGCTTTGCTTGGGCATTCGGTTTCTCAACTGCTAGAGCCTGGGTTTGGGTAGCACTAATCAGCGACTGATGCCACTGATGTTCTAACGCCGCTCGAAAGTTAGTTTTACTGACGTGCTCCCCGAAGGCTTGCCCCAGTAGGCTCCAGAGTTTGGGACCAACGTTGCGCTTGATATAGCTGAGCGAGTAGCCAGATACCTCAGCAATTTGCTCGTAGGTCAGCTCTTGCAAGGCTCCCAGTAGAATGGTGGTTTCTACTTCATTGAGCCGTCTACCCACTTTGGCAAAGACTACGGAATTAGCAACTTGCAAGGCGTGCTCTAAATCCATTGTCTTTTACTCCATTAACGGTAGTGACTTGATTTTATCTGAGGCAAGGTGAACTTTTCATTTCGAGTATGACCAGGCTAGAACTGACGCAAGCAAGAGAATACAGCCAATTAAAGCAAAATTGATGACGAAAAAGTTCACCTATCCTTAAGTATTCAGACTCATCAAATTGACTTCAAAGTAGTGAATTTATAGGTAACGACAAACTCAAAAAACCCCCCTACTGTAGTGATATCAGGTTCAAAGGCGCAAAAAAAAGGAATTAGCAAACCACTAACTCCTAACCGCTTAACAACCTTCACAATTTCCCGATTTCTAGCAGTCATCCAGCCTTATGACCCCAACCCAGACAACAGGCTAAGTTTCTGCTGCAACGGATTCACTCAAAACAACAAACAGAGGTTCGGTATGAAGATAGTAGTTATTGGTGGCAGCGGGCTGATCGGAAAAAAGCTCGTGAACAATCTTCGTCAGCTTGGTCATGAGGTCGTGGCGGCATCACCCTCATCGGGCGTCAATACCATCACGGGTGAGGGACTGGCAGAAGCGCTGGCGGGCGCTCAGGTTGTTGTCGATGTAGCGAACTCGCCTTCGTTCGAGGACAAGGCAGCGCTGGAATTCTTCGAGACATCAGGTCGTAATCTCCTTGCTGCAGAAGCAGCTGCTGGCGTGGGACATCACATTGCGCTGTCGGTTGTCGGCACTGATCGCCTGCTCGAGGGTGGCTACTTCCGCGCGAAAATGGCCCAAGAGAATCTAATCAAGTCCTCCAAGATTCCCTATACGATCCTCCGCGCAACGCAGTTCTTCGAGTTCCTGAGCGGCATCGCCAAATTGAGCACCGACGGGCAAACAGTTTGCTTGTCACCTGCCCTTGTGCAGCCCGTCGCGGCGGATGACGTTGCCGCCGCACTGACCGACATTACAGTCGGGGCACCAGTAAACGGTACGGTGGAGGTGGCCGGTCCCGAAAAGTTCCGTCTCGACGAACTTATTCGACGATTCTTGAGCGCAAACCAGGACGCACGCAAAGTGATCACAGACATCCATGCACGCTATTCCGGCGTAGAGCTAAACGATCGATCCCTCACCCCTGGCGACAAGCCGCGCATTGGCTCGACGAATTTCGATCTGTGGCTCGCGCCAACGTAACGTGGCATAGCCCACACTCGTTCATTTCATGACTCTTTAACGTTTGCTTCCTGCCCGTTGTGACGAAGATGATGGGCGGGAGGCAGCCTAAGAGCCTTGACCCATTTCCTGCATTACAAGGCAATAAATCATGAAAACAACTGCAAGTACTCGGACTATTTTGGTTGTGGGATTCATACTGACAGCGCTCAACGGCTTCTTCCTGTTTGGCAACGGATTGTTTATGCTCGTCGCTCCAACGACGTGGTACTACTTCGTCCCTGGCGTGACCGACACTGGTTCCTTTAACCAGCACTTCATCCGCGATATTGGGATGATTCAGATGTTCCTCGGTGCCGCTTTCGGCATCGGGATGATTCAACCGGCGCGCCGCTTTGATTTGTGGGCTGCTGCAACGTCATGGCTGATCGCCCATGCCAGTTTCCATGTATGGGAAGTTGCAGTCGGTATCTCCTCTCCAGCAGCCATTCCACGCGACTTTCTTGGTGTCACTCTCCCGGCTTTGATTGGTGTTGTGCTTACGGCGTGGGCTTGGCGCACTAGTCCACACTCAGCACCTCCTGATCTGATCGCCAGAAATCCTTCGTGATTTAACGTGAGTTCGACAGAACTAAAAAAGAGCAGGAGGCAGCGCTGGTAGGTCTTTAGGGTGAATATCAATAGGGTTACATCTAGGCGAGATACAATTGTGGACATAACTCAGACACCCTTGAATTTTTCTTCTTATTCCAGTCTCAGCTTTTTTTTGCTCCTTTTTCAACCTGTCGAACTCACGTTAAATTATAAAAATATTAAGTAATGTCTAAAAACACTTACTCAAATTATTTATAAATAGGATTATCACTTGTGGTTAGAAACTACATTGAAATAATTGCTATAACGAGATTTAGAACATCTTAATTATGATCATTTGATTGAGGAGATTGAAAGATTGGATAATGAACAATAATACAAGTTTGAAACTTATTTACTTCCTTTGAAATGCTCTGGCGCGGTATAGTCCCTTGTTAAAAATAAGCTAACTTTTTACAGCACGGCGTAAATAAACTACCCATTTTAAATCAGTAAAATGCTTACGCTGTATTCATTTAGAATTTTGTTCGCAAGTCCGTAAACGTCATTGTGAATTTTGAATTCGCCTCTTGCGGTACTAGTTATTTTCATAGAATATACATCATCTAATTAGCTCGTATTAGTATGATTTTGCCTGTATCTTTAGGAATATTTTTAGAAAAAATAGCTAATAAATAGCTAAAAGAAGCAGAGATTATTTAAAAATGCAAATTGGCTTGGATTTAAGCGTTGTAACTCTCTTTTTTGGCGATAACATGGAAAGAAGTTTATTTCAAACTTTATCAAACCGCGTTTATCGTCAATTTTTTTTATGGATATTCAGTTAATCAACATCGGCTTTGGTAACATCGTGTCTGCCAACCGAGTAGTTGCCATTGTCAGTCCAGAGTCTGCCCCGATTAAGCGGATTATTACCGATGCACGGGATAGAGGTCAACTGATTGATGCAACTTACGGTCGTCGCACTAGAGCTGTAATTATCACCGATTCCAGCCACGTAATTCTGTCAGCAATTCAGCCGGAAACGGTAGCAAATCGCTTTGTAATTTCTCGCGATCATCAAACTGTAGATAATTGACTAGCAGTGGATTTTTCCCACTCCTCTTTGTACCGGATCGGTAGTACCATGTGAATTAGACAAATTTTATGTCACTCTTGCTACAAATTCTTTAGTCACTAGTGGACTAGATCAAGAACACAAGACTAATGAATAATATGTATTGATTGATTCACAGGTTGAAGGGATGATGCCAGTTTTACCCATCCACAGTAGTGCGACTACCGAAGAATGCTTACATTTAGGCAGGTTAATTGTTTTAACTGGCCCCAGTGGGGTCGGTAAAGGCACTTTAATGCGATCGCTCCTAGAGCGTCATCCAAAACTCTATTATTCTGTATCTGTAACAACTCGTTCTCCCCGTCCAGGGGAAATCGAGGGCAAAAGTTATTACTTCATCAGCCACAGTAAGTTTGAACAATTAGTTGCTGAAGGTAAATTATTAGAATGGGCAGAATTTGCTGGTAACTATTACGGCACTCCCCGTGAAGCTGTACTTAACCAAATTAATTCTGGTAAGTTGGTGGTGCTGGAAATTGAACTAGAAGGGGCAAGACAAATTCGTGCTTCCTTTCCCAGTAGCTTTAGCATTTTTATTTTACCGCCTTCCTTTGATGAATTAGAGAAACGAATACGCTCTCGTGCCCAAGACTCCCAAGAAGCGATCGCCCGCCGTCTACTTCGCGCCCAAGAAGAAATTCAAGCTGCAGATGAATTTGATATTCAAATCGTTAATGACGATTTTGAAACTGCTTTAAATGATATTGAAGCAGTTTTGTTTAAAGAAATTAAGAGTTAAGAGTTAGAAGTTATGAATTATTTAAACTCCTAACTCCTAACTCCTAGTGATTAACCGAATAGACCTTGAATTAGTGCCAAATTACTAGTCAAAAAGTAAGCAACTACTGCACCACCAATACCACCAATCAAGAAAGAACTGGCGAAGTTATTCCAGCTTTCTTTAGAGTTAAAAGCATCTGCTGGAAGCTTGGGTACGGTAACACTAGGAAGTGCTTTGGGTGGATTGCTATTGGCATACAGCGACAGAGCGCCTGTGAGAACTACAACCAGCCCGATAGCTCCTAGTAATCCAGCTAAATTAGCATCATTTGTGTCCCGCAGTGGACCCAATTTGGCAAAGGGGCCAAATAGCCAGTAACCATGAGCCATACCAACTTCCAAACCGCGTCTAGCAGGAGCCAGACCTGGGCGATAGGCAGGTAAATTATTAATGAACCACTTGCTAAAGGAAGAAGAATTAATCGGGGTCTCTAGGTTGCCTTGCTGTGGATCACCGTATGCGGGAAAAACAACTTCCCGATTTCTAGGATCGCTAGGAAGATTCTTTGATGCATCTACTGCTTGTGCCATATTTTATGTTCGCCTCTAAAATTAAAATGGTGGCATTTTTATATTAATAATAATTGTAGCTAAAGAAGCATTTTGTTTAATAAGTTTAGAAAAATTAATTTAGCTTGTTTTCAAACTGTGAAACTCGCGATCTGTCAACAGGATCACGAGTTTCAAAAAACTATTTTTGCTGTCTATTTTGGTGATAATTCTGCCTAACTAAGCTGAATACATCAACTACACAATATTAAGCAAAAAACAAGACATTGATTCAACTGTCCTAAATTCCATTTGACACTTATGGTAGTGGGTGGAAAAGTAAGTCGGGGAAAAAGCGGTTGAATTCAATCAAAATACCTGCTGTGATGAACAGCCAGATGGTAGTTGCTACGGGCGCTGTGGAAATGAATTTAATCAAATAAGATGATTGGTTGCCTTTGTCTGCCATGAATTTAGTCTCCAAAATGAATGAATTAATTAAACTGATTTAGCGTGGAGAAATGGGGATTTCTGCATCCTTGGCTGCTAATCTTGCAGAGAGCAATTCTTGGACTGCTGCTGCTGGCCAAGCAAAGCCTGAAATTATGATTGGTAGTGCCAAACCAAAATCGATTTGGATTTCTTTTAGTTCAGTGTCAGATTCCTTTTTAATTGCTTGCAGATAGGCACGACCTACCCAACCAATCCAACCAGTAATATATAGAAACAAAATGCTAGGGATCAAAAAGTCACCAGCATGATTTAGACTACCATCAACAATCAAGTGGGGGTATCCTTCAGGGCCGCACAGCTCCTGAGAATAACGCTCAAACCGCTTTTTCCCTGATTGAGGGTCAGCGGTGGTATTACGGGCATTAGCTGCTAGCTGTTGAAAAGCGGGATTGTCTTTGCACGGTGTCAAATTTGCCCCTAAAGCTTGTGCTGGGGGGGCAAAGTTAAACCAAAGACTAATCGCTAAAATCAAAGCAAACAATCGTCGCATAGAGTTGTTTCCTTTTATTACAAAACAAAAAGTTTCATGTACAAAACGAAGCGGCTTGTACAGTTGTTTATTTGCATAACTACGAAGTCATCATACTCTTGGGTGGGAACCGAGTAAAGTTTAAGTAAATAAAAGTTAAAGCTTCTCAACCAAAATTAGTGCTGAGTATTGAGTAACGAGTGCTGAGTATAAGAATTGTTGTTGTAGGGTAGTAAAGAAGCAAGATTTTCTCTCTACTATTCAGGACTCAGAACTCAGAACTCAGAACTTAGTACTCAGCACTCAGCACTCAGAAACTCAGCACCCTCAATGGCAACCGTTTTAGCAATAGAAACCAGTTGTGATGAAACAGCCGTCGCAATTGTTAACAATCGTAAAGTTTGCAGCAGTATTGTAGCCTCGCAAATTCCAGTCCATCAGCAGTATGGCGGGGTAGTACCAGAAGTAGCGTCTCGCCAGCACTTGGAAACAATCAATGAAGCGATCACCCAAGCCTTAGAGCAAGCCCAATTGAACTGGGGAAAAATCGACGCAATTGCCGCCACTTGTGCGCCTGGACTCGTAGGAGCACTATTAGTGGGGTTAACTGCTGCCAAAACCTTGGCAATGGTACACAACAAGCCATTTTTGGGAGTTCATCACCTCGAAGGTCACATTTACGCAACTTACTTGAGCGAATCAACTTTAAATCCCCCTTTCCTTAGCTTACTGGTTTCAGGCGGACATACAAGCTTGATTTATGTTAAAGATTGTGGTTTTTACGAAACCCTGGGACAAACCCGTGATGATGCTGCGGGTGAAGCCTTTGATAAAGTGGCGCGATTGTTAAAGCTGGGTTATCCCGGTGGGCCAGTGATTGACAAGTTGGCACAAGAAGGGAATCCTCAAGCCTTTGCTCTACCAGAAGGAAGAGTTTCTCTACCCGGTGGGGGGTTTCATCGTTATGATGCGAGTTTTAGTGGGTTAAAAACGGCTGTATTACGTTTAGTGCAGCAGTTAGAGAAAGATAGTAAACAAGTACCAGTGGCAGATGTAGCAGCTAGCTTTCAGGACGCGGTAGCGCGATCGCTAACCAAAAGAGCGATCGCCTGTGCCCTTGACTATGGTCTAGACACAATTGCCATTGGTGGCGGTGTAGCTGCAAACAGCGGCTTGAGAAAAAACCTCGAAGCCGCTGTGGTTAAACATAACCTACGTGTCTTATTTCCACCTCTAAAATTCTGTACCGATAACGCCGCCATGATTGGCTGTGCCGCTGCTGACCATCTATCCCGTGGTCATACATCTCCCCTGACACTAGGCGTTGAATCTAGGCTAGGGCTTACTCAGGTGATGAAGTTGTATCAACCTATTGAGTAGTCATTTGTCATTCGTCATTTGTAACTACCAATACCCAATGACGCCAGTTGCTTCAAGTCGGGCATTGCCCGCCCAACGCACTGGCTCCCCAATGCCCAATGCCCAATGCCCTATACCCTATAACTATTGACTATCGCTCGGATATGATCGGCCACTGCATCCGGCTGTTCTAACATAGCTAAATGTCCGCAATTAGGAATTTCCAGGACATTTTCACCACAATATTGAAAAAGTCTGTGAAAGCTAGCTAAATGGCGCACATACTTGGGTTCCATAACCTTGTCTTCTGCGCCAGCCAAAAAATAAACTGGCTGCTTTAATTGGGATACAAGCTTAGGTAAACGATTGATTTCTTCTTCAGTTGTAGAGTCTAACAGAGTTCCCAGAGCCGCTTCTGGATCAGCCACAACGAAATCTATTACCCGCTGACGTGCCCAATAGCGCTCCAAAGGGCGAGCCACACTAGCTCTAGTAAACAGCAAATCAATCAAAGGCACTTGGGAGAGCCAGCGCGGACGAACTTGCAAAAATTTCTGACCTGCCGAGCGAAACTGCTCAAAGGCTTCTTTGAGGTAAATACCACCACCAGCGTTGATACAGATAACTCCCTTAACACACTCAGGCATTTGATCTGCTCCCCAAAGAGCGATCGTCCCGCCTAATGAGTGACCAATTAGCCAAGCACTCGTAATATTTAGCTGTTTTAAAAGAGCTGCTAAATCCTGAGTATATGCAGCAGGAGTATAAAGAGAATCGAAAGATGAGTTAACCGTACTACTAGAGATGGGCATCAGACTCAAAGACGTTTGTGCTCGACTAAAATCGGTTTTTACCTGGGACTGGGATTCACCAAAACCCCGCAAATCATAGGACAAACACTGCAAATCATCTGATAGGCGGGAAATTACAGGTTGCCAATATCCACGGCTATTGAGCCAACCGTGGATAAATACTAAAGCATGGGGGCAGGAAGTGGGAGCCGTTAGCTCGTATGCGTGTAGAACGCCCAAGATTTCGATAGTTGCCATACTTATATCGTACCCTTAAGGACGGGTGCGACTAAATACCAAAGTGGAAAGAGTTAGAAGTTAGGAGTGAGGAATTTTTAGCTCATAACTCATAACTTCTCACTTTTTTTATTTACCCAGCAACCTCTGTCGCACTCCTTCAGCAATTTTGTGACCCAGATATTCAGGAATGAGGCTTTCATTCGGCCCTAACAAGTAGAGAATTAGCCGTGTACGTCCGCGCCAAACCAGTAAATTGGCATTGACTACCAAAAGGTCTTCCTGCCAGATAGCGTACATCACTTTGTAGAATAATCCTGGTTGATTATCAGCTTCAATCACTAGAGCAGGGAGATGAAATACCGGATCGACATAAAACTCAGTTTGTACCTGCTCTAAGCCAGTGTCAAGATTAAATTCTACTGCCAGCATCTCTTCTACCTCAAACCGACCTCCTAAAGCCTCGCGAATGGCGCGACAGACATTTTCTGCGGTTTTCTCGGTCAAGGCTTTACTACCACGAGATACCAACAGTTTGATAAAAACTAACATTGGCGGACGGATCTGACCATATAGACTCAGACCGTGGATAGTCAACCCATAAGCTGCTAGTACACCAAAAATATCGCTGAGGAGAAAAGACTGGTTGCGGTAAGCAAAATGCAGGGCACTTTTGCTACCTTCCGGTTTCAGTTCAATTACAGCGCGTCTAGTTTTATAGAGACGGTAGGCTAGCCGCAAATTTTGCAGTTGAATTTCACTACTGACGAATTGCTCATAAAACTGGGGAAACGCTCGGTTAAAGCGCTTTAGGAGTTCCAGTGTCGAAGATTTTAAACCAGAAGCCATTGTTAAGGGTAAAACTCGCTTGCTTTCGTCATCTGGGGGATGGGTGTTGGGGATTGCGGACTGAGGATTGGGGACTGAGGATAAGGGGACAAGGTTCGCCAGTCCCCCGTCTTGGCGGTCTCCGTCACGATGGGGGACTGGCGAACCCGAAGGGGGACAAGGGGGACAAGAGAAGAGTGTTCTCGATACCCAATGTCCAATGTCTCATGCCTCATGCCCAATCCCTTATATACAATACACTCCTAAGCTAACGTGCATTTAAGCTCTATACGAGCAATTGCCAGGATTAGGTTTTTGAATTTTGAATTTTGAATTTTGAATTTTGAATTTTGAATTAGTTATATCCTTCCCTTTTGGTGAATTTCTCCTAGCCTTTACAACAAAATGCTAAAGTTGAAAATGATTGGTGTGAAACACGCTCTAACTGGCTGTTACCATTGCAAATCCCTAAAACAAACGAAAAATTTTGAGTGTAAAGGATAGTAAATGGGGTAGCGATGTTAAAAGTGAATCAACACTCCTGAGAGTGGAAACCAATTCAGTTATACTACCCGAACCTCGTTGGCATGGGTTTTTGGAAAACTTGGTTTAGTACTCCTGAATCTGTAGGGACAACTAGGACAAACCTCTTTGAAGAGCATACAGCGGAAACTGCGGGCAACTCTAGCCCCAGTAGTATTAGCGAAGCTTCTTCAAAGGAGGCTCGGATCGTGTTCAGCACGGAACGAGATATTGACCTATATGAGCTAGAAGAACTCTGTGATGCAGTAGGTTGGTCGCGTCGTCCTCTAAGAAAAGTGAAAAAAGCTATTGAGCATAGTTTTCTCGTTGCCTCAATGTGGCAAGTAAGAGGAAACCAAAAGCGGCTCATTGGTTTTGCCCGTGCTACTTCAGATCATGCGTTTAATGCCACTATCTGGGATGTAGTAGTTCACCCGGATTTTCAAAGTCAAGGACTGGGTAAAGCGCTGATGAAATATGTTCTCAAAAAACTTAGGAGTGAAGAAATTAGTAATGTCACTCTCTTTGCCGACCCCCATGTTGTAGATTTCTACCGAACTATGGGGTTTATGGCAGATCCAGAAGGCATCAAAGGTATGTTCTGGTATCCTCATTAATGCTCAATCCAAATAAAACCCGATTCGCGCAATAAAATCAGGTATAGTAGTACAAATCTATTATTTTAATTTGGTTTGACAAGGTTTAGCCGACGAACGCACAAGTAATATCTCTTGTAAAACGAAGTCGGCAGACAAACCTTTATCAGTGTAATTATTTAATTTAGCTCGAATTTGTAGAAGATATAAATATATTAGGCATGAGAGGTGTTATGTGATATGATTGGCTTAACGCTTTTGTGAAGTACGATCGCTTTGATGGGAAACTAAAACCAAACCCAAAAAGTAGATTAAGTATAACGGGATGTAGCGCAGCTTGGTAGCGCGCCTGCTTTGGGAGCAGGATGCCGCAGGTTCAAATCCTGTCATCCCGATTTAACTAATCTAGTTAACAGTTAAGATAGTTAGCTAGGTTTGATTTGCTAAATCTGCAATTTAATTGGATATTTTTACGGAGAAGACTAATAGGGTGTTCTGCTGTTGAAGCCTAACAGGCAAATTTTGTCATTAGGTAGTAAGGTTATTTTTGACACTAAACTTTGTATAGATTTGAGAAGATATTAAATCAATCGCAGATGGAACGTTGATTAAGTAATAGCGTCAACCAATTTTAGATAAAGCCGATAAAATGGCATTTATTATCTCCAACGTTGGAGAGATCGAGAGACTTTTTGCTGTTTGAGAAGACATATAATAAGCATCTACGGCATTTCGCGGTCAATAGCGAAGCGAAACCTGGAAAAACACAACGTTAACACAGCCAATTTGTGAAAACGATACTATAGCAACTCTAAATAGTTAGGGAACATTGGATTTTGACCGTTGACGCTTAACACTCAACTTCAACGCGCACAATGAATTTTTCAAAACTAAAATGAATTGCTATATAACTAAAGCTAGTTGGTGCTGTGCAAATCCAACCATTTGTTTAATTTAATTGGACTATTGATGCGAGGAGCAGTCATGAAATCATTTATTCGCTTGGGCGCAACATTGGGTATAGCTGGCAGTGTATTTTTAGCAGGGCTTTCAGGAATAGGCAATATACCAGGAATGGGCAATCTAGAGGCGATCGCTTTACCACAAGATCAAGTCGTGAAAAAGCTCCAAGAAGTACCTGTATTCACGCTCACAAATCCTAAAGGCGAATTCGTAGTTCTTTCGAGAAACAATGCATCAAAGACGATCTCACAAGTAGGGTTTTTTATTAGCAAGCAAGATGCTCAAAGATTTCTTGACAATCGACTCAAAAAAGAAAATCCCCAGTTGGCAGGCACTCTACAGGTTAGACCTTTGTCCTTGGCAGACTACTATAAAATAGTCCAAGAAAGTAAAAAGAAATCAGATTCTGTAATTTATACTTTGGTTCCGACGCAACAGCAAGTAGCCTCGGCAACAAGTATGCTCAATCAAAATGGTAAAAAGGTAGAGCAATTCAATGGTATTCCCTTATTTGTACCCAAATTTAAGAAAGATAATAGCTATCTGACTATTCCCCTTGCTAAAGGTAATGAACGATACATTCCTTTCTTTTTTGAGAAAGAACAAGCAGTGGCTTTGTTAGACGAATTCAAAAAAGCCGTGCCAAAGGAAGCAAACAACACTGAAATTCAAGTGGTGGATTTGTACGGTGTTATGGAGGCTCTCAATAGCAGCACCGATCCTAGTATCAATAAAATTATTCTGTATCCATCACGCGAGTCGATCAATTTTATTCGCTCCCTTGTACCAAATCAATCACCAGCTGCCAAGCCAGCTGCCCCCGCTCCGAAAAAATAACGGATATGCGCTCCAAGGTTGAGGTATGGGGGAGAAACATTTAATAGTCTCTGGTTTACAACTTTGGCAGTGGCGGAATGTAGCTCTGAAAGCAGCGATCGCCACTGATGTCCCATCAATGGAGGTAGATTGGCTGCTTTTAGAAGTTGCTGGGTTAGACCGCTTGGCACTGCGTTTGGAGTCTTTTAAAAACTGGCCGCAAATCCAGCTGCAATTGCCGCTAGAAGAGTTAGAACATCTGTGGCAAAGGCGATTAAATGACCGCTTACCAGTGCAGTATATTGTGGGAGTTACACCCTGGCGTCAGTTTAAAATTGGGGTGTCTAATGCAGTTTTGATTCCTAGACCAGAGACAGAGTGTTTAATTGATTTAGCTTTAGCATCTGCTAGCAATGCCTCAGGACACTGGGCAGATTTGGGTACTGGGAGTGGAGCGATCGCCATCGGATTAGCAGATGTCTTGCCAAAAGCAACAATTCATGCAGTTGATTACAGTTTAGAAGCTCTGGCGATCGCCCAAGCCAACGCCGATAATTTGGGTCTTGCTAACCGCATACGATTTTATCAAGGTTCCTGGTGGGAGCCACTGGCATTCTTAAAAGGTCAGTTCAGTGGTATGGTGTCGAATCCTCCTTACATACCCACCAGCACCTTAGCTACTTTGCAACCAGAAGTAGTTAACCATGAACCGCATCTAGCTTTGGATGGTGGCGCTGATGGCTTAGATTGGATTCGCCATTTGATCGAAATCTCCCCCAGTTATTTGCAACCAGGTGGTGTGTGGCTAATTGAGATGATGGCAGGACAGGCAGATACAGTGCAAGAACTTTTGCAAAATCAAGGTAGCTATTATAAAATTCAAATTCACGCTGATTTAGCTGGAATTGAACGCTTTGCCCTTGCTTATAAAAGTTAAAAAATAGGGCATGGGGCATAGGGAATAGGAAAAATGTCCCATGCCAAACCCTATAAAAATGACACAAGTTTCTCTAACAAATTTAATAGCTGGCGCACGTGCTGGTCTTTTGGTGAGCTTTCCGACTGATACTGTTCCGGCACTTGCAGTAGTACCAGAAAAAGCAGGATTAATTTTTGCGGCGAAGCAACGTAGTCAAGACAAACCTTTGATTTTGATGGCTGCTAGTGCTAAAGATTTGTGGCTGTATGTTAAAGGTAGTGACGATGAGTATAAAGTTTGGCAAAAAGTAGCAGATAAATATTGGCCAGGAGGGCTGACATTAGTTTTACCATCTTCAGATCGCCTGCCCAAAGTCATGAATCCCATCGATCCAACAACAATTGGCATTCGAGTACCAAACAGTGCGATCGCTCAAACTATTTTGGCTCAAACAGGCCCTCTTGCCACCACTAGCGCCAATTTTTCTGGTCAGCCGCCTTTGCAAAAAATGGCAGAAATTGAGAATCAGTTTCCCAAGGTTCTGACTTTAGCAACGACAGAATACCAGGGTGAAATGTTGGGGATGGGTATACCTTCCACCGTTGTTAAATGGACAGGGATAAATTGGCAGATTTTGCGGCAAGGTGCAATTGAGTTAGATTTATCGAGTGATAACCAAGTATAGGTAGCTATAATGTTGTTTTCGTGTTTTAACAACAGAGAAATCTGAAACTTTAGTTTGCACTGTTGTACTTAATTAGCAAGTTAATAATTGCCAGATATGAATTGGAGCAACTGGATATATATAGGAGTAGGAATAGCACTAGGTATGGTTTTCCGTCAGTTATTTGGGCGCTCGTCAAATGTTTCATCTAGCTCATCCCCAGTAGCGCCATTAGCTGAACAGGATATGCCATCAATATCGCAACAGCTACAGCAAACGCAGCTGGCATACCTGATGGCCAGGGAGATGAGCCAGTTTAAAGCTGGTTTTTTGGCGCGGACTACTCATGAATTGCGATCGCCTTTTAATGGTTTGATTGGCTTACATCAATTAATTTTGTCAGATTTGTGTGAAAATCCAGCTGAAGAGCGAGAATTTATTGCCCAAGCTCACGAGCGAACGCTGAAGTTGCTGAAGCTAATGGATGAAATTCTCAATGTTGCTAGAACTGAACACGGCACCAATAAATTAGATATTCAGCCTAGACCCTTAGCCCAAATTTTAGATGAGGTTCATGACTTAACTTATATGTTGGCGGCAAATCGCAATTTTCCCTTACAGTTATTACCTGCCGACTCAGAAATTTATGTTTTGACAGATTACCTCTGGCTCCGCCAAGTATTGATAAGTTTAATAGACACTGCCATTACTCAGATGGAGGAAGGCAGTATTTATATTTCCAGTAGCACCCTACCTACAAACAATTTTGTAAACATTTGGCTAGATATCCCAACCCATGCTATGACCTGGAGTGAGCCGATTGATTTGCTCAAAATTGAAAATCAGTTGACTCAGATTAACCAAAAGAAGACTACTCTTTCCCCAGGAATGAGGCTGTTAATTAACCAGACTCTGCTGGAAGTTATGGGAGGAAAGTTAGAAATCTTGCCCTTGACCACTATGAAGGAACCACTTCAGCAGCTTACCAGACTACAAATCTCTATCCCCCTAGTAAGTAGTACTGAGTCCTAAGTAGTAGAGAGGAAATCTTGCTTCTTGACCACCCTACTGCTACAACAGTTCTTATACTCAGCACTCAGTACTCAGCACTCATTGCTCGGAACTGTTTCGGTGATTCCTGAAGCTGAACTTCTGTAGCAGCAAGGAAAGTACGGTTAGCTTGGTTATGTAGTACCATCGTAGTGGTAATGTTGGGTTGAAAACCAATCTTTTCGTAGAAACCCTGTTGGTAAGTAGTCATCAGAAAAACGCGCTCAACCGACCTCATGCGGGGATGTCTCAAAACAGTTTCTATTAAATTGCTTCCCAACCCATTATGTTGATACTCTGGATGAATTACAACATCCCAAATAGTGGCGCGATAGATGCCATCAGATGTTGCTCTTGCAAAACCAATGAGCCGATCGCGATCGCAAACAGAAATCACTGGCTCACTATTGGCAGTAGCTATACCTAAATCCTCAATACTGCGTCCCTTTGCCCAGAAAGCGGAAACGTTTAACAGTTCTTGGAGTTGGTAAAGGTCAATTTCAGACTTGCGATCGCTAAATTTAATCTGAAGATGGTTCATGTATGGCATCCACTTTTGGCAGTATCTTTGAGCAGACATTTGGTGAAATTAAATATGTATTATCCAGAAATCTTGTAGAGACGTAGCACTGCTAAGTCTCTACATTCTTTTTCAGTAGATGTCTATTCAGGAGGCAGAAGGCAGAAGGCAGGAGGAACCCAACCTTAAAGAGGTGGGATTGAAACAAGGACGTTTTATACCACTTTGCTGCAAGCAGTCTCGGTATAATTATTAGTTTAAACTGGGCTTTAAACCCTTTGCATTTGCAAGTTTTAATTAATACTCATTCCCTCCTGCCTCCTAACTCCTGCCTTTCTTTGTAAGGTTAAGTCATATTTTGCTATAAATTGCTGTACGTGTTGAGAAAGAAAATTTAATGACAAACCCACTTCCATAGAGGATGAGTTGCTCCCTGTTGACGTATCCGATAAACTTGTTTTTCTAAACGTTGTTTTTCTTGCGGTGGCAGTCCCAGTAGAATATTCCGACTTTGCCAAACTAAAACAGCAGCAGTCATCCCCAGACAAAAGGCGAGACCGAAGGTAGACAGTGGATGGTAGAATAATCCAAATTTCACTGCCACCCAGGTAAAATATTGTTGCCATAGAGCAATTTCTGCACGTAGACCCCACAAGGAGACAGGCGCAATGGTCAGCCATAAACAACCGACAAACAGCCACCTGCCATATACTGTCAACTGATGTAGTCTTTGTACTTGTTGAGCAAATGATGGGTCAGATTTCTCAAAATCTGGGACAGTATTTAATGGTTCTTCCGGTTGATCCATAGGGGAATAATACCAATTCAAAATTCAAAATGACGCTCTCTACGAGACGCTAAAAGCGTAGCTTGCAACTCTTACAGAGTACGCGGACTCGCTAACGCTGCGCTAACAAAATTCATGCATTAAGAAAGCCAGACAGAACAAAGGTATGTCCGTATGTATCTGTCGCATTCTTTTTTCAAATTGGTATAAGATTGCAAGGCGTGGGTGAGAATTCAAAATGCTTTCAACCAATTGTGTAAATATACACAAGTTTAACTATCCTGGGAGCTGGCAGATGTATCAATCGGCTCTGTGTTGTCTAGTATCTGGGATTGACTCCTGCGCTCTCGCCACCAAGCTAGGAGAGTACTGGCGATGAAAATACTTGAATATGCACCCATTGTAAATCCAATAATCAAGGCAAGGGCGAAGTTTCTTAGAGTTTCGCCGCCAAATAGGAATAGGGAAAATAATGTTAGCAAAACGGTTAACGTGGTATTAATCGATCGCGTTAAAGTTTGATTGGTTGCGTCATTAACAACTTTGTCAATGCGATCATTAGGATGTTGATTCAGTATTTCCCGAATGCGATCGTAGATGACCACGGTATCTGTTACTGAGAAACCAGTAATAGTCAAAATAGCAACCACAAAAAGGCTATCAACTTCAATACCTACTACTAATCCTAAGATGGAGAAAACACCCAGCGTAATCAAAACATCATGGAACAAGGCAAGAATTGCGATTACGGCATAGTCCAGCTGAAAACGCACACTTAAATAAATAACGATCCCAGCAAAGGAGACAACCAGAGCTAATAACCCTTGAGAAAATAGCTGACGACCAAGTGTTGGGCCAACGATGTCAATTTGAGTAGCTTTCGGGTTAAAGACTCCAATTTTTTCACTCAAAGCTGTTTGCAACTGGGTGCGTTGCTCGACATTTAATGTCTTTGTGCGAATGGATATTCCCTGTTGTTTTTGACCAACAACTTGGATGCTACTATTGTTTAGCTTCTCGGCGTCAACTACTTCCCTAACATCAGAAGTTTCAATCGGTTGAGTACAGCTGTTTGGTTGTGTACAATCGCGTTCAAATTGTAGTCGCGTACCACCAACGAAATCTAAACTGGGACGTAGTGGTGCGCCTAGTTGTTGCCAAGAAATCACCATCACCACGATGCTAACGATCATCAGGGTGGCAGAAATTGTCCACCAAAGTCTCCGACGTTTGATGACACTAAATTTCATGACTGTACCTCCGCACCAGACTTAATTGACGTTGAGAGATTGGGACAAAACAATTCTGGCTTACGCAAGTTGGGAAATCCCAATGTTAGGAACAGTAGTGTGCGACTACAAGTAATAGCAGTAAACAAATTCACCCCTAACCCTAGCGCCAATGTCAAAGCAAAGCCTTTAACTAAACCTGCTCCTAACCAAAACAGTGCTGCACAAGAAATTAATGATGTGACATGACTATCTAAAATGCTAGACCAAGCTCGGTAGAATCCTGATTCTACCGAACGGTATAAACTTTTACCACCACGTAGTTCTTCACGGGTGCGCTCAAAAATCAATACGTTAGCATCAACTGCCATACCAATACTGAGAATAAACCCAGCAATACCGGGGAGAGTTAATGTGACGCCTAGCAAAGCGAAGGTAGCATAGGTCAATAGCGCATAGATAATTAAAGAAAAGTCGGCAATTAATCCTGGTAGTCGGTAGTAAACTAACATGAAAATTAATACTAACAGTAATCCGCCAATACCAGCGTAAATACTGCGTTGAATACTATCTTTACCTAAACTTGCCCCGACGGTACGGTTTTCAACTATTTCTACTGGTACGGGTAATGCTCCACCGCGTAGTTGCACGCCTAAGTCATTGGCTTGTTGGGCGGTAAACCGTCCTGTAATCACAGCAGAGCCACCAGTAATACCAGTGGCGGCAAATTCTATACCTACAGTAGGAGCACTAATCACCTCATTGTCCAGAAAAACACCAATGCTACGTCCAGTACCAGCAAGATTTTTTGTCAAATTGGCAAACAGTTCACCACCCTTTTGGTCAAAGCGAATGGCAACATTCCAGTTGTTACCTTGAGTGGGTTCACCATAGGCATCCTTGAGGTATTTGCCAATGAGCGGTGGATTAGTACTTTCAAACAATTGTGCGATCACTTGATTATTTTTCTGTAAATCTTCTTGGTTCTTGACAATTGCCGCTTTGTCGGTACTCTTTCGCAACTCTTCTTGCTTGAATTTCAATTCGGCTCTTGATGCTTGAAAAGCAAGCAGTTGAGTTTCTGTATTCGGCTTTTGGGTACGAAATTCTAACTGCGCCGTACCCCCTAACACCCGTTCAGCTTGTTCTGGATCGTTGACTCCTGGTAGTTGCACCAAGATTTTATCTGAGCTGACTGTTTGGATCACTGGCTCAGAAACACCTAGACCATTAATCCGACCTTCGACAACTTTCTTTACACCTTCCAATTCTCGGTCGGTGATTTTGGGAATTTCTGCTGATGGTTTTACCTGAATTGTGAGCTGTGAACCTCCGCGCAAGTCCAGCCCAAGAGGTATCGGAATTGTAGCAATCACCGTAATAGCGGCGATTATCAGGACTAAAATCAAAATTAATAGCGATCGCTGTCTTTGCATACCATAACTCGCAACTGACAAACGCTATAATAGCGCTCTTTTGAGGAGTTATGAGTTAGGAGTTTGGGGATGGGGCATTGGGCATCGTTATTCTTCTCTTGCCCTTTTTGCCCCTCTGCCCCTCTGCCTTGTCAGTCTTCAGTCCCTAGACTCGCAACGCCATCATTTTTTCCACAGCTTCTACTATTTGCTCTGGTTGGATGATTGTCAGTCGTTCCAGATTGCCGTTGTAAGGTGTGGGGATATCTTGGGAAGAAAGTCGTAGTACTGGCGCATCTAATTCATCGAATAAGCGATCGTTTATTGAGGCGATGACTTCTGCTCCAATACCCGCAGTTCGCATCGATTCTTCCACAACAATGACTTTATGAGTTTTACGTATTGATGCACCAATGGTATCAAAATCTAATGGTTTGAGGGATATTAAATCGATAACTTCTGGATCATATCCTTGTTTTTCAAGAGTTTTTAGAGCTTGCACTACGTGATGGCGCATACGCGAATAAGTAATAATTGTTACGTCTTTACCAGGACGCACAATTTCTGCTTTATCTAAGGGGAGTAGGTATTCTTCTTCTGGTAAATCTTCTTTCAAGTTGTAAAGCAGAACGTGTTCAAAGAACAACACTGGATTATCATCGCGGATAGCAGATTTCAGTAGTCCTTTAGCGTTTCTTGGTGTGGAGCAGGCAACAATCTTCAACCCCGGCACAGCTTGAAAGTAGGTTTCTAGTCGCTGGGAATGTTCTGCGCCTAGCTGCCGTCCTACACCTCCAGGGCCACGAATTACCATCGGAATTTTAAAATTACCGCCAGAAGTATAGCGCAGCATCCCAGCGTTGTTGGATATTTGATTGAAGGCGAGCAGTAAAAAGCCCATGTTCATGCCTTCAATGATCGGACGCAACCCAGTCATTGCGGCTCCGACAGCCATCCCAGTAAAGCTATTTTCAGCGATAGGGGTGTCTAGAATGCGGAGTTCGCCATATTTTTGGTACAGGTCTTTGGTAACTTTATAGGAACCGCCGTAGTGCCCGACATCTTCACCGAGAACGAATACGCTGGAGTCACGCGCCATTTCTTCATCAATGGCTTCCCGTAAGGCGTTGAAGAATAGTGTTTCTGCCATTTAGACCTTTTAGTACGATTATGGTTTTAGAATTTTATCGTGCTGCTGTCCCAAATAAGGTGAGCGATCGCACTAGTTAGAGTTTAGGTTGTTTAAATAAACGGTCCCTAGCATAGAGTGACTGCCATAACTATATCAAAGCTATTTAACTTAGATTTTAGAGGTTTTATGAGCGATCGCTCCCTTTCTGGCAAATGCAGTTGATTTATCTATGTAATAAAACGTAGGACTATGTGTAAAATATACTTAAAAATTCCCAATTGAAAGATACTAACTTACTCCACTCACTCCATTCCCACTCTGGTAAACGAGGCAACCCTATATTATCCAAAAATCTAGCGATCGTTATCCCCATAATACCCACTCGAAAGAAAGGTTTTCGACAATATACTGTCCAAAGTTACGTAGGCTAACAAAAACCACAAGCATTGCAGTTACTATCAAGATTGATAGACCTACTGTACTAAAGACAATGAAGCAAACAACACAATTCACTGCTATCATTGAGCGCGAAAGGGATGGCTATGTATCCCTCTGTCCCGAACTCGATATCGCTAGCCAAGGTGACACAATTGAAGAAGCACGGAATAACCTAATTGAGGCATTAGAATTATTCTTTGAGACAGCAGATCCTTCTGAAATTCAGCAAAGGCTGCACACAGAAGTTTTTGTTACACGCTTAGAGGTAAATATTGGGTAAACTGCGTGTTTTTTCTGCTAGAGAAGTCTGCCGCATTCTAGAATAGAACGGCTTTATACAAGTGCGCCAGCGTGGTAGTCACATTATTATGCAGATGCAAACCGAAGACTCAACAATTACTGTTCCTGTCCCTAATTACGAAGAGTTACGCATCGGTACTTTGCGATCTATCATTCGTCAGTCAGGATTACCTCGTGTTTTATTTGAACTTACTTAAACTGAAAAAATCTTTTTAGCCTTATAGAACCCATTAGACATCTTAGGAAGGGACTGCAAGCCTTTTAATGATTAACCTGATGAAGCAGAGGTTGAGTTTGGCAGTGGCACCAGCGAGGGTTGGTTCAAAGTTCTTAACCAGAATTTGACAACGCTCCATCCAAGC
>NZ_JBALDA010000099.1:0-75835 GCF_036917535.1 Nostoc sp.
CTCAACAGTCGGTCTTGCTTCAGCGCACCTTCAATATTCAGCATCATCCTTCCCTACCACTGCTGTCTATTCTCTCTTATTTCCCGACAAGTCTATTGTATTTAAGCAAGAATTGTTAGAAGTTGCTAAAATTACAAACGCAGACATGATTCAACTTAGCCAAGAACACTTGCAAACCATCCGCACCCATGCCGAAAGCACTTACCCAGATGAGTGCTGTGGTATAATTTTAGGCTATCTGGCTAATGAGGGCAAAACTGTGGTAGAAGTCATGCCAACAGAAAATGCTTGGAATACAGAAGCGGCGGCTGAGTTTCTAGGGAAACGCATAACAGAAAGCAAAAGACGGCAATATACGATCGCACCCGAAATTATGTTAAAAACACAAAGGGAAGCACGCGATCGCTCATTGAACATTATCGGGATTTTTCATTCTCATCCAGATCATCCTGCCATACCCTCAGAATGCGATCGCCTATACGCTTGGCAGGGATACTCGTATATAATAGTTTCCGTCCAAAACGGCAAAGCTGGAGAACTCAAAAGTTGGAGCCTTGATAATACTCATCAGTTTCAAGCAGAGGAAATTGAAAATATAAAATAACTGGCTTAGTTTAAAGACAGTCACTCATCGCGGTTTTCGCCGCTATCGCCGCTATCGCCGCTATCATAGATGAAAATTCGTCTTTCCCACTCCTATTTCTATATAAGATTCAGTTTTTCGATAGGATTAATATTCCGCTTTCCCACATCATAACTGCTATGCTCAATCCTAATCTGGACGAAATCCAGTTGACCAAAGACGATTACGAACGCTACTCCCGACACCTGATTTTACCGGAAGTAGGACTAGAAGGACAGAAGCGCCTGAAAGCCGCTAGTGTAATGTGTATCGGTACAGGTGGATTAGGTTCACCACTACTTTTATATTTGGCGGCGGCGGGTATTGGACGCATCGGGATTGTCGATTTTGATGTTGTCGATACTTCTAATCTGCAACGCCAAGTAATCCACGGGACATCTTGGGTGGGTAAACCCAAGATTGAATCGGCAAAAAACCGCATTCACGAGATTAACCCCTATTGTCAAGTTGATTTATACGAAACTCGTGTGAGTTCCGAAAATGCCCTGGAACTTATTCAACCTTACGATATCGTAGTGGATGGTACTGATAACTTCCCTACCAGATATTTAGTTAACGATGCCTGCGTATTGCTGAATAAGCCCAACGTCTACGGTTCAATTTTACGCTTTGAAGGACAAGCTACTGTATTTAATTACGCAGGTGGCCCGAATTACCGTGACCTTTTTCCAGAACCACCACCACCAGGAATGGTTCCTTCTTGTGCAGAAGGTGGTGTATTGGGAATTTTGCCAGGAATTATTGGTTTAATCCAGGCAACTGAAACTGTTAAAATCATTTTGGGACAAGGCAACACTCTCAGTGGGCGATTGCTGCTATACAACGCCTTGGATATGAAATTTCGGGAGTTGAAACTGCGTCCAAACCCAATTCGCCCAGTGATTGAAAAGCTGATAGACTACGAAGAATTCTGCGGGATTCCACAAGCTAAGGCAGAGGAGGCAAAACAGCAGATGGAAAGTCAAGAAATGACCGTTAAGGATTTGAAGGAGTTGTTAGATAGCGGTGCGAAGGATTTTGTACTGCTGGATGTCCGCAACCCCCATGAGTACGACATTGCCAAGATTCCGGGTTCAGTGTTGGTGCCCTTACCAGACATTGAAAATGGCAATGGCGTTGCTAAGGTGAAGGAAATATTAAACGGTCATCGTTTAATTGCTCATTGTAAAATGGGCGGGCGATCGGCAAAAGCCCTCGCCATTCTCAAGGAAGCCGGAATCGTCGGGACAAATGTCAAAGGCGGAATTACTGCTTGGAGTAAAGAAATTGACCCGTCAGTTCCAGAGTATTAAAAGCGCACCGCTTTCCTTAAAAAGTCGATAAGGGGCATAAGAGGCAGAGGGACAAGGAAATCAAAAGGTAAAAGGCAAAAGTCAAAAGAAAAGAATCTTTTGCTTTTTTACTTTTTAATGCCCAATGCCCAATGCCCAATGCCCCAATTTCCCATCTCCTTATGACTACCTTGAAATCTCATCTGAATATTTTATGGGTGCAAGTTTGGGTGTTGGCAGCGGTGCAGGGAGCAATTACCCTCTTGTGGTTAATTTATAATATCTATTTGCCACAACTTCTGACTCAGTTTGGTTTTCCTGCCTCATTGGCAGTTGGTTTGGTGCTAGTCGAAAATGCTTTTAGTGCGGTGCTGGAACCAGTGATGGGTGGACTTTCAGACCAAGCTAGACGCTGGGTAGGAACTCGGTTTCCTTTTATCTCAGTAGGTATGATTCTTGCATCGGCTTTGTTTATTGCCATACCATGCGTTGTAAGTTTGATCCCGCCTACTACCATGATGCGATCGCTCTTACCTATAGTATTGGTAGCTTGGGCATTGGCAATGACAATATTTCGTTCTCCAGCGATGTGCCTATTGGGAATGTATTCGACACCAGCCCAGTTACCTTTAGCAGTAAGTTTTGTCACTTTAACAGGCGGTGTGATTGGGGCTTTTAGGCCGATAAGTTACAAGTTTATTCTCAGCTTAGGCCCAGTTTATACCTTTGCGATCGGTTCTTTTGTAATGCTGGGGGCGGCGGCTGTGTTGCGGTTAGTCAATCCTCCAGAAGCACCAGTGGATAGACACCAAGCAGAAACAGTAAAGTTGCCCTTACAGAAATTGGCTTTAATTTTAGGAACTGGTTTCGGTGTCGCGTGGGGTATTCGATTTCTCATGGATGTCTTGGGTAAAGTACTCAAGACCCAACTGAATACTGATAATATTGATGTGCTGATGGTGTGGATTGGAATAGCGATCGCAATTGCCAGCATACCAGCGGGAATTTTCGCCGTCAAAATTGGTAATAGTCAAGCAATGCTTTGTGGTATCTGTGCAATCATTCCTTCGTTATTGATAATGATATCTCTAGGCGCACAAATTCCGCTCGTTGTCGTAATCGTTGCAAGCTTTAGTTTAATTGTTAACGGGGCAATTCCTTTTGCTTTGGGATTAGTACCCCAGCGGTGGGCGGGATTAGGAGTTGGGATGTATTTTGGTGGGTTTGCTTTAGGGATGAGTTTGTTTGGCGTTATATTTCCCCAACTGCAACAGATAACACCTTTTGTTGGTGCTGTTGGGGGTGGATTAGCATTTTTCCTGGCTGGTGTTTGCATTGCAGTGAGTAGCATTTATGAAACGCAGAGTAAAGCAGAGGTTTAATACATAAACGCTTCGCCTTCTTGCAGGGTAGGTACGCAAAGTTATTCTCTGCGTACCTCTGTAGATGAAATCTGACTTTCTTAATTACGAATTACGAATTAGTTACAGGTTTCACTTGACTCAACAAACTGTGTAGTTTCTCGCCTTCAATGACCTCTGTTTTTAACAGTTGAGTGGCGATCGCTTCTAGCAAGTCTCGATTCTGTCTGAGAATCTCTAGGGCTTGTTCGTGGGCTGTTTCCACGATTTCCTTGACTTCGATATCAATCGCTTTTGCTGTATCTTCGCTTACCAATCTGCGAGGATTAGTAGTACCATTACCCAAAAATGCTGCTTGTTGTCCTTGTTGATAAGCCAATGGCCCTAAGACTTTGCTCATACCATAAGTTGTTACCATCCGTTCTGCTAAGTCAGTTGCTCGTTGCAAATCGTTGGAAGCACCTGTGGTAATACTGTTAAATACAACCTCTTCGGCGGAACGTCCACCCAATAAAGTTGCAATCTGACCCCGCAGTTCATCTTCATTCATCAAAAAGCGGTCTTCAGTTGGTAATTGCAGAGTGTAGCCCAAAGCAGCCATCCCACGAGGAATAATCGAAATCTTTTCTACACGACCGTTTCCTGTTGTCAGCGCCCCCACCATTGCGTGACCAACTTCATGGTAGGCAACAATCTTTTTCTCAATGTCGTTCATCACGCGACTCTTCTTCTCTAAACCGGCAACTACCCGCTCAATTGCTTCGGCAAAGTCTTCTTGAGCAACTTTTTCACGCAGATTGCGCGCTGCTAATAATGCGGCTTCGTTTACCAAGTTTGCTAAATCTGCGCCAGCAAAACCAGGGGTACGAGTAGCGATCGCTTTTAAATCTACATCATCTCCTAATTTTACCTTTTGAGCGTGAATCTTAAGAATTGCCTCGCGATCAGATAAATCGGGACGGTCTACTAACACTTGGCGGTCAAAGCGGCCTGGACGCAGCAATGCAGGATCTAGTATTTCGGGGCGGTTGGTAGCAGCTAACACAATTACCGTTGTATCCCCAGCTGCAAACCCATCCATTTCAGTTAGTAATTGATTGAGGGTCTGTTCTCGCTCATCGTTACCACCGTAGAAGCCATTACTACTACGAGACTTACCGATCGCATCCAATTCATCAATGAATATAATACAAGGAGCTTGTTTTTTCGCCTGTTCAAATAAATCTCGCACTCTAGAAGAACCCACACCGACAAACAATTCTACAAACTCGGAACCAGAGATACTGAAAAATGGAACTCCTGCTTCTCCTGCTACGGCTTTTGCTAAAAGTGTCTTACCAGTACCTGGAGGCCCAACCAACAACACACCTTTGGGAATCCTAGCGCCGATTTGCGTAAACCGTGCCGGAGTCTTGAGGAAATCTACAATTTCCACTAACTCAGTTTTCGCTTCTTCTACCCCAGCTACATCTGCAAAAGTGATTTTAGCGGAATCGCCTTCAACGTAAACTTTAGCTTTGCTCTTACCAATGGAAAGCGCACCTTGAGGGCCACCACCGCCACGGGCGACAAAGAACTGCCAAATACCAATAAAAATCAGTGGTGGAATCACCCAACTTAAGAGGGTTGTAAACCAAGTATTTTTGGGTGGCGGCGTAGCAGCAAACTCAACTCCCTTTTCTTCTAGCAGTTTGGGTAACTCTAAATCAAAGATTGGTGTAGTTGCAAACACCTGGCCAGGTTGGGAATTTTCTGTTTTTAGTTGGTAAAGAATCTGGTTTTGACCAACGGAAACACGGTCGACTTCCCCTTCCTGTACTTGATGAATAAATAAGCTATAGGGAACACCAGCAGGGCCAGAAGCAAATAAACCAGGCAAAAATAAATTTAAGAGCAGGAATAGTCCTGATACTGCCAGTAATATATTAGCAACGATCCGAAACCGAGGTGACTTAGGCTGTTCTTTAATTCCCATAGATGTTACCAATCCTTAAAATGAAAACTAACTTGAAAATTGTGTATGGGGCATTGGGCATTGGTTTTACCCAGCCTCCCTGTTTCTCATTTTCCTTAACGCTTTGAGAAACTTGATTAAAGACTGGTCAAAATGCTGGTATATTCGCCCAATCTAAGCAATGTCAACGATGGGCTGTGACGCTCATGATGGTTGTTCTCCCTTGGCGTCTCCCTTTGGGAGAAGACTTGCTAAGGGTGACACAAAGTTGTTCAGCTTGTCTTGATCGTCAAAGATACTAGCTAGTATCATAATTTCTCCCATTTAGCAATGTTTACAGCATTTGTTCGTTTATTTCTGTAACTAAACTTAACAATTTAATTAATCTTTGGGAACTAACGAGCAAATACGGTTTACCGTACTCAAAGAATATGCAGAGATTGGGAGATGCAAATAGAAATCCCCCACGAAGAGTTATTTTGAAGCCTTGGTGGAGCTTTCTTTGCTCACTCCTGAATTATTCTTCAATAATTTCACTTTGAATTTTGGAACTGCATTCTCCATATATGCAGTTCCTCTATCCATTAATGTCCATCATTAGACCAGTGAGGGCGATCGCTAGATAATTTAATCACACCGTAAGAACCACCAACTTGCCATAAAGTAAAATTTTCATAACTCGTTCGTGGCTGATTAATACTAACTATAGTTCCACTAGCGTTTTTGATATTTAAGGTTCCTGACCAAGTAATTTCCCAATCAATTGCTAATCTTTGGGTATGACGAGAAGTAAGAACAGGTCGAAAAGCAATATTATAAGCAGACACCATTTCTTTAGCAGCTTGGATAGAACCAGCATTGGTATAATGTAGCCAATTAATATCTACATTAGGCATAGGTGGAACATCTTTGGCAGCAATTTCATTATTACTAATACGGAAAGCATAGTGCATTAAATAAGCTCTTTCTGATGGTCGAAATACTGAAGAGATATCGATATTAGCTCCGGCATTTTTTAAGGCTTGCTCAAAAGCTTGTACTTTTTGACGGAAGGGAGAAGCTAAATCATCAATTAAGTCGCTATCTGGAAAAAAATTAACCCAGGCTTTTCCACTCAGTCGTTGTCTTAATCTTTTGGCATATTCAGTTATGTTGTCTAAAGCCAACTCAAAATCAATGCCAAGCTTAGTTTTTGTTGTATTAGAAAGCTGTTGAGCTAACTCGGCTCGAAAATTAATGTCTCTTATTTTATAAGTTTCGGCTAGTCCTTTTGTGCTGTTAGGGCCAAAGTCCCCATCAGCTACTAACGGCGGATTTAAACGACCGATCGCTGTTAAACTTTTTTGTAAGTCCTTGACCTCATTCTCTCCAAAGTTAAGATAGGTTAATAATTTATTCCCGGCATCGGTATAGATAGCAAAATAAATTGCAAAACCTTGCTCTATCGCTTTTTTATAAGTAGCAGTATCGACAATTCCCGTTACTGTTAAAGCATTACTAGTCTGATAATCACGAGTTGCTTGAGCTGTAATATTCCCAAAATCTCCATCAACGGCAGCAATAGGGAAGTCATAATCTAAAAGAAATTTCTGCCAAGCAGTTACAATCAGCCCTTCGGATTTTTTCTGGAGAGTCGGAAGTTGCAAAGCTTGAAGTTTAAAGCTCATAGTTTTTATTGAGTGAAATAATTGTTTTCAGTTAATTTTTCTGTCACTATTCGTTGTACAATTTCAGTTCTGACCGCTGCCAAATTTGGTATCTCGTACTTCATTAGAGCGATTGGAGTCCAAGAAACGGTGTCTTGCAAACCCACTTTGGATTATAACATCCGTAGTTATCTAGCTTTTCTCACGCATACTTAAAATAGGAAACAGCAATTTTTTTTACTTATTGGCTAACTGGATCAGAAATTTTCTGGAGGTCAGGCAGAGCGAACTGCGTAGGCGAGCATTTACCGTAGGCATCGCCCATACTATTGTTAAAGCTCCGCCAATTCTGATTTTGATAAGGATACTTCTGCGGTAGATAATGAAACCGGAGCGCTGACGGGGTGACAAAGAAGTTAATTTCTTCTATGTTGCTTTCTCCATTCCAAAGGTGGAATTGAATTAGGATTAGCCCATATTCCAATGTGATTCTGTTTGCCTATTTCCTCTGCTAACCTATACCATCATTCATGGATGCTATATTTTTAGCTAGAAAGGTTGTTCAACAAAAAAAGTGTGCGCGAATATCTCTAGGGCTAGATTCATATCTAATCTTTTTTACCTTAAAACGGTCACACTCCTCTATTTGCTTTGCTTGCGTCCCTTTGTTACCCCGTCAGACCGGAGTGGCTATTCAAAAATCTTTGGCTATGATTACCCAAAATCGTACAACCATAGCGATCGCTCATAGCCCTATATATAGACGCCTCAAACCTTTTGGTCTTTCTGTGATATCTTGCGGTCAGTTGCTAAGCGTAATACGTTAATTAAATTCATCCTATCAGGTGAGTCTAATGGGTGAGGTACAACAAACACGAAGTATTGTACCTTGAGGCTAGAAATGGTTGTTTGGCACCCCAATTTCTCGGCTCAAAAATTAGGAAGTAGATAATGATTGTAAACCAAATTATTGGAGATTCAAAAAATCAGATTTTTGCTAACTTTGGGAAACGTTTCTTTGCTTGGATGATGGCTCCAAGTACCAGCAAAGACGATGAAATTGTTAGCGATCGCAAACGTTCTCTTTTTGCTAATCTCCAAGGTGAAGTGTTAGAAATCGGCCTTGAAATAGGCGCTAACTTACCTTACTATCCTAAAAACATCCACTGGATAGGAATCGAGCCAAACCCACATACGCATTCCTCTATCCAAAAACAAGCAGAAAAACTGGGTTTAAATATCGACCTCCGCATTGGTAATGCTGAATGGTTAGATGCCGAAGATAACAGCATAGATACTGTTGTTAGTACATTGGTTTTGTCCTCAGTGCCGAATATAGATTATACATTACAGGCAATTTTAAGAGTACTTAAACCAGGTGGACGCTTCTTATTTATTGAACATGTCGCCGCACCTCCAGGAAGTTTATTGCGACAAATACAAAACATAGTTAGTCCGATTTCAAAAGTGATAGGTGATGGTTGTCATCCAAATAGAGAAATTTGGATAGCATTAGGAAAAGCTGGTTTTAATAGCATCACTTATGAGCGATTTGATGCAAAATTACCAATTGTTAGTCCTGATATTATCGGCGTAGCGACAAAGTGAAAGAACTTTTTACGGTTGCTGAATAAAAGTATGAATAAGCCTCCGGCGAAAGCCGTGGGGTTTATGAGATTTTCCATCAGAGATTTTACGGATTCTCGCACAGGAAAGTGTCAATATCGTTTAGTTCCTGCTGATTAAAGCGAAATTCTCCAGCACCGATGATTCCTTCTACTTGCTCGGGATTGCGTCCGCCAACGATCGCCGCAGTCACTACCGGATTATTTAAAGTCCAAGCGATCGCCACCTCACCTGGTGAGCGATCGTGTTGTTGACCAATGTGTTGCAACACCTCGACTAGCTTTAGGTTACGAGATAGACGTGGCTCCTGAAATTCACTATTGTTTTTGCGCCAATCATTATCTGGAAAATTGGCAACCCGCTCAGGTGTCATCTTTCCTGTAAGCAAACCAGATTGCATAGGTGAATAAACAATCACACCTATGTTGTTTTCCTGACAAAAAGGCAGAATCTCCTTTTGGACATCAGGCTTCACCAGCGAATAAGGCGGTTGCAATGACGTAACTGGTGCAATCTCCTGGATACGTTTCAACTGTTCGACATTGAAATTTGAAACCCCGATATTGCGAATCTTACCCTCATCCTTGAGCTTGGCGAGAGTCGTCCAGCCTTCTTCAACTTCTGAGTCAGGGTTGGGCCAGTGGATCTGGTAGAGATCGATAGTTTCAATGTTGAGTCGGCGCAGACTAGCTTCAACCTCTCCCCGCAGAGAATCCGCCTTCAGGCTGTGACCAGTTTCGCCTTTTTCATCCCAGGTTATTGAACATTTCGTGAAAATGTAGGGGCGATTAGATCGACCTTTGAGCGCCTTACCAACAACCTCCTCCGAATGCCCCAGACCATAGACAGCTGCGGTGTCAATCCAATTAACGCCGAGGTCAAGAGCGCGATTGATCGCGGCGATCGATTCTTGGTCATTCTGCTCTCCCCAGCCAAAAGCCCACTCACCTCCACCAATCGCCCAGGCACCAAAGCCGATTGGGGTAATGTTAAGCTCTGAATTACCAAGTTGTTTGGTTTGCATATTTACCTTCTGCAAGAATTTTTGAGTCAATTGCTACTTTAAGCTGCAAATATTCTCTCAACAGCTATCTGAAGTATGACTTACTACTAGCGCAAACATCACAATCAATCACTACTTGTGTAGGATTACTAAATCTTAAATGTTATGTTGATACAGCACTTTGCAAGTAAATGAAGTACATTCCTCCCCATTGTTATACATACTGCTCATACACTAAACTTGCTCGAAGATAGTAACAGTTGTCAGTGTCAATTAAAATAGAGAAGTAATATGTCAGAAGATTTAAAAGGTAAAGTTGCGCTGATTACAGGTGCAAACAAAGGTATTGGGTATGAGATTGCCCGCCAATTAGGTTCTAGAGGTGCTACTGTTCTTGTTGGTTCAAGAGATATAAAACGTGGTGAAGAAGCGGCGAATAAACTTCGTCTCAGCCAGATCGATGCCCAAACAATTCAACTTGATGTGAGCGACCAAAAAACAATCAACTCTGCGGCTAAACAAATCGAGAGCGAATTCAGAAAACTTGATATCCTTGTGAACAATGCTGGAATACTAAGTAATGGCGATCGCCTTCCACCTAGTCAAGTTGATATTGAAACACTGCGACATACTTATGAAACGAATGTATTTGGAGTGTTTGCAGTTACAAAAGCGTTGTTACCACTGTTAAAGAAATCAAAAGCAGGGCGAATAGTTAATTTATCAAGTAGTTTAGGTTCTCTGACTCAGAACTCCGATCCAAATTATGAATTCGCTGATTTTAAGCTTCTTGCTTATAACTCATCAAAGACAGCAGTGAATGCAATCACAGTTTTATTGGCTGCCGAACTTAAAGATACCCCAATTAAAATCAATGCTGCCGATCCTGGTTTTACAGCAACTGATATTAATCAATACCAAGGGTATCGCACTGTCGAGCAGGGTGCGATCGCAGCAGTAAGACTAGCTACTCTACCTGATGATGGTTCTAGCGGAGGTTTTTTTGATGAAAATGGTGTGGTTCCTTGGTAAAAATTAGAGGGCATTGGGCATGGGTTATTCCCCTTGTCCCCCATCGTACCTCTACGGGGAAGTCAAAAGTCAAAAGTCAAACATTTTGAACCCCATAAATAAATTTCGGGGCTTGTACCTTTTTCTTTCTGGTCATTACGAATTACTAAATTTACCGAATATTAACTTCTTGAAGATAATTTACTTCTTGAAGATATTCAACTTTAGTAGTTGAGTTTTTCGGGAGGAAGAAATTTGTTTTTTTTGCAGAAGCTATCTTTTGATTATCAGTCAATACGCGCTGTTTTTGAGTATACTCATTCAATTTGACTTGGGCTTGAGCATAAACTAAAGTATCTTGGGGAATATTTCTAAGAAATTTTACAGCTCGCTCGAAATCACCAATAGATGCTTGTTTATAGGCTTTTTGTAAAAAGTATGCTGCTCTGATCTGCCGCTTTCGATTGTATTCAGCTAACTTGTTTTGAACTAAAGCACCTGCATGACTTTCTTGAGGAATTTCACGCAGATATTGTAATGCGGTAGAAAAATCTTTTTCAGCGGCACTTTCGTAAGCTTTGGCTAATAAATCTTGCGTCTGTATTTCAATGTTTACAGACGCTTGCTGAACTATTTTATCTGTTTTAGATTGCCAATAGAAAATCTTTGGAACTTTAGCAGCAGCATGAAGAACATCTGACCATCTGCTCTCATTAAAAGCTATTTGTGCTATTTCGTATTGCTGTGCAGCTACTTGCCATTGCTCTTGCCATTCTTCAATTGTAGCCTGTGCTTCTGGATAAACATTGCTGTGGGAGGGAATTGACTTAGCGAGTGCGATCGCTTCTTCCAAATCTCCTGCTTGATATTCTTTTGTTGCTTTATATAAAGTATCTGTTTCTGAGTATGCAGGTGCAGTATTAACTAAAGAATATACACCAAATCCCATCACTAAAGAATTAGCTGCCAATCCTACTTTCATTCCCGTTAATAATGGGGATGATTTTCCAGACGCAGGATGATTTTTCGCTACTTCAAAGGTAAATTGAGAATCTTCCTCTAATGTTTCTGATGGCTGAGGTTCCCAGATTATTTGTTTGAGTACCCGCAGCACTTCACCCGCAGACTGAAAGCGTTCTTGGTAATTGTAGCGGATCATTTGGCTGAGAACAGCAGCTAGATAATCGTTAACTGGCGTGTTTTGAGAACGCCAAAAAATTTCATTACTAGAAGGATCGGTTTTTAATTGTAGTGGTTCTAGCCCTGTTAAAGCCTGGATAGCAATCATACCCAAAGCATAAATATCACTGTTGGGCTGTGTTTGACCAATAAATTGTTCTGGCGGTATGTATCCCAATGAAGTGACGGGAATTCTATAAATGGGCAATTCTGCACCTATGCCAAAATCGATCGACTGGATTGAGCCAAAGTCAATCATAACTAACTTGTTATCAACAGTACGTCTAATCAAGTTTTCCGGTTTGATATCGCAATGGATCACACCTTGAGAATGGACAAATTCTAGAATACCTAAGACATCGATCAGGAATTCTACAACTTCGCCTTCACTCCACAGACAGCCCCATTGTCCATCGATGGGCAATTCCGCAGTCAGCGCATGTCCTTCAATACACTCTTGCACTAAATAAAATTGCTGGTTTTCTTCAAAACAAGCGATAAATTCAGGAATTTGGTCATGACTTCCCAGAAGTTTCAAAGTTTGGGTTTCAGTCAGAAACAGTAACCTCAGCATCTCCAAGTAGCCAGATTCGGAACTGCTAACTTTAATCTGCTTAATAACGCATTTGGGATTCTCTGGATAATCTACGTCTACAGCAATGTATGTTTGTCCAAACACCCCTGCACCGAGGCTTTGGACAATTTGGTAGCGCCCTTGTAGTAATTTACCGATTATGTGGTGGGTCATGACCTGGTTACTCAGTAAGTCCTTTTATTTAGTTTTTCTGACATTTCCTCCTATTTCCGGAATGCTTGAAAAATATATATCTTGAACTTTTGTTACTAAAATCCAAAATGAATTTATTTAAGTATTATTACTTAACTATTAAAAAGAATGAATAACAAGATTCCTAACATCTTTAAGAATAAAATTGACGCAAAAAATAGCCAAAACCACTTTTTTCATCTGGTTCTAATTTATAAAGATTATATAAAGTTTACATAAATTTTATGTATTCATCCTTGCAGACTCACAACTTTTTTAGATATTACGTATATTATATGTGCGTAAATACTTTGTAAATCTAATACAAAACTAACAATATCAATAGAATACTAACCCAATAATTAATTTTTCATTACTAGTCTGTAAACGAAAAATTTAAGAGTATGGGTTGTTCTTAGTTTGCGCTTGAGGGCTAAAACATTTTAATTTAGTGGGGGTGTAAAAACGCCAATTATTTATCCGCCAGTAGTACAGGATTCAGAATGGATTCTGACTCCTGACTAGCTAAATTCTGTTTGATCAAGAATAGTTTTGTGAGTTTCAGTTAAACAGGTTCTAATTTCAAGAGATATCCAATGAAAAGGTTTTATAAATTAGCAATTGCATCTACTATTGTTGGGTTCGGATTAGGAACGCTAAATACAGCCCAAGCAGCAACTTTTACTCAGACTGCATCAGATCGAGGTTGGTGGGCTGCTGAAGATTCACTTAATGGCTCTAATTCTAACGATAATCTCAACTACGTAACTGGAAATATACGCGGAATAGATTCACGTAATTATTTTACATTCGATCTTGGTAATCTAGTAGGAGTTACTTCAGCAACCTTGCAAATTCAACGATTTGAGGGTTCAGGAAATCCAACAGAGACTTTAGGTTTTTTTGATGTTTCAACACCTGCTAATGTGTTGAGTCAGAAAAAGAATAGCCCCAATAATACTATTTATAATGATTTGGGAAGTGGTAAAAATTATGGAAATTTTAACGTTACTACTTCTGGCGATCCAAACGAAATCTTGAATTTTGCTCTCAACTCCAACGCCATTGCAGATATTAACGCCAGAAACGGAAAATTTTTCTCAATTGGAGGTGCGCTTCAAGGGGATCTTCTTGAGGAATATCTTTTTTCTGAGAGTGATGGTCAAGCGTTTACTAAACTTGTGGTAAATACCGATTCAACCCATGTTCCAGAACCTAGCGACCTTGATGGGATAATGGTTGTTGGTGTTGGAGGCTGGTGGTTAAAGCGTAAACGAAAAGCGTCTCTAAGTGTATAGGCGATTTAATTTACTGCCTATCCTACAAAGTATTTTTCCTAGAAAAATTTCAATGCTCTTGCTTTTTTGCAAGAGCATTTTTTACACTAATTTATAAAATTTATAGCAACATTATCGGCGATCGCTCCAGAGTTAGTTTCCCACATAACCAAGGGCGATTGCACTTTAAGGAAAGAAAGCATTGATAGGAGTACAGAATTTTTTGGCCAAGTCCGGCACAAAAAAATTAATTTTACGTGTTTTTACGGTTAAATTCTTTTTAGTACATGTATACCATTGTAAACACCGATTTTTAGGAAATAAAAATACGTAGCTGTAAATGGAAATCAAAGATTTAGCTGGCATTAGTGATCCACTGAAGAGACTTATTGAAGTAATGGCTGAAGGGTTTGGTGCAGTTTCACGCCCATATCTTATCAAGAAAAATGCTGAAGCTAAAGCTTACGAAATACGAGTTATTTCCGAAGCTATGGCTGAGAGTCGTAAGTTGCTTGGTGGTGCAGATTATGAAGACGGTAAAGTTAAGATGATGGGATCTTCTGAGACACCTAGCCCGATCCTCTCACTTCCTGAGCGTGCGGCAAACCGTAGTGAATACCAGGAGTTACGAAAGCAACAGAATATAGAATCCGTATGTGCAAACGCTGCTGAGGAACTAGCAAATAAAAGTGAGATCCCAGAACAGAAGCCAGAACCAGAATGGATTAATCATTTCTTTGATATAGCAGAGAAAATTTCAACAGAAGATCTCCAATACTGGTGGGGGAAAATCCTGGCTGGGGAGATTACAAAACCTGGTTCTTTCTCGCTACGTACTCTTGAGATATTGAAAAATCTTTCACGACAAGAAGCAGAAAACTTTGTTGAATTAGGGAAATATGTCCTAAGTAATAAGAACATAGCTTTTTACCTTGACCCAAAAGAATATATTTTTAAGAAAGATAATACTATTGGCTTTTCTGAAATTCTTGAGTTAAAAGACGCTGGTCTTATAAATGATAGTGATTTTATAAGTTTTCGCTTTGAAGCTAGTACCTCCGGCAGTACCTCTAGTTTACTTTACTCCTCTTTAATTCTCTTATTTGAAAGAGAGAAGGATACGCCTGAAATCGTAAATCAAGTTGGAGTGTTAACAAAAGCAGGTACAGAACTATTGAAACTTATATCAGTTCAGCCTGATATGGAATATATAGAATTTGTTGCTCAAAAACTTAAGCGAGAAGGTATGAAAATTGCTTGGGCACCTATTATTGAGGATGGTGAAAACCTATCGATAGGAGACAAAACATATATCGTTACTGAGGAACCAGCTTAGTCATGTTAAAACGATTATGCACACAGTATAACAATCTTGGTGTAGCGCAGATTGCTGTCTATCAAAGTAAGTAATTAGCCACAAACGGGTATAAAGCTATGCCGTAATGCTTCTTAAATACCCTTGATATTTACAATAAATTCATGTATATAACAGTCTACTTTGATTTTTGAACTGACTAAATGCACTGTTCACAAAAGTATTGACAGTTATTGAGAATATGTATGAATAAGGTTAAATAGATATCAAATAATTATTAACAGCTAAATCAACAGCTATCCGATCCATTCAGCCTTTCGAGACTTTGACATAATCAGACAAAATGTGGGAGAATGAATCTCCCACAAGCAATGCTGACATAGGAGGTTATAGTATCTATACATAAATAATTTAACAAATAATTTTAATTATTGCAAAGTTTTTGCAATAATTTAGATATATAGCGATCGCCAAAACTAACCAAAGGATGATTAACATGAGTACATACGCGCAGGAATTGAGAAACACCGCCAAGGCAATGGTTGCTCCTGGTAAAGGTATTCTGGCAATGGATGAAAGCAACGGTACATGCAACAAGCGATTTGAAAAGTTAGGTATCCCCACGACAGAAGAACGACGACGTGCTTATCGGGAGTTAATTCTGACAACCCCTGGTTTATCGGAATACATCAGTGGAGCTATTCTCTATGATGAAACTATTAGCCAGTTTTCTCAGGCTAGTGTTGCTTTTACGAAGGTGATGCAAGACGCGGGTCTGATCGTTGGTATCAAAGTTGATACCGGAGCTCAAGACTTAGCAGCTTGTCCAGGTGAAAAAGTCACCGAAGGATTAGATGGTCTAAGGAAGCGCATTGCTGAATATTACAAAATGGGCGCACGTTTTGCCAAATGGCGGGCTGTGATTACCATTGGTAATGGTATTCCCAGCCGTACTTGCATTGAAGCTAATGCTCATGCGCTAGCTCGTTATGCTGCTTTGTGTCAGGAAGGAGGACTTGTACCAATTGTGGAGCCGGAGGTATTAATTGATGGCGATCATACAATAGAAGATTGTTACGAAGTAACAGATGAAACTTTAGAAGCGGTGTTTAATCAACTGCGTCTGCATAAAGTTGAGTTTGACCAGATGATACTTAAACCTAGTATGGTGATTTCTGGCTTGACTTGTCCCAATCCGGCGAATGTAGAGCAGGTAGCAGAAATGACTATTCAATGCTTACTTAAGAACGTACCCGTTACTGTTGCCGGAATTGCTTTCCTTTCTGGTGGACAGAGTAAGGAACGCTCAACGGAACATCTGAATGTGATGAATGCTAAATTTGCTTCCCAATGTCCTTGGCCTATTACCTTTTCCTATGCCCGCGCTATTCAACAACCAGCTTTAGAATACTGGCGGGGTAATGATGACAAGACATCTGAGGCACAAAAATTACTTTATCATCGAGCGAAGTTAAACGGAGCAGCCAGCCTGGGTCAGTACAATGCAGAGATGGAAAAAGCACCGACTTTGGTTTGATGATTCAATTCATGAATTTTTAGCGACTTTCCTCGACATTAACACAGAATTGTAGCGGCATTTGGGAAATAGTCTTTATCTATCCAGTACCGCTATTTTATTTACACAATCAGTTGCTTGGTAGGGTTGCTTCGACTTGCTCAAGAAACTTAAGTGCTTGTTCTTTGGATTGCATGATGATTTCAGACACCTCATCTTCCCGACCAAGAGCTTCATAAAATTTGACTAAATCTTGAAATGTCGCATAGAAGGCACAATATGCTTGCGTCCGAAATTCCATTGGTAACTTACTAGCCCCCATTATATCTGATGCACTGCTTTGGGCTTTGAGCAAGTAAGTTTCCGCTTCAATTAACTGTCCCACCGCCAAGTGACAATTAGCAAGATTCTGACATGAAAGCACATAGATATGAATTGCCTCGGAATTAGTTAAGTGGGAAGTTGCTTTCTGCAATATCTTCTCAGCAAGAGTCAATGCTTTTTGATAGCAGGCGATCGCATCGTAGTATGACTTCACTTGCATCTTACTGTTTCCTTCCTGGATGTGGTTTTTCCAAACCGGATCGACTGTGTTCAGGTTTATTGGAGTGCTAGACATGATAAGTAAGGATAAGAATGAGTAGAGGAAAGCCTAAAAATCTTGATTCTCTCTATAACCGCGATCCTTAATATTTTTTTAAGGGCATCAATGCTTACAATTTAAAATAATTGCAAATTAATATCAATAAGTTGAAACTGCAAGATGCACAACTACACCGCCTTACGGACTCTTAAGAGCCTCTCACAGCCGCGTTTTTCGCTCCTAGAACATATAAAATAAACACCTTTTTTTTTATCCCCTTACATCCCTACACCCTCACACCCTTGTGTTTCTTAGGAGTCAATAGCTTGCTCAAAGACAGAAATACGATAAGCACAGCGGCGATCGCCACTTAAAATATGTTCAACTCGTTCAATGTTAACTGTAGAACCGAGTAACCTTGTGAAGACTTGTAATTCTGAACTGCACAATTGAGGACACTTTTGGGCAGCAGTACAAATTGAACAGTGATTTTCCACTAGCAGAAATTCATCCGGTGACTCCTCAATCACCTCTGCCATATACCCTTCCTGAGTACGCAAGCAAGCAAGCACAGCCACTCGTTCCCGCCATAAAAGACTATCTGACATTTTGGCTGAATAATTTTGAATTTGAGTTTGGGTACGCTGTGCAATTAACGCCTCTAACCCATCCATCCCAAATACTTGAGTTACTCCCTCAATTAGATTCACCACCAAGTCAGTGTGATGATTAGGGAAAAAATTCATGGCTTTATTTGCCAAATACCACAGCTTTAGCGGACGACCTACAGCTTGACGTTCTTCTGTATAAGTCACCAATTGCTCATCTTGCAGAGTTTGTAAATGTTGACGAATTGCCATTGGTGATACTTGCAACTGTTGAGCTAAATCAGCCGCCGACTGTTGTCCTTTCATTTTAAGTAAATAAAGGATTTGATTTTTGACTTTTACCCGCTCAACTGTAGCAGATTCATCCATGTTAACTGGATAGACCTTTATTGACTGTCTACCTAGATTAACGCAATTTTTAAGGAATTTTAAATGTTTGGCAAGTGATTTTGTGCTGTCCACCCCAACAAAAGACCCAGCCATGCCAATGCGGTTGAGAAAATAATAAACTTTAACCTGCCCCAATCTCTCACTGTTAATACCATCATGACAGTAGAATTGATTGCAGTTATTAACCCAATAGCAATTGGTTGGCAAACTGGCAAGTGGGATTTTACTTCATGGATAAGTATAGTTATGGCACTGCTCATCAACCCTGAAGTCAAGCCTATCAGCAGATTTTGTTGAAAATAATTTTCTGTAGTGTAGTGTATGTTTGAGTTATCAAAATTTGCTAAATGCCAATGGTAAAAGAGAATTCCTAAACCCCATAATCCAAAATTAATTCTCAAGTTACCCAAGGCAAATCCGACAATTGCATAGATTAAAACTGTGATGCAACTAAGAGAAATAACTCTATCAATTTTGGCAAATCGATAATTTTGATAAGTGTAATGAAATTTACGCATATAGCGATCATATTTGATTTGTGAAAATTTCAAGCTACAGATCCCCGACTTCTCAAAGAAGTCGGGGATCTTGTTTCTCTGTAAAGATGTAAATTAAGTAAGTGGTCAAGAATAAATTAAACTATGTTACGCAATGTAAAATTAATTTAATTGGATTATAGTAAAGGCTAAAGCCCTTACTATAATCCTTTGGCGTTGCATAGTTGCGGGATGATTTAGTAACTTCCAAAATTCTCCCCTTGCTTCCCCTGCTTCCCCTGCTTGTACCAATTCATCCCACTGTTCTGCAACGCCTAATCCTTTAATTATTCACGCCCACTTACTTATCCACGTTTATAGAGAATTGGTATTACTTGATTAATTAGAGACTAGTTGATGTGGCTAAACGGTTGTTCACCTCGTTCCAGTTAACTGTATTCCACCACTGTTTGAGATACTCTGGACGACGATTTTGATAAGTAAGGTAATAAGCGTGTTCCCAAACATCGTTGCACATAATAGGATAATGACCTTCAGACCAAGGACAATCTTGATTAGGTCTACTCGTCACCTCCAATTTACCCCCAGCAGTCCGAACCAACCAGACAAAACCACTGCCAAATTGCTTGGCACCAGCATCATTAAACTGGGTTTTGAAGTTTTCAAAGTTACCGAAAGTTTCATTGATGGTTTCTGCAATGGCTCCTGTGGGTTCACCTCCGCTATTGGGAGCCATCAGAGTCCAAAATACTGAGTGATTAAAATGACCTCCGCCATTATTGCGAACTGGATTACGAACCGCTTCTGGCAAAGTGTTCAATTCACGAATCAATTCCTCTATGCTTTTATTTTGTAAATCTGGATACGATTCCAGCGCAGCATTCAGGTTCTTAACATAGCCACCATGATGAAAATCATGATGAATCTCCATTGTTCGTGCATCAATGTAGGGTTCTAAGGCATCTGTAGGATATGGCAGAGGTTCCAAATTGTATGGCATAAACTCTTTTTCCTCTCAATGATAGGTTTTGATAAATTATTCTATCAAAATTATTGATAGAATAATCTATCAAAAGTTATAAAGCTTACAAAGTAAGCTTTTGGGCGATTTTATAGATGCGTACTCCTGCAAAGAAGTAAGCTACGCTTTGCGTTGCCGTAGGCTAGTACCGCAAGGCGTAAATAGAACAACTATTTAAAAACCCAAAAAAGCTCATTCCGTAATACTTTTGACTTTTGACTTCCGCCTTGCGGTACTAGTGGGCCTTAAAAAATTGAAGCAGGAGTACTTCAAAAATACACCTGCTAAAATGGACATAATTTTACTGATGATCGACATTTGATTCCCAACAAATGATTAGTTATTGTCCGGGTTTAACACGCTGCCCTGTGAAAGCGATCGTCCCCACTATTGAGGCATCATCATTGAGTGGATCTGCATTGAGAGCAAACTCCTTCAGTGTTGCTGTTGCTTGCACTGTCCCATTTCTTGGATCAAATGTCGCACGAAGATCGCCTCTGGCAATTGCACCTGCTAACGTTGCTGTTGGGTAAATGAAGTTTGGTATCGTAGCAGTAATCTGTGTGGAAGAGGTACACTTCCAACTGCCCTGTGAATTACCATAAGGTTTGACAAAGGAATCACCACTTTGGTTTGAAGCACTAGCAAAAAAGTTACCATCTTGGGTGAACGTTACAAGACTACGATACGAACCGAAGTCACCAGAGGTGGTCGTGAGGTACGTGCCTGTCACAATTGGGCGACAATCCGTTGTGGGGTGAGCTAAGACTCTAGGCAAATTCACGAAAAAAGTAGTTGTGAGTGCTAACAGTACACAAATCGTTAACTGAACAAAAGCATTACGAGTTTTCATTATGCTCTACCTGTTTATCAGTATATAAACTTATTAAACACGACGCAGCACGTCAGCAGAGAACCCGGTGAGTAATTATAAATTTTATTCAATATTGAGGTTGAGCCGAGATAGCTACAAATTTGGAAATAGAAGCTGAAAAAGGTTAACCTACTTGTGTTTGATAAATTGCTACTTTCTTATACGCAATGCTGTTTTAGGTAACGAAAAATCAAGGTTTTTAAGCACATTTTACGAAAAGAAGTAGGGATTTTTATAATAGTGAAATAGGTTCTTGTTGATTACCATCTAGTTTGTAGGGTTTTGGTGGATGTGGACGGTCTTCAATCGCATATTTTAACCCTTAGCTTCCGTATCTTCCTCAACCACCTCAGATTTTTCTGTTAATGGCTTCACTACTCGCGCGATCGCTTCTTGAATAAAAGCTTTAATAAATTCGTCTCGGCGATTAATCTGAAACTGTCGCTGCACAACTTCCGTCATTCCACCATCACCCCAATCTTGGTCATGACGAAAATATTCAATGAAACTTTTACCTGCAATTCGCGTTAAATAAGCTGCTGTCACGCCTTGAATCGCCCTACCAACAATAAAGGTGGCAACATTAAGTTGCAACGCTGTAGATAATAATTGAATTGCTCCCTTGACAATGCCCAAACTGGCAAGCGTTTTCGCCAAAGAAAGGGCTAATTCTCGTCCCCGTTCCATATTCAATTCACAGCCGTAGACTCTGCCAATTTCCACAACCATTTGAGCATTAACAGCAGCTGTCGCCAGCAAATCTACCACTGGTATCGGCGTGACTGATACCACACCAGCACCAATCCATTGAAATCGTTCCACGATTTTGTCAGCTTGACGGCGACGCTGGCTATCGATGAGTTTTCGTGCTTCGTCTCCCAATCGTAGAGATTGCAAAAGAATGTTATCTGCTACCAAATCTTCACCTTCAGCGCGTAAAACAGCAGCCGTGCGCCGCAACAAAGGCACAATATCCGGTTCCGGTTGGAAGATTTCACCAGTTTCGAGTTGTGCAGATTGGGGATTAGCTGCGATCGCTACCACATCATTAGTAGCAATAAATCCTCGTACCCGTTGACGTAATCTCGCGAGGATGGATTCTTTATCTTCATCTGTATATAAATCAGTTTTGTTGAGAACTAGGAGCGATCGCTTGCCAATTTCTGCCAACCCTCGCAGCGGCTCATATTCTGAGCGGCGTAAATCATTATCCACTACAAACAACAGTAAATCTGCTTCTGTTGCCAGTTCTCGCGCCATTTGTTCCCGTTCTGTTCCCGCCACCCCTGCTTCTAAAATTCCTGGCGTATCCGTAATTAAAATCTTGCGTTCTAATCCCTTCAACCGCAAACAATAAGTTTCTCCAACTTGAGTTGTACCCATCGGTGCATCCACTTGACCGACCATGCGTCCCATAATCGCATTTACTAAAGAAGTTTTGCCAGCACTTCCGGTACCAAATACGACTACTTGAATTTCACCGCGTGCTAGGTTGGCTTCAATTTCTCGCGATCGACTTAATAGAGCTTGGCGTGTGACTTCATCTTGAATTTGCGCTACTTGTTGTCGCACAGCCTGGAGAGTTGTAGAAGCAGCGTCAGATTTACCAGCCGGAACTTGCGCCGCAGTTACTCGCTTTGGGTTGCGACGCGATCGCTTTTCCCCTGACTGAATCACCAATACATAATAGACAAAAGCGGCAACCAAACCTCCAATCAGGACAATCAGCAATAACAGCAACAAATTGCCTAGCAACGGCGAATAGGACAATTGCCAATAGAGGCGTGATAGGGAATCAATTAGCCATAGGACTAGCCCTAAAATGACGATTAGACCGACAATCAGCGTTACTATGCGTGACAGAGGCATGGGTGGGAAAGTTTAGTAAGTATTCAGTAGGCAGATGCTTCTAATCTTAATAGTTTCAGCATTTTTTACCAGAGTAGTGAGAAGGAGGCAGGGGGCAGGGGGCAGGGGGCAAGAGGCAGGGGGCAGGAGGAAAACAGGCTTTTTTGATAAATTAACAATGCTCACTCCATTTTTTACATCTTTAAAAAATTGCAACAATGTAAGAATGCAATTGTCTACATTATCAATATTTCCAAAAGTTTTAGTATGCAGACTATTACTAAAAAGTCAATAAATAAATCCTGGGCTGGTGCGATCGCACAACCAGCAAAAGAATTTCCCCTTACTCAACTGTCAATTATTTCTGGCAAAATTCCAGATGGCTTGCGTGGCACACTTTACCGCAATGGCCCCGCACGGCTAGAACGTGGTGGCCAACGCGTGGGACATTGGTTTGATGGAGATGGGGCAATTCTCGGTGTCCATTTTACAGATGCAGGTGCTACCGGAGTCTATCGCTATGTGCAAACAGCAGAATATTTAGCTGAAACTCAAGCGGATAGGTTTCTTTATGGTGTCTATAATATGCATCCACCAGGCCCCATCTGGAAGCGCTGGGGTCAACAAATCAAAAATGCAGCGAACACTTCAGTTTTGGCTTTACCTGATAAACTGTTGGCTTTATGGGAAGCAACCAATCCATATAGTCTTGATTTGCAAACTTTAGAAACGAAGGGATTGGATGATTTAGGTGCTTTAAATAACGGATTACCTTATTCTGCTCATTACAAGCGTGATCCACAAACAGGCGAGATTTTTAACTTTGGAATCAGTATCGGAAGTTCTGTGCAACTGAATCTCTACAAAAGCGATGACACGGGCAAAATTATCCAAAAAACGGCTTTTAAGCTAGATCGCTACTCGATAATGCATGATTTTGTTTTAACTCAAAGGTATCTGGTATTTTTCATGCCACCGATGCGGCTAAAAATGCTGTCACTTTTGCTAGGTTTGACTACTTTTAGTGAATCTCTGTTGTGGGAACCTCAATTAGGAACCCAGGTGTTAATCTTCGACCGGGAAAACTTATCCTTAGTGAGTCGTGGTGAAACCGATCCTTGGTTCAATTGGCATTTTGGCAACGGCTATGAAGATAAAGACGGTTCCGTGATTCTAGACATGGTGCGATATGCAGATTTTCACCAAACTAATGAATATCTTAGAGAATTCGCAACTGGTGAGACGCACACAGTTACTAAAGGAGCATTGTGGCAAGTGCGCCTCAATCCTCAAACTGGTAAAGTGACAGCAATACAGGAAGTTGTCAACCGCAAGTGTGAATTTCCTGTAGTGCAGCGATTGCAAGTTGGGCAACCTTGGCGCTATACTTACATATCATTAATGCCCCAAAGAGGAGATATAGGCAAAGAATGGTTTGGTGCGATCGCCCGCTTCGACTACAAAACTGAAACCCTTACTGAAGCAGACTTAGGAGAAAACCGCTATCCTTCAGAACCCATCTACGCCCAAGATGCCCAAAACCCCAAGCAAGGTTGGGTGCTAACCGTTGTATACGATGGTAATTCTCATAGTAGTGAAGTTTGGGTATTTGATAGCGATCGCCTGAATGCAGAACCAGTTTGCAAACTAGGATTACCTAGCATCATTCCCCACAGCTTCCACGGGACTTGGAACCCAGCATAAAAATTCAAAAATATTGCTAAGTGTAAAAACGTAGTATCCTACATATTGGTATCTGAAAATAAGTCCAAAATCATGAGGAGAAACCCCATAGCATTACTACTTAGCGGGGTAATTGTCAGCTTCGGGTCGTATCAAAATAAACATGAAATAATCCTAGTTATGCAAAGGAGCTTACTAAAGCTAGTGCAGATGCTTGCAATGTCTACTAGCAGTGGGCATGGTATCTACCAGACAAGTAACATTTAAGAACCATTCAAAATTGTGAATGCCTATCGCCGTTGCACTAACAGCCACTACAACCACTATCCACATAGTCCAAGGATTTCTGTCGCGCATAGGTTTACACTAAATACATAGTAACCACAATAATTAAACCAGCTGAAAATATCATTTAAAGTAATTGTTTCATTATTTATTCAAATGTTTTGCCAAAAAGTGGAATCAATAATCGTAGATGTCAATTACACTTTGAAGAAGAATTCAGAAGTCAGAATTCAGGAGTCAGAATCAATCAGTGGGGGATTCAAACCCGCCACTGATTGAAGACCACTTTCAGCAGAGATTTGGTGGGGGAGTTAAACCCAGTTATTCATCCACCAGTCACACAGAATTCAATTTTTAATTCTGGCTCCTGACTCCTGAATTCTTTGTTATTAAAGCTCTTGAACTAAGATAATCATGAAAAAAAACAATAGAAAATAATTATAAATTTTTACCTGAGTTCGGGATAAGCTGAAACCCTCGATTATACGGTTGATTTATTCTGGTATCTGCCAACGTGTTTGTATTGTTTTAGCTAGTAAACGTTAAATTAACCTCATTAACCCGAACTCACGTTGAGTTATATCTAAACAAGGGATTGTTTGAACTTTGCCAATCCTATTAAAATGTCTCAATGTCAAAAAAGCAACATTTCTTAAACAAAAAACCCGGTTGGTCTTTGGATGAGCGAGATCCAAAGTTCATAGAATCTCTAATGCCCCTGTTTGACTTTTTGTATCACTACTATTTTCGAGTTCAAACTAGTGGCTGGGAGAATATTCCACCGCAACAAAAAGTCCTATTTGTTGGTTCACACAATGGTGGACTCGCAGCCCCTGATATGGCAATGATGATGTACGACTGGTTCCGACGATTTGGTGTAGAGAAACCAGTTTATGGTTTGATGCATCCCAAGGCTTGGCAAGTTAGCACGCCACTAGCGCAATTAGTCGCCAAGGCTGGAGCAATCATCGCTCATCCAAAAATGGCTTACACTGCCTTACGCTCTGGAGCGAGTCTGCTAGTTTATCCCGGTGGAGCCGAAGATGTCTTCCGACCAAATTATTTACGTAACAAAATTTACTTAGCAGGGCGACAAGGGTTTATCAAGTTAGCGTTACGGGAAAATGTGCCGATTGTGCCTGTGATTTCCTGGGGCGCTCACGATACACTCATTATAATTGCTGACTGCTACAAAGTTGTGCAGCAACTCCACAAGTGGGGAATGCCTTGGCTATTAGGTATCGATCCAGAAGTTTTCCCAATCTATCTCGGACTGCCTTGGGGATTAGCAATTGGCCCATTGCCGAATATTCCATTGCCAGTGCCCATATATACGCGAGTTTGTCCACCAATTGTATTTGAACGCTACGGTCGCCAAGCAGCTAGCGATCGCTACTATGTCAATGAATGTTATGAATTAGTTGTTAGTCAGATGCAGCAAGAGTTAGATAACTTAATAAAGCTAACTGCTAAGACCAATTCTCTTTGAATAGTTATGAGTTAGAAGTTTTGAATCTTTAATTTATTACTCCTAACTCCTAACTGTTTTCCTAGCCACCGCTAACTGGTGGAATCAATACAACCTCATCCCCATCTTGTAGTAGGGTATCTGGTTCGACAAATATCAAATTAATCCCAAAACGGGTTATATCTTGCCATTGTGAGAGTTCAGGGTGTTCAGCTATAAGGCGATCGCATACTGCTTTGACTGGCATACTATTAGGGAATTCCAGCACGAGTTCCGAAACCCTAAAGGCTTCTTGATAAGCAGCGAACAATTTGACGGTAACGGTGATTAAAGATTTAGACATAGAACATACTTTGGCAGTACGAGCAAGTATTTTAATAGTTGCCAATAATGTATAGGACTTACGCAAAAATTGCTAAAAAGCTTAATTTATCGAACCGCCAAGACGAGACAGCGCCGTGGTGAGGCTGTCGCTCAGAGGGGGTTCCCCCCAGGAGGAACTGCCGAAAGGGTTTCCCGACTTGAGGCGTCAATCTAAAATTGCAAATCACGCCTGATGTGAATTAAAAACGCCTCTTGTACCGTAAGGTTTTGAGATTGTCCAAAATCATAATTTTGGAATTATCAACGCAATTACAAGGGTTTCAACACTTAATTCACATTAAACGTAAATCTAAAATCCCAAATTATTTGACTATTCAGCATTGAGGATTTTTGGTACTTTGAAAAATTCGCCTTCCTGTTCAGGTGCACTGTTGAGAATACTTTCCCGGTCAGGATAGGGTTGCAATTCATCCTCTCGTGTGATATTGCTGACATCAATTGCGCGTGTTGTTGGCAGCACATTACTGACATCAAGTTCATTCAATTGTTCGATATAGTCCAGAATACTTCCCAACTGGGTAGTGAATTGTTTCTCTTCTTGTGAAGTCAATTCTAAACGAGCAAGATTAGCTACTTTGTGAACTTGTTCTTGGTCAATCATCTTTTTTTAGTTAGGAGTTAGAGACGCGATTAATCACGCCTGTACAAATAGAGACGCGATTAATTGCGTCTATACAAAAGTTAGCAGTTAGAGACGCGATAATTATTAATCGCGTCTACATAGGAGTTAGGAGTGATTGATTAATAATTCCTAACTCATCACTTTTAGAAGAATACGTCAATTTGCGATCGCCCGGTGATTTTCAGCCAGTTTTGGGCTTCGACGTAGTTATTGGGGGCCATGCGAATAGCGCGAATCCAATAGTCTGCTGCTTGGTCAAAAAGTGCTTCGCCAGCCTCGCTATCTCCAGCTTCTTTTTCTTTTTCACCTTGGTAGTGATAAATCACAGCAATGTTGTTCAAGGCTTGGGGCATACGTGGGTTTAACTCAATTGCTTTGTGATATAGTTCTAAAGCTTTGTCGTGGTCGCCATTGCTGGCATAAATTAGCCCCATATTGTAGAGAATATAGCCGCGATCGTTGGTATCTTCCTCTAGTGTTAGAGCTTCTTCATAGCATTCCAATGCCTCGGCATATTCCCCTTCCGCTTGGGCCGACATACCATCTCGATAATAAACAAACGCTTCTTTAGCTTTTTTGTTAGTTGGCAGGATCTTCAGAATGATATCCGCCATCACAGTAAAGGATTTGTCAATAAAATTATCGTTTTTTTGTGTTCTTGGCATATTTCTCTCTGGATATTGGGCATGGGGCATTGGGCATGGAGAAGAGACAAGGTAGACAAGGAAGAGGGGGGAGACAAGGAGAGAAGTCTAAGCGCCGGCTTTTGGCGTTGGCGCAGCCCGCCGTAGGCATCAAAACTTCAAAGAGAGACTTGTTCAATAATTATCCCTTGTCTTCTTGTCCCCTTGCTCCCTTGTCCCTCTATTCCCCTGCCCCTCATCTTTCTATCTCCCCAATCCCCTAGTTCACTTAATAGTTAATTTAACTGATTTACGGGGGCATTCTTCTCACTCAGAGGTACGATACATTCTGAACTATTATGTCGAGAGTTATTTACCAAGGTGCTAACTGGATATGCAATCATTGCTGACACTGGATATGGACGCAATACCTGCTGTAAGGTTTGGGTCGTTTGCACTTGGGAATCTAGCCATAAATCGTAATCTTGTGGCTCCAGAATCACTGGCATCCGCTCGTGGATGGGTTGGAGTAATTCGTTAGCTGCCGTTGTCAAAATTGTACAAGAAATTATTTCTTCGTTAGCAGGCGATTGCCATCTCTCCCACAAACCTGCAAAACCGAAGGGTTGTTCATCTCGAAGACGAAAATAAAATGGCTGCTTCTTACCTTGTTGGCGTTGCCACTCATAAAAGCCATCAGCTAGCACTAAACAGCGTCTGTGCTTAAAAGCCGAACGAAAAGCAGGTTTTTCAGCAACAGTTTCTGCCCTAGCATTAATCAGCTTTGCCCCTATTCCTGCATCTTTCGCCCATGATGGAATTAATCCCCAATACAACTGCTTAAATTCCCGCTTTTCGCTTTCGGGATTTTGTAACACTGTCGCCACCATTTGCGTAGGCGCAATGTTATATTCGGCTGCCAAATCGGGAACTGACTCGACATGGAAAACTTTAGATAATCCTGCTGCTGACTGGTTTAAAGTAAATCTTCCACACATAGTTTTCTTTCCGACCATTAACTAAATTAAACATCTCAATCTAGAAATAAATAATATTTTTTTATTTTCTCAAATAATTTTATGTAGCACGTTCAGATACCAAATACAAAAAAAATATCCGGTTTTGGGAAAATCTTTTGGTAAAATATTGTATTTTGAACATTCACTTATCAACATATTCCTAACTGTATTTTAACATGGAACTACTGCATTTGTACGATTTTTTACCTTCTGGTAATGGTTATAAGATACGTCTTTTATTGACACAACTAGGTATGCCTTTTGAGAGGATAGAGATTAACCTCTTAAAAGGCGAGAGTCGAACACCAGAATTTTTAAGTAAAAATCCCAACGGTAAGATACCTGTTCTGGAAATCGAGCCAAAGAAATATTTGGCAGAATCAAATGCCATATTGGTTTATCTCAGTGAAGGTACAGAGTTTTTACCTTATGACCGCTTTTTACGAGCGCAGGTGCTGCAATGGTTATTTTTTGAACAATATAGCCATGAGCCTTTTATTGCTACATCAAGATTTTTGATTTCTATTCTAGGTAAAGCTGAAGAATATAGTGAAGCTATTAAACAAAAACGCGAACCAGGCTATGCAGCACTTAACTTGATGGACAAACACTTAACTTCTCAAGATTTTTTTGTGGGAGAACGTTATACGATTGCTGATATTGCCTTGTTCGCTTATACTCATGTAGCCAATGAAGGTGGGTTTGATTTAACACAATATCCTGCTATCCAAGCTTGGATAGAAAGAGTCAAAACTCAACCAAGGTATATCAGTATTACCCAGGCATAAAAATTAGATTTTGCAAGTTTCTATCTCTCGTTTATTATCTATAGTAGAAAATGTACTGGGTGGAATGTAGCTCACATTTAGAAGGCAGCATAGTCTTCAAAAAAGGTATTATTAAGCAGCAGTTAGATGTTTGTATCAATTTCCATCAGCTTTTGCCGAGAGGAGAAACCTGACTTAATTCTGATATGAGACTTGGGTACATCAAATTTATTTGCTAGTAGTTTAATTAACTCTTCATTAGCTTTACCATCAACTGGGAGCGATTTTAAATAAACAATCAAACTGCCATCAAGTTGTTCTTCAATTTTTTGCTGTTTTGAATTAGGTTTAACCTTAACTTTTTTTTGCATAACCTGTTCCGTGTAATTGTCGCAGCCACAACCAACCTAAAACAGAACCTAATACATAATGAGGAAAATCCCACCAAACAAAGGTCGTACCAAGTAACAATTTACCTATCAAGGTGGCGCGAATTTGCTCTAATAGTGGCGGATGCCAAAGTTGCAAGAATTCTAGTATACAGGTGATGATAAAAACCCATATAGGAATTTGGATTACCGCTGCACGACTTCTGAAAAACCAAAACGCAAACAAACACCAAAATATTTCGTAAAATACAGCTGCTCCGTAGTCATTAAACCAATGATGGGCAGGCCCATTATAATACTTAAACAAAAATCCTATCGGTACAACGATGAGCACAGAAATAATAATAAATATTGTTTGGTTACGGTATCGAAGCATTTTCTATAAACTAAAGACTATGCAAGATTTTAGCAGCGGAATGACTATAAGTCTCTTCTGGATACTAGGGAAAAAATATAAGTAAGATTTGGTTAGGGTTTGAATCCTCATTCAACTTTTCAAGAATCCCCAATTTAGGCGCTCTGATTTGGCTTCAGTCCCCTTTCAATCCTACATCAGTAAACCAAAAAGTTTTCTTAAAAGGACGATCGCTTCGCACGCCGCAGGTATCAGTCACAAATGACTACAGAGAAGTAAGTATTATAAAGAAGTAAGTATTATAAAAAGGAGAAATCATGCCACAAAGAACTATTCAAACAAGCGGCGCAACTTTAAATGTGATGGACACTGGTTCAGGCGAACCTTCTCTCCTATTCCTGCACTACTGGGGCGGCTCGTCCCGTTCGTGGCAGCAGGTGATCGATCAATTAGACAGCCAATCACGCTGCATCGCGATCGATCAGCGTGGATGGGGAGCCTCTGTTGCCACCAACGGACGCTACGATCTCGATTCGATGGCGGATGACGTGCAGGTCGTCATCAATACCCTCAAGCTTGATCGCTATGTGCTGGTTGGTCATTCAATGGGGGGTAAGGTATCACAAATTGTCGCGAAACGACATCCGCCTGGGCTTGCTGGTCTCCTGTTAGTAGCACCCGCCCCGCCTACGCCGATGCCAGTCCCAGCAGAGCAGAGATCGGCGATGCTAGCATCCTATGAAACCCACGAGGGTGTGCTACAGGCGCTACCCATCCTATCTGGTACGCCGCTTTCCAATTCGCTGTGTCAGCAGGTGATCACGGACACGCTTGGCGGTACATCAGGCGCGAAGCAAGCCTGGACAAACCGCGGCATGATCGAGGATATCAGTGATGGTCTGACCTCAGTAACAGTGCCGATCAGTGTGGTGATCGGCGATCGTGACCAAGTGGAACATGAATCTGCTCTTCGGGTTGCGTTCTCGTCCTTGCTGCCGCAGACCACCTTTACGGTGTTGCCAGGTGTCGGACACCTTTCACCGATCGAGTCCCCTGATGCAGTGGCGAGTGCCGCAAGAGAGCTGCTCAGTCGTATCTGACGCATGAGAACTAACTCAGTTTTTTGGTGGCACTACATTTGGTTGTGTCGCAAATACTTCTTAGTGACAAGCGAACCGTGTTGTTCGCATTGTCTTAAGCAACAACTCCAAATATTTTGTAGCTTATAGTACTTTTTCATCTCCAATCCTTTAACCCGCAGACGTAAGATAGATAATGATTACTTAATAACTTGCTGATTAATAATTTCTTGTCGCTAACCTGATGGAATATAAATGCCTTTGACTACTTGATATTTACGCTGAATAGCTTGAGATAAAAAGGCTAGCATCTGTTTAAGTGTAAAAGAGTACGATAAATTAATCGACTCCCTTTCCTCTTATGACTGATTTTAAGCCAAAGAAGATTAATCCAAATATTAACTAGAAGAAAGGATATACCAACAAAGAGTAATCTCAGTGCCGGATTTTTATTATTCGTTTTAATCCGACAAACATTTTTGAGTCTATAACTAGTTTCAATACCAAATCTTTTTCTGTAATCTTGATAGATATAATCTAAATTTGTTTTGACCTTGTGAGCAACATAAGCAAAGTATTGTATTCCATGTTTCTTACGTTTACCCTTTCCATATTTGCAGATAATCCATAAATCAAATGTAACCGTATCATCTTTATCTCTGGTAATTGTATAAGTAGTTTTATAACTTTTTTCCCCTTTTAGTAATTGTTTTATTCCTCCTTGTTTCCCCGTCTTGATAGCAGGCATGAGAAATGAAATATCTAATGCCTGCAACCAACGAATCACAGGAGTATAAAAAAAACCTCTATCTAGGTAAAGCTTTTTTACATTTATTTTAAGAGAGTCAAGTTCTGCCAATAAATAAGTAATAATTGCGACACTGGTATCAAATCGTCGAACACCTTTTATTGCAAGAGTTACACGCTTGTTATTAGTAATAACATATAAAGTTGCATAGGCATAAAATAAATTAGTACCAGATTTGGCTTCGTTGCGATATATGTATGGTAATTCCTCTAGTTTTGGCTTACCATAGTAGCAAATTAAGTTTAAATCAATCGCTATTTTTAACCATCCTTTTTTTAATCCCAGAGGAATTCGGCTTTTCAATATTTGATTTATTTGTGTCTCTAATTTCTCAAAATTGTTAATTTTATTGAGATGATATCTAATATCATTTGCTGTGGGAACATTCTTTAATAGTTTGGCTGTATTCTCAATACTGTCTCCACTGCTGGCTGCCTTTATGAGAATCTCGAATAAAGTTTGTTGGTCACATACCCCTTGAGTTTCAATTGAAAAATTTTCTACTAAACATTTAATAACTTCATCAAGAGTTTCTGAATCGGTTAAAGCGAGTTCTTTTGTAGACTCACTTTCTGTGGTAATTTGATGAGATGAAAGAGTCAATTTTAGAGAGCCAATATTACAACATACCATTTTCATCATTTCATATTTTACACTGGTTCAAAATATTATAATTATTTCTTATGTAATGAGTATTTTATAATACTTACTTTTCTGTAGTCATTTGTGACTGATACCTGCGGCGTGCGTAGTGATCGCCCTTTTAAGAAAACTTTTTGGTTTACTGTACATGGGCTATTGCTCCAAATACAGATTTAGGATGTATTGATCTACAGGGAAGCAATATATGACTAAATATTCATATTTATCACCCCACAGCTTGGTGCATGAGTTTTTATCCGAAATTACTACTTTTCTTTTACTTTCATTAGTACACAATCTGAAACATGTCTTTGAGATCGGCTTTTCTTCATTGACATTTGTTTAGATGGTTTTTGTGGGTATGCGTAGACTAGCAAAAACCGCAGAGATCGCTAATTTCCAAAAAAGTATATAAAATTTATGTAAAGCTCAAGTGTTATTAAACATAAAAATATTCTGGATATATATAAATTTAACTTATCTATTTAAAAAATATTTCTTTAATACATACAGCAGTTTGCAAGTAAATAAGGTACAAAATGCAAGACTTAACATCAGGTAAAAATAGTTTTTACCTCCTGCCCTTCGGGTTCGGCAGTCCCCCATCGACGGGAACCGCCAAGACGGGGGCTGCCTCACCTCCTGCCTCAAAACCCGTAACTTTGTACTTCATGTAAAAGAAAACTGCTGTAAATAGTTTTTTAACAAAAAGAAATGAGCTCGAAACCTCACTTAATCACAAACCTCATCAGCTAAAAAAACTGCCAACATTAACCAAATAAATCAGTAGATTTTAAAAAATATTTAATTTGAAGTTGACAAACATATATAGGACTCATATCTGATTTTTGAACAAGATTTTAGATAAAACCCTAAGAAAACAGGCTTTTCAGTCTCAGTATGTTTTCATAAATCAAATCGGAGTCTTATATCAATATATTATGAATCGGATTTCTTGAGTATTTTGAAGATTTAGTAAATAAGTTCATGTAACCTTGTACTTCATGATAATTAAATAGTTACAGCATGGGTTCAACCAGTTGGAAAAAAACCAAAATATTTGACCTAATTACTCAATCATTTGCGTAATAAATTAATGGATTATCAGGAAATAAATTATCTGATTTTTTAGAGTAGGCGTTTCGCTTGCAACCAAGGGCTGGCTTTTCGGATCAGCCCACAGTAAGTAATTGGAGATTTTTTCTTGAGAAGTTCCTAACTAAATAGTTAATTTTTTTCAGTATGAAATTACGCAAATGACAAGTAATCTACATTGAACTGATAAACAGTTTTTTGATTGATGCTGAACTTACATATTTAGTGAGAAATTTAGGAGAGATAATATGGCTTTCGGTACTACAAATCCTGACACGATAAATGGGAGTTCGGGAAATGATACCATAGTTGGCTGGGCTAGTGGTGGTAATGCCAATAGTACTTCCGGTAACGATATCTTGAATGGTTTGGCTGGTAACGATTCCCTTGCAGGTGGGACGGCGAACGACACTCTCAGCGGTGGAGATGGCAATGATACACTTGATGGGGGCACAGGAAACAATACTTTAAAAGGTAATGCAGGCAGTGACACCTTCAAAGGTAGTCAGGGTAACAACAACATTGATGGCGGAGATGGCTTTGATACCGCAGATTACAGTCAATTAGGTCAAAGCATTACCTTGTCAGGTGTTGGAACTATTCAAAAAGCTGGGGGATTGGGGAAAGACCAACTCTTTAAAGTAGAAAAGGTTATTGCTAATGCTAAGGTCGCCAATAACACTATAGATGCATCCCAATCTGTGGCTGGGGTATCTATCGCAGTTAACCTGCAAACCCAAAGTTTGGCTGCCAATAATGTTCCTGGTTTGGGTAAATTGTCATTTATCGCAGTCAACTTTGATAATGTCATCGGCACAAATGGAAATGACAGCATTGCTGGTGACAGCCAAAATAACCAGTTATCCGGTAATAATGGCGATGACACACTTAATGGCGGTTTAGGTATTGACACTTTGAATGGAGGGTCAGGTGATGATACTTACTTCGTTGACACGACTCTTGATACCATTACAGAGGCTGAAAATTCAGGCATAGATACCGTCCGGTCTTCTGTCAGCTACACACTAGGAGCTAATCTGGAGAACCTGAGGCTAAGAGAAGGTGGCAACATTACTGGGACAGGTAACAGTCTTAACAACTTCCTTTTTGGTAATACTTCTAATAACACTCTAAATGGAAGAGCAGGTGATGATACGCTAGACGGTAGTAATGGCGATGATATCCTCAATGGTGAGGACGGTAATGATAGCCTACAAGGCGGGCCGGGTAATGAAATACTCAATGGGGGATCTGGAAACGACATCCTCATTGGTACTTTTCCTGGTAGTCCGCTTCCACCCGGATTAGGAGAAACTGATACCTTAACTGGTGGGACTGGGGCAGATAGATTTATCCTGGGGGACGCTGTAAATATTTTCTACGACGATAACAACAACGCAAGTTCTGGCTTTGGGGACTACGCTACTATCACTGACTTCGACTCTAGCCTAGATCGAATCGAACTCAAAGGATCTTTACAGGACTATCGCCTGCAAGTTGTTGGCAGCAATACACAAATATTCTCAGACAAACCGGGAGCAGAACCAGATGAGATCATAGGTATTGTGCTGGGGAAAAACAATCTCAGACTTGATAGTGATGACTTCCTTTTCTTTGAGGGGGAAAATCCTGGAGAAGGTACAAACAACACACTGGCTACTGCTGAAGGTTTAGGTTCCTTATCATCAGGCTCAAACATTAATCTTTCAGCCCAGATTGCCACAGTTCAACCAGGGGGCGATCCCGATTTCGACTTTTTTAAATTTTCTTTAGCAAATCCAGGAACTGTCACTATTAAGACAGTGACATCAGGAGATACAGTTCTGGGACTGTTTGACGATACTGGGATTAAGAATTTACTGCAAACGAACGACGATAATGGCGGTAGCAATTCGTCATTAATTACCAGTTCCCTGAGTGCAGGTACGTACTACATTTCAGTGAGTAAATATGCTTTCTTGCCTGAAGATGGCGGAATTTTCTCTGGTAGCAGTTCTAATCCTGATTTTTCTTATACACTAGGAGTCAGTATTACATAAGAACATTGTTAACTTAAGAAAGTACTAATATCAGAAGGCAGATTCAAGGATACTTTTCCTCGTGACTAGGGGAACACGGCAACGTGTTCTCCTTTATTTGACATGAGACTATTTACAAACTAGTACTTATCTCCAAGAGCAACACATCTTAATTGTTTCTAATTGATTAGCGTTCTAAAATTATCTTGATAATTGCAATTTTAGGTAAATGATAAACAAAACTAATCACCTAGACAAATTGAATTGTCAATAGTTGCAATAAAACCGATGAAATCCCTCAAAAGTCCCTCATCCAGCTTTTATAATTCCCAAGCATCAGAACAAACTTCTCAATTTGCGTATAGACCGTTTGGTGGCCAAACTCAAAAAGCATCTTTTACGCCATTGGCAAATTCCTCTCAGAACCAGACATTACAATCGAAACCACCCTGAAACTCAATTATATTACCGAAACACATTCCACTAACTCAGGTCAGCAATACCCACCAACTAAGTCTGCCATAATAATTCCAGTACCTCTCAAAAGCGCATTCGCTAGCTAGAAGAATATCATGCCGGAAAAATCATCGTATAATATTACACTTGACAACCAAGACATTATCATCAAATTCAATAAGAATATTCTTGATCTTGAAAGCCTGACTAAATTTTTAGAATATCTGGAGTTAGAGACAATTAGAAAACGCAGTAATCTAACTCAAGAGCAAGCCACCATCTTAGCTGATGAAATAGACAGCGATGTGTGGTTAAAAATCAAGCATAAATTTGTAGGATAGTCGGTAGTGTCAAGACAACAGCTGATTATTGTTGATACCAATATATTATTTTCAGCGTTGCTAAAGAGTCAATCTAGTTTTACCGAGATACTCATAGGCTCAGATTGCCGTTTTTTCGTCTGCGAGCAAGTTGTGGTTGAACTATTTAAACGCAAGGAGAAATTAGTTAAAGTCAGCCAACTATTAGAAGATGAAATAGTGCGAATTTACCAAATATTGCTGAAACGAATTACTCTTTATAAAGAAGATTTAATTTCCCCGGAAAATCGAGCAACAGCCTACGCTTTATGTCAAAATATTGACGAAAGCGATACTCCCCACGTAGCACTAACATTGGAATTCGAGGGCTTATTGTAGACAGGGGATAAAAAACTCGAAGAGGGATTGAAACGAAAAAACTTTAACCAGTTTTTTGAAAACAGCAGCTTGTAGGAAATGCTCAAAAACTTAAGAATCCCTGGAATTACCTCTGGAATTCGCTGCCAGCATATCCTAAAGATATTTGATAAAGATATTTTGCAACTTTAATCACATCTTTGTATGGCAGATCATACTGAAACTCATCAACTTAACACTGAACTAACCCTACACGACTCCTCCCAAACACCCCTAACCATTCGCGCGATCGCCCTAACTCTAATCAAACAAAACAACGAACTCATCGCGTGGTTTACGCCAATGTCACGATGATGGATGAATACCTGCCAGGGATGATGTCTGTGATTTATGGTAATGTCTCACCAGAAGAAGCGATCGCCAAAATCGAGGGATCAGCAGTGCGATCGCCTGTCTTGTTGGTTGCGTTAGCGACAGCTCAACGCACCAAACCAATCAATTAAGGTGTATTGCGGGGGTAGAACTCCAAATATTTGGTGGCGTATCCAAAATCATCCTTAAAATATACCGAAACCGAAAAATTAGCATGGAAAAGTATTTTATCTTGGCTTAATGCGGTGCACTCGCCTCTGTTATCAGTAGCGGGATGCGATCGCGCTTGGCATAAATCCAACTTATAATGGTGCTTGACGGCGCAAAGATCCAAAAGATTCCAAAATATTAACCTTCATAGCCCCAAACGACCCCTACCCAAAAGCGATCGCCTGATAATAGTAACAATTGCCACTATAACTTCTGCTGCGGTTGAGTATTTCTAAGTCTTGATTTAAATTCCCAACTAAACCTTTGCTTCCAAAGATTTGAGTAACTCGGTATTCACGCCTGATTCACGAGTTAGGGCAATTTTGCCAGTGCGAGCGATTTCTTTCAAACCAAATTTTTGTAATACTTGCACAATCGCTACCATTTTACCTGGATCTCCCACAACTTCTAAGGTGAGAGAATCTTCAGCCACATCCACGACTCGCGCCCGGAAAATTTGAGACAATTCGATTACTTCTGAGCGATTGCTGCTACTAGCATTCACCTTCAAAAGCATCAATTCCCGCTCTACACAAGGAGTTTCGGTGATATCCTGGACTTTTAGGACATTGACTAACTTATACAGTTGCTTAGTGAGTTGCTCGATCACGCGATCGTCACCAGGGACAACCATTGTAATTCGGGAGACTCCTCCTTGTTCAGCAGGGCCAACAGCAAGGCTTTCAATATTAAAGCCGCGACGCGCAAATAAACCAGAAATGCGGGAAAGAACACCCGCCTCATCTTCTACAAGAACTGAAAGGGTATGTTTCATCTTCGCCAACAGAGGCTAGAGCAGGAATTGAGTAACGCAGACACTAGCAAAGGGCAACGCTAGACCTACTACCGCACTAAATTTTCAGTGCGACCTTCTATTGTAAACTTAAGCGCTGCACTCATTGCATTCTCAATCGATAAATTGTTTATAAATCCGATCGCAAGCAAAAATTTCGTTGAATGCATATCTTTTTGTTGACAGATGCAGCATTTGTGGCAAACCTTTTATACTCAGATTTGATAAGCCTCTAATAGGAGAAAAGGTTTTATGGGTTGGCTACAAAGATTGTTTGGAATGGAAAAACCTCAAAATGCAGAAGTAAATCCGGCTCCACAGGCTGTACAACAAGCTCCTAGTAGTGATGTCGCTAGTGCTACGCAATCAATACCTCCAGAACGTCTAGGATTAAGCGGAGAATATGACCAAAGTGGTTTAGCAAAGCGGGTAGCGTTGGCATTTGATGAAGATCCCCAACTCGACGATGTTGATACCCTTTGGGTTGCTCAGACGGGTAGCACTGTAGTGTTGAAAGGTAAAGTTCCCAGTCAAGAAATTCTCAACAAAATGATTTCTGTGGCGCGTTCTGTAAATGGTGCTACAGATGTTGACACTAACCAGGCGACGATTGGCTAGTTACTGCTGATGCGATCGCACACAAAGCATAACATTTAGGGAATAACCAAAGGTTGGCGATGCCTGCGGCGGGCTTCGCCTACGCTAACCCATCTTTCAATCCAATCTAAAATCGCTTGGTTAACTTGTTCTGGAGATTCATCATGGGGACAATGCCCTACGTCTTCCAGATTTAGCAGTTCCAACTTCTGGTTATATTGGGCAAATTGGCTAGCCAGGGCTGGCGGCACAAACCGATCTTTTTGTCCCCAAATTAAAAGCATGGGAATTGTTAAGGTTGGTAATACTTTCTTGACACTGGGACTGAAATTAATTCCAATCGTCGCTTTGAACAAAGCACTAAATGCCCTTGCTGAACCTCGGTCTTGGGGAGGCTCTGCTAAAATTTCGATGAGTTCATCGGTAATCGCTTCTGGGTTAGCGTAGGCGAGACTAGCCCAGCGACGCAGCACCCCTGGACGGCGTACGAAGTTAAATACAGGTTTAAGTATCAACGGTGAAGCGACAATATTTTTAATTGCTGTGACAAGTGGGCGCAGCACAGGAGGAATTGCTTCTTGTTCTAATGACGGATCTGGTAAACTCATCATTACCATACCCAGCACCATATCCGCGTGGGCGGCGGCGGCGGCCATAGCTATCAGTGAACCGTTGGAATTGCCTATTAATATCGCTGGTTGACGGATAAATGTTTTCCAGAAATCGTAAACCTGCTCAACCCAGAGTTCGATGCTGTAATTAGCTGCGGCTTTTTCAGAAGCGCCAAAACCCAACATATCTATGGCGTAAACTGTGTGATGCTCACCCAACACCTCTAAATTATGTCGCCAATGACCAATGGAAGCACCAAAGCCATGTAACAGAATTAGTGGTGTTGTATTGGGGTGACTTTGGCTAGGGCGAATGTAAGTATAGCGGGTTTGCCAGCCACGCCAAATCCAATCTCTTTGATTACCAACCCGTTCCTGCCAGTGTACCGTAGTGGTCACACCTACCTCCAATTTATCAGCGCTGAAATACCATTATAAGAATTGGGAATTGGGGATTGGGCATTGAAAAAGAAGAGGCAGGAGGCAGAAGTTCTTTAATTTTGAATTTTGAATTTTGAATTTTGAATTGATTTGTCCTCCTTGTCCCCTTGTCCCCTTGTCCCCTTGTCTCCCCTGCTCCCCAGTCCCCATTCCCTATTTACCTGACAAATTGGGGCATAATTTCGGCAGCGGTGAATATTCCATAGATGCCGCGTTGGTGCAATTGTCTGCCAGCTTTAAGATAACCAAAAGCAGGGCCACAGACATTAGCTGCCATGCTGGTTTCATCTCCGAGAGTAAAGGTATGGGTGGAAATCTTCCCTTCAAAGGTACGTCCTGTTACCTTCACATTGGTACTGAGGGGCTTTTTGGGATTGCGGGTATCAACTACACCACCAACTGTAACGCGATCGCGCCCTACTATCCCTGCAACTTCTAACATCACATCATCAGCGTGTTCCATATTTGTCAAGGTCAGCACGCCATTAGTTTTATCTAGTAGTGCTTCTACTTGGGCGTCAGTCATCGCCCTGGCAGTTTCTACTGTATAACCAGGCATGTGGCCGATATCTTCCCGAACAGTGGCGCGGTAAGCTTCCCAATTAGCAATTCCCACCCCAAAGGTAATTTCAACTTGATGAATTTCGGCGTAACTTTGAGCGGCTAAAGCTGCTGCTGCTGTTAATAGTCCAGGGGTAGCACCACATCCTGTCATATAGGTAATCCCGGCGGCTTGTAGTTCCTCTTTCATCGCTAAGAGTTGTTCTACAGCAGTGGTGCGTTTAATCGCATCTACTAGTACCCCACGCCAACCAGATTTGATAAATTCCTTGGCGACAGTGGGAATAAAGTCATTGGGTAGGTTGGGTAAAGCCAAAAAATACCCATCTACTTCAGCTATTTCAATTAAATCCTGAATACTTTGATTTGTTAATGTACCAATTGGCTCTAAATAACCCACTGAACCTCGGGACTGATAGATTGCAATGGATTCTTCAGTATTTAAACCGTCAGCAGCATAAGCGTAGCCTTTATGATCTGCTGCTGCAACTAAAATTATTTCTTGTTTACCAGCAACTACCTTAGCGGCTGCTTGTCCAAGTCCGCCGAAACCCAGTACTCCCACACGTATCGCTGGCGAAATATTTAGAGGATTTTTGATTTGTTCAGAATTCATAGTTAATTCGTTAAGTTGAATTAAAAGCCTAGAGTATTCTGCATCTCAGCTTCCGGCTGGTAACTGATGGCTGATAACTCAAAGCTATAGAGATTAATTATGATTCATTATCCTGGGTTCTTTAGCTGGATATTGCAGATATTTATCTGTGAGCGATCACTTTTGAGTTTTTTGACTGAAAATATACCAGATTTAAAGCAATGGTCGCAACTGGCAACCTAGAACAAAGCTCAAGAATACTGGCTAAACTTGACCAACCAAGGCAAAAGTAAAAAGTTAAAAGGCAAAAGTAAAGAAGTAATATTTATAGGGTCACAAGCCCAATAATTTATTAATGAAAAAAAGTCAAGAGTTTTTTCGAGACGCACAGCAAAGGCAGCCGTGTGGGCGGGTTTCCCGACTTGAACGAACTGCCGTCGAGAAAAAAGCGTCGGCAACAAAATCCCCTAATTTTAATTATGGGTATTATCTTTTTACTTTTTACTTTTTACTTAAATTTACTAGTATTGAGCAACACACTGCTAAGGCACAATCAGCACTGGGCAAGGGGAAAGGTTAATCACGCGAGTAGTAACGCTATCATCAGCTCCTTCTTCAGTCAAGCCTAGCCCTCGACAGCCCATAATAATTAAATCTGCCCCGATTTCATCGGCAACATCGCAGATCGTAAAAGCTGGTTTGCCTCGCCTTTCCAGAATTTCAGATTGAATTCCTTGCCCAGAAAATAAAGATTGGGCATTTTCCAGCAGTTTCGCAACTACCTCTGGCGACACCATCGGATCATCAGCACTAGGCGCATCTGGAAGCGGTTCTTCTACCACAGACAGCAGCACCAAGCGACTGCTGTACTTTTTGACTACGTTGGTGACAACATCAGCAGCTTCCCGCGTTTCCCGGCTTTGATCGATAGGAAATAATACCGTCTTAAATATATCTGTCACTTGGGTACCCCTGACTCCGGTAAAATCTTGATGGTTCTACTTTCAAAACAATAACAAAAAGGCAATCAGGAGAGATTGGTGTGTCCAAAAAAAGTTTAGCAAGTTTATCTTCGGCTGATATCTCTGGGAAACGTGCCTTAGTGCGGGTTGATTTCAATGTGCCTGTGGACGATCAAGGCAACATTACTGACGATACTCGCATTCGCGCTGCTCTACCAACCATCCAAGATTTGACGCAGAAGGGAGCTAAGGTCATTCTCACCAGCCATTTTGGCCGTCCCAAGGGTGTGGATGACAAATTACGCCTAACTCCCGTTGCCAAGCGTCTGTCTGAGTTACTGGGGCAAGAAGTCATTAAAACTGATGATTCCATTGGTGATGAAGTTGCAGCTAAAGTTGGCGCGTTGCAAAATGGCCAAGTGCTATTACTGGAAAATGTCCGTTTTTACCCAGAAGAAGAGAAAAACGATCCAGAATTTGCGAAAAAATTGGCAGCTAATGCTGATTTTTATGTAAATGATGCTTTTGGTACTGCACACCGCGCTCATGCTTCTACTGAAGGCGTTACCAAATTCCTCAGTCCTTCTGTAGCTGGATATTTGGTTGAGAAGGAATTAGAATATCTCCAAAACGCCATTGAAAATCCCCAACGTCCTTTGGCAGCAATTATTGGTGGTTCCAAAGTTTCCAGTAAAATTGGCGTAATAGAAACGTTGCTGGAGAAGTGCGACAAGCTGATCATCGGCGGTGGGATGATTTTCACCTTCTACAAAGCCCGTGGTTTGAATGTTGGTAAGTCTTTGGTGGAAGAAGACAAGCTAGAACTAGCGAAATCTTTGGAAGCTAAAGCTAAGGAACAGGGCGTTACCTTCTTGTTACCCACGGATATTGTATCAGCAGATAAGTTTGCTCCTGATGCTAATGCGACAACCGTCAGCATTGAGAACATCCCCGATGATGGTATGGGTTTGGATATTGGCCCAGACTCAGTAAAAGTTTTCCAAGAAGCCCTTGCAGATACCAAAACAGTAATTTGGAACGGGCCGATGGGTGTGTTTGAATTTGATAAGTTTGCCGCAGGTACAGAAGCGATAGCTCATACCCTTGCTGATATCGGTAAAACTGGCACAACTACCATCATTGGCGGTGGCGACTCAGTAGCAGCTGTGGAAAAGGTTGGTTTAGCCGATCAAATGAGCCATATCTCCACTGGCGGCGGCGCTAGCTTGGAGTTACTTGAAGGCAAGGAATTACCTGGAATTACAGCTTTAGATGATGCTTAACAAAATTAGCTCTTAAGTTACTGAAAAAATCTGGTAGTTTTTGACAATTGTAGTAAGGGTGCGGTATACCGTACCCTTACTGTATTTATTAGCATTTTTGGCAACCATACTACCAAAGTTGTGGAGGTGAAAGCGTAATGGCAAGAATTGAAGAAATTTCTGTCAAAAACTATAAGGTTATGCAAAATATTACCCTAAAAGATATCAAACCTTTTTCTGTTTTCCTTGGGCCTAATGGTAGTGGCAAGACTACTTTTTTTGATGTGATAGGTTTTCTTTCAGATTGCCTTACTACTAATGTTCGCAAAGCCTTAGAAAAGCGAGGAAGATTTCAAGAAGTTATCTCCCGTGATTGTCAAGGTCAAGAAATTGAAATTGTAATTAAGTATCGGGAAGATAATAAATCTCCTAAAATCACCTATACAGTTGCTATTGCTTTAGAAAATGGAGCGCCAATTGTTTCAAGAGAAACTCTTAAATGGAAGCGCGGTTCTCATGGAAAACCATTTGATTTTCTTAAGTTTGAAAATGGTGGAGGTGAAGTAATTAGTGGTGAAGATCCCGAAATTAATGACAAAAGGATTCATTATCAAATGGATGACCCCAGTTCCCTGGCTATTAAAACTATAGGTCAATTATCAGATAACCCACGCATTGCTAGTTTGCGCCGTTTTATTGAGGAATGGTTTCTCTCTTATTTCATACCAGATCAAGCTCGTCAACTAGCGACTGCTGGTGCAATGGAAAATCTTTCTCGTGAAGGAGACAATATTGCCAATGTAGTTCAATACCTTGCTGATGAACATCAAGAAACTTTATCCAAAATTTTGAAGTTACTGGCTAGCCGTGTTCCCCAGTTAGAAAATGTGGAATCGGAGCCAACGATTGATGGCAGATTAGCTCTTTTATTTAAAGATGCACCTTTTAATAAACCGTTCCTAGCAAGGTTTTCCTCAGACGGAACACTAAAATTACTAGCGTATTTGATATTATTAAATGACCCTAATCCTCCTCAGTTACTTTGCATTGAGGAGCCTGAAAATGGACTGCACCATCGACTGCTTGATTCTTTGAGTGAGGAAGCCCAGGCTTACTCGCAACGTGCACAAGTATTTGTTTCTACCCATTCGCCATTTTTTGTTAACACAATAAAAGATGCTAGACAACGCTGGATTTTCCAACGTGATGAGAAGGGTTATGCAACTGTTACAAGGGCTGACCAAATCCATGATGCTAAACATTTTATAGAATCTCAAGCAGGCTTAGGTGATCTCTGGTCTGAGGGATATCTTAGAGGATTACCTTACTAGTAGTAGCAATTATGCATATAGAGTTTTTAGTAGAAGAACCTTCAGCTGAAGTTGCTTTAAATTTTATTGTACCTAAAATTATAGGTGATACTCATACGCTGAAAATTCATAACTTTCAAAATAAAGATAGACTTTTAAAAAGACTGCCAGAGCGGATGAAATCTTATGCTAACTTTGTGCCTGATGACTTGCGAATTGTGATTCTAGTAGATGAAGATAGATGTGATTGCCAAGAATTAAAAAGGAAACTTTGTGATGCTAGCAGTGTTGTGACTAAACACAAAGGAAATATTGTTCTCCATAGAATCGCTGTAGAAGAACTAGAGTCATGGTTTATAGGTGATGTTACAGCAATTAGGGCTGAATATGAAAAGATTCCTGTTTCTTTATCCCAGCAAGCTAAATTTCGGAATCCAGATAATATCAAAGGTGGTACATGGGAGCAGCTAGATAAGATCCTAAAAAAATATGGCTATGAGACAGGCTTACAAAAAATCGACTTTGCTGAAAAAGTTTCTCCACACATGGATGTATAAAACAATCTCTCTAAAAGTTTTTAGATTTTTCGAGATGGACTAAGAAGCATTGTCAAATAAAATTTATTAATCAGGTACTTGCTTGCACTAACTTACATAAATTTGGTAAAAACTGTGGAAATTAAATGGCTGGAATGGGCACAGAAGTTACAAGCGATCGCTCAAAATGGTCTAACCTATTCTGAAAACCCTTTTGATATCGAACGTTACAAACAATTACGAGCAATCGCCACAGAAATCTTGGCGAGTTACTCAAATGTAGAACACAGCTATGTCCTCGATTTATTTAGCCGTGAATTAGGATATGCAACTCCCAAAGTTGATGTGCGAGGAGCAATTTTTCGTGATGATACTATATTGTTAGTTAAGGAACGAGTAGACGGCTTCTGGACTTTACCTGGTGGATGGGCTGATGTTGGCGAGTCACCCAGTGAGGCAGTTGTGAAAGAAGTATATGAAGAATCTGGATACCAAGCACGCGCTATCAAACTCTTAGCAGTTTATGACAGAAACAAACAGGGACATCCACCATTACCGTTTTATATCTACAAGCTGTTTTTTCACTGTGAACTTATTGGTGGTTCTCCATCATCAAGTATTGAAACTGAAGAAGTAGGTTTTTTCCCTGAAGGTGCCTTACCAGAACTTTCTCTCGGACGTGTGACACCAGCACAAATAAATCGACTTTTTCAACATTATCGCCAACCAGATTTACCGACAGACTTTGATTAGTAGCCCCCTCCAATATTTAATATACTTTGTCAACTGTTTTAGGTAAGACACTACTACACAAATTTTCTAAGCTAGAATACCAAAGTTGTGTTTTAGACACATCCGACAATTCAATTGCCAAAAAGCGATTATTTTTATGAATTACTACGTAATCTACGACGGAAATTGTAATCTTTGCGTTTCCCTAGTGCAATTGCTAGAAACCTTAGACAAGGGAAAGCTGTTTCGCTACAGTCCCATGCAAGATGAGCAGACACTTTTACAGTGGGGAATTTCAGCCCAAGATTGCGAACAGGGAATGATTTTAATTGATGGCAATGAACCTCAAAGACGTTGGCAAGGCAGTAATGCAGTAGAAGAAATTGGGCGGTTGTTGCCAGTAGGAAGTATATTTGTAGACGCTTATCGAGCATTACCGGGGATAAAATGGGCAGGCGATCGCTTTTACGAACAAATCCGCGATAACCGCTACGCAATCTTTGGTAAGCGTTCTCATACGTATGAGTCGGCATACTGTGTAGATGGTAGCTGCAAATCAACTTAAGTTAAATAGTCCGTTATCAACCGCAGCTACACCAAGCTTTACCCAACTCCGTAATACCAATTCAAAATTCAAAATTCAAAATTCAAAATTAAGAAAGCTAGACAGAACAAAGGTATGTCCGTATGTATATGTCGCATTCTTTTTTCAAATTGGTATAAGTTTCAAAATTCCCTCCTGCCTCCTGCCCTTTAACTTGAAAGTGCTGAGTGCTGAGTAAAAATACTAGTTCCTAGCCCCCTGCTCCCTGCTCCCTACTCCCTGCCTATTTTCATGCTTGGTGATGTACGAAGTTCATGGGGACTGCCTCCTTATTTGTCATTAGACAGAATTTATTCTGCTAAAAAATCCGCCTCCAGATGCTAGCAACAAGTCTGGTAGACTAACGATTATGCTATCTGGCGTGTTTATAAACATTGTGCAATCAATGACATTTGCGATCGCCTACGACGGGCGGGTACGCCATCGCGGCATAATTCGGCACAACAAAGAATCTGACGGGAGGATACTGCGTGAAAATTGGTGCTAACTACTTGGGTAACGGAGAGTGTGAATTCACAGTCTGGTCTCCGCTATTAGATAGCGTTACGGTAAAAATTTTGACGCCAGAACAGCAGTTAATTCCCCTCAAGCCTCAGTCTGAGGGATACTGGCACAAGAAAGTCAGCGATTTATATCCAGGTACGCTTTATCAGTATGTCTTGAATGGCCAAGACATTTTTTCCGATCCGGCGTCGCAGTATCAACCAGAAGGGGTGCATGGGCCGTCGCAAATTATCGATCATCATTTTGAGTGGACTGATGAAGGCTGGACGGGTATTCCTGTAGAGTCGATGATTTTCTATGAAGTTCACGTTGGGACATTCACGCCGGAAGGAAGTTTCACCGCAATCATTCCCCGTTTACCGGAACTGAGGGAACTGGGAATTAACGCCATTGAAATCATGCCCATTTCCCAGGTTCCGGGAGACACTCATATTGAGGCAAGTCTTGCATATCGCAACTGGGGCTATGATGGCGTTTATCCTTATGCTGTGCAAAATTCCTATGGTAGTCCAGATGAACTCAAGCAACTGGTAAATGCTTGCCACCAACACAATATCGCTGTTGTGCTGGATGTGGTATATAACCATTTTGGGCCGGAAGGCAACTATATGAGTCAGTTTGCGCCCTACTTTACTAAAACCTATAAAACGCCATGGGGCGAAGCGCTGAATTTCGATGATGCCCATAGTCAGGGTGTGCGAAATTATTTTATCGAAAATGCGCTGTACTGGTTGGGCGAATTCCACATTGATGCATTGCGGCTGGATGCCATTCAAGCAATTTACGATTTGGGTGCTAAACATTTTTTATGGGAATTGGCGGAAGCAGTTCATCACTTCTCACAACAAGGGCAAAGATGGAAACGACATTTGATTGCCGAAAGTGACTTGAATAATCCGCAAATCATTCGTCCGGTAGAATTGGGTGGATATGGACTTGATGCTCAGTGGAGTGATGATTTTCACCACGCATTGTATGCTCTGTTGACAGGCGATCGCCAAGGATATTATCAAGATTTTGGGAAATGTGCTGATTTAGCAAAAGCTTATAGCGATACTTTTGTCTACGATTGGAAGTACGCACCACACCGCAAGCGATTTCATGGCGTATCTTGTCGCGATCGCCCTTTGTCACAATTTACAGTGTGCATTCAGAATCACGATCAAATCGGCAATCAAATGAAAGGAGAACGCCTCAGTCAAAAGATCTCTTTTGAAGGATTAAAGTTAGCTGCTGGTGCTGTGCTGCTTTCACCCAACTTACCCCTGTTATATATGGGAGAAGAATACGGCGAAACAGCACCCTTTATTTACTTTGTCAGTCACTCCGATCCCGATTTGATTCAAGCAGTTCGAGCCGGACGAAAACAAGAATTTGAAGCATTTCACTTTGCAGACGATCCCCCAGATCCAGAATCGGCTGAAACTTTTCTAAAGTCTAAACTTAATTGGGAATTACGCAATGATGGTAAGCACAAAGTTCTCTGGGATTGGTATCGCCAATTAATTAATTTACGGAAGACACATCCAGCCCTTCTCAACCAAGACCGCAATTTCATCGAAGCGACTAGCGATGAAGAAAAGGAGTTGGTCATTGTACGGCGTTGGTGCGAATCGAGTGAAATAATATTTGTGATGAATTTCAATTCGTCGGCGGTGACAGTGACTTTGCCGTTTGAGCAAAATGCTAATAAGTTGTTAGACTCAGCTGATACCTCATGGTCTGGGCATGGTTCCCAAGCCCCTGAAAATCTGTCTGTGAGCCAAGAAGTGAAATTGCAACCTACTAGTCTAGTACTCTATGAAAAAGGATGAGGGGAAGAGTTATACCAATTCAAAATTCAAAATTCAAAATTCAAAATGAAGAGAACTAGATATCACAAGGGTTTGAGAGTGTATATCTGTCGCATTCTTATTTCAAATTGGTATTAGAACTTAAAGTTTCAGCCTGATAACCTCAACGTTCGAGTAAAAAGGCTTAACCTTTGAGCAAAAAGGCTTAACCTTTGAGCAAAAAGGCTCAAACTCCCTTACCTCTCAAAACATTTTAGGTAAGATCCCCTTGCCTGCGGCGACCCTCTTAAAAAAGGGGTAAAGATCGGAAAAAGCCCTGCTTTTTAAGCAGGGTTGGGGGGATCTTTGAGAGACAAACATGTTAACCGAACCGTATCGCCCCATCTCTCATTAGAACAAACTCATGCGAATTCCTACCGCCACTTATCGAATTCAGTTTACACCTCAGTTTGGCTTTGACAACGCTAAAGCGATCGCAGCTTATCTAGCAGATTTGGGCATTTCTGATTTATATGCCTCCCCCATTTTCAAAGCCCGCTCCGGGAGTACGCACGGCTACGATATAGTAGATGCCAATCAACTTAACCCAGAACTGGGAACTAATGAATCCTTTGATGCATTAGTTGATGAAATTCAATCCCTTGGTATGGGCTGGTTACAAGATATTGTGCCAAACCACATGGCCTATACCAGCGAAAACCCTTATTTAATAGATATCTTGGAATACGGTCCAGATTCCAGCTATACTGACTACTTCGACCTTTCTTGGAATGCTCCCTTTGGCGATCGCCAAGAGCGAATTCTTGCGCCATTACTGGGAGATTTCTACGGTGTATCCTTGGAAAACGGACATATTCAACTGCAATATGAACAAAACGGTTTAACTGTAAACTATTACGCCTTAAAACTGCCGTTGCGGTTAGAGTCTTACACAAAAGTTATCACTCAGAATTTAGGTAGACTCACGCGCACACTGGGACGTAATCACCCCGATTTTATTAAGCTATTGGGCATTCTCTACATTCTCAAAAATGTGCCCTCAGAGGTTGCGGGAAAACAGCGACAAGACCAAATCGCATTTATTAAAGGATTGATTTGGGAACTTTACACCACAAACGATACTATCCGCGAGTTCATTGACGAAAACATCCAAACTTTCAACGGAGAACCAGGCAATTCAGAAAGCTTTAACCTCCTAGATGATTTACTGAATGACCAATTTTTTCGTCTCGCCTTCTGGAAGGTTGGAGCGGAGGAAATGAACTACCGCCGTTTCTTTACTGTCAATGAATTGATTTCCGTTAAAGTTGAAGAACTGCGAGTTTTTAATAATACTCACAGCTTTATTCAGAAGCTGGTTGAGGAAGGCAAATTTACAGGTTTAAGAATTGATCATATTGATGGACTTTATAACCCAATCCAGTATATCCAAAGGCTACGGGAAAAAATGGGTGATGTTTATATTACGGTTGAGAAGATTTTAGAACTCACCGAAGATTTGCCGGAAAATTGGGAAATTGAAGGTACATCTGGATATGACTTTTTGAACTATGTAAATGGCGTATTTTGTCAAACAGAAAATGAATCGCAGTTCGATAAAATTTACCAAAACTTTATTGGTTCACGAGTAGATTATGCTTCAGTGGTAGAGGATAAAAAGCACCTAATCCTGGAAAAGAATTTAGCAGGTGATATTGACAATCTGGCTTCTTTGTTAAAAAATATTTCTAGCAAATATCGCTATGGCAATGATTTTACCCTGAATGGATTAAAAAGAGCGATCGCCGAAGTTTTGACACAGTTCCCGATTTACCGTACCTACATTACACCAGATGGAATTGAGGATAGCGATCGCTCTACCATTGAAGAAGTAATTCGTCAAGCCAAAGAACAAACGCCCCTGTTACAGCACGAACTGACCTTTATTGAAAAGTTAATGCTGCTAGAGTTTGATAATTCTCTGACTCAAACAGAACGCGAACAGTGGATATATTTTGTCTTGCGAATGCAGCAATACAGCGGGCCGCTAATGGCTAAAGGCGTAGAAGACACCTCTTTATATGTTTACAATCGGTTGCTGTCGCTAAATGAAGTTGGAGGTAATCCTGGTCATTTTGGGATTCCAGTAACCAAATTTCATGCCTTTAACAAACAGCACCAAGTAACCTGGCCCCACACAATGAACACCACAGCCACCCACGACACTAAACGCGGCGAAGATGTCCGGGCCAGGTTGAATGTCCTCTCAGAAATCCCTGATGAGTGGGATCAGCAGGTAAATACTTGGAGCGCCATAAATCGAGAACATCGTAGCGATGGCGGTTTTGCAAACATTTTCGGTGTACGCCACGGCTTCGCTATCCCTGATCGTAACGATGAGTATTTTCTCTATCAAACCTTGATAGGAGCGTTTCCTTTTGCGGAACACGAATATGCATCCTTCGTGGAACGGGTGAAGGAATATATAATAAAGGCAATACGAGAAGCAAAAGTGCATACAGCCTGGCTACGACCTGATAGCGAGTATGAACAAGCTTGTACTTCCTTTATTGAGAAAGTACTCGATCCTGCCATATCTGGGGAATTTCTAGAAGCCTTTCGTCCTTTTCAACAGCGAATTGCATACTATGGAATATTTAATTCTCTTTCCCAAACTCTACTGAAGATTACCGCACCTGGCGTACCCGACTTATACCAGGGAACGGAACTTTGGGAACTGAGTTTAGTCGATCCAGACAATCGCCGTCCCGTTGATTTTGAGCAGCGACGTACTTACTTAAGCGCCATCCGCGAACAGGCAAAAACAGACATTCTTGGACTAATTCAGGAGTTACTAAACGACAAAACAGACGGTAGAATCAAACTGTTTTTAACGGCTCAATTACTCCAAGCCAGAACAAACTATGTCTCATTATTCCAGGATGGCGACTATTTGCCATTAGAAGCGCAGGGAACCTATGCCAATCACATTATCGCCTTTGCGCGGCGGGAGGGAAATCAAACAGCGATCGCGATCGCGCCACGCTTTTTAACCAGCCTCATCCAGCCAGGAGACAATCCCTTGGGCGAGTCAGTTTGGCAAGATACGCATCTGCAATTACCCCCTGGAACTTCCCGCACCTGGAAAAACGTCCTCACTCAGGAACCCCTACAAGCTACAGAAACATTATCTATCGCAGCAGCCCTCGCCCATTTTCCAGTTGCACTATTAGTCAGTGACTAACGGGCATGGGGCAAAAGAGACAGAGGGGCAGAGTAAAAAGGCAGAAAGGAAAATTCTTCTGCCTTGCTCCTTAATCTAGCCGTGTCAAGGTGAGATGTAGATTGAATTTCATATTTGTTTAACTCAAATCTTCACTTGTCCTTTTAGAATTCTGAAAATTCCGAGTTCTGCTCTGGAAGTTCCGAGTTCTGAGTTAGTAATGAAATAGAAATTGCAGTCTCATCTTATCCAAACTCACCTTGACAGCGCTATTCCCTGCTCGTAGTCCTTAGTCTCTCTCCAGCCCCATTTTGAATTTTGAGATGAATTATGACTACTCCAGCTTACACGGACACTCCACCAGCACTTACCACTACGCAGATTGACGCTGTACGATCGCATATCAAAAAAACGTGGAAAACCTTAACGCGATCACATGAACACTTATTACAATCTGCAAAGGATACCAAACTAGAGCACAAAAAAGATACTTGTTGGATTGTCTACATTTCCCCCATAGAAGATTCTCCCAAAGTTCGAGCTGTGTTGGAGCGATCACTATCTCCCAAGGATATGGAATGCCTGGAAATTCGCACTTTGCCAAGTGAAGTGGAGGCGATTAAAGATCACGGATTGTTGTACCTACCAGGGCCTTATGTCGTACCAGGTGGTCGTTTTAATGAAATGTATGGCTGGGACAGCTACTTTATATTACTGGGACTTTTGCACGATGGAGAATTAGAACTAGCGCAAAGCCAAGTAGACCAACTGTTGTATCAGATCCAGAATTACGGCATCATCCTTAATTCCAACCGGACTTATATGCTGTCGCGATCGCAGCCTCCTGTCCTCAGCATGATGGTTTTGGCATTATTCGAGCATACCCAGGATAAAGAGTGGTTAAAGTCAATCGTACCGCTGCTAGAGCAATTTTACTATTATTGGGTAGTTCCGCCCCATTTGAATGCTGCAACCGGCTTATCTAGATTTTATGCCTTTGGGGAAGGACCCGCGCCAGAAGTTGTGTTCTCCGAGCGGGATGAGCAGGGGAAAAGCCACTACGATCGCGTCAAGGAGTTCTATAAAACTTTTGAAGTTGAGGATTATGACGTTAGTCTTTATTACAACCAGGCAACTGACCAACTGACCAACCTATTTTACAAAAGCGATCGCACCATGCGCGAGTCTGGTTTTGATATCACCAACCGATTTGGCCCTTTCAGTGCTGATATCCTCCACTACGCTCCTGTGTGCCTCAACAGTTTGCTGTATCAGGTTGAACAAGACATGGCGCAAATTAAGCATATTCTGGGGAACGAACAATTGGAACAAAAATGGAGCAATCGCGCAGATATCCGCCGCGATCGCATCGATCAATTTCTCTGGGATGAAGAACAAGGATTATATTTCGACTATCACTTCCAGAGTGGAAAACGCCGCCGCTACGAATTTGCTACCACGTTCTATCCTCTCTGGTTGGGAATTGCTTCACCAACTCAAGCTAAACGCGTCGTCAAAAATCTCTCTTTGTTTGAAGCCCCAGGTGGAATTTTTACCAGTACTCGTGTCACTGGCAACCAGTGGGATGCTCCCTTTGGCTGGGCACCATTGACATTAATTGCCGTCCAGGGACTTCACCGCTATGGGTATCATATAGAAGGCGATCGCATTGCCAACAAATTTCTCGCTATGGTAGTTAAAGAATTCGAGCGTCACAATACCCTAGTTGAGAAATATGATGTTGAACGCTGTTCTGCCAACGTTTCCGATGAAATCTGCTTTGGGTATAGCTCTAACGAAGTTGGTTTCGGCTGGACAAATGGAGCCATTTTAGAACTCTTAGCAATCGCTGATAAAAAAGTTTAAATAAAAAGGCGTGAGTTTTTCCTCATGCCTTGATCTTAATTTTTTACACTTGACTCTATAGCCCCTAAATTTATTTATGGGGATGATTAATTTTGAATTTTGAATTTTGAATTCCCCATTCGCGTAGCGTCTCGAAGAGAAGGGGTTGACGGTGTTGTTTTCACCTCAATTGATGAACGGTACAGCTATGAAGAAATTCGAGAAATTAGTATAATCATGAAGAATAATCACAATGGTTCAATCAGCCCCAAAAGTTCTAACCGTTGATGAATTTATTAGCCATTACGGTGAGTGCGATCGCTATGAAATAATTAATGGTGAATTAATATTGAGATGGAATCAACTGGGTCACACGAGCAAGTATCTGCATTGATTGGGCGAAAACTGAATGTAGAAATTGATTGTCATGGGAAGTGATCGCAGTGCTTATTTTATAGTCGCAGATAAGATAAGAGAGTAACATGCTCCTCACACACAAGTAGCAATGACCTCAACCCTGCGGAAATTTCCCCTTCTCAATGCTCCGACGCTGCACCAGTTGCCCAATGGTTTAACAATCATTGCCGAGCAAATGCCAGTTGAAGCCGTAAACCTCAACTTATGGATAAAAGTTGGCTCTGCTGTAGAATCCGATGCTATTAACGGCATGGCTCACTTTTTAGAACACATGATTTTTAAAGGAACAGAACGACTGGCTAGTGGCGAATTTGAACGTCGAATTGAAGAACGGGGTGCTGTCACTAATGCCGCTACTAGCCAAGACTATACTCATTACTATATAACTACTGCACCAAAAGATTTTGCCGAGCTTGCGCCACTACAAATAGATGTAGTATCGAATGCGAGTATTCCTGATGATGCCTTTGAACGCGAGCGATTGGTAGTTTTAGAAGAAATTAGGCGTTCAGAAGATAATCCCCAGCGGCGTACATATCGGCGGGCGATGGAGACAGCCTTTGATCGTTTACCCTATCGCCGTGCAGTATTGGGGCCAGAATCGGTGATTGCCGGACTTAAACCCCAGCAGATGCGAGATTTTCATACTAATTGGTATCAACCCCAGTCAATTACTGCCGTGGCTGTGGGCAATTTGCCTGTGGAAGAATTAATTGCAACTGTTGCAGAAGGATTTACAAAAGCCATTCCCGGCTCTCCACTTCCCAGTACAGATGCGATTAATCGCGTCTCTGCCCACTCCTCACTGAATCCTGAATCAGCATTTACAGAAATTGTCCGTCGAGAATTTATCGATGAAAGTCTGCAACAAGCAAGGCTAGTGATGGTTTGGCGGGTTCCAGGAATGACTCAGTTAAATTGCACTTATGGATTGGATGTTTTAGCCGGAATTTTAGGACACGGACGGACATCAAGACTGGTGAGGGATTTACGGGAAGAACGGGGATTAGTTTCTTCAATTTCTGTGAGCAACATGAGCAACGAGCTACAAGGGGTATTTTATATTTCAGCTAAATGTGCAGTGGAAAATTTACCAGTTGTAGAAGATGCGATCGCTCAACACATTGGCAAAATACAAACAGAGTTGGTAACAGAATCAGAAATAGCTCGTGTGCAGCGGCGAGTCACTAACAGATTTATATTTGGTAACGAAACACCAAGCGATCGCTCTGGGTTGTATGGTTATTATCAATCTTTGGTAGGAGATTTGGAACCCGCCTTTAATTACCCAGCAATCATTCAGAGCCAAGATGCAACAGACTTGATGCAAGCAGCCAAAGAGTATCTATCTCCAAATGCTTATGGTGTAGTTTTCGTCAAGCCGTAAATTAAGTATGAGGAATGGGGCATGGGGCATGGGGCATGGGGCATGGAGAAGACGAAAATAATTAATAACCAGTACTTAATGCCCAGTTAATAATCCAAAATCTCAAATCCAAAATTGCATGATGTGGACTCAAATCGACACCCATATTAGCCAGGTAACTGGCGAAAAATTTCAAAGTCAGCAACGGCGATCGGTTGGTGGCGGGTGCATCAACCAAGGTTATGCTGTCTCTAATGGTGAGATTACCTATTTTGTCAAGCTAAACCAAGCATCCCAAGTTGCGATGTTTGAAGCTGAGGCGTTGGGTTTAGGAGAAATGATCGCAACAGCTAGTATTCGCGTTCCCAAACCAATTTGCTGGAGTACTGCTGATAATTCTAGCTACATCGTCCTGGAATGGTTGGAAATTGGTAGTGGTAGCAGCAATTCATGGCAAGAAATGGGACGCAACTTAGCTGCAATGCATAAAGCTAGCAACAGTCAAGGTTTTGGTTGGAAAATTAACAACACCATTGGTTCCACGCCTCAAATCAATACTTGGACAGCAGACTGGACAGAATTTTATATTAAACATCGTTTGGGTTATCAATTTCAGTTAGCAAGGCGACGAGGAGGTAATTTTCCCCAACAAGATAAGTTATTAGCAGCTATCCCTGAACTATTGGCGGACCATCAGGTGCAACCTTCTTTAGTACATGGCGATTTATGGGGCGGAAATGCTGGGTGTACTGCATCAGGAGAACCAGTGATATTTGATCCAGCAACTTATTTTGCAGATAGAGAAGTTGATATCGCCATGACAGAATTGTTTGGTAGTTTTCCCGCAGCGTTTTATAAGGGTTACAACGAGGTATTTCCGTTAGATGTAGGCTATGAACGCAGAAAAACGCTCTATAATCTGTATCACATTTTGAATCACTTCAATTTATTTGGTGGCGGTTATAGTTCGCAAGCTAACCGGATGATTGACCAGATTTTGCGCTAAGTAGAGGATTGCTGAAACAATATGAACACACGATTGGTCGATTCACTGCTGCAAATCATTACCTCCCTCACTCTGGAAGAACGTCTTTTACTACAAGAACGCTTCAACAGTACGACAATTCAATTTATAGAAAGCGACGGGAAACTCCATCCTGCAAGTGGCGTCGAGAGGGATAGTCGCCCCGTCGCTTGGGCCAAACAGGGCATTGGGCATTGGTAACTTCTTCCCCATGCCCCATGCCCCATTCCCCATGCCCCATGCCCCATTCCCCATGCCCAAAAACTCCACCCACAAGGTGATGAAGTTTTTTATAAGTAGATTTCTCTTACATCCATTGTGAAATACTATCAACAACAATCCAACGCCTTCCCCAGCGATTACCTAAACAACTTGTGGGGAGAAATCCAAGCTTGTCCTTACTTTGCAATCAACAACCTCAACCGCGATTTTGTCGCCACTAAAGGATTTTCTGTAGTATTTCAGCGTTCTGGATTACCAAAAGTAGAACAGCAGTTTCCCTACTTCAAGCCTTACCTAGATTTAGCTCTCCAGCCGAATTGTAATGCTTTTTACCTTAATCCTTTACAACTCAAAGAAGGCTCCCGCGTCGATCCGCATATTGATCGCTCTTTACGTTCCTACTCCAAAACCATTGAACCGCCTGCGGTTGTCAGTGTTCTCTATGTGCGCGTACCAGCAGATATGGAAGGCGGAGAACTGATATTGCGATCGCACAAACGCCAACTTGGGCAAATTAAGCCCCAATTCAATACTTTAGTCTATTTTCAAGGTGATTTAACCCATTCGGTTAATGCTGTCAAAACCCCAGGAAATCGCCTAAGTTTAGTTTGTGAACAGTATAGTTTGAGTGAAACTGAACTCCAGGAAATCCCTGAGTTCACTGTAGAGTCTAGAAGCACTCAGTCTACAACCAAAAAGAGAAAGTATGCCTCATAGTTTTATGCTTTACAAAACCTTTACGCTGTATTTCTTTTGACTTTTGACTTTTGAACGCCAATTGCTTCAAGTCGGGGAACCCGCTCAACGCACTGGCTCCTTTTGACTTCCGCTTTGCGGTACTAGGGACTTCCAACTAAAAAAATATCCCATTGCCTTTAGGACAGAGGATTAGGGGGGAGAAAAAGTCGTTGTAATTCGGTGAAATTGGATAATTTATTTTTTGGAGTTCCACTAACTCTAGATAATTTCTAATTGTTCTTTATTGTCTCTGTCAGACAAATATGTGTAGAGACGTTGCATTGCAACGTCTCTATATCGGTTGTACAAATTATCTTATCTAAATCGTATTGGTTTTTAGTTAGCTGGTGAATAAGCACGTCAATTATTGTCAAATCTAGTCGAACAACCTAACACAAGTAACTTCTTCTGCTTACGCTTCTTCTTATTTTTGAGATTAATCAAATAATTATCAACGTAGCGAAAAGCAGCTGCACCGTCATAATCAGCAATAGCTATAGCTTGCAAGAAAACCTTTGAAGGAATTTCAAACCCTAAAAACTTTTCTGTTAAGATTAATAAATCCTCATCTGTGGCAGGAAAAATAGTTTCTTCTGCCCCTTCTGAATCAGAAAATATATCATCAATTAATACTTTATACACTTTGTACCTCCCCAAAAGCATAAGATGCAAAGCCTGTAATGAAGTTTAGCTGTTGATCGCGAGTTTGTAAGTTAACAGGGAGTTCAGTACCAGGACAGCCGATTTCTCGTAAAATTTCCAAACAATAAGCACCGAGTTGAGTGTATGGAGCTTGCTCCAATTCTTGAGCTACTTCTAGAGCCATCTCCAGATTGACTTGGATAACCGTCTTTACAGGGTTGGTCATAAATACGCCCTAATAAACTGGATGCTCTAAGTTTTGATCACAAGCACAAATAGCGTAACGGTGTTTTTGCGGAATTTATGAAGAGGGGAAATTAAAGTATCAGCGCATTTGCGGTAATGTACCCAAAGTTATACAAACTAGGCCCAGAGCTAGGCAATTTCTATCTAAGTGCGATCGCCTGTCTAAATACGTATAAATATGTACATTTTTTCTAATATTATTGCGAATATACTTACTTTTTGTGAGGTAGACTGAAAAGCCCGCCCCACAATATTGGATAATTTATTTGTTATAAATCTCTGATATCTAGTCTTGTAGAGTAGTTTAACAACAGAGGCAGGAAGCAGAAGGCAGAGTTCTTTAATTTTGAATTTTGAATTTTGAATTGATTTCTCCCCCTTGCCTCCTCACTTGAAAGTGCTGAGTGCTGAGTAAAAATACTAGTTACTAGCCCCCTGCTAAGAGCCTATTTTCATGCTTGGTGATGTACAAAGTTCATGGGGACTGCCTTACTTCACGCTTTGACCTTAGCTTTAGACCAGACACCATTTTCATCTTCATCATATTGCTAGTGAATAGTCTCCCAAGCAGCTTGTTCGGCTATGAACTCATCGCTTCTTTTATTGAGTACAGCATTATAGCGCTCAATGAATGTACTCTGGGCTGAGTTTGGTAGATAGCCGCTTTATCTTCACTTGAGAAGACTTACATCAAGTGGCGTTGGCGCATGAAGCAATTTTCAATTCCAAAATCCAAAACTGGCAGAGTGAATGAGTAGATGCAGGTACAATAGCGTTCAGTTAAGAAAATTGTAGGTTGGGTAGAACGAAGTGAAACCCAACAAACTAACGAAAGTGTTGGGTTTCATTTCTCAACTAACCTACATAGAAGTTGAATTTTAGGCTTAACTGAACGTGTATTGGATGCAGGTAGATTAATTCTTTCACATCAATTAAGGGAAGAATCACTCCTCCCTCAGCCATCTTTAATTTAGATGTATGAGTATGAGCTATACACCTACGGGAGTCTTAACCCCTGCTGCTGGCTGTCTACCATCTGCATCTATTGCCTCGCCTTCAATAAATGAACGCAGCATCCAAGCTATCTCTTCATGCTGTTCAAGTAGTCCAGTCAAAAAGTCGGCAGTTCCCTGATCGTGAAACTTTTCACCAGACTGATCCACATGGTCTCTCAAATTACGAATAACCTGCTCGTGATCGTCCACTAAATTAGCTACCATCCCTGTTGCAGTGGGCACATTACCAGCATGTTCCTTGAGGGTAGTAATCTTGAGAAATCCTTCCAATGAGCCAACTGGATAACCGCCCAAAGCACGAACCCGCTCTGCCAAAGCATCAATATTTAGAGTCAGTTTTTGGTAGTGTTCTTCCCAAAGCTGGTGCAAAGAGCGGAACTGAGGGCCAACGACATCCCAGTGATATTTTTTGGTTTTCACCAACAGTAAATAGGCATCTGCTAAATCCTGATTCAGCAGATTAATTACACCTTGACGCTGTTCGTCTGTCAAACCAATGTTTATCGCACGCATTGTTTTCCATCCCTAAGCAAACTTATTTATTAATTTGCCAAATTTTCCACCTATTCCACATCAACCAAAGGAAATATTATGAGTCCAGATTAATCATCACATTTCATAGCTATACTTACACCTTAATAGGGATGAACATATTTTATATTTAGTTGTAAGTTGCGATCATTACATCAAAAAGTAGCAATGGGTCACTGCTTTTATGCAATCACCCATTACTAGCAAAAAATTATCAAGGTATTAACTCTGTTACTTACCTGTAACTTTGTCCAAGAAACTCTTTGCTTTGTCTTCCACTGAAGTTGCACTCTGTGAATTTTCAGGACGCTTCTGTTTGTTAATATCAGCTGCTCCCTGAACCTCATTGAGTCCTTCATTGGACTCCTTTTCAACCTCTTCCAATCCTTGTGGTGGTTCTTTAGCGGCTTCGTCAGTTTTGCGCTGAATGTCAAGCAGTTGTGTAGGACCTTCGGTGGGTTTACTTTGGTAGCTATCGATTGCAAAAGCAGGAAAAGCATTAGATAATAATACTAGGGCACAAGTAAAAGCCACTACTAGAAAACGTACTGGACGGAAAATAGATAAAGCAGCAGTAATCATCTTCATTTGAAATCCTCGATAACAGCTTTAACAACACAGAACTTTTACTGAAAGTAGTGAAGCATATACCTTTTCTTAGCAATTTTAAGCAATAATAAAACTGCCAAGCTCTGCTTCAATATTATAAGTTCTTTAAAAACGAACCTGACAAAGAAATCTCCTTTGTGTTTTTCTGGATTGGATCAGTAAGGGATAATAAGCAAATACCACCTTAATTATGTAGAAAAATCATTAGATTTCACAAAATCATTAGATTTCATAATTGAAATTCTTTGTTTCAGGTTCCCTGTTTACACTTTTACTTTGAGAAAGCTAACCTCTGCATCAATCTCTAGAATGAAGTTTACTGCATCTTTAGTTACAATAAAATCAGTCTCTAGGTATATCGACTTAATCTAGTTTTGGCAGGTTAATAGCTTCACTATTTATGTTCAGTTAGCTCGACTTTATCCAATTAAAGGAATTTAATGAATAAGCACTTGAGAGGACATTTGTAAAGTATAAATTTATATAAAGATTCTCCTTAATCTCTTTTCATAAAAGGAGAAAAATAAATCTTTTCTTTAAGCTTGATAAGTCTTCCTTATTACCTTTTCTATTGAACTTACCCGATGGAACATTTCTATTAATTCATGGGATCTTGTTTTTCGCTTTGCCAGCAGAACTTTTAACGGCGTTAAATAATGAACATCTAGGTCATTTGCTAAAGCAATTTCGGCTGCTTGCAAGACTTTTGTTGCATTCTCAAAAATATTTTCGTTTTCAAACGCTTCTTTTGCAGAAAGTTGGTGTAATGCTGCATCGGGTACAGTTGCTCTACCTTGCAAGGTTTTATCTAACACCAAACCTTTCAATAATATCAGCAAAGCCGCATAGATTAAAAAATTATCACAACTATCACAAGCCTTAAATTCGATGCGTCCCACTTCAGCCGGAATTCGGGCGATTTTTGTTAAGGAAGGTATACTATTAATCAGTTGTTCTTTTTTTTGAACAAAAACTAGAGTAGCTGGTCTTTTTCCAGTTCTGATAAATGTTCGTATTGATAGTCCATCCCATAAACCTCCATTATAAAAAGGAGAGCTATAACTAAAAGGAACGATATAGGGACTGTAATAAGTTAACTTTCTGCCAATATCAATCACATCTTCAGTTGATAAATCTGTCACTGAAATATTTAAATCTGGGCCATAAGATACCATATGAATATTAGCAGTTTGTTCGTCAGGATAAGCTTCTAGCTGTTTGATTTCATAATTGTTTAATGGGGGTTGAGGCTCAAAAGCTGGATTGTAGGGATTGAAACTAACCAAAACTGGTGATAAACCAAAGTCAGCGGCAACCTTACGTAGCAAGTCAAAACTTTCTGATAATTCAGTAATAGCGCCTTGAATATTAGAATGGATAGTTGTTCTAATTTCAATACCTTTAACATGACAGTCTATCACCTCATCAGAATCCGCAAATCTTTCAAATCCCTCAATGTACCATCTTTTCATCTTAATACCCGCATCGCCGATGCGTAGTTGAGGATAGTCACTGGGGTATGTGGGTAGCCTTTCAATAATTTGATTGAAATCGGCAAATTTTGTGTGGTAAAAATCAGCAAACTTTCCCTCATTGTTCAAGAAAGCGACTTCATGTTCAATGCCAAAGAAAAACATTATATATACCTTAATTTTTTAGAGTTAACGGAATTTAACTAATGCCAAGCGATCGCAATTCCACAAACAAGGAAGTAACATCAGTAAACGATTCATTAGAGAAAAATATTTGCGATATTTAGCTGGCAGGTTCGCATACTTAGAAAACTCCATCACTCTGTAACGCAAATTACAATCTTAAAACTTATGAATATTTGAGACACTCCAATCGAATTAAATTTAACTATAAAAATTCTCAATAATGATATAAATTGATTTTACCTTAAGACCGACTATTGCGATTTAAAAACTTCTTTGATTTATTTTTCTGTGCTGCTTTCACTATTTTCATAGTCACTGGTTAGGGTAGCGTAGTAGTGACTGAGGAAAGCTTGAGACGTGAGTTTATGACAAGTACCGTTCAATCCCTCTACAGCAGCGAACAGATTGCCGCTTGGTTGCGTGGACTGCTTACTATTGCTTGGGCTGATGGTAATTTTGACGATCAAGAACAGGAATTAATTGCCAGCATCACCAAAAATGAATTAGCTCCTAAGATTAAATGCGACTCACTAGAGATAATTACCCCAGACGAATTAGCCGCAGCTTTGGGTAAAGGTACACCAGCCGCAGAAAATTTCTTAAGGACAGCAGTGATGGTAGCGATCGCAGATGGTACTTATTCTCCCAGCGAAGATGAGGTTCTGCAACAGTTCTGCCAAGCCTTGGAACAACCAGAGAACTTACTCGAAGCCCTTCGCCACACTCTAGAACACCCACAGCAAATTACCCCCACTATCGCCAGCACTGGGCTGACAAAGCGTCAAATTAATGCCCTACACCCTCTGCGTCACTGGCTTGATGGGCTAGATATCCAAGACCCAAGAGTAGCCCGCTTTTTGTGTAAAATGATTCCCGCCCAGTGTCCCTTTGAACGAGATGTCACCCTATTTGGACGTAAGATTGTGCATATCCCACCGATGTGTAAAATTAATCCGTTATACGAACAACTAGTAGGCTTACGTTTCCGTGCCCTCTCCTATTTAGCAGATAAATGCGGTGAAGATGTTTCACCATATATTTGAGTAGGGAGAAGGGAGTGGGGGAGCAGGAGAGCAAGGGGGACAAGGGGGACAAGGGGGAATATTAAACAAGCCTTTCTCCGAAGTTCTGATCGCCGGAAGCCGGCGCTCAGACTTCTCTCCTTGTCTCCCCCCTCTTCCTTGTCTACCTTGTCTCTTCTCCATGCCCAATGCCCAATAAATAGTTCTGTAGTTAAGTGGAAAATCTGACTTTGCTTTTGGGAATACTTGATTTATTCACCTGACTAATCTAGAACTCAGGCATTATCAATATGAAATGGATGAAACCATCTCTATATTTTGTAGCCTTTTCTTTACCTTTGTATTTGCTTTCTGCTTTAACAGCACAGGTACAGGCTCAGTCGTACCATCCCAATAAAACTTGGCAAATTAGTCAAACATTTAAGCCACCACAGCGAGGAAAACCTCCCGCAAGTGCTGGTGGTTCTACCCGTGGTAGCTCTTGTCTAACAGACAAAAAACTGATAATTCCCTTAATACCTCCAGATAAATTAGGGCTGACATTTGTTCAACATCCAACATTTTTCTGGTATATACCTCCATCTAAACTCAAAACAGCCAAGTTTCTGCTCCTGACTGAAGACCAGAACGTATTTTATGAAACCTCTTTTACACTTCCAAATAAACCGGGAATTATTAGCTTTAAACTTCCTGACAGTGCCCCTACACTCACTGTAGGTAAAACTTATCACTGGTATCTAACAATTGTTTGTGATAATCAAGACTCTAGTGAAAATCCCACTGTAGATGGTTGGGTGGAACGCACTCAGCCAGGAGCAACTTTGTCGCAAGCTTTAGCAAAGGCAAATTTATACAAGTTGCCTACTATCTATGCAGAAGCTGGGATTTGGCATGAAGCGCTGACTAGTTTAGTGCAGCTACGCTGCACTGAGCCAAATAATTTCAAAGTAAAACTGGATTGGAAACAATTTTTCAAGTCAGTGGGTTTGAGTGCGATCGCTTCTGAACCATTGATTGATTGTTGCACATCTATAAAAGAAGGGCATGGTGCATTGGGGAGCCAGTGCGTTGGGCGGCTTTGCCGACTTGAAGCAACTGGCGTCACGGGGCATTGGACTGAGGGAAAATTGCCAACTCCCAACTCTCGTACAGACACGATTAATCGCGTCTCTGAGCATTAAATATTATGTGGGCAAAGCTGAAACCGCACATCTGGCAATGGCGGGGTGTTTTACTTGCTGTTCCCAATATTACAGCTCTGGTGATTGCAATACGCTTGACTGGATTACTACAATTGTTGGAATTGGCAGCACTAGATCAATTTTTTCTCTTGCGTCCACCAGAGTCGGCTGATACCCGCATCGTCATAGTTGAGATTAATGAGGCAGATGTCCGCAAGCAGGGACAGTGGCCTATGCCTGATGGAAAACTTGCTAGTTTGTTAGAGAAAATCAAACAGCAAAAACCCAGAGCGATTGGTTTAGATATTTATCGTGATTTACCCGTCAATCCCGGTTATCAAAATTTACTTAAAGTGTTTAAGTCTACTCCTAATTTGATTGGAGTCCAAAAAGTCTCTGATACTATTGATAGTTCGGCGGTTGATTCGTCTCCAGAACTGAAGAAACTTAATCAAATTGGGTCGAATGATTTACCTATAGATGGAGATGGCAAAATTCGGCGAGCATTATTGTACGTAAATTTAAATAATGACGAGATTCTGGAAAGCTTTGGGCTAAAACTGGCATTGTTGTACTTGAAACCTGAAGGTATTACTGCCAAGCCATCAGCAATTAACTCTAATTATTTGCAGTTAAATCAGGGTATTTTTCCGATTTTTGAAGCTAATGATGGAGGTTACGTCCGAGCTGATGCTGGGAGTTATCAAGTGCTGTTGAACTACCGAGGACGGATACAGCAGTTTACTAAAGTCTCTGTTAGTGAAGTGCAAGAAAACCTCATTCCACAAGATTTAATGCGAGACAAGGTGGTATTAATTGGTGCTACCGCTGAGAGTTTGAAGGATCTATTCTATACGCCTTACAGCAGTAATGTCTTGACTGACCCAGAACGAATGGCGGGTGTAACAATTCATGCTAATTTGATTAGTCAAATTTTAAGTGCGGCGATGGAAGGTCGTTCGCTGATTAAGTGTTTACCTGAGCCGTTAGAATGGCTCTCAATTTTGATTTGGTCAATTATTGGTGCTAGCTTGTGTTGGCTGCAACGCCACAGTAGCAACCAGAAAAACATCATGGCTGTTAGTGTTTTTTTGGTAGGTGGCGGTTTAATTGGCGGCAGTTTTTTAGCGTTTTTGGCTGGTTGGTGGATTCCTGTTATCCCTTCATTGCTGGCTTTTGTCGGTTCTGCGATCGCACTCACTCAGTATATTGCTCAAAGTGCTACCGAAATGCGAAAAACCCTCGGTCGCTATCTAACTGATGAAATCGTCGCCAATATCCTCGAAACTCCTTCTGGGTTAAAGCTAGGGGGAGAACGCCGAAAAGTTACGGTTCTCGTGTCTGATTTAAGAGGATTCTCAGCTATTTCCGAACAATTACCCCCGGAAGAAGTAGTAAAGATTTTGAATCTTTATTTGGGAACAATGACAGATGTGATTAACCACTATAAAGGCACAATTAATGAGTTTATGGGTGATGGGATTTTTGTGATTTTTGGTGCGCCAATTAGTCGCAAAGATGATTCTCAACGAGCGATCGCCTGTGCGATTGCTATGCAATTGGCAATGCAGCAAGTGAACGAACAAAATCAGCAAATGAATTTCCCAATCCTGGAAATGGGAATTGGGATTAATACAGGCGAGGCTGTGGCGGGAAATGTTGGTTCTCAAAAACGCGCTCAATATACAGTTATTGGCAGCCATGTTAATTTGGCTGCTCGAATTGAATCTTATACAGTAGGAGGACAGATTTTAATTTCTGAAGATACCTGTAAGGATGCCAATATCGACCTCCAAATTGCTGGACAACTACAAATAGAACCTAAAGGAATAAAACACCCTGTGACAATTTGTGAAATTCGTGGCATTGGCGGTGAATATAATTTATTCTTGCCTGATGATGAAGAAGAAATGATCATTCTCAATCAAGAAGTACCTGTAAAATATACCATTTTACAGGGAAAACACGCAGTGGGAACAGTATTTTTGGGAGAATTTATTAGCCTCTCAGAAAAAAAGGCACAGCTGCGATCGCCACATTCTTTAGAACTCTTGAGTAATCTCAAACTCAACTTATTGATTGAAGCAGAAATGGCTAGAGAAGAAGAACATATCTATGCCAAAGTGATCGAACAATCTCATGTTGACGAGCATCTTTTTCTGCTTCGGTTTACAGCAGTTCCCTCAAAAGCTGACGCAATTCTCAATGCACTGCGTCAGCCTGGGTAAGATTAAGGCATCAATATTGAAATCGGAGGTGTATGTAAATAGGATAAACCGAAAAAGTAGGTAGTCTAGCTTTTTCTAAAACAGTAACAATTGTTGCTGATATAACCAAGCGATCGCGGTAATATTTTGGACTTAAGCCCGATCTAACTCCAATAACTCCTTAATAATTCGTAATTTGTAATTTCTGGTATGAAGCAACTAAGTTGAGTTGTGGAGTTTAAAATATGATTCCTTATAAAACTGAGATTCAATTACACCCAAAAGACAAATGACAAACAAAAACAACTTTCAAAGATTAGTAGAACTTGCAAATGATTATGGAATTATTTGCGAACCAACACCAGAAGAATGTTTGATTGCATCCTTGCCTGGAGACGATGATTTCTTATTAGCTTTTACTTGGTCTGGTACTATTGAGGGAGAGCCGCCAGAGCATGAGTTAATCGCAATTAGTGTACAAGATATAGTCAAAGAAGTTACCGTTGCAGCTTGGCAGATTCCTTTTTATTTATTCGGAAACGTTTTAAGACAAGCTCAAATGCTTGTCGCTGCTCACAAAGATTTTGTTAGCTAAGAGACAAGCTACAGTTAAAAACTGCTATCCCTGTCAACTGTCTGTGGCAGGGATTTTTATTTCAACTACTGCTTTAAAAATTTATCACCCCTGCTAAGAAAAAGTAATAATTTGAGTTTGGTTGAGAAGTTACCTATTTCAGAAATCTAAATCATCGCTACTAATCGGATATACCCCAGGAAACCATCAAGACGTTCAAAAAGATGAACTTGTCGCCTTAGACCCAGAGTGCAAAGCTCCTTGGTATATCGGGTACATCGACATGTTAGGTTTCCTATTCCTGTTTGTGCTTCCTATCAGTTTGATTCCCACCATTGTTTGAGCATCACTACTCAAACCTTTAGTGCATCCTTAAGCCGCGTCGTGTATAGCTGGCGACAGGTGCATCGCCCTGACCTTCCAAGCGTGCTGCTAGCTCATCACAGCGGGATGTACTGTGTGCTTGCCATATTTGCTGTTAATTTCATCTATCGCGTACATCAGCGCTGCGCCGCGTGCATCGGGCGTGTCCAGCAATGCAGACTTACCTGCCAATACGGTTCGGTTAAGGTGCATAGACCTTAGAGATCCCCCTTAGTCCCCCTTAAAAAGCAGGGCTGTTTCATTCGATCTCTTAGGGATTTTGTCAAGAGTATGAGTCAGAAATTTGCTTGAGTGGGAAAAACAAAAACTACCATCTCAATCGGTAAATTTAAGTGCGTTGGCGAAGCCTTGCCGTTCGCAAAGCGTCTCCGACAGGAGAAGGCATCGCCATTTTCTTGTACAATCAAATTTTTTAGTCACCTGATTTTTTTGCTTGAAACGCTTGTAAATCAGTGCTTTTTGGGGATGAAACAGCCCTGCCTTAAAAAGTGGGAAGTAGAGCCATTTTGAGCAAGCCTTTTTAAGGGGGGTTGTGGGAATCAGAGTCTTATCCGAACCGTATTGGTACCACTTTTTGTTATAAACAAACCTTTGGCTGAATATCCGTTGCTAAAATTCGCGCTGAATGCAAGATGGCAGCCTGAGCGGATGAGACTTTTAACCTTGGTGTTGCGATGAGCTTGGAGTAAGTTTTTTCTTTAGCAGCCACGCACCGCTCAGAAGAACCACGCTCAAACTAGCTGCATTAGAAGGTTCGGGTACAGGCTGAACGTCAAATTTATTCAATAATCTATAATTAACAGGAGCACCATTGGGGTCGTCAGTTTCCGCATATCCTCCAACTTCCGGATAATAAAAGAAGTTTTCAGGCTGAGAGCCAACTAAATAAGAAACACCATTGAAGCTAAGGTATGGTTGTTTTGGGGAGAAAAGATTATCGTTAGGCACTCCAAACGGTGGCACATCATTGGGAAAACTACCTGGTGGTAGTAGTCCGGTAATTGTCGAGCCATTTCGCTGTCCCGTAATCCCTATGATTGTTAGGTAGCCATTTGCATCTGTGCTATCAGTGGTTGTTAAGATTCCACTAGCTTCAACTGCATCACCAGAGTAAAAATATTTAAACTCAGCAGCTTGAACAGGTTTGGCGAAACCATCAATAGTCAGTCCGGTTGCTCCGACTACTACAGCTAGCGTAGCTAAAAGCTTAAGGGCGCACTTATTTGTACTATTTTTCATATTGCTATGTAAGATTCATTGAGGGAGTATTCAGTTATGAATAAAAGATTAAAATTAATAAAAAATTAAGGCGTGTTTAACAGTCAGACCATCATGGAAATCAAAATAGCCGATCTCGATATTTCCCAAGGAACAAGCACGGATTGGAAAAAGAGGCGTGAAGAAAGCAGCTTAGTCCCGGAGATAGCCGTTGGCTTATAAACATTTAAGTTGTCGTTAGGACACAAGAAGTTAATCTTCTCAGTTTTTACCTTCTATGTCTAAATTTTTAACCGTCTGCTACTTAAAACGCTAGCCTTAAAGAATCCAGCCACTTACATACATTGCATCATGTTACCTAAACCCAAAAAGCACTGGACACCTTCAATTTGGGCAAGTTGGAAGCCCTTTGGCATTGGCGAACAGTATCCTAATAACTATTGGGAAGTATTTCGGGCAATCTGGCTATCTCGTGACAAACTACCATATACGTGGAATATCCTAAATAAAGGTGTCTGCGATGGTTGTGCTCTGGGAACAACCGGGATGAAGGATTGGACTTTAGATGGTATTCATCTTTGCAATGTCCGGTTGCGGCTGTTGCGGATGAATACGATGCCAGCTTTTGACCCTGTGCTATTGGAAGATGTTTCACAGTTGCAGAAACAAAAAAGTGCCCAATTGCGCGACTTGGGGAGACTTCCGTACCCGATGATTCGTCAACGAGGAGAAAAAGGCTTTCGCCGTATAAACTGGGATGAAGCTTTAGGGGTAATTAGCGATCGCATCCGCACTACTACACCAGACCGTCTCAGTTTTTATGTTACCAGTCGCGGTACTGTCAACGAAACTTATTATGCCACCCAAAAAGCTGTGCGGGCAATGGGAAGCAATAATATCGATAATGCTGCCCGCATTTGCCATTCTCCCAGTACAGCAGGATTGAAAGCAGCTTTGGGTGCTGGGGCTACCACCTGTTCTTATAAAGACTGGATTGGTACTGATTTATTAGTCTTCATTGGCTCTAATGTTGCTAATAATCAGCCTGTTACCGTTAAGTATCTCCATTATGCCAAGAAAGCAGGCACAAAGATTGTAGTTATTAATACTTACCGTGAGCCAGGAATGGAGCGTTACTGGGTGCCCTCAATTGTAGAAAGTGCCGTTTTCGGAACAAAGTTTGCCGAAGACTTCTTCTTAATCAACATGGGCGGGGATATAGCATTTTTAAATGGCACTATTAAACATATAATTGCTAACAATTGGGTAGACCAGTCATTTGTAGATTTATACACTGTTGGCTTTGCTGAACTCAAAGCATCTTTAGAAAATCAATCTTGGGAAGAATTAGAGCGGCTTTCTGGTACATCTCGCGAGGAGATGTACGCTTTTGCCAAAATGGTCAAAGAAGCTAATAAAGCCGTATTTGTTTGGAGTATGGGCATTACTCAGCATGAATGCGGCGAAGATAACGTGCGAAGTATCATTAATCTAGCTCTCACCAAAGGTTTTGTCGGTCGGGAAGGCTGCGGTTTAATGCCAATTCGCGGTCACTCTGGGGTGCAGGGTGGTGCAGAGATGGGATGTTACGCGACAGTATTTCCTGGTGGTAAACCCATCACCTCAGAAAATGCTGCCCAATTAAGTCAACACTGGGGCTTGGAAGTGCCGACAAGTAAAGGTTTAATTGCTCCAGAAATGATTCACGCCGCACATCAGGGGAATTTAGATGTGTTGTTTTCTGTGGGTGGGAATTTTTTAGAAGTACTGCCAGAACCAGATTATGTGGAAACAGCGTTGAAGCAAATACCTCTGCGGGTACATATAGATATTGTTCTCTCCAGCCAAATGTTGGTGGAACCTGCTGATACTGTGGTGCTGTTACCTGCGACGACTCGCTACGAAATACCAGGAGGAGTCACAGAAACTAACACCGAACGCCGGGTAATTTTCAGTCCAGAAATTCCGGGGCCGCGCATTGGAGAAGCGCGTCCAGAGTGGGAAGTATTTTTAGAATTGGCAAGGCGGGTAAAACCAGATTTGGCAGATAAGCTGACTTTTGCTGACACAGCTGCTATCCGTCAAGAAATTGCTCAAGTCGTCCCGCAATATGCTGGTATTCAACACTTACAACAAGCTGGCGATCAGTTTCAATATGGTGGCTCACATTTGTGCTTCGGTTGGAATTTCTCGACACCCGATGGAAAGGCACACTTTGGCGTATTATTACCACGCCAAAAAGAATTACCAGAAGGTTATTTTTTATTAGCAACGCGCCGAGGCAAACAATTTAATAGTATGGTGCAGGAACGCAAGGATGCAATTACTGGGGCGATGCGAGAAGCAGTGCTAATGAATGTTGCTGATGCAAAACAGTTGGGTTTAAAAGATTACGATCGCGTCATTCTTAAGAATGATTTAGGCGAGTTATTCTGTCAAGTCTACATTGCACCAATTCAGTCAGGAAACTTGCAAGTACATTGGCCAGAAGGGAATGTGCTACTAGATAAAAGTAAGCGATCGCTTGAAGGTGTACCCGATTATAATGCGATCGTGCGGTTGGAAAAAATCTGAATTAAGTCTCATTTTCACAGTTTTAACAAATTTAACTTGCATCAAAGCTACCGCAAAGATGATCATCTCTGCGGTAGTTATAAGTTAACAACTATTAAAGTAGAACAAAAGGAGCCAGATTTAGGTTAATTTGCTACTTTTAGTTATCCCCAATTCTAGAAAGCTATTGAAAGTTCTTGGACTTGACTAACCCATTGCTTGCACTATAGTCAGCAAGAAATTAATCCGCTGCTCAAACTCTAGCTTTTTGATCAATGCGACAAATTCATCCGTTTCACCAGGTAGTTGATAATCGGACGGAACTTGAATGATGGTTCCATTGTCCATACCTTGTGCTAGCAGCAGCCAAACGTCTAATCTGGAATTGGCACTTAGAGCATTATAGGCTTGGCTGATCTCGTTAGCTGCACCATTAATAATGTCGCGTTGTGCTTGCAATTGCTCTTCTTTAGACAAGTCCAGAAATTTATCAAACACTGCTTTGGCGGGAACTTCTATCCTTTCAGGAGGTGCAGGGTTTAACTGCTCTTTAAGATCCAAGTAACCGAACCAAAGTAGGGCTAGCTGGGTATCTACATCAAAGCGTTGAAAACTTTCTAAAGCCGGTTTTGTAGCTTCATCAGCTGTGTAAGTCATAAAAAACTCCAACTAAGTTAAGGTTATTTTGATTTCGTCAGTTACTTACTGAGAAAATTGCGATTCTTTAGTACTTCATACAACTTAACGAACAAAGATAGATAGATAACCCTACTTAAGGTAGGTATAGGACTTATTACATAAGACAGATATAGATAACTGAAATTGCTAGTTACAAAAATGCCTCGTACGATGTATATAAAGCAAAGATAAATGTTAAAACTTAAGGTAGCGTCTGTGACAGTAAGCGATCGCTTGAAGAGGTTCCTGATTATAATGCGATAGTACGCTTAGAAAAGCAAACCTAATATTAACGCTTTCCGACTGCGACGTTCAAGTTAACATCACTCAAAACTTGCAGCCATGTCTGTCGCCAAAGATTTTGAAACCCCAGAAGATGTTATATTTCCACCTGGGGATTTAGAAAGTAACGAACCACCATTGGAAACATACCTACATTTGCAGCAAATGCTGCTATTAATAAAATGTCTTGATTGGTGGTGGCGAGACCACAATCGCTTTAATAACTACTTTGCTGCGGGGAATCTTAGCATTCATTACAGTCCACGCCAGCGTAAATCCGAAGACTTTCGGGGGCCAGATTTCTTTGTCGTTTTAAATACTGAACACAAACCCCGTGATAGTTGGGTTGTTTGGGAAGAAGACGGCAAATATCCGAATTTGATTATAGAACTGCTTTCAAAGTCAACCGCAGCGACCGACAAGGGCTTAAAAAAACAAATTTATCAAGATATCTTTCGCACTCCTGAATATTTCTGGTTTGACCCCAAGAATCTAGAATTTGCTGGGTTTATTTTGGTGGGTGGTACGTATCAACCTATAGAACCCAACCCACAAGGATTGTTGTGGAGTCAGCAGCTAAGTTTGTACTTGGGCGTTCATGAAAATCAATTACGCTATTTCAATGCGGAAGGACAGTTAATGCCTACACCTGAAGAAATTGCCCAGTGGGAAGCGGAACACGCTCAACAAGAAAGACAACGTGCTGAACAAGAAAAGCAACGTGCTGAACAAGAACGACAACGTGCTGAACAAGAACGACAACGTGCTGAACAAGAACGACAACGCGCTGAACGCCTAGCAGCCAAATTGCGAGAACTGAACATTGACCCAGAAAATTTATCGTAAATTAAAGGGTTTAAGACTCCTCTCTTACAAAGTTCTGATCGGAGGTTTCCGACGCTCGCGGACTCGCTAACGCTGCGCTATCCGTTGGCGCAGACCGCCGCAGGCATCAGAACTTTCCAAGACGAATTTTAAATTATTAAAATGCCAGCCCTACAAGCATAATTACAAATTAGGATCATTTATTCTCGACAACTTCTAGACCTGTCCTAGCTACTGATTTAATATCAACATTCTGATTGTTTAGCAGCACTACTATAGTGGTTTTTTCATTGGGTAAATATGCAAGCAATGTTGCGAAGCCATAAGCTATACCACTATGCCCAATTGCTTTTGCCAAAGGAGATGAAAACCTTTCTACACCCAACCCATAGCTATAATCTGCGCTATTATCTTTAAATTTCAGCATTTCTTTCATCATCTTGGAGGAAAGTAAGGTTTTTTTGACAAATAAGGCTTTGGCGAACTTGGCTAAATCTTCTGCTGTTGAAACCAATCCACCATCTCCCAAACCATTACCATCATTAACTTGGGCGTAGCTATCTAGCTTACCATCCTTATTGCGATCGCCATAACCTGTAGCGACTTCTCCAATTGTTGGTTCGCGCAATTCCGTAAAGGTATGTTTTAATCCTAATGGTTTTAAAATCTGACCGCGGATTGCTTGAGCGAGAGTTCCCCTGGTGACATTTTCAACAATTAGTTCCAAAAGAATGTAGTTGCAATCAGTATAAATAAATTTTTCTCCGGGATTTGCCTGCGGTTGCTCTTGATACATATACTGAATAGCTTCTCTGGCTGTCCAAGGCTGTGAGCGACTTCTTTTCGCCGTAGCTTGAATAAACTCTTTTGTTTCTAGATATTCAGCAACACCACTGGTGTGGTTGAGGAGTTGACGAACTGTAATTTTGTCGCTGTTGACAATATGAGGAGTGATGTCTCTTGGTAAATAGGTTGCGATCGCTCGATCTAATCCTATCTTCCTTTGTTCCACTAATTTCAGCACAACCACCGCCACAAAAGTTTTACTCATACTGGCAATAGAAAAGCCATCTGTGGGTTTCATCCTGGTTTTAGTTGACAAGTTACTGACACCAGATGCTCCCAGCCAAGAACCTTTAGGTGTAGTAATATACATAACTGCACCAGGTATTTTCTGTTCTACAATTATTTCATCTAAAAGTTTCTGTAGTTGAGAACTTTTTCCGACGGTGGAGGTAGAAATCATTTGTTTAGCAAGAGATTTTTCAATTACTCTCTGACTAATGTTATTAGCCACTAAATATCCTGTAAAACCAAGGGAAATCACAAAAACTATTGCAAATAAAATTTTACTGAAAGCCAAAAGTTTTAGGTTCATTTTACTTCCTAAACAGAAACATAGCCGATCTAGCTCAACTGCACAAAGTAATTGGTAAGCATCAACCTGACATCTGACATATAAATAGCATTACTTTGTTTCCAGATTAGTATCAAAATTTAAATTCACCAACTTTCACAAATATGAGAACGCCAACGCCAACTAAAAGTAAGACCAAAGCCACTGTTTGGGTAGTAGAAAAAGGTCAAATACGGTCTCGTTTAGACCAACTTACCACCGAAGAACCTTTGGAAATTCGTCTTCTTCCTTTCCAGAAAACGGTAGCTGTAACAATGCGGACGCCAGGGGCAGATTTTGAACTAGCTGCTGGTTTCCTCTACAGTGAAGGAGTCGTTAATAGCAGAGAAGATATTCGACGTATCAGCTATTGTGTAGATGAATTAGTAGATGGTGAACAGCGCCATAATATTGTAAATGTGGAGCTGCGGGATGGCCTGATTCCAGACTTACAGCCTTTGGAACGTCATTTCTATACAAGTAGCGCCTGTGGAGTGTGTGGTAAAGCTAGCCTTGAGGCTTTGCGTCTGCGGGGATGTCCAGTAATTTCCTCTGGCCCAACGGTAACACCTAAGATCGTATACAGCCTACCAGAAAAACTCCGGGCTGCTCAAGGTATTTTCACCGCAACAGGGGGTTTGCACGCTGCGGCTATCTTTGATGCTCAAGGGCAACTGTTAAATCTGTGCGAGGATGTTGGGCGACACAATGCTTTGGATAAATTGATTGGTACAGCTTTGCTCAGTGACGAATTGCCTTTAAATAATTGTATTGTCCTGGTCAGCGGACGCTCTAGTTTTGAGATTTTGCAAAAGTCTACAACTGCTGGAGTTCCCATTGTTTGTTCTGTTTCCGCTCCCAGTAGTTTGGCGGTATCTGTCGCCAAGGAATTCGGGATTACCTTAATTGGATTCCTGCGCGGAGAACGGTTCAATGTTTACACTGGTTTACAAAGAATAAACGCTGCTTAAAAAACTTTTGCACTGGTGTGGCAAGGCTAAATTGTTGCAAAAAAGTTTGTAGCGACTGTTTTAAAAGTTAAGCGTAGGCTACGCCTACGCACCTGTGTAGTTGATTGCGGTGGGACAAAGTTTGAAGTACTCCAACACGACTTTTAAGTACCTCAACACGATTTTGGAGTACCTCAACACGACTTTTAAGTACTTCAACACGACTTCGGAGTACCTCAACACGACTTCGGAGTACCTCAACACGATTTTGGAGTACCTCAACACGATTTTGGAGTACCTCAACACGATTTTGGAGTACCTCAACACGACTTCGGAGTACCTCAACACGATTTTGGAGTACCTCAACACGATTTTGGAGTACCTCAACACGATTTTGGAGTACCTCA
>NZ_JBALDA010000100.1:0-125334 GCF_036917535.1 Nostoc sp.
AAATATCAATAAACCATTTCCCTAAATCTGGGAAGGATTCATAGTTGGAATCAGTCAAACGCTTGATTTGCTTCTCAAGAGTTAACATAGCTTCTGTAGTCAGCCTAACTCCTAGCTCAGAAGTTTTAGTGACTAGTTTAACAACAGGATGTTTTCCATTCCACGTCATGTTCTGAGCAAAATTTAAAGCGGTTTCTACTTCATCTAAAATGCTTCCATTCCAATAATTTTCTAGTACAGCCCAAGTCCGTTCGATGGGATTATATTTACTGTGATAGGGAGGGTAGTAAGCTAAACGTAAATTCAGCTGATATTTCTGAGAAAATTCAACTATGCGTTTCATGAATTGTGTGCGCCGAGAATTATTCTCTCCTCCATTATCTTGATTAATAAGCAGAGTTTTTATTTCTGGAAATCGCCAACTTTCTGATTCCCAAAAATCTCCTAAAATATCAACGATAAAATCACTCGTTACTTTTGATTCTGTAAAATACAAAAATAGTTCGTCAAGCCCTGGAAGAAAGATACCATAAGGAGTCACGCTTGTTTTCGGGTGGAAGTCGTGGTCAGGCAGTTCCCTTCAATAACTTTTTTAATGAATCCGTTAGTTGTATTGACATCTATGCACACCCAAAAATCGAATCATCATCGAATTTACTACAATTTGGGGAGGGAGAGGCTGCCGTTGGCAGCCTCTCCCTCCCCTCGTAATGATTATCATTCTTATTAAATGTATATTTTATTTTTTGGAAGTCCCCAAATTTAAATTCTTTAAGCAAATACTGACATCTTGCACCTAACGATTAAAATCGCGGCTAAGAGAACAAATCCTGCCTCCACAAGCTTCAAAACACTTGATTTTTCGTTAGTCCGCGCAGGCGGACGAGAGTTTGTGTAGCCGCGACTTTCAGTCGTTTGGGCTTGATGTAAGATGTGAGCGCCCGACTAGCCGCGTTTTTCGCCGCTAGCAACGAATGAAACAAATACATTTTTTTGTTTGGCTCAAAGCCTTGCTATATAAGGGTTATGAAATGTGTTAGTTAAAAGCATATCTGGAGTTATTGTAGCTCGTTCGCTTGCGATCGCTTTTAATAATTCTTGCGTCAATATCATCAAATCTGGTAGCCGTCTGCTGCCTCTAACTTCCCCCTCATAATGATTGTCATTACTATAACCGTGAAGATTTAATTCCTCAAAGTCATGTCTGAACGGGGTTTTGGTGAATTCCACCCTTAGGGTGGCTTGTCAATATTTAGATGCGTTTGCCCTAGAGAAAATCGCGCCCGTCAATTTATTTTATAAGAGCGATCGTCTACACCAACTCCAGTAGATGGGTTTCGCTGTTTTGAGAACAATTTGCTGGTAGTTCTGGATGGAAGGTTGAGAACGAAAATAACAATACGCTTAAAACCAAAGGTTACAACTTAGAACATAATTTCGGTCATGGTAAAACGCATTTATCCTCTTTATTTAGAGGCTTGAGAAATTAACAGATGTATAACACTTGCATTTTGTGCTTTAGCTCAGAATTTGCCCCGCAACCTTATTGATCTCTTGAGTCCAAGGATGCTTTGGGTATTGCAGGCAAAAAATATCGCTACTAGCAAGTTCAACCATCTCTTCGCACAGGGGGAAGACACCAGCAACTGGCACGTTATAGGCTTTTTGTATTTTTTGCCGTAGGGCTTCAAAATCAAATTTCGTTAGGACTTTATTAACCACTAACAGCATATTAGGAACCTCAAGTTCACGAGCGATGTCAATAGCCACAGCCGTACCCTGGTAATCTTGAGTATCTGGACGCAGGATTAGCACCAGTATATGAGACATAGCAATTGAGAGGAGAGTCTCTTCATTGATGCCGGGATGAGTGTCAATGAATAGGTAGTCCAGCTTCAAACTATGGATCAGTTCCTGGAAACCATCATTGAGTAGCTCAACGTCATACCCTTCATTTAAGATTTGGGCGATTTCAGTTGCCTTAATGCTGGAAGGAACTAGGTAAAGAGCGCTGTTGGGTGCAGCTGCCCGACCTTGTTCTGTCTGTAGAATTTGGCTGACATCGTAAGCAGCTTCCTTGATCGCGCAGTTACCCCACAAGTAGTCATTCAGGGCGTAGTCTATCTTTTCCTCATCCAAGCCAAAAAGGGCATGTACCCCTGGTGACTGAATGTCAGTATCAACAATACCCACTCGATTGCCGTAGGAGGCAATCGTTGTAGCTAAGTTGCTAGTTGTATTTGATTTGCCAGTTCCACCCCGAAACGAGTGAACAGATACAATTTTAGCCATAGCGTCTCCGTGTTTTATCGTCACCAATATTTAGTTCGGTTGATGCAACGTTTTCGTCACCAAATTGAAACAGTTATTAGTCAACTTGTTGATAGATTTCATATAAAGAAGATTCCTGGCAGAGATATCTAGCATCTTACTAGTCGTCTCAATCGCAAGATTTTAGCTCATATTGTTTCTGGCTTAATCGCCATAATTGTTACCCTATAAGAGTTTGACAAACTTGTTACAGAATATTAAGTCCCACATCGCGTTATTTATATAATTTAGGTTCCTATTAAATTCTGAATAGTGCAATAGGGAAAAATCAGGTATTTGTAGGCTGAAGTAGCCTAGTAGCGCAAGGCGGAAGTCAAAAGTCACGCATTCAAAAGGAGCCAGTGCGTTGGGGAGACAGCGCCGTGGGCGGGTTTCCCGACTTGAGGCGACTGTCGTCGGCTCTGCCGACTTGAAGCAACTGGCGTTCAAAAGTATTATGGAATGGGCTTTTTAGGGGTTTTAAATGATTGCTCTATTTACGCCGTGGCGTACTAGTAAGTATGAAAATATTGGTTAAAATCAGGTTAATAGGGGCCGATATTGAGAGGCTGTGTTGTTGCGAAAGAACCCAAGTTGCTAGTACAGCATGGCGCAAGGGACTTCCAAAAAATACAGGACTTACGCAATTGGCAGAATGCGATCGCCATTTTATAGTACAGAAGTATTATTTAACCCACATTCTGAAAGCTTTGTATTTGCAATAGAAATCGCATTAGTGAAGCACTATTGAAACCCACCTTCCGCACCCATAACTGTCACACCTCAACTAACAGTAAACCACAAAATGCGTGGAAATGAACGTAAAAATAAGGGTTACAGCCCTCGTGAATAAGGAGTATTCAGCATTGGAAATAGAGCAGTCGCCGTCATCAGTGCTAAAGCGTGTTTTTAATCCCAGTTAAGACTTATATAGGACTTACGCACAGGTAACGGAAAACGAACCACAGAGAAGCCAGTGCGTTGGGGAGACAGCGCCGTGGGCGGGTTTCCCGACTTGAGGCGACTGTCGTCGGGTTCCCCGACTTGAAGCAACTGGCGCGTCACGGAGAAATGAGAGTTTGAGAGGGTTTTTGCGTAAGTCCTATTATATGAACTTGCTTTGTTTTCTTGATTCGTGCAAGAGGTCTAATCAAACAGCCCTACTTTCTAAGCTGTTTGACTTTCTGTTTCAATTGCTGGAAAGAATCGGTTTTGGTAATCTCAGACACCTGCTGCATTCGTTTAAACTGATCGATTTCAATTCGGAGTTGTTCAACTTGCTGTTTTAATTTTTCCTCACGAGTCTTTATTTGTTCAGTCATTCGTTGGAATACGCGTGCCAGCTGTCCCAGCTCGTCACTGCGATTTGCTACTTCATCTAGGGTATGAGATTGAAACGTTCCTGCTTCAACGGCAGCAGCAGCGTTAGTAATAGAATAGACTTGCTGCAAGTATCTACTCATCTGTTCATTTGTGTTATGTAGTTCAGCTTCAATATTAGTAGAGTGTTCAGTAGTAGTTTCAAGCAATATTTCTAAATCTGACTTTTCATTTTCCCGAACAAGGAGTTTTTGCTTGAGACCTTCTATTTCTACCAGCAGTTGCTCTACTGATTTATTTTGTATGTGTACTTTTTGCATAGTTTTCCTCCGGAATTTTTGCTCAAGGTTTAAGTATTAATAAAGCGATTTATTAGAATTATGTTAGCTCAAATTCTAAAAACTTATATAGAACTTACGCATTGACAATAGCTAGCAGCGCTACTTTCAAAACTATCTCCGATTTGATATTCAAAGTTTGACTTAGCTGGTGTCATCAAGGCTGTCCTTTACATTTTCCATTTTCCAACATATTTAGCTTGAAGTTCATCATACAGACATAACATATAAATAATTTATTATCTAGCATTCCTAGAGAAGAATTATACCATTTTTCATTCATTAACTGACTTTACCTGAATTTTACCTATTTTCAATTTTTTCGGATTCCTAATTAATTAACAAACATCTGACTTTTTCCTATTGTATTATTCACAACTTAGTATAAACATAGTGGGTAGAGGTTGAATAAGCTTACAAATATCATTCTAGACTCTCTTTTAGCTCGTCGTGACAACAGCACACATTTTTTTGATGTAATTAATTCTGGATCGTGTTTGGGATTATTCGCTTGAGTTTTCTTCCAACTTTTACCTGGCTCATCAAATAAATTGTAGTAGCTTTGTTTCGAGGAGAATGTTACCCCAAAACGAAGCGCAATCTCGGATTATAACTCGCTCAAAGTCAACCTATTCTTTGTTATAGTCTCAAACTACATTTTCACAATAAATATAGATTAACCTCGCTCTAATTATGTTTGCAAAGACTCCAGAAAGGCAAATGCATACGGTCAGGTGGCTGCTAACCTGTGCTTGGCTGCTCCTGATTTTTTCTATGTTTTATGACCCTATCTCACCTTGGCTAACTGACCCCAACAATACACTGAGTCCTTTACGCATTCATCCAGAGGTCTGCATTAAGGTGCAGGGAGTTTGCCTGGAACAAACACCCTATGCTCTGGGAGCACGAGTATTCTGGACAATGATCGTTCCCGCTGCAATTTTTATTCTTCTAGTTTTTGGGCATGAACTTTGGCGACGCATTTGTCCCCTGTCATTTCTGTCTCAAATTCCTCGTGCGCTAGGATGGCAGCGACAGCATCGGCGAGTCGATCCCAAAAGCGGAAAAACTTCCTATGAGTTAGCCAAAGTCAAAAAAAATTCCTGGCTTGGTCGCAACTATTTATACCTACAGTTTGGTTTATTTTATCTTGGTCTGTGCATTCGGTTACTCTTTGTCAACTCTGATCGTTTGGCACTGGGTATTTTTTTAATCTTCACAATTTTCTCAGCGATCGCTGTAGGCTACCTCTATGGTGGTAAATCGTGGTGTCAATATTTCTGTCCAATGGCTCCAGTGCAGAAAATCTACGCTGAACCGAGGGGACTGCTGACAAGCAAAGCTCATGAGGGCGACCGACAAACCATCACCCAATCCACGTGCCGTATTGTTAACCAGGAGGGTAAGGAACAGAGCGCCTGTGTTGCCTGTCAAAGCCCCTGTATGGACATTGACGCTGAGCGGTCTTACTGGGATGGCATTACCAAACCTGACCAAAAGTTGCTCTACTACGGCTACATTGGACTAGTCATCAGCTTCTACTATTACTACTACCTCTACGCAGGCAATTGGGATTACTACTTCTCTGGCTCCTGGACTCACGAGGCAAATCAACTTACTACCCTTCTAAGTCCTGGGTTTTACCTGTTTAACAACCCGATTCCAATTCCAAAGCTAGTAGCAGTGCCTTTAACTTTGGGTTTTTTTGCCTGGGGTAGCTATTTTCTAGGATGTAAGCTGGAGAAAAGTTACAAAAACTACTTGCTACGAACAAACCAATCCCTGAGTAAAGAGCAGATTCAGCACCGGATTTTTACCCTCTGCACCTTCATCGTCTTCAATATCTTCTATGCGTTTGGGGCCCGTCCAAATATTAATCTGCTGCCCGTGTGGTTGCGATACTCTTACGAAGTCTTGCTGGTAGTGGTTAGCACCCTTTGGTTTTACCAAACCTGGAAAAGTAGCCCAGAACTGTACTCACAGGAAAGCCTTGCCAGTCGTCTTCGCAAGCAGCTCAGTAAGCTCCATGTCGATGTCTCTCGATTTCTTGAGGGACGTTCTTTGGACTCTCTCAATCCGAATGAGGTCTATGTGCTGGCGAAAATCCTCCCTGGTTTTACGGAAGAAAGACGACTCCAGGCTTATAAAGGAGTGCTACAGGAAGTGCTAGAAGAGGGATACTCGAACTCCTCCAACAGCTTGGAAATGCTACAGCAGATGCGCCAACAACTAGATATTAGCGACAAGGAACATCTGACAGTCTTGACAGAACTGGGGGTTGAAGACCCAGACTTGCTCGACCCCAGCAAGCAGCGAACCCGAGAAGATCAGGTGCGCTTGCAAAGCTATCGCGACCAGATCGCAAATATGGTGGGCAATAAGCGACGGCGGACTGCTAAAGGACTAGGGCGAGAGCTATTAAAAGTGGTGCAAAAGAAAAAGTCCATTCAGGACGTACTGCCGAAAGATTCTCAGGCTGTGCGATCGCTAAGACGAGAGTACGCCATTACCCTGGAAGAGGAAGAAAAAATCCAAGCGAGCCTTGACGAGGAAGCAGACTTGCTCCGTAGATCTGATATCCTTTTAAACCAGCTACAGGAGTTGTTTGAACGCTACCAAGCTTTGAGACAGCCCCTACTACCAGATAAAGCAGCAGCTTGGACTTTATTGCAATCAACTGTGCAGCAAAAACAACGACTGATTGCCAAGGGTGTGCTGGAAATTCTCAAAAGCTTAGAGCACGGTACTGAAGCTACCCGCATTGCTCTTACTCTCGGTCGCCTAGCGTCGAATGTGTTGCCATTGCTTGAGGATGAGACATCCCAATGGCAGAAGCGCTTCAGTTTAAAGGTAATTTCACAGTTGATTCAACAGAGCAACGTAGCAACTGATACCATACCTCAGATAGAGCCAGCAGTAATTGTGAGCCATTTGGAAGTGCTGCTCCAAGAGCCAGACTCACTGACCCAGACAGTTAGTCTCTATATGATTTCTCAACTAGATGTTCAACGCAGCCAGGAGTTGGCGCAGCAATTGCTCGACTCCAAGCTAACGGTGAAGGCTCTGGTGCGGGAAACTGCCCAAATGTTGCTGAAGCAGGAAGCTCAACCCGGCACTACCCATGCTGCCCTTAGCACCATTGAAAAACTACTGTACCTATTGGGTAGCGACTTGTTCAGCAGCCTGAAGACTGAAAACCTGGTGGAGCTTGCTTACCAGGCTCAAGTCAAGGTATACAATGCTAATGAAGTTGTGATTGAGCAGGGTAAAAAAGGTAAGGAACTTTTGTTACTCATCAAAGGAGAAGCCCAACTTCAGGTCAACCTAGATGACGGAAAGGTAATTATTGAAAGCTTACTACCTGGTCAAATACTGAATGAAATGGAGATTTTGGCTCGTACTAAGCAAGATGCCACAATAGTGGTCACAGTCCCAGAAACACACATCTTGGCTATTGATGTAGATACATTTGAAGCCCTATTGTATCGGGTTACGAACTTTGCCCGGAGGGTTTTGGAACGGAAGAGTCTTCTCCTGCAACAATTAGTTCAGCAGAACCGAGGGAGCCATTAACTAAGTCCTAACCCTCTTCCATCACTCTGGTAAAAGAAAAATTTCAGCCAACTTCCAAACAAACCACAGAAACTGGGCTTGAAGCTTTATTTTCTAATATTATGGGTAAAATTATCTCTTTTGCCTGAAAGTGTTGTGTAGTAAGGATTATTGTTTTATTCTCTGGTGAGAGTGATGAAAGAGCGCTAAGTAGGGTTTGCTGAAAAAGTCATAAAAAAGCAATCTTAAGGGGTGACTAGTTATTTAAGCAAGGTCAAAGATAGGTTTTTGTTGTCTATAGCTTGTAAAAGCATAACATTAAATTATATCAATCTCTAAAAAAGGTCTATTTTGGAAAAATAGACATAAAAAGGCACAAAAAATCCGTAACAGGTGAATAGAAAGATTCATTACTAAAAAAGTAATAGCAATTGCTGTTTGAAAAGTATGAGAAAGTTTCGCCATCACTCTACCCAGGTTCTAAGAGTGTGCGATAAATTTGATCAACATGAACAGATTCGGGATAATAACCAGTATAGTTTTTAAAGGCTTCGACTTGTGCTTTTAAATCTCCTGATTCATTAAAGTTATCCCAACTAATATGGTCTAAAAACACATATCCATCAAAGCAACTAGCTGAAAGTTTTTCTTTGGTCAGATAATCTATATACTGTGAGCTTCTTTTTCTTTTTCAGCAACCCCTACTTACAAAGTTCTGATTAGTTTTTAGCATGAGGTTAATTTCCTGCTTCCACTGCTCATTTTTGCCAATGACTAACGTTGCAATTCTCTGTGATCCCAAATCCGAAAGTCTCTCTATTCCCATTCCAGTTCTAAACTGGGCATCAAACGTTGCAAGTTCTTCAATGACTTGCCTTGCCAGTAAATATTTGTGGAGCCTTGTACCATTAGCTGCATATTTTTTTGCTGTCGCACCTTAATAACGAACTTCGACAGCACATTAATTCCTGAACTATTAAGGAATTTCAATTCCCGTAGGTTCAGTGTTAAAGTTAACGGTTGTTCAACAACCACATTATCTAGCAACTGCACAATAGGTGCATATTCTTCCATTCCACCTAACCGTAATGAACCTTGAAAAATCACAGCTTTAGCTGCTGCGTCGTACCAGATGTTGTAATCTTCGGTTTTAATCTCCATTCACCTAAAGCCTCTTAGATATTCGTGGTCGCCAGGTAGTTTATATTATTAACTGCACCATTGTGCTTACAATGATGACTTCTGGTTCCTTTTGGACGGTCTCAAATTTCCAGCCTATTTTGGTCAGATAATCGTTGATCATTGTCAAAAAGCCCAATCCAGAGGCGGTGTGTGTCTCATCTTCCGCATTCTTTTCTAACTGACGGATATACAACTCACCTGGGTCACAGGTCACTAACTCCTGGATGAATGTTTGAAATTTTCCGACTGCTTGGGGATTGACACTGTTAATTGTAAGAAACACAAGTCTATCCTCATACAGTTTGAGCGAAACGCTGATGAAATAGTCTGATGTCTCGTCTTTAAACTTCATGGCATTTTCTAACAACTCGTTAGCAATAAAGCTAACAGCACTCTTTATCTCCGCTTCAGTGTCACTTTTAGTAAAGAAGACTGCAAAGTAATCAGCCATAAAATCAGCCGACAACCCATTGGTTCGCCAGCGCTGCTTGAGTGGGACGGAGGCAGGCGAAAATACGATTTCCAAGTATTCCTTACTCTCAAGCAACTCGTCAATGAAGTCTCCAAATATTTTCGTCATACTCAACAAATCCTCATTCGCCACCTATTTCTGCTTCAATACAAGCATCGTGATGTCATCGTAGACTTTTTGCTTACCAATATGCCGCTTTACATCGTCAATTACGGTCTGCCTGATTTTATCAGCTGAGTGACGCCAATTGAGTTTGACTAACTCACACAGCCGCTCTAACCCATACTGTCTGCCGAGTATGTCTTCTGCTTCGATGATGCCATCGGTGTAGAGTACTACTACATCCCCTGAATGTAACTGCACTTCCGTTTGAGCCACGAACACAGCAATGTCTGCTTGCAACCCAAGGGGAAATCCTAAATCTACCGTGTCTATCTGCTGTACGTGTCCACCAGAGCGCACCACAATCATCTCTTCATGTTGCCCCGATAAACGCAGTCTGCCTTCCTGGTAGTCCAGCAAGGCTAGGGTCACGTTTTTATCAGACCTCATTCGCTGCACATTGTCGTAAATTGTCCGGTTGAGTACGTTTAAGAATTTAGTGGAGTCAGTTTCATTGCTCGTCAGTAGGGTACGCACAGCAGTTTGCACCATAAGCATCAACACGCCGCTCTCTAAACCGTGTCCGCTGACATCACCAATACCGATCTTGACGAGACCCTCATGGTTCAGCACGTCGTAGTAGTCGCCGCCCATCTCATCAGCAGATTCCATAAACCCTGAAATTTCCAAACCAGCAATTTGACGAAGTTCTTGCTCTTTAGGCAGGAGCATCTGTTGCAATTCACGGGTAACTTCCAGTTTTGCTGCCATGCTGCTATTTTCAGCGTTGAGACGTTGGTTGAGCTCGATCTCAATTCGGAGTTGTTCAACTTGTTGTTTTAATTTTTCCTCACGAGCCTTTATTTGTTCAGTCATTCGTTGGAATACGCGCGCCAGTCGTCCCAGCTCGTCACTGCGATTTGCTACTTCATCTAATGTATGAGATTGAAACGTTCCTGCTTCAACGGCAGCAGCAGCGTTAGTAATAGAATAGACTTGCTGCAAGTATCTACTCATCTGTTCATTTGTGTTATGTAGTTCAGCTTCAATATTAGTAAAGTGTTCGGTAGTAGTTTCTAGCAATATTTCTAAATCCGACTTTTCATTTTCCTGATTGAGGAGTTCTTGCTTGAGACTTTCTATTTCTACCCGCAGTTGCTCTACTGATTTATTTTTTATTTGTTCTTTTTGCATATTTTTTTGCTGAAATTTTTGCTTTAAAATAAAGCAATTTACAAATTTGTTATATTATGGTTCATTGTCCGGACATCATACAGGAAATTGCAGGTTTATGAGCTACAGTTACAGCAAGGTGCAAACCAGTTTTTTAAATGCTTGGGATTAATCTTTCTGGTGTGCAGTCGCAATTAAAATATAACCAATCAGTTTTTGTGGTTGGGAGAGAACTGAAGTAAAAAAGCTTTTAGTTGTGACCACCAATGCTTGATAGGATTAAAATCCGGAGAATATGGTGACAAATTTGGAACACGAGCGCCGACCGATTGAATTAGAGGTTCTATTGCAGCGACCTTGTAGGCTGGGATATTATTCATAACAACCACAGCACCCGGCCATAATTCAGTTCGTAAACATTTTTCAATAAGAACTTTACTCATGGTTTTCACCCATCGATCTGTTGAAAGTCATTAACTGCTAAAACTCGGTCTAGGCTAATGGCTCCAATTACCGTAACTTTCGCTCTTTTGTAAAACGGTTTTAGGTCATATACTCTTTGTCCATAAGGGCTTCTCTACGAGACGCTCCGCGAACGGGCATTGCTAGGTCTTAATCCCAACAAAACACCTATTTCATCCAAAAATACCAGATTTTTACTGATGCATACTCCTATAATCGTACCTTATTTACCTGCAATCTGCTGTATGATACCCTACTTTTTGAGGTATATCTTGGCTGTTTTGGCAAAGATATACCTTAAAACACAGTTCCCCACCTGCTCTGTTCGTCTATTTTTGTTTGAGTACCAGTAAAGTGATGTCATCAAACACCTTTTGTGCGCCAATATACTGCCGTAAATCCCGAATCACTGCTTCATTAATCTCGGTGGCGCTTCTTTGTCGGTAGTACTTAACCACCTTACACAACCGCTCTATGCTGTATTGGACTCCATTGATGTCTTCCGCTTCCGTAATACCATCGGTGTAAAGCACTACTACATCTCCAGAGAGCAACTGCACCTGCTCTTGGGCGATGAAGTCAGCAATCTCCGAGTCCAGCCCAATTGGAAAACCGAGATCCATTGTCTCTACTCGTTCTACTTCCCCTGACGCTCGCACTACCACCATCTCTTCATGCTGTCCGCTAATGTTGAGTTGACCTTGGTGGTAGTCGAGTAACGCCAGCGTCAGATTTTTATCGGTATTCATGCGCTCGACATTCTTGTAAATCGTGCGGTTGAGTACATCCATGAATCTCACTGGATCAGTCTCATTACTTTCCTGAAGTGTTCTAATGGCAGTTTGTACCATTAGCATCAGCACCACACTTTCTAATCCATGTCCGGTGACATCGCCAATGCCAATTTTGGCTGCCTCATTGTTAGCGAGTACGTCGTAGTAGTCGCCACCAACCTTATCAGCAGGTTCCATAAACCCAGCAATTTCTAGTCCCAGAATCTGGCTGAGTTCGTGATCTTTGGGCAGGAGCATTTGTTGCAACTGACTCGTAATTTCTAGTTCTGCACCCATCCGGAGATTTTCAGCTTTGAGGCGTTCATTTAGGACTGTTATTTTGTGATTAGCTTCAGAGAATTTCTTGATGATTAGATAGAAAATGCTACCAAGCAGGACTAAAGACCAACCGTAGGCAAACAGACGATAAATATTGACGATTTTAATTGCTTTTTGATAGGAATAATCATAAGCAGTTTCTAGAGTTTTGGCATGCTGTGCTATGGGAATATTTAGAATTTGATTGGTTAGCTCGTCCACTTGAGGTTTGTTCTTGAGAATAATTATAGTGTGAGAAATTGTCAAGTTAATTGAGAATTGTTTCTCACTAACTTTATACTCGTCTTTAATCTGGGATAGCTTCCTTATCTGTGTTTTGATCAGCGGTTTTAGTTCTTCACTAGCTGTGAGATTGTAGAGCAGAATATCATATAGTAGGTTGTTAAGAGTGGTTTTTAACGGCACAAACCATTTTTCATCAGAGGCTGGTTCTTTAATTTCAGCTATCAGTGTTGGAAGGTAACGTAGAGAGTTTTTCAGTGTAGCATTCTGAGATTTGAATCGTTCGCTTAAATTTTCTTTTCGCTGAAGTAATTCTGCTTGCTTTGCAAGTAGTTTATGGATTTGTTTCTGCTCTTTTCCATTCATGAAACTGGGAAGTTCTTGCATCTGTTGTTGAATCTTTTTTTGAGCAGTTAAACTATTAACTAATGAATCGTAGGAGTTGAACAGTTCATATCTAAATTTAAGAATATCTTGATTGAAAGTGGCATCTTTTTCCTGCAACTCGACTATAGCGCTACGGTATATCTGGTGTTGGTTAAAATCAATGGACAGGCTTTTACTTATCAGAAAAGCCAAGATGAGAATGGCAGCCAATGCAATAGAGACTCTTTGCAATTGGACATGTTTCATAATGGCTTTCCCTGGTACTCTCCTGTTAAGGTTATAAGGAATTTAATAATGAGAGCAATATCTGTTTGGGGAAGCTGGCGACCCAACTGATATTTAGCCATAACTTTAATTGCTTCTTCGAGTGTTTCAGCAGAGCCATCGTGAAAGTAAGGAGATGTTAAAACAACGTTCCGCAAACTGGGAACCTTAAAAGCATAGCGATCGCGCTCATCCCCTGTAACATTGAATCGTCCAAAATCAGCTTTGGTTACTTTACCGCGATCGCTAAAATAATCCTCAAACAGCCCAAAGGTTTGAAACATATTACCACCGAGCAGCATACCTTGATGGCAGCTAATACAGCCATAAGATTTAAAGCGACTATACCCTTGTTTTTCTTCTTTAGTTATGGCGTTTTTATTGCCGTGTAGATATTGGTCGAAGCGTGAATTAGGAGTATATAGAGAGCGTTCAAACGTAGCGATCGCATCCTTAATATTATCGCTAGTAATTCCATCTGGGTATAATTCTCTAAACCAGGAGTCATATTTAGGAAACTGCTTGAGCTTATTAATAACTTCTAACCAACTCCCCCCCCCCATTACACGCCTTGATAATATTACTTCCTCAACTTGAGCTTCTAATGTTTCAGCCCGTCCATCCCAAAACTGCTTAAAATTAAACCCACTATTAAATACCGTTGGTGAATTAACAAAACTCAATTGCTTTTGAATCCCAATAGAACGCACTAATCGATCTGTGCCACCTATATTAAAATTGTGGCAGCTAGCACAAGAAATCTTATTGTCACCAGATAACCGAGGCTCATGAAATAGTTTATCCCCCAGTTTAACTTTGCTTTTATTAAGTTCTAACTGAAGCGGAATTGGCTGTATTGGTTCATGAAGTGCAATATTTTCTTTTGATTCACTAGGTGTAATTAATAGTTGCTGTGTTTGCCAAAAATCCTGCCACCAAAAGATAAATACTACCCCACAAAAAATCAGTATGGGAATCAGGTAAAATCGTTTAATTAACTTATTTTTAAAAATCATTTTCTCCGAAAGCTTCCTTAACATGGATACTTGGCACTGAAACATCAGATCGCTTTCACTAAAACTAATACCAATTTTGAACCGGGCATCACCGTGCCAAAACGGGAAAATTAGATATATCTGGAAATTAGGTTTTGACCCTTGATTTAGAAGGCTTTGAGGTTAATTCACGGATATGTCTATTTAATACTTGCTGTTCACAACCAATTACCTACTAAGACAAATGGTGCCCAGTAGTAAGGACGACGATAATTTGGCGATCGCAACAGGAACAACTGAGCTTGACGAAGTGCCTCAGCTTTAGTGACTCCAGGTTGGTTCAATTTTGAATAGAACCTGTTCATCAGCTCAACTGTAGATTCATCTTCTACTGACCAAAGCGTTGCTAATGTACTACGTGCCCCAGAACGCACCGCCACCCCTGCTAGTCCTAGAACCGCTCGATTATCACCTGTGGCAGTTTGGCAAGCACTCAAAATTAACAATTCCAAAGGACTTCGACCAGGGCGATCGCGTGCTTGCAATAATTGGTCTAATTCTTTAACATTAATCCGACCATCCCAAGTCAACAAAAAAGTATTCTCAGCCTGGGAAGAAAACTGACCGTGGGTTGCTAAGTGAACAATGGGGAAAGGTACATTGTTAATTTGAACTTTTAGGCGACTACGGGTAAATTCTTGGTTTAAAAGAACTTCTGTAGGAACTATCTTTGTAATCTCTCGAACTTCCTCTTCCACTCCCGGTAGTTTGGAAAACCCTTGACTAGCCTCAGCCAAACCTCCCACTAAAGTTTGCAATTTGTTTGGGGAAAGCGAAGGTGAATACAACAGCTGCAACCCCGGACTCAACGCCAGGTTATATTTTTCAATTAGATATTTCCCCTTGTGACTATCATAAAGTGCCGACATGGGCACTCCACGTAAAACTCCATCTAGTACAAACACCAAAGTTTTAATGTCATCCTTTTCCAGTTCTGCTTCAATTGGACGGATTAACCAGTCATAAAAAATTTGTTGTGCACGAAGTGAATCTAAGTCAGAACTATAGATGATCGGGGTGAAGCCAGCAAACATATCATTATAGACACGCTCGACCTCCCCAACTTCTCCTAGCTGGGAATTAGGCTTCAGAGGTGTTGCGTAGTATTTTAAAGGCTTTTGAGGTCGAGACAAGATGACAGCAAGGCGATCGGGCAAAATAATCGAATAGATGACCGCAGCATTTGGATCTAATTGGTCGATTGGTTGGGGTTGGCTGGTTACACAAGCTTCTCGAAAAAAGTTGGTCAGTTCTGCTAATTGGAGTGCTTCTATAACATCACGAGCAAGTTTGAGATTCTCCTGATTAATCTCCGTTTGGTTTATTTGTTGAGAAGCAAGGGGTTGCAAGAGCAAATTGACCAGCTCTCGATAGACTGGTTCTACACTATCACGAAAAGTAAATTGAAGTTCTGGATTAATACCAACCAAGTCCTTACGCAAAGACTGAAGAGTTTCATAGGCTAAGGTGTATGCTTTAAGTGCGCTTTTTTGATCTTGTTGAGTTTGGTAAATCCGTCCTAGCTGCCACTGCCAAAGATAGGTAATACTGGAATCATTAAAAGCAGATTTCTGCTGTAAAGCTTGTTCAGTTAATTGTCGTGCCTCTGCCAATTTTCCCATTTGCTGGTAAACTCCTCCTAGATAACCACGAGCATCGGCTTCGGCTTGCTTGTTTCCCAATTGTTGAGCTTGGTTGAGGGCGGTTTGTAAAATTTCCCCAATTTCTGCCCATGAAGGAATTTTTAAGGATTCAAGAGTTTTAACACCAGTGCTCGTAGGTGTATTCTTGACAAAATTACACAGTTGCAGAATCGGGGATAAAGCATTTGATGAGTTTTCACTCAGTCTTGATTGCAGACACATTAAACTTTGAGCAAATTTGATGTGAGCATAGACAGTCGGATGACTAATAGGTAAGTCATTAAAGTTAGACGTGATTTCAGATAGCAAAATTGGTACTTCAGACCATTGTTGAGTTTGTACCAAGAGGCTAAATCTATTCAATTGAGCTTGTATTTTGATGTCTGATGAGGTAGATGATTCAGCTTGCCGATAGCAACTAGTTGCCTGTTGATATAATTGGGTAGCATTGGCTGTACTAGCTGCTTGGATGCAGTCTAGAGACTGTGTGAGTAGTATCGTTTGTTGCCTTGGTGTTTCTAACTGTATTTTTCTATTGCCCAAAGACCGGGCTGTATTGCCTAAACTCAGGTAAGTAGCAGCGAAATTTTGTGAATCTCCTGATTGTTGAGCTAATTGCCCAGCTGTGGACAAGACCATTTGCGATTGTTCAAGTTGATTAACAACTCGTAAAACATTGCCGAGACTACGCAAAGCCAGGATATTTAAAGAAGAGAAATTTCCCTTGTTGACAAATCGTTCTTTCAAGGTTTGCAGTTCTTCTTTTGTGATCTGGCAGTTTTGATGATCAAGCTCTAAAGTTTTTAGTAAAGTCTTGCAAGCTCTTGGGTAAAGACCCAAGTCTTGCATGGCTTGAGTTTGGTTAATCTGGCTTTTAATTGCACCATTTTGATTGCCGAGATTTTGATAAATTTCAGCCGCTTGTTGCCAAGTTGCTAGGGCTGCTTCTGATTCTCCTACTGCTAGTTGCAACTGTCCTTGGATGTCTAGTGTAGAACTGAGGATTTGCGAGCGCTCTGGTGTTTTTGGCTGTGTTTGTAGGATATTTAAGCTGGTAGCGATCGCTTTTTTAGCTTGCTCCCACCTACCGAGTTGTTGAGATGTCAGGGCAAGATTGCTCAAGGCCATTGCCTGGTTGAGTTTATCCTCTCGTGCTGCAAAAGCCGCAGCAGCCTGTTCCCAAACCCTTAGGGCTGACTCAAATTGTCTGTTTTGGTAAAGCGATTTGCCTTGTTTTACTAGTTCTAAAAGCTCTTGTTGAGTTTGGACGATCGCAGTTGATGCCCAAACTTGGGTAGTAACCAGCACTCCTCCTACAGACAAGAAAAATAACAGAACTGCTAAGATTAGCGATCGCACTTGACTACTATAGAGTCTAGGGATTATAAAATCACTCGGTTTATAACGGCTAATTTGCGAGAAAAATCTCGGTTTGAGCGTAGGCGTAGCCCGTCGTAGACATCGCCCTCTCTGCTTTTTTTGATGCATATTTTATTTATTATGTCAAGTTATTTAAAAAATGCCTATTTTATTAACCTTTTTTCCTGCGTCTCATCGTCCAGGACAACTATTTAAATTTTTAGGTAGGCGATGAATTTCTGTGACGTTGGGATTGTAGGCGGTGAGAACTACTTCACCTTGATTGTTGAATACCCATCCTTGAGTCGGCACAATCCGGCTGGGGATTTGGGATTTTGAATTCTGGCTGGAGGAGGTTTTCTGTGGTGGTTTTACATTACTGACGATTGAGACTGGTTCAACTAAACCAACCTGAGTAGCTTCTGGGCTCAAATCTTCGTTGGGACTAGGAGGTAATCCACCACGTCCTGTGATCGTGAATTCACTACCAACACCTTTACTACAAGGATTTTGGGCGATTTGGTCATTGGGATCGACAATATTTGCAGGTAATTCCACTAAATTCCGGCTGGGATCAATCACCTGATTGATATTCACCACTCCCGGATTGCCACCAAACTCTGAACTAGCAGTGATGTCATTTAAAAAATCCCTGGGCTTGTCCCGATATTCAATTCCAAAGATCCCAGTAGCTGTGATATCAACACGACCACCGTCACCATAAGTTGCATTGGCGGTTATATCACTACCCTTTGGTTTTGCAGGTGGTGCAACTAGAAATTGGGTGTTAATCTTAATGTTCCCGCCAGTACCAATTGCCCCTGGTTGGCTTTCAGTGCCTGCACTAGTAGTAATTTTGCTGTCGCCTTGCATCAGCAATAAATCTGCTACCTCTAGGCTGATATTACCGCCTCTTTCTTTAGCGGTTTCGGCTGAGATCGTTCCTTCATCCAAAGTCAAAGAATTGGCTTGCACAGATATATCACCTCCAGCTCCACTTCCCTGACTATTGACAGAGAGTTTTGCACCATTTTGAATCAGGGTAGTTTGGGTATCCATGAAAATATTACCGCCTCTGCCAGTAGACCCTGCCTCGGTGTTAGCGAATATACCACTATTTTCGTTAGCCAAACTTATACTGTCTTCGACTTGTAGAAAGATATTACCTGCTGCCCTGTTGCCTGTGGTTGTGGAAAGCAATCGCCCACCTGAAGTAATTTCAGATGTGTTCGTAGTAACTGTGATATTACCTGCGTCACTCTCTCCGAAAGTACTGGTAGCTAGGAAAGCTCCATCTTTGAGAGTGAAAGAGGTTGTATCGATATCAATTGCACCTGCATTTCCTAAAGCTCCTGATTCTACTATGGTGGATACACCACCGACACCGAGACCAAAATTTCCCTGAATAAATTTGCCTTCAAACATTACTGAGTCAGTAGCTTTAATTGTCACCTTGCCAGCATTTCCCGTTCCTGAAGTACTGGCAGTCAGGAAAGCCCCATCTTTAAGCAAGAAGGAGGTTGTATCGATATCAATTTCACCTGCATTCCCCAAAGCCCCTCCTCCCACTACGCTTTCTATTCCACTAAGGCGTTCTTGACGGCTAGATTCTCCTTCCATTACGACTGAATCTGTGGCATTAATCTTCACTGTGCCACCCTTGCCATCTCCAAAAGTCGTGGTAGATAGCCTATTACCATCTTTGAGCAAAAAGGAGGCTGTGTTAATCTCAACTTCACCTGCATTCCCCGAAGCCCCTCCTGCCGCTAGGCTCAGTACACCACTGAATAACCCTTTTTGAGATTCTCCTTGAATCACCACCGAATCTTTAGCATCAATCTTGACTGTGCCACCATTTCCAGTTCCATAAGTTGTAGTATCTAATCTGGCACCATCTTTCAGCAAGAAGGAGGCTGTGTTAATCTCAACTCCACCTGCATCCCCCAAAGCCCCTCCTGCCACTACGCTTTCTATTCCACTAAGGCGTTCTTGGCGCTTAGATTCTCCTTGAATTACCACCGAATCTGTGGCATTAATCTTCACTGTGCCACCATTTCCATCCCCATAAGTCGTGGTAGATAGCCTGGCACCATCTTTAAGCAAGAAGGAGGCTGTGTTAATCTCAACTCCACCTGCATCTCCCACAGCCCCTCCTGCTACTACGTTCAGAACACCACTAAATAACCCTTGTCTAGATTCTCCTTCAATCACTACTGAATCTGTGGCATCAATCTTCACTGTGCCACCATCTCCACCTCCAAAAGTTGTAGTATCTAATCTGGCACCATCTTTCAGCAAAAAGGAGGCTGTGTTAATCTCAACTCCACCTGCATCCCCCAAAGCCCCTCCTGCCACTACACTCTGTACACCACTAAAGAACCCTTGTTGAGATTGAGATTCTCCTTGAATCACTACTGAATCTGTAGCATTAATCTTGACTGTGCCACCATTTCCACCGCCAAAAGTTGCGGTAGATATTCTCGCTCCATTCTGAACTAGCAAATCTTGAGTTTCAATATTTATATTTCCACCTTGCCCTAACCCACGTGCATCCGCACTAATTGAGGCATTCTCAAGGGTTAGCTGCTCTGCTTGGATAAGGATTCCTCTGCCATCTTGACTTCCTAAATTATCGGCAAACAGCCTCGATTCATCCTTGAAAGTAACGTTTCTACCCTGCATCCGGATACTGCCGCTACCGTTGCCATTGATATTAACAATAGCTTGACCTGATAGAAGAATATCTTGGAAGTTTTCAACGCCAGAATAGTCAAAGTTATAGCCAGTATTGCTATTGATGAAATTGACCAGACTGCTATCACCAACACTTGCAATTTCAATCTGGACATCAGGGTCTATGAGCCAACCGCCCTCTAGGTCAACATTACCGCCTATAAGAGCCAAAGTTTTTTCTGGTGGTATCTGTAGACCTATCGAAATACCATCAACAGTAGCTTGAGAGCGATTGATAATCTTTCCTGAAGCATCTCTAAATCGCAATCCCACAGGGATATTTACAGTTAAAAGTGGTGCTTGCGGGTTCGTGGCACTAAACTCAAAACCATTATCAAACACTAGGCTATCTGCGGTAGAAGCTACAAATGATCCTCCCATATCCAAACGAGCATTGGGGCCAAAGACAATTCCTTTAGGATTAATCAAAAACAGATTGGCTGGGCCTAAAACCCCCAGAGTTCCTAGAATATTCGAGGCATTACTTCCTGTCACCCTAGTCAAAATATTCGTAATTCCTCCTGGATTTGTAAAATAGGCTGGTTTTTCACCAACGTTAAATTCTTTGAAGCTGTGGAATAGGTTGGCTCCTTGAATTACTCCCCCATTAATTCTGTCGATAGGACTGCCTTTAAAATTGTCTGGCACTACAACTGAACTTTTATCGCCTAGAGTTCCATCAGGTGTGATTTGTGCTTTTGCTGGACAGAGAGCACTACAAGACAATAAAGCCAACACAAAATTCACCCCTATAGATAGAAGTAAAGTGTTGAAGAGGAGCGATCGCTTAACGTATTGCATAACTTTTGACTCCTAAACCTTTGCTAATCAGAGATTTTTTGACAAAAATTTTTAGAAAGGACTCGCAACTATTGAGAAATAAAGACCGTTTTCCTGTAAAGTCCTGCCTGTGTCTTGAATATCTGTTAATGGAATCCCATAATCAAGACGAGCATTCAGGCGATCGCCCATTTGCCACTGTAAACCCAATCCCAACCCTACCAAGGTATTAGTCAAGGTATTAGTATTTTGGTCTGAATTCCCAGAATTATTCCAACCCACACCAAAATCAATAAACGGCACTACTTGCAAAACTCCTTTGACCTTTTCTACCCGCAGTACTGGTAATTGCACTTCTGCTGATGCTAAAAAGCCGTTATCTGTCAAGAGAATATCCTGTCGATAACCCCGAACACTACGCAGACCGCCCAGCCCAAATTGCTCTAAAGGCACAAGGGCACGGGTTGACAATTGCAGGTCAGAACGGAGCACCAGTAAAGTTTGTGGTGCTAAAAGTCGCACGTATTGTCCTTGTCCCCGCCAAGAAAAAAACCGACTATCAGGAGGGTCATTGTTGACGGTAGCATTGAAGATATCTAAACCAAGGTTAAATTGAGAGCGTAGGGCTAAGGCTTGTTGAGAATTACGCTGCTGATATTCTTGGAAGAATTGTAAGGCAAAGATGCGGGTTTCTCCCTGTTCGTTAGCACCTGCTGACACTAGGGGAAAACCTTGCACTTGAGATTTGCTTTCTTGTCGTAACACAGATAGACCCACAGCAAATTCTCTATTGGGAGATAAGATTAAAGGTTGACGGAAGCCTAACTCGAAATAATTAGCATTACCAATGATATCTATGCGGTCAAAGGGTGGTTCGACAATTTCAACACTCGTCAATCCACCTCTAAGGGTAATTGTGCCATTACGAGGATTAACAGGTATGTTGTAGCGCAAGTCAAAGGCGTTGCTACCATCAGTATTGATATATTCCAGATTGAAGGCATCCCCAAAACCGAATAAATTTCCTTCGTTAATGCGGACACCGCGTCGTAAGCTGCCAACACTAGGCGCACGACCATTATCTATAAAAAATTCTGTATCAAAGGAGTCAGCTTCTACTACCTTGACTGTTAGTAAACTTAATTCCGGACGCGACCCAGCAGACAATTCGGCTGATATATTCTGAATTAGAGGGTCAAGTTGCAATAGTTGTAAAGCTGACAGCAAGCGCTTTTGATTTAGGGGTCTAGCTGTGGCAATGGCTAATCTGCTGCGGATATAGTTCGAGTTCAACCGTCGTGTACCGATCACCGCAATTTCTTCTAGTCCTCCTTCAATAATCTGGACTTTGACGACAGATCCCCGTTGAGATAAGGTTTGACCAGCCGGAATCACAGCACCACAATTGATATACCCCGCATCGGTATAAAGTTTGGTGATAGTAGCTTCAACTTGTAGTAATTCTACAAAGGTTAGCGATCGCTTGGTGAATTGGGCAGTAACTTTAGTTAACTTTTCGTCGCTAAAGGCCGTATTCCCATCAAACTCGAATTTGCTAACGATGATACTTTGAGGAAGGTCTAAGTGTTTTTCAGAAGAGGGAAATTTTTTAAGAGGAAGTTCAAGGGCAGGTTCTGGTCGTGGCTGTGGGATTGGGATTGGCTGTTTTGGCTCTGAGTCAAGAACCTGAGACAAAATTGGCTCTAATGTTAGTTGCTTCAAGTTTGATAAGCCTGTTGTGAATACTGGCATCTGACGAAATTGGTGCTGGCTTGTCAACAGACGAGTTCCTGACAAAGCGTGGCTCTTAATGTTGAAATTTAAACTTGAACTACTAACATTTTCCACAGGATGAGCTAAGATATTAGCCAAGGCACTACTCTGGGAAAAAGCAAGTAACACTCCTAAAATTCTGATAAATTTTAAAGCTAGTATTAAATTCCAGAAACATGTAGAGCATGTTTTAATCATTTTTATGAAAAAGATGACTATTTTTAAATCATTGTGCGACCATCATAGGGAGACAAGCAAAGAACTCTAATTCACAGCAATTACTCACCTTTTTAACTAATACAGAAAATAGTTTTATCAAGAAACTTTAGAACGTGGCAGACCAGGTAAAAAATTTCAGGTATTTGCTGCTGAGAAAGGTTACGATTCACTCATAAAAACGTGCTGCCCTATGTAACGTCACCGGGGTATTCGATCCCAAATACCAAAACAGGTATGGAAAACCAAGAAAAATAGAGGTAGACCTATTAAAATCGCCGTTTCAAGATTTCAATAGGAACGTTGTTTTGCTTGGTATCAACGCAAATACCGTCGTCTAACCATTCATCAGGAACGACAAAAAGTATATTTTGATGCATTCATTAACCTTGCTACTATTTATATCTCGATTAAAAGAATCTTATTAGTGGGATACACTCATAAAACTACAAAGGCACAGAAATGGATTTCAGAAAATATTATCATTTCAGCTAGATATTTGATAGCTTTTTTATACTCTGTACAAATAAAAACAAGCTTCTATTTTGTCGAAGATTCCTGGCTAATTCAAAAAATACCCTACGCTTAAGAATAATTAGGGACTTCCAAAGATTAAATTGTCTTAAAAAATTAATTTCTAAGATATCTTTGCTGGTCTAGGGCGTGTTTTCTTGCCTCGTCATATACTTAGAAAAAGGCGATCGCTATATAGTTATGATCAACTGAGGAGACTTAAGTAACGAGCAGTGGGAGAGGTTAAAATCGTTACTACCATTAGAAAAACCGCGAATAGGCAAACCGAATCATGATTACCGTAGGGTTGTGAAGTTACGTCAATTTCATAACGACGAGATAATTCAGCTTTGCGCTGCTGGTGTCGTTCGGTTTTGGTTTTCGCCCTTTTGTCAAGGAGTTTCTTAAGTTCAGTGTTAGGAGAGTTCAAAAGCCGTTGCGATCGCCTGACATGATTTCAATGTGCTGGTATTTTTTAAATCGTGATCGCGCAATCGTCCATCATTACGGCGAGAGATTTTGGGATTGTAGAGCAGATATTCGTAGGGTAAAGTCCTGTAGAGCGATCGCACATTCACCTTGAAGATTTCTTCTTCAACCCCACTGCCTTGCAAGACAACTTTTGACAGATTTTCAACAAAGATAGGTAAACTGAGATTCAAGCCTCGCAATCGCTATCGTACTTTGACTTATCCCCAAATTGAGGATTTTCTCAAGTAAAATTTTAAAAACCGAATATTGATGATCTCAACCAAAGTAATGAATATGGCTAAAACTAAAAAATCAGAAAACATTACCAAAAAAGCGGTTAACCCTTCTTCAAATGCGCTATACCTGCTAGAGGTTTTTTTAATTGATGGCCCAATTACAGAGAAATTTGCAGCAGAAAATCCAGTGGTGTCTCGAACAATTGAGATCAAAGGTAGTAATACTTTAGCAGATCTGCATAAAATCATCTTTAAAGCATTCGACCGCCAAGATGAACATATGTACGAATTCCAAGTGGGAGGAAGTAGACCGCAAGATCCAAATGCAAGACGCTATTGCATAAAACAAGCATTTTCCAGTTCCGATTTTACACCAGCGCCTACAGGAGATGTATCTAGTACATCAATTGCGTCGTTGGGTTTATCTATTGATGATGCTTTTGGTTATTGGTTTGATTTTGGTGATGATTGGTGGCATCAGATCAATGTCATAAACATAAAAGACCTCGTTCAATCTGGTAAATATCCCAGAATTACTCAGCGAGTTGGAGCTAGTCCTCCGCAATATACAGATTTTGAGTAGAGTCTGGGGTTGATACAATCAAAGAGTTTCTTTCCACCCTCACTAGTGAGAGCGTTGGGGCATGATGCTGGAGTTTGACGATATAGATCCGACCAAGTTTGGTCAACTGATTGCAGCTGCTCTCAATTGGGTGAATTGTTGGGGTTGTGATCGCGATCGCTTTGGTTCAAGTTATTGAAATAGCTTAGTCAATCTGTGATTGCGTCCTAGTTTTTTCTAATTTTTGAGGTAAGTCGAACATTGGGCGATTAGAAGTTCGATAATGACATTAATTATTAAAACTAAGGAGCTTTAGCGCGTGATTCAACCAAAGGTAGCATCTTACGGTTCTTGGAAATCTCCCATCACAACAGATTTAATTACTGCACGTACAATTGGATTGGGGCAAATTGCTCTTGATGGTGAAGACGTTTATTGGAGCGAGTTCCGACCGTCTGAACAAGGTAGAACTGTAATCGTGAAACGGAATATCAATCATCAAATTCAGGATATCACTCCTGTCCCTTTCAATGTACGTACCCGTGTTCATGAATATGGCGGTAACTCTTTTTTCGTCGTTGATGGCACTGTTTACTTCAGTAATTTTGCAGATCAACGCCTCTATCGTCAGCAGATAAATACTGAACCACAAGCCATCACACCAGAAGCTGCTGTGCGTTATGCAGACGGAATTTTTGAGCGTCAACGTCACCGAATTATTTGTGTATCTGAGGATCACACTATTGCTGGTCGTGAGCCGATTAACACACTGGTGAGTTTAGGATTAGCAGGAGATAGCAAAACTTTAGTATCAGGAAACGACTTTTACGCTTCACCACGTCTTAGTCCTGATGGCTCTCGCTTGGCTTGGCTGGCTTGGAACCATCCAAATATGCCGTGGGATGGTACTCAACTGTGGGTAGGAGAACTTTTAGCAGATGGCAGTTTAGGTAATACTCAACAAATTGCAGGTGGTTTAAGCGAATCTATATTTCAGCCAGAGTGGTCTAGTGATAACAACTTATACTTTATTAGTGACCGTACTGGTTGGTGGAATCTCTATCGTTGGCAAGATGAAAATATTGAAGCATTGACACAAATGGAGGCAGAGTTCGGTTGTCCCTTGTGGGTGCTAGGCGCGTCAACGTATGGTTTTGAGTCAGCTAACCGTATGATCTGCACATATACACAACAAGGTATTTGGTACTTAGCCAGTCTTGACACAACAACAAGTCAATTGAAACTATTGCCAACTCCATATACAGAAATTAGTGGTGTCAAAGTAACCGCAGGAAAAGTAGTTTTTCGCGCCAGTTCTCCAACTGAGTTAACAGCTATTGTGCAACTTGATTTGGCTACTGAAAAATTAGAAGTGTTACGCCGCTCCAGTGATGTAACTATTGATCCTGGTTATCTTTCCCTTCCACAGTCAATTGAGTACCCGACAGCCAATGGTCAAACCGCCTATGCTATATTTTATCCACCCAAAAACCGTGATTACACTGCTCTTGAAACTGAAAAACCGCCTCTGATTGTCAAAAGTCACGGTGGCCCAACCGCAGCGGCTTCTAGTAACTTAAGTTTTATGATTCAATACTGGACTAGCCGGGGTATAGCAGTTCTAGATGTGAATTATGGTGGTAGTACAGGTTATGGACGAGAGTATCGTCAAAGATTAGATGGTCAGTGGGGAATTGTCGATGTTGATGATTGCGTCTTTGGTGCATTGTACCTTGTGAACATAGGGATAGTTGACGGCGAGCGTTTGGCAATTTCCGGTAGTAGTGCTGGTGGCTATACAACACTTTGTGCATTGACTTTCGGTAATACTTTCAAAGTTGGTGCCAGCTACTATGGAGTCAGTGACTTAGAAGCTTTAGCACGGGATACACACAAATTTGAATCGCGTTACTTGGAACGTTTAATTGGTGCTTATCCACAACAACGTCAGATTTATCAACAGCGCTCACCAATCAACCATACTGAGCGTCTTGCCTGCCCAATCATTTTTTTCCAGGGGCTAGAAGATAAAGTTGTTCCACCAAACCAAACCCAAGCAATGGTTACAGCCTTGCAGACTAAAGGTCTGCCAGTGGCTTATCTTCCCTTTGAAGGTGAGCAACATGGCTTTCGCAAAGCTGAAAACATCAAAAAATCACTCGAAGCTGAACTCTTTTTTTATTCACGTATTTTCTCCTTTGAACTTAGTGAGCCAATTGAACCAATAATTATTGAAAATACTTGACAATGCCTGATGAATTTCAATTTGTTCGCATTCTTCTAACACTTACTAAAATTTTTACTAATACCAATTTTCTAAAAGCCAGTTACAGATAACGCGGTCAAAATATATTGTCTTCTATCAACAGATGCAATAAATGATTTAGTTAATTTCCAATTTTCAGCGTAGAGAGCAGCACGTAAATCATCAAGATTTTTGGATAATAACCAATGAAGTTGGCGCTTAATATATTGCCAAACCTGCTCAATTGGAGGTTATCAAATTTTACTTAATTATCACGGTACAGAACAAAATTTTCAAAGCTTTTCCATCACAGATTTGTTGCAAGAACGGATACCAAAAGAAAAAATCCAAAATCGTATTGTCTTAATTGGTGCAATAGCTGAAAGTATTAATGACTTTTTTCAGACACCTTATAACAACCGCTTATTGGGGTCAACAAAACAAATGCCAGGAGTATTTTGTTCTTCTCCTTGTCGCTCAATTACTCGTAGGTCTGGCTGCACAGTTTTTCCACATACAACTACCAAAGACCATTCATAATTTTTACCTACAGTTAGCGGCGTTTTTTCTTTTGGTTGAGTGAAGCTAACAATGCTTCTAATTCAGTATGAGCGTCACCAATTGCGCTTGCTTGTTGATAAAATTCTAAGGCAGCTTTAAAATCTTCCCTAGCTCTAGCAGTATTTCCCAATCTTAATAAGGTTTCCCCGATATCTGTGGTAGAATTTACTTGCTTTGCGATCGCTAAACTTTGCGATAATACTTGTTGTGATCGCTCTAAATCTCCCACTACTTGCAGAGTTAGCCCCAAACTCCGCAATCCCCTGGCTTTTAGGAGATTATTAGATAAAACAGCAAGGTCTTGATTGATTTGTTCTAGTTGCCTTTGTGCCCGACGATACTTTCCTAAAGTTTGCAATGCTTGAGCTTGGTTAATCTGCGACAGCACAATCCCTGTTACATTCTTGAGGGAACGATAGATTTTCTCGGACTGCTGCCAAGTTTCTAAGGCTAATTCCGGTTGACCAGTGTTAAATTATAAACTTCTTTGGGTATTGATAACTTAGGCGTAAAGGAAGGAATCATCCACTGTTTTTAGGATATTCTGTGCGTAGGTGATTAGCGATCGCGCTACTTCCCACTTGCCTAAATCTTGATAAACAATAGCTAAATAGTTGTAACTTAATACTTGATAGTACTGCTGTTTACTTTGCTGAAATATTTGGGCTGTTTGTGAACAAATTTGTACAGCTTCTACCAACTTTCCTGCATCATAAAGTTGTTTTCCTTGTTCGAGTAGGGTGACTGGAATTGAGTTGGGGAAATAGAATACTGGGCAGTGGTTGGGAAAATAGTTGTTATTAAGAAAAAGAATAGTAAGCCTAAAATTATGTGATGATGAATACGCATAAATTGTTATAGTAATTTACAATTTATAATTCACAATTCGTAAGTTTGGCGTTGATTAATCATTTTGCAGTTTTGGGCATAGTAGTAAATTCAGTTTTTCATTACCTCGTTTGATAACTGAATTTACCTAGTAATGTTGCCCACTTTTTATAAAGTTATTCTCTCGTGACAATAATTTTTTCTCACATTTTAGCTGTCAAAAATTCTGTTTGATTATTATTCTTAATAAAATAGTTTTGAGTATTTTAACTGATTGACAAAAAACATTTTATCTTAACCTCTCACGGATGCTTTACTGGTCGCTTTTTTGCCAAAAGCGGCTCTCAAAGTGTTACCTGCTATTGAGCCATGCTCATTCGGTCTATCCACCCGCTGCGGGATCTTATGCAGAAGCGGTCTGTATAATAATTGTGAGGCCCAACTGCATGTCCTTCACCACACCTTTTATGCCAGATAAACCTGCACCAGAAATTGAACTGATACGCGCGGCGTACGCTGCCTTCAACGCGCGAGATATTGACGCTGCCCTCTCCACAATGACTCCTAATCTGGCTTGGCCGAAAGCGTTTAAAGGCGGTTATGTCCATGGACATCAAGCAGTCCGCGCTTACTGGACGGAGCAATGGTCTGAGATCAATCCGCACGTGGAGCCGATTGCCTTTTACCCGGAGGATGCTGGGCATATTTTAGTCGATGTGCATCAGGTTGTGCGTGACCTAGCTGGAACAGTTCTTTTTGATCAGCACCTTGGTCATCGTTATACCATTGAGCATGGCTTGATTCAAACCATGGAAATCTGTCCACCTCCATTGTCCGACCACTGAGCCTAACAAGGCGCTGCAACGAACGGCGGCGTAGTGTCTGTCGCAAAGAGGTTGCTTTCCGACGCAACGCTACAGGAACGCGCTATCTCACAATATGTTCTCCTGACTTTATAAAACAGGGATAAACTTTCCACCCGTCTGTAACATTGAGATCAGTTCTCACAATCACCTTTATTTCTGCTATAACTAAGCTTGACTTGGTTAATATTAGCTACCAATTCCACCTGTCCTTGTTGATTAACCGTCCATCCATTAGCTTCTAGTAGTGGTTGCTGTTTGGTATTTGATATTTCTCTATTGCTAATTTGCCCTGAAAGTTCATTTGGGGAATCTGCACCAGATCGCATATCCTGCAAAACTACCTGACCACGCAATACTTGGCGAGGGTCTTCTGGTAAACCTCCTCGTCCACTAATCACAAAATTTGCTTCTTCGTTGCTAGGGCAACCTGCCACAATTTGATTTTTAGGGTCGATAGGCACAGAAGGCAATTGAGTTAATCCTCTAGTAGGATCAACATCTGGAGTATTAATATCAACGATGCCATTGATGCCTAATTGAGAACTGGCGGTGATATCACTATTTGGAGTGAGTTTGTCATTAACTTGTAAGCCGAAAATACCTTGAGTCGTAATGTTGATATCTCCACCATTTCCTGCAAAAGCATTGGCGGTGATGTCGCTGTTTTCTTGAGGGACAGCAGTAATAAATTTACTATTAATATTGATATTGCCACCATTACCACCACCACTGTTTTCTGTTCCCGCCATTAGTGAGGATTTGAGAACTTGGGTTTATCAAAAATTGCGCTACTCCAGGATCTCTCTCGGTGGCGATCGCATTTTCATCGTTAATTTTGGCGTTAAAATTACCACCATTGAGAATAATACTGCGGTTGGGATTAATGATGAGCGATCGCCCCGCTTCTAAATTAAGATTATTTGCCCCAACGCCGTTCCTAAAGTGTTATCGGGTATTATTTGAGCGTTAGCTGGGTGAAAATCTGTAATAAAATAAGTAAATATATTACTAAAAAATAAAATTATATATATTTTTAAATACCAAGAGTATTGTCTAGGAATATTTATTACTTTCAACATGAGTCAACTTGTTTTTTATTCGTGGTAATGAAATTATGTCACTTTCAAGAACAATCTCTTTAATCTGGGTTAAAGCAGATGTTCTTGTGCAGAAATGCCCAACTGTTGCAGCAAGAGTTGGAGCTTGAAGCTAAACTATTAGCGGATAACCCAGAGTTAGCCGAGGCGATTCATATTGTTAATTTGCAGGAGATTTAAGCCCAGCAGCAAGGGCTATATAATGTTTTTGGGTTAGAAACACAATCAAAGTCTCAGAACGCTTGAAGCGCCTGCGTGGAATTGGAGAAAATAATATGTCTAACATGAGCATTGTAAAAGGTAGCTGCCTCTGTGGAGCGGTAAGCCTTTCTACAACTAGTATGAGTAAAAATGTGGGAGCGTGTCATTGTAGTATGTGTCGCAGTTGGGGCGGAGGGCCTCTATTAGCTATTAACTGTGAAAGTGATGTTAGCTTCTCTGGTGAAGAAAATATTGGGGTTTATCAATCGTCACAGTGGGCAGAACGTGGATTCTGTAAGCAGTGTGGTAGCCATCTATTTTATAAATTGAAACAAAATAACCAGTATTTCATTCCTGTTGGACTACTCCAGAATTGTGAAGGTCTTGTTCTCGATCATCAGGTATTCATTGATGAGAAACCAAAATATTACTGTTTTGCCAATGAAACTAAGAACCTGACAGGAGCAGAGATATTTGCACAGTTTGCACCTTCTGAATGAGTATTAAACAGTAGAGCTACTTTTATACCAGTTTGAGTTAAGTTGAGGCAAATGAGCGCACTGCTTCACTAAACAAAGCGCGATCGCTCTTAACCTTAGAACAATAACTTATTCCGCAACACCTTTGTCGGTGTTACTGAATCAAAATATGAATCATGCGTAGGCGTAGCCCGTCGTAGACATCGCCTCAATCAATAACTAGCAAATTGGGTTAATAATTATACCAAGAATGCTTGCAGCGTTAGCGTAGCGGCACGAAGTGCCGTATAAAACGTCCTTGTTTCAATTCCACCTTTTTAAGGGTGGGTTCCTCCTGCCTTGTTCTACGACACGCTACGCGATCTGCCTTTTGCCTCCTGAACACTGAGACTCGTTATTACATTTCTTCATTAAGTTTAACAGCCTAAGAATTTGCCGAGCGTATCCGTGGATATTGGGGTGTTAAGAATAAAGTCCACTATGTTCGAGATCTTTGCCAGGGCGAGGATGCATGGAGAATTCGCACTAACCCTCTGCCTCAAATTTTTACCATTGCTCGCAATTTTACACTCAATTTATACTGTGAACAGATGTTTAAAAATATGGTAAAAGTCCAACGACTCTGCTGTTTTGGTTTAGATATACTCAAACAACTTTTTAGAATGAAATAGCCTTGCCCTACCCCTACCCCCCACACCCTGTTGATTTCAATTCCTAAAACTACTGCTATATCTACTTTCTACACCTTCACTCTTTTGTTAAGAAAGATGTGACTAATGCATAGCTGTTTGATAATAACAAGAGCAAAAAATTTGAGTCTTTCATGTACCAGGGGCAAGTTATGCAAGCGTTGATGGGAATACTAGTAAAGTGTAGACGCGCTCTGCACGGCTTTTTAAAGTGTAGACGCGCTCTGCACTGCTTTTTAAAGAGAAGCAAAAAGCAACTTTTATCAAAATATATATAGATGGCTACTAAAAACCCCAGCCCAATCATTCCCGGATATCAAATTAGCTCTCAACTGTATGCAGGCTCTAAAACCAGAGTCTATCACGCTATTCGAGAGCAAGATAGACTCGCAGTCGTCATCAAACTTTTGACCTCAGCATATCCCAGCTTCAACGAATTACTACAATTTCGCAACCAATACACTATTAGCAAAAATCTCAACATTCCCGGAATCGTTCATCCCTTATCATTAGAACCCTATGGTAATGGTTATATTTTGGTAATGGAAGATACGGGAAGAGTAGCTTTACGAGAATACATTCAAACCACTACCCTCTCTCTGGTGGAACTTTTAACAATCGCCATTCAATTAACTGATATTCTCCACGATTTACACTACAACCGTGTTATCCACAAAGACATCAAACCCGCCAATATTCTGATTCATCCGCAAACGAAACAAGTTCAACTAATTGACTTTAGTATTGCCTCTCTCTTACCCAAAGAAACCCAAGAAATAAAAAATCCTAATGTGTTAGAAGGTACACTCGCTTATATTTCTCCCGAACAAACCGGAAGAATGAACCGAGGCATAGACTACCGTAGCGATTTTTATGCACTGGGTGTGACATTTTATGAATTATTAACCGGAGAGTTACCATTTATCTCGGATGACCCAATGAAATTGGTGCATTGTCATATCGCACAACAACCAGATCAATTCAAAATTCAAAATTCAAAATTCAAAATTCAAAATGACGCTCGCGGACTCGCTAACGCTGCGCTAACAAAATTCAAAATTCCGAAGTCGATTTCAGATATCGTGATGAAATTGATGGCGAAAAATGCCGAGGATAGATATCAAAGTGCGTTGGGATTAAAGTATGATTTAGCAACTTGTTTGGCGCAACTTAAAGATACAGGAGAAATTACGGATTTTGCCATTGGCAAGCAGGATATTTGCGATCGCTTCTTAATTCCCGAAAAACTTTATGGACGAGAGTCAGAAGTTACTACCTTGTTGCAAGCTTTTGAGCGTGTAGCCAATGGCACAGCAGAAATGATGCTGGTAGCGGGATTTTCTGGGATTGGTAAAACTGCCGTCGTCAATGAAGTCCACAAGCCGATTACCCGACAGCAGGGGTACTTTATTAAAGGTAAGTTCGATCAATTCAATCGCAATATTCCCTTCTCTGCTTTTGTCCAAGCTTTGCGCGATTTGATGGGGCAATTGTTGTCAGAATCTGATGCACAATTGGCCCAGTGGCAAAGCAAGATCCTCGAAGTTGTGGCAGACAATGGCCAAGTTATCATTGAGGTAATTCCAGAACTAGAGCGAGTAATTGGCAAACAACCGCTTGCGCCAGAATTATCGGGAACTGCGGCACAGAATCGGTTTAACTTATTATTCCAAAAGTTTATTGCTGTATTTACCACAGCAGAACACCCTTTAGTGATGTTTTTGGATGACTTACAGTGGGCAGATTTGGCTTCCCTACAGTTGATAAAATTGCTGATGGAGGATCGGCGTTATCTACTGTTGTTAGGGGCTTATCGAGATAATGAAGTACAAGCTGCCCACCCGTTTATCATGACGGTGGAGGAACTGAAGAAAGCTGGAAAGACTGTCAATACAATTACCCTTGCCTCTCTTACCTTAAGTGATACGAATCAGTTGGTTGCTGATACCTTGCATTGTGCGACTGAGCGATCGCTTCCTTTGACAGAATTAATCGATCGTAAGACTCAAGGTAATCCCTTTTTTATCACCCAGTTTCTCAAAAGCTTACACGAAGATGGGCAAATTACTTTTAATCGGCATCAAGGCTATTGGGAATGCGATATTGCCCAAATTAAGGCGCTATCTGTTACTGATGATGTGGTGGAATTTATTAGCCATCAGTTACAAAAATTACCTATGAAAACGCAAGATGTACTTAAATTAGCTGCTTGTATAGGCAACTCTTTTGATTTAACAACCTTGGCAATCGTTTCACAGCAGTCTCCAACCAATGTTGCGACAGCATTATGGAAAGCGTTGCAAGAGGGCTTGATTGTACCAACTAGCCAGACTTACAAGTTCTTTCAGGCAGAGAGTAGCGAACAAGCTGATTCCCAAACAGCGGTTGACGATCGCTGTGTCAATTTAACTTATCGCTTTCTGCATGATCGCGTCCAACAAGCTGCTTACAAGCTAATTGCGGAAGATTGCAAACAAGCAACTCATCTAGCGATCGGTCAATTATTACACGCTAGTACACCTGAAACTGAACTAGAAGCAAATATCTTTGAAATTGTCAATCACCTGAATATAGGCATTGACTTGCTGGTTCAGCCTGATAAAAAACTTGAGTTAGCCCAACTGAATCTAATCGCAGGACGCAAAGCAAAAGCAGCGATCGCCTATAATGCTGCCGTCAACTACTTCACCCAAGGCATTGATTTACTACCTTCTAATACCTGGACAGCACACTACGAATTGACCCTGAATTTGCATCACGAGCGTTTAGAAGCTGCCTGCCTGAATACAGACTTTGACAAGCTGGCAGCATGGGGTGATGTTATATTAAAATCTGCTGCTTCTTTGCTGGACACTATTAAAGTCCATGAAACCCGAATGATGGCATTCCGGTCTCAAGGTCAATTTACCAAGGTAATTGAAACTGGGTTGCAGGTGCTGAAATTACTCGGTGTGGAATTTCCCGAACAGCCGACTATGGCAGATATTGGCGCAGCAGCCCAACAAACACGGCAACTATGGATGGGGCGCGCACCCCTAAGTTTGCTAGATTTGCCTGCGATGAGCGATTTGCATCAACTTGCAGCCATGCAAATCTTGACAAAACTGGTGCCTTCTGCACACATTGCTGCACCTCCACTTTTACCACTACTGATCTTCAAGCAAGTTGAGATGTCCATCCAGTGTGGAAATTCGTCTATTTCCATTTTTTCCTATGCAGACTACGGATTGATTCTCTGTGGTGTCATGGGAGATATTGATGCCGGGTATGAATTTGGACAACTTTCATTAAAGTTACTAGAACAACACCAGATTAACGCCTTTAAAAGCAGGGCTTACTTTATTGTCAACAGCTTTATTCGACACTGGAAAGAACCTCTAGATCACACTATTCCATGTCTGCTGTCAGCTTACCACAATGGACTCGAAAACGGAGACTGGGAATGCGTGGCGCTGAACCTAGTGTCATATAGTCAGTGTAGCTATTGGAGTGGTCGAGAATTAAATGATTTGGCTGAGGAAATGGAGACTCATCGGCAAGTCATCAGCCAGGTCAAACAAGAAGCAACGATAAAATATCATAAATGCTACCAGCAAGCGATTCTCAATTTATTAGGACAAGCTGAAGTTCCCTATTGTTTACAGGGCAAAGTCTTCGATGCCGCCCAAATCTTGCCTAGCTTACAAGCTGCCAGCAATCACACGGGGTTATTCTATCTTCATCTCAATCAAGCTTTTCTCTGTTATTTGTTCGGAGAATACCAAGCAGCCTCACAACAAGCAGCCTTAGCAGAACAGTATAGCAATGCTGTAACTGGCTATTTCGTCGTAGTTGTCCGAGTTTTTTATGATGCTTTAATTCATCTAGCACGCTACATCGATGCTAACGCCCAAGAACAATCAGCTATTTTAGAGCGAATCAATGCTCATCAAGAAAAACTACAAACTTGGGCAACTCATGCTCCATTCAATCATCAACATCGTTGGCAACTTGTGGCAGCAGAACGCTATCGAGTACTTGGTCAATTTGTTGAGGCGATGGAAAATTACGATTTGGCTATTGCCCAAGCCAAAACACATGGTTATGTGCAAGAAGAAGCACTCAGCAATGAACTGGCAGCTAAATTTTACCTAAGTTGGGGCAAACCGAAGGTGGCAGCAGGCTATATGCAGGAAGCATACTACTGTTATGCTCGTTGGGGCGCAAAAGCCAAAACCGAGGATCTGGAAAACCGCTACCCCAATTTACTGCACCTGATTCTCCAGCAAGGAATACAACCTCTGAATGTGCTGGAAACATTATCACAGAACGCTACTCAGCTTTCGATTCATAGCTCGACTGATTTGAGCTGTTCCTCTAGCGCCAACATTAATGTTACCCTCGATTTTGCCGCTATCCTCAAAGCCTCTCAAAGCCTCTCTGGCACGATTCAACTGGATGAACTGCTGCACCAACTGACTCAAATTATTCTGCAACATTCAGGAGGCGATCGCTGTGCCTTAATCCTACCTAATAGTCAAGGAGGATGGGAGGTGAGAGCCATTGCCACAACCGAAAACACAAAACTGTGTTCCCAACCCCTAGAGGGCAATCCCGACTTACCCCTCAAGTTGATCCAGTACGTCAAAAACACCCAAGAAATTGTGGTAATTGATGAACTCAAAACTAATTTACCTGTAATTGATGAGTATTTACGTCAACGACAACCAAAAAGTTTGCTGTGCTTGCCAATTCTCAATCAAAGACATTTAATTGGGATTTTGTATTTGAAGAATCGCTCCACCAGTGGTGTATTTACGAGTAATCGCATCCTCATTCTCAATTTTCTTTGTACCCAAGCGGCGATTTCTCTGGAAAATGCCCGTCTTTATCAGGATTCACAAACCTATGCTCAACAGTTAGAACAATCTCTGGAAAAGTTACGGCTCAGTGAAGCCCGCTTTCAAAAACTGGCAGACAATATTCCTGGATTGATTTATCAAATCCGGATTAAAGCTGATGGTTCAGCTTCAGTACCCTACGTCAGTTCTGGGTGTCAAACTCTTTACGAAGTAGCACCAGAAGATGTGAAGTCAGGGAAATACAGTCTGCGTGATTTTGAACATCCCGACGACCGAGCAGAGGCTTTTCAAGCAGTTGTCGAGTCAGCGCAAAATCTTACCCCATTTCGACATGAGTGGCGCATTGTTACGCCCAATGGGAATATCAAATGGGTAAAAGCTGCTTCCCAGCCAGAACGTGGCGAGGATGGTGAAATGATATGGGATGGAATTCTAATTGATATTACTGATCGCAAACGTGCTGAACAAGAGCAACAGCAACTTTCGGAGATTTTGGCTGCTACCCCAGATATTGTTGGCATTGCAGATGCCAATGGCAATAGTCTCTATACTAATCCAGCTGGACGGAGATTTTGGCAGATTGCAGATAGTACTGCTGGATTTCACATTTCTAGAGTCACCCCACCTACAGCAATGGAATATCTGCAATCCGTCGCTATTCCCACCGCCATCCGCCAAGGAACTTGGAGCGGTGAGTCAGCCATTTTCGACTCCCAAGGCAATGAAATTCCTGTTTCTCAGGTGATCATTGCTCACAAAAATGCCGCTGACGAAGTTGAATATCTGGCAACTATCATTCGAGATATTAGCGATCGCAAACGTGCTGAAGCTGCAATTGAGCAAAAATCCCAGGAACTTGAAAAAGCTCTGCAAGAACTGCAACAAGCCCAACTACAAATGGTGCAAAATGAAAAAATGTCTGCTCTAGGTAACTTAGTTGCTGGGGTAGCCCATGAAATGAACAATCCTCTTGGCTTTATTTCTGCAAGTCTTATACAAGCTAAACCCACCTTGGCTGATATCACCGAACACCTCAAACTATATCAAAAAACTCTACCCAATCCCCAAGAGGAAATTAAAGACCATGCCCAAGAAATTGACTTGGATTATAGCTTAGAAGACTTGCCAAAGATGATCGATGCAATGATGATAGCTTGTGACAGATTAAAAAATATTAGCACCAGCTTAAGAACTTTCTCCCGTGCAGATAAAGATTATAAAGTACCATTTAACATCAATGAAGGTATTGATAGTACAATTTTAATTCTCAAACATCGCCTCAAAGCTAACGAACAACGTCCAGAAATTGTAGTAGGCACAGAGTACGCTAAATTATCGCCAATTCCATGTTTCCCTGGACAATTAAATCAAGTATTTATGAATATCTTAGCCAATGCTATTGATGCATTGGATGAGTCAAATACCGAGCGTAGTTTTAAGGAAATTCAAGTAAACCCTCATAAAATTATCATTAAAACTTCAATTGAAAATCACCACCTAAAAATATCAATTGCTGATAACGGTAAAGGAATGAGTGAAGATGTAAGAACACGTATATTTGACCATTTATTCACCACCAAAGCAGTTGGTAAAGGTACAGGATTAGGACTAGCTATTGCTCGGCAAATTGTAGAAGAAAAGCATGGTGGAAGAATTGAAGTCAATTCTGTATTAGGATCGGGAACGGAATTTGCAATTTTCATTCCAATTACAGATGAATTTATTAAAATTCATTAGTGAAACAATACCATTTTGTCAAGAGATAGCAATCCAATGGCTTCAAGAGATTACTTAGTGTACAAAAATCTTTTCTGGCACAGTTACCCCTACAGTTATAGCAGGAGGCAGGAGGCAGGAGGCAGAGGGCAGGAGGCAGGAGGCAGAAGGTAAAACTATTGCTAACTCTAGTATTCACCCCATCCTTATGTCCTAACCTGTGTGACTACGGCTATAACAAAATAGTTATAGCGCTATAAGGGGTAAAAGTAGCGAAGACACTGTTGGCGAATTCAGAAATGCCTATGCTCTTGTAGTTAATTCAGCAATGAAACGATTGAGAGCTTTAAGTGCCGCTTTGTATCCAGTGGCTTGCTTACCTAACTTCAGATCCAATAAAATGCGATCGCACCACGTCAAGATTACATTGATACCTTTCAAAGCTCTTAGTAGTACTTATGTCAAGCTTACCGTCTGCGATCGCTTATTTTTTCGGATACAACGAGGCAAGAAAACACGCCCTAGCAGCTAATCTTGTTGTGCAAAAATTTAAATTGTAGTAATTTAGTTTTGCAAAAGTGTATTTTATTCAATTAAAAATATCTGTGAAATTTCACAGTATCTTTTTGGTAAGTACAGCACTTTTTAGTGCGTACTTTTCATTTTATATGTATATACTCTACTATTTAAATAGTTACAAATTAGGTCTAATCAATCAGAACTCTAAATTCTTCTAAAAATAATTAACAACGAGGTAAATTTATGTCTCAAAATACAGTTACCCACTTAATTCACGATCGCAATTCCCGTGGTCACGTTAATATGGGCTGGCTTGATACTTATCACACATTTTCTTTCGGTAGTTTTTACGATCCTAACCGTATGGGATTTCGCTCTCTGCGGGTGATTAACGACGATCGCGGGGCCCCTGGTGCTGGATTCCCTATGCACGGTCATCGTGACATGGAAATCCTCACTTATGTCTTAGAAGGTGCAGTAGAGCATAAAGACAGCTTGGGTACTGGCTCGATAATTCATCCTGGTGATGTACAGATTATGAGTGCTGGTACTGGAATCAGCCACAGCGAATTTAATCCTTCGCCAACTGAACCACTTCATTTACTACAAATCTGGATTCTTCCCGAGCGAGAAGGGTTAGCACCAAGATATGAACAAAAAACTTTTCCTCTAGAAGAAAAGCGCGGCAAACTCCGCTTAATTGCTGCTAGAGATGGGCGTGATGGTGCTGTGACAATTTATCAAGATGTTGATTTATATACATCTGTTTTAGAGGATGGTGATGTTGTTAATTATCAAGTAAAACCTGGTCGTTATGCCTGGTTACAAGTAGCGCGAGGCATAGTTGACTTAAATGGTGAGGAACTCAGAGCCGGTGATGGTGTACAAATCAACGGTGAAGAACAGCTAGAAATTAGTACTAATATCGGCGGCGAAATCTTGCTTTTCGATTTAGGCTAATATCTCCTTTCTCTGTTAGAAGGCTCATTTAGATGAGCCTTTTACTGAGAATATTACGTTTACTAATTAAGTATGTTTGCGTGTTCCGTGAAGGCAAAGAAAATCACTGGAAATGCTAGTAGCATAAATGCGATTGCCACCAGCGAAAGTGGTTTGTGGCAATATGGATGCATTAGGGATTGGACTTTGGATAAATAGAAGGTGATTGATGACAGGGGATTCTTCAAAAAGGGCGATCGCGGAACATAAACTGTGCAATCTCTGCCCCCAAGTGAGGGCTATTTTTAGACAACATTATGAAAATTAGCAATTTGTTAATCTTTGTGCCACCGCGTCTATGTGTCGCCACCATTGAGTCCCACCAGCCCAAATACGCGAAGGTAAATGTCCTAGAGGAGATGAACTTTGAAAAAAGAATTGCCATTGGGGAGGAGAATTGACATTATATAAATGCCAACCAACGGCACTACAAAATCTGACATAATCACACTCAAGACTTTCGTATATTTGTTTCTGCACACTAAAACCAAAATGTCCTTGACTGTATTTAATCCACAACTGGTCAATTATCTGTAAATCTTCACAGGGTAGCTTGGCAATATCACTCATGAATAGATAGCTACCAGTTGGTTTTGAGATAGCTTGACACATCAATACCCAAGTTTCTTTATCTGCTAAGTGCCATTGTTTAGTGGCGAGTAAATCGCGCAGTCGATGATAGTCAACTCCTACTTCAGAATGCAGCTTATTAACTGACTGTTGTGGAACGATGTGGTCACAGAAATTTAATGCTTGCAAAACTTCCGTCGCTGATTTGTAACGTTGCAAGGTGGCATTTTGCAACAGCTTATCCAGAATTTTGCCGAGTTCTGGACTGATAGTATTCCCTGGTAATAGATAATCACGCCAGACCCAGCGATCGCAAGTCACATCAAACAAATCAAAAGGGGAAATATCAGTTAATAAATGAATGCAGGTGACACCTAAACTGTAAAGGTCACTGGCTGGTATTGCTTTTCCCCTAGTTTGTTCAGGAGCGATATATTCTGGACTACCTACAGTAGTTCCTGTTTGTAGTAAAGCTGTAGCGGTGATATGTTTGGCAACACCAAAATCAATTAAGATTAATTTCCCCTGGACAGAACTACGAATAATATTTGCTGGTTTGATATCCCGGTGAATAATTTGCAAGTCATGAATAAATTGCAACACTGGCAATAATTCTTTGAGTATTTGCTGAATTTTTTGTTCGTTAAAGACTCCATTTTCTTGCAATTCTTCTTTGAGCGTCTGTCCTGGAATCCATTCTTCCACTAGATACAGACGATTTTCTTGTTCAAAATACCCCAGCAGTTTTGGGATTTGTGGATGTTGCAATTCATCAAGACGCATTGCTTCCTGACGAAATAATTTCATTGCTTGATAGGAGTTGCGACCAGATGAAGCAGGAAAATTAAATTGTTTGATGATGCATTTAGGTTGGGAGGGAAATTGCTCATCCACAGCTAAGAATGTTATGCCAAACCCACCATGCCCAACTTGTCGCCATAAATGATAACGGTGATTGAGCAGAAGTTGTTCGCCACATTTGAGACAAACTTTAGTTGTCTGGGGGTTGTGGCTATATAAACAGCCAATATTAGGACAGAGTTTCATAACTCGCTGTTCTCTTGGGATAGTCCATCATAATCTCTGTCTGAAAAAATCCAGTTTAATTTCAGCGATCGCAATCTCTGACAACCAAGCCACAAGTCTAAAAAACTGGTGAGCGAGTATCAAAGACTCATCCACGAGTATTAAAGACTCGCTCACGAGTATCATAGACTCTCGCGTGAGTATAAAAGACTCTCGCGCGAGTATTAAAGACTCGTTCGTGAATATCAAAGACTCTTGCGTGAATATCAAATACTCGCTCACGAATATCAAAGACTCTCGCGTGAATATCAAATACTCGTGGATGAGTCAGCTTAACGCAAAATAGACGGATTGCTTATAACAATTCTTCAAAATAGGCGATCGCTGCCAACCTGAAAAGCCAAATTCAATTCCAACTTTCTTAATTACGAACTACAAATTACGAATTACGAATTAAATCTTCCACTCTCGCTACCATTTGCCTAACTTCCTCAGCATCAGAAGATTGGATATGCTGCAATATCTCCAAGGATTGCTGTAAACGAGCAAGTGCCATGTCAAAGTTTTCCTGTTTTGTCAACAGTCGCCCTAACATTCCCAGTGTCGCGGCTTTCCCTGGAATATCATCAATGCTTTCTTGGAGTTCCAATAATTGCTCGTATAAGATAATTGCTTCTTTAACTTTACCCTGTCTAGCCTTAATAAATGCCATATTAGTAAGTGTTGTTGCCTGACCCTTAACATTTTTGAGGCTTTTTGTTATTTCAAAAGAGCGTTTAAAATATGCAATTGCTTTGTCAAATTGATCTTGTTTACCGTAGATAAATGCAATGCTATTTAATGTTACGGCTTTTTCATGGATATAACCATTATTTTCTTCAATTATTAGAAGTTCATCTAGAATAATAATTGCGTCTTTATGCTTACCTTGCATATCATAGATATTTGCAAGATTAAGGGCAGTTACTACCTGACCTTGAACATTACCGATATTTTTATAGATTCCGAATGATTCCTGAAGATATGTTATGGCTTCTTGAAGTTTACGTTGATTGACATAGATAGTAGCTATGGTATTCAAGGTCGTTGCCTTGCCTGGTAAATTATCGAGGCGTTCGTCTATTTCAGTAACCTGCTGTAGATAGGTGATGGCTTTGTCAGACTGTCCCTGGCTGGCATAGATAGTAGCTAGATCGTGCAAGGTAGCAGCCTGCCCCTTAAAATCACCGAGACGTTTTGTAATTTCCAAAGACTGCTCAAAAAGATTGGTAGCTATTGGAACTTGACCTTGCTGACCATATATTTCTGCCAAATTATGAAGAATTGCTGCTTTATTTTTTTCATCTTCGACAGGACACCGACTCAAAGCTTGTTTATAGTCTTTAAGTGCTAGTTCGATTTCACCAAGTTCTTTTTCAGAACGGGCTAGTTGATGAAATATATGATAGTTGTCGGTGATTTTTAAAGTAATTTGACAAATCTTAGTTGCTTGGCGAAATTGGCTGAGATTAATCCATGTTCTTGCAAGCACAGTTGTAACATCAATAGCAATTTTTTCTGCTTTACCTCTGTATGCTAGCCGATGAATTTCTAACCCTCGTTCTTCTGTGGATTTCTCTGCCTCCTCCCACCAAAGGCGATACAACACCTCAGTCGCTTGTTTATGCAAAGCTTCCCCATCTCTCGGTAACTGCACAGGTAAAATACGCGGCACTCGTAACGCTTGATCGTGACTCACTTCCAACAGTCCCAACGCCACTGCCCGATTAATATAATGTTCTAAATTGGGGATATTCTCACAAACTGCGGCTAAAGCTTCCCTTGGAACTGGTAACTCAAACACCAAACCCCGTGACAACATCTCCCGCATGGTTGTATCCATCTGTTCCAGCAGCGCCTCTGCTAAAACTTGCTCTCGCAACTCCACCGGATCTGCTGCTAACCGATTCAAAATTGCCGCCACATCAACTGTTGTATTTTGCAAAATCTTATTCAACCATTCCAGCAAGCGGGGATTACCATCCGCCAACTTCTGCGCCTGGAATTTTAACGCCTCATCCACCTGAGATTTAGCACTAAAGGCAGTGAGGCGACTAAACTTTTTTTGCAAATCTGCACCTTGCAGTGCATCTAACGGCTGCTTGTGGAAATACTGCAACTGAGTAAATTCAAAATCGTAACGGCAGGTAATGATGATGCGGTGGGAAGTGAAATTTTCTCTAATTGCCCAAACTAAAGCTTTCATTACCTCTGCTGCTTCTGATTGCAGCACATAACTCTCATTGCGGGTTTCCAAATTCACTTCAAAGTCATCCAGTACCAACAAAAACAGCTTTGCAGCATCATGCAACTGCTGGAAAACTCGCCTCAGCCGATATTTCAATTCTTCATCGTAATTTTGTAGGCTTTTGCGTTGTTCGTTGTCATCTAACTTTTCCGCCAAGCGACTCACTAAACTAGCTTCATCAATTCTCCCCACCCAGACAACACGCTCAAAATTCGGCAGTCTGTCACACAGCCTAGCTGCTAAACTACTTTTACCCAAACCGCCCATTCCATAAATCAAGACCCCTACCCCCCCTGTGTCCCCCCCTTGGTAAGGGTGGGATAGCAAACCTTGACTCAGCACCCGTAAACAATTTTGCAATTGACGGCGACGACCAACAAAACTCTCCCGTGTCGGGACTTTCACCTTACCCGCAGGATCTAAAAACTGGGTAGAAACAGAAAGCGGTGGTGCTGGTTTACGTTCACGAGTCCGCAAAGGTGTGACTAATGAACTTGGTAAATTACCTCCTGCATAAAGACGCAATAAATGCCAATCACGCGCCTCGTTCTTAATTAATGCTTGGTATGTACAAGCAACAGCTTCAGTGATTTGTTTTCCGGCTGACAATTCCTGATATAGTGCGGCAGCTGCGGCTGTTGCATCAGAATCTAAAACCTTTTGACCCCAACCCAAAACTGCTTTTGCACCCGATTTGAGCAATTCTTCAGCCATTGACGGCACAGATTCCGAATCGCCTGCTTGTCCAGTGCGACAACCAGAGAGGAAGATCAGTTTAGGCACTCGAAATTGTAATTCTTGAGCTATATTCCTAGCACTTGTATAGAAAGCTTCACCGATTTCGGTTTCTGTAATAAAGCGGGGTTGCCCATCTTGTAAAGTAGCATGACCCGTCAAGTGTAAAACGTCAAAATAATCCCCGTCGTAACAATCGACTAAATAACCCAACTCCGACAAACAGCCGCTTTCTTCCACCGTCAGCGCTAAAGGTTGCCGCTTTGTCGCCTCCAAAATCCGTGCTTCCTCTCCCTCAAAATCCAGCACAGGTTTGACATCCAAGGGCGAAGTTGCCATAAACAAAACTTGCAGCGCCCGGTTTTCAGGTTCCCCGTCAATAGTTAATTTTTTTACCGCGCTATTGGACACCCAGCGCACGGGGACAACAGCCGGGACTCGCTCAACCAAAAAGCTAACGCCATCGTGCAGCACTTCCCAAGGCAGATGGGCAAGTTTTTCTGTTGCAGTGATCGCCAACACAATCCCCTCACGCCGATACTTATCTAGTAAGGGTTGCAGCCAGCGATCGCTCCCATCCAACCAGTTATACAACCGCCGTCCAGTTATCGTATAATCCTCTGGGAAAAACGAAACGTAATAATCTCGTTCCGCCAACTCAATCAAATCGGTGATTTCTAATAGAGGAAGCGATCGCTTTTCATACTGATTTGGATTATCAATAAAGTAACGTAACTCTACGTAATTATCATCAACTGGTTTGAGGTCGAGGTGGAGGGTTTGCACGTTCTCAATCTTGAGACTTCAGTATTTACCCCAAGTCTACCACCCCCAATTCCGTAACAACAGACGCAATTAATCGCGTCTCTACTATTCTAAAATTTGGCGAATCTGTTCCAGGGTTGCATCCTCTAAAAGAAGTCGCCTGCCATTGCGCCCGACAATCAACACCTTTTCAATTCTTTTACCAGACTGCTTGGCTTTATACTCTTGATACCACTTGCGAATTTGTTCAGCAATAGCGATCGCACCCCCAACAATACCAACGATGGTAGCAACTGTTGCGGTTACTCCTTCTCTTTCCGGTGCATCTGAACTCACTGCATAGTTACCAGATATACCAGAAATTGCCAAAAGCGCCTCTGTTGCTGCGATCGCATCTTTACCCTCAATCACCAACTGAATTTCTGCCATAGTGTTGCTCTGCAAGTAACTCCAGGCATATTTTAAACAACATCCCAAGGCAGTTTCTTCTAAAAATTCCTAATTCTTGTCGTAAAGAATGTCTGAAAACCTAAATTTTCGGTTTTTAGTTCTCAATCAACTTATAACAAGGGGCTTAAGCCCCTTGTTTTGTCTTAGTCAACGCAGACGGACTTTGCATGTGTAAAATGAGACTGTTGCAAAACAATATCCAAATCACGGTTATACTTTCTCATAAAACCACCAAAATACTTGGGGGCAATGGCCAAAAAGTTCTTAGTTTGGGAAAGATGTATCAGACTTTAATAACTATTAGAGGTGGCTGTAATGCCGACGATTCATTTTGTGGATGGTGAAAAAGGCGGGGTAGGAAAGTCTCTCTTTGCTAGGACAATGATTCAGTATTGTCTGGATAAGAGAATCCCATTTGTACCAGTGGAGACAGATAGATCGAATCCAGATGTAGCAGGGGTATATAAGGAAATATGTAAATATGCTGTGTTTAGTGAGAATGAACGACAGGCAAACAAGGCAGATAGAATATTTGAGTGGGCGATAGAGAAGCCAGTAATTGTGAATTTAGCCGCACAATCGCATAGAGCAGTACAAGAGTGGATTGAATCTAATCAATTACTTGAACTAGGAAGTTCGCAGGGAGTGATGTTTTGCAAATGGTTTGTATCGACAGGAGGATACGACAGCATTAACCTGTTTAATCAGTCAGTGAATACTTACGGTGAGAAAATCCCTCATATTCTGGTGAGGAATTTAGGGCTGTGTGATGATTGGGAGCATCTAGACTTAGACTCCAACTATCAGAACATAGTCAATAAATATCACATAAAAGTTATGGATTTTCCGAAGTTAGCATACAGAGAAAGAAACATAATTGACCAAAATCGCCTGACGTTTGCAGAAGCTAGAGAGTACAAAGAATTTGGGATAATTGGGAAACAGAGAATAGTGAATTTTCTAAAGCTTGCTTATGGTGCTTTTGAGAAAGTAGGTATCTGGTATGAAAAAGTTGAGTAGCAGTCATTAGTCATTGGTCACGCCCCTTTGAGGAAGTCAAAAATCAAAAATCACGCATTCAAAAGTAACCCCATCAGTCGCTTCGCTCAAAGTCAAAAATCACGCATTCAAAAGTCAAAAGTAAGAATTATTTAATTATTTTTAACTTCTGAATTTTGACTTTTGACTTCCCCCGTTGGCGCAGCCTCTCCAAGAGTTGTATTGGTCATTAGTACCAATGAATTCGGACAAACCTTATACCAATTTGCAATCATATGTAGTATTTCTCCCCCTGCCTCCCCTGTTTCCCCTACTCCCCGTGCCTGCCAAAACTAATATTTATGAACGCAACTCGGTATTAGCAGGAGATTGGATGGGGGTGCGATGGCGTAACCGCCGCCGTAGGCGATCGCTTGGCGAATTTGACTACAATCCTTAGAAAGAGTAGCAAAAATCTAAATGTCTAAAAAGCCTGATTCGCAGTTTCAAAATCTCTTTAGTTCACCCAAATCAACCAACTGGGACGAAAGATTAGCCCAAATAGCCTATCGCTTTAACCGAGAATATCAACGTGAAACCTTTGAACTTCCAGCAGAAGTACAGGCGATGCCGATATTCGGCGAGTGGATTGCTGGAAGTTTTTCAGGGAGAATTGCTTCCCCTTTTTGGGAAATTGCTAAACCTCAAAAAAACCAACACTGTATAGATATTGGCTGTGGTATCAGCTTTTTAATCTATCCTTGGCGGGATTGGCAAGCATTTTTTCATGGGCAAGAAATTAGTAATGTGGCACGCGATACCCTGAATTCTCGCGGCCCACAGTTGAATTCTAAGCTGTTCAAAGGTGTTGAGTTGGGAGCAGCTCATCAGTTAAACTATTCATCAGAGCAGTTTGATTTAGCGATCGCCACAGGATTTAGCTGCTATTTTCCCCTTGAATATTGGGATGCTGTACTAGCAGAAGTCAAGCGGGTGTTAAAACCAGGTGGACATTTTGTATTTGACGTTCTCAATCCAGAACAGCCTTTAGCAGAAGATTGGGCAGTTTTGGAAACCTATTTAGGGGCTGAAGTGTTTTTAGAACCTTTGCCTAAGTGGGAAAAAACAATTAAAGCCGCTGGTGCTAAAGTAGTAACGCATAAATCAGGAGAATTATTCGAGTTGTATAAGGTGCGATTTTAAAAATCTTATTACTCAGGGATAAGTGGACTCATTGGATCTAAAGAAGTGGTAAAAACAAAATAGATTACCCCAGCGCCGAGAATCATCACGGCGAGACTGAACAGTAACACCCATCGGTCTGTTGGTTCGTAAGTATCTTCTTCGATATCACGACGAACGGCAAAATAGTGTCCTGTTGAGAGCCACACCGTAATTAAACCCACCAGCGAGAAGACTAAACCTAACTTCCAGCCGTTACCAGGACGGGGTATCAAAGGTACTTGGAAGGCACGCAAACGCACGATGACGACACCAAAACCTAAAAGAGCGATCCCTGTCCGCATCCAAGCGAGGTAGGTACGCTCATTTGCCAAGTGATCTCGAATTCTGGACGGATTTAGTCGTCCTGGCTTTTTTTTATCTTTATCTTCTTCTGTAGGTTTCAATTTTAACTGCATCAATAACACCCTTATTACCAAAGCGGCTTTTCTCAAAAAAATGCGGAGGTAGTAAGAAATCTCTTTCCAGATGACTTGCACCCAGCGCAATAGTTGCGCTACTGAAATATGCTTGTTGTAATTGTGCATTTTTCCAAAATTTATTTTAATGCAGATATCGAAATAAAACAAGCCTGACCGAATAATTCGGAACTGATAATTGATGTTATGGAGCAACTATAAGTAATAAAATTCATAAAAAAACAGCCAAGATCAGAGAGATTTTTCACCAGTTTTTGTCCTGTTTTTCTCTGAAATTGGCTGTTACCCTGTTGAAATTGAGAACAATTTATAAACAGTTATCAGTCTTAATTATTACCATACACCTAGTAACTGTTTAATGTTCAATGATTTAAGACTTCATGGTAGGCGCATTGGGAACGCGTGTATATATTATAGCATGTGATACATTCGGGATAAACCAGTTAACTTCGTTAGCTTTGACAATTTGAGCATTAGGAATGTTGATTTCAATTGCAGCAGTATCTGGATTAGTTTTAATTGTTAACTTACTGCCATCAGGTATCTTAATAGCCACTGCCTCTGTAAATTCTTGAGCTTGTCCGTCTGCGGTTAAACCTGTAATTGTGGCATCATTTGGCAGATAGAAGCCATCACAATCCCAGTTATTTTTAGTGGACTGACCATCAGCTAGAAAATATAGACCGTTCTCGTACATGGCATCATCATCCTCTTCTTCATTTGGTCTTTTGCCATATACTGCTATGGTGTTACCTGTTTTGTTTTCGCATTGACCCCAATTGATTCCCGTCTCTAAAGCATATTTTTGGAATGTTAACTCATCGATTTTCTGCTGAATTTTCTCTGGTGTGACACCTTCTACTTGAGTTTGGGCTTCTTTTGCTTGAGTCAGTTTATCAAGCGTTTTCGTGACTTCGATATAATCAGGGTTTTTGCTAAATTTTGGTTTATCAGCAAAAGAAGGTTGAGCAAAGGCGAAATTAGCGACAATCATTAAGATAATTAGCAGAGATTTCCATATTTTCATGTTTTGATTCCTGTTGATGAGTAAGATATTTTGCTGTTGGGAATTTATAATGCCCTTATTTTTAGACAATTAGTTTTTCTTGTTCTTCACTCGACGGTTGAGTATTGAAACCTAAAATTAATGAGAAGATATAACTAGAAATTACAGATAAAAGAGTCCAAGTAACATTTTCTGTAACAATAAACACGCCCAAACCAATCAAGATACAAGGTACAAAAGTCTTGCCATTTTCAGTTAAAAAATTTGCGATCGCAGGCAAATAGGTTAATTTACAAGCGGTATAACACCATACACCAACTAGGGTAAAAAATACACTTAGTATTACCAGCAGACTATCTAATTCTGAATTGGCAAACAGGGGTACATAGACACTGATATTATCACTGCCATTAGCAAAGGCGATCGCAGCGACATTGCAAGTTTGCGGAGAGAGAAAACTGCTAACTATAGAGGGACGACAAGACGGCTCAGTTTCTTCTTCGGCTTCCTCAGATGAATCCTCTTCGCGTTTTAGTAAACTGCTCATACCAATAATTATTGGCATAAAACCAAGTAGTCTAATCCAGTCCTGCGGTATGATTAGTCCACCTAAGAAACCAGGAAGGCTAGCAACGATCAATGCTGCAAAACCGAGATACTGACCAGCAAGGATGTGACGACTGCGAAACGTTGTACTTATTTGTGAAAAAAACAACGTCAGAATGACAATATCATCAATGTTGGTGGCAGTGAATGCGGTAATCCCTGTGGTAATTGCAGTTACTAAATCGTTCATTTGTGGATATCCTTATGTTCATGCTTGGGAATTGAGCATGGGGCATTGGTTGTTCTCCCTCTGCTTCTCCTGCTTCTTCCGCTCTCTACTTAGCCGTTTGATTTCGTGCCAAAGCTTTGATTTATACTTTAGTCAAACTAACCGATAGAATCAAATGCTTTTATTTGTCAAAATGATAAATGAAAGTGATTAAAATTTTGACACCAAGTCTTAGGGATACGATAAATGGCAGGAATGACGCTTGAGCAGCTAAAAATATTTCTGGCTGTGGCGCAGAACTTACACTTTACTCGCGCAGCAGAGGAGCTTTATATTACACAACCTGCTGTCAGTGCAGCAATCCACAATCTAGAGCAAGAATACGGAGTGAAACTATTCCATCGGATTGGTCGCCATATCGAAATTACTGAAGCAGGTAAATTACTGCAAGTGGAAGCGCAAAAAATTCTCGATCAAGTTTCTTTGACAGAAAGGGGATTGCGAGAATTGAACAATCTGCAACGAGGTGAATTGAAATTAGGGTCGAGTCTGACAATTGGTAATTACTGGCTACCAAGTAAGATTAGTGAGTTTAAGAGCCAATATCCTGGTATCCAGATTGACTGTACCCTTGCCAATGCAGAAACGATTTGTGTCGGTACAGCAATGGGACAATTTGATTTAGGTTTGGTAGAAGGAGATGTGAAGCCAGCACTTCAGAATACTCTGGAGTACGAAATAGTGGGGAGCGATCGCTTGCAAATTGTAGTTGGTCAAAAACACCCTTGGTTTGAGTGGGGAGAAATTGACTTAAGCCAACTAACTCAGACTCCTTGGGTGATGCGGGTGCGGGAATCTGGTACACAGCAAAGGTTTGAGGAAGCGTTGCAAAATTGGGGAATCAACCTCAGCGAACTGAATGTAATTTTAGTGTTCACCAGTGGTGAGATGGCAAAAGCCGCGATTGAAAATGGTGTAGGTGCAACTGGAATTTCTGAGTTAATGGTAAAAAAAGAAATACAGCTGGGAACTCTGCGGGCAATTCGAGTTATTGATAATAGAGAAGGCAAGGGTGCGATGCCTATGGCGGGCTACGCCTACGCAGAAATAGTTCGACCTTTTTTCAAAATCAAGCATCGTCAGCGTTTTCAGACTGCTCTTTCCAAAGTCTTTGAACAAATGTTGATATCGTCTATGTTAGATGGTTCACATCAACATGTGTCAGTTATTTAAAAGGGACTGGGCATTGGGCATTGGGCATTGGACATTGAAAAGAGGCAGAGGGGAAAAACTTACTGCAACTGCTCCCCTGCTCCTCTGCTCCTCTGTCCCCAATCCGTTTCACACCTTTTGCATATTTTGACTGATGGGGTCAAAACCTCTAGAAAACCGCGTGCTCTCATCGTAGTAAGCGCCAGTTAGATTCGCTCCATACAACTTGGCATAATTAAGTTTTGCTCCCCGGAGATTTGCTTCATTCAGATTGACACCGCTCAAATTAGCTCTGGTCAAATTCGCTTTAGCTAAATTAGTTCTACTCAAATCTGCTCCCCAGAGTTTAGCTTTAGCTAAGTTAGCTCCACTCAAGTCAGATCCCCATAAATTAATTCCAGGCAAATAAACTCCAATCAGCTTGTTTCTACTCAAGTTGACGGCTGGAAAATATCTTTCTCCTGCGGCAAAACGTTTTTTTAATTCTTCAGCATTCATGCGTCACGTTGACCTTCTTTAGCAATACAGAAGTTATTTCTTCCCATTCCTGGCTTAGTTCTCCTGAAAATGCTGGCTGACCACTGCGTTCATACCAGAAATGGGCATTTTTCAAATCGCCTTCTTTGCGGTGCAGATAAGCATGAACCCAGGCACTGTCAGCATCGCTGGCATTTTGAACTATTTCATGAGCCTTGTTCCAATCACCTTTGTTGTCATACCACATTGCTTGCAGCCCTTTTGGTAATGTCTGAGGACATGGGGGCTGCTTTTCGATCAATCGCAAGAATTCCTCTGTATTCACGATCGCCACCTAACAAGTATCAAACTTCTATCTCTAAGATACTCCTCAGTTTCAGGGGAAGATTAGGGAGCAGGGGAGCAGAAAAGACAAGGGGGACAAAAGACAAATCTCTTCCTTGTCTCCCCCCTCTTCCTTGTCTACCTTGTCTCTTCTTCATGCCCAACGCCCTTCATCTCTACTTAACTGGAATAACTTCAAACTGGAAAGTACCGATCAAACGGTCATTAATATAGACTTCTATTCTATGCTTACCAACTGGATCGCCAGGGGCGATTGTCCAAAAATTTTCAATTACACCTTCTGGAGCCGACTGTGTGCGCCGTGTTACAGATGTCTTACCATCTGCTGATATTGAGAAATCTTCACCATTATCTGTACCCCAAGTTTCTGGAGGTTTTGGTAAATACAAGACTTCACGCCATTTCACTTCACCTTGGTAGTTTTTGAGTTTAATCCGCCATCCGTAGGTGTTTCCTTCCTGAAGTGGCACTCTTGTTGTCTGGAAAATGGTAACGTTTCCTTTGGAGTCAACTCTCTTCAGACCAAACTCGGTGTTACTGACAGTAATCTGTTTTGCATTCGTTGGCGCTGGAGATGATATGGCATTTTCTACCAAAACAGAAGTAGCGTTGATTGGCTCAGAACCGATGATCCCAGGTATTAGCCAAAAAGCAGCTAGCACAGCAGTAGTAGTCCAAATTCTCATTAGTATGGTTTTCCTGTCAGACTTTTGGTACTTATTCAAGTAATCTGCCATGTTTTCCGGGTCAAGGTTAGCGATGGTTAGACAAAGACGAAATTGCTTTGATATATTTGGCGGATTTAATCAACCCACTGACTTTGGTCAACATCCAATCTAAAATCAGTAAATCATAGTCTGTGCAAAAGGCAAACCATTGCGCCGTCTTTTCTCCATCTGCGTAGGCTAGCAAGCACCGTAGGCATCGCATTTACTGCATAGCCATTCTTCACCGTCTTACTCTACGAGACACTATTACGAACAAGACAGTGTGGAAGCATGGATATAGTATTCTAAATTTTGAATTCTAACTCCTTCTTTATAAATTAGTTTTTTTAGCTGAATCTTTGATTAACAATAATTAAAAAATATCAAAGTTTATATGCTTAAACTACTCAGATACATTAGTATTTTCCTGATTACCGCCTGTTTACTACTTGCTTGTAATACTTCAGTACCAACTGAAGTAAAACGCCCTCCATTGAAAGTGATATTTGCATCTTTTGTTGGAGAGCTTCCAGGCATCATTGCTCAAGAAAAAGGATTCTTCAAAGCCCAAGGGGTAGATGTGGAACTAATTCATAAACAATACCCCCAATTGGAACAAGCAAACTTCAATGCGGGTAAGTATGATGGTATTACATCGTCCTTGGGGAATTTTATAATCTTGAGTGCCACAAATCTAGATATACAAAGCGCGATCATTATAGACGAATCAACAGGAGCAGATGTGGTAGTTGCCCAATCACAAATTAAAACCGTCGCTGACTTGAAAGGGAAAAAGCTGGGTGCAAATCTAGGCGGTTTTAGCGAAGTTTTCGTGACTGAAATGTTAAAAACTGCCAACTTAACCAGTGATGATGTGAACTTGGTTAAATTAGAGGCTTCAGAAATTCCTCAACGCCTGAAAAATAATACAATACAAGCCGGACACACTTGGGAACCCCATCTCTCTGAAGCGATGAAATTAGGGGGAAATATCCTATTTACCAGCAAACAAACCCCTGGCTTAATTTTAGATTTGATTATCTTTAGGGGTGAGACAATCCGCGATCGCCCCGAAGATATTCGTGGATTTGTGCGAGGATGGCTGCAAGCCTCGACCTACTGGAAAGCAAATGTTGAAGAAGGAAACGCCATCGTCAGCAAAGCATTAAAAATTCCGCCTGATACTCTCTCTCTAGGGGGAATAAACCTAACTGATTTAGATGAAAATAAAAAATATTTTCAATCTAGCAACCCTAACTCCATTTACAAAACTGCCAAGATATATGCAGACTTTTTTATTCGCTCTGGAAACATTATGCGTATTCCTGAGCTAAAAAGTTTGTTCAATTCTTCCTTCTTGAATTCTCCTCCCTAGTTTGAAGCTATGCAGCACTCTTTTTTGGGCAGCATCCGTACAAAGTTAATTGCCTCGTTTCTCGTTGTTGCTTTGATTCCATTGCTGTTATTGGCATTTGTCAACAAACAGACAACCGAAAAAGCACTAACTGACAACGCCCGACAAGCCCTATCTGCGGCGGCTAACGAAACTGCTAACAGAATAGATGCCTTTATTGATGGAAATCTCAATGCCGTGCGTGTAGAGGCGATTTTACCAGGTTTGGCACGCTACCTCAGCCTAACTCCAAAACAGCGAGATGACAGCCCCGAAATGCAATTGGCGACAGAAACATTAATCCGTCTCAGTCGCAAAGATATGCTTAATATTCTCTCTTATGCTTTGCTCGACTTAAACGGTAAAAATGTATTAGATACACGTACACTGAATATTGGCAAAGACGAATCAGTTCAAGATTATTTTAAAAAACCGCTAAAAACTGGTTTCTCCTTTGTTTCTAGCATGAAGCGATCGCCGACAATTCCCGATCTTATTACTCTCTTTTTTAGCAGTCCGGTTCGCAATGCCAAGGGAGATATATTGGGTATATTGCGTGTTTCATATAATGCGACTGTTGTTCAACAGTTAGTAACTCGACAAACTGAACGGGCTGGGGCAAAATCTTTTGCTATTCTTTTAGATGAAAATAATATTTATCTGGCACATAGTACTGCACCAAAACTGCTTTTTAAATCAATTGTGCCTCTGCCTGACGATATTGTAACTCAGTTACAACGGGAAGGACGTTTGCCTAATTATCCTCTCAAAGAATTGGCAACTAATGAGTCAAAACTTAAACAAGCATTGGATAATAAACAGTCGGATTTAATTGCATCTTTGTCAGCAACAGGTAATCAATTTAATCTGATTGCAATCGCTCGTTTGCAGTATAAACCTTGGTCTGTGTTGTTTGCACGACCCCTTTATATTGCCCTAGCACCTGTAAAAAAGCAAATTCGTGACGCAATTTTTCTATTTGCATTTATCGCTGGAATAGTCACAATCATTGCTTTTATCATTGGACAACTGCTAACAAAGCCCATAATTTATCTTACCAATATAGTTTTTCAGTTTACCGCAGGTAACTTAAATATCCGCGCAAAAAATAACTCAAAAGACGAAATAGGTCAACTGGCAGAATCGTTTAACAACATGGCACTTCAGTTGCAAACATCTTTGGAAACTTTGGAACAACGGGTACAGGAGAGAACAGCAGAGTTAGCCATTGCTAAAGAAAAAGCCGAAGTAGCAAATCAAGCTAAAAGTTTATTTATTGCTAATATGAGTCACGAATTGCGATCGCCCCTCAATGCTATTCTAGGTTTTTCTCAATTAATGTTACGCGTTAAAAACTTACCTGCCGACCATTATGAAAATGTCGGCATCATTTATCATAGTGGTGATTATCTCCTAACGCTAATTAATAACATTCTCGATTTATCAAAACTAGAAGCAGGTAAAACTACTCTTAATCCCAGAGATTTTAACCTGTATCGCTTGCTGGATGATTTAGAAGATATGCTACATTTACAGGCAAGTAATCAAGGCTTAAATTTAATATTTCAACGTAGTGAAAATCTTCCATGTTATATTTGTACAGATGAGTTAAAACTCCGGCAAGTATTAATTAATTTGATTGGTAATGCTATTAAATTTACTCAAAAAGGAACAATTAGTTTAATAATAAATAATACTAGTGAAGAAATCACAGATATTTTAACTCTTTATTTTAAAGTCCGTGATACAGGAGTGGGGATTGCAGCAGCAGAATTACCCAAACTATTTAATGCTTTTTCCCAAGCACAAGCTGGAAAAGAATCCCAAGAAGGAACGGGTTTAGGTTTAACAATTAGTCGCAAGTTTATTCAGTTAATGGGAGGAGATATTTCTGTTGAAAGTAAATTAGGAGTAGGGACAACTTTTAAATTTTATATTCAAGCAAAATTAGGTCAAGAAACCAATAGCAATGCTTCAGAAGGATATCCTAAAGTATTAGAACTTGCACCAGGACAACCTATATATAAACTATTAACAGTAGATGATAAACATATTAATCGCCAATTATTAATTAAACTTTTACAACCATTAGGGTTTGAGATGAAAGAAGCTAGTAATGGCAAAGAAGCGATCGCTATTTGGAATGAATGGGAACCCCACCTGATTTGGATGGATATGCGAATGCCTGTTATGGATGGTTACGAAGCTACAAAACATATCAAGTCTACTACAAAGGGGAATGCTACAGCTATAATTGCTCTGACAGCAAGTGTTTTAGAAGAAGAAAAAGCGATCGTCCTTTCAGCCGGATGTGATGACTTTCTCCGCAAACCTTTTACAGAACATGCAATTTTTGATATACTAGCCAAACATCTTGGTGTCAAATATATATTTGCTGAAAATAATTATTCAAATTTGGAATATACAGAAAAACATCTTTTAACATCTAACAATTTAATTTGTATGTCTCAAGAGTGGATTAATCAATTCTATCAAGCTGCTTTAGAAGCAAACACTAATCGTGTTATAGAATTAATTAGAGATATTCCCAAAACAGAAACTTTTTTAATTCAATCTTTAACAAAACTTGCTCGTAAATTTGAATTTGAGAAATTGGTTGACTTAGCCGAACCCCTGAGAAGTAATGAATATTGATTCTGATAATGAAAATAAAGGTAATATTCTCCTAGTAGACGACAGTCCCAAAAACTTACATTTATTAAGTGATTTTCTGGTCAAACTTGGCTACACTGTTCGCAGCGTCACAAGCGGACAGATGGCAATAAAAACAATAAAAGTGAAGCGACCAGATATCATTCTTTTAGATATTAAAATGCCAGAAATGGATGGCTATCAAGTTTGTAGAATTCTCAAAGCAGATGAAGGTCTACGCACCATTCCCGTTGTTTTTATTAGTGCTTTAGATGATGTTTTTGATAAAGTGATGGCCTTTGAGTCAGGAGGCATAGACTACATCACCAAACCCTTTCAGATGGAAGAAGTTGTAGCGCGTCTAGAAAATCAGTTAACCATTCAACGTCAGCAACGGCTTCTAGAACAAGAAAATATTAAGCGTAGGGAAACAGAAGAGATACTGTATCAGTCCAGGGCAATGCTAGCCAGTATTTTGAATAGTTCGATAGATGGAATTGCCGCTATGCAAGCTGTTCGCAACCTTGCAACCGGAGACATTGAGGATTTTCGATGCTTAGTTATCAATCCTGTTATTGCTAGAGCTTTCGGAAGCAAATGTGAAGAGATGATTGGCAAAGTAGTACTCAAAAAACTTTTAACCCGTCTAGAACCAGAACTTTTTAATCACTTTGTTAATCTTGTTGAAACGGGGGAAGCTTTAAAACGGGATTTTTACCATCCATTAGGCAATTCTTGCTGGTATCACTTTGTTGCAGTCAAACTAGATGATGGTTTTGCTATTACCATACGCGACATCACTGGACGTAAACAAATTGAATTGGCTCTCCAAGATGCAAATCAAAAACTAGAACAACTGGCAAATATAGATAGCTTGACTCAGGTGGCTAACCGTCGTTGCTTTGATACACGACTACAACTAGAATGGAGACGCCTTGCACGAGAACAACAACCCCTGTCACTGATTATGTTTGACGTTGATAAATTCAAACTTTACAACGATTACTATGGTCATCTTGCAGGCGATAATTGTCTAATGAGGATAGCGCAAACAGTGCAACAGACAATTCATCGTCCTGCCGATTTAGTAGCGCGTTATGGTGGAGAAGAATTTTTGGTACTCTTGCCCAATACTAACTTAGCGGGAGCGATTAAAGTAGCGCAAAGTATTCAGCAAGCAATTCATGCTCTGGCTATTCCCCATGTACAGTCTGATGTCAAGAATATCATCACCGTTAGTTTAGGAATCACCTCTCGCATACCCATTTGGAACATCACCTCAGATACACTCATTGCCTCAGCCGATAAAGCACTGTACCATGCCAAACAAAATGGGCGCGATCGCTATTGTAATGATTGAAACATTTTATGGCAATACCTTCATTCCCGGCACTATTACATCAGTAACAATTACATCCGGCTTTTCTGGCAAAATTACACTAAGTTATAAGTACGTTGCAACGCTTGCTGAAGTAAAGATTGATATTCTTCATCCCCAACCCGATAAGCACCAAATCTTTCCAAATGGGGATTCATCATTTGGCCATCAAAAAACACAAATTGCCTCTGACGCAATCTTTCTACCAACTTTACCATCGCCACCTTTGAACCTTCGGGGATGCGGTAAAACATCGACTCACCAATAAAAGCCCCACCAATCACAATCCCTAAAATTCCCCCAGCTAGTTCGTCACCTTGCCAAGTTTCAAAACTATAAGCATAACCGTTCTGGTAAAGCAGCCAGTAAATCTTTTGCAATTCTGGTGAAATCCAGGTTGTCTCTCTGTCAGCACAGCCAGCCACTACAGCCTGAAAGTCTCGATTAATTGCCACAGTAAACCGCTCTTGATTCAGAACGCGCTGCAAAGACTTAGGGTAGCGAAACCTCTCATCCAAAGGAATAAAAGTCCGCTCGCGACTTCTGTACCAATTCAGGCGATCGCGCTCATCAGCCATGAGAAAATAGCCTTGTGCATAGCCCTCAACAATAGCGGCGATATCATATTGCATAAATAAATATAAAAAACACTCTTAGAAACGCAATTTGATGCTAGAAAATCAACCTCAGCGTTCCACTAAAGTTATGATGCCTACGGCGGGCTGCGCCAACGGCAAAAGCCGCCGCTCATACTTCTCTGTGCGTTTCCCTCCACGTCCCTCTGCGTTTAAAAAAAATGACTCAACCAATTCCACCCATTACCCTACCACCGCCTGAAAATCCACTGCTCGAAGGTGAATGGTTACAAGAACGCTTACAACGGTGGTTAGATACAGAATTTATCCCCGAAGCAGTCAACCAAAATATTGCTCAACGAGCCGCACAGATTTTTGTGCGTCAACGGATGGAAGGAGAAAATGACCTTGGTTCTCTGGTAATTGCCATTGTCACAGAGATGCAGTCCTATGATTTTTCCAATAGCTTCTATGGAGAGTTTGCGATCGCCAACGCCGTCAGCGATCTACTCTTAGAAAGTCTGGGAATTGATAAGTGTTGTGGTCAATAATATTTTGTCATTTGTCTTTGAAGTTCTGTTCGCCCTTGGCGTTGCCGCAGGCATCGGAGGAAGCCTCCGCTCAGACTTCTCTCTTTGTCTTTTGTCCTTTGCAAATGACTAATGACTAATGACTCTTGACTACCAACTAGCCTTAACAACTCCAGGTAAAAGACCTTCATGCGCCCATTCTCGCAGTACGTTCCGAGACAACCCAAAATCGCGGTAAACACCTCTAGAACGACCAGTCAACCAGCAACGGTTGCGGTGGCGGGTAGGCGCACTATTCCGGGGTAGCTGTTGAATCTTCCGGTGGATTTCTAGCTTGTCCAAAGGAGATGCTGCACTTCTGAACTCTTCCAAAAGAGCTTCCCGCTTGTCAGCATACTTTTCGATCAACTTGGTGCGCTTTTTCTCGCGCTCAATCATGCTCTTTTTTGCCATATATTCTCTAACTTATTTAAAGACACCGTTTTCCATTCTACAGTCTCTCCATCAATTCTGGGGTTACTTGTGTTGCTTATCCTACAACCACTGGCTGATTCGCAGCCGGACATAAATCGGCAAGTTCACAAGCAACACAGATGGGAGAGCGGGCTTTACAAATAGCACGACCGTGATAAATCAGCCCAATTGACCAATTTTCCCAATCAGACTGAGGCAATAAACCCATTAAATCTTGCTCAATCCGAACGGGGTCTTTTGCTTGAGTTAAACCCAAACGTTCGCTAAGGCGCTTGACGTGAGTATCTACTGTCACGCCAGCATTAATGCCATAAGCATGAGCCAGGACGACATTTGCTGTCTTGCGCGCCACACCTGGAAGCTTTAATAATTGCTCCATTTGGTTGGGGACAACAGAGTTAAACTCAGTGACAATCATCCGACAGGCGGCTTGAATGTTCTTGGCTTTATTGCGATAAAATCCTGTTGAACGTACCAAACTTTCTAATTCTACCAAGTCAGCGATCGCTAAACTTTCAGCATCAGGAAACCGAGCAAATAAAGCTGGTGTCACCTTATTCACCCGCTCATCAGTACATTGAGCAGAAAGAATCGTTGCCACCAACAGTTGTACTGGCGTTGAGTAGTTCAAAGAGCAAGTAGCATCTGGATAAAGACGCTTCAGCCGAGCTAAAATTTCTATCGCCCGTTGCTTTTTAGATAACGATTTGCAGGTAATGCTCACTGCAACAATTTTTGTACCCATTCCAATTGGCTAGTTAATTGGGTAGTTTCTTTGACGATCAGAAAAATTCCTAAGCCTAAGAGTAACACCAAACCGGTTTGCATTACACTTTCTTGAATGCGGGCTGGTACAGGCTTACCGCGTAAACCTTCAATTAGCAGAAAAGCGAGTTGTCCGCCATCCAAAGCTGGTAAAGGCAAAATATTGATAATAGCCAAGTTAATGCTGATAATTGCCGCAAAAGATAACAGATTTGCACTATTGTCCTGAGCTAGTTTTGCACCTATTTTGACAATATTAACTGGTCCAGAAACTTGTCCAGCAGTTTGTTGAAAGTTGGTAATTAACTGCCCAAAACCGCTGAGTGTCCCTACAAATAATTGTTGAAACCTATTAGCAGCAATGCCAAAAATTTCAAAAGGATTATTAGGACGGCGATAAACTGCTGTACCATTGGGGCCAAGTTCAATGCCAATTACACCTTGGCCTTTATTTCCCAGTTTTGGGGTTAATTTTAGAGACTTTGGTTGGTTTTCATGTTTAATTTTTAGTTCGATTTGCTGATTGGGATGAGTTTGAATTTCTTTTGTGAGAAAAGCTGTCGCTTTTTCAGAAGCGGGGAGTTCCTGACCATTAACAGCCAGAATGATATCTCCTTCCCTAATACCTGCTTGGTAGGAAATAGATTGTTCATCGACCGGCTTGACAATGACACCAGGTTGAAAGTTAATCCTCTCTGGAATGCCGACGATACCCAATTGCAGAGCCAACACCAAGTAGGCAAATATTAAATTGGCGATTACTCCGGCACTAATAACTATTGCCCGGTCTAAAACTGGACGGTTACGCAGCAAATTCGGGTCATTGGGTGGAATATCGCTATCGGGGTCATCATCAGGAAAGCCCACAAAGCCGCCCAAAGGAAAGGCGCGGACAGCATATTCGGTTTGTGAACCTTGGTACTTAAAAAGAACTGGGCCAAAACCCAGAGAAAAACGGTTAACGAGAATGCCTTGAGAACGTGCTGCAACAAAATGTCCCAACTCGTGTACCAAGATCAAAACAGCCAAGACTGCGATCGCTGCTAAAACTGACATAGAGTAAATTAGTGAAGATATTAAGCTATGGTTATCTCCATTCTAATTGGGCATTGGGGATTGGGCATGGAGGATGGGGCATTGGTAAAAGACTAAGGACAAATTACAAAACTTCACGTCCTAAGTAAGGTTGCAACACTTCTGGTATCCTGACTGTCCCATCAGGTTGTTGATAATTCTCTAAAATTGCTGCCATTGTCCTTCCCACAGCCAAACCCGAACCATTTAGAGTGTGTACGAACTGAGTTCCTTTCTTCCCCGCCTCTTTGAAACGAATATCAGCCCGTCGTGCCTGGAAATCTATAGTATTGGAACAGCTAGAAATTTCGCGGTATTTGCCAGAAGAGGGCAACCAAACCTCTAAATCATAAGTTTTGGTAGAGGCAAATCCCAAATCTCCAGTACTTAAATTTACTACTCTGTAAGGCAACTGCAACGCCTGTAAAATTGCTTCTGCATTCCCTACCAATTTCTCCAATTCATCAAAAGATGTATTGGGTTCGACAAACTTCACCATTTCCACCTTGTTAAATTGATGCAGGCGAATTAATCCCCGCATATCGCGCCCATAACTACCAGCTTCGCGGCGAAAACAGGGAGTAAAGGCACAGTGGTAAATAGGCAAATCTTCAGCAGCAAGAATTTCACCCCGGTAGAGATTTGTAACTGGAACTTCCGCCGTAGGAATCAGCCACAAGTCATCATCTGCACATTTAAAGCTTTCTTCGGCAAACTTGGGTAACTGACCGGTCGCCGTCAATGACTCGGTATTAACTAACAGCGGCGGACTGACTTCTACATACCCAGCTTGAGTATGGAGAGTCAGCATAAATTGAATTAATGCCCTTTCTAATGCCGCACCAGCGCCTATCAATGTCACAAAACGACTTTGGGCAACTTTTACAGCTCGTTCAACATTGAGAATACCCAGCTTTTCGCCTATTTCCCAGTGAGGGAGAATATTCGGATTTTGGGGAATGTACCCATCACCCCAACGGCGCACTTCTACGTTATCTTCCTCATTCTTTCCAAGGGGTGTAGAGTCGCTTGGCAAGTTGGGAAGTGCCAACACAAGTTGAGCAATTTCAGCTTTCAGGTCTTTTTCTTGGGGTTCCAGTTGACTCAACGTAGCCTTGACAGAGTTACCTTCATCCCGCAAAGCTTGAATTTCTGGGTCTTGAGAATTGATCCCAGATTTTATCTTCTGCCCAACAATTTTACCAATTTCGTTGCTACGAGCTTGGAGTTGACTACGTGTCCCCTCAAGTTCCCGTTGTTGCCGATCTAACAATAATATCGGCTCGATGTCGTATTTACCACTACGACTATTCAATCGTTCTTGAACTAATTGGGGATTTTCCCGTATTTGCTTGATATCCAGCACAGATTTTTCTCAGTTTTTAGCCTATTATCTACCTGTCAAGAGGAAAAAAGAAGTCAAAAGAATTGTTGATTTTTAACTATTACCTTTTCTTCCGACTCCCCTTTCTAAGGTCGGTGAATGCGATTGAGTAACCAAAGTGATGCTATAAGCCCTGCAAAGTGGGCTGAGACAGTGTTGGTGTTTGCCTGTACCACAAGCATATCTAGACCGCTAATAATTCGCGTAGGGTCAAAAAATTGGGTAGTTATCGCTTGCGGAGATATGGATCGTGCTACCAGTGTTCCAACGATCGCCTGCGCCCCCAAAAGAGTCACCAGCGTTCCTCCTAAATTCACCCACACCCCTAAGCGTAATAATTGTACAGTCTCGCTTTTCCGAGGGCGGTTGCTGGGATTGGAGGATTCCAATTGCTTGCCAATCCTAGTGTAACGGTAAGCTAAATAAATGCCCCCACCTAAAACAACCAGTCCACAAATTGCTAAAAATACGCCAAAACCAGTCCCAGGATTATTAGTAGGACTGCCAGATCTTTGATTAAAGATGGCGAACAGCAACACAATTATGCTAGAAACAACGCCTAGTACTAGCTGAATCCAAAAGCTAATCCAACCTATAAGGCGAAAAGTTTGGGCAATTGCCCTGAGAGTTGAGGAAAATGATGGGGCATCGGGAGTTTGTGACATAGCGATCGCCAATGTGCTGGGTGCTTGATTAAGGGAGGCGAGGACGAGGGGACAAGGGGACACGGGAGAGTTCTTTCCCCTGGTTTTTAGCGCCTTCTTTGATAAATTTACTATTACACTTGCCAAATAAGACAAGAAATTCTGCGATCGAGGAAATCAGAAATGGTTACTGCTTAAATGTGTATACTGACGTTGCAGCTTGATCCCAGATATATCCCGTAGCTTAAGATTTTAGAATTTGCATTGGGAAAATCACTGTAAAACAAAGTGTTTATTAAGTTTTACAGACAAAATAGCATTTTACCTGTAAAATTTCTTCGATGGCATTTTATTGCTTTAAGCAGTTCTAACCAGCTCGGCATCACTTAACACCAAGATAGTGACTTCCTCACTGTCTATTTGCTCCTCACCACACCATATCGAGCTTGAGTGGGGGTACACTGTTTTGTTTCCCTAAAACTCACAAACTCGCCCCACAACTTCACAGGCGTGGGTAATTATTTGATATTTACGCTTTGGAAATTTAGTCTAAGTAGCTTTATATGTATTACTCACGTAGTAGTAGCACTGTATACTGGCTACAAGGATTGTAGACTTTACGCTAAGGTATTTTTTAGCCATTCACTAACCATGAAACTTGAGGATATATATCAATTCTTTGAGAATCCTCCGCCAACTTACCTTTGTCAGGAACTAGCAGTTTGTTATATACTGTCTGTTTTATTACAAGGTGAATCCTACGGAACCGAGTTGATCGAGCAATTAGAAACTAAGTATCCCGTCTATCGACTTTCAGATACCGTACTTTATAGTGCAATCAAATTTCTGGAAGACCAAAGGGCAATCGCTGGATATTGGAAGAAACTCGAAGGACGTGGACGCCCCAGGCGGATGTACCAAGTTTCTGCCGAATGGCAAGTTCAAGCTCAGGATTTAGCTTTTCTTTGGCAAGACTACATCAACGGGAGGAAAAAGTAACGAATAATTGATAATGAATAAGTCTCCTCCAGTCAAACACTAACAATTAGTTATGGATACTGCTATTTTGCCATCTACGTTCCTGCTAACCTTGTTGTTATCGGTTGGGCTGTTTTTCTTTATTCGTGCCTCGACTAAAGACCGCACAGAAATAGCCCACCTGGTATCTGAGCAAGAGGAAGCTGTTTTAATGTCTCAATTAAAAGAGTATTTTCGATCGCGGTCTTACCGAGTGGCAGCGGTAGACCGAGAACAAAATCAGGTAACTTTTGAAGGTAATGTTCGCCCTAGCTGGTTCTTAGCTATATTTCTAACTTTACTGGCAGCTACTGGGATTGTTTGTCTATCTTTGGTCGCATCCCTGCTTTTTCCTAGCCTCAGTACCCTTGTTCTGGCGATGGTACTGTTGTCGCCTTTAAGTGGTCTATTTTATTGGAGAAAATCTGGAAGACTTGAGAAGGTGTCGCTCAAAGTAGAAACAACTCAGAGCGAACAAACCTCCTCAAGTAAGGTAACTGTAGTTGCCCATCGAGATGAACTCAGCGAGTTGCAGAGGACTCTACAGCTCAAGCCTGGGAAATAATTGTTGATTCTTGCGACCATCTTTTAACTATGATATGCAGACTTCTGACCTAACCTACTCTTTAGGCTATGGAAAGTAGTCAGGAGAAAATCAAGATTGCTGCTTTGCCAGTTTTCCCCACGACCCAAACTTGTGGGGAAAAATTTAAATTCATTAACTTAAATTCATTGACAGAGCTTAACTTAACCATCTACGGCATAGGAGCGCAACTTCACTAGCACTTTTAGACGCGCTTGGCTCTATACCCACTCCCTTCTGCATCATCAAAGTAGTATCAACCCATGCAATATAGCGTGGTTTGAGACAAGTTCACTTTCCAACTACCTGGACTAGATTTACTGGCAAATCAGCTACAAACTAAAAAAAAATTAAATTTTGCATAAACTTAGCAATTTTGCCAGTTAATAGTAGTCAGGAGCCACATTCAATGCTCAAGATGACCATCTATGGTTCACCGACTAGCTAAAGCAAGAGGTTCTTGACCTGGTGAAGGTTCTAACACCCTCAAACTAGGAAACAAGAAATGGTTTTCCTCTACGTATTGAGCACCAAACAGTCCCTTTTCTGCCCAGAAATAACGATCCGTAGTGTGTTCATTTCGCTTTACAAGTAGCAACGCTGGTGGCAAAATCCCTTCAGCTTGAATGAATCTTCTCGCTGCTGTCACAGGCTTTTCTTCGCCACTTTCGATACTATATTGAGGCACGTGTTCCAAAATACGCCGTCCTTCCTGACGACGACGACTCTTCCTTTTGCGTCTCCTTGCCAATATATTGTCCTCCTCTTTCAAGCTATAGATTGTAGTGATAGCTACAAAATCCGTCGTAATTATATAGGTTCTAGTTCAGAATATCAATAGTTTTTAAGCTTTTAATATAAGAAAGTTAATATCTTTAAAACATAGAGAAAATAAAATTACCTAAGAATATAATCCCCTAGTACAAACCATCTCTAAGAAAATTTTAGTTAAGCTTTATTAAATGAGTGAGGTAAAAATTAAGTATCCTCTCTTACATCATGCCTCAAAATCTATAATCTTGAGCAAGAGCTAAAAAATGTTAATGTCTGCCAGTTCCGATTTTCTTGCTCTGTGTCGAGAGCAAATAGCGCTACTAACCCAAGGGCTAGGAGCAACTTTAAGTATTGTGTACTTAACACAAGAATTGGTAGATACTCCTTCTGGCGATGCCAAACTGATTCCTGTGGTGATTTACCCGGAAACAGCATTATTGCTGTCAGGAGAGGAAACTATTGAGGCGACGGCATACAAGCAACTTCAAGTTGGAAATGCGTTTATATTACCCAATCATCAAGGAAGGTTATTGACAGCAGGTTCAGAATCTCCAACTTCGTCACGGGAGTCTGAGATACCAGATGCGTCTCAACCCGATCTTAAAGAGGAATACCTACTTAATGGCAACCAAATTGTTTTACCTCTAATTTATGAGGGTGTGATGATGGGGTTACTAGTGACCGGTAGGAAAGACCGAGTATGGAATGAACACGAGCAAAGTCAGATTCAACGGATAGCCCAAACATTAGCGATCGCTTGTATTTTAGATCAGCGGCGAGCATGGTTTGAGCAACAGTTGCGCGAGCAACAAATTCTCCAAGAAAAACAGCGGGATTTGCTAGATAACCTGTTGCATCAGTTTCGTAACCCATTAACGGCGTTACGGACTTTTGGCAAACTGCTATTGAAGCGACTACGACCAGCAGATGCCAACCGGGATGTGGCAAATAGTATTGTCAGAGAAAGCGATCGCCTTAAAGAATTACTGCAACAATTTGAACAAGTAGTTGACTTGACAGAGGCAGATTTAGCACCACTACATCTACCGGAAGATGGATTATTTGTAGAAGCAACTATCCAAAAAGATGCTAAACCGTTGCTATTATTACCGGGAACGGGAGATAAAGCAGTTGACTGCTCCCTAGCAGATATATTAGAACCATTATTAATATCAGCCAAAGCGATCGCCCAAGAGCGAAAGCTAAAACTAATAACTGAAATTCAACAGAATTCATCCCTAGTGCGTGCCAATATCAAAGCATTACGAGAGGTGTTAACTAACATTATTGATAATGCTTTGAAATACACTCCCACTGGTGGCAAAATTTTGATTCAGGCGGGGCAAGAAAAAGCTCATTTTCAGGGAATAGTCATTAGTGATAATGGGCCTGGCATTCCACCTCAGGATTTAGAACATCTTGGAGAACGACATTATCGAGGTATACAAGCGCAAACAGAAATCCCAGGTACAGGTTTAGGGTTAGCGATCGCTAAACAATTAATAGAGCAAATGCAGGGCAAAATCGAGATTTTCAGCCCTGCAATTAACTCTAAGCTAACTTCACCTAATAGACCAGGAACTACTTTTATTATTTGGTTACCGGAAGTTGAGAATTAGTCTATTGAGAACGGGTTAGGCCTTTCCAAGTAATAAAATAACCAATTTATAGCTATTTGAGCCTTAACTGAACCGTATTGTCTCATGCTTGACTTAGATTCAGACAATTCTGAATGCCTAGCTAAATTCGTCGCATCGGAAAAAGAAATGTACTGTTCTAGTTCATCAACTGGCTGATTTTACTTAATAGTCTTCGATTTTTCCAAGCTTCAACGTAAAGATTGCTATAGCCGTAGTCACACAGGTTAGGACATAAGGATGGGGTGAATGCTAGAGTTAGCAATAGTTTTACCTCCTGCCTCCTGCCTCCTGCTAGAAGTCAAACCGCAACTTAATTGACTTCATTAGTTCTTCGCTGAAGTGATACCAATTTGAAAAAAGAATGCGACAGACACATACTCTTAAACCTTTGTTCTGTCTGGCTTTCTTAATGCATGAATTTTGTTAGCGCAGCGTAAAGCCTTCTCTTCTCTTTGGGAGACGAAGACAGCGAACGCCAACGGCATGGCAACTCTTAGAGACGCACTCGCGTTCGCTTAGAGCGAGTCCGCGTACTCTGTAAGAGTTGCAAGCTACGCGCAGCGTCTCGTAGAGAGCGTCATTTTGAATTGGTATGACTTAGCCTTGGACAGTAATGTTTTCACTGAACCGCAGTTGTAGCGATCGCGTCGAGGTCTTTGATCGTTTGCGGTGAAAGCTGCAGATTTGCCGCTTTGATGTTTTCGTGCAGATGACTAATGGATGACGTTCCGGGAATTAACAGGATGTTCGGCGATCTCTGAAGCAGCCATGCCAAGGCGACCTGCATCGGTGTGGCTCCAAGTGATGCTGCGACAGCATCGAGCGCTGACGATTGCAACGGATTGAACCCGCCTAGTGGGAAGAACGGCACATAAGCAATTCCCTGCTTCGCGAGGTCGTCAATGAAAGCATCATCTTCCCGGTGCGCTACGTTGTACTGATTCTGCACGCAGACAATTTCTGTGATGGTTTGCGCTTGTGCCAATTGCTTCGGAGTGACGTTGCTCAGACCCAGGTGACGGATCAACCCTTGTTTTTTGAGTTCGACTAAGGTCGTCAGCGGCTCTGTAACAGAACCCTCCGATGGCCCATGACCGTCACCCATCAGTCGGAGATTGACAACATCGATCGTCTCGAGTCCGAGGTTACGCAGGTTGTCATGAATCGCTTCGGTCAGCTCCTGCTGCGACATCGCGGGTACCCATGATCCATCTTCAGGACGACGCGCTCCAATCTTGGTGACAATCACTAAATCTTCCGGGTAGGGATGCAGTGCTTGTCGGATAATCTGATTCGTGATGTGAGGTCCGTAGAAGTCGCTGGTATCGATATGATTAATGCCAAGTGCGATCGCTTCGCGCAAAACAGCAACGGCAGCATCTACATCGCGCGGTGGACCTGATACACCCGGACCTGCGAGTTGCATGGCACCATAGCCTGTGCGCTTCACTGTGATTGAAGTGTTCGGCAACGTAAAACTGCCGCCAAGGTTCGTTTGTTCAGACATATTGCTACTTTCTCCAAGAATTTTTTAGTGATTTAACAAAAGCAATTTTGAGAGTCCATTTTTCATTAATATTACTGCGTGCGATCAAAGCCCTCTATTGCTGATCGATAGATTCTTATCGCTTGTCATTGTTCGTTGCGGCTAGCGAATATTTGCTCATAGTCACCGTTCCGTTCGGCAAATCGTAGTGCTTTAGCACGATCAACCAGGATTTCGCCGTGGGGCGGGTTTGGAGTGCTGAGAATCTGCATCACTTCAGCAATATAGTCAGCCAGTGGCATTGCGGCAGGATCAGTCGCCTGACTTGCCCCGCCAAGCTCCGTCTGTACATAGGGTGGAACAAGTTCGAGAACCTCCACGGAGGTTTCCCGGATCTGAACGCGGAGCGACTGCAACCAGGAGTGCAGAAAAGCCTTGCTCGCGCAATAGGTCGGGTATGGACTGATGGGAAGGAAAGCCAAGCCGGAGGTCGTGGTGATGATCGTTGAATGCGGTTGCTGTTTGAGAGTGGGGAGGAGTAACGCCGTGAGGTGAAGCACACCGACAATGTTTGTCTGAATCGTAGACTGTATCACGGAGAAATCGATCGAGTCTGAGGTGAGGTCTTCCGTCTTACTAATTCCGGCATTATTGATCAGAATATTGAGTTTAGGGAACTGCTCTCGAATGCGGGAGGCAAAGGCTTCGATGTCCGCCGGGTCTTGGACATCAAGTTGAATCCCGTGCATCCCGGAGTGAGCGGTGGTGATTTCGTCGAGGAGTTGCTGACGGCGACCTGCGATGATGACTTGATTCCCGCGTTGATAGAACGCCTCGGCAAGCGCACGACCGATGCCGCTTGTGCCACCAGTGATCAGGATAGTGTTGTCTGTGAGATTCATAGGTATTTCTCCTGCAAAGATATCAAAATAAAGAATGTCAGAGTTTGTTGAAAGTAACGTTGTTGCAAATGTTAGGGAGTGTTCTGCATGAGTAGGTTCTCCTATACTGCTTCGGTCTCTTGGAGGGTAACAATTGTTCCATCTGACAACGTGAGATCGACGCTTCAGTCAAGCTGCACATTGTCGCCCAACGAACAGTTATTGAAAACGGCTGAAAGCCAGTTTTAATATTCTCAAACACCACAATGTTTTCCGCTTGTGCTGAACTCAAGCATCAAGGCGCTGCCACCCGTAGCACAACCTTGCCGCCCGTGTGTCCTTGTTCTAACTGCGTGTATGCCTGGCGCACGTCTTTGAGGTCGTACACGGCTGCTATCGGAACTTGCAACTCACCGTCTGCAACCAGTTCGGCAATCTCAGCCAGAACCGCACCCGACTCAGCCTTAGCGCTGCCATCGGCGTGTGCATGGTGTCGAGCCGCTGCCTCAAAATCGATGATCGTATTGATGCGATTTGGCGCAACCCCTAGCTTGATCGCGAGATCGACATACCCGTGACCCACCGTGTCAATGACTGTATCAAAGCCATCTGGAGCCACACTACTCAAGCTCGCCTGCAAATCGTCGTCATAGCCGACAGGAATTGCACCGAGCGATCGCAACCAGTCGTGGCGCGACGCTCCCGCTGCACCCACAACCTTAGCGCCAGTCCGCAGCACCAATTGCGTCACGATCGATCCCACGCTGCCCGCCGCACCAGAGACCAGAATTGTTTCTCCCCGTTGAGGAGCCACTGCTGCAACGGCAGCCTTTGCAGTCGATGCCACGATGAACAGGGCACCCGCTACCTCCCAACTCAGCGATTCTGGCTTGACAATCACTTGCTCGGCAGGAACAGAGACAAACTCAGCTTGGGCAGAGCGCTCATTCGACCAGCCCATGACCGCCGTGCCCACAGCAGGACTGGTGACACCATTTCCAAGTTCAGCCACGATGCCAGCGAAGTCTGTTCCTTGACCACAAGGAAACGTCGTTGGATACTTCTGCTCAAGCTGACCTTTTCGGATTAAAATCTCACCGGGATTTGTCCCCGCCCTGACGACGCGAACCAGAACCCGACCTGGACTGGGTGAAGGTTTTTCAACCTCGACAACATTAAGGACATCTACACCTCCAAAATGATCAAAGCGTACTGCTTTTGACATCTCATTCCTCCTCTGAATTCGTTGTTATCCATTTGCTCATCCGCCCAACTCAAGAAATATCCTCGTAGAGTCTTCGTATTTTCAGAAAGATTGACTGCCAGAGACTTCGATTCTCTGTCCCGTGATCCAGCGATTGTCTTCAGATAACAACGCCGCAATCGCGATTCCTTCAATCAGCTCTTATTCGCCGCTGACGCGCAACACGATTTTGCCCAGATAGTGCTGTTTCATCGCTGACTGCGCTTGTGCCGCCTCTTCTAGCGCAAACGTCTGCGCGATGTGAACTTGAAACTCACCCACGTCGATCAATCGGTTAAGTTCGTCTAATATCATCCGATTAGCGATCGCATTTGTCTTCTTGAGTTCCACACCGTCGGGCGCTTTGGGTTCGGGCATCACGCCGTTAGGAAAGGAGATGATCCCGCCTTGGTGCAGCAAACTCAGCGTAGATTGAACCTTGTCGCCACCCACCAGCACCAGCGCAGCATCGAAACCATCGGGCGCAAAGGCGCGGGCACGTTGCACAATGTCGTCGCTGTGTCCGTCCACTGCTTCATCGGCACCTAACTGTTGAGCCAATGCTACACCATCTGCACCCGATGCGATCGCGAAAACGTGTGCCCCCATACGTTTAGCCAGTTGCAGCGCGACGTGACCGACGCCACCACTTGCGCCCCACAGCATTAATTTGGTTTTGCTGCCTATCTCCAGCGCCTGCAAATTGTTTAGTGCTGTTATACCAGCAATAGGTAGTCCGCCTGCCATCAGCATATCGAGACTATTGGGCATCGGCGCGATCGTTTTTTCACAGACAACAACGTATTGGGCATAGCTACCGCCTTTGTCGTTCATGAAGCTCTGGGCGTAAACGCGATCACCAATAGCAAAGCGCTCAACGCCATCACCAATCGCAACAATAGTGCCTGCACATTCGCCGCCCAGCACACGCGGAAAGTGAACTTCGTTATACACCAGATCACCTTCACGCTCCATCTCATCCCAGATGCCAACTCCGGCGATCTCGATGCGAATCAAAACTTCGCCTGCGTCCACTGTAGGCACGGGTAAGGTGTTCAAAGTCAGCTTGTCAGCATGACCAAACTCGTTAACAGCCATTGCTTTCATTTCTTGGGGAGTGTTTTGCACAAATAGGTTCTCCTGCTAATTACTTGAATTGTTATTGAGGGTTTGGAGGCATAAAACTGCTGACAAAGTTTGTTTGGACAAATTGTCATTTCCTCCAAAAATTTTTTAATCGTTATTGTTCTCTGGACTCTTTAAAGTCTTGCTTGAGATGCTTTCATCCTACGAATTCGATCCAGCGTTTCCAATGCCTAAAGCTCTTTAATCTTTGCCTAATTCTCCAACATGGAACTCGAAGACCGTCTATAATCGGCTAGGGCGTTGAATGAGTTGAAATTTTACCATGACAGTCAAAATCCCCAATTCTGATGTCGTTGCAGATCAGTGCCAAGCGCTGGCGGCATTAGTGGCGCGGCACACCGAACCCTATGGCAACCTTGTCTATCCAACTGCGATCGCACCCTTAAGCCTTTCACGCTCAGATGCGTCCTCTGCCATTATCTACCAGGATTATGAACCGCGTCTCGCTATTCTGATTCAAGGCAAGAAAGACATAGTGTTGGGGGAAGAAAAGTATCCATATGAGGCAGGGCAATGTCTTGTTGTCTCAGTTGATCTCCCGGTCGGTGGGTGTATTGTTGAGGCGACAACTGATCAGCCGTATTTAGGATTAAAGCTGACCCTAGACCCAATGCAACTCTGTGAGATGGTTGCTCAAATGAATTTCAGTTCAGCGAAGAAAGAGAACTCTGTCCGAGGCTTGTTTGTAAGTAACGCTGATCCCACGTTGCTGGACTGTGCCCTTCGCCTGATTAAGCTTTTAGATACACCCCAAGATATTCCCATGCTGGCACCGATGATCATTCGGGAACTCTACTACCGTCTACTGATAGGGGAACAAAGTGAAGCCGTGCGCCAAATTGCTACCTCTGGCAGCAGTATGCAGCGAATTGCTGAAGCGATCAAACGGATCAGGTCTAAGTTTACTCAGCCGATGCAAGTCGAGGACTTGGCAAAGCAGATGAGAATGTCTACTTCGTCATTTCATCAACACTTCAAGCAAGTGACCTCAATGAGTCCACTTCAATATCAAAAGCAGTTAAGACTGTTAGAAGCTCGTCGCCTGATGCTGACGGAAGATTGTGATGCAACCTCTGCTGCCTACCAGGTTGGGTACGAAAGTCCCTCACAGTTCAGCCGGGAATATTCACGCCTGTTCGGTGCGCCACCGATGCGAGACATCGAACGGTTACGAACGGCTTGACTTAGACTTCTTTCAAGGATGGAATGAATCAATTCAAAATTCAAAATTCAAAATTCAAAATTAAATACAGCCACCCACAAGGGTTGGAGTTTCCACCGACCGAGTGAAACAAGGATTTTTTGTCCACGTTAGCGTAGCGGGACGAAGTCCGGGGCGAGGTTTTAAACCTAACTTTTTTCATAAAAAACAATAGAGCGATGTCTACGACAAGCCTATGCAGTGTCTACGCTTATGGTCGTGATGGAAAACTCCAACAAAGTCACCTGAAATCCTTATTCTTTCCTCAACTTTCAAAACTTTTCAATCTACTGAAAATACCAATCATTGAAATTATTTTTTTTAAGAATACCTGTAAAATTAGTCTTGTCTCACCTCTAAAGCGCTATTATCATTCTCATAAATTAATAAAAAACGGCGTAAAAAACTTGCTTAAATTAAATTTAGTTTAAGCAATTTTCTAAAAATTTTTAGTTTGATAATAAAAACTAGCGTAAATGCTATATACATACAATATACAGCATTTACGCTATTCTTACAATTCGACTTTAAATGTACTAATAACTATCTTAATGAAACCAATAAGTTTTGATTGATGGTCATTTGTAAATCGGTATTTGGGTCAATGGCGATTAAGTCAACACTCTTCTTACCGAAGAACAGACCAACCAACGCACCGATACCAGCACCACCCAAGACTTCTTCTGTGGCAATGGCGCGATCGCCAGTGACAGCAGATATCGCAGTTGCCGCACCTGCGCCCAATACAGTATTCTTGATAATTGAACCAACACTAGTACCCCTCTTGACGGTTTCAGTTTTGGTAATAACGTCAGAAGTAGCGTTGAGCTGATACTCTTGACCACTGGTCAAAACTAGTTTCTCGGCAACGAATTGAGAACCGCCTGTAGCAGGTTTTAGTTGACCAACAACTTGACTACCAGCAGGAATCACTACAGATCCGTCTTGCGTCACCACGTTTTGGGATACTGTCAATGTCAAGGGCGATGTTTCATCCTTTGTAACTAGAATTTTTTCCGCCTTGTCATACTTCACAGGAATAGTAGTCCCTTGGGCAATTGTCGCTGATGCAGGTGTTGGGGTAGTAGATCCGACAGCCACAACATAAGGCGAGTTAATTGCTGAGGCTTGATTAGAACTAACCAATGCTTGGTAGATAAAAGCTGCTACCTGGGCGCGAGTGGCGGTTGCAGTTGGATTTAGGAAGTTCACATTCGGATAGTTCACCACAATTTGCTTTTGGGTTGCGGCTGCGATCGGGCTACGGGCATAGCTAGCGATGTTAGAGGCATCGTTGAAGTATTGCAGAGTGCTTTCGGTATTACCGCTAGGAATATATGCCAGACCGTTAGCAAGAGAAACCAAAACCTGCTCGCGAGGAATAGCTTGGTTAGGCTCAAAGCGATTACCGGGATAACCAGATAAGAAACCAATAGTATAAGCTTGCTCAATTGCGCTGGATGCCCAATAGTTGCTAGGCACATCAGCAAAATTGATCGCTTGTCGTTGCGGTGCTTTTTGGAAAGCTTTGTTGACCATCGCGGCAAATTGAGCGCGTGTCACTGGTTCTTCTGGGCGGAAGCTACCATCAGGAAATCCGGCAATTACACCTCGCTGAGATAATTGTTGAATAAATTGTGCTGCCCAATAGTTAGATGAAACATCAGAAAAAGTCGTTTGAGCTAAAGATGGTGAAGCTGTAATGAAAGGCGTTACAGTCCCAACTGTGACGCTAAAAGCCATGAGTGCAGCTGTTCTAGATTGCCAACGATTTAAGTTAAACATTATTTTTTTGCTCCAGTTATATTATTTTTTACTGTTAATTAGTTAGACATTTACTAAAGTACAAGGTTCCTAATTTCTCTAGGTTTTGTCAAAACCATTACTTTAGTCATACAGTCATAATTAAAAATATTCATGCTAATATAAGTAATATAATCACCCTATTAACTCTTAGCAAGTTTTCCAAAAATATTAAGTACTAAGTGAGACGATACATAAATATAATAATTGCTGTTAAATAGAAAATTTTATGGTTAAAACTAAAGGCGATCGCACACTCTAGTTAAGGTAGCGATCGCCTATTAAATAACTATCTAAGTCAACAGATTCTAATTGTGACTAATACAGGTGTTGAAGTAATAAACCCGACAACTACTGTATATAGCGATTTAATTGCTAAGTTTTAATACGACATAGGGTGAGTTAATTGCTGAGGCTTGATTAGAACTAACTAATGCTTGGTAGATAAAAGCTGCTACTTGTGCCCGTGTAGCAGTTGCAGTTGGATTCAGTAACTTCACATTCGGATAGTTCACCACAATTTGCTTTTGGGTTGCTGCGGCGATTGGGCTACGGGCATAGCTAGCGATGTTAGAGGCATCGTTGAAGTATTGCAGAGTGCTTTCGGTATTACCGCTAGGACTATATTTCAGACCGTTAGCGAGGGCAACCAAAACCTGTTGGCGGGGAATAGCTTGATTAGGTTCAAAGCGATTACCAGGATAACCATATAAGAAACCAATGGTATAAGCTTGCCTAATTGCAGTGGATGCCCAATAGTTGCTAGGTACATCAGTAAAATTGATTGCCTGCCGTTGCTGGGCTTTTGGGAAAGCTTTGTCGATCATCGCGGCAAATTGAGCGCGTGTCACCGGTTCTTCTGGGCGGAAGCTACCATCAGGAAATCCGGCAATTACACCTTGCTGAGATAATTGTTGAATAAATTGTGCCGCCCAATAGTTAGATGAAACATCAGAAAAAGCAGTTTGAATTGGAGATAGCGAGGAACATCCCACTTTGATGGGTTTGTCTTGCAAAGGATAATTCACTGGCTCACAAACAAAACCTGCTGACTTAGCCTGTATAACAGTCCGCGTTGGCGGATTTTGTTGCTCTGGCTGTGATTTCCAATCGTCAGATATTTTTTCAAGAGTGGGATGCTTACTTAAAAACTCTGAGTCTGCAACAATATCGTGAGTTCCCTTAACACTTATCTTAGAACTATTGAAATAGATGTTATAGTCATAAACAACGTTTTGGTTTTTAGTATTATTATTAATATTTTTATCAGGTAAAGCATAGAGAATGTTCCTGAGAATTTTGACATCAGATGATGTATAAGCAAATATTTGCCCATCATTAATTTCTGGACTCTGATTATTGAAAACAGCTGTGTTATTTACAATATCAACATGATCGCTTAAAAATGCATGAATTCCCGATCCACCATTATTATATGCAAGATTGTTTTGAACTAAAGTACGTCCTTTATATGCACCCAATTTTGAGATACCTTGATTTTTTGTACTATCGATGATAATGCCATTACCATCTGTAATCCTTCCGACTGCAATCCAAGGGATATACATGCGATTGTTGTAAGTCTTGTTGTTAGTAACAAACATCTTGTATCCCTGGTTGTTGTCAGAATTCCAATTATTCAACATTGAAATACCACTAGAGCCAAAAACACTATACCAGGCATTATTAAATACTACATTATTATCTATTGTCACATAGTCTGCTTGAATCGCTGAAATACCTGCTCCTCCACAGTCATGCACTTTGTTATTTAAAATACGGATGTGATGAACATGACCATTGGTTCGTCCATCAACACTGATACAGTTTCCATTGGTCAGTGGGTTTTGTTTGTTAGTCTTCTGACTCATCGCATAATCAAGGGTTATATTGGCATTGTTTCCCACAACCTCTAGCCCGTTGATCTCGATATATGAAGCTCCATTTGAAATCGCGATCCCATTCCATGTATTGTGCTGAATTTTTGGGAAATGACCAGGATATGCTTTATACTTAATCCATGCATTTGCAGTTCCAGAACGTTTAATATTTACTACACTCCCAGCTTTGCCTGTATTTGTGTATACTCCGTTCATAATCAACACTGTATCGCCAGGGTTGGTAAGGTCTGCTGCCTTTTGAATTGTTCTAAAGGCGGATGAAGTAGAGAGTCCGCTTTTATTGTCGTTTCCATTACCACTAACATAGTATGTTTTCGGTGTTGAATTCTTGCTGATTAGGTTGTCGTGGTTGGATAGGCTCATTTCTTTGTTTGTGGATATCTGACGGACGTTTTCAACTAAAGATACTTTTATACTTTCTCCCTGAACCAAAAGACTTAATACTACGGGAATTGCAAGATATGTACTTAAACCGAAACCTTGAATTACCACAAGAAAAGGCTCCTTGATCGCTACTACTTAACAAAAGTATCAGGATATTCCCTAATTTTGAATACTCTTTTAGATACAGAATACAATAGAGCCAACTTTTAAATAAGTATTCCAATAAATATTGATACTGATTAAGACGATATACAGGTGGAATAGTTGCTGTTCAATAGAAATTTTTATGGTTAAAAATAAAGGCGATCGCACACTCTAGTTAAAGTGGCGATCGCCTCTTAGGCATGATTAAATTCACAACTTGAATGAAGTTAAATTTAGTAGCGAGATTGTGGTACTAAATTCAAGTTAGAATTCAGTGTGAGCCTTAAATCCTGTTCAGGTCTGAGGACAAAAGCATCTCTTTCTTTTTTCCGCAAAAGTACACTCGCACCTGCACCCGCAGCCGCACCAATAACAGGTTTTAAATCGTCAATTTTACTGTTGCCAGTAACTAGTGAACCTAAAAGACCAGCACCCCCACCAATAGCTGCATCAGTTAAAACCTGATTTGTGCTGGGCCCCTGTTTAACTCTTTGAGTTGTAGTGTATGTCCGAGAAGTTGCGTCAATTGACTGACGCTGACCATTAGAAAATTCTAATTCTTGAGCGACAAACCGCACGCCTTTTCCTTGGTTATCATCTCTATCTCTGGAATAACCATCTAAGTCAACAGGTTCTAACCGTCCATTTACTTTAGTACCAGCAGGAATTAAGACATTTCTATTTCTATCGATAATGTCATTGGCAATTCTCAAGGTTAGAGATTTACTTTCCCCAGGAGCAATAGTAATTGTCTCTTTATCGTAGGTGACAGGAAAAGCAACTCCAGAAGGAATAGTAACGTTTCCGTATTGCCCAATTCTGTCTTGGTTAATTCTATATTGTGCATTAGCAGGAGCCAAGCTCAATAGGGGACTAATGACGGTTGTAGTAACCGCCATTGCCATAAGTGCAGCAGTACCAGATTTCCATTGATGTATGCGAGTCATAAAAGGGTTATCCTTTGTATATGTGATGTATGTAATGACGAGGATTCACTGAGTTTGTTTCTGACTGTTTTTAAACCTGTCTATAGACGTATACAAGTACTTATTATGATGGGAAGTTTTTGCGATCGCTTAGGTATAGCCGCTTGTAGACATCGCTTTTCAGAATTTGTATTCTGCTAATGTGCGTTACTAAAATCAAAGGTGAAAAGTTTACACGACGTAAATGAGTATCATTTTGTTCCAGAATGCTGTTTTATTACTCATGTCCACATATCTAAGCTATTGAATAGAGGCGAATAGGTTGACTGTGAACTCTTACTTCCATTCTAGATTTATTTGCTAATATTTGTGAAACGTTTTCACTTTGGTTAACGAATAATTAACTATTTATTATATGGGTATTTAAGATTGCTGTTGGCGCTGTTTAATCTCTGCGATCGGTAATAGCAAGGTATCTTCTATTTGCTGTCGCACTTCCCGGCTGACATAACAATCACTATTTAAGTAATCTACCAGTAATTGATTGGCATCATAATACTGTTGAAGCAATTCCTTTTGCTCGTTATTGAACTGCCAATCATGACCGATATTACGATATTTAATCATTACTATTCTTAATTCTTCACACCAAGCCTTCCCATTAGCTAACCACCATTTCTCAGATTCTTGCCGATTATGTCTGTTTGGTAGTTGTTCTCGAAGTTTTTGCAGCAAATTCTTGAGTTCTGGATCGAGGGAGAGGTCGAGAGAGAGTGAGAGAGAAAGGGAGAGAGACAGAGAGAGGTCGAGGTCGAAGGAGAGAGACAGAGAAAGAGAAAGGGAGAGGTAGAGGTCGAGGGAGAGGTCGAGGGAGAGGTCGAGAGAGAGGGATCGGGAGAGGTTGAGGGAGAGGTCGAGGGAGAAGGATCGGGAGAGGGCGAAGGAGAGGGATTGGGAGGGAGATCGGGAGAGGGAGAGCAAGAGGGAGAGGTCGAGTGATCGGGAGAGGGATCGGGAGAGGTCGAAGGAGAGGTAAAAGGCCCTTAGTGCTGCTGGTTTATAAGAAAAATTAATGGAAAGAGATTTTTCTCTTACCCACAAAATAAACTGCTGCAATCTCGGATCATCAGTCAATATAAAATCAATTTTCTCTTTGATTAACAGTAATAACCGATCTGCACTTGGAGACATCCCAACCGCCAGCAAAAAGACTTCCCGCCAGCGTTTCTCAGTAATATGGCTAACAAGATTTTGCAGTGCTTCCTCTGATGACTGTCTCACAACCACAAATTCTCTCGCTGTGAAATACTCATGAAATGTGAGGTGAGAAAATGAATAAATCTTTTTCGCTCTTGCGACAACTAGCCCATGATGATGCTCAATCGAACGTAAAACTTGCTCACTGTCAAGTTGCAATGCTTCTTCATCGGTATTAGCACCGGGTAAATTGCGGATGTATTCTGTAATGTATTGTTCTGCTACTTTCTGCTTAAAGAAATATTCACTTCCCTCAAAAGTAGTTAATGCAATTTTGCTAAGTAAATCTTCTTTGCGTTGGACTGATAGCTTTTTGTAAATCTGATCGCGTTGAATTCCCCGCTTGGCATCCCATTTTTTTAATAACGCATCCAGTCCTTCTTTGTATAACTCAGAACGATTTGCAGGAAAATCTCCTGACTCTTCAAATGCTAAACAAAGTAACGTCAGCAGCAGAGGACTTGCAGCAAGTTGTTTAATGCGGTTATTTTCTTTGAGACGTTTGATAAAAGTCTCTGGTTTTACAGCTTTATCCTTAAACCAGTTATTGGTAAAGTTGGAAATTTGGTCATCGTCAAAATCAGCAACTTCCACCTCTGTGAACTTCTCAAAGGTATACTCCCGTGCTGCAATACGACAAGTCATCACAAACTGATTGTTTGGGAAACGGTCAGAAAACTCACGAATTTCCTTTAAGATGCGGTTACTATCCTCTTCTGTAACCTCATCCAACCCATCGAGTAAAACTAATGCCTTGCCATAGGTTAGTACATCTCGAATAGAAGAGATAGGATTTATTATCTCTTCAGTGATATATTGCAATAATCCAGGTTTATTTGCAGCTTCTGCAAAGTTTTTGAGGGTAACAAAAATCGGTACATGTTCAGCCTGAAACTCACCTCCAAGACACTGAATTGCTAAATACTTTAAAAACGTGGTTTTGCCTGCACCTGGTTTACCCAAAATCATCAGCTTGGAATATTTTTCAACCGCTTCCAGTCCTGGCAATCGTTTTTCAGTAATTCTGTTGAGTCCAAAGCGATCAAAATCCTGGCTTTCACACTGTTGTAATAATTCATCAATGCCTAATCGCCGCTGTCCAGTGATTTTATCCAAAATATTAACGCTGGTATAGATGTCATTTAACCCAATGGGCTGAGTCATATCTAGCACTCGCATTGTACCGCAGCGTTCTTGAATGAGAGGTTTTGTCTTTTCGCGTACTCCTTGGACGATCGCATCAATATCAATGCTATTGTCTTGATTCACCTCTTCTTTAATAACTGGTTCAGCAACTATTTCTTCCCACTCTAGGTCTAGCCTGTCACAAATCTGGATAAAGAGATTGCGGTCAACAGGTTTACCTGTAAAGAATTTTCCGATCGGCTGGCGAGTTACTTCTAACTCTTCAGCTAATGCCTTTTGAGTTAAGGAATAACAAATTAAAGCTTTTTTTGCTTTTTGGATACCTTCTGGAGAACAGGAAAGCGATCGCCCGTACATAAGCTAACCATCACACTTTTGCTGATTCTAACTACCAATTTGGCATTCATGCTCATCGCATACACAAGTCACTCATATCACCAACCTGTATTTAAGCCTAGAACAAACACTCACCTGTCAAAGTATAGATGTAGTAATTCTAACGATTTGGGAGGGAGTCAATGTTATCCAAGAAGTTTCCTTCAAGAGATGAAGTGCTGGCTGTTGTAACACTGATTATGGTGATTGGTTCTCTCACTATTGCGGTTATCGACGAAAAGAGTCGCCCTCCATTTTTAGATTTAACCAAATTTGCTGTCGGTACATATATTGGATTGTTGATACCTCGGTCAAGGTCAAGCGATCGCGATCGCAATTAGCCAATGACAAATTCTTTCTTGGTGACTATTACAAACCTAAATAATTCCTCAGAGACAAGATCCCTGACAACTTCTAAAAAGTCAGGGATCTATAACTTTTAATTTTCACAAATCAAATAAGAACGTTTTCTTTTCAATCAACAAAAAAAATAACGAAAAGCTTCCAGAAGAGTTTCATTTTTCTTTGAAGACAGTAAAACTTTTTCATGCAACAAGAAAAATTCACTCAGATAATTGTAAATTTTTGTAAATTTGATGTCTTTAAGACTAGAAACCTGATATCTAGATAGCTAAACTAACAAACAGTGCATCTGTACTGTTAATAATTAAAAGTAGATGTGGCGCTATAGCCTGAATGATCCCAGTACAACTTATCCTCAAAAACTTCCTTAGTTACCGTGATGCAACTTTAGATTTTGGCGGTTTGCATACGGCTTGTATTTCGGGTTCCAATGGTGCGGGTAAATCTTCTCTTTTAGAAGCAATCACTTGGGCAATTTGGGGTGAAAGCCGCGCCACTGCCGAAGATGATGTCATCTATTCTGGGGCGAAAGAAGTTCGGGTTGATTTTACTTTCAAAAGTAACCAGCAAAAATATCGGGTGATTCGTACCCGAATTCGGGGAGGTACTAGTGTCCTCGAATTTCAAATAGAAATACCATCTGGGTTTCGCTCACTCACTTGCAAAGGGGTAAGAGCAACCCAAGATTTGATTTTAGAACACATCAAGCTTGATTATGATACTTTTATTAATTCTGCCTACTTACGTCAAGGTCGCGCAGATGAATTCATGCTCAAGCGTCCCACAGAACGCAAAGAAATTTTAGCGGAGTTATTGAAACTCAATCAGTACGATGATTTGGAAGAACGGGCAAAGGAATCTTCTCGTCAGTTCAAAGCCCAGGCAGTAGAGTTAGAGCGTTCTTTGGAGTCGATAAAAATTCAGCTGCAACAACGCCAGATCACCCAAGCGCAAAGAGTGGAATTAGAAGCTGAACTCAACCAACTGCAACAGGTGCAAGCTTTTGATAATATTCAATTACAAAGTTTGCAAGTTGTCCAGCACCAGCGCCAAAATTGGGAACAACAACTCAATTTTGTAAAGCAGCAATACCAAAATCTTACCCAAGATTGCGATCGCCTCCAACAAGAACAATCAGCTATTGGCTCTCAGCTAGCAGATTTAGAAAAAATATTACACCAAGAAGCTGAAATTAAAGCTGGATACGCCCAATATCAAAGTCTCCAATCTCAAGAAGAAGCCTTTGCAGTCAAATTTGAAGAACACACCCGCGCTGGGCAGACTCGCCAACAAAAGCAACAACAGCTTACCAAAGAAATTCACGAAATCGAACGGCAACTGCAACAAGCCCAAGCGCAGCTAGAAGCTTTGCAGCAACAAGAGCGAGATATTCAACAAACTTTAACTAAATCAGGTGAAGTCGAAGCCGCTTTATCACAATTAACCGCAGCTCGTCACCATGTTGCTCGTTTAGATCAACTGCAAATGCAAGTGACTCCCTTGTTGCAACAACGAGCAACTTTACAAAGTCAACTTGATCGCACTCATGCTGGTTTAGTAGCGCGACTTGAACAACTGCAAAGTACTGAGAACCAATTGCAACGCCAGCACAGTCGCCAACCGCAACTGCAACAAGCGGTGATGGATGTAGCAATTCAGATTGAGGAACTGGAGAAAAAACGAGTTTATCTGCAACGAGTCCAAGAAAAAGGGCAAGAAAGGCGACACTTTATCGAACGTTTGCAAGCTCATCAACGAGATTATGAAAAACTGCTGGGAGAATTAGAGCAAAAATTGCAAATGCTGCAAAATCCTGAAGCACTTTGTCCATTATGTGAGCGTCCACTGGATGAACATCACTGGAGTCGAGTGGTAGAAAAAACCCAAAGTGAGTTAGAAGATACTCAAGGGCAGTTTTGGGTAGTGCGGGAACAATTGGCTGTGTCTGACAAAGAAATTCAGACACTCAGGCAGGAATATCGCGATATATCTCAACAGTTGGCGGGCTATGATGGTTTACGCGAACAACGGGGACAATTAGCAGCACAGTTAGAAGCGACAACTGATGTGCAACAACAGTTACAACAAATTGCTGATGAAAAACAGCATTTAGAGCGATCGCTCCAAGCTGGTGATTACGCTCCCGATAAACAAGCCGAACTTCGGCAGCTAGAGCAATACTTGCAACAAGTTAATTATAGTGAACAAGACCACGCCCTCGCCCGGAGTGAAGTTGAACGATGGCGATGGGCAGAAATTAAACAAGGGCAAATTAAAGATGCGACTAAGCGACAAGCGCAACTATTAGCCCGAAAACCAGAACTTCAATCCCAAATTGCTCAATTACAAGCCAAAATCCAGCAGGATCAGATTGATTCTGAATGTGCTAAACAAATCGCGGCCCTTGAGCGTCATATTGCCGAAATTGGCTACAGTTCTGAACAACACAACAATCTCCGCATGGCTGCAAAGAAAGCTCAATCTTGGCATTTGCGGTATCAACAACTGCTATCAGCCCAGCAGCAGTATCCGCAACTCCAGACGAGGTTGCAAGAGTTAGAGGAGTCTAGAAGCGCCAGAGTAACGGAGCGCCAAAAACTCGGCAGCCAAATAGAAAGCATTATCCAGCAACTACAAGCAACAGCTAACCCATCTGCCCAAATTCAAGCTTTAGAGCAGCAGTTAGCAATCCGCAGACGGCAACTTGATGAGCAGATAGCCAAGTTGGGGCGTTTAGAACAGCTGGCGCATCAACTGGAAACGCTGCAAATTCAGTACGAACAACAGCAGCAGCAATTACAATCTTGCAAGCAGGAATATCGTGTTTATCAGGAATTAGCGCAAGCCTTTGGTAAAAATGGTATCCAAGCACTGATGATTGAAAATGTGTTGCCGCAACTGGAAGCTGAGACAAATCAACTACTTTCGCGGCTGAGTGGAAATCAGTTTCATGTACAATTTATTACTCAGAAAGCTGGACGCAGTGCTAAATCAACCAAGAAAAACGCCAAACTGATAGACACCTTAGATATTTTAATCGCCGATTCTAGAGGAACACGAGCTTATGAAACTTACTCAGGTGGAGAAGCTTTTAGAATTAACTTTGCCATCCGTTTGGCTTTGGCGAAATTATTAGCGCAACGGGCGGGGGCGGCGTTGCAATTGTTGATTGTAGATGAAGGTTTTGGTACACAGGATGCTGAAGGATGCGATCGCTTGATTGCCGCGATTAATGCGATCGCTTCTGATTTCGCCTGCATCCTCACTGTCACCCACATGCCTCACCTCAAAGAAGCTTTCCAAGCCAGGATTGAAGTAAATAAAACTCAAGAAGGTTCGCAGTTGAGCTTGTCAATTTAACAATTCACTCTAAAGTATTAATTCATGAATCTTCATCGCCCGATCACGAGATGATGAGGTTGAAGCAATTAAGACCTTACGCACTGTATATTATCATGTCCTGTTAAAGACTTATTATTTAGAGGGCAGGGGAGCAGGGAGCAGGGGGAAAGAGGCTTTTGGGATTTTTGCACAGATACAGTAATCATAAGTGATTAGCCGGACATGATATAACTAGGGTTTTTGCTGTATCAAGAAAACCAAGTTTACTTATACCAATTCTCTATGAAAATGCGCCTAATTAATTTAAGACATAGCAAATTATATGCAAGAAAACCTCTGCGTACTTTGCGCTAACCTCCGCGTACCTTTGCGTTGAAAAAAAGCTAGGAGTTGGCGTTCCAGAGATTTGAGTATAGTGTGGGCATTTTCCAGTTACAATAAAAATGCTTGATGTACACCATTGTTATGAGCGATCACACCTGATGTTTTTCTTTTCAGAGCGATGTCTACGACGGGCTACGCCTACGCACTTCATCCCAATAGGTATTTAATCACCCAGGAATCTCCATCTCGATCGGATTAAATTGCACAATGATATCGTTGAAATCACGATCGCCACCACCAAGTAAATCTTCAAAACCAAAGATATTATCACCCAGCAAGCGAATGTGATCGTGTTTGTCGGAGTTAGCTCCTACAAAAGGGAAATAAACTGCCGGAGCATTGGAATTATTATCTAAAATAGCATCAGGTTTCCCATTAACAATCAGAAATGGTGCAAAGATGCTATCAGCTACAAAACTACCAGTATAAGTAGCCGTACTTTGGTTAATAACTGTTAAATCAATACCTGCCACACGTCCACGTACAGCCGCTTGAGTATAACCAGACTGTCCAGGAAAAATATCTGCTTTGCTATCACCATTGGTATCAATTCCACCATTTTCATCAGCAATCTGATAAAATCCCACAAAGTTATTAAAAGCAGCTTCTCGATAGACACTAAAATTAGCTGTTACTGGTGTCGTTACGCCCTTTAAATCAATTATTTCTGCTTGTGAGTTACCTTGCAATTTTGCACCTAGAGGTACACTTTGATTGCTACTTTTAATTTTCACCACCAAATCTTGAAAATCATTAGTGCTATTACCAGTACCATCTTCCCAAGCTATACGAAACTCGTCATTGCCCAAATTGCTGCATATCGCCGACGGTCTTTCTCCGACAGAGATTCATAGTAAGATTGAATCTGCTTTTCTATCATTGGAGAGTAAATTTTCATTACAATACTGCACCCGCTATAACCACCTCTTCAATCTACTATGCTTTGTTCTCAAATTTTGCACTTTATTTAATCCACATTCCTCAGCATCGCTAACAAGTCTCTAACTTTCTTGATTGCCTCGCCTTAAATAGCGGACTTCTTCTAACAAAATATTAAATCTTTGATCGTTTTCTTGTTGTCGCTGCTTCATTAATTCCATATCTCGCTGGCTTTGAGCAGCCACTTGTAACAAAGCTTGAACAGTTACCCTCAGACCATCAACACTGTCACGCACCTCACTAACGCTTTCGCGCAGTTCAGTAACACTGGAAGCCAATTCATCCAGCATTTCATCCGTCCATCTCTCAACCGTCATTTGATTTTTCTAACCAAATTTAATCTCGTTTAGTTTGATTCTACTTTATGCTTTTGTTCGCGTTGAAAGGTTTGGGTCTGAATAACCCATACTCTTGATTCTGAATTCTGAATTCTGAATTTTTCTTCAATTGTATTTTACCCGTGCATCCAGACCTAACGAGCGGAGCTTTTTCGTTAGCGTTTCTGCTTGGGCGCGATCGCTAAATGCTCCAGCATTTACATAATCTCCTAAATTGGATTGCTCCGCGACAGCATTGGGTATATATTGTTGCACTTTACTCAGAGTATCATTACTAGAAATGGGAATTATTACTCTGTAAGGATTATTAGCAACTAATGTATTGCCATTGGTAATAGGTACTACATTGTCATTGGCGGGAGGTAATGCATAGCGATTAGTGTCAGCTAATACATAATCATTATTTTGAGTATAATTGCCCCCATTTGAACCATTCAACCCCAATGCTTCCCAAGTTTGCCAATCTACATTTCCAGTGGAATTAATTCGAGAAGATTGCTGAAATGCAATCACAGATTGTCTAGTGTAATCGTTGAAAAGTCCATCAGGATTGGTATTAGAGAAACCCAACTGCACCAAACGTTCTTGAACTAATCTGACATTTTCTCCGCGATCGCCTACAGTTAGATAACTTCTACCTGGTTGTTGAATACCACCTGTAGAAACTCTACGCACTGAGTCCAAAACTTGGGCATTAGCAATGCCATCAACACGTAGTCCATTATTTCGCTGGAATGCAATTACAGCTTCTCTAGTCATTGGGCCAACATTCCCAGTCGCATCAGCATTTAAATAACCTAGCTGCCGCAAACGCACTTGCAGTTCTCTGACTTGTTGAGTGGAAAGACTCGATCTCCCTGAAGTCTGATAGGAACCCATTAGTGCGTTCCAAGTTTGTCGATTCACAATTCCGTTAGCAGTTATGCGATAATTTCGCTGAAATGCAATTACAGCATCTTTAGTAATTCGCCCAAAATTCCCAGTAGGTTTAGCATTAAAGTAGCCTAACTGCCGTAGACGCTGTTGTAATCTTGTGACGGCTGCACCAGTTTTGCCTTGAGAAAGAGTAGGATATTGACCAACTGGCCGCGATGCGCCACTGATATTTCTATTGGAACTTCTACTTTGACACGCTCGTTGCAAGGCTTGTTGAGTACTAATACCTACAACTCCATCAGCCGATATTCTATTTGCTTGCTGGAATTTGATCACAGCATTTTGAGTCAAGCTAGCAAACTTACCTGTCACCGGACCGTTAAAATAGCCTAACTTTTTTAAACATCTCTGGCTATTGCTAACTTCAGGCCCATTACTTCCTATTTTCTGAAGTGCTAAAGCTTGCCCAGCAATACTCACAAGCCCTGTAATCAGAGCCACAGACAAAAAACGCATCGCTGCGCCGCTAGATAACTTTTTCCAATTTAAAAATTTGAAATTAGCTACGGTAGGAACAACCTTGACGCTTTCGGATGCCTCGTAGACTGAGGCGAGCTTGGTTAAATAGCTATCTACCCCTGTTTTCACTTGCTTTTTTCAAGTTATGGCTATGCAAGATTATACCACTTACTCTGTATTATGTTTGTTTTTAGTATGATTATTTACAAGAAATTTCCCAAGCTGATATGAAATACAAGCTTCTGAGGGGGAATAATAAGCAATGTAAAGCTTTCGAGGCTTGTTTTCTATTTGCCTGACAAAATTTTTGCTATACCCATTTGGGTTTCGAGCATGAGCAACGCAGACAAATAGTGGGTCTAGTCTTGCTTGCATTGAATCGCGGATAATATTCAACCTAATGCTCCACGGTATCTACGATATTCGCTTAGTCTTATTTTCCGTTGTCATTGCCATGCTTACAGCTTATACCACACTTGATCTAGCTATAAGAGTAACAGACGCTAAATCGCAGCAAAGGTGGTCGTGGCTGCTAGGGGGAGCGATTGCAATGGGAATCGGTATCTGGGCAATGCATTTTATTGCTATGTTGGCGTTCAGTCTGCCAATTCCCATTGACTATGACTGGTTAACAGTTTTGATTTCGGTGCTACCTGCAATTTTTGCCTCTGGATTAGCTCTGTATCTGGTTAGCCAGCCAGAATTTGGTATTTTGCGGTTGTTGAGTGGTAGCCTCCTAATGGGCACAGGAATTAGTGCAATGCACTACATCGGTATGGCTGCTATTCGTTTACCAGGCAAAATGTCCTATGACTTGAGTGTGGTTGCACTCTCGATTGCGATCGCTATTCTCATCTCACTGGTTGCTCTCTGGTTGGGGTTTAACCTCAGAGCTAATAGTACACTAACAGGACGCTTTTTGAGGATTGGCAGTGCAATTCTCATGGGTGCTGCCATTCCATCAATGCATTACACAGGAATGATGGCTACCCATTTTTCAGTCGTCGAATCAGTCGAGTTTTCGGCAGTTGATACCGCTGCAACCTATTGGATAGCTACGATTATTGGCTTATTCACATTACTCCTTCTAGGATGGACGCTGCTCACATCTTTTTTCAACGAACAATTGAGTGTTCAACTAGTCAAAACAGCTGATCTTAAAGAAAACGAAGAACGTCTCAAACAAGCCTTAGAAAACCAAGAAGCACTAGCTGCTCTAGCTAAGTCTCGGTCTGAAGAATTAGAGACAGCTATGTTAGCACTTCAGAAAGCTCAATTGCAATTTATTCAAACAGAAAAAATGTCCTCTTTAGGACAAATGGTAGCGGGAGTTGCTCATGAGATTAACAATCCTGCTAACTTCATTTATGGAAACCTGTTTCATACGGAAACTTATCTGCGACAACTCTTAGAATTAATCAATACCTATCAGCAACATTATCCAACTCCAGTGCTTGCGGTTCAAGCTCAAGTAAAGTCTATTGATCTACCATTTTTGCTAGAAGATTTACCTAAACTACTCAACTCAATGCAAGTCGGAGCCGAGCGGATTAAACATATTGTAGAATCCTTGCGTAACTTTTCTCGTCTAGACGAGGCACAATTGAAGGCTGTGGACATCCATGAAGGGCTGAATTCGACACTGCTCATTCTTCAGAACCGTATCAGTTATGAGCCAAATAATCGACCAGAAATTATTGTAATTAAAGAATATGGTGATTTACCCTTAGTTTATTGCTATCCAGGACAGTTGAACCAAGTTTTTTTCAACATATTGACAAATGCTATTGATGTGTTGCAAGAAAAACTTACTACTAATATAAAACTACAAGCAAGCTTCACACCTTTGATCCAGATTAAAACAGCCGTTCATCAAGTCGGTTGGGTCAGCATTCAGATTTCTGACAATGGTTATGGCATTAGCGAAGACGTACAACATAAAATATATGATCCCTTTTTCACAACTAAACCAGTTGGACAAGGAACTGGTTTAGGGTTATCAATTAGCTATCAAATTGTCGTTGAAACACATGGTGGTAGGCTCAACTGTATTTCTACCAAGGGACAAGGAACTAATTTTAAAATTGAGCTTCCAATTGATACATTGATACATACTTCATGTTGTATAGGAAAGCAATCTCAAGTAGTTCCAGATGAAGCTATTGAGTAGACACTTCTCATTTTTGATCTTGCTTTCCTGTTTGTTATAAATTTTGTGAATCTTCTATTTGCTCTGATTTATTAGGCTATTGTTGATCAACTTTTTCAGTATTACCTGCTTTCACCCAACCTTCTTGTTCGCTACCTTCCAAACGGATCTTTTGCCAGGATTTGTCGTCGCTTTCTTGCAAAATAATAATTTTTTGATTAAAACCAACTCCACCAATCTTTTCAGATTCTTGATTTGGTTGCGATCGCAAACTCAAGCCTTCAGCCCAACTAACACGTCCTCGGTAAGCTCCCGCTGGCAATGGTTTTGATGATGGTTTCGCCTTTGGTGATTCTGTGGGAGTAGAGGTTGAGCTTGGAGATGATTGAGCCTGAGTCTTAGGTGTAAGGGCAGATTTACCTCCTCTAGGCTCAGTTGCTTTTGGAGCTTGGGCTTTCACCGAGGGACTATCGTTAGAAAAAACGGGTTTGGCGGGGGGTATGCCGGTGCGATTCATAAAATAAAGTGCAATTGCAGCACCGCCACCTATTAACACAGCGATCGCTAAGAAAAACCCCAATATAAACTTTGTTAAGCCAGACAACATAATTAAAACCTGATTATCAACAGTCAAGAGTGAGGGTGAGCCAGTCATCTGCGTATTTTCCTCCCATTGAGGAGAGTGGTGTTGAACTGGCTCTCACGGATTACAAGTAGAAAAGCAAGTAACCCATTAGTATAAGAATCAATAGTCCATAATAATTCATCATTAACTATTGACTTTTGACTAACTCATTATTGTACCTATGCTGAATAGACATCTAGTGAAATTAAATATGCATTATCGAGATCCCTTGTAGAGACATAGTACTGCTACGTCTCTACATTTTTTTGGGGTTCACGTAGTGCGCCGGAGGCGTTCGCTCAAAGGACTGTGTTTGGATGCTAAACGCGCTCTCCCAGCAGCAGCCCATTCTTGGAGTTGCTGAATTTGCTCTACGGCAGTTCGTGCCAAGGGTATAATCTGACTGGCTGCTTCTAAAATGTCATCGGTAGCAAAGTCGCGGTTTTGGCTAAATCCAATATGCATCGCTTCAATTAAAGTTTGCTCAATCTCAGCCCCAGAAAAATCGGGCGTTTCATAGGCTAACCTTTCGATGTCATAACTTTTTAAGTTATGGGGGCGCAATCGGGATAAATGAACATCATAAATTGCTTTTCTCTCTTCTTGGGTGGGCAATCCCACAAAGAAAATTTCATCAAATCGCCCCTTACGGAGCATTTCCGGCGGTAAAGCTTGGATGTCGTTGGCGGTGGCGACGACAAACACGGGTGAGGTTTTTTCAGCTAGCCAGTTAATAAAAGTGCCAAACACACGGCTGGCTGTTCCTGCATCACCTTTGCTACCAAGTCCGGCAAAGGCTTTATCTATTTCATCTATCCACAAAATACAGGGAGCAAGAGCTTCAGCTACTTGGATCATCTGGCGAGTCCGAGATTCTGATTCACCTACCAAACCACCAAATAACCTGCCCACATCCAAACGTAGCAGGGGTAAATGCCAGTGATGAGCGATCGCTTTTGCTGTTAACGATTTACCAGTCCCCTGAATACCCACTAACATTAAACCACGGGGGTGCGGTAATCCGTACTGTCGCGCTCGATTGGTAAATGAACCACCCCGACGAATTAGCCAGTCTTTCAAGTTATCCAGTCCGCCAATATCAGAAATTTGCTCAGTGGCGGGGTAGAAGTCCAAGATTTGGGTTTGGCGGATAGTTTGGCGTTTTTCTTCCAAAACTAGATCCACGTCTTCTGGTCGCAATTCTCCGTGGGTAGCGATCGCTTTTGCCAAAACCCGGCGAATCCGTTCCATCGAAAGTCCTTGACAAGAGCGCACCAAATCATCTAAAACTTTTCCAGAAAGGGAGTTACCAGTACTTTGTAGTAAGCGTTCTACCTCAGTTTTAATTTCTGGGGCGGCGGGTAAGGGAAATTCGACCACTGTCAACACTTCGGTTAAATCGTCAGGGATGGCGATGCGTGGCGACAGTAAAACAATATTTTTTGGTTGCGACTTGAGGAGTCGGGACAAGTTACGGAGTTTGCGGGCGATCGCTACATCATCTAAAAAGCGATGATAATCTCGTAGGATCAATACCGCAGGTGCGGAAGCTGGTAATTTTTCGATGAATTCTAAAGCTTGCAACGGGTTACGCCGCCCAAAGCCAATATCATTGGGGTTTCCTTGGTAGCCATCGACAAAATCCCAAGTATATACTGGGCGATTACCTTGGTTGGTTGCTTCTTCTCGGATAGCTGCTTCTACCCGCTCCTCCTCGTATGTGGGAATATAAATCAAGGGGTAGCGGGCACGTAGCAGCAATTTAAACTCTTCACGGAAGTTCATATATAGCTGTGGTTATTTGTTCTTCTCTCATTGTTCAGGTTTGTATCGCCTCTAACAACTAAAAAACCAACATCTGCCTGTAGCATGGCTGTTGGTGGTGCGATCACTCTATGTGAGATATTCCTCAAGGGTGAGCGATCGCTCGGTTGCGGTGATTGAGATTAGATAATCAGTATAAAAATAACTACTGACTTTTATGTAAAAAATTTCCTAATTCTTCGGCCAGTTCAGACAAAAAATCAGGTTTATTTTCAACTAGCCATTCTGTAAGCTTTTTAGAGTGTTTAGTCTTTCTAAATTCCAATTTATTCTCACATAATTCTTGAAATAAACTTGAAAGTATATTTGCACCGTGAATCTTAGATAACCAATTATTATCTGAAACTTCTTCTCTTTTTCCACCTTGATGAAGCAGATAGGATTTTTCCTGTTTAATTTTGTCAAAATATTCCTGAACCTGAGTAATACTGATAGGTGTTTCTAGCCATGTAGCTTCTTCATTTATTATCACTGATATAGCTTCAGGGTAAAGTAGATAATTTTCATACATGGGTAGGCGTAAAAAAGTCACACCTCTCTTTTTGAGTTCTTGAATCTTTGTTTCTGTCTTACTCTCTCTATCAAATATAAATCCAATGGCTGGCGGAAATAGAGTTGCCCCCGTTGTGAGTTTTTTATATATATCAAAAACAAGGTCAGACCGTTTTCCATCCAAAAGAGCATCAGTGCTATTGACAGATAAAATTTTAATACCCATTAATGTTGTTCTTGCAACTTTCTCCAATATCAGTGGAAAACATATCTCCTCAGTTTGTCCTTCCACCCAGAGAATACTATCAGCACCGAAAACGTCGGATAATCTAACTCCAAGTTCAGCTAAAATTTCGTTTTGTGACTCTATCTCTTTTGGATTTATTACTGATGCAGTTGTTTCACAATCTTGATATTGAAGCTTGATAATAGTAGATGGATTCGCAGATGCGATAATTTCTGGCGAATGAGTAGCAATAAAATATTGGTGCTGCGGAAATTGTTTGATAGTTTCTATAAGTTTTTTAGCTGCACCCGGATGTAAAAAAGATTGTGGTTCATCAATAATTAATGTTCTATGTTCTTCTGAAGAAACTAGAATATACAAAATGGCTAGTACTTGACTAACTCCACTTCCACAGGATGAAAGAGGAAGTGATAAATCATTTCTATGAAGATTATCTGTATTCCAAACCAGGATTTCAACATTTGTATCATCTCTCATTACAACAGATATCCATTTTATTTCCGGTAAAATATTTGAAACTAATTTATTGAACTGAGTAAACATTCCTGGGATTTTACCTTGCAATATAAAGAGTACTTCCGCAAGATTAGAAGCGTTTGATTTTAGATTTATATCAGCTTTGCTCTCATATTTACAAATCCCAATATTTAGACGTTCAGCCTGAAATCTATAAATACGATTTTGAAATTTATCAAATAACTTATAACCTATGCTTTCTTTAATTTTTCCACTATAATTAACGAAAGGTTCTTGTACAATGCCGTCATCATCGGAAGAAGTAGTCTCTTCAATAACTATCTGGTTACTATCATCATATTTAATTTTATAAAAAACTTTATGAAAAGCTTGTTTGTATGATTCAAAATTAAGTAATTTTATTAAACTCTTATTCTCCATTTTTATATTAGGCTGCAAAAATAAACTTATCTGTATAAAATCAGGATTTTCTAAAAAATATTGAAATTGTCTAACGGCGTATCTTACAGATTCGTCGATAGCGCTCATATATTGGTCATAAAACTCATTTGGATCATCCTCATATTTATCAGCAAAAAAATAATAGTTTTTAGTTGCTGCTCTAGGAATTCCAATAATAGATAATTCTTTTATAAAACTTTGCAATTCTTCTTTTTCAATATTCAGAGTAATTTCTATTTTCGACTCTTCTTGTATACTCGAAAGCTTATTTGGTAAGGTCTTTAAACTTCTGTGAGGATGATTTTCAAAATTTAGCGTCAGTACCTCAAGGAAAGAAGTTTTTCCCGCATTATTTCGCCCAACAATAATATTAATACCTGGTGAAAATTCCATTAGGCCAGAGTTGAGATATGATTTATAGTTAAATACTTGTAGCTTCTTGTAAACATTTTGTATTATTTATTGACTAAGTTAATTCTATTATTGGCAATTTCACTTATTTTGCCAAGTAAAACCGAAAAAACCCGGTCTTTTAGAGAAGCCGGGTTTCTATGGAAATGTCATAGATTAGCTTAGTAAATTACTGCATAAGTTGTAAAACTTAAACTGAAAAGTAATGCACTGGTATGCGTCTTACTATCCTGGAAGTTGCTTTTTCAATGCTTCCAGAGAAGCCCAACGGTGATCAACTGGAGTTTCAGAACTATCAGAACTATCAATTGTACTACTTACAGGAATACCTGGACAATTGCGATCGCATAATTGGCGTTGGGGTATTGCCAAACACATCTGCTCATATAGCCATTCGTTAGGATAAAAATAACCATCGGGCGGTAAGCTTTCTAGCAAATCTTCCATAACCACTTCCCTTTCTAAAGGCAAGTCATTTGCCTGATTTGCAGTTTCATCTAACCAGATGATTTCCTTCGTATCAAGCCCTAAACGCCGATTGTATTGCTGCAAGCAACGGTTGCAGGTACAAGTAATAATTGTTTCTGCCTGACCCGACACTTCCAGGTAATTGCCATGATGTTGCACGCGCACATGACCGCGAACTGGTGTTAACGTTTCTAGACCAGGCAGAAATTCTTTAACTTGAACTTCCTCTGTTCGCTCCGATGCTCTAATTAGCTGCGGAATATAAATTGCGTCCATAGGATTTGTGAGACATCCTCACTAAAATTTATCTTGATTATCAGCAATTATACTGATACTGAATCTTTATTTTATCCCTTGAGAACAAGAGAAATTTTGAAATTATATATGGTTATGAGTTTTCAATTAACTCCAAACTCATAACTCCTAACTCCTAACTCCTTCCAACGAAGCTGGACAGACAACCAGATGACGATGTGGCTCTTTACCGCGACTGAAGGTTTCTAAATCTCCAAATTCCTTCAAGAAGGTATGAACTTGACGCCGTTCAGCAGAACTAAGAGATTTGATTTCCACTTCTCTACCAGAAAAGCGCACTTCATCGGCTGCTGCTTCTGCTAATGCGCGAATTTCGGCTTCTCTTTTGACCCGGTAGCCATTTAACTCAATGGTGTAAGAGGCTTGTTCTTGGGGGGATTGGCTAAGGTTTAGAACCGAATTTGCTAGATACTGAATCGCATCTAACACAGAACCATCAGCACCAATTAATAGCTGGATTTGTTCTGATGTCAAACTGGTTTGGTCAATAGTCAACCAGTAGTTATCTGGTTCTGGGGAATCACCATCTTGAGATTGAGCAGTTTTTAAATCACCCTGAATCTCAGCAGGTATTCCAGTGAGTTCCAGCAGGGTTTTTAACCACTGCTGACCTCGCTGCATCGGAATGTCGCTCATGATCCCCCTGTCGCCTTTTTCTTAGGACTTTTTGGTTCAAACGGTAATGCTTTTTGTTCTGTGACTGCTGCTTCTTTCTCCTGAGTGTCTACAATTTTTTGTAATTCCTCCGGTAGAGGTTCGCGGGAGAGAAGATAAGTTTGTGCAGTCTGGAAAATATTACCAATCACCATATACATCAGTACCCCAGCTGGTAGGGGGAAGAACAAGAACATCCCAGAAAAGATGACGGGGGTAATTTTGTTAACTGTATCCTGCTGTGGATTGCCACCGCTAGAATTTTGCCCGGAAAGCATTTGGCTAACATAAAGGCTGATTCCAAAGAAGACGATCATGGCGACGATATCCCAGTGGATTGTGCCATCTGCATCTTGTGCGCCAACCCTGCCTAAAGCATCAATAAATAAAAATCCTTTTTCTGCTGCTAGTCCAGGAATTGTTCCTTGAATAGTAACTTCTCCCGGTTGCAAGGCTTCTACATTGCCCTGGGTATCAATTTTTATCCTATCTTCACCTTTGGTAATTTTCCAATCAGGAATCAGCTTATTTTCTGGGTGTTCTGCTAAAAGCACCTGAAATGGTTTCCCCTCAACAGTCTGATACTGTATCTTGGTTTGTTCTCCCACCGCTAATTTGTTTCCGCTAGGAATAATGGCAGCTACTTTAACGTGTTCCCCATCTGCAATGTAAATATTTTGAGGAGCAGTGGCAAAGGCTTGCGGTTGAATTTGTTCGATTTGTTCTGCAGGAAGAATTTGCAGGTTAACGCTATAGTTCGCACTTGCAAAAGGCGAACCCCGCAAAGTGGCAAACAGCGCTAACAAGACTGGCATTTGCACTAGTAATGGAAAACAGCCTGCCAAAGGGTTGCCAAATTCTTTTTGGACATTAACCATTTCCTCCTGCTGCTTTTGCGGATCGTCCTTATAGCGCTCTTTGATTTCTGCCATCCGCTTTTGCATTAGAGGTTGTACAATTCGCATTTTCCGCATGTTGCGAATTGAGCCAGCACTCAGGGGATAGAGCGCAAAGCGGACTATCAAGGTCAGAGCAACGATCGCTAATCCGTAGCTAGGCACAATACCATAGAAAAAATCTATGATTGGCAGCATCACGTTGTTCGAGAGAAAGCCGATACCAAAATCCATTATTCTGAATTCAACCTGAGGTACTGTAAACTGAATCTAATTTATCTAAATCACGATCTGTCGGCGACTATCTTTTGCTACGGATAGCCGCACATTATAAATGGGCCATGGGGCATGGGGGAGCCACTGCGGTCTTGGGGTCTCACGCCACTCCCTTCAAGTCGGGCATTGCCCGCCCAACGGGGTGGCTCCTCAAGTGGAGCAAGTGGTGTCATGGGGATTGAATCTTCAATTTTGAATTTTGAATTTTGAATTGATTTCTCCCCTTGCTCATCACTTATTAGCAGTCCCGCTAAATTCAGGATTTTTTGCAGCAATTCTATCATTGATGTAGTCATAGACTTCCCGAAACTTGGGAATTGCACGCAATTCGAGACGACTGCCGTTTTTTAAGGTAATGGCCATATCTCCCCAAAAGCCAATGCCACGGGGGACTTTGACGATTTTGACAATTTCTGAGTAAATTACGTCAGTGCGATCGCGCCCCTGCCAACCTCCGGTAACAGTAATTCGGCGATCGGTAATGCGGAAACGCAGCCACAATGCCCTGACAATTGCCCCAACTGCTAATGGTAGCCCGACAATAGTTAGCCCAATCAGCAGGTTGACAATTAAATCCCCAACATGGGGGCCACCTTCATAATAAACATCTTCACGAATTCCCATCGAACACCTCAGCTTGTGCCAACAACTGCTCTAATTCTTGCAGAAATTGTGGGCTTACGCACTTAGATTCTGCTGCTGTGGGTTTGACAATGAATACTAGCCGCCATCCTGGTGATAATTTTGGCAGCAAGTTGTATAAAGCAGCAGTAATTTGCCGTTTGATTCGGTTGCGAACCACTGCCCTTTTACTGACTTTTGTGCTAATCGAAATGCCAATCCGCGTGCTGGCAAGATTTGCTGAGTCAATTGCTTGTGTAGTCTGGGTGACAGTGTCCAAAGGAGGTTTTGTTGAACATAAGGGCTTTAAGGCTCTCAATGTTAAATAAGAGCCATGACGCCGAATTCCTTCTCGGAAAACTGCCTGGAAATCCTTTCGGGATTTTAGCCGATTTGCTTTGGGCAAAGCCACAGATGCTCTTTTAGCTTGATGATATGCCCTAAACGCTCAGACGATGACGTCCTTTTTTTCTTCTAGCCCTAATCACGTTTCTGCCGTCTGGTGTCCGCATCCGGGCGCGAAAACCAGAGGTTCTTTTTCTCTTACGATTAGTGCCGCCCAATGTTCTTTTCATATTGTTCTCCCTTTAGGTGATTTTTATAAAAACTCACAATCTCTAATTGTATCACTTTGTTAGGGAATTGCGAATTTGGGATTGGTTCTTCTCCTTGTCCCCATATCCCCACTCTTAATTAATGCTCAAAATCCATGTTCCCATGTAGCGCAGTAGTGGTACATCCCCAGGGGAGAGCACTTGACAGTTAAAATAGTAAACTCCGCCGAACGATGGGTTTTTCACGTTAGATAACACTACTTCAACTCCACTACCTGCTGGCACTGGTTCTTCAGGATAAATGTTAATCAGTTTACCTTCTTTGTCCCATTTCACCTCAGAAAGCGGAACTGCTTTGCCTTTGACTCGGACTTCAATTTTTTTCTGGTCAAAAGTTCCTTTGTAATAATCAGGGTAGGTAATGGCAAATTGACCAACTGCCAATTTCATTCTTTTGGCTGGAATCCTTAATATGTATCGATCCCAACCATTGGCTTGTCCACCAAAATCTAACCGGAAGGGTAACTGATTTTCGGCTTTTACGCCGCTAAACAGCGTAAATCCAGGTAAGCTTTGTGCCAAAGTTAAGGCTGGTAATCCAGTAACCAAAAAGCTACTCACGGCTAAAGCAGAAAGTAAACGTCGCATAATTGAACTTCCTCTACCAAAATATAAATCTGTTATCTAAAATAACTGTGTGTTAGTATTCTTTACTAAACTTTACTACTGGCTTCTTGACAATGGACGTTTAATTTTCAAAAAAAGTGCCATCCTACCTAAAGTTTAGGCAACAGCATAATCACTTAGTAGCAAAATAAACATATTTGGACTTACTTCATTACCCTTATGTAGTCCTGATTTGATTACCGAGTTGGTCAAATTTGCACTAAATATAAATACAGTTGGGGTTGGATTGTGTTGACAAATATGTATAAGTGTATCTAAATTTGAGAATTTTGTTATAAAATTTGATCCATGTCATCAGCGATCGCCAGTTAACTTGGGCTAAATTGATTAAGATAAGTTGAAATTGCAATCGTAATTATTAAAATTTGATTGGGAAATTATAAAGCTTTCAAAATTCGGTCAATATTACTCTATAAGAAAGGAATACCAAAATTTCTCAATCCCGAAAACAAGCTAAAGATAAAGATGCAAAATTTGGGAATCAATTTAGGATGTGCAATACGTAACCCTGTTTGCAACTATCTGAAAAGTATGACATCTGCGAGCAGCAAAGCGGAAAGTCTGAGCGGAGGGAACCTTTGCTCAGAACTTCACAAGAAAGTGAGGCTTTGCCTAGAGAGCTAAGAGTGCGAGAGGAAAAATTCAAGGTTCAATCTACAAGTAAAATTCATGGCTGATGTTCTTGCCTAAGTACTATGAGTGCGGGACACGCATCATCTGGACAATCGCTTACTTGGCAGAGATTAGGTATTTATCTTCAGGAGATTTCATGAAAATAGCAGTTGCTAAAGAAATTGAAGTTTGTGAACGTCGTGTGGCATTAATTCCTGACACCGTTGCCCGATTGGTAAAACAAGGTTTGGAAGTGTGGGTAGAAGCAGGTGCAGGAGAACGCTCATTTTTTGGCGATTCTGACTATGAAGCAGCAGGAGCCACAATAATCAGCGATACTGCCAAATTATGGGGTGAAACAGATATTCTGCTGAAAGTCAGTCCACCGCAAGAACGAGAAGATGGACGCTCAGAAATTGATTTGTTAAAGGAAGGGGCTGTTTTAGTCAGTTTCCTCAATCCATTGGGAAATCCTGTTGTGGCGCAGCAACTAGCAAATCGGAAAGTCACAGCTTTGAGTATGGAGATGATCCCCCGTACCACCAGGGCGCAAAGTATGGATGCTTTGTCCTCGCAAGCTTCATTAGCCGGTTACAAAGCAGTATTAATTGCCGCCGCGGCATTACCGAAATACTTTCCGATGTTAACCACAGCCGCAGGCACGATCGCTCCAGCGAAAGTATTTATTATGGGCGCTGGTGTCGCCGGATTGCAAGCGATCGCCACCGCTAGACGTTTGGGAGCAGTGGTAGAAGCCTTTGATATTCGTCCCGCCGTCAAAGAAGAAGTGCAAAGCTTAGGGGCAAAATTCGTTGAAGTCAAATTAGACGAAGAAACCGTCGCCGCAGGTGGCTACGCCAAGGAAATTTCTGAGGCTAGCAAACAACGTACTCAAGAAGTTGTTGCCGAACACATTAAAAATTCTGATGTAGTGATTACTACAGCCCAAGTACCTGGAAAACAAGCACCACGGCTAGTTACAGAAGAAATGGTGGCACAAATGAAACCAGGTTCAGTGATTGTGGATTTGGCTGCTGACCAGGGTGGTAACTGCGCCTGCACAGAACCAGGTAAAGATATTGTGTGGAACGGTGTAACAATTATCGGCCCTATCAATCTCCCATCATCGATGCCAATTCACGCCAGCCAATTGTATGCCAAGAACGTAACATCGTTGATGCAATTGCTAATTAAAGACAAAGCTTTACAGGTAGACTTTGGTGACGACATCGTTGATGCAGCTTGCGTTACCCACGCTGGTGAAATTCGCAATCAACGAGTGCGGGATGCACTACAAGCATCGAATACTCAACAACCAGCGGTTAATTAGGGAGTGGAAGGTGAGGGAGATAAGAGGAGGCAGAGGAGCAGAGGAGCAGGGGACAAGGGGGACAAATCAATTCAAAATTCAAAATTCAAAATTCAAAATTAAAGAACTTCTGCCTCCTGCCTCCTGCCTCTTCTTTTTCAATGCTCCATGCCCCATGCCCAATGCCCATTTATACAAGGAGTTTTGATTTCATGACAGAGGCATTACTTGCTGCTTTGTTTGTATTTGTTTTAGCATCTTTTATCGGCTTTGAAGTTATCAACAAAATACCACCGACTCTCCACACACCTCTAATGTCAGGCTCAAACGCGATTTCTGGCATTTCGGTACTTGGGGCAATAGTAGCTTCAGGTGCTAGAGAAACAACCGTGTCAGTAATTCTTGGTTTAATTGCTGTAGTACTAGCTACAGTCAACGTTGTAGGTGGCTTTCTCGTCACAGATAGAATGCTGCAAATGTTCAAGAAGAAGGAGATTAAGGCGTGAGCGACTTTTTACCAACTGGCATTCAGCTGACATATTTAGTCGCTGCATCCTTATTCATTTTTGGTTTGAAAAAGCTGGGTTCACCAGCTACAGCGCGAAACGGTAATGTAATTGCATCTGTGGGAATGCTGCTGGCAATTGTGGCGACAATGCTGGATCAGCATGTGTTGAACTACGAGATGATATTGTTGGGCTTGGCGATTGGATCGGGAATTGGGGCGATTGTTGCCTATAAAGTCCAAATGACGGAAATGCCCCAAATGGTGGGTTTACTCAACGGTTTAGGTGGTGCGGCTTCAGCATTAGTCGCCGTTGCCGAATTCTGGCGATTATTGGATTCTGGCGCACCCGTACCCCTAGATGTGAATATTTCCATGCTATTGGACGTGTTAATCGGTGGCGTTACCTTCACAGGTAGTTTTTTAGCCTTTGCTAAATTGCAAGGTTTAGTTAGCGGTTCGCCGATTACATTTCCTTTCCAGCAACCATTTAACCTCTTACTTCTGGGTGCTTATTTGGTAGGCAGTGCCTATTTAATCATCACACCAGATAGCTTACCCATATTCTTGGGAGTGGTAGCTGTTTCCTTAGTGCTGGGTGTGATGTTTGTCATCCCCATTGGTGGCGGCGATATGCCAGTGGTAATCTCACTGTTGAACTCCTTGTCAGGTGTGGCGGCGGCGGCGGCTGGTTTCGTGGTGATGAACAATATGTTAATCATCGCTGGGGCTTTGGTAGGAGCATCTGGCTTAATCCTCACCGAAATTATGTGTAAGGCAATGAACCGCTCTCTCTTCAGTGTGCTATTCAGTGCTTTTGGTACAGGAGCTACTTCTGGTGATGGTGCTGCTAGTGGTGGTGCAACAGATCAAACTGTCCGCAGTATCGATCCCGAAGAAGGAGCGATGATGTTGGGTTATGCCCGGTCTGTGGTAATTGTACCTGGTTATGGGATGGCAGTTGCCCAAGCGCAACATAGCGTCCGGGAATTGTCAGATCAGTTAGAAAAAATGGGCGTTGAGGTCAAGTATGCCATTCACCCTGTTGCTGGGAGAATGCCGGGACACATGAATGTGTTGCTAGCAGAGGCAAATGTGGCTTATACCCAGTTGTACGACATGGATGATATTAATCCCCAGTTTGAACAAGCGGATGTGGCTTTGGTAATTGGGGCAAATGATGTGGTAAATCCGGCGGCGCGAAGTGATACAAATAGCCCAATTTATGGTATGCCGATTTTGGAAGTAGATCGGGCGAAGCAGACGATTGTGATTAAGCGCGGGATGAGTACGGGTTTTGCTGGTGTAGATAATGAGTTGTTCTACAAGGATAAAACTACGATGCTTTTTGGTAGTGCGAAGGATATGGTGGCGAAGTTGGTTTCAGAAGTGAAGCAACTTTAACGAACCGCGTTCACAACGCTTTTTGCACACAAGGTGCGAAGAAAAAAAGAATTAGCAATTGGGCTTGCTTTGGGAATTTGTTATTTCCAAAGCAAGTTTTTTAGTAAAAAATAATTCTTGTATGTGCTATTTTATAGTACAGATGTTTTATATTCTCCATTAGGAGGTTTAATATGGATAAAAACTCTATTCGCTTTACCTCGCTACAATACCCAGGAAAAATAATGAACAAACAACATTATTCACTATTTAGCCCAACTTTTTGGGCTACACCAGCAAATCAACAAAAACTAGAGGAAGAAACTCAAACAAGAAGTAACGAGTTAGCAAAAGAGCATGAAAGGATACTGCATGATTATGAAATGACACTGAATGCTATTCACTTAGCAGTATTATATACACGAATAAGAATGGAGCAACCACACAATTCACTATTTGGTTCATCTGATTCCCTATTTGGGTAATAAAATCTAGCTACGCCAACACAAAAACCAGAACAATAAACTCAAAGAAGAACCCAAAAATTAAACAAGGAGTTTTGGTTTGTGAAAAAAAGCGAAGCGATCGCTCCCCTTTTTCGTCTGTGTCTTCTGCGCCTCTGCGGTTCGTTAAAAAGAGCGATAGCCTGCAAAATCTTCACCATGCGATCGCTCTCTTTTTACTCTGCACCTCTGTGGTTCGTTAAAAAGAGCGATCGCCAATTTTTCAGCGTGCGATCGCTCTGCAATATAATTAAGACTGCGGTATAACACTGCGCGGCTCAACAACTACGATTGCAGAAAAACGTTTAAAGTCATCAATATTAAATGTAAGTAGATGTGTAATCTGGTGTGTTATCATCGCCGCAACTAAACGTGCATCATGCACCTTTTTTCCCATGACTTGGTATTTAACAATTAGAGATTCCCACTCATCAAAAATAGCAGGGATATCAAGGTATAGTATAAATATTTTCTTGAGTTTATCAGTTTCTTCTACTGCTTGAGCCGTGGATAAACCTAAACCATTACTATTAATTGGTCTTGTAGCAACAGCCCAAAACTCAATGAGATTCTGTGGAATTATATATAATAATTCCCCTTGTCTCTTGAGCATCAATATAGCTCTTTGAGTATCAAAGTGCATTGGGCTATTCTTCTGCACCAAACGCAGCAAAATATTAGTATCCACCAAATAGCTCATAACATTTCATCTTCTCTGGTGTAAATACTCTCTCGACTAATTGCTTCATCTGAAAGTGCTGGTGCTAAAGAAAAAGCAGGACTATTTATTAAATCTGTTAATATAGCTTCCCACTCTTCTTGAGTTGATACTTGATAAAAAAAACTTTCTTCATGGCTGGTTAAACTGTTTTCAATCAGAGATGCAAGATAAGCTTCTACCGATAAACCTTGTGCAGCAGCTTCAGCAATGAGACGAGCCTCTATTTCTGGTTTCAATTGTAGCTGTATGGTCATTATGTTGTCTCCTAATTCCCTGAGTTGTAGAAGTCTTCATCTGGATCATCGCAAAAGTCTTCTCCCTCTAACTCTGAGAATATATTTAATTCACTACCAGGTGCATAATCTGCAATAGCTGTGGTTGTGGCTAGTGTTAATTGGTATTTTTGCTCATCTTTGGTAAGTGAGTGCTTTTCTTGAAGAATCAATTGCAGGGCTGATTCAGCTATCTTTAGGCGATCGCTTATGCTTAGGTTTGGGAGTGCTTGGAGAATTTCTTTAGTTTCCATACTAATTCAGAGAGCAACTTATATTACTAATGATAGTGAAATTATGATAAGCGATCGCCTATAAAAATCTCCACAGTGCGTAGGCGTTGGCGTAGCCTCTCGTAGAGAAGCCCATCAAAGGTATCGCCCTCTCCTTACTCTGTTTTTTCTGTGCCTCTGTGGTTCGTTAAAAAGAGCGATCGCCTGTAAAATCTCCACAGTGCGATCGCTACGGTAAGCTACACTAACAATTAATCAACTTAACTTATATCAGTAATCGCCTTATCCGGAAAGTTTCGTTACTGACAGAAATAATCGCCCCTAGTTCTAAATCTGCTTGACATTCCCTTAAAACTTCTGTCAAACGCTCATTAATTGCGTTGTAATTTTCATTTCCTAATCTAAACAAAATTACACTGGGTAAATTATCCCCACTAGTGGCTAAAAGTTGGGCAAAATCCAAGTCTACAGTTAATAAAATCCTCTCTTCTGTACGAGCTTTCACTAAAATCTGATCATCTGGTAGTCTTTGCAATCCTTCATCGCGCAAATGTACCACATCATAACCAGAACTACACAACCAAGACACAGTGCGTAGAGAAATTCCCATATCAGCTAAAAATTTCATTTTACTGAATTAAGCGGTTTTGAAGGGATAAACCCGTTCTTGAGTTAACCAAGCTGCGTAAAGTAAAGATTGACGAATATCCTCTGGTTCTAAATCAGGATATTCTTCTAAAATCTTTTCTACAGATTTGCCATTAGCTACCAAATTAACCACCAATGAAACTGGAATCCGCATCCCGCGAATACACGCTTGTCCCGCCATAATGCGAGGATCAAATGTAACTCTTTCCAAGCCTAACATAAATTATTTTTTGTAATATCTTCTAGTTTCTCATAAATTGCTTGAGCATAGAGGGGATACCTCCAGTTCATCTCTGTACATAATTCTTTGAGTTGTGGAAGTCTTCATCTGGATACTCGCAAAAGTCTTCTCCTTTTAAGTCAGAGAATATATCTAATTCACTACCAGGTGCATAGTCTACAATAGCTGTGATTGCGGCTAGTGCTAATTGGCGTTTTTGCTCATCTTTAGCTTGAAGAACCAATTGCAGGGCTGATTCAGTTATCTTCAGGCGATCGCTTATGCTCAGGTTTGGGAGTGCTTGGAGAATTTCTTTAGTTTCCATATTTATTCATAGAGCAACTTATATTACTAATGGTAGTGAAATTATGATAAGCGATCGCCTATAAAAATCTCCACAATGCGTAGGTGAAGCCCATCAAAGGCATCGCTCTCTTCTTACTCTGTATCCTGTGCGCCTTTGTAGTTGCTTAAAAAGAGCGATCGCATAAGCACTTAGTTGGGAATACGTACGCTCTGAACTCATCTTTGAGTATTGCATTCTCCAATTTGCTATAAGTGCGATATCTTGGGATTAATTAAGCGTCTAAACCTGACAATGCCAAAGAAAATCAGGGAACTCAAACAAATGTTAGCAAGAGCGAATTTTACAGAAATCCCAGGTAAAGGAAGTCATACAAACTGGATACATCCTTTATATTCAGGAAAACTTACGGTTTCTGGGAAAGACAGTTCAGACGCAAAACGCTATCAAGAGAAAGACGTTCAACAAGCAATTCAAGAAGTAGAAGAAAAACAGCGAAATAATCAAGAAGATGAGCAAATTTAAATATCAAATGCTAATTCAATGGTCTGATGAAGACAACTGCTTTTTAGTCGGATTTCCCGATTTCCCTGGACAGCCTTTTCGGACGCATGGCGACACTTATGAGGAAGCTGTTGCAAATGGTGCTGAAGCATTGGAGTCACTGATAATGGCTTATGAAGCCACCGGAGAAGCACTTCCAAAACCGACCGTTTGTAAGACGGCTTAAATGGATAGTGCGTTGAGAAAGTGACTCGCTTCTTTTGTATAGCCTAACCGTGACTTTATAAGCTAGATGATCATTTGCTTTTTATTGAAATGCGTAGGCAAAGCCCGCCGCAGGCATTCCTCTCTTCTTCCTCTGTGTTCTCTGCGCCTAGAAAGGTTCGTTAAAAAAAGCGTAGGTTCGCGCAGCGTCTCGTAGAGAAGTCCGCCGTACCCTTCGGGACAAGCTACGCGTAGCGTCTCGTAGAGAAGTCCGCCGTACCCTTCGGGACAAGCTACGCGTAGCGTCTCGTAGAGAAGGCGAGAGATCTGCAAAATCTCCACTATGCGTAGGCGAAGCCCACCAAAGGCATCGCTTCTTCTTCCTTTGTGTCTTAGTGTCTTTGTGGTTCGTTAACAAATAATTTGGTAACTGAGATAAACCAGTTGTAAAACACGAAAACGTAGTGATGTGATTATACAAAACACCCCACTCCACATTAGCCTCAGCCAAAGTGAAATGAGGTGCTTTTATTATCGGTAATTAAACAGACTTTAAAATTAATCTAATGACTTGCCAGCTTTACTTAGAAGCTTACCTAATCTTTGAATTGGCCCCTTAAATCCCCTTGGGGCTTCAGTTGCAGCTTGTTGAGTTTGTTCGCCCAGTTTTGTCAGCACCTCGGCAAAGTCAGCCCCTTTAGCGGTTTTGCGCTTCAAAAGTTGCTTAAGTTCTTTAAGTCCATTAGCAACTTCTTGGAGATTCTCGTTTTCAGACTTATGCAATAAGGTGTACCACGTATCAATCACACCTTGCGCCGCCTCAGGTTCAATTTTAGTCAAGTCTCCTTCAAGGGTTTCTATTACTGATTCTATATGTTCAATCTGTTCGCGGTCTTCCGCCTTACCTAGTGAAACACCTATATTGCGAAGTTGCTTACCTAACTTCTGTAACGGAGTTTTTAGTTCCTTATCAGTATCAGAAGCAACATTACCTGTTTGCTCACCAATTTCAGTTAGCACTTCACCAATTTCATGACCTGTAGCTTTACCACTTTTCAACAGTTGCTTGAGTTGCTTGAGGTTATCGGCAATTTCTTTGATTTCTGGCTCTTTAGCTTTGTGTAAATAAGTATACCACTCATCAATTAAGCCAGTAGCAGTTTCGCTATCAAGAGCAGTCAAGTCTCCTTCTAGTGCAGAAAGAAGTGAATCTAAATCCAAGTCATCAGCTTTATCAGCTTTTTTAGCTGCTGTGCTTTCTTTCTTGGCAGCAGTCTCCCCTTGTTTACTATTGGATTTTTGTTGAGAACTCATGGTGTAATTTCCGTAACAAAACTAAATAAATGTACAGGTATCACTTTATAAAGGCTCTACGGAATTGCCCTCATTCTTAGGTAAGACTTACGCACTATATAAATCTATAATTATATATATTAATAGGAATCAAACTTTTCAGACCTTTAGTGAAAGCCCAACAACAAGTAGTATTCACTTTTTCTGTAAGCTTTCCTACAGAGTAGCTGTTCTCGAAGCTAGGGGCTGATTGTAGCATAGGTGTAAAAGTGCTAATAAATATTTCTACCTTTGAGCGAAATAAGCTGTTAAGTACTTAATTTACACATTGAAACCGCAGGGGAGCAGGAAAGCAGGGGAGAGGGTTTGAAGTTCTTACCTACAATTTAAATTGTGCAACTTGTATGCACAACAGCTTATAAAAAAATTATTGTCGTCTGACACTGCTGTGTTGGGCTTGGAGTTCTTCTAGCTAACTCACAGTTTGCTCGGAATTTGGATACAGAACTCAGAGCCATTACCAGGTTCAGAAATACACTTGATATTACCGCCATGTTTTTCCACAATAATTTGGTAGCTAATAGATAATCCCAAGCCAGTACCTTGACCTGGTTGTTTGGTGGTAAAGAAAGGTTCAAAAATGCGCGATCGCACAATCTCTGGAATCCCACAACCATTGTCAGCAATCCAAATCAGAACAGTATTCCCTTCTATAACTTCTGTACGTATACAAATTTTAGGATTTTCAATTATTTTTCCACTAGTTACTGAGTTTTCCAGTGCATCGATCGCATTGTTGAGAATATTCATAAATACCTGATTCATCTGGGCTGCATAGCAGATTACTGGAGGCAATTCACCATATTGCTTAACTACCTCAATAGCAAAAGAATTAGTTTGTGGTTGCAGTCGATGTTGTAAAATTAGCAAAGTACTATCAATACCTTCATGAAGGTCAACGAGCTTCATTCCTGCTTCGTCAAGTCGAGAAAAACTTCGTAATGACAAAATTAATTGAGAGATCCGCTCTGCCCCCATCTTCATTGAAGTCAGAATTTTGGGCAAGTCATCACTAATAAAATCTAAATCCACTGCTGCTGCTTGCTTTTGAATTTCTCCTGTTGCTTTAGGATACTGTTTCTGATAGAGGCGCAGTAATTTAAATAAATTTTCGGTATGTTCAGTAACATAAGTGATGTTGCCATAAATGAAACTAATCGGGTTATTAATTTCATGTGCTACACCAGCAACTAACTGCCCTAAGCCTGCCATTTTCTCACTTTGAATTAACTGGCTCTGAGTATGCTGTAATTCTTTAAGAGTCTGAGTCAGTTCTTCTTTTTGACATTGAGTTTGTTCGAGTAATTCCGCTTGCTGAAGTCCTACCCCTAACTGAGTACCAATCTGCATTAGCAAATCTACCTCATCTTCTTGCCAATCACGGGATTTAATATTTTGATAAGCTGCTAGTAATCCCCAAAGTTTCTCACCTTGAAAAATCGGCACAATCATATATGCCCTAGCCTCCATTCGTTCAATTAAGGCAATATAAGGAATAGAATCATCTATGCTGTAAATATCCTTAATGACCAGAGTTTTACCATTAGCAAAGTCTCCTACTTGGTTTTTTTGCAAGTAATCATCTGAGGCAGCTACGCCCGTCGTATACATCGCAGGTACAATTTTCTTTACTGGTGTCCAACCTTGAGCTAAAGACTCAGCAACAAATTCGCCACTCCAATCAGCTCGGAATCGATAGATTGTCACTCGGTCAACTTCTAATAACCGCCGGACTTCTTCTGTACTAGTAGCAAAAATGGTGTCAATATCAAGAGAGTGGCGGATTTTCTCTACGGTTGCAGCCAGGGCCTTCTCCCTTTCAGCTGCTTTCCGTTCTCGTTCGGCAGCTTGAACCAGTTTTTGGGCTTGCACCTGCATCTGTTTCAAGGATTCAGCTTGCTGTAATGCTACCCCCAATTGAACCCCAACTTGTGCCAGCAAGTTGATTTCTTCATCTTGCCAATAACGAGGCTGGGAGTTTTGATAAGCTACTAACAATCCCCAGAGTTTTTCGCCTTGAGAAATTGGTACAAAAACTTCATTACGTGCATATTTACCTGCTTGTTTTCCTTGCACAAGTACGCGTTCTGTAACTGGCTGCGGCCTAACCATTGGTGTCCAGCCATCAACGATGGAATCAGCTACAAATTCCCCACTCCAATCAGGATAAAAGCGATAAATTGCAACTCGTTCTACTTCTAATAGCCGACGAACTTCTTGAGTAGTGGTTTTAAAGATGGCTTCAATTTCAAGTGACTGACGAATTTTTTCTACTGTGTGCGCCAACGCCCTTTGCCTTTCAGCAGCTTTACTGATGTCTGCTGCTTGGATCTGCATTTGTTGGATAAATTCCGCTTGCTGTAAAGCCACACCTAGTTGGGTGCCCACTTGGGTAAGCAAGTAAACCTCATCTTTTTGCCAATCACGACCTCCAACATTTTGGTACGCTGCTAGCAAGCCCCAGAGCTTTTGACCGTGGTAAATGGCAACGATCGCATAAGCTCTTGCTTGATATATCTCTAAAATTTTAATGTAGCAGTCACTAAAGCCTGAATTGTAAATATCATTACAAATTCGGTATACTTCACTCTGAGTGAAACTGCCACCCTCTGTATCTTGTAAATAGGTATCAGCAACTGGGGGTTTAGCTAAATCTCTAGCGCTACATTCGCTGACGTTGTCTTTCAATTCCGGGCGTTGCGACTGTCTCTCTATGAGGGAAACCCAACCGTCTGCGACTGATTCAAACACGAATTCACCACTCCAATCGGGATTGAAGCGATAAATAGCCACGCGATCGGCATTTAGCAGCTGCCTAAGTTCTGCGGTGGTTGTGTGGAAAATGCTTTCCAAATCTAGGGACTGACGAATTTTCTCAACGGTAATGGCTATGGTTTTCTGCCATTGGGCTGCTTTTTCTCTGGCTTTTGCTTGTGCTAGTTCTGCTGATTGTAGTTTGACTTGTTCGAGGAAATCTGATTGCTGTAAAGCAACTGTTAGATGTTCGGCGATTAATTGCACAAACTCAATTTCTGATGCTTCCCATTGTCTAGGACCACCACACTGATGAATACACAACAATCCCCATAAATCTTTACCTTTGATCAAGGGGGCAGTTATATTGGCACGTACTTGGAATTTTTCTAGAATCTGGATGTAGCAATCACTAGCATTAACTTGATAAATATCAGCTATTGCTCTAATCCGACCTTGCTGATACAACTGGGCGAACTCCTCACTAAAGCAGTGGTCGCGCAGTTTGGCTGTTAGTGCCGAATCCCATTGTGTTGCTACATCTTCGTAGATAAATTCTCCTTCCCATGCTAAATCAGGATAAAAACGAAACACGCTAACCCGATCGCTTTTCAGAAGTTGGCGGACTTCAGTGACTGTAATTTTGAAGATAGTTTCTATGTCTAGAGACTCCCGAATACGGGCAATAACTCCAGATAAGGCTTTTTGTTGCTCATTCTGACGCAAGGAGAATGTCACGTCTGAATAAGATTCTTGCCGTTCTGAATTTAGTTGTATGGGTTGAGTAGTAGAGGAGTTTTCCATTCCCAGTGGGACTTTAAATATTGAAAGTCTTCTATTTCATGATTCCCGTTGCGATCGCAAAGGTAACAGTTATTTTTTGGGAATATCATAAAAAACATTGTAGGGACACGATAGTATCGCGTCCCTACAAAAAGATTTTTCAATCACAAGAAAATTATCGCCGCTTGGAAGTGGCGCTGCGGGTGGTGCGTTTTTCTTCATCTCGACGACGGCGATCGCGCCAATCTGCCAGGGTTAAATAACCAATACCACCAGTGACTACTACGAGCAGCACTACAGCAAATAAAGCCAAAATACTCAAGAATGGACTTTCCACAATGCCTCTACAGTCCGTTACGTCCCCACACTACCATTGCAATTGACCAAGTGAACACAACTAACAACGATACCCAACCTAGTGTCAAAATCTCCATAGTCCCACTTTTCAAATAATTACAAAAGGTTTCTAATACTTATCATACAGGCATTGGGCAGGCTGAAATTTTATTATCAAGTAAGATTATAAGTTTTGCGTGCGATGTCTACGACGGGCTGTGACGCTCCTGCGGACGCTTGAGTACTCGCTACCGCTTCTCTACGAGACGCTGCGCGTAGCTTGCTTCTCTGTAAGAGTACGCTAACGCTAACGCTACGCTATCGGTGACGCAAAAAAGACACCAAACAAATTTTCTCGATACGCTAGCATTTTAAGCAACGATAAACACTAATGTAAAAAAGTAGCGATCGCGTTTTCGTCTATGCAGTTTGAGCTAGGGGTAGTTCATAGTAAATTTGGGTCAATTCCTTGTTGTTGTAATCTGGCCAAAAGTTCTTGAAGCTGCTGCTGAGTTTGTTCTAGCTGTTGTTGCTGTTGTGCGTTTACCTCTTCTGGAGTTTGGCATCTGTTACCATCTTGCTCATACCAAAACAGCCATTCTCGTGTTCTTCCTTGATAAATACCTTGTTCTCGTCCAATCCCTAAACCAATTTCTGGCATCCAAATTTTATCGCCGAGTTGTAAAATATACTTACCTTCAACTAAGCGATAAACTTCTAAACGTTGACGCTTACGACGTAGGCGCGTTGGTGCATAAATGACATAATATAAGATGCCTAATTGAGCATAGTCTATTTTCTTTTGTTCATATTCGCCATTGTAGGTTTGAGAAACCACTTCTAAAGTTAAAATGGGCGTAATTCCTTCTTCTTCCCATAAAACGTAACTAGAACGTCCATTTTCTCCAACAAAACGTTCAACACCTAAACTCAAAAACCCATCGGGGACTATAGCAGGTTGTAATGGTGTATAGTAAATCCCCATATTGATACCGAAAAACCAGTCATCACGGTTGTGCCAAATCGAGGCTAAGATGGCTAACAATAAATTAGGAATTAATATTTGTAGTTCGTTATCCACAGGGATATCATCAGAATCTGGTAATTCCGCCGATGAAGGTAGGCAGTCCAAGGGATTGTAATTATACATAATACTTGGTGGTTGACAGTTATCAGTAAACGGTTAACTATTTTGATGAGAGCAATGCTTTTCGATATAGTTTAACCGCCTGTGTTTGATTAGTTTCACAGCTCATTTGTGCCCATTGATTTAAGGGTAACTCAGGTTGCACATAATTCACCTTCTCAAACCTCGACGCGGTTGTGGTGATGACTGCCGAGAAATAGACAAGTTAGCTTGACGTTGCTGTTTACAGCAGTTTTCATGTATTTGAACCACATCTGTTGTAGGGGCGCAAGGCCTTGCGCCCCTACCGCGTGGTCTATTTACCTGAAAATAGCTGTAATTTCTTCTTGTCTTCCTTGTCCCAGTGAAGAGAAGATGCACAAAGCCAAGCGTATTGGGTTATTGCTGAGACTGTGGCTAAGAAACAAGCTTCAGCTTAAGAGGAAGATTGATTGGGAATTTTGCTCAAGCGATCGCTTGTATATTTGTAATTGAGGTAAAAGTTGCGATTAATGACATGAAATTGTACATTTATTGTGGGGTGGGCGTCTCGCCCGCCCAAGATATGCAATTTTTATATGGAACAGCTTAGTTAACCAATGGATCTGTATTTCCCTGACAAATCCATGCTCCCCAGTAAAAGGGATGTTCTAATAGTGTGTCTTTTTCTTGACAATCAATTTTATCATTTACTGATAACTTTTTGACCGCTAAAAGTTCCTTTAGCACTTCCAGACCCAAAGCTGATTCGCGCAATTGTTTAACTGTAATTCTACGTATATAATTTTGAGCAGAATGTAATGCTTCAGACCGACTCATGCCAAACTGTAAGTAATCAAAAAAACGCTCCATCAGTAAGGCAGTTACTTTGTCAGGAACAGACCATAGGCTCATTACCAGAGTTTTTGTACCCGCCACTGCGAAAGCGCGACGCAACCCAAATACTCCTTCGCCAATTTTAATATCTCCTCTGGCAGTATCGCAGGCAGAAAGAACCGTCAATTCATTCGCCCACAAATCTAAACTGGCAATATCTTGAGCAAAAACAAAGCCTTTGCCTGCTGCTTGCGGAAGTCTCCCACCAGCAAGCCTTGTATTAGCACCCGCTAACGCCAGCCCAGAACGCAACATGGGATTTTCTACCTTGGTTGTTCCAAGACCTTCCATGTTTAATAGGTTGCGCCTCAAGGTGACTGATTGCGGTTGGGAATCGCTTTGGAATAAGCCATGAGTCGCAATTAGCATGATACTAGGACACTCGCTACTTGTCAGGCGGGTTTCTAGTGCTTCTGCGCCTAAGTATAATTTGGCATCGGGCAGTTTTTTCGCTACACTTTCCCCCAAAAACCTTGTCCCTGGAGCGCGGAACAAGCCTTTTGTAGTCAGGGTAGTAAGTAATTCTGGTATTTTTGGTGCTAGTGCATTGCCAGTTTCTTGATCTGTGGCTGCATCTGCTGTTAAATCAAAATCAGGATCGGCAATGATTAATGGTGCTGAAATAAAACCTGTTGGTCGCTGAACTTTGCTACGGAGAATTTCTCGCCCGACACCCAGATAACTGATGGTATATTCATCCATTAATAGACGTGAGCCTGTGGCATCAATCGGCAATATCTGAAACGGCACTAAGTTTAAATTACCATCGGGTGCAATAATTAGATGTCTGCAATCTTTCACTAAGTCCCGGATGGGATCGAACAGTGCTTGACTCAGTTGCATCGCATCTGTGGGATTGTATGATTTGATGTACAGCTTTGGTGCGTCACTACCTTTACCCCAAGTTAATGTCGGGTAGGTGTAGTCAGATGCTTGTAAGCGAAAGGCTTGAATCAGTTTATCGATGGATGTGCTTGCCCCTAAATCTACCATCTGCACGGCATCTGATTGTCCGGCTGTTAAAATAAATGCTAAATACCGAGCTGGATGCCATCGTGTTTCTGGATTCGCTGGAATTGTCTGAAAATCGAATATGTCAAAGCGCACAAACTCGACCAAAATGGAGTTAGGGGGTAATGCTAGTGCGATCGCCTCACAGTCGAAAGTTTGCTGTAATAGCTGAATTTCTGGAACTTGTGCCGCTAATTGTTTTTGTAAGTTGTTATGTGTGTTTTGCAGTTGTCTCAAATTATCTTGGTATGTAGCTAAGTCATCTGTTTCGGGAACTGCAAAAGTGAGATGGATGATTTGGTTGCTAAGGTCACGCAGTTGACGGAATTTTTCTGTGAGATGCGGGTAGCGACCATTGTAAAATGCTTCATTTTGAGCCGCCAGAGCCGATGCGGTTAAGGCTTTACGTTTGAGGACAAATAAAAATGCTGCCAGTTTTGCTTTGTCTGAATCAGCAAGATGGTTGCAGACTAGGGAAAGAAATAAGTCAAAGTTATTTCTGATTTTTTCTAGAAAGACCAGGCGATCGCTTTCGGAACTAAAAGCAAATATATTACGAATAATCTTATCATTGATGTTACTGGCTTCGATGCGATGAGATAAAGCTTCATCTGGGCGGTTAGTCGCAGCTAACACAGTTGCGAGATTATTTAAGCTAAATGCAACATCAGGATGTTTATCTCCCAACAGGCGTTTTCTCATCGCTAAAGTTTCTACATACTTCTGTTCTGCTTCTTCATAGCGTCCCAGCGAAAAGTATAACTGTCCCAGATTATTCAGACTATTAGCAATTTGTGGGTGTTCTTTTCCTAGTAATGACTTTCTCAGTCTCAATGTTTCTAAATGTAGTTCTTCTGCTTCTTGATAATGACCTTGAAAATCATAAATAACCGCTAAGTTATTCATCGTACTTGCTACTTGTGGGTGTTCATCACCAAAGGCACTTTTAACAATAGCTAAAGCTGATAAAAATAATTTTTCTGCTTCTTGATATTTATATTGAGCATCATATAATACCGCTAAATTATTGAGAATAGCTGCTACTAATGGATGTTGTTCTCCTAAAATATTTTTGGTGATTGCCAAAGATTCTAGATGCAGTTGTTCCGCTTCGGAATATCGTCCTTGTAATCGATAAAGAACTGCTATTTGGTTGAAAGTAAAGGCAATGTCAGGATGCTCGTTACCTAAAAGATTTTTTTGAATTTCTAGAGATGATAAATATTTTTGTTCGGCTTGGGAATAATTTCCTTGTTGTTCATAAAGTCCTGCCAGATTGTTAAAAGTATCAGCAATTACAGGATGCTCTTTTCCTAGTGAGCTTTCTAGTATTGGGAATACTTCTAAATATAGTTTTTCTGCTTCTAAATATCGCCCTTGGTATGTGTAAATTACTGCCAGGATTTTTAAGCTATTAACAATATCGAACTGTTCAGGACTGAACAGTTGTTTTCTCAAAGAATAAGCTTCCAGAGCCTTTTGTTCAGCTGATAAATAACGTCCTTGAATCAGATAAAGTTCTGCTAAATTATCCAAGCTGCTAGCAATATCAGGATGTTCATCACCTAGCAAGCGTTTTCTCATCGTCAAGGCTTCTAGATATTTTTGCTCTGATTCTATGTAACGCCCTTGTTCTTGATAAGTTCCCCCCAGATTACTAAAGGTAGATGCGATGTATGGATGTTCGTTTCCTAATATTTCCTTCCATCTGTCTAAAACAGCTAAATGCAGTTGTTCTGCTTCTAGATAACGTCCTTGAACATCGTACAATTTTGCCAAATTGTTCAGGCTAATAGTAATATCGGGATGTAACTCTTCAAATAAGCGTTTTTTCATCGCCAAGGTTTCTAAGTGCATTTTTTCTGCTTCTTTATAGCGTCCTTGTGATGTGTAAATGGATGCTAGATTAGTTAATGTTTGAGCAATATCTGCATGTTCATCATCAAACAGACGTTTTCGCATTGCTAAAACTTCTAAATGTACTTGTTCAGCTTTGAGATATTTTCCTTGTTCTCGATAAATCTCTGCCAGATTATTTAAATTAGTCGCAATTTGAAAATGTTCGGCTCCAAAAATACTTTTCCAAAGTTCGAGAGATTCTAAAAAAAAAATTTCTGCTTGTGAGTAATTTCCTTGTGAATAGTATAGTGCTGCCAGATTATTAAAAGATTGGGCAACATCAGGATGTTCTGAACCTAAGAGACTTTTTCTAATAGTTAAGGCTTGTAAATACAAGGTATTAGCTTCTAAATAACATCCTTGTATTCGATATAATTCTGCTAAATTATTCAAGCTATCACAATATTCTGAATGCTCTGTTAGCTGCTGGCTTTTGCCTAAGTTGACAGCTTGTTGGGCAATAATTATTGCTTGCTTGAAGTTTCCTTGTTCAGCAAGTTGCACAATCTGTAAATTAAGTTGAGTTAATTTTTTTATGAGTTTTTTCATCTGCTAGTTCCAGATGCTTGTATATTTTCTAGTTTTGACTTTTCATCAATTACTTATTTTATCTAAAATTGTTCATCCCTGTGAGGAGAAGTTGTTTGAAAAGCTGTTAAAACTGAATCTCTAGAAACAGTAGGGGAATTAAATTTCCATCCCCGTTAGGGGAAGTTGATGAAAAAGTCTTGGCCTCCTCAATTCCTGAAGCACGATTAGAAAGTTTCAGTTTCCATCCCCGTTAGGGGAAGTTGATGAAAAAGTTGTTTCTGTATATGCTTTCCCAAGGATGGAAAAGTGGTTTCCATCCCCGTTAGGGGAAGTTGATGAAAAAGAACTGGATATTCTGAATGGGGAACATGAGGTTCCTAATTGTTTCCATCCCCGTTAGGGGAAGTTGATGAAAAAGCATAAGGCAGAACTTGCAAAGCTGCAAAGTGCTTTAGAAGGTTTCCATCCCCGTTAGGGGAAGTTGATGAAAAAGTTTTCGCTTGTTGCCGATCCAGCTCTTCATGCAGCAATGTTTCCATCCCCGTTAGGGGAAGTTGATGAAAAAGCGCTAATTGCAAGTGCAACTAACCTTATTTCCACAGGGTTTCCATCCCCGTTAGGGGAAGTTGATGAAAAAGAACTAGAATTCTATTTGACTGGAATTGGTTTATGGCAATGTTTCCATCCCCGTTAGGGGAAGTTGATGAAAAAGAATATCTGCTGACCAATGAAACCAAATTTGCGAACTGTTTCCATCCCCGTTAGGGGAAGTTGATGAAAAAGTTTTTCGGCAAGCAGAAGACTCTCCCAAGTATATCAGTTTCCATCCCCGTTAGGGGAAGTTGATGAAAAAGAAAATTCAACGCTCTGTTTATTCAATATAACGGAGATAATGTTTCCATCCCCGTTAGGGGAAGTTGATGAAAAAGGAATAACCCTGAACCCAGTATTTCTGCAGATCTAGCGACAGTTTCCATCCCCGTTAGGGGAAGTTGATGAAAAAGAATTTGTCGTTGCAACAGGAGCTACATATACGTCCAAGTTTCCATCCCCGTTAGGGGAAGTTGATGAAAAAGGCCACTCTCCTAGAAGCCTTATTAAGATTGAGCTTGAGATAGGTCAATCTGAGGGGGTCGTTTTTCCAGATGAATAGTTGATAAACACTGTCAATAGTCTCAACTTTAACACATCTCAAATGCTTACTCAGCAAGCTATCTGAGGGGGTAAACGAAATAATAAGGGTTTCAGCCATTGTATAGACCCCCTCAGATGCTTATCATTCAATGACAAATTATAAGTTTGCCAAATGATTGAGAGTAATTGGAAACGCTGGATTTAGATTTTATTGATTTTTCATGGTTCAGCAATACTTCAGTATACATAGTATGAAAAAAAAACCATAAAAGTCAAGCTGCTTCATAATTTTTAATTACACAAAATTAAGGATTTGAAACCAGTGTAGGTGGTTTTGTCTGGGTAGCTGCAATTTCTAGTTGCACAGGTGAGTAATAAATTAGACTTTTTACTCGCTAACGTGCAGTAATCATGTAATCTGTATACCAAAGTTGATAGTCTCCGCGTTCAGTCATATATTCTAGTAACTCTATAAGATGACTTGCTTCTAGTTTCAAAACCTGATCATTCTCTTGCCGTAACCAGTCTAATGTAGGTACTTCCTTGGTAAGAACTGCGATAATTTCCTCCTTACCTGGTTCGCCTTCTATTGGGAAAGACGTTATTGGCGAACCTTCTTGAGGCACAGTTGTCTTACCTGTATTCAAGTGCGGCTGGGGAGCAAAACACGAGGGACAAAAACACCATAGTTGTCCAGATGTATCTTTTTGCAACAGTAGTAAATATCCAGGAGTCTCTAAGTTAATTTCAAAACGAATATAGCTACCTACCTGCACTGATTTTTCGTAACGACTCGGTATTTTTTGACCCCAACGTAGTGTTTCTTCTTTTACTAGGACTAGCCCCATTTGTTCAGTAGGAGCGCTTAATAATTGAAGTTGTTGCCAAAGTTTATCGAGGGGTGTGAGTTCTTGGGTTTCGGCTTCTTCACCAAATGCAGCGATATCTTGCCAGTCTAAGCCCAAGAAAACGCACATCTCTTGGAAATTTGTGCGATATATCGGTTTAGCGTTGAAGAAATTACTAACAGTTGTGTAACTTAAATTTACCTCTATACCAAAATCTGTTTGAGTTAAGTTTCTGGCTTTTAAGGCTTTTCTTGCCAGCTTCACACCTTCAGATGATGCAACCAGAGTCCGGCTCATAATAAGTAAAAAGTTAAAAGTTACAGCATTTTACATCTAAATGAAGTACATCCTTTACCCCCCTTAATCCCCCCTTGTAAAGGGGGGAAACAGGAAATCTATTTCCCGTTAATACCGGAGAACCTTGAACTAAATTACAGAACACATGCAAGTCGAACGGTGTCTTCGGACACAGTGGCACGTTAATACCGGAGAACCTTGAACTAAATTACAGATTGACCCTTGTAAAGGGGGGAAACAGGAAATCTATTTCCCTCCCCTTTCCAAGGGGAGGGTTAAAGGATGTACTTCATTAACTTGCAATCTGCTGTAAAAGGCAAAAGAAAAGAGTTTGGGAGATTTATGAGATAAAAGTTAACACATAACGATCGCGCGATCGCAGGCTGGTAGATCGTAGGGCTGGCATTGCCCACCCTACAGATACTTTTGACTGTTTAGTTGGTTGGTGCTACTGTCTTACCATTACCATTGCCATTCACACTGGCAACAATTGACGGTTGCTCAACACTAGGAATTGGCGACTCGCCTCGGAGTCCTTTGCGACGCTGATTTTTAGGAACTCCTCCTGCCATGCCGTACTCTATACTGCTTTTGCCATATCGAGTCCCAACTCCCATTAGTATGTGTTCTGCCATGTCTGCCAACTGATCCTCTATTTCCAACATTTCACGGTATAATTTATCAAGGTTGGAAAGGGCGCTGTTATAAGCATTTTCTTTAGTTCGCATCATCTCGATTAGGGTTGAAAAAGCTGGTAAGGTGAGTCCATTGCCCACATCTAAATTCGGATCAATTGAGTTGATACCAGCTGCACGACGCGTTGCTTTTTCTAACACTTGGGAAGTTCTTTTTCTTCGAGCCATAATATACACCTGGGAATGTAGTGTAGTTAACATTCTTTACCTTAAAAAACTTCCGTATAGATCAGCCAGAGAGAATTCCAGCAAATCTGCAACAGCTTTGGCTACATAGCGATAGTTTTGATGAGTGATAAGATTACTGAAATAAGAAAGCAAACCGGAGTTTGAGAAAGCAATATGTCTTTTTGCTTGCTGAATCTACTGAAATGAGAAAGCAAACCGGAGTTTGAGAAAGCAATATATTCTTTTGCTTGCTGAATCTACTGAAATGAGAAAGCAAACTGGGATTTGAGAAAGCAATATATTCTTTTGCTTGCTGAATCTACTGAAATGAGAAAGCAAACTGGGATTTGAGAAAGCAAACTGGAGTTTGAGAAAACAAACTGGAGTTTGAGAAAGCAATATTAAGTAACGCGATGTGCGACTTTTTTTATTTTTGTGAGATGGACATCTTGTCCGTCCTTTCTGCTGGAAAGCAACTCTACATTCCAAGCTATTTTGCTGATTTTCTTGTGGGATGGACATCTTGTCCATCCTTTCTGGGCAGGCAAGATGCCTACCCCACAATAGACCTCTTGCATAAATCAAAAATAAAAACCCCACCCCGCCAAAGCTACGCTTTGTCTCCCCTCCCCGCAAGCGGGGAGGGGTTGGGGGTGGGGTGTTAGGGACTTTTGCAAGAGATCTAATGAATGGAATCTGTTTTTCAAAAATCAAATATGAGTTCCATATACGAAGTCATATACAAGAGTCAATAACCCATACATGAACTCATATATGGCACTGCAACAATTAAGTTAAAGGTAGTTAAAGGTAAGCTGTTGGTCATCTAATTTGCACATTAACCATAAATAAAACTCTTGTGGGGTGGGCATCTTGCCCGCCATAGTCATGCAAATTAAAAACATCTTAGCTTACTTACTGCAAAGAATTCGACACCTTTTAAATACCCAGAATCAAGCTTGGATTCTTTCTTTTACCTTTTTACTTTTTACTTGTCATTATGTTCACTAAAGAACATCTCCATTTCGCATGGCTACAAGTCCGTGCGGGAAGTAAAACTGCGGGTATTGATGGTATTTCTGTTGACTTATTCGAGTCAATGGCTACTGAGCAATTACAGAAGCTCGAATATCAACTCCACCACGAAACTTACACTGCAAGCCCCGCCAAAGGATTTTACATACCCAAGAAAAACGGCAGTAAGCGGTTAATTGGTGTCCCTACTGTGCGGGATAGAATTATCCAGCGTTTACTACTCGATGAATTGTATTTTCCCTTAGAAGATACGTTTCTTGATTGCAGCTACGCCTATCGTCCTGGACACAGTATTCACCAAGCAGTACAACATTTATATGGATACTATCAGTATCAACCAAAATGGATTATCAAAGCCGATATCGCCGATTTTTTTGACAATCTTTGTTGGGCATTGTTGTTAACTGCATTGGAGGAATTATCACTCGAACCGAGTCTAATGCAATTACTGCAAGGACAACTGAAATCAGGAATTATCGTCGCTGGACAATATCGTAACTTTGGCAAAGGAGTATTACAAGGTGGGGGACTTTCTGGTGCTTTAGCAAATTTATACCTGACTAATTTTGATCGAAAATGTCTCAGTCAAGGTATTAATTTGGTGCGGTACGGGGATGATTTTGTTATTGCCTGTAAGAGTTGGCAAGAAGCAAACCGTATCCTTGACAAAATTACTGCTTGGTTAGGAGAAGTCTATTTAACTCTACAACCAGAGAAGACACAGATTTTTACTCCTAATGATGAGTTTACTTTCTTGGGTTATCGCTTTGCTGATGGTGAAGTTTATGCACCACCGCCACCCAAACCTGTACTCGCTGGTGAATGGGTAATTAATGATTCGGGTACACCTTATTTTCGCACGAAACCAAGACCAGCGAAACCAGTTTCTCGTCCTCCTAAAGCTTGCAGTATTGACAAGCCGATCAATTTTCCGAGAGCATCAATTTCTCATTATTGGCAGGAAACCATGACTACTTTATATATAACCGACCAAGGTGCTTATTTGAGCGTCAAAAATCAACAATTTCAAGTTTATTATCAAGGTGAATTACGGATTAAAGTTCCAGTTAGTCGAGTCAGCAATGTTGTGTTATTTGGTTGTTGTAATGTATCACATGGTGCGGTGAGTATGGCGTTGCGGCGACGGATTCCGATTATGTATTTGTCGCAGAAGGGCAGGTATTTTGGCAGGTTGCAAGTAGAAGGTGATGCTAAGGTTGAATATTTGATGTTACAGGTTGAGCGTTGTCAAAATCCAGAGTTTACCAGAAAGCAGGCAGAGGCGATTGTGTGGGCGAAATTACATAATTCCCGTGCATTACTTTTAAAATTAAACCGTCGCCATCCCTCGAAAGTTGCCGCAACAGCAATCAGTGCGATCGCAGAATTGATGGAGAAGTTAACTTTGGCTGAAAATATGGACTCGCTGCGGGGATATGAAGGAAAGGCAGCGACTTTATACTTTCAAGCTTTGGGTTCTCTATTTACAGGAGTGTTTGTCTTTGAGAAACGTACCAAGCGTCCACCAACAGATCCAGTGAATAGCTTGTTAAGTTTGGGATATACATTATTAAGTCAAAATGTATTCTCTTTTGTGCAAGTAATTGGATTACACACGCACTTTGGCAACCTTCACGTTCCCCGTGATAATCACCCAGCCTTAGTCAGTGATTTAATGGAAGAATTTCGCGCCCAACTGGTTGATTCCCTTGTAGCTTATTTAATTAATTCCAAGATTTTCACATCTGAAGATTTTACTTCTCCAGATGAAAAAGGTGGCGTATATCTTCAACCTCACGCATTAAAAAAATTTCTCAAACATTGGGAGGAGAAATTGCAGTTTGAGGTAATGCATCCTCATACAGGATATCAAGTCAGCTTTCGCCGTTGTTTGGAATTACAGGTAAGAGAATACATTGCTTCTTTGATGGGAGAAGTGGAGTTATACCGACCGATGATTTGGAAACTTTAAAAGGGACTGGGGACTTGTACTGAGCAGTTCGACAGGCTCACTGTGACACCTTGCCGTTTGCGCCGCGTCTCGTAGAGAAGTATTGGAGATTGGGTAAAGAATGAAAACTCCACGCCACTTGTGGTATAGAGTTTCTCGTCGCTTTCAATGAAAAAATTAGGTGGAGTAATTTTATACTTTATACTTCACCTTGACTTTTTTAGTAGATTTCCATACACTTGTGATTAACTCTACTGAACCATGAAAAATTAATAAAGTTAAAACTTAGCGTTTCCAACTACTCTCAATCATTTGGCAAACTTATAAATTCGTCATTGATTGATAAGCATCTGAGGGGGTCAGGCAATGGCTGAAACCCTTATTCTATCGTTGCCCCCCTCAGATAGCTTGCTGAGTAAGGCTTTGAGGCGTGTGAGAATCGATTTTATTGGCGGAATTTATCAACTATTCTCCGGTAAAAATGACCCCCTCAGATTGACCCCTCTCAAGCTCAGTAATAATAAGGCTTATAAGAGAGTGGCCTTTTTCATCAACTTCCCCTAACGGGGATGGAAACGTTTACTTTGATTTTGAATCTCGGTTTCAACAGCAGGGCTTTTTCATCAACTTCCCCTAACGGGGATGGAAACTCCCAATTCCCAGGATGGGAAGGATAATCACTAAAACAATCATCTTTTTCATCAACTTCCCCTAACGGGGATGGAAACTTTAAGACATACTTTTTTCCATAATGAGGAGCAAAACTTTTTCATCAACTTCCCCTAACGGGGATGGAAACTGTAAAACTCAAATTCGAAACCCTCTGTTTCGCAATTCTTTTTCATCAACTTCCCCTAACGGGGATGGAAACGTTAGGGACGACGGATCCTTAATATTGGAAGGACGATTCTTTTTCATCAACTTCCCCTAACGGGGATGGAAACAACGGTTCCTGCGACAATTCCGCTTACAAACCCTAAAAGCTTTTTCATCAACTTCCCCTAACGGGGATGGAAACAATGGGTCTTGAAATGCAATAGCTGCATTCCCGGTAGGGCTTTTTCATCAACTTCCCCTAACGGGGATGGAAACAGCCTCAGATTGAGACTTCCTAGTAAAATATGACTCAAAGGCTTTTTCATCAACTTCCCCTAACGGGGATGGAAACCTTTCGTGGACTGTGCCATTTGACTCTACAAGATTTATTTCTTTTTCATCAACTTCCCCTAACGGGGATGGAAACTGTAATTTTTCCATTATTAAATTGGACTCTATTAAGCTTTTTCATCAACTTCCCCTAACGGGGATGGAAACTTCAATGGATTTGAAGCTCATGCCGTTTTCAGTTAAAACTTTTTCATCAACTTCCCCTAACGGGGATGGAAACGTATAGACTCCCTATCCCTGTAGCGTTATCGAAAAACGAACAGCTTTTTCATCAACTTCCCCTAACGGGGATGGAAACGTGGACTTAATCCCTCGTCAGAATTTGCATCATTTGTTACTCTTTTTCATCAACTTCCCCTAACGGGGATGGAAACATTGCGCTCCCGAAAAATGCAGGGGACGCATGTAATAGTCTTTTTCATCAACTTCCCCTAACGGGGATGGAAACAAGTAATTATCAATAGCATCTTTTAAGACACCATACAAATTGCTTTTTCATCAACTTCCCCTAACGGGGATGGAAACACCTCTTTAGAAGCAGCACAGCCAATTAGCGTAAACATATACTTTTTCATCAACTTCCCCTAACGGGGATGGAAACGGTGTTACACCAGCGGTGCAGAAACATGGATCTTTCTTTTTCATCAACTTCCCCTAACGGGGATGGAAACAACTGGTTGACCTTCTTGGATTTGGTAAACGCGATAGTTCTTTTTCATCAACTTCCCCTAACGGAGATGGAAAAATTGAGATGTAAATGCGATCGCATTTATTAGTACTGATAAAGTATTAGCACTGTGTTTTTTTAGTGTCGTTGAATTGCTGTGGAAACTTGATGTCAAGTGCGATCGCATTTACTAATGGTGATAAAGTATCAGCGCTGTGTTTTTTTAGTGTCGTTGAATTGCTGTGGAAACTTGATGTCAAGTGCGATCGCATTTACTAATGGTGATAAAGTATCAGCGCTGTGTTTTTTTAGTGTCGTTGAATTGCTGTGGAAACTTGA
>NZ_JBALDA010000101.1:0-1542 GCF_036917535.1 Nostoc sp.
AACTGTTAGGACACAATAAAAGTGTAATTTTTTTCGGTGCGTCTTATTTTGTTTCTTCCATCCATAACGGAAGCGAGCGCGTCAGTAAACAGCTTTTGTCACTCTGGGAAAATAAAAATAAAAGCTAAATCTTCAACCCTAAATCTTCAACCATAGATATAACGGGCATTTTAGCGTTTATTTTCTAACAGAATGCTTCAAATCAAGGTTTTTGGTAAAAGTCTTATGCTGTAAGCATCCCAGATTATTCTCTCCCGAAAGTGACAAAAAAGGGATTAAAGTGTGTCAAAGACGAGCCAATCTTGAACACCTTGCGTCTTCAGAACTGTTTCTGCCTGGTGAATTTCATCGTTCGTTCCCTTAATCACGATCAGATATTCTCCTTGCGCTAACCGCTCCCGGTAGTGCCTTATCTGTTCGTCTGAGATGTTTGTTCCGATCGCACCTCCAAGGATTGCACCTGCCACAGCTCCATAAAAGGTTCCGGTCGCAAGTCCCACAGAAGCGGCTTCTGCGGCTAAGACAATCGAGCCAACTCCTGGAACTGCCAGGGTTACGAGTTCAGCTCCTAAAACACCGACAATCCCGCCCCAACCCCCAGCATCTAAAGCACCATGCTCAATTCGCTCGATTGTGCGGTGACGAGCAAATTGGTCTTCAGACTGTACCCTTGGCTCCAATGGCTTCAGCGTCGCCTCGTTTGAGTCACCGTGCTGGGCAACGACTGAGACGTTGTGCATGGGAAAATTAGCGGCTTTGAGTTGACTGAGGGCTGTCTCGATGTGTTGGCGATCGGGAAATGTCCCAGCTGCATTTTTGTGTTCTACTGCCATCTTGAATCTCCTGGCTGAAGGTTAATAATTGCAATTAGTTGCCAAAGATTAGCTTCTTTGTATTCTCCGTGATGCCATAGGTATACTCACGCTGGTCACCCCACGGTTCAACATGAACCATGCCAGTTGCATCCACCTCAGTATACATAGACTGAGCCTCGATCCCTCGCACGCGATCGCTCAGCCAGTCCGCTACCATTGTGTACGCTTCCGGTCCTAGCTGTCCGGCACGGCTTTTGTGCATACCGTGGTCTTCGCCCTCATAGAAGATCAAAGATTTAGCACCCGTCAGGCTGTTGAGAAAGTCAAAGGTATAGTGGGAATCGCTCAATTGGTCGTCCTCACCTGCTGCGACCAGGAATGGACACTTGATCTGCAAAGCAAGCTTGGAGACGTCGAGTTTCTCAACAAGCTGGTCAACTCACATCTTGCACCTAACCGGATAAACCTGTAAAAGATAAATAAAGAGCGCAAAATATAACAGTAAAACAAGAATATTGCTGAAATCTCAAAAGTAAATAATCAAACTAATTCAAGCCGTAATACTACATAGAGAGCTTTGAAAACGACAAGATGCTGAGATGAGGCATTCTGCCTCATCTTAGAGTGCGATCCTCATATCTTGGACGTGTAAATATGGATGTCAAAACCACAACTACGTGTAAGAGGAATTAATCGTTCGATCTCAAGTAAAAGAAGAGACACGACT
>NZ_JBALDA010000102.1:0-11973 GCF_036917535.1 Nostoc sp.
CCCTCTAGAGCAATTTGGGCAATGTATCAATTGAATCATCCCAAATCGGGCTAATCCAAACGTTTTTTTCTGACTCGTGAGAAATCCGGATTTAGCAGCTTGATTGCGCGAGCAGCTTAACTAGATAGCAAAACACCTGCTTTTACCTTTAATCTTTGGGACTTATTAATTGCTCATCAGTGCGATCGCCTGCGTGTATGGGAATCTTAGTCAGTTTCGTTGATGAAGCAACTTGCAACCCAGGTTGCGATCGCCATTCAACAGTCAGAACTTTATAAACAGCTACAAACACTCAACGCTGAATTAAAACACTGCGTTCAACAACAGACTCAAGAGTTAGCTAAAGTGCGCTCACAAGGAGCAATGAAAATTCCTTTTCCCCATTGTCTATTCTTTACTCCCGACTCTCCTCTATATATTTGAGATTCCTCAAACAAGCTTTTGGTAAAGAAATGTAATCCAAAATCCCAAATCCAAAACCCAAAATTCGTATGAGTCACTGACTACGGTAGTCTAGATGAGAGTGAATTTATCGCCTGCGATATTATATTGTTTTATGACTTCAGTTGTTTCTAGTCCCCCACGCACTATTCGCATCGGCTCGCGCAAAAGCCAACTTGCTCTGGTTCAGACCTACTGGGTACAAGAGCAACTCAAGAATTGCTATCCAGATATCACTTTTGAAGTCCACACCATGTCTACCCAAGGCGATAAAATCTTGGATGTAGCGTTAGCTAAAATTGGCGATAAAGGACTTTTTACTAAAGAACTTGAACTTGGAATGCTCAATCAAGAGATTGACTTTGCCGTACATTCTCTCAAGGATCTGCCGACTAACTTACCAGAAGGGTTAACGTTAGCAGCAATTACTGAACGAGAAAACCCAGCAGATGCATTAGTGGTGCATGAAAAGCACAAAGATAAACAAATCGATACTTTGCCAGAAGGTGCGGTAATTGGTACATCTTCGCTACGGCGGTTAGCACAGTTACGCCACCACTTTCCCCACTTTACTTTTAAGGATGTGCGGGGAAACTTGATTACACGGTTGGCAAAACTGGATGCAGGCGAATACGATGCCTTAATTTTGGCAGCAGCAGGGTTAGAAAGATTAGGAATGGGCGATCGCACTCATCAAATTCTCCCTAAAGAAATCTCTCTCCACGCCGTTGGACAAGGTGCTTTAGGGATAGAATGCCGTGCTGATGATCATGAATTGATATCTCTACTCAAAGCGATCGAACATCCCCAAACACGCGATCGCTGTCTCGCCGAACGATCTTTCCTTCGCTCTTTAGAGGGCGGATGTCAAGTACCTATCGGTGTAAATACAGAAATATCTGGTGAGAATTTGACCTTAACCGGGATAGTTGCCAGTGTAGATGGTCAAAAGTTCGTCAAAGATACCGTTACCGGGATTGCCAATAACGCCGAAGCATTAGGCACAGAACTAGCAGAACTGTTGCGAAAACAAGGAGCGCAAGAAATTTTATCAGAAATTTTTGCGGTGATTCAACGAGGTTCCTAAGCAATTGAGCAGGCTGATGTGATTAGATAATAATTGATCGCTGTTGCACTAAATGATGTGCCAGACGCGACTTGTCGCGTTGATCGGGATTTCAAAAAGTTAATTTGACAATATAGACTCAGGGAAGCAAAAATTACCATGCGGATTCTATTTGTTGCAGCAGAGGCAGCACCAGTTGCGAAAGTAGGAGGAATGGGTGATGTTGTCGGGGCATTACCTAAAGTCCTCAGAGAAATGGGGCATGATGTGCGGATATTCTTGCCTTACTACGGCTTCTTGCCAGACAAAATGGAAATTCCCTATGAACCCATCTGGTGGGGAGATGCCATGTTTCAGCACTTTGCAGTATATGAAAGTATTCTGCCTGGTACTGATGTTCCCTTGTACTTATTCGGCCATCCTGCTTTCATGCCCCGCCGCATCTATTCTGGAGAAGATGAAGATTGGCGGTTCACATTGTTTGCTAATGGTGCAGCCGAGTTCGCCTGGAATTACTGGAAGCCAGAAATTATCCATTGCCACGATTGGCATACAGGGATGATTCCGGTGTGGATGCACCAAGATCCTGATATCACCACAGTGTTTACCATCCATAATCTGGCTTATCAAGGGCCGTGGCGTTGGTATTTAGAGAAAATTACTTGGTGTCCCTGGTACATGCAAGGACACAACACAATGGCGGCGGCGGTACAATTTGCCAATCAGGTAAATACAGTTTCGCCTACCTATGCCGAGCAAATCAAGACACCTACTTACGGTGAAACATTAGAAGGTTTGCTGTCTTTTATTAGTGGTAAATTATCTGGGATTATTAACGGTATTGATACCGAAGTTTATAACCCAGAGAATGACAAATACATTGAGCAAACCTTCACTGCTGATACTTTAGAAAAACGCAAAGCCAATAAAGTTGCTTTGCAACAAGAACTAGGATTAGAAGTCAACTCCAAAGCCTTTTTTATTGGAATTGTTACCCGATTAGTGGAGCAAAAAGGCATTGATTTGATATTGCAAATCCTTGATCGCTTCCTATCTTATACAGATTCACAGTTTGTACTGTTGGGTACAGGCGATCGCTACTATGAAACTCAGATGTGGCAGTTAGCATCCCGCTTTCCGGGACGTATGGCAACTTACTTGTTGTATAACGATGCCCTGTCTCGTCGGATTTATGCTGGGACTGATGCCTTCTTGATGCCCAGTCGTTTTGAACCATGCGGTATTAGCCAAATGATGGCTTTGCGCTATGGTTGTGTGCCGATTGTCCGCCGTACAGGTGGATTAGTTGACACTGTAAGCCATCACGACCCTGAAAATGCTACAGGTACTGGTTATTGCTTTGACCGCTATGAACCGCTAGACCTTTTCACTTGTATGATCCGGGCTTGGGAAGGCTTCCGTTTCAAACCGCAATGGCAAGAATTACAAAAACGGGGCATGAGTCAAGATTTTAGTTGGTATCAATCTGCCAAGCAGTATGTGAAATTGTACAGGTCAATTTACGGTTTGCCAGAAGAAGAAGAGAAGACACCAGAACCGGAGTTAGTTTTAAACGAAGTAGTCACCAGTAGCAAATCCTAAACCGCCAGTAGAAGCGTACAGATGTGCGTTTCTACTCGTAACTTTAAATAACTCAAGTTGCTAGTACCGCTGCGCAGAAGTCAAAAATCAAAAGTCAAAAGTCAAGTGCTTCTTTAGCTTCAACTGCGTTGTGCTCGATGTCTGCCAGGTCAAAATCGGAGATTACACATTGTTTGGCCCAGGGGTGCAGATCTATACTGCCACCCACCCGCTTAACGCAAAGCTGCGCCGCCAGCAGGAGTTTGGCAAGTCGGTCGAGATCGGCTCTGATGTGTGGGTCGGCGGCGCGGCTGTCATTTGTCCAAGTGTGACAATCGGTTCGGGGTGCGTCATCGGCGCAGGCAGCGTAGTCACCCACGACATTCCCACCGGGGTGTTAGCTGCCGACAACCCCTGCCGTGTTATCCGGGAAGTAACGGATATCTAGGCTTAATATAACTCCTGAATTCTAACTCTAACTATTGAGTACTCGTCGCTTTCGCCCTAATTAACCAGTCAGCATCATGAGCGCAAATTTCCCGACCGGACGAGTCTCCTAAGCGGTCTAGTGCTAATAAACAAGCATATTTCAAGTCCCAAATCGGCGTATTTAGGCAAATTTTGAGTTCAGGAATTGCTCGTGAATCACCCAATTCACCAAGAGCGATCGCACACGCAGCACGAGATTTCTGAAACTGAGGTTCGCGATTATACAGATTTTCTACTAACAAATCGTAGGCAGGAGCATATTTGAGCCACCCGAAAAGTTTCATTACATGATAATGAGCGCCATAATCGTTATATGCCTTGTCTGAATAAGTTGCTAACAGTGCTGCTGGTGCTTCTTGCGAATAGATTTCCAGTAAAGTTTTTGTCGCTAAATAACACCGTCCAAAATCGGTTTCGTAGAGTTCGTTAATCACAAAATCTAGACCAGGAGTAGCATCATACTCATGTACTAGATCGAGGTCATTAGGATGATCGTAGAGTACTTGCTCTAAGTAAGGTTGAATTTCTGTAAAGGTAATTTCACCACTAGGGACACCTACATCCAAAAGCATCCGCAATGCTCGCAAGCGAAATACCAAAGATACAGGACAACGGGCAATTTCTGGGATGGCTTTGTAGTAACGGGAATCAATCAGGTCTTGAATACAACCGCGCCGTGCATTAACGCTGGAACTTTGCAGCAGCGCCATCACCTCAGTAATTTGGGAATAGTCACCTGTAAAGCGACAAACTGTAGCGATCGCCGCACTACGGGTAGGTTCATCCTCAACTTGGGTAAAATTTAGTACACGTTCTAGGGAGGGTTGATAGTCAGCATTAGCTAGGGTGTGAATAATGACTCGATAGATTTGACCTGGTTTATCTAGCAATTGCGCCACTTCTTCGAGAATTTCTGGATCTTTAGTCCCGATTTCTCCGATCGCCCACACGCTATTTTCAACAGTATAAATATCATCATCTTTAAGACATTGCCGAATTACAGGTAAAGCTGATTGTGCCTGCAATCGCCCCAGACTTTCCACAGCTTTGCGTCGGACAATCCGATGGTCTAACTCATCAGGGTTACTAGTTTCAATTGCCCGTACCAAAGCCGCGATTGATTGTTCAGTCGGAAAGTTAATTAAATGGGAAACAGCAATATACTTATCAGAAGCGTCTTCGAGTTGTTCTAATGGTGTATCAATAATTGCGATCGCTTCTTCTTCTGTTAGCCCAAACATTTTAAAAAAACGTTTATCCATTGATCTGTAAACTGCTCTTGGATAATTGCTCAGATGTCATGTTTACTATCGTACTAGGGACTGGGTACTGGGGATTGGGAATTGGGAAATAGCGGATAAATTCTATTTTGGGATTGATCAGAAGCATCAAAAGTCTCTATGTAGCTATTTGAGGATAATTAGTTAGATTTGACTTTTGAAGATTTCCATCAAAAAGCTTTACCAGTGGTAACGTGATCTGAGAAGATCGAAACATATACATTTGTCAGCTATTAGTTAGTTGCTTTTCTTTAGCGACTAACCAAATACAAACATTCTTTGGAATACTGACTACAGATTGTTTATATAAACACGCATTTAGGAAATAAAACTTATGGATGAAACCTCGGAACTCAAAACAACCGATAACGTAACCGCTCAAGATGTAGCAGAAGTGATTGCAGAACTTGAGCAATATCGAGAACGTTTAGTCCAAGAAACTATGGAAACAGCAAAACGGGCTAAGTTAATGAGAGTAAGCGTCATGGCAAAACTGGAGCCTGAGCTTGCCAAGATTGATTCTGCCCTCCAGGAACTCCGCAATCACCAAGCTGCCCTGAGCGTCAGCAATTAGTAATCTATCTTGATAATTTAGCTATAAGTCATATGCTCAACTCCAAAACTCAATCCGGGGAGGATTCGTTAAATCTGTCTCAGGCAGAAACTGATGCTTTATTTGCAGCGGTGAGTGAGCAATTAAGCTTAAACACCTTCAACCCTGATGACCAAGACCTACTCAAGCAAATGATTGAGAGTATGGGAGACTCACGGGGGATGGTTAGGTTGAGTTTTGCAGAGGCTTTGGGGAAAATCGGTAAACCAGCGGCCCCTTTATTGATGGAAGCTGTGGCAAATCACCCAAACCCAGTTGTGCGACGAGCTAGCACCAAAACCCTGACACTGATCGCTGACCCGATCGCAATTCCAACCTTAGTCAAGGCTCTGTTAAATGATGAAGATACGGTGGTCAAAGCCTCGACAGTGGGAGCGCTGGCCAAGATAGGTAAGCCTGCTGTGCCAGCATTACTAAAAATCTTAGCATCAAACGAGTATCCAGAAAGTGCCAAAGGATATGCAGTATGGGCGTTAGGATTTATTGGAGCAGAGGCGAAGGAATATTTATATCGAGAGATTAACTCAGACTCGGCTGAGGTTCGCGCTGCGGTGGTGGGTGCGATCGCTAAAATTGCTGAAGAAGGTACTGAAGAAGGAGCATTTAATATTTTAGTTAATGCCCTCACCGATCCATCTGAAATTGTGCGGTGTGAAGCTGCTGCTGCTTTGGGTAGCCTGAGTTATCGACCAGCGATTCCTAACCTCGTCGAGTTACTGCATCATGCCGATTTGGAAACTCGAAAAGCAGCGGCTTTGGCATTGATGAAGATTGGCGATGACGCTGCTTTAAAACCCCTGCAAGCTGCATTGACTCAAGAAGGGGAAGCGGGGGTTCAGGCAGTGTTCAAGTTGGCAATTTCTCAAATTGAAAGACAGTTAGAGGAAGATGCTTGGGAATAAGACGATGAATATGTTCAGAGAACGTAGAGACGAATACATCTATAGCGGTTCTCACTTGAGTGCAATACAGGATGAGAGAATGGAGAATGTAATTTGTAAGTATATATGGGATGAAAGCATACTCCACTGACCTCCGTGAAAAAGTGATAAATGCATACAATAATCAAGAAGGCTCTCAACGAGAACTAGCAAAACGATTTAGTGTCAGTCTAAGTTTTGTTCAGAGTTTACTTAGAAGATACCGAAGTAGTGGAACCGTTGAAGCAAAACCCCACGGTGGAGGTCAATCAGCCAAGTTAAATAGCGAGCAAATAGCTTTAGTGATGCTCTTAGTCGAAGAAGATAATGATGCGATTTTGGTGGAGTTGTGCGAGCGTCTGCAACAAAGGGCTGGAGTGAAAATAAGTCGAGCCACAATGGGAAGAATCACCCAAAAGCTGAATCTAACCCGCAAAAAAAAACAATACATCCCAGTGAGCGATACACTGAGCGAGTACAAAAACTGAGAGCAGAGTATTGGACAACAATTGGAACTGTAAACCTAGCTGACCTGATATTTATCGATGAAGCGGGAGCGGAGCCGGAGACGCTCCGCCTCCGGTTAACATCGCCATGACTCGACATTTTGCTCGTTCCCCTAAAGGTAGTCGTGCTTATGGCGATCGCCCTGATGGACGTGGGAAAAATGTGACAATGATTGGGGCTATGTCTATGTCCGGGATTATTGCCGCAATGACCTTTCAAGGAGGCACAGATAGCAATGCATTTTACACTTATGTCACTCAAGTTTTGGTTCCTAAACTTTGGCCGGGTGCATGTGTAGTTATGGATAATTTCAGTTCCCACAAGGTTAAAAGTATCCAAGAAGCAATTGAATCTGTTGGGGCAAGATTAGTTTACTTGTCTCCTTACTCTCCCGATTTTTCACCAATTGAAAACTGTTGGTCGAAAGTGAAAGAGTTTTTGCGATCGCAAGCTGCTAGAACATATCAACAGTTAGATGAGGCTATTACAAATGCTTTGGGTGCAGTAACTAAAAAGGATATTATTGGATGGTTCACCCACTGCTGTTACTATATTGCACCCAACTGAGAACCGCTATAATTGCGATTCGTAACCTCCGCATTGATGCTGCCCAGTACCCCGATATCAAAAAGCAAATTGACGACTGGTACGCAACCGTCAAGAAAGTGGAATGGTAGAACTTGGAGGACATTCGTCAGATTTATCGAGATGCTGAAGCGGTTGGAAATTTTACTGTCTTTAACATCAAAGGCTATCACCTGATTGTCGGTATTGACTACGAAAACCAAACGGTTTATTACAAATACTTTCTAACTCATGCCGAATACGACAAAGGTAGATGGAAAAATGACCTTTACTTTTGACCAAGTTGTTTATAGTAGTCTGCTAGCTGAAGTTGCTCCCAAGGTGATTGAGACACAAGAGGAGTATGATTGCGTTTTAGCTGTGGCAGAGCGCCTAAGAACATAGCTAAAAGTAGCAGCACACTTAAAAAGCGTTTGATTTTCCGTAATCTAAATTTTTTTCTTGCCATGTTTTTGCCCCACTTGCATCGCGTTTTTACTAAAAATAGATAGTGTAAGTTGCTTAACTTCCCTGGTGTTGATTCAACGCACGACAATCGGCTGTCCTCTGCCAAGAAGAATGAGGCGTGACTGTGGGTGCAGAGCTAGTGAGAATTACATCGCCATTAGCAGCAATTACCCAACCAGTAGCTTCTACTATACGATCTGGTGTTGGGTTAATCGGATTTGTGGAAACTGCTGTACTAGAAGGTTTATTAACTTCTGGCTTGAGAGTTACCAAATCTACCTGCACTGCGTCAGTGCTGAGGGCTTCACCCGGATTAGGTGGTAAGCCGCCGCGTCCAGTAATTGTAAAACTGCTCTTAGCTACAGCGCTACCTGCGGTACAGCCCTGTGCTACTCGGGTATCAACTGGTACGGTTGGCAAATTGACTAAGCCACTGTTGGGGTCTACATCAGGTGTGTTAATTTCTACAGTGCCGTTTACACCAAACTGAGAGCTAGCAGTGATGTCACTCAAAGAAGTTGGATTAGAGCGGGGCTGGATACCAAAAATACCAGAAATGTTGATTGTGACGGTTCCCCCTTTGCCACTGTAAGCATTGGCAGTGATGTCGTTGTTTTCATTTGATTTGGCGGCAATGAAGCCATCAGGAGCATTGATCGTGATGTTACCGCCGTCTCCACCCTGTTGATTAGTGCCTGCGGTAGCAGATATTTGATTATTGCCGCTTAGTAACAATAAAAAATCTAAGTCTTGGAGTGTAATATTACCGCCATTACCGGATGCGGTTTCCGCAGTGATTTGCCCTTCCTTGTCTAAGCTAATCAAAGGAGATTGTACCTGAAGGTTGCCTGCACTTCCTGACCCTTGAGAGCGAACAAACAAGCCACTGTTAACAGACTCATCCTCAAGCAAACTCTGATCACGTCCTCGGACAAGCCGTTTGAAAGGAGCACTACCAGATATAGTTACCCGATCAGTAGCATTAACTGTGATATCACCTGCAAAGCCACTGCTGTCTTTGAAAGCATTGGCAAGGATTTGTCCACCATTAACCGCTTCCAAAGTCTTCACATTAACTGTGATATTGCCAGCCTTTCCCTCACCAAAAGTGCGGGCATCTACAACCCCATTGTCTGCTACCCGAAAAGCATTGGTATCAATAATGATGTTTCCTCCCAGCCCTCCTTGATAAGTACGTGAAAATAACCCACTTGCCGTTTTCTCAATGGCAACTCCAAAAATGTTAACAACATCAGAAGCATTAACCCTTATCTCTCCACCTTTTCCTTGACCAAAAGAAATAGTAGATATCTGTGCCCCATTTCCCACAATTAACTGCCCAGTAATAATCGTTAGTTCTCCAGCATCGCCAACATTTTTTGTTTGAGTAGTTAAAAGGCTAGGGACTTCCTGCCCATTTATTGATGATATTCCTGTTCTTTGTAATTCCACCAAATCCCTAGCAATCACAAACAAATTCCCCCCCTGTCCCTTACCAAGGGTACCAGTTGATACTTGCGCTCCATCCCGCACACCCAAGCGTTTGGTGTCAATTCTTAAGTTTCCAGCATTTCCAGCACCACTAGTTTCAGTAAACAAGCCGCTATCAGCACCTATTAGTTCCACGGAGTCAGCAGCGTTAACCTTCATCTCTCCACTTTTTCCTTGACCAAAAGAACCAGTAGATATCTGTGCCCCATTTCCGACAATTAACTGCCCAGTAATAATTGTTAAGTCTCCGGCATTGCCAACATTTTTTGTTTGAGTAGATAAGCTAGGGATTTGCTGCCCTCCTAATATTCCTCTTCCTTGTAATTCCACCAAATCGCTACCAATCACAAACAAATTTCCCCCCTGTCCTTTACCAGAGGTGGTAGTTAATACTAGCGCTCCATCCCGCACACTCAAACGTTTGCTGTCAATTCTTAAGTTTCCAGCATTTCCAGCACCTCGAGTTCCAGTAAACAACCCGCTATCAGCACCTATTAGTTCTACGGAATCGGCGCCGATTACAGACAAATTTCCCCCTTGTCCCTCGCCTAAAGTAGAAGTTGATACTGTAGCTCCATTTTGAGAACTTAATCGTCGAGTAGTAATTGTCAAGTTTCCAGCATTTCCAGCACCTCGAGTTCCAGTAGACAAACTGCTACCAGCACCTATTAGTTCCACGGAATCAGCGGCAGTTACAGATAAATTTCCTCCCTGTCCCTCGCCTAAAGTAGAAGTTGATACTGTAGCTCCATTTTGAGAACTTAACCGTCGAGTGTCAATTGTCAAGTTACCAGCATTTCTAGCACCTCGAGTTCCAGTAGACAAGCTGCTACCAGCACCTATTAGTTCCACGGAATCAGCGGCGGTTACAGACAAATTCCCCCCCTGTCCCTCGCCTAAAGTAGAAGTTGATACTCGCGCTCCATTTTGAGAACTTAACCGTTGAGTAGTAATTGTCAATTTTCCAGCATTTCCAGCACCTCTAGTTTCAGTAAACAAGCCGCTTGTTGTACCTGCTAGTTCCACAAACTCTGAGGCGCCAACAGTGAGATTTCCCCCCTGTCCCTTGCCAAAAGTGCCAGCTCTTATCCTTGAGCGATCGCCCTGAATATTCAACTGTCCAGTTTCAATCGTCACGTTTCCTCCAGCACCAGTCGCTTCTGGTAAAACATTGGCTGTAATCTGCGAACCCTCAGTGAGAGTCACCGCCTCTGTTGTGTGGACAAGCACCTCTCCACCAGGCTCTGTACCTTGTGTATTAGCATTAATTAATGAGCCTCCTGTCAGAATCAAATTACTGCTCTGAATCTGAACATCACCACCGCCAGCACCGTTAACATCGACATACGCTTTGTCTTGTAATCGAATATCGCCATAATTATTGATAGAGGCGTACCCCAATACCCAATCGTTATCTTTCTGGTTCAAGCTCACTTCTCCAACACCAGCCACACTACCTAGCTCAATCCGTCCTCCTGGAGCTGTCAAATTCGCTTGTTCTAAAGCTCTTTGTTCACCTCCCTGCAACGTCACATTACCGCCCACAAGTGCTAAAGTTTTACCAGGTTGCACTTTGAGGTCAGATCCTTCTACACCAATAGGTTCTGCTGCTCCCTCAAATTGCAAGCCAATCGGAACATTTACTGTTAGCAGAGGTGTGCTTTGAGGAGGAAACGCGCTAAATATAGCGCCATCTGCGAATTTGAGGCGGTTTGCTGTAGTTGCGATGAACGAACCCTTGATGTCCAATTGGGCATTAGGCCCAAAAATAATTCCATTAGGATTGAGAAAAAACAAGTTAGCAGAGCCATTGGCTTTAATCAGACCGTCAATCAGAGAAGGAGAACTACCCGTGACACGGCTGATGATATTTTGAATATCTAAAGCGTTATTGAAGTAAGCCTGACTGCCAGTGGGTACAGAAAACTGCTCAAAACTGTGGAAAAGATTACTTCCAGCTTGAGTTCCTCCTTCAATAATTTTGGTATTCTGTTCTAATTTGACAGTAGAATTATTGGGTAAAGTACCATCAGGCGTAATCTGAGCAAAGGTGCAATCCCCAGCATTGATGTATGCGCCACTAATAGCTAAAGAAATCATTAGCCTTAACAGCCACCAGGAAGTGCGTAAGTTTTCAGCCATTTGATGAATTTCCTTAGAGGATGTCTGAAAAGTTTTGAGAAAGTGATTTTGATTACGCAAGCTGTTTTAACATTAAACGAATCATTGCAACATAAATAAAAGCCTCTGAAGTTTGCGGTAAAATCTCATAGTCCTTGCTGAGTCGGCGGCACCAATTGAACCATCCAAAAGTCCTCTCAACCAGCCAACGCTTAGGGAGCACAACAAAACCTTTCTGTTCTTCAGAGCGTGTAACAACGCTCCAGAGCCAGCGATAAGCATCCATCACCCAGTGCGTAAAACCTATACCGCGATAGCCACCATCAACCCAAATCCGAATTAACGTGAGTTCGATGAATTAAAAAACGGCAGGAGGAAGGGCAGGCAAGTCTTTGGGATAAATATCAAGTGAAGGTTTTTGAGGCAAATAAG
>NZ_JBALDA010000103.1:0-78212 GCF_036917535.1 Nostoc sp.
CTGTGGAATTTCTACTTGATAGCTGCATAAATTGATGAGTGAAAGTGAGAATTCTATTTCATCATTTTTTGCTCTTATTTAGCGACAAGTCTAATGAAGTCGTCACCCGAAAAGCAGTACGCAACGATAAATTCTAATTAAAGTCATGATTTAAAGTCAGGTAGGTTTTCGACCCATCCGCAACGACTAGATTTCTCGGATCGCTGAGATAGCGGCTAATCGGAATATCTGCAACACGATCGCCAATTGTCACTAGCCCGCGATCGTAAGGACTTTCCGTGTGAAGATATTCACCTTCAAAAGTCAGGTTTGTCCGATCACCAATTTTCCAAGCGAGTACAGGAGCAATAAAAAATCTTTCTTTGTTTACAAAGTCGCGGAAACTTCCAGAATTTTCGTAGTCAATGTTGAGACGATAACCCAATTTTCCGTCCTCTGTCAGTGGACCAGAAAAATCTAATGTGGGGCGATAAAAACTATAGCTACCTGCGGTAAAACCTACATTGTAGTAGGGTGAAGCTAATGGCTTCTTGGTTATCAAGTTGATGATACCCGAAGGTTCCAAGCGTCCAAACAACACCGAAGCTGGACCTTTGAGGACTTCAACTCGCTCGATATTAGCGCTGTCTTGATCGGAGAAATAATCGTCAGGATAACCGTTTTTGTAAACGTTAGCATCAAATCCCCGAATTTTGTAACTTTGTGACTGACCACCATCATTGTTTGAAGTTGACACACCACTGACATTACGGACAATTTCGTTGAGACGCACTGCACCTTGATCTTGAATTACGGTTGCGGGGATGACTTGAATCGACTGGGGAATATCGCGTAGGGGAGTATCGGTTTTAGTTGCAGTTGATGCATAGGCAGGTCCAACACCCAATACTAGCAGTGCACTCACCATCAACGCCACTTGTTGCAACTGATTTCTCATCACACCATACCAAACCTGACAAGTACTCTCAAGAAGAATACTGGATAAACTAGTGTGATTCAAAGAAATTTTGAACGTGATACGGACTTTTTTTGAACGTTAACCGGACTTTTTCTGCTGCATCTGATATTCTTTAGGGCTAAGACCAAACTTTTTCTTAAATGCGGCTGCGAAGTAACTACGATTAACAAAGCCGATGCTATACGCCACCTCAATCACTTTCATTTCCCCACTACTGAGCAGTTGGCGTGCTTTCTCCAGGCGATAGTCATGTAGGTAGGCAAAGGCAGTTGTACCAAAGACTCGACGAAATCCTTGCCTAAGACTACGTTCATTTAATCCTACTTTTCGCGCTAATTCCATTAATGATGGTGGATTGTCAAGATTTCCTAGCAAAATATTTCTGGCGTGGTGAATGCAGTCAACATGTTGCAATTTCAATTTGGATGGCAGTTGTTTACCTTGCTGTGCTTCCCTTTCCTCTGCGATCATCAGTGCCAACAGTTCTAGAGCTTTACTTTCTAGATAGATCCGCTTGGTCATCCCCCAGTAAGGGCAATGCAGAATTTGCTGGGCGACTAAGAGCATTGCAGGCGAGGTCGTTTCATATCGGGTATGCGGTTGTTGGGTTGATTGCCTGAGCAGATGCTCCAATTCTGGTGGAATTTCTCCTGACGCATTGCCTGCAAAGGAACAGAATCGCTCCGGCGACATCCAGGCATCGACGATCGCAAAGGGCTGCCGTGCTGAAGTTACCATGATTTCGCTAGATAATGCACCACCGCTAGAAAGAATATATTGTCCTGCTCCACCAGCACTATTACTGCTGCTGTGGACATCCCGACCTTCATAACTCCCTGAAAGACAACAGCCATAAAATAAATAATCATCTCCACGTTCCGAGGCTTTGATCGCTAAATCTTCATGGAGTTGATGTTGAGCGATCAGCAGTCCCAATCCTTGTTGTAGTTCGATGGTTCGGCAGTATCCTTCACCAAACTGGGATGGATACTGCCAAAGAATATCAAATTCGTCAGCAGGATCGTAACCTTGTTTGGTCTGTTCTACTTCAAAAAAAATATCAAAAAGGTTATGTCGCGATATGTTAATGGTCATCTTTGCAAACCAGGCGATACTCTTTCGAGTCACTTCGTGAACGCAATATTTGCAATAGTTTCTCATGAAGTGGGGTGAAGCGTCTGTGCTTTTGTTAGTCTGCCTGAGTAGTTAGATAGTAAAAGACATGATAAAGGCGACCCCCTGTTCCAGCAAGAAAAGTGCGTAGGCGTAGCCCGTCGTAGACATCGCCTTTATCTATCCCCAAATATTGAAGTACAAAACTCAGAATTTACTTAGTGAGTAATGTTGAGCGCAGATACGTAGTGCTTGTCGTCAGACATCGCCTAAACTGAGTGATAGTTGTAAATTAAAGTATTTAACTTATGACTATTAATATTAAGCCTGAACACAAGCAATTAATCAGAGCGCAAATTGCTATTAGTAAATTTACAAATGCACAGAAATATTTCATCAGATTGGGAGAGGAAATCGCGGTGTTGGTGCAAGTTCCTGAATAGATGCGATCGCATAAAGTCTGCGGCATAGCTACGCTTAGGGTACAGCCCAAGCTAGAGAAGTTACTCCTAAAAAGTATCGCTCCTTCACTATAGAACCCTAAACCAAATCCTAAATCCTTCAAATTTCCTTGTTGAATTTGATAAGTGTTCCACAAACTTGCAGAGTGACGAGGCGTGTTAGTGAATCGATTGCCAACAGGAATTATATTATCTTTACTCACGAAGACATCGGTATAAGCATAGGCAGCAATAATATTCCATCCGGGCAGAATTTCACCTGATAGATCAAACTCGACACCCCTACTTTTCACCTCTCCCGATAAAACAGAAAAATCTAAATTTGCTGGATTGGGATCAGCCGTTGGTACATTCGTCTTCGTAATCTCAAAAGCAGCTAGAGATGCAGCAAACTTGCCAAAATCAAGTTTGACACCTGTTTCGTACTGGGTGGCTTTTTGCGGTGAGGGAGCAGAATTGTCTACCAGGATAACACCAGTGTTTGGATCGAATCCCTGTACAAACGAAGCATAAAGAGACACAGATTCTGTCGGTTGGTAAATAAGCCCGACTCTCGGACTAAAAGCAGAAGAGGTTTGACTTGTATTGACTGGAGTTAATCGATTAGAGGTTTCTTGTTGATAATTGTCATAACGTCCGCCAAGTACTAGCTTCAAGTTGTCTGTAAATGCAATTTGATCTTGAAGATAAACACCGTAATTTGTGTTGGTTTCATCGCGGTTGAAGGTTGTACTGAAAGTGTATCGTCGATTGTCAAACTTATTAAAAGGATTGCCAAAACCGCCTGACTCTACCAGAGCGCGAGATATGGGAATGGGAGCGATGTTTTGTCCAATGACAGGAATGGAGTCGATACTAGTCGTACTGGAATCGGTGAACTCGAAATCAACTACTAAGTTTGTGTTGCGAGAAATCTTCCACTCGATGGTGGGTGTGAAAAAATAGCGCTCTGAGTTGGCAAATTCTACAAAACTGTCTGCTCTGTCATAAGAGCCGATAAATCGATATAAAAGCGTTTTCTCAGGATTCAAAGGTCCAGAAATATCGAAGGATGGATGATAATAACTGAAACTCCCGGCTTGAAAGCTGAGATTGTAGTATGGCTTGCTCAGAGGCTTTTTGGTAACGAGATTGATAATTCCACCAGGGTTCCCTTGACCGAAAAGCACAGAAGCAGGTCCTTTTAAAACCTCGATTCGTTCCAGATTATCTAGATTGAAGTTGTCAAAGAAATTGAGAACTGGACTGCTATTTCTAAAAAAGGTGTTGCTGCCGGAAAAGCCACGCAAGTAAGTATTAGTGTTATTTCCAGTGAAATTGACTGCATTGACACCACTCGTGTTTTGCAGCACATCCGTTAGATTGGTGACAGCGCGATCCTCAATCAGTTGGCGTGGAATGATTTGAATAGATGCAGGAATGTCGCGGATTAGTGTGTCAGTTCTTGTGGCAGTTGAAGCATCAGGCACGCGATAGCCATCTTGCTCACCTGTCACCACTAATTCAATCGGCTCATCGCCAGAAGTTGATGAAAGACTAGGCTGAGTCTGATTTTCAGGTTTACCAACTTGGGGTGTTTGTTGTTTCGGTGGTTGTTGGTTCTGTTGCATCGAAGGTACAGCACTGGCGACAGAGAAGACAAGACCTTCATTTGGACTATCATACAACTCGACAACTGGCACACTTGCCTCACCTTGAACTATTACTCGGATAGTGTTTGCATCAAAATTTGTTACCGTTATCTCAGTAATACCCGCAAGTGGTTTTTGTGAGCGAAATGTGAATGCATCGCCACTAGGCAGCCGTAGTTGAGCATTGGGAACATCGACAATGAAGCTATTACCAGCACTGCGATTTACTAGTTGTAATTGTTCGCCTCTTGTTGTCTGTAAAATTATCTCTACACCTTTATCGGTGGGATTTGCTTTCACTCCAGTAACTTGCACAGCTTCTGATATTGGCGACTGCACTAACATTTCGGCGCTAGTGAGCGGAAGTTTGAGTTCGCGGATACTAGGGATATTAGCAATCGCAGATTTATGCTGTTGCGTTTGTGCTAACCCAGCTTGAATACCCAACACGAATAATGTACTTACCATCAACACCACTTGTTGCAACTGATTCATCATCACTCCGCACCCAACCAGATTTTCCAAATACAGCTTGCTAGTTGATAATTATTTGTATCTAACTCTATGTAGGAGAATACAAGAATTTGAGCGATCGCTGCAACTTGATATTATTTTCTCTGATTAAGACGAATAGTTAGTGAGTGCGCATCGAGATATAGAATCGTTGTTTTCAGAAAAAGATCAGACTTGAATTGCTCTTAGCTTGTTTGTTTCAAAAATCATCATTGCCAGTAAAAATAATCCTATGCGCTAGTTTCCAGGAGGGAATTTAAAAAGCGATGTCTGGCGACAAGCCAAGAAAGTCTACGCTCTTTTGAGGTAATGCGTAGGCGTAGCCCGCCGCAGGCATCGCCCAGATAATTGAAACACTTCAACTCAAACCCTCAGAATGTAATAGAGATAGAACCTACGACGGAAAAAGGAGCGCCAGGAAAGACACCTCCTGCACGAAACTCTCCTGAACCCGTGTAGTAGTCTATGTCGAACAGATTCTGAAAGTTTAGCTGTGCTTTCCAATTGTTCTGACGATAAAAGATAGAGGCATCTGTACGGAAGTAACTAGGAACCTCGAAAGAATTAGCTAAATCTCCTGCTTTCTCGCCAACGTAGTAAAATCCCAAACCAAATCCTAGACCCTTAAAATCTCCCTGTTGAATCTGATAGGTATTCCACAAACTGAAAGAGTGACGGGAGACATTGGCTAATCGATTGCCAACCGGAGTGCTGTTATCTTCACTCACGAAAGCGTCGTCATAGGCATAGGCAGCGATGATATTCCAACCCGGCAGAATTTCACCCGCTACATCCAACTCCACACCCCGACTTTTCACCTCTCCCGTCAAAATGGAAAAATTTGATTCGTTCGGATCGGTTGTGGCAATATTTGTTTTCGTAATATCAAAATATGCCAGGGTCCCAGTCAACTTGCCAACATCAAGTTTGATTCCGATGTAACCGTACTGTGTTTGAGACCTGGCTAGAAACTTGTTTGATTCCGGTCTTGCGTCCGGGTGAGTGGGGGAAGAGTAGATAATGCAACGTTTCATCATGGCGGTCGGATTGCCCAATTAATTCAAGCCGCAGGGTGTCAGCTAGTCTATTTACCGCCCTGCTCCCCAGACCTCAATCGGATTGAAAAGTGTTGGGCATGGTTGAAAAGCAGAGTTCGCAAGCTGTTACCCAAATCGGATCATTTACGCGATGCAATTGAAACCGTTCTTAAGCAAGCAGCGTCCTAATGAAAATGGCTACGGCTATATAAAGCGTTCCAGCATTGATAACAGGTTGGGCGGTTTGCTCAGAGGTGAGGACAACCAACAGGTTATTGATCATAGAAGCTTTGCGCTCATCATCCAAATTAACCATTTGTTCAGTACTAAGACGATTCAACGCTTCATTCACCATCCCCACTGCACTCTCGACAATCTGCCGTCGCGCATCAATTAAAGCTTTTGCTTGCTGTCGTCGCAGCATCACTTGAGCGATTTCTGGTGCATAGGCAAGATGCGAGAGGCGTGCTTCAATCACTTCTACACCCGTTACTTCCAAACGGGCTTGGAGTTCTTTTTGCAAAGCGTGAGCGATTTCATCAGGAATTCCTCGCAGTGAAGGGGCTTGTGTTTCATCTGAACTGTCGTAGGGATATCGAATGGCTAAAGACCGAATGGCGGTTTCACTTTGAATGGCGACAAATTCAGAGTAATCATCGACTGCAAACTTTGACTTAGCTGAATCGAAAACCTGCCAGACAACAACCGCCGCAATTTCAATCGGACTTCCTTCGGCATCATTGACCTTAATTTGGTGTTGCGACATTGCTCTTGGTGATTTCGTATGCCGCTAGGGTTGCTGTCTGTCTGAAAAATGGTGATAGTCAGTAGTTGGGTAGTGTAGTTTGATCAGCAGTGTCTTGAAAGTACTTAAAATTGCCACGAAATCGTTCCCTGCACCGTAAACGGCGCACCAGGAAAAACCCTCGCCTGACGGTAAGCGCAGCTGGGCATTGGGAATATCAGCGATAAAACTATTACCAATACTGCGATTAGTAACTTGTAACTGCTCACCTTTGGTGGTTTGTAGAATCACCTCTACACCTTTGGCGGTGGGATTAGCTTTCACTGCCGTCACTTGTACAACTTCTGCTGAGGGCGTGTTTGGCGGTGCAGGCGACTGCACAAGCTGTTGAGCGCTGGCGATCGGATGCTCTATTAAATGACGAATCTTTGAAGTTAGCGCGGATTTTGACTTTTCATTGCTTGGTTTAACCTCTGCCCATCCTGGTGAAATAGTTACAGCACTCAGGCATCCCGTTATCAGTGCCAGCCATAGATAAACACTATTAGGAAACCGCCAACGCTTCATGACAAATCCTTACACACCTGTTCACAAAATTTTGCTTATTAACATACCTTGCAATCCCCCAGCAACACCGAAGGATGACTTCAGTAAAAAATCTTGATTATTGCAATTATTTTTTAGTTCTAAGTGAAACAGAGTATACAGAAGAGTTGGCAATAAAGTCTACTCAGAAACGGCTTAAGATCCCGAAACGGACTTCTTGCCCACTAAACATTTCCCTGGTGTAATGCCGAACCTACGTTTAAAGGCAGCTGCAAAGTGTCCCAAGTTAGAATAACCGACCTTGTTGGCAACCTCAGCAACAGAGAGATTGCCTTGCCGCAATAGTGACTCTGCCCATTCCATACGCTGATTGGTGATGTAGCTAAATACAGTTGTGCCAAAGAGTTGCTGAAATCCACGTCTCAGGGTACGATCGCTCACTCCTACCAACTGCGATAATTCCAGCAATGACGGCGGATTCTCTATACGAGAGTGCAAAATTTCTCTGGCATGATGAATCCGAGCGATGGTTTCTGCCTTCAGTCGTGGCGGTCTTTGCACTCCACCTTGATCCACCAGCATCGGAGTTAACTGCAACCTGATCAGTTCCAGCACTCTCACCTGCAAATACATTAGCTTCTGGATTTTGCAAGCTGTTCAGTTTAGCTTCTGCCCATAATTTATCCCACTCTTTTGTCGTCAGAATAATAGTCATGGTTAGTAGTAATAATAATATTTATCATTAATTGTAAGTTAGTATGGCGTTAGCAAAGCTTAGGGTTGGTATCGATCATGGCAGTTTTCCCCTCACCACACAAGCCACGCGCCTAAATTTTTTTGTAACTCATTCTTAATAGCTGGCGATCGCACAAACCCATCACTAGCCGTTACCAACATTGCTGAAGAATATTTGTCAGGCAAAATCTTACCTGACAAATATTCTTTGGTGTAATGCCACACTTCAAGTTACGATAAATCTTACTTATTGAGAGCATCTACACCCTGATGACAAGGCCTGCCGATGTCAGCACCAAAAAATTAATTAGCCTTGCACCCGATAACTGGGTAAGATGGGTAACGCAGATTTCTGATGTCGTTGCTGAAGAAATTTTAAGTGGCGAATTTCAGTGGATTAGCCGGGAAACTGATGTTTTAATGCGTGTCAACAGTCCCCAACATGGAGAATTTCTGCTTCTTAACGAATTGCAATTACGCTATCAATCCAAAATGCCACGTCGGATGCGTGCATACGCTGCACTTGCGGAAGAAAAATATAACTTGCCAACATACCCTGTTCTCATTAACATTCTTAAAATTGGCAACAACGAAATACCCATAAGCTTTACATCAAATATTGCTGGATTACGGGCAATACAAGATTATCGAGTAATTAACCTGTGGGAAGTTGATGTCAATATTGCTTTTCAACAACCCTTACCATCTTTACTTACGAAGTTCTGATGCCTGCGGCGGGCTACGCCAACGGAGGAAACCTCCGCTCAGATTTCTCGCCCTTTGTGCCCATTCTTAAAGGTGGTGAAAATGAATCTACTATTAGAGAAGCATTGCAAATTCTCCATGCTAATGAACAACTGAACCAGCTGGAAACGGTCTTAGCTTTTTTTGCTACGTTTGTTTTAGAAACTGCACTCGTTCAAGAAATCATGAGGTGGGATATGGTTGTGTTACGTGAGTCGCCTTGGTATCAAGAAATTTTACGCGAAGGAGAAGCACGCGGAGAGGCACGCGGAGATCTGCGAGGAATACTTTCTAGTATTGAAATTAATTTGGAGTTAAAATTTGGCAACAACGGGTTACAGTTAATGCCACAAATCACGGAAATTAATGATATAGAGCGCTTGAAGACAATTTTACGGAATGTTGTAACTGCAAATAATATTGAGGAATTACAACAGATTTTGTAATTTCAGTAGATAGTTAGATATCATTCATTTCCTAAATAAGCTTCAATGACAGCCGGATCATTTCTGACAACTGCAGGTTCACCCAAGGCAATTAATTGACCAAAATCTAATACAGCAATGCGATCGCACAAACCCATAACCAATGGTACATGGTGTTCAATAAGGATGATTGTCAAATTGAAGCGATCGCGCAGACTACGGATAAATTCACTCAATTGCTGCTTTTCGTTGGGGTTCATTCCCGCCGCCGGTTCATCGAGAAGTAAAATTTGCGGTTCTAATGCTAAAGCGCGGGCAATTTCTAGACGACGCTGATCGCCGTAGGCAAAGTTTTTGGCTTTTTCATTACAGCGATCGCTTAATCCCATCAAATCCAATAAATCTAAAGCTTTCTGCTTAGTTTTAAACTCTTCACTAGGCGCTGGTGGTAATCCAAAAACACCTGTAATCATATTACTTTTAGTGTGTAAATGTCGAGCAATAATCACATTTTCTAATGCGGATAATTCTCCAAACAAGCGGATATTTTGAAAAGTCCGGGCAATACCTAAAGCAGCAATTTTATGAGGACGCAATTGAGAAAGTTCTGCACCTTGATAAACTAATTTACCGCTAGAAGGTGGAATGAAAGCAGTAATCAAATTAAATAGTGTTGTTTTGCCAGCACCATTAGGGCCAATCAGTCCAAAAATCTCATGTTTATTTACACTAAAAGATACATTATTTACCGCCACTAAACCACCAAAGCGACGAGTCAATGCTCTTGCTTCTAAAACAATACTGCTGTTAGTTTCTGGAATACTATGTGACATTTTTGCATATTATTATGAATAGTAAGACTTATGCAAGAACTTTCTAAAACTTTTCTTACTTTGCGCCCTTTGCGTCCTTTGCGGTTCGTTTTTCCATGATTTTATGTCTTTGAAAAATATCTGGAGTAATTAGCCCTTGGGGAAAAAAGATTGTACCTATTACTATTAGTAAGCCAAAAATAATTAATCTTCCATCGCGCAAAAATTGTGCTAACCAATTAGGTAAACCACCAGTATCAGCAAGACTTCGCAGAATCTCTGGTAAGGCTGTAAACACCATACCTCCAATTACCGGCCCTAAAAAAGTTCTCGAACCACCAATCAAAACAAAAGTTAAATATATAATACTGGAATCAAAAGTCCCTTGACGAGCATTCCAGGTATTAAGGAAGTGGGCGCTAATTGCACCTACAATTCCTGCAAGTATAGCCCCTAGTGTAAACGCTAAAACTTTGTAATAGGTGGGATCAATTCCCATTGCACCCGCAGCTAATTCATCTTCGCGGATAGCGATAAAAGCCCTTCCTACACGGATGCGTTCTAAACGATAAAGCAGCACCATACTAATTAATAATAAAGGCAGAGCAATCCATAAATATTCAATTTGTGTTTGAAAAGGTTGAGGAATGCCAAAAATTCCGACAGCACCGCCTGTAATATCTAAATTGAGCGAGATGACGCGCAGAACTTCCACAAAAGCGATAGTTGCGATCGCTAAATAAATTCCTCGCAACCGCAACGCTGGAATTCCGACTGATACACCCAACAACCCAGAAATCACACCTGCAATCAACATCTCTAATAACAACAATGGAATCGGAAATAAACTACTGCTAGATGTTAAAACTTTTGTGGATAAAATTGCGGCAATATATCCACCTAAAGCATAAAATCCAGGACTAGCTAGAGACAATTGTCCTGTCATTAGCGGTAAGTAAAGCGATAACCCTAGTAGCGCCCCCAATACCATAGAGACAATTAAAGAAGCGTAAGTAGCTAAAAAATCAGTCATTTTCAAACATTATGATTAAGTTTAATTAAACTATTGCTATTCTCACCTATAGGAGTCCTAAATCATTTGTAAAATATTTTTGGAGTTGGTTGTCATTAGTCATTAGTTATTTGTCCTTTGTTATTTGCAATTACAAAAGTTAATTTTTATTTGGTGTATGTTGTGTATGTTTTCATGGCGCTACGTTTCTTTAAACTTTCTGAATAAACCGCCGTCCTAACAAACCTTGAGGTCTAACTAATAGCATGATAAACAAAATTCCAAAGGCTACTGCGTCTTTATATCCGGAGAATTCAGCAGGGACAAACGCTTCGACTAATCCAATTAACAAACCTCCTACCACTGCACCGGGAATACTACCTAAACCACCTAAAACAATTACCGCTAAACCCCGCAAACCAAAAGCAATGCCGAAATATGGCCCTGCAATACTAACACTAGAAGCGACTAAAGTTCCTGCTAATCCTGCTAAAAAACTGCTGATGAAGAATGTTAGGATGATAAAGCGATCGCTATTAATTCCTAACAAACTAGCTGTAATTGGATCTTCTGCGATCGCTTGCATTGCCTTACCATATTTAGTTCGATTGATAAAATAGGTAAGAATTGCCACAATCACCACTGATACAGTAAAAATTACCACCTGAACACTGCGAATCGGAATTGGGTTTTCTGAACTACCAAAGTTAATCGCAGGTGGCAAATTACCATAAGTATTTGCAGGGTACGTGTAACTTTCCGCGCCTATTAAATACTGGATTAAATTCACAATTACCACTGCTACCCCCAAGCTGGAAACAACAGTTAGCAAGGGATCGGAGCCTTGACGGCGCAAAGGTTGAAAAGCAACACGTTCCATCACTACCCCTACTAATCCCGCCAAGGTGCTTCCTAAAATCAAGGATATAGCAAATGGTAATTTTATCGGTAAGACTGCATTAGCTAGTAAGCCATTAAATCCAAAGTTTCCACCCATAAGTGCATAAGTGAAATATGCACCCAAGGTAAAAATCGCGCCATGAGCTAAATTTATGATGCCCAAAATAGAATAAACTAAGGTATATCCCAAGGCAAAAATTGCATAGACGCTGCCAATGGATAACCCATTTAATAATTGCTGTAAAAAGAGATTAATATTCATCTAGCAACTATTTTAGAAATGTGAATTTACCTTGACTTCCATCTTTTTCCATTTTGATTTGGGCAACATAGAAATCTTTTTGCACAACTTCACCTGTGGGAGTAAAACCAATTTCACCTAACGGTGTATTGTATGCTCCTTCAAGTATTTGTTTGTTTAACTGCGTTCGTAATTCTGGTAGCTGTAGTTTGTTGATTTTGCTCTTTTTATCTAAAGATTGCAGTGCTTCTACATAAACCTGCACTGCTGCAAAAGCTTGGGCGCTAAATTGGGGTGGTTCTTTTTTATATTCTTCAATATAGGCTTTACGAAACGTCGCGTTAATTTCACCTGGATGTTCTGGACTGTAGGCTTGAGCAATCAATACCCCATCACAAAGTGCTTTACAAACTGGGAATAGATTTGATGTATTTAGACCATTTCCACCGACAATTAAACCTTGATAACCTAGTTCCCGCAATTGCCTAACTAAATTACCACCATCAGCAGCCAAACCTGAAATAATTACCAAATCTGGTTTAAGATTAATCGCATTGGTAGCTTGGCTTTGAAAATCTGTGTCACTGGTTTGGAATTTTTGTACTGTTACTAATTCCAGCCCTTGATCCTTAACTGTTTGCTGAAATATTTCCGTTTCTGACTTGCTAAATGCATCATTTTGAGCATAGAAAACTGCAACTTTTTTCAGTTGGGGATTTTGCTTAAGTGCAGCTTTGACAGAATTAGGTGCAACAATGGAAACTGGTGCAGAAACACGAGCAACATAATCACCAATTTCGGGAACATTTTTAGCAGTATTTGATGGTCCAATAATTGGTACTTTTGCCCGTTCGCCAATGGGATCGGCACTAAAGGCTTGCTGTGACAAAGTTGGGCCGACAATTCCAATAACTTTATCTTTATTAATTAGAGTTTGAAAAGCGTTAATTGCTCCTGCTTCATCACCACTCGTATCTTGAAATACTAATTTAATTGGTGTGCCATTAACACCACCTTTACTATTGAAATACTTCTGGGCAAGTTTAGCTCCAGCAACTTGCTCTTGGCCGAGTAATGCCACATTGCTAGTTTGGGCAACACCAATACCGATGGGAATAGCACCTGATAATGTGCCCGTTGTCGCTGGGGTATTGGTTGCAGTGTTATTTGGGGTACTATTTGGACTATTAATTGGAGAATTTGTCACTGTGCTAGTGCCACCACCACAGCCTGTTAGTAGCAAAGCGCAAGTTGATAATAATGCTGTTGTCCGAGCGATCGCGTTGTTCATCGTTGGATAATCATCTGGTTATGAGATATTCGGCAAAAGTTAATAGTAAATTTCATAATCTGCAAATAAAATGACGCAGATTTACACTTTTGCACGAATTCTATTAAATCATTCTTATTTCACCATGCAAAGAGAAATATTCAAAGTGTTTGTAAATACAAATTATAATTAGCCATAATTTTACCATTCCCAGGTACAACTTGGGAATCGTTAAGCGTGAGCGCTGTCAAGTGTCAGATGTTCGAGTCAAACTTAGGTATCTGAAATCATGCAGCCGATTAGGGACAGAGTATCAAACTAAGTTGATAGATGATTTGTTCAGACATAAACTCTGGTATAAACAAACTTTTACCTGTAAAGCACTTTTTGTTAATAGTGGCCCATAGTTACAACAGTTTTTCTCTAGGGTGAAGGATTAGTTTGAGACATTGGATAAATGCTCTCTCCATAGTTGTCCCCTTCTCCTTCTTTAATAATTTGAGATTGTTTGAGTATTATGCAGGTAAAACTTATTAACCCCTTTTTTCACTACCAGCTAATTCCTTAGGTTCGTAGTGACGACAACCATTACATGGGCCTTGGGGATTGACAGCACAACGCATGTAGCCAGATCGGGCATTAAATTTGCAGCTGATATCGCCAATCAGATAACCTACCCCTTCTAAATAATAGCGATCGCCTTCCACAGGTCTAAGGTTTTGCCGTCCCTGTACCACTGGAAAATTCCTGGCTGCTTGCCTCATCCGCAAGCGCGATCGCTGGGTTTTACGGATCATCCACAGGGAAAACAGGGACGGTAAAAAACCAATGGCAATCACTAAAAGTGCTTTTAACACCTTCTTTTTACCTCTTTTAGGCGCTGATTGATTGTCCCTGATGTTACACTCTGGTTTTACGGAAGTGCAAATATTAGGGCGGCTTTGTTTCTTTGTCACCAACTATGGTTGCAAAGAAATAATGGCAGTGTAGTATCTAGCAATTTTGAGGAAGAAGTTCCTTCTGCCACTTCAATCAGCATAACTGTTACAACCTCAGGGGTGATCTGCCGTTGAATGTTGATAATTTTAAGATTTGTTGACTAATACCTTTTTGAAGAAGCGTTTTGTGTCTGCTTCAGCCCCATTCTTGTTTTTTCTCTGTCGCTGCGATGCTAATCTTTTTCTGGTTTGCTGACGAAGTTGCTGTGCTAGCAGTGTAGCTTCCCTTTCGGCTCGGAATAAATCAACTTTTCGCGTTGTCAAAATAAATGATTCGTCAGACTTTCGTTTCACCCAAGGGATGCTAACTGCGAAATACTGACAAATATTTTTGCATATCTCCTTTATCAAGAATGGGTAACGTTTTTGAGTATTCATTTTGTTAGCGATCGCTTTCAACTCTAATATCGCTGCTTCTAACTCTTGTGCCATCTGATTGATGCGTTCAACTTGTGTTATAAAACGCTCCTGTTCACTGATGATCTTTTTTTCTTGCGGTTGCAGTGGCACTATAGCAGTAGTTACAAATGTAGGCTGGAACAGCAAAATGGGCTTTTTGTCCGTGTCTTGGATTTTTTTCATACTACCTCAAGCAAGGCTAGCTGACTTTTAAAGCATTTTAGCAGCTATTTAGTATATTTGTACTATCAACGTCACCCCACCCCGGTTTTGTCTAAAAAACTGCCCCTCCCCTTACCAAGGGGAGGGGTTGGGGGTGGGGTAAAGAGTATGTGGGATAAGCAGCGTTTGAGCTTAAGTTGACACCAATGCACAGCTGTGCCAAACCACACACGGACAAATTAATTTGGAATAATTTATTTTTTGGAAGTCCTTTAATATGGAGTGCTAGTGCCTTCAATGAACTCAGGGGGCAACACATCACTAAACAATAATTGCTGTAACTCGACGCCTTCGGGACGGCTCCAATCCTTAACCAACTCAGCAATCAAAGTGATCGTAGCAGTTAGCACAACCCCAGAATCACGCATCCGTTGCCGTGCTAAATCTTCCGAGAGATGAAATGGTGAACCAGAAGCATCCATAACTGCTTGAACACTGTAGCCCTCGCGCACTGCGCTGATAGCCGGATAAACTAAGCAAACGTCCGTAGTTATGCCAGCCATAATTAAATTAGTACGATTTGTATCTTTGACTGCTTGAACAAAGTTCTTATCGTCCCAAGCATTTACAATACCTGCACGCTTGATTCTTACCTTGTAAGCTTCAGGTAGGCTTTGTGCTAAAGCAGTCATCAGCAAACCTTGAAACCGCTCCTCTTGGCTACTCGTCAAAACCACAGGTATCTTAAGTACCTTTGCCACTTTTGCAAGTGCAAGAGTATTCTTCTCTACCTCGGTCAGAGGCAAGTTTTTGATCAGCTTCATAGTGCCAACTTGATGATCAATCAGAAGCATAGCCGAGTTTTCTTGAGTGAAGTCAGAAAATTTCATTGTGCTGTTTTTTTAGTTGACCGTTGATATGATCTTAGAAATCTCTAGACTTATTCTGAAACGAACATCAAGCATTGCACAAGTAGGAACACAAGTGTACGTAGCATCTATCTTAAACATGGCTCAATCACCTCAAATCCTCAACGATCATCCTTATTTACGGCAGACACTTGAACTGGTTTCTGACAAATGGGTTACAGCAATCATCTACGTTCTATCCCAAGGTAAGAAACGGTATGGTGAGTTGCATAGAGAAATTGGAAACGTTTCACAACGAATGTTAACTCGTACTCTGCGTGATTTGGAGAGAGATGGTCTTGTGAAGCGTAAAGTTTATCCTACTAATCCTCCCACTGTAGAGTATTCCTTGACAGCGTTAGGAGAAACGTTAGTTGAGCCACTTCGGCTACTATGCCACTGGTCAATAAATCATTTTCATGAAGTAGAAACTGCCAGAGAAAGTAAAGGTTTTACTACTATTTGCAGTAACAAGTAGTTTGCCCATCCCCGAATTTTGGGATTTAATTTCCAGGTAAAGCTCAGGGGGCGTAAAAGTAAATCATCATTTAATATTTTAATGACTTGGCGATCGCTATTCCTGTTTTTTACCAAATAAGTAATACCAAACCGTCCCCTTCCCAATTCCCTTTCATAGCGATCGCTTGAGTTTAGAAATATTCCGTAAATGCATAGCGGTTTGTCGTTATATCACGTCTGGCTAATCACTATTCATGTTTTGACAAAACAACCTGCAAAAAGGAAAAAATTGAGTACAATTACTCATGCAAAATATGGGATGTAGGGGTGCAAAGGGCACCCCAGTATGAATTATTGCGTCAAAATCTGACGGGTTAAAATACTCATGATTTCATTGGGATTATCTGTTGGTAGTAGTGGACTCCAATCACCTACATTTGCATAGCCCAAAACATGCAACAAGTGAATGGTGCTGGTAACAGCTTTAGGTGAACCAATTAATAAATGTTTAATCCGTTCCCTTCTGGGTGATGAGTCTTGGAAAGATGAATGGAAAGGAGGTACGTCACCGCCTTGTCTGCGGAGAAACTGGGCTGGTTGTGATTTGGCGAACTTTTTTGATTGTGCCATGATAATATTTGACTCCGATTTTGGGGTTAAAAGAAGGCGATCGCAGACTCTTGCGCGAGGGCGATCGCCTTTCTTATGCTTCTATAATAGGGCATATTTTATACTTGTATAAATGCTTTTCTAAATATTTTTACATAGATTAAGCATGAGTAATCAGGGCGATCGCAGGGAATCTTCATCAACGAAGTGAGATAAAGGCGCACCGAGCTTCGCAAAAATTAAATAGAAGTTCGATATTGCAATCAAGCGAGAAGCGCGATATTGAATTTGGGCAGTCGTTTATTGAATTCGGGCAATTGTTTATTGAATTCGGGCGATTGTTTATTGAATTCGTAGAAAAAAGATAACATTTAAATAGCGATCGCTTGAGTTTTAGAGAAATATTGCTTAGACGCATAGCGGTTTGTCGTTAGACATCGCTCAACGTTGAACCAGAGGTTTAGGTCTTTGGCTGATTGGTATGAGAAAAACCCCGATTGATTTGTACTGTATGGGAAATGCGATTTCTTCGAGAATAGATAATATTCGATCGCAAGATATTGAAACTTACAAAGAAGATGGTGATACTTGGGTTGTTGCAGGCTCAGGCGGAATTTCGACGTTTGCAGTTCAGGGGGTTGGAAAAAATTGGTGGAAGCTGGATAGAGGAACTGATATTCCCAACGAACTTCGATTGGTGAATGATTACGGTAATCATTGGCTGTGGGAACCAAGCTACACTATGAGAATAGAAGATTATAAAACTGCATTGCGGTTAGTTGGTGAGGCATTTTACAAAGTCAATTAAGGGAGTTGTTGAACGTGAATTTTTCTCCTAAAGCAATTCGATTTATTGTTGAAGCACTAGAATATAGGATTGAAGCTTATCAAAAGCAATTAGAGAGAGAAAATTTGAATGATGATGAGGTTTCAGACATCACCAATGATATGATGTTTTTGGAATCATTGTCACAAGATTTAAAGAAGCAACTCTCAACGATTGCGCCATCCATTTTTTAAGTTAACCTAATAGACGAAAGAGCAATCAATCGCTCTGCGTTTAACCAAAAGCATAATCTAACTGTTATGAGAACCCCAGAGTCAATGTAAGTCTTTTTACGATTCACGGTATCCGCCCCGACGTTCGGCAAGCTCTTGTCCAATTTCTGCTTTGTTGAGTAATTTTATTCCAGAGGCAATCGCTCGCTGACGAATTTCCCACAGTTTCTTAGCTAAGGGCGTTTGGGGAATATATTCGGTAGGTGAGTCGGTATGTTTTAAATGTCAGTATTGCCATAGATAACCACCTTAAGCTCCTTAGCTTATTACAATAATATTTTGCCGCAATGCCAAAAATCATTACCACGGATGCAGAAAACGAACAAGCGATGTCAGAGACAAGCCGCTTTGCGTCTACGCACTCGCATTAACCTTAGAACATCGTCCCAATCGTACACCAGAAGAAGAAATGCTGTTGCAACTGTTGGTGACTTTAATTGAGCAGTTTGAAGAAACCCATTACCCAATTCTCCAAGGTACACCCAATTCGATGTTAATGCATCTGATGGACGCACGCGATACTACAAACGAAGCATTAGCTGAGGTAATTGGTTCATTGGAAATTGCCTTGCAAATTGTTAATGGCGATTCTCCTTCCCTTCGGGACGCTGCGCGAACGGAGACGCTTCGCGATCGCACCATTAGTAAAACTCAAGCAGAAGCGTTGGCGGACTATTTTAATGTAGATATCAGTTTATTTACTTAGCTTATCTTCCATAACAACACTCTTAAAACCAGTGCTTGGTATTGAGCCAAAAATTTAATATTTTGGTATGAGGTGAAAGGTGCGTAGATAGGTAGCGGCTTGTTGTTAGACATCGCTTTTCTACTCGATACAACAGCTACAAAATTTTTTGTCATTTAGCTTCTAGAGCTTGAGTAAGCTATGAACCTGGATTAAAAATCCTATGTCCTAACCATCCCCAACCCAAGCCTAGACTATAAGTGCCAGCTAAAATTAGAAAAGTATGAAATTTGCTAAAAGATTCTAGTAATTTATCTCCAGCCACAGCCCCAGCCACAGCCCCAGCCACAGCCACAGCCCCAGCCCCAGCCACAGCCGCAGCCACAGCCACAGCCGCAGCCACAGCCACAGACCCAGTCACAACCACAGTCCAAGCCCAAGCCCCAGCCACAGCCACAGCCACAACCACAGCCCCAGCCCTAGCCCCAGCCACAACCACAGCCCCAGCTACAGCCACAACCCAAGCCAAAATTATGTACAGAGCGTTTAACGCTGCCAACAGGTAGCCTATTAATAGGTAGCTTAATAATACACCAACTAACCAGCCCCAGGGAATAACTCTAGGTGATTTAATAGGTGGTTTATCATCTAAAATTGGCTCTAAGTTTGGCTTGGCTTTGGAACGAACAACTTCTTTTCTATAAACTGACTCAACGGGTGGTGGAGGCGTTGCTTTTGGTGCTTCTAGCATTGCCAACCATGCCTGCATCGATTGAGGGCGGTCTTTTGCTTCCAGCGCCATACCTTTGAGAATTGGCTGATTTAATCTGTTGCTAATGCTTGGATTAATTTGTTTAGGTGATTTCAGGGAAGCATTATCGAGCTTGCGAGCTAGAGAAGTTGTAGGGCGTTGACCTGTTACTGCATAATAAAGTGTAGCAGCCAAACAATAAACATCCACTGTTGGCTCACGACTACCTCTGCTCATCTGTTCATAGGGCGCAAACCCTTCATTACCTGCAATACCCTTTGAACTCAAAGTTTTAGGTAAAAGTTCTTTAGCGATTCCAAAGTCAATTAAGACGGCTTTGCCATTTCTCCGCACCATGATGTTTCCAGGATGGGCATCTCTATGTACTAAACCTGCTTGATGCACTACGCTCAAAGCTTCCCCAATCTGGCGGATGCAGGGTACAATCTCTGCTTCTGGTAAAGCCCCCCTACGCTTCACTGCCTCAAATAAATTTTCTCCTTCAACAAAGTCCATCACTAAACAGTGGGTAGCACCTTCCCGAAACAAATCAATTACTCCCACAATGTGAGGATGTGGGTCTTCTGATAAGCGTGCGAGTATTCGCCCTTCTTGGATAAATCTCTCTATGTACTTTTCATATTCCAGATCGTGACTGAGATATTCATTCGGTGTCTTAATTACAACTGTCTGATTTAGTTCAACATGCAAAGCCTTGTAAGTAATCCCAAATCCCCCCTGTCCCAGGACTGTCTCAATTACATATTTGCCACTTTGCAATTTCTGTCCTGCTATCCAGGGCATGAATACCTCTAAGTAAAAAATTACTTTAATGCAAGCATTTTAATGAGAGTTTAGCTAATTCTACGGTGTTTTGCTAGATGACGGACTAGGAGATACTGATGGTGGACTATTAGATGCAGGGGATTTTAATTTATCCATCACAGCACCCACCCCTGCAAGTAAGCCTCCTAAAGCTGCGATCGCCGCTATAACCACAGTCCAAAACTGAATTTTTTTATCCCAATTTGAGTTAGGTTTAGAGGGTATTGACGCAGGTATAGGAGTTTCCCCAGTCAGTCCCAAAGAATCGAGCCATTCTCGCATTGACTGCGATCGCTGTTTCGGGTCTAGTTTCATACCTGTTAAAATTGCTCGGTTTGTGCGATCGCTAATTAGAGGATTATGTTTTTTCGGTTCCACTAAAGGAGCATTGTCCACCTTACGTTTGAGCGCACTGACTGGTGTTTTTCCAGTCAGAAGTACATAAAGAGTTGCTGCTAAAGAATAGATATCGCTATATGCTCCAGTTGGTTTAGTATGTTGAGCATATAGCTCAGGCGGTGTAAATCCCTCAGAAGTTTCCTTAGTTCTACTTGTGGTTAAGATATGGTCGAAATCGAGAGCTAAACCAAAATCAATTAGCACCGCTTCCGGCTGTCCTTCTCGCACTCGCAAAAAGATATTTCCTGGATGTACATCTCGATGAATCAACCGATTTTCATGTACTTTAATCAGTGCTTCTCCAATTTGTTGAGTGTAGCGTAAAGCCTCTGATTCAGAAAGTATTTGTTGGCGACGGTCAGCTAAACTCACACCATCCACATATTCCATTACTAAACACCAGTGTTCTCCTTCTTTGAACGGTTCTGCAACTTGCACAATATGTTTGTGTTTACATTGAGTAAGTTTTACCGCCTCTTGCCAAAACATTGTTTCCAGTCGTCCGCGTTCCAACTGGTTCAGGGAATTTAGTAAATCGTCATTTAAGGTTTTAATGACAAAGCGATCGCCATTCCTATTTCTTACCAAATAAGTAATGCCAAAGCGTCCTCTTCCCAACTCTTTTTCAATGGTGTATTTTCCACCTTGCAAGCGATCGCCAGCTACCCAAGCCATCTTTGCAACTCCCAAAATGCTTAGATTAATTCTCACACAAGAGAGCCTTAATAACTTGAGCCTAGCTTTGTAGAAAGACTGCGATGTTTACGATGGGCTACGCCTACGCTTTTTTCTCTCTCTATTGCTAAACTAAAAACAACCTTTAGCTAGTGCAAAGGTAACTTATGACCTCTGCAACCAACCTCGATACCGATCTCACCCCATTTCCTGACCACACGCAGCTACCAGACTCTGACGGCACATTCGTGAAAAATTGGCAAGAACATCCCCAAAGTATCTTACTAACTGACTCAATTACACCCATTCTCCAGCAATTACATCCAGAAGGTCAATATTGTATAGGTCAGGACTTAGGTATTTACTGGCGGTTGACAGATCCTCGAGAGAAAGGAGCAGTAGCACCGGATTGGTTTTATGTAGGAAATGTCCCGCCCTTACTCGATGGATTAACGCGCCGTTCTTATGTATTTTGGCGAGAACACATCGCTCCATTAATTGTCTTAGAATTCGTCTCTGGTGATGGGAGTGAGGAACGAGATCAAACTCCTTGGAAGGGCAAATTTTGGATTTATGAGCAAGTAATTCGTCCTCCGTTTTATGGCATTTATGAAGTGAATAAAGCCAGTATAGAAGTGTATGAATTCATTGGTGGACAATACCAGTTATTAGCAGCAAATGAACGAGGACATTATCGTATACCTCCTTTAGGAGCGGAGTTAGGCATAAGGCTTGGAGTTTATCAAAACGTGGAATTGCCCTGGTTACGTTGGTGGGATTTGCAAGGTAATTTGTTGTTGACTGGCGATGAAAGAGCAGAACTTGAACGCCAACGTGCTGAACAGGAAAGCCAACGTGCTGAACAGGAAAGCCAACGTGCTGAACAGGAAAGCCAACGTGCTGAACAGGAAAGCCAACGCAATGAGATTCTGATTGCCCAATTGCGATCGCTTGGTGTGGAACCGGAAGCTTAAGTCTATTGCTAAACTAAAAACAACCTTTACCAGTGCAAAGGTAAGTTTATGACCTCTGCCATCAACCCCACTGACCTTACCCCTTTCCCAGACCACACGCAACTACCAGAGTCTGATGGCACATTTGTGAAAAACTTCCAGGAACATCCCCAAAGCATTTTCCTTACCGACTCGATTCAACCGATATTGCAAAAACTTCACCCTGATGGGCAATATTGTATTGGTCAAGATTGTGGCATCTATTGGCGGATGACTGACCCGCCAGAAAAAGGCGCAGTCGCACCAGACTGGTTTTATGTCGCCAATGTCCCGCCCTTATTCGACGGGCAAATACGCAGGTCTTATGTACTGTGGCGAGAATTTATTGCCCCATTAATTGCCTTAGAATTTGTCTCTGGAGATGGTAGTGACGAACGAGATCAAACTCCTTGGAAAGGCAAATTTTGGATTTATGAGCAAGTAATTCGTCTTCCGTTTTATGGCATTTATGAAGTGGATAAAGCCAGCGTAGAAGTGTATCACTTAATTGAGGGCAAGTATCAGCCATTACCAACAAACGAACGGGGACATTATCTCATACATCCTTTAGGCGTTGAGCTAGGTATCTGGCATGGAGTTTACCAAAATATGGAATTGCCCTGGTTACGTTGGTGGGATTTGCAAGGTAATTTGTTGTTGACTGGCGATAAAAGAGCAGAACTTGAACGCCAACGCGCTGAACAAGAACGCCAACGAAATGAGATTCTGATTGCTCAATTGCGATCGCTAAGTGTGGAACCAGAAATCTAATATTTTAGAATCAGGTTAAAACTGGTAGAGGTGGAATGTCTTGTTGTCAGACATTGCTCGGATTTTATCAGAGGCGATCGCTAAACAAAGTTTTATAATTTGTTCTGTTATTTGCTCTTTGTTACCTGTTTAGAGTCTGTTAGACTGAGAACCATAAGTAAAATCTCGTATATCTTGGGATTATGGAGCCAGTATCGCTGACAGCAGCTGCGATCGCCTCCCCCCAAATCCAGAATCAGCTAGTTTTGTGCAAAGCGTACCGTGATAAAACTGAAAAGCGCGATTGCCTAGACTAAAATTCATATTGAACTAAGTAAAAATGCCATTCGACTTACTCAAAATGAGCTTTTACTTTCTCAAACCCCAGTTTGCTTTCTCGTTTTGGTGTTTTCCGCAAGTAAAATCAGCTTTTACTTTCTCAAACCCCAGTTTGCTTTCTCATTTTAGTGTTTTCCGCAAGCAAAATAAGCTTTTACTTACTCAAAAGGAGCTTTTACTTTCTCAAACCCCAGTTTGCTTTCTCATTTTGGTGTTTTCCGCAAGCAAAATCAGCTTTTACTTTCTCAAACCCCAGTTTGCTTACTCATTTGAGTAATTCACGCATTCATTTTGGTATATCATTAAGCCGAAAGCTGGCGATCGCTCTAGAAAAGAAGTGTAAATGCAAGCGATGTCTACGCCTACGCACTTATGTGGTTGTGAATGATAAAGAGATACAGCCCCCGCAATAAAAAATCAGCTACGATAAATCATATAATTATCCTCACTAACACAGAAATGTTAATTACATACACTGCAAAATATACAAAAATTAATAGTGGATATATGGGACAACTCATTGAATGGCAAGAAGTCATTACAGAAGGAGAAACCCTAGAAGAATGCAGGGCTATGTTACAAGACGCAACCAAAGAAATGATTCTTGCCTATCGCCAACAAAATAAAGAAATTCCCATAGGTGGTTCTTTGCTCGAACAAATTCCTATAGAGGTTTGAGTGTGTCAGTCAAACGAAAAGAGCTAATTAAATACTTAGAACAAAATGGCTTTTATTTATTAAGGGAAGGAGGAAATCATTCAATTTATACTAATGATATAAAAACTCTTCCTGTAAGAGGTTGTTTGAAAAGGGTTGGCTTGAGCCTCAAGTATGACTCAGGGGTACACTCTCAAATCCCAAAACTCCGATTCTCTGGTAGCAGTTTCTTGGTAGCCAGGGTAGTGAAACATACGCTTGAGGACTTTTCAAACATCCTCTAAAACGGCATCGTACTATTGATCGTATTACTGCTAATGAAATATGTAAACAAGCAGGTTTATTACCTAATTTTTAACTACAAAGTGTAAATAGACAAGCGATCACCTAAAATTGTAATCTACTTCTTACTTATATGGGCAATCGCCTCACCCGGAAAGTTTCATTACTTACAGAAACAATTGCCCCAACCTCTAAATCTTCTTGACATTCACTTAAAACATTTGTCAAACGTTCATTAATTGCATCATAGTTGTCATTTCCTAATCTAAACAAAATAACACTCGGTAAACTATCTCCACTCACAGCTAAAAGTTGAGCAAAATCTAAATCTATAGTTAATAAAATTCTCCCTTCTGTCCGGGCTTTAATTAAAATCTCATTATCTGGTAGTCTTTGCAAACCTTCATCGCGTAAATGCACGACATCATAACCATCGCTACGCAACCAAGATACAGTACGTAGTGAAATTCCCATATCTACCAAAAACTTCATTTTACTGGTTAAGCAATTTTGAATGGATAAACCCGTTCTTGAGTCAACCACGCTGCATAAAGTAGAGATTGACGAATATCCTCTGCTTCTAAATCAGGATACTCTTCTAAAATTTCTTCTACAGGTTTTCCATTAGCTACCAAATTGACTAATAAAGAAACCGGAATTCGCATTCCGCGAATGCAAGCTTGTCCACCCATAATGCTAAGGTCAAATGTAATTCTGTCTAGACCTAACATAAAATTATCTCTCCAAAATCTCTCTCAAAAACTAACTTCAATCCACAGCAAAGGCTACCCTAGAAATCAGTATTACTCAAACCTTGAAGTTTCAACTATGATAGCCTCGCCCCAACAAAACTATCTCACTGCTGAAAAGTACCTCCAAATGGAGGAACAAAACCCTGTAAAACATGAATACATCAATGGCTACATTTACGCAATGGCTGAGGTGTTTGATGCACACGTAACCATTGCTGGAAACCTATTCGCTCTCCTCCGTAATCATCTGCGCGGTTTTGGTTGTCGTGTTTACATCGCTGACATGAAAGCCAGAATTGAATCTCTGAATCGCTTTTATTATCCTGATGTGATGGTTACTTGCGACCAACGAGATCGAGAAACGCCAGGTTATAAAAGATTTCCCTGTTTAATTGTCGAAGTTTTATCTAATTCTACCGAAGCCTTCGACCGGGGCGACAAATTCGCCGATTATCAAACCCTGGAAAGTCTGCAAGAATATGTTTTAATTAATACAAAACGTCAACGAGTTGAGTGTTTTCGACGCAATGAGCAAGGGTTGTGGGTTTTACAATCCTACACAGCAGAACATCAATCATTTCGACTTAACAGCGTGGATTTTGAGGAAACAATGGCAGCACTCTACGAAGATGTAGTTTTTGAATAATCAATTATGATGGGGCATTCGCCGCGATATTTAGTAAACTATATAACTGATAAGCCTTGAAGGCTTCCTTACCAGGCGGAAGCGTTGATGAAAGCAGGCACAATTGATTAAATAAAAAGTTATGGCGCTCATAGTTCAGAAATACGGTGGTACATCTGTCGGTTCGGTCGAACGTATTCAAGCTGTTGCACAGCGTGTTTATAAAACTGTTAAAGCTGGAAACTCTATTGTCGTAGTAGTTTCGGCAATGGGCAAAACCACCGATGGACTCGTCAAACTAGCTACTGAAATTTCTCCAAATCCTAACCGCCGGGAAATGGATATGCTGCTTTCTACTGGCGAACAAGTAACTATTGCCTTACTTAGTATGGCTTTGCAGGAACTCGGACAGCCTGCAATTTCCATGACTGGCGCTCAGGTAGGAATTGTTACTGAAGCTGAACACAGCCGCGCTCGGATTTTGCATATTGAAACTACTCGCCTAACTCGCCACATAAATGCAGGTAAAGTAGTAGTAGTAGCTGGCTTCCAAGGTATATCCAGCGTCGGAGAGATGGAAATTACGACTTTGGGTCGTGGTGGTTCCGACACCTCAGCAGTGGCGATCGCAGCCGCATTAAAAGCGAATTTTTGTGAAATTTATACAGACGTTCCAGGGATTCTCACTACAGACCCCCGCTTAGTTGCCGAAGCCCAGTTGATGGATGCGATCAGCTGCGATGAAATGTTGGAATTAGCTAGCTTGGGTGCAAAAGTGCTGCATCCCCGTGCTGTGGAAATTGCCCGTAACTATGGTGTTCCCCTTGTGGTTAGGTCTAGCTGGACTGATCAACCAGGAACTTGGGTGACATCAGCCAAACCCCAAGGGCGATCGCTAATCAATCTAGAAATTGCCCGTCCTGTAGATCATGTAGAATTTGACACTAACCAAGCAAAGGTCGCTTTGTTGCGCGTCCCCGACAAACCAGGTGTTGCAGCTAGATTATTTGGGGAAATTTCTCGGCAAAAAGTAGATGTAGATTTGATTATTCAATCAGTTCATGAAGGTAACAGTAATGACATTGCCTTTACGGTTACAACACCAATATTAAAACGGGCAGAAGCAGTAGCAACAGCGATCGCTCCAGCACTGAGGAGTCAATCTAACCCCAAATTTGACGAAGCCGAGGTAATGGTAGAACGTAACATTGCCAAAGTCAGCATCGCAGGTGCAGGAATGATTGGGCGTCCTGGTGTAGCTGCAAAGATGTTTGCCACATTAGCTGAAGCTGGCGTGAACATCCAAATGATTTCCACCAGCGAAGTGAAAGTAAGTTGCGTAGTCAATGCCGCCGAATGCGATCGCGCCGTTAGCGCACTCTGCACTGCCTTTGAGATCGAAGCAGGGAAAGAGAGGACAAGGGGACAAGGGGGACAAGGGGGACAAGGAAGAATCATTGAAGAAACTTCTCCCTTGTCTCCCCCCTCTCCCTTATCTCCTCCCTCTCCCCTGGTTCGAGGCGTCGCCCTCGATTTGAACCAAGCGCGTCTTGCGATTCGCCAATTGCCAGATCGTCCGGGGATGGCGGCGAAGTTGTTTGGACTATTAGCGCGACATAATATCAGCGTTGATATGATTATCCAATCTCAGCGCTGCCGGGTGATTGATGGTGTTCCCAGACGAGATATTGCTTTTACAGTCTCGCAGATAGACGGGGAAAATGCTAAAGAAATGCTTACCCAAGTAGCGGCAGAATTAGGATGGGGTGAAGTTGTTTTAGATCGTGCGATCGCTAAGGTGAGTATTGTCGGTGCAGGTATGGTAGGACAACCAGGTGTTGCTGCTAAAATGTTTGAAGCTTTAGCTCAACAACAAATCAATATTCAAATGATTGCCACTTCAGAAATCAAAATTAGTTGTGTTGTGGCGCAAGAGCAAGGTGTTAAAGCTTTGCAAGCCATTCATACAGCCTTTGAACTAGCTGGTAGCGAGAAATTTGTCGTTCCAGTATAAAACCTGAATCAATGAGCTTTCACCCTAAATCCCTCTCCCAAGCTTGGGAGAGGGACTTTGAAATATACACATGGCAGCAGCCCACGCATCGATCTCATAGGACTTACGCACACTCTACAATTCTTGGCGTTATTGGCAGTCTTGGCGGTTCGATAAATTAAGCTTTTTGGCGATTTTTGTGTAAGTCCTATCTCATTTGAAGTTGCTTACACCAGTTTTCATATATTTGAACCACATCTGTTCTAGGGGCACAAGGCCTTGCGCCCCTACCGCGTGGTCTATTTACCTGAAAATAGCTGTAATAAATAAATATTTACAGCAGTTTGCAAGTAAATGAGGTACAAAATGCAAGACTTAACATTAGATAAAAATAGTTTCTGCCTTTTGCCTATAACACGTAAGCTATAATCAAACAATTTATCAGACTATATTTATATTGATGAATAGTCATTTCCTAGATGGACATTATCAAATACTAAAAGTTCTCAAGGATAGGGAAAAAGAAAAAACCTATCTAGTTGAAGATGTTAATCTTCTTGGCAGCCAATTTATAGTAAAACAGTTACGTTCTTCTAGTAGCAATCCTCAAGCTTTAACAATTCTAAGCCGCTTGTTTGCCAATAAGGCAGCAACTTTAGAAAAGCTTGGACAGAAAAACGACCAAATCCAAAAGCTCATAACTTCTTTTGAAGAAAATGAAGAATTTTATATAGTCCAAGAATTCATACCCGGTAATCCTTTTACTGATGAAATTATCCAGGGACAACCTTTGAGAGAAGATGAAGTAATTAGTCTTTTGTCAGAGATATTAGAAATTTTGATCGTTGTACACAGCTATGGTGTGATTCATCGGAATATTAAACCAGCAAATATTATTCGCCGTGAATCAGATAAAAAGTTAGTTTTGGTTAATTTTGGTACTTTTAATGAAGCTATTAATAATACTGTTAATAATCTTGAATACATGCCTATAGAACAAATTAACGGCAACCTCAAATACAACAGCGATATATATGCTTTAGGTCTTGTTGCGATCGCAGCCCTAAAAGGTTTACCGACAAAGGAAATATCTAATTTACGAAGTCAGAAAAATAAGCTGACAGGTGAAATACTTTGGCGCGATAAAAATTTAAAAGTTAACAGAAAATTAGCAAAAATTATTAATAAAATGGTGCGTTTTGACTATCGTAAGCGCTACCAGTATGCAACCGAAGTTTTAGACGACCTGAAAAAGTTAATAAATGTTGATGACGATCAACAAAAACAGCATCAGAAAAAATTATTACTAATTCTAGCGGGGATAGCTGGCTGTATTACTCTTATTGTCACAGCGTGGCAATTGAGATCGCCAAAACTTGTAAGTGATGCCCAACAGACATTATACCAAGAGGGAGTAAATAAATATGAGTCAGGAAACTATGAAGGAGCAATTGCAGATTTCAATCAAATTATTGAATTAAATCCGCAAAACGCTTTAGCTTATAATCGGCGAGGTGATGCTTATTATCGATTAGGAGATTACGAGCAAGCACAAGCAGACTCTAGCCAAGCTATTTTACTCAATCCCCAAGATGCTAATGCCTATTTTGACCGAGGATTTGCTTTTTCGGAATTAGGCAAATACAAACAAGCGATCGCAGACTATACCCAAGCAATAAAGTTAAATTCCAAAGATGCTTATGTTTACTATGGACGAGGATTAGCTCGTGCTCAATCGAAGGATAATAAAGGCGCACTTGAAGATTTTAGCAAAGCGATCGCTCTCAAACCTCAGTATACCGAAGCTTACTTGCAACGAGGTATTCTCCACCGTCGTCTCAAACAAAGACTTGAAGCAATCCAAGATTTTGATAAAATAATTAAGATTGATCCTAGTGATGCTAAAGCCTATTATCAAAGGGGTTTAACTCAATCTGTTAATAAACAAAAATATGAAGCAATTAAAGATTACACAGATGCAATCAATATCAGTCCCAAATACATAGAAGCTTATCTGAATCGTGGTGATATTTACAGCGATCTGGGAAATCAAGTAGAAGCTACTGAAGATTACAACACTATTTTACAGCTCGATCCTAAATTTATTGCAGCTTATATTCACAGAGGTATTCACCGTTTTTCTTTTGGAGATTATAAAGGTGCTATTGAAGATTATACCGCAGCGCTGAAACTAGATACAAATAATATAGTAGCTTACAACAACCGTGGTAACGCTTATCTTGAACTGGGAAATAAAAAAGCTGCAAATCAGGATTATTCACGAGCGATCGCAATTAATCCTAACAATGCCTTAGCCTATTATAATCGGGGTGTGATTCGCACCAAGCAGAAAAATAAACCGGGTGCGATCATAGACTTCAAAAAAGCTGCAAAACTATTCCAACAGCAAGGGGAACAAGATAGTTATCAAGATGCACAGCGGGAAATTGCAATTTTGCAAAACAAATCAGCGCCAGCGCCAACTACTCGCCCAAAATCTGGGAAAATAGAAAAAAACTAAGTTACCACTCAATAATGTGTTTTATCTTACAATTTTACCATTAGTACTTTATCAAGCTTAATAGTAAGCACTTTAGTGCTTATAAAATAATAATTTTAGTCTTTATTACTTACGATGAGTCACAGTATTTTTTTACGACTCAATTAGGATTGCTATATGCTAACTCTCCTGACTTTTTATCCAGATAACTTGGAAATATTCACTAATAGGGATGTCGATACAGTACTGAAAAGAATTGATGGTTCTCATAATATTTGGTTGCGCTGTATTCACTTCCGCGATCGCACTGGAACAGCTAGAATTATTAAGCACTTTGGACTCAATCCATCTCGTGTTAACATGATTTTCAACCATTCACCTGTAGGAATTGATGAAAACGTAGAAGATTGTTTATTTGATAGCTATGAAATTCTAACTCCTCAAATCAAAAATAATGAGTTGGAGGTTGCACGGGGTAATATTATAGTTGGAAATAATTTTATTATAACTTTTTAGATCACTGAACTAAAAGTTTTCAATCTTTTAACTAATCATCTGCCAAAACGAACTCTAGATATTCAAAAGTTGGGAATTGACTATCTTTTTTATATTATTTTTAAATATATTTTGAATAATTACGAAACTGTATTTACCGATATTTCTAGAAAACTTGATGATTTAGAAGACGAAGTTTTAGACAATTCTGGTGATGAATCAACGTACCAGAAACTTGCCACAATGAGGCAATCTACTCGTTCTGGACGCCGTAATTTTCAAAGCATCAAGTTACTTATGGCTATTATGGATAATGAAGATTTCCAATGGGTCAGCCAGCCAGTGAAAGAATTATTTAATCAAGAACTGGTTCATCACGTTGATAAACTCTGGCAAGAATATCAAGCTTTGAGAGCCTGGATGTCAGAATTAATGGAAATTCAACGCGATAATATTGCTAGTAAAACAGGTGAACGAATTAATCGCCTGACTATCTTATCGACAATATTTTTACCAATTACTTTTATGTCTGGGTTCTATGGTATGAACTTTAAATATATGCCAGAGTTAGAACAACCTTGGGCTTATCCTGTAGTGATATGCATGATGGCATTAATTGTGATTGGCAGTATTATCTATGCCAAAAAACAACGTTGGTTGTAGTAACTATCAAGTTACAAATAAAATGATTATCGATTTATTAAAAAAGTCTTGGTTATCAGCCTGTCAGTTCAAAGTAAATCAAATCAAATTTATATATATAGTTTTATTAGTTAGACTAAATCAACCATAAATCGGTAAATAAACGTGAATTTTCCATTGATTATTTGTGCTGAAAAACACAAAGAGAAAAGAGCGATCGCGACAACAGATGGATCGTTTACATATCAGCATTTGCTTCACACTTCTAGTCAAATAGCAACAGGTCTTCTCAAGAGTGTAGAAGATTTAGAGGAGCAGCGAGTTGCCTTTCTCATCCCACCTAGTTTTGAATATGTAGCAACTCAATGGGGAATTTGGCGGGCTGGTGGCATAGCTGTACCTCTGTGTGTTTCCCATCCCCGCCCAGAATTGGAGTATGTAATTACTAATTCTGGAGCATCGATTATTGTTGCTCATCCCAATTTTGAGGGTGTATTGCGATCGCTTGCCCAAGAACACAATTTGCGATTTATCCTTACCTCAGAAACGCTCCCGTATAATGTGAGTCGTCTCCCAGAGGTAGATATCACTAGACGCGCCTTAATTCTCTACACCAGCGGTACAACAGGTAAACCAAAGGGTGTAGTTACGACTCACCAAAATATTCAAGCGCAAGTAACTAGCTTAATCGCCGCTTGGGAATGGACATCGGATGATCGCATTTTGCATATCCTGCCACTACATCATATTCATGGGATTATTAACGTACTGACTTGTGCTTTATGGGCTGGGGCGGAATGCGAGATATTGAGCAAATTTGATGCCGAAACTGTTTGGAACCGAATTTGTGACGGTGACTTAACCTTATTTATGGCAGTACCAACAATTTATGTAAAGCTAATTGCGGCTTGGGAAACTGCCTCTAAGGAACGCCAACAAATCATGTCAGAAGGCTGTGCTAAGATGCGCTTGATGGTTTCTGGCTCGGCAGCCTTACCAGTTCAAGTTTTAGAAAAGTGGCAAAGCATCAGCGGCCATTTTCTGCTGGAGCGCTATGGTATGACTGAAATCGGCATGGCGCTATCGAACCCTTTACACGGTGAACGGTTATCTGGATATGTAGGAAAGCCTTTACCTGAAGTTGAAGTGAGATTAGTAGATGAAAACGGAGAGTTAGTTACAGCCGGAACACCAGGAGAAATTCAAGTTAAAGACCCTGGAGTGTTTCTAGAATATTGGCAAAACCCCCAAGCAACCGCCAAAGCCTTTCAAGATGGCTGGTTTTGTACTGGAGATACCGCCGTAATCGAGAACAGTAACTACCGAATTCTGGGACGGATGAGCGTGGATATCATCAAAACCGGAGGGTATAAAGTTTCAGCTTTAGAAATTGAAGAAGTACTGCGATCGCATCCAGATATTCAAGAATGTGCAGTGGTTGGGGTTGCTGATTTAAAGTGGGGTGAACGGGTTTGTGCGGCGTTAGTATTGCAGGGTTCACAACCTTTAACCTTACAAGCTTTCAGGAGTTGGGCAAAAGAGCGATTGGCGGTTTATAAAGTGCCAACCCAAATTCTGATAGTTGAAGAATTACCGCGCAACGCGATGGGGAAAGTGATTAAGCCGACGGTGGTTGAGCTATTTCGAGCATAGCGATCGCTAACACTCTATTAGACCTAGAGTTTTAAAGATTGTAACCCCTTAGACTGAAGTAAATATAATTAACTCGATCAAAACTTAAAATCTGAAAAATGACGTGAAATCAACCTATGAGTGACTTAGTTTTTCTACCCGCTCATCAACTTGCTCAGATGATTCGCGATCGCCAAGTCTCTGCTGTCGAAGTGTTCGATGCTTACCTGGCGCAGATTTATAAACACAACTCAAAGCTGAATGCGATTTGCACCTTAGACGAAGACAATGCTCGTACCAGAGCAAAGCTTGCAGATGAAGCCCTAGCTAGAGGAGAACACTGGGGCGCTCTACACGGTGTTCCGATTACAATCAAAGACATTTTTGAAACAGTAGGACTCCGTACCACAGCGGGTTACATTCCTCTTAAGAACTACATTCCTCAACAGGATGCCACCGTTGTTGCTAGGCTGCGGAAAGCAGGAGCCGTTATCCTGGGAAAAACCAACATGGCAGAACTGGCTGGTGATTACCAAAGTACAAATTCTCTGTTTCCACGGGTAAATAATCCCTGGAATCTTGACTATACAGCAGGTGGCAGTTCTGGAGGTAGTGCTGCTGCTGTTGCAGCCGGACTTTCAGCATTAGATATAGGTAACGATATTGCAGGTTCCGTGCGCCAGCCTGCAACTTTCTGCGGTGTGTATGGCTTAAAGCCAACAGATCGCCGTATTTCCACTGCCGGAAGTATCCCTGAAGTACCGGGAATGCCGCTCTGCTTGCGACAAATGTTGACTATTGGCTGTTTTGGGCGATCGCTCGAAGATATTCGCCTTTGTTTCTCGCTGATCGCTGGTGCGGATCTGCGTCGCCCAGATGTGCCACCGATTCCCCTTGATACTCCATCAGGCAAGTCTTTGCAGGATCTTAAAATTGCTTGGATTGATCAATGGGTAGAGGTTCCCGTTGCTGCGGAAATTCGAGGTGCAGTACAGACAGTGGTGCAAAAACTTGCTCAAGCAGGTACTTATGTTGAACGCTGGCTTCCCAAAGATTTTGATTTATCGACAGTGTGGAACCTCTGCGGACGGATGGAAGCATACATCAACAACTACGCCCAACCCAAGGATCGCTATAATGTGCTACGCAGCTTAGAATTACTCTTTCGCACAGCAACTCAAGGCGACAAAAAATTGCGAAAATTGGGGAATTTCAGCAGCTTTCTGCCAGAAATTTTAAATCCCAGCTTAAAAGGATATTTTGAGACACTCACCGAGCGCGATCGCTTCATTGCCCAAATCGATGAAGCTTTAGAAGCGTGGGATGTATGGCTCACTCCTGTGACAGCAACTCCTGCATTTACCCATTGTCCGGCTTGGAGCGCTATTGATATAGACGGCAAATCCTATCCTCATGCAGTGGCAAACGGAGCTTACACTATGCCATTTAATCTCAGTGGTCATCCGGCGGTGGTGATTCCGATTGGGCAAACTCACAATGGTTTACCGATTGGAATCCAAATTATTGGCAAGCGATGGCGCGAGATGGAGTTGCTAGCGATCGCTCAACAACTTGACAAAGCCGTTGGTGATTTCCGCCATCCATTCGGCTATTGAGGAATGGCAGCAATAAAACATGCAAAGGCTTTCAACTACGATTTACAAGCAATTTGTGATGATTTGTGACAAAAACAAGCCCTAAGTAATCGGCAGATCATTTCATAGCCACTCAAACAACGCAATCGTCTGCATAGCAAATCGCAATACGCAACGCCGCTAAAAGTTAAGCTATCGCGCCTACAAGTTGCATTATCATCTTTTAGATAAAACCTGCAAACCCTCTCCTCTGCTTTTCTGCCCCTCTGCCACCTGAAAGTGCAAATTAAAAGCACAACAGCTTATCTGTTGGGTGTTGCAGTTTATCTGGGGTGATTAGGAATGTTATGCCGTACAAGATTTTTGGGAATACTATCTGGTAGCTAAACACAAATCTCCAGCTAGGGAATGTGAACTATGAAAAGCTACACAGATCAAGTTAAAGCCGAACTCTTTTACAACGAAGGTAATGTAAACGCTAAGATGAGCATGTTTGAAAATGCTCTGTCTCTTTATGATCAAGCTATCACTCTTGATGACGCCAATCCAATGTACTACAACAATCGTGCTGCGACGCTTAAGAGGCTCGGTAGGTTTCAAGAAGCGATTAAGCAATATGAAGAAATTGTCCACAAATTTCCCGACTATGGAAAAGCTTTTCTTTCCATAAGCAGCACATATATTGAAACAGGTAATTATCAAGGGGCTGTTTCCAGCTATCGGCGTTTTATTGACGCGTACAACAAGGGGCAGTTCACCTTTAATCCAATATGTGGAGGAAGCAATCAAAGCACGTATGGAGAGAGTTTGCTAGAGACTGCTTTATTGACATCTATCAACTACCTGTCCGTAGATCAGCAGGGACTAGCGATTCAGGCTTTCCAAGAAGCACAATAGTGAATCAGATTGAACTAAAATCCATTTTCTCACTCCTTCGGTATTTTAGGTGGACACCAAAAGAGGTTTTTGCTGGACACACCAAGGGATTCTAGAATTCCTCGCATCATCTCTGTACAGTACATCCAATGCCCCAAATCGTCATACATACGATCGGGATTAAACTCGACATTGTAATGCAGCACATTTGGAAGGTCTAAAAACTCATCGTCGCTTTGGGGAGAAAGAAGCAAGAGATGAAATGGCTTCCCCTGGCATTGTTTTTGGAGCTTGTTGACCAAATTGATCGCACCACCGCGATCGCTAATTCCTGTGCGGCTGAAAAGTACTTTGTCGCAGTGTCGCAGTGCGTACCAAAACCTTTGGGAGCGTGCCGTATATCGAACGCGCATCCGTTCATGGACGGGAAACATATCGTTCGTTGGGTCGTCTGTCTCCTCAACTTCATAGGCAAAGGATAGACCTGATCACTTACTATGGTAAATTCTACCAGCATCGGGACTGTAGTGTAGAAAAGCAGGGTTCCATATACCATCAAAACCATGTTTGATCGCATCTGCAACATCTGCAATATTAGTGGTGCGCGTTAAATCAAACGCAAAGGCGGGGCCATTATACTCCATCTTATGTAGCATCGTGCGGACGGCACAGTGATCGCCAAGGGAAAGGAAGAATCACCACACGGCTAATATCCGATAACTCACATTTGTATTGGAACAACACCGCAGACTTAGGTGGTGCTTTCACTCGGCTTTCTAGCCCATCTTTACCAATCATTATTGTGCGAAAAGGGGCATCGGGATAAAGCGGATCTTCATAAACACCTGATGGCATGGCTTTAAGTGCGTTGCAAACCTCCGTCCACATCGGCTGGATGTTGTACTCGTTGTCTGATTCATTGATTATCCAGAGGTAGCGTTCATCCGCTTGCAAAATCCCCAAATATCCGTCATAGAATAAAACGTTGTTCGGCGAAAACAGATTGAAGGCGGCGCTATATTCTAGGTCGGTATCTGGGGGGATATTTATTGTAGTTGCGATCGCGCAATCAGTAAAATAACTTCAGTTAAAATTCCCCGCTCTAAATTTTACATTGGAGCGGGTTTATTAAAATTCCCCGTTCCCCATTCCCCAGTCCCCAGTAAGTTAGAGTGAAGGTAACAGCCCAACTAATATTGATTGTTGCATAGCATAGAATAGATGACTGAACAAACTTCTAGAATTTGTATCCTTGGCGGAGGCTTTGGTGGTCTCTACACAGCCCTGCGCTTAAGCCAATTACCTTGGGAATCTAAGCAAAAACCCGAAATTGTTCTGGTAGATCAAAGCGATCGCTTCCTATTCTCTCCTTTACTTTACGAATTACTCACTGGCGAGTTGCAAACCTGGGAAATTGCCCCACCCTTTGAAGAACTTTTACAAGGGACAGGGGTGCGTTTTTATCAAGGAGTTGTGTCTGGAATTGACATCGACCAGCAACGGGTAAATATACAAGAAGGTCCTGAAATCCCTTATGACCGATTAGTACTAGCGCTAGGAGGTGAGACACCGCTAGATTTAGTCCCTGGTGCAACAGCCTACGCCTACACATTCCGCACAATCTCTGATGCCTATCGTTTAGAAGAACGCTTGCGATTTTTAGAAGAATCAGATGCTGATAAAATTCGGGTAGCGATCGTTGGGGCTGGCTACAGTGGTGTAGAGTTAGCTTGTAAATTAGTCGACAGACTAGGCGAAAGAGGACGCTTTCGGATCGTTGAAATCGCCGACCAAATTTTGCGAACTTCCCCAGAGTTTAATCGGGAAGCAGCAAAGAAAGCTCTAGAAGCCCGTGGCGTGTTTCTTGACTTAGAAACCAAAGTAGAATCAATAGAGCAAAATAGCATTTCTTTAGAGTACAAAAACCAGTTAGATACGATTCCCGTGGATTTGGTAATTTGGACTGTGGGAACTAGGGTTGCGCCTGTAGTGAAATCTCTTTCTCTCAAGCAAAATCAGCGTGGTCAAATCACCACTACATCCAATCTGCAAGTCCTCGATCATCCAGAAATCTTTGCCTTGGGAGATTTAGCAGACTGTCATGACGCTGAAGGACAGCAAGTCCCCGCTACTGCACAAGCGGCTTTTCAACAAGCTGATTATACTGCTTGGAATATCTGGGCAACTCTGAGTAATCGCCCCCTCCTTCCCTTCCACTACCAGCAGTTAGGAGAAATGATGGCACTAGGAATAGACAACGCCACTCTCACTGGTTTGGGAATTAAACTAGATGGTCCCTTAGCATACGTCGCCCGCCGTGTTGCTTATTTATATAGATTGCCAACTTTAGACCATCAGCTTAAAGTTGGTTTTAATTGGCTAGTCCGTCCGATCGTAGAAACACTTTCTCGATAACTTTCAAGGTTGGGAATTGAGCATTGGGCATTGGTAAAAACCAAGATGTTTACGATGATTTGTTTTATTTGCGCCAATCTACTTAGCAGATGCTAGACTCTACCCACAGAAGCTCTTAACAAGCCAAAATCTAAAATTCAACATTCAAAATTTTCAAACTTTAATGGAACAACCGAAAGTTATTTTTTTAGATGCTGTGGGTACACTCTTCGATGTCAAAGGTAATGTGGGCGAAGTTTATAGTCAGATAGCCCAAGAATTTGGCGTTACAGTTTCAGCCGAAACATTAAATACAGCCTTCATCCAAAGCTTTAAAGCAGCGCCGCCGCCGATATTTCCAGATACAGAACTGCAAGATATTCCCCAGCGCGAGTTTGATTGGTGGCGGATAATTGCTCTGAACACTTTTGAAAGAGCAGGTGTTCTCAAGGAATTTTCTGACTTTTCGGCTTTTTTTAGCGAACTTTACATTCATTTTGGTACTGGCGAACCGTGGTTTGTCTATCCCGACGTCTTACCAGCTTTAATCAACTGGCGGCGGTTGGGAGTTAGCTTGGGAGTGCTGTCCAATTTTGATTCTCGGATTTACTCAGTATTGCAAAGTTTGGGATTGAGAGAGTTTTTTACCTCCGTCACCATTTCTACCCAGGTACGTGCAGCTAAACCCGATCCTCAAATTTTTGCCATTGCCTTAAATAAACATAAATGTTCCCCAGAGGCGGCATGGCATATCGGCGATAGCATTGTAGAAGACTATCATGCAGCTAAAGCCGCTGGTCTGAGAGGCGTTTGGATCAATCGTGGAAAATGAGGGAGATATTTTGACGAATGCTATTTTTTATAGCGCCTTAAATGGACGCAATGCCTGCGGTGGTCATTTCTAAAGGCTTCCCCCAATAAGCGAATTTTATTGCGGAAGCTCATACACAAATAAATTATCAAATGACACACTATTTGCAGAACTACTAAACCCTACACGTCCCGATATCGGCTCATTACCTCCTACTTGTCCTATTAACTGACTGTTCCTCCACACCTCAATCATAGGCCCTGCTTGTTTGAGCTCTATATGATCCCATTTGCCAGCCTGTATTGCTGAAGTAAATGTTGCAAGCGTTGTCAAAGCTCCATTTTTCACAGTAAATATTCCATTAAACCCTCTACGATTAACTAAACTAAAATTTATATAAGAAAAATTACGTAAATCTTTATAATTAAACACTATCGAATAATCTCCTACACTGCTAGGAGAGTTAACTTGAGCATCTATCTTTAAATTGAAATTAGTAGGAATAGTTCCTTTATTAAGAGCGAGGTTAGCAGTCACTAATCCATCTGATTGTACAGGCAATACAAGATCGTAACGTTCTAAATGTCGAAGCCATGTCCCTCCTGTTATTACCTGAAATGGATTTATTTTTGAAGTGAATGTATCCTTTATATAAGGAGTACCTAAGGTACTAATCTTAGCGTAATTTGAGTCTTTATAACCAATTCGAACATCATCAACATAAAGTACTCGAGTATTCAATGTTGAAATTCGAGGTCTTATTTTCCAATCATATTTATAAATTCCAAATTTTAAATAAGGATAGTGATCGTCATTATAGCGATTAGGACCTACTTTTTTAATCTTCTGAACACCATCCTGCCATAACTCAATTAATCCTTTATCATCAAGTGCCCATCGAATATGAACAACAATATTTATCCAACGATTAAGGTTGATATTTCCTAAATCATAATTGGATTCACCATCATATTTATCATCACCAAATTTTTTAAACTGCCATCGATTTGTCAGGTGAAGTTTGTTATTTGAAACCCATAAAGAAAGCGATGGTCTTTGCCAATGTTCTCCTAAATCAGGAATATCATGCCACTGGGCAATAATTTCAGGAGACTGCTCAGATGTGTAGTTTTTTGGAAACAGATAATTAAGATTAAACCACATCTCTTGAACCAAAGGAAAAGCTGTTTTTGCTTCCGCTCTCTTACTTGTTGCTACATCAGGATCGCTTCTTCTAAGCTCAAATCGTGCTCCGTAACGCCCATGCCGAGTAATCATAGGTATTGTAGAGAATGAATGAGAACAACAAGATTCAAGCTGTAGGCTACCTAAGCCTTGTTCAAAATCACCATCAAACAACGGTAGTTGCTCCGCAACTGCTAAATCTTGAGCAATTAAAAAAGTCAGTGTGATCAGAAATATACGCAGATAGTGAAGAGACGGTGAATGTAGAATAATCATAGTTAATCTAGAACAACCTGCTACCTAATTGATTGTTATGAAACTACTCTACCTGATTGATTGAGATAGCTAAAAGCTTGGTTATGACATGAACAAGCTCTTTTATATGCGATCGCTCTTTTGTTTTTCTCTCTACGAGACGCACTGTTAGGCCGCTTGAATGAAGGGCGATACATTCTGGTAGTTTGTCTTTAGTCTATCATCTGGGGTGTTGGAGGGAATGGGGCCATCAAGTCAGTGGTTTTCATACTCCCGAATTTAACTCTCAGCGTCAAAAATTCAAGCTTCCCAATCTACATTCCCCCTCGCTTATTCCCCATGCTGCCCCAACACTCGTATGATCAACATATCAGGAAAACATAACAGCCAGATTTTTACCACAAAATATGGGCAGTATTTGGGAAATCGATTTTTACTCCCGTCCAATTTTGGACGATAATCAAAAAAAAGTTTGGGAAGTCTTAGTCTGCGAAAGCCCCTTGGATATCGGCACAAAAGCAAACTCTTTGTTTCGCTATGCTCAATATTGTCCCAGTACCCAGGTAAATTCGGGCTGGTTGCGGACAGCATTGCAGGAGGCTATTAACCAAGCCGGAAAAGCACCAATTAAAATCCGCTTTTTCCGCCGCCAAATGAATAATATGATTACTAAAGCCTGCCAAGATTTGGGTATTCCCGCCCAGCCTAGCCGTCGGACTTTGGTTCTTAACCAATGGTTAGAACAACGCATGGAAGAAGTATATCCTCAAGAAGCAGGGTATCAAGGGGGGACTAATCCCTCAGTCCGCTTGGAGAAACCTTTACCGCAACGTTTACCAGATGCTTTGGAAGGACAGCAGTGGGTATTTGTTACCTTAGATGCTGCGGATTTTGCTGATATGCCAGAGTGGGAAATTGGCTTTGGTGAAGCTTTCCCTTTAGAGTTGGCAAAAGTTTCACCCGAAGCCCGTATTCCTGGTATTTTGATTTTCTCATCAAGAGCGTTGCCTTTGGCTGGTTGGATGTCTGGTTTGGAGTTGGCTTTCTTAAGATTTGACGCCAGCGAAGAGGCGAGATTGCTTTTAGAAACTGGTGTAACTGAGAGCTGGATTGTGGCAAATATCAAAAAACCTCAAATTTTAGCAGAAGCTAAAGGTTTTGAAGCAGCCAAGCAAAAAGCTAATGGAGTACATTTTATCGGCATACAGTCCGATCCCAAAGCACAATCTTTTGCTGGCTTTTGGCTGTTGCAACAGGTTAATCTGTGAAAATGGGCATGGGGCATGGGGCATTGGGCATGGGGGAGGAATGACTAATGACCAATGACCAATGACAAATGACAATATCCGTTGAGACATGACAATGATTTGGGATAATTAACTGCGTCCATCAGTGTCGATCTGCGGTTCCAAATCGTAACTGTAAGGAAACACTGATGATTTTTGGATAGTTATCTGCGTTTATTACTGGAAAGTGCGTAGGCGTAGCCCGTCGTAGACATCGCACTTCTCTTGAGACAGCGTTGATATGCGGTTCAAAATCCACAATTCACCAAAGGTCATGGGTTCTGAAAATTTGTCACAAGATACACTAGCCGAGCAGTTGCTGGAACTAGCTATAAAATCTGGAGCAGAAGCTGCTGAGGTGTATCAGTCGCGATCGCTTTCTCGTCCCGTGTTTTTTGAGGCAAACCGACTCAAACAGCTAGAAACTAACCAATCTGAAGGCACAGCACTACGGCTTTGGCGAAACGGGTGTCCGGGACTGACGGTGGCTTACGGTTCTGTCTTAGCCGAAGTAATGGTGGAAAAAGCTCTGGCTCTGAGTCAACTAAATCAACCGGAAACTGTCGAATTAGGCTCTAACTTTCAGCCTGACTACCCCGATTTAGGAGAAAGTTTACCGATAGAGGTTTTGGTGGACTGGGGCAAAGAAGCGATCGCACTCATCCGTGATGCCTATCCCGATGTTGTATGCAATGGTGACTGGGAATGTGATATTGAAACCACCAGATTAGTCAACACCAAAGGTTTAGATTGTCACTATACTGATACTACCCTTAGCTGCTATGTATCAGCAGAATGGGTACGTGGTGATGATTTTTTAAGTGTTTCTGATGGTCAAACCAACCGCGGGGAACTCGAACCAGAGAGATTAGCTAATCAAATTTTACAACGGTTAATTTGGGCCAGAGAAAATATCTCACCTCCCACTGGTCGCGTCCCGATTTTGTTCACTTCTAAAGCCGCCGATATGCTTTGGGCTACTGTGCAAGCCGCTTTAAATGGCAAGCAAGTTTTAGAAGCAGCTTCACCTTGGGCAGAACGTTTGGGTAAGGAAGTAGTTGCACCCAGTCTCACCATTTACCAAGATCCAGAAGCTGGCCCTTACAGTTGCCCTTTTGATGATGAAGGCACTCCTACTCAATCTCTGGTATTTATCCAAAACGGCACTTTACAGCATTTTTATAGTGATCGCACTATCGGTTCCCAACTGGGTACTGATACCACTGGAAATGGTTTTCGCCCTGGTTTAGGTAGCTATCCCACCCCTGGTTTATTTAATTTTCTCATCCAGGCAGGTTCGGCATCGCTACCAGATTTAATTCAACAACTAGATGATGGCTTGATTGTCGATCAAATGTTGGGTGGTGGCGGCAGTATTTCTGGAGATTTTTCGATCAACGTCGATTTAGGCTACCGTGTCCAAAATGGTCAAGTAATTGGGCGTGTTAAGGATACGATGGTTGCAGGTAATGTTTACACAGCCCTGAAGCAATTGGTTACACTAGGTAACGATGTTGATTGGAATGGTTCTTGTTATACTCCGTCTCTGATAGTAGAAGGGCTATCTACCACAGGAAGAAACAATTAAATAATTCGTAATTCGTAATTGGAGACAAGCTACTTCAATTCGTCGCCGCAAATTGTCCAGTACTGTAGTTGCTCTCCGAGTGCAAGCTAATTCAGTCGCCGAAGGTGTGATTAACCTAGTGCAAACCGAAGGTTACGATGTTGTAGTTTTGGGAGCTTCTCGCGAGGGATTGCTACAGCAAGCAACTCAAAGTAATATTCCCGAAGCGATCGCTTCTGGTATATAAAGTACAATGATTTTGGTTAGAGGTGCAATTCAAAAGTAAAAAACATAGATTTTAGTGATTTTTTTAATGATAAAATACACCAATAATCAGAGTAAAAATTATTGGTATTAAGATTGGAATAGCAACTAAAAGCCCCCACTTCCCAAACTTAATTTCCTCACCTTCAGATTTGAGAAACGCAATCCAACCTACAACTCCCATCAAAACCCAAAGAAACCCAAAGCCAAGAAATATAACAAATATTGAATTTTCCATTTCTTTTAACAAATTTTCTTAAATTGTAACTAATTACCACTAAATAACTTTGCTAAACTTGCACGAAACTGGCTAAAATCAAAAGCTTCAATAGTTTTTTGTTGTAAGTATTTTGATTGATAAATTACTCGATTAGAGCAATCGCCTTGCAGGATTTGAATTAGATTATGGGCAATTTCTTCAACATTATCAGGATCGACCAAACATCCCAATTTTCCGTTAGCCAAGGGATCTATAGAACCATCTTGATTACCCGCCATACAGATTTACCACAAGCTAAAGCTTCTAGAAAAACAATCCCAAATCCTTCTCTTTTACTAGGCAGAGCAAAAACATCGCAGAGATTGTAATGATCGCACAATTCTTTATCTGGAACAAATCCGGCAATTATCACACATTGAAGTTTAGACTAATTTTGCTTACCAAACCGCCAAACCCTTATCCAGAAAGGTTTTACTAATTTATAGGCTTGTTTAGATTCCCAAGTTTAAAATGCTTGCTACACAAGGGCTGTAGCTTGAAAAATAGAATTTAGTCTAAACTCCAGTCACACAATCTTGTAGATTTAAGTTGGTAACTAAAGCTTTAACTCGAGGTATATCATCTCCTTTCCCTGCAAGAATAAAGTGAACATTAGGGAGATACGATCGCACTTTAACTAAAGCATGCAGGATTTGATCATAACCCTTGTATTTTGACATACTTCCCAGCCGCGTTACAAAGAAAGGCAGGGGGCAGGAGGCAGGAGGCAGGAGGGAATGAGTGTTAATAAAAACCGGAGGCGGAGCAACTCCTGCTCCGCTTTAGTTCTGGGTCTAAAGCCCAGTTTAAACAAATAATTATACCGAGACTGCTTGCAGCGTTAGCGTAGCGGCACGAAGTGCGGTATAAAACATCCTTGCTTCAATCCCATTCTTTTAAGTGTGGGTTCCTCCTGCCTCCTGCCTTCGACCTCCTGCCTCCTGAATGTTAAAATTACAGGCTGTTCATCTGTTAAATTATATCGCTTGAGTAAGTAGGTAGGTTTAGAATTTATTAGAAACTTACTAGCATTAAATGTATTAGGTAAAATAACTATTTTTTCGGAATTAATATTTGTATTTTGAAGCAAGCGTTGGCGAGTATAATTACTAACTCATTAATGAGGACAGCCACATCCACAAATACATTAGACTTATAGATATCAAAATTATTTGATGCTTCTTAACAACTTCTGGTATAGATTTTAAAGATAAACTAATGATTCCCAAGCTAAATGTAGGAAGTAATAAATAATGAATACCAATATTTATTTATTCCTGGAAATTTAACTCGCCCTAAAAGTGAAGAAAATAGGATGAAAAGGAAAAATATATTATTAATCATAACCTTTTATTTAGAGATATTTTTTTTGACAGTAGAAAACCTATATAAACCTACTTTTGTAGGTTTAGGGATAAATTTTGATTTTTTTTCAAGCTATAATCCTAAGCATGTAAAGAATATTATCATAATCCAGTCTTCGCCAATATCATCTCTTGAAGCTAGGATTAATTTGAGATTTTTGCACAGCTAAATATTCTGAGGTAAAACCCGGAAAAGTCGCAATCTATCCCGAATGTACACATTAGATATTTTTAATTAATCATCTGCCAAATTTTGAGAATGTTCTCACCACTTCCACCACCAGCAATGGTTTGTCCATCTGGGCTAATGGCAACAGCATAAATATATCCAGAACCTGTTTCCAAAGTGCGGATTTCTTTTCCTGTGACTGGGTTCCAAAGTTTGATTGTCTTGTCGCTACTGCCACTTACAAGGGTGATACCATTTGAACTTACGCTTGGCAAAAAGGCAACAGAATTAACCTTATCATTATGTCCCTTCAAAGTGTGGATTAACTTTCCTGTTTTCAGATTCCACAATTTAACTGTCTTGTCTTTACTGCCACTGGCAAGGATGACACCATCGGGAGCAAAAGCCACTGAAAGAATCGACTCTGCATTTCCCTCTAAGGTGCGGATTAACTTTCCTGTGCCCAAATTCCACAATTTAATTGTTTTATCCCAGCTACCGCTGGCAAGGGTTTTGCCATCAGGACTGAAAACAACAGATGCAACGCCACTGGTATGTCCCTCTAAGGTGCGGATTAACTTTCCTGTCTCCAGATTCCACAATTTGATTTTCATATCCTTACTAGCACTGCCACTGGCGAGGGTTTTGCCATCAGGACTGAAAGCTACGGAAGTAACTCCGTCGCTATTTCCCTGCAAGGTGCGGATTAACTTTCCTGTCTCCAGATTCCATAGTTTGATTGTCTTGTCAGCACTGCCACTAGCGAGGATTTTGCTATTAGGACTGAAAGCTATAGTCCAAATCCAATTGGAATGTCCTTCTAAAGTGCGGATTTCCTGTCCATCTGTCAGATTCCATAGCTTGATTGTCTTATCATCACTGGCACTGCCAAGGATTGTACCATCAGGACTGAAAGCTACGGAATTCACGTCACTAGAATGTCCCTTGAAGGGTTTGGGTAGATAAGAATTTTCTGAGACGTTTTTTTGGGGCTGAATAGGCTGAGAAATAGGTTCAGGAACCTCACTGACTCTATGGGGACGAGACTGGAAATACCAAACTCCCCCTAATCCCAAGACCAAAATGCTAGAACCTAACAGCAGTTGGCTTTTCAGAATGTTATTTGATTTTGGTGAAACTGGCCCCTTGTTTGCTGGGGTAGCTGCAAATGTTTGTGTAAGTATAGTTGGGGGCACTGATGACAATGGTGGTAGTTGAGGTGTCAAGTCAATAATGACTTCATCAGCCGATTGATAACGCTTTTGGATGTCTAGTTGCAACAGCTTATCCAAAACTTCACCCAACTCTACAGATATGGAAATCTCTTCCCTACCTGGACTGGTTAAATGTTGCCGCCAAGATGCAACCCAACCATAACCCTGGTATATCCATAGTTGAGATGGGCGAACCCCAGTCAGAAGATGAAAACAAGTAGCCCCTAAACTGAATAAATCACTGGCTGGGTAAGCTTTTCCATCTTGCATCTGTTCAAGTGCAGTGTAACCGTGTGAGCCAATAACAGTGCCCATTCTAGTCTGCACTGTTACTGTCAACAGCTTAGAAGCTCCAAAATCAATTAGGATTAATCGCCCGTCACTTTGACGGCGAATAATATTCTGTGGTTTGATATCCCGGTGAATCACTCCCAGCATATGGACAAACTTCAGCACTGGCAGTAAATCTAGCAAAAGTTGGCGAATCTCCGTTTCGTTATAGTTTCCCCGCGTTTCCGATTCTTTGAGCAAGTTTTGCCCATTGATAAACTGTTGCACCAAAAATAGATAGCTATTTTGCTCAAAATAAGCCAATAAAGTTGGAATTTGCGGATGTTCTGCCAGTTCTTGCAGTCGGCTCGCTTCTTGTTTAAATAGTTCAACGGCTTTTGTTAGCGGCCCAGTTCCCTGAAGTTTTGGCGCAAATTGCTTAACAACACAGCATTCATTAAGTTTGTGTACATCTTTTGCCAGATAGGTTCTACCAAATCCGCCTTCGTCTGACAAAACCTGAGTGGGACGATAGCGACCTCCTAGCAGGGGTATCAATTCCGCTCTACAACTGTGGCAATAGTTGTTTTTATCAGGATTTAAGGGTTTTTGGCAATCGGGATTCACACAACAGAGCATACTGGGAATCCATTTCAATTGGGGTATATATTCATCTTAAGTCATACAGTATAATCTCTCTTGTTAGTAAATATCACTGAGACACCATACAAATCACCAATTTCCTTACCTCATCAGGTATTGAACAATTTAGATAATTTGCAAAAAATTGTGTTTGAGCGATGCCTTTTGAGGAATTGATGGGCATCAGGTCTGCTTGTGTATTACATCTGTATGAGCTATCTAGTCAGGTTTACAAAAATATCTGGGCAAAAATCCGAAAAGCAGCAATTTAAGTTTGTAGCTCAGTATATACCTACGAAATTGAGATTTCCTCTAGTAGTCTAAATTGAAAATATAATTTTTCCGATTTGATTGTGGCAAACATTTGGGTATGTAGGATATATGAATTCATTTGATTACAGGCGATGCCTATAGCAAGCCGCTAAGGTATATACGCTAAATTTCCCTTTACGTTTAAATAACTGCTGTAGTTAAAACAGCAACTAGTATTAATTTTGTCTATTCCTGAAAGACAAAATTATCAGCAAAATTAGGAGCGTGATGATGTTATTAGAAAACAAAAACTATCGTCGCAAATTAAGTCATGTTTTAATTGGTTGCGTGACTAGTAGTTTGTTAATCACAAGTAATGTGCTGCCTATAAGTGCTTTGGTGAAATCTCAAAGTTATCAAGACTTCATAATTGCTAAATCACCAGATGAGAGACAACCAGAAGCAGTAAAAAAAGGAATTGAGCAAATTCCTGCTTCTCAAGCTTCAGTATCTCCAAGACGGAAGACATCTATTGAGTCACCAATACAGCAGACTTCTCGTGTATCGTCTCATAGAGAAAATTCTCAGCGAACTTCTAACGTTTCAGATAATAGCTCTACTTCTAGGTCGTCTAGACGTAGGACTTATAACTCAAATTCTAATCGTTCCAATGGTGGTGGCTCTGCATCTAGATCGTCTAGAGCTAGAATTGCTAACTCAAACGCCAATCGTTCTAATGGTGGCTCCGGGAGAGTTCGCAAGCCAAGTTCTAATGTCGCTACTAGGAACCAAAATCTCGATAATTCAGCGCTCTCTTCGTCTGCAACACCAACTTACAAAGAGATTAACTTTGTAGATGTTGCATTAGGTATTTTAAGTAAGAGTGACTTTCAATCTGAAGGTAGATATTTTCATTTCTATGAGTTTCAGGGCAGAGAAAATCAATTAGTGCAAATTAGACTGATTGGTAGTAATGATACACGCAGATCCAATAACTTGAGTTTAAAACCCTTGTTGTTTCTGCACGATCCTGATAACAATATCATCGTCAAAAAAGGCGTTTTGGATAGCAGTGGTGGCGATGATGCATTTATTTTTGCGCGACTGCCTAAGAATGGCACTTACAAGATTGCAGTTACTAGTCAAGATCCTGGAGATACAGGTCGCTATAGCTTGGCTCTCAGGAATGACAGAGCTAGCTATACTTTAGATGAATCAGGTCAACTAACTGCCAAAAGCTCAACCCTGAAACAAAATGGAGGCGCTTACAATGTTTCTAATTTTCAAGGTAAAAAAAATCAGCTTATAAGTATTCGTGTAGATAGTGTTGATGAAGAGTTTTCTCCTTACGTAACTTTGCTAAATTCTAAAGGACAGACGATCGCTATCGATAAAGACAAAGATAAAAGTGGTGTCTACAGTGCTTTAATTGACCGAGCTAGGTTGCCTGAAGATGATACATATTATATAGTTGTTACTTCCAAAAATCCACAGGAACGCGGTAAATATAGATTGACTATCTTCTGAGCTAATTGCTAATTCTAGTGTTGAGACTATTGCAATTACACGGGTTAGAAGAATTGGGTATGGAGCACAAGGGGCAGAGGGGAAAAACTTGACTTTTACTTCTCCTCCCCTGCTTTTCCACTTCCTACTCCTTCTCATTAAATTTCAACTGCATACACATCATCTTCATAGAAATTTACCGCAAATTTTAAGGCATACATTGCACTGTAATCTCCACCTAAGCGTAGTAATTCTTTGTGCGTACCTTGCTCTAAAATCTGTCTGTCCGTCTTCGATGTAGAGAATTAAATCGGCTTGTTCAACGGCTCTCAAATTATGATAAACTACATAAATGGTACATTTTTGAGTCAATGGTGAAACTTTCGCAAGGATTACCGAAAGTCTTTTAGTTTTCAATCTTTTACCCTCACGGGGATGGGAAAAGTTGAGATAGCCAAGTGCGATCGCATTGGAGAATGGTTGCTTAAGTGAAGTAAGGCGATGTTTACTACAGGCTACGCTTACGTGCTTGAGAATTATTATTAGTGTACGTAATTTATGACAGGTTACTTATACAAATTCCATAGATTTTGGATTTCCTCAGCCATTTCTTTTCGCAAATTCAAAGGCGGCGTGTTTTACCAACTCCTTTAGACGTATTCAGTTAAAACTAATTTTTTATAGCAATACAGTTCGGTTAAGCATTTCTTCCTTTTCTCTGTGTTCTCTGTACCTCTGTGGTTCGTTAAAAAAATTGACTTTCACAAAAAGTTTTAGCCTTAATTGAACCCTATTGATTTTTTCTAGAGAATAATTGAGACGACTGGAAGTCGCAGCTATACAAACAAAGTGCGCCTGCTCGGACTGCTTTAATCTGATGATAGAGAGCGCTATCCAACTACTGATGCCACAAATTTATCTTTTTGAATTTGAACAAAAACAGACAAGAAGTAAACTTGTTCAATAATTCTCCCTCATCCCTAATCCCCACTCACTCAGACAACCGCCAAATCTTAATAGTATTGTCCTCACTACCGCTAACAAGGGTTTTGCCATCAGGACTGAAGGTGACGGATGTGACGGTGTTAGTGTGTCCCGCCAATGTGAGAATTTCTTCTCCTGTGGCTAAATTCCACAGTTTAATGGTGCGATCGCGGCTACCACTAGCTAAAATTTTACCATCGGCACTGAAGGCTACGGATGTGATAGTGTTACTATGTCCCGCTAGTGTGCGAATTTCTCTTCCCGTAGCTAAATTCCAAAGTTTGATGGTGCGATCGCGGCCAGCACTAGCTAAAGTTTTACCATTTGGGCTAATAGCCACAGTTGTCACTGTTTGAGAATTTCCTTCTAGTGTGCGGATTGGGTATCCCTTTGCTAGATTCCAGATTTTGATCGTCTTGTCAAAACTGCCACTGGCCAGAATCACACCATCGGGACTGATAGCCACTGACCGCACCCAGAATGTATGCCCTGCTAGTGTCCGAATTAGCTCTCCTGTTGCCAAATCCCAGATTTTAATGGTGTTGTCATCACTACCAGTAACTAGAGTCTCGCTATCAGCACTGATGGCTAGGGCATGAACTGAGTCAGAATGCCCCATAAGAGTGCGAATTTGTTTTCGCGTTGCCAGATTCCAGATTTTAATGGTGTTGTCATCACTGGCACTAACCAGAAGTTTGCCATCTGGACTAATTACTACGACATTCACCTGCTGAAAATGCCCGTTGAGGGAAGAGATTAGTTTTCCGGTTGCGAGATTCCAAAGTTTGATTGTGCGTAGGCGTAGCCCGGCGTAGCCATCGTTGCCACTGCTGGCTATGGTTTTGCCATCCGGGCTGATGGCGACAGATAAAACTGAGTTTTCATGTCCTTGGAGGGTGTTAGCTAAGGAAACCTTACCCAAGCTAATCTGACTCAAAATCGCGTCATTTTTAGCAGGACTATTGTGTTGAATCAACCTAGAGACCAAACTGGTTTGAATACGGCGAAAATTTTTATACCAAGATTCGCTGAATCCAAACAACAGAATGAAAGCACTGACTAAGATTAAAATTCTTAGTAAGGGATAACTTTTTGGTAAAGATGGTGCTTTAGTTGGTGGTAATTTTCCAGATGACTTACCCGCAGGTGGTAGAGCAAGGAGTTGTTTTGGAGTCAAGTCTTTAAGGACTTCTTCGGCTGACTGGTAACGTTCATGGATGTCTTTTTTCAAAAGCTTGTCGATGACAAAATCCAACTCAGGATTTAGCGGACTTTGCAAATATTCCCGCCAATTACTTACCCAGGCGTAACCAGATTCCATCCACAACTGAAATGGGGAATTTCCCGTTAGCAGATGAAAGCAGGTAGCCCCCACACCGAATAAGTCGCTGGCGGGGAAAGCTTTCCCATCTCTAATTTGTTCTAAGGGAGAATAACCATGTGAACCAATAGATGTGCCAGATTTCTGTTGAACTTTGGCGGTAAATTGCTTTGAGGAGCCAAAATCAATCAGGCTTAATCGTCCATCATTTTTATTGCGAATAATATTTTCTGGCTTGATGTCCCGATGAATAATTTTGCGATCGTGGATAAATTTTAGGATGGGCAATAAATCTAGCAAAATAGATTGAATGTCTCTAGCGTTATAAGCCTTGCGCTGTTGCAACTCCTTTAATAAATTTTCCCCATTGATAAATTGCTGCACCAAATATAGGCAGCCGTCTTGCTCAAAGTAAGCTATCAAAGTCGGAATTTGGGGATGTTCCCCAAGGTCTTGTAGTCGCTGCGCTTCCTCTGCAAACAACTCCATCGCCTTTTTTTGCGACCAAGTTCCTTGGAATTTTGGAGCTAATTGCTTGATAACACAGCGTTCATTGAGTTTATCTACGTCTTCTGACAGATAGGTTCTGCCAAATCCCCCCTCATCTGAAAGGACTCGGATGACACGGAAGCGATTTCTTAAAAGTGACACCAGCGGGGTGTTACAACTTTGGCAAAACTTCTTTCCATTGGGATTCAGGGGATTTGAGCAATCGGGATTTAAGCAGCAGATCATGATCTGACAGGCGCGACTGCATGACAACTTAGGCTAAGTTTGTCCCGAACTTTCCCTTAAGATAATTGACTCTCGCTTACTTGTGGTAGATAAACCCTGTTCTGGGGATTGGGGAATTACTTATATAGTTAGCTTTTGTAAATAGTAGTCAGTCTTCCTCATCTGTGGAAAACTACGAGAGCCATAAGATTAATTATTCTATCGATTATATAATAATCTGAATAAAAATATTTTTTGGAACTTTTCAAACCTAGTAATTTTGCTTGTATCTTAGCAAGCAATAACTGACTAAGTATTGAAGATAAATCCTGATTAATTAATCATTACTGACTATTAAATATAGTTAAAATGCTTACTAAATTTGTTTTGAGTATTTTAAATTGCCCATAATTAATTATTTATTTGATACTTTAGCTAAAAAAAACTGCAATTTACAGCAGATTTATAGTTGGTGAGGTACACACTTTTGTCAAGAGGGTGCGAAAAAAGGGATAAATCTAGCTTGGGGACTGGCAATCGTTTGGCTTTGACTATTCCTAAATCCTGATTTTCCTTGGCAGCAAAGTATTGAATGGAGTCAAGAGCTTTACCTTTATCATAGGCAACACTAAAATGATAAAGTCCTCGGTAAATCATTTCTAAAGAAATGCGGTCAAATGGGAGAGATGATACTTCAAAGATGTTTCCTCCCGTGAAGGAGAGATATTCGTTGACTGACCCTCTGAGTTCAGCAGGGCGCTCTGTTTGTGCTAATCTAACCGAAGCATAAAACTTATAACCAAGTTTTGGGTATTCTAGTAACCATAATCAACAATCCATCGCCTTGGCTTTTAAAGTACTAATTCTTCCTGCCTCTGCCCCATGCACGTAGTGTTTTCAAGCAGATAATAACTACGTAAATACACTTGCCGTCAAGATGCCCAATAAAGCGAGAAAACTTTTCCGTGAAGAAGCGTTAGAACGCTTGAACTCTCCAGAACAGCTTGACCGACTGATGCAGCTTACAAGCCGCCAAGCCTGGATACCCTTGGTTTCTATGGGCTTAGTGGTAGCTGTAGCTGGCATCTGGAGTATAGTTGGGCGAATTCCCCTTACTGTTACAGGTTCTGGGGTGTTAATCCGACCTCGTAATGTGGTTCAATTTCAAGCACTTGGTGGTGGTCAATTGTTAACCCTCAACATCAAGCCAGGAGATACCGTTAGGCAAGGTCAAGTACTCGCTACTATAGATCAATCTAATATTAAGCAACAACTACAACAAGAAAACGCAAAATTTATCCAGATCAAAGAGCAGAACCAAGATACAGATAGGCTACAAAAGCAACAAATAGCCCTGTAACAAAGAACCCTTGAGCAGCAGCAAAAAGACCTTTCAGAAAGTCTGCGTCGAGAGTCAGTAGCACCAATGCTACACTCCGAAACGTTAAAAGCGTTAGAGCAAAAACGACAAAGCGTTGAGCAAAGCCTGTCAAGAGAAAAAGTCGAGCCAGTGCTTTACAAACAAACTCTTGCCGCACTAGCAGAAAAACGCAAAAGTCTTCTGGAGCGCTCATCAAAAATTAGGTCATTACTGCAAACTTTGCAACAACGAGTTGAAAATCGTCGTCATCTCTTTCAACAGAAAGTGATTAGTCAGGATGTACTGCTGCAAGCCCAGCAGGACTTGTTGAACCAAGAGACGCAACTGGGAGACATTCAAACACAACTCAAAGACCTTGATGTTCAAAAAACGTCGAGCGAACGGGAATATCTACAAAATCTTAATAGAATTGACGATATCAAAAATAACATTCAAGAAATTAAAGTTCAAAAAACCAATGCCAACCGGGAATACCTGCAAAATTTGAATAAAATTGACGATATTAAAACCAAAATTAAAGATATTGAAGCCCAAAAAACCAAACTAGTTCAACAAGATTTAGAAAAGTCCATAGAAACATTAAATCAAATTCAGGAAGTTAGAAGCAAGATTGCTCAGTTGAAACTGCAATTAACTCAGTCTGCACAAATTATCAGCAAATATGATGGTCGCGTCTTGGCAATTGGTGTCCTCCCTGGTCAAATTGTCAGCGCAGGTACCCGGATTGGGACGATTGAAACTGAAGACTCCAACACCAAACTATCCAGTCTTGTTTACTTTGTTGATAAAGATGGCAAGTTTCTAAAACCTGGTATGACAGTACAAGTCACACCCAGCGTTGTCAAGCGCGATCGCTTTGGTGGAATTGTTGGGGTAATCACTAACGTTTCTCCCTTTCCCGTAACAACTCAAGATATTACAGCGCAAGTTGGTAACGAAGACTTAGCTAAAAGCCTTGCAAATAGTAACGCAGCTCGCGTGCAAGTTCAAGTCCAACTACAAAAAGATCCAAACACTGTCAGCGGTTACAAATGGTCTTCTTCCAATGGACCAGCACTCAAAATTTCATCAGGTACGACTACGCAAGTCCGCGTCAAAGTTGGAGAAGTCACACCTATCTCTTATATTATTCCTATATTTCGCTCTTGGACGGGCACATATTAAGAAGAAGGCATGGGGCGTTGAATTGTTGTGGAAGTTTTTAAAGATGCACTTAAAACTTGATAAATTAATTATCAAAAACATTAAGGGTATAACTATAAAAATTTACATTAGTTTAGTAGCATATTTGATTTTACAGCTTATATCTATTCCCAAACAATGAGGACATACACTATTAAATAAATTCCGTTATTTAATAGTGTATGTGTCAAAAAATCAGTTATGTTCATTGGCTTGAGGAGATGATATTATATTAACTATTTTAGGCTTTTTAGAACTACTTTAACTAAATATGTAAAGTTTTGTATCGCTATTCAACATTTCTGACGATACACTATTTATTCCTATGCTTAACAATTCAAAATTCAAAATTCAAAATTAAAGACACTTTCAGACGGGGATTTAAACCCTGACTGAAATTGATGCTACGTATAGACGTAGCGCAAAGTCTGATCGGAGGAAACCTCCGATCAGAACTTTGTAAGAGAGGGGTATTAAACCCCTTGATTTACGATAAAAACATTCTTCCTTTTACTTCTGCCTTTTGCCTTCTGCCTTTATGCCAAGTATCCTACCCCGACCTCAAACGAGTCGCGTCCGTACCCTCACGCTGCTGCAAATCGAAGCAACCGAATGCGGTGCTGCTGCTTTAGGAATTATTCTCAGCTATTACTCGCGCATTGTCCCCTTGGCAGAATTGCGGCGCGATTGTGGCATCTCGCGAGATGGTAGCAACGCCTTTAATATTGTCAAAGCTGCAAGGAACTATGGCTTAAATGCCAAAGGTTTAAAAAAGTCTCTGGAAAGCCTCAAAACCCTGACACCCCCCTACATTGTCTTTTGGAATTTCAATCACTTTCTCGTGGTGGAAGGGTTCGCCAAAAACCACGTCTACCTCAACGACCCAGCCACAGGACGCCGGACAGTTTCCATTGAAGAGTTTGACCGTGCTTACACTGGTGTCGTTTTAATGATGCAACCAGGAGAGGAATTTCAAACTGGAGGTCAAAAAACTAACATTTTTTTGCGATCGCCTCACGCTTAAAACACTCATGCAACAGTATCGTGTTCTGCTTAATAGTAGGGCTATTACTGACAATTCCTCGTTTAACAGTGCCAGGTTTGACTCAAGTATTTGTGGATGAAATTCTCATTACTGAGCGAACTGACTGGATACGACCGCTGGTATTAGGAATGTTCTCACTGGTGTGCTACGGGCACTACTTGCCAGACTGCGGCTTACCTACCTACGCTTGCTAATGCTGAAGTTGTCAGTCACATTGTCGGGGCAGTTTCTCTGGCATATTCTCCGCTTGCCAGTTGGGTTTTATGCTCAACGCTTCGCAGGTGAAATCAGCAGTCGGGTATTACTCAACGATAAAGTAGCAGATATACTCTCAGGTCGCCTTGCTACCACGGTCATCGACGCGGTGATGGTAGTCTTTTACTTTCTAATTATGCTTCAATATGACCTTGTACTAACGGGTGTAGCTGTTGGTTTTACTGCAATCAACTTTTTTGCTCTCCAGTGGCTATCGCGGACTCGTGTGGATGCCAATATGAAGCTGGCGGCTGAATATGGTAAGGTCAATGGAGTGGCGATCGCTGGCATTCAAACTATAGAAACAATCAAAGCTTCCGGGCTTGAGTCTGACTTGTTTGCTAGATTCGCCGGGTACTATGCCAAAGCACTCAACGCCCAGCAGGAATTAGCTTTACAGACTCAAATTCTCACAACAATACCTACTCTTTTAACAGCACTGACCACGGCTTCTATTTTAATTGTCGGCGGCTTGCGAGTGATGAACGGCAGCCTTAGTATTGGGATGCTCGTCGCCTACCAAAGTTTAACAGCCAGTTTCCTAGCTCCTATCAACAGTCTCGTCAATTTCGGCAGTACGCTGCAAGATTTAGAAGCTGACTTAAACCGCCTTGATGACGTACTGCAAAACGCTGTTGATGCAGAAGTAGGGAGAGGACAAGGAGGAATTTCTGCCTTGTCTTCCCCCTCTCCCTTGTCTCCCCCCACTCCCCCACTCCCCCACTCCCCCACTCTCCCACTCCTCCACTCCCCTTCCAACTACAGGGCTACGTTGAGTTGCAAAATATCACCTTTGGCTACAGCCGCGTGGACAACCCTTTGATTGAGAACTTTAGCCTAATTTTGAAGCCAGGGAAACGAGTAGCAATAGTGGGTGGTAGTGGTTCTGGTAAGTCTACAATAGCCAAGCTCGTTTGCGGTCTTTACGAACCTTGGGATGGGGAAATTTACTTTGATGGCGTATCCAGAACTCAGATTTCTCGCTCTGTTTTGGCGAACTCTTTGGCAATGGTAGAACAGGATATTTTTCTCTTTGCTGGGACAGTTCGGGAAAATCTAACTTTATGGGATTCCACAGTACCACAAACTGACTTAGTGCGGGCTTGCTCTGATGCAGCAATTCACGATTTGATTGAATCTCTGCCTGGGGGATATGATGCCAAACTGATTGAAGGAGGAATGAACTTAAGTGGCGGACAGCGCCAACGTTTAGAAATTGCTCGCGCTTTAGTGAGAAATCCTTCACTATTGGTTATGGATGAAGCGACTTCTGCGCTGGATGCTCAAACAGAATTGATGATTGATCGGAATTTGCGACAGCGTGGTTGCTCTTGTATTGTGATAGCGCACAGACTCAGCACAATTCGCGATTGCGATGAAATTATTGTACTGGAGCAGGGGAAAGTGGTGCAGCGAGGAACGCATGAGGAGTTATGGCACTCAGGGGGGAAATATGCCAGCTTACAGCGTACTGAAGGATAATTGTAGATGGGAAGGCAAAGGAGGCGGTTTATTTTGGTGCTGAGGTGAACCGTTAATAAGATAAATCTGTAAATATAGTAAAAAAAGGAAACATTAAGTCATTGCCTACTGAAAAGCAAAAAGATACTGCTATCTTTGTCTGTCAACTACTTTCTAATTTATTGCAACCAATTTTATTATTTAGATACGATTATCTCCAAAAATACATCTTTTTAATTGCTGGGAGAGAGGAAAGCTTAGAAATTACCATTTATGAAAACGGAAACTGGGAGTTTAATACTGATGACGAAACCTGATTTTAAACAAATGACCCGTAAGGAATTGAAAAAATATATCTTGACTCATCCGACTGATGATGAAGCCATCAGAGAATTATTTATTAACCGCCGCAACCCTAATGTTAAAATTTATCCTTATCCCTATGATATGCCCTATGAGGACGTCGAAGCTATTTTTAAATCTAAGTTAAATCAAAGTGAGTCGTAAAGCTGTACTTCTGTAGTTATTCACGATTTGATTTTATTTCTGCCTGGGGAATATGATGCCAAGCTGATTGAAGGGGGAATGAACCTCAGTGGCGGACAGCGCCAACATTTAGAAATTGCTCGTGCTTTAGTGAGAAATCCTTCAGTATTGGTCATGGATAAAGCGACTTCTGCCCTAGATGCTCAAACAGAATTGATGATTGATCGGAATTTGCGATCACGCGATCGCTCTTGTATTGTCATCGCTCACTGACGAGCACACGATTCGTGATTGTGATGAAATTATCGTACTGGAGCAAGGTAAAATTGTGCAGCGCGGTACTCATGAAGAGTTATGGCACTCAGGAGGAAAGTATGCCAGCTTGCTGCGTACTGAAGAATGATTATTAACAATAAACTAATTCATTGGCCAGCGTTCAAAACTCTGCGGATCTAGTCGATCAACGTATTTTGATATAATATCTGCGATCCTATTTTCAAATCTTACACCCAACTCCGAAGTATAATGCTCCAATTCCCACCAGACATAGTTATTATAGGGAAAAGGGAGTGCGTAATAGTCGATTTCTTTGTGACAAGCTTCATCTATGTAAATGTCAGACATCACAGCGTCTCTTGGGAAAAAAGTGTTGAACGCGACTATTTTGTAGGTTAATTGAGGAAATACAGATTTAATGACCCGATTCAAGACACTTGGATATTGTTTGCATCGATAAACAAACAAAATATTATCATCTGCAATATACCGATAGAAATTAGCAATACGCGCCTCATATCGCTCTATGAATTTGGCAAAATTGTTAGATGCGTATACCTCGTATTTGCCATCTATTGATTCGCGATAAAACCTCACATTGTATTGAGTATTTTCAATAATGTAGTCATCCTGGGTTACTCTTAGGAAATCAAGGTTACAATAATTCTTAAAGCTTGACTCAATAATTGCACACAGACCATAATAATTTTTATGTACAGCTAGATCAAAAGGTAATGTCAGTTCCCCTTGACCTTTTGTCCGCTTATATCCATGACGTGTAAGTATAATGCGTGGAAAACAGTCATACCCTAAAGAAATTATATGGTTGTAATTTAGTTGTTTCAATGTTTCCTCTTTTCCTCTCCAGCAGTCATTTGAAATGATGCTAAAGCTAAGATATTTTAAATAGCTGTCATTTTTTGAGACATAACTAATCCTTGGATAACCGCACGCAAGCGATCGTCTCTGAAAGTTTAGAACAGTTGAATGCTACTCGGATAGTTATTGCTCACCGCCTCAGTACAATTCGCAATGCTGACCGAATTTACGTGATTGAAGCAGGTCGCGTGGTGCAGGTGGGTACATTTTCGGAGCTAGTTAACACCCAGGGGCTATTTGCTCAACTGGTAGCTAGACAAATGGAATAATATCAAGTTTGTCTACTGTATGTAACAGAGGTAGATCGGAGTTAACGTTAATACGGCTGCAAGTATTAACGATAAATTCAGAATTCTATCTCTAATCCTAACTGCTTATAATCTTTTTGTTAAGCAAAAACTGTTGGGGTTAATAAAGCTTCTAAATGTTTGGCGTAGGCGTAGCCCGCCGTTCGCGTAGCGTCTCGTAGAGAAGGCATCGCTTCATTATCTATAGTAGGAGTATTATGGCGTTGTGCGTGGTCAGAATTTTGTTTTGGTCGCTTGGGCATGGTGCTAAAGCAAACTTTTGATTACTTAGTTTGATAATTGAATTTACCTAACAATGTTGCCCACTTATTGCTTTAGTTTTCTGCCGTTACAATCCTTTTTCATCCCCTATTTAAGCTATCAAAAAACTGCATGATAATGATAATAAAGTAAAGGTGGATGAGGCGAATGTCACTCGCCTCATCTACCTCCTCCGCACACGATTATCATTATTAAAAGTTTTTTTGAGTATTTTAGCTGATTGACAAAAATGCAATTATCTTAACCTCTCATGGATGGGGATAAAGCGTGTTTTACTCCTGTTAGCGCAGCGGAGCGTAGCCCATTCTGAATTCTACTGTATGTGCTATTTTGTTTCCTTGAATCTTGCTCTCCATTTCCGAATGGCACTAGCAGTTCTGGCTACAGGTGGTATGTATACATCATAATTTTCGTATTGTGTAATTTCATGTTGTGTAATTTTGTGTTGTGTAATTTCGTGTTGTGTAATACTTTTATTATTTAATTTTTGGGTAGTTAGACAGTTTGCCAAAGTAGGTAAATAACTTTCACTACTTAAAGCTCTTATCACTTCATCGGCAGTCTTAAACCGCTCCTCTAAGGTGATTTTCACCATTTTTCCTAAAATCTGGGCAAAACTGTTGCTGATATTTACCTGTTTTTGCCAAGATATTTCACCAGTATTTGGGTTGTAGTCCAATTCTAAAGGACTTTTAGCAGTCAACATATAAATACAAGTTATACCCAGCGCATAAATATCACTGGCATAAACTGGACGTAGAGAAAACTGTTCTGGTGGTGCAAATCCTCTAGTCCCAATAAAGTTGGTCTTTGCAGCTTGATTGATTGAGTTTTCACAAGCATCAACTAATTTCTCTTTCACCGCACCAAAATCAATCAGCACTATGCGCCCATCATATTCACACCGCAATAAATTTTGGGGCTTAATATCCCGATGAATCACATGATGTTTATGAAGATACTGTAATACAGGTAATAATTCCTGTAAGAACTGCTTAACTGAAACTTCACTTTTGGGTCCAGTTTGCCGCACTTCTCGCGCCAAAGTCAAACCCGGCACATATTCTTGAATTAAAAAGAACTCCCCATTCGCCTGAAAGTAGTCTAAAAGCATGGGAATTTGCGAATGACTACCGAGTTGTCCCAAAGTTCTTGCTTCTTTTTCAAAACGCATACATGCCTTTTGCCAACTTTGGGGAGTAGTTACTTTTGGACAAAGTTGTTTAATGACACACAGTGGATGCCCAGGTAATACGGCATTTTTGGCTAAAAATGTCACACCAAAACCACCTTTACCTAAAATTTGCAGTATTTCATAGCGATCGCGAAATAGCCGTTTAGAACCACACATCTGACTCAACTGAGTTTGTTGTGAAATGCTCTCTTGAGAATTCGTTGTTTTTTGAGAAAACCGATTCAGATTCATTAGTATAAAATATTTACTCTTAAATGAATGTCTTTAATTCTATGACAATTCTTTATTGACAACAGTAAGATTACTGAATCTTTGCCAAATCCTCATTACTCTTCAAAAAGTAAAAATATTTATAGAACTAGCCCTTTCACGCATGTGTGACGAGCTAATTTGTAGTTTCGTAGAGGTGAAAGTCTGTTGTGTGGGTACTTATACCAATTTTGTATGAAGATACACATTATAAAACCCCTCTGGTTTAGCAAAAGGGGGACGGCTTAGCCGGGGGATAATAATACCAATTCAAAATTCAAAATGACACTCGCGGACTCGCTAACGCTGCGCTAACAAAATTCACGCATTAAGAAAGCCAAACAGAACAAAATGTCCGTATGTATCTGTCGTATTCTTTTTTCAAATTTGTATAAATTGTTTTTTAACTATAAGTACCTAAGCTGGTGGAGTTTGTGAAGAGAAAATATCTGTGAGATTCTCCTCAACCAGCAAATCTGGTGTTTGCATAATAAATGGGAGTTCGGCTCCTACAAGGCCTCTTTTGACGCGTTCTAAAGTCTCACTAAAAACGATAAACAGAGGATATATAGTATTAGCTCCCTCACTCAAAATATGACTGTGACGGAGAGGCATCAACCACTCATAATCATTGTCCAGATAAACTTGGGTTTGTCGCCAACGTCCTAACAAATCAGAAAAGTCTTCGTGAGCGCGATGAATAAAGACTAAAACTTCTGCTCCAGTTTTGATTTTCCACTCTGGATCGCACATCAAAATTGCGACATCACAGGGTAAGTAAATCGTTTGTGAGGCTGTTGTAGCAGTATTGCGAAGTCGGACAATTGGCAAGGGTATAGTGATGACACTTTCATCTGGACGGCGCAGACTGGGAATCATCTCCAAGTATGGCCGATATTGCTTTAGTAAGGCGATCACAGCTAGATGATTGCTGTACTCTGCCAAACTCGCTTCGTACTGAGATTTTCGCACAGTCATAGTTTATTAAATAGTCAGGAGTAGAGACGCAATTAATGAGCCAGCGCGTTGCGGGGGTTCCCCCCGTTGTAGCGACTGGCGTCGCGTCTGTAAGGAGTTAAGAATAAAATTAATCAGTTAGGAGCTAAAAGTTAGGAATTAAAATTTTTAACTCCTAACTCATAACTTCTAACTCTTAACTATTAATTTCCTATCCTAGCGTTTCAAATACCTTAAACATAGGCAAATACATTGCTAGCAAAATGGTTCCAACCATCCCCCCTAAAACCACAATCATCACTGGTTCCAAAATACTAGTCATTGCTTTTACTGCTTGTTCGACTTCATCTTCATAGAAATCGGCAACTTTCATCAACATTCCATCTAATTCTCCAGTTTCTTCTCCGATACTAATCATCTGAATTGCCATAGCCGGAAAAACAGCATCTTTTTGTAAAGCAATACTAATCATACCTCCTTGTTGAATCTCCATGCGGGCTGCATCTATGGCATTAGCAATCACTTGGTTTCCTGATGTATCTCGGACAATTTCTAAGCAAGTTAAAATTGGTACACCTGAACGAGTCAAAGAACCAAAAGTCCGGCTAAAGCGGGCAACTGAAGATTTTTGAATTAAATCACCAAACAATGGCATCTTGAGGGAAAAACGATCGATTGTGATGCGGCCAACAGGAGTTTTACTGTATTGTGTAAAGGCAAATTTCAGTCCTATAAGAGCAACGATAAGGACGAAAGCACCCGGACTTCTCAAAAACTTACTAGCATCCATCAAGAATTGCGTTAGAGGTGGTAAAGAGACTCCAATTTGTGTAAAAATCGTGGCGAAAATGGGAATAAGAAAAATAGTCATGCCCAGAAAAATAGCAACTGCTATAAAACCCACGACTGTTGGATAAGACAGTGCTGATTTAATTTGGTTTTGTAAACGGGCAACATCTTCTAATAACTTGGCTAAACGATTCAATACTTCATCTAGAACACCACCAACTTCGCCAGCTTGAATCATGCTCACATATAATCCGTCAAAACAGTCAGGATGCTTCCGCATTGCCTCTGAAAGATTCATTCCGCTTTGAACATCGGTGCTAATTTCTACAAGGGCTTGTTTCAATTTAGTATTACTACACTGTTCGGAAAGTACCCCCAGACTTCTAACGATCGCAACTCCCGCATTCATCAAAACGGCAAATTGACGCGAAAAAATGGCTTTGTCTTTCACAGAAACCTTAACTAAGGAATTCTTAAATTTTTTGAAGGCAACATCTGGCTGAAATCCTTGAGATTGCTTGAGTTCTTGAACTACAAAACCTTGATCTCTAAGATTAGTTCGAGCTTGTACCAAGGATTCAGCAACAATTTTTTCTGTTCGGGATTTTCCTTGGGAATCGCGAACACGGGCAACGAAGTTTGGCATAAATAAATTCAAAATTCAAAATTCAAAATACTCAAGGGGATGAAATATTCTTCATCTCCCCTATCCCCAATTCTTTTAATGTGCTTTGGCAGCCACACCAGGTTTAGCACCTGCGGCAGCTTGCGGTGTAGAATTACCAATGAGACGTTGAATTTCATCTGGCTTAGAAGTCTTAGACATTGCCGCTTCAAAGGAAATCGTTCCGGCTTTGTAAAAATCGGCTAAAACCTTTTCCAGAGTTTGCATTCCCAATTTGCCGCCAGTTTGAATCGCTGAGTAAATTTGAGATGTTTTACCTTCTCGAATCAAGTTGGAAATAGCAGGAGTGACAATCAGAATTTCTTGAGCCATTACCCGACCATATTCACCGGGTTTAGGGTTTTTCTTAGACACCAAGGTTTGACTAAATACCCCTACCAATGAGTTAGACAATTGCACCCGCACTTGGGTTTGTCTTTCATGGGGGAAAACGTCAATAATCCGGTCAACAGTTTGGGCGGCAGAACTGGTGTGTAGCGTACCAAATACCAAGTGTCCTGTTTCCGCCGCAGAAATCGCCAAAGAAATCGTTTCCAAATCGCGCATTTCCCCCACCAGAATAATATCTGGATCTTCCCGTAGGGCTGCTTTCAAAGCATTAGCAAAGCTCTTAGTATCTTCTCCTAGTTGCCGCTGGTGAACCAAGCTTTTAATTGGTTCATAGACAAATTCAATTGGGTCTTCCACCGTTAAAATATGCTCTGCCTTGGTGCGGTTAATCAAGTCAATCATTGCCGCAAGAGTAGTTGTCTTCCCCGAACCTGTAGGACCTGTCACCAGAATAAGTCCTCTGGGCTTATCACACATTTCCCGCACGATATCTGGCAGACCTAATTTTTCAAAGTTAGGAATCTTAGAACTTAATGCCCGTAAGCAAGCAGCATAAGCACCACGCTCTTTATAGACATTGACCCGAAAACGAGCTAAACCTTTGACACCATAAGAACAATCCAACTCCCAGGTCTGCTCTAAGGTTTTACGCTGGGTATTGTTGAGCATACTAAAAATTAGCCTTTGACATTGATCGGCTGTCAATACATGCTCACCTATGGGGGTAAGTTTGCCACTGATGCGGAAGTAGGGAGGCAAACCTGCGGATAAATGCATATCCGAGCCACCCATTTCAATCAACTGCTCCATCAAGTCTTCAATCATCATTTCCATAGTTCTACTTCCTTTTAATGTTTTTTATTTGTCCGTTGTCATTTGTTTAAAGTTACTAAGCATCGACCAAAGACTAATGACAAATGACAAATGACCAATGCCCAATGACCAATGACTATTAGTTTTAAAACCGAGGTGTCATACAGTAAGGACAATCCAGCCATTCTTGTTTTAATGTGGCATCGCAACTCCGGCAGGTAAGACCTGTCTTGCGTTTGGCTTTTAACTCTGCTTCCAAGCCAGTATCAGTAAACGTCACTCGTTCTACTTCTTCTAGAGTGGTTGAACCTTCACGCACCAAGTCCAAACTATAAGCCAGCAAGGTTTTCATCCCCTCTTCTATTGCTACTTCCTTGATGCGTTCCGTGGGTGCATCTTCGTTAATCAGAGTTTGCAAGTTTTCGGTGACTCGCATGACTTCATAAACACCACAACGCCCTTTGTAGCCGACACCATTACATTTTGGGCAAAGGTTATTTTTGGCTTTGGCTTCGGCGATCGCATCTAATGTCAAGGTGTTAGCCTTATAGAAGGTGACTCCTACATTTGAAGAAGCTGATAGACCATAACGAGCTAGTTCGTTGGTTGTGGGAGTGTAAGGAATGCGACATTCAGAACATACACGCCGCACTAAACGTTGAGCTAAAACGCCAATTAGGGAACTAGAAACCATGAAAGGCTCAATCCCCATTTCTCCCAAACGAGCGATCGCTCCTGGGGCATCGTTGGTATGTAAGGTAGTTAATACTAAGTGACCGGTCAAGGCAGCCTCAATTGCTGTTTTTGCCGTTTCCTTATCCCGCGTTTCACCTACTAGCAGCACATCTGGATCTTGCCGTAAGAAAGCCCGCAGAGCGGTAGCAAAATCTAGCCCTTTTTCTCGAATCACCTGTACTTGAGTAATTCCTGGAAGACTGTACTCAATTGGGTCTTCCACAGTACTGATATTAATTCCGGGATCGTTCTTTTCTGAGAGTGCAGAATACAGCGAGGTTGTTTTCCCAGAACCAGTTGGCCCAGTTACCAAAATTAGCCCAAAGGGACGGCTAACCATATCCTTGACAATATCCAAAGTCTCTGGATCGGTAATTAACTTATCTAATCCCAGTTGGGTGGAAGAGTTATCCAAAATTCGCAGTACCACCTTTTCCCCGTAGCGACTGGGTAAGGTATTCACCCGAAAGTCCACCTTACGTCCCTCAAACAGCCGACGGATACGTCCATCTTGGGGTAGGCGCCGTTCAGCAATGTCTAGATTGGAGATGATTTTAAATCGGGCTGTCACCGCTGGGATGATTTTTTTCGGCATTAAGGGGAAAGCTTCACGCAGTACGCCATCTTTTCGAAAGCGAATGCGTAAGTTTTCTTCTTGCGGTTCGATATGAATGTCAGAAACGCCCTCATGTAAGGCTTTAGCTAGGATTCTATTAACTAGGTTGATAACTGGGGCATCCTCTGCGCCCTTCATCGCTGCCCCTAAATCGGCCTCCATTTCTTCAGGAGCATCCGCAAGATCAAGATTTCCGAGATTTTCTAAATCTTGACTAATATCTGTAGAGTTTTCTCGTTCTAGGTGCTTCTGCTTAACAGCCACTTCATCCAGGTATTGGTTGATTAGCTGCTGGTAGTCTTCCTGTGTAATCACCATACGCTGCAAGGCCAAACCTTGGGGGCGCAAGATGCGGTTCAGGTCATCGGAAGCCTCTAGATTATCTGGAGCAACCATCGCCACTAAAACTGAGGGCGGGGTTTGGTCTTCGTGTTTCGACAGTGGTACTAAGCGATGGCGACGGCAGATATCCACTGGGATGAGGGTTTCAATCAGGTTCCCCATCATTGTGTTGCCAACGGAATTGACTTCTGGATCGAGGAATTCAACTCCGTATAGTATTTTAAGTTCAAATAGCTGTTGTTTTTTGTATTGCCTGAGCAGCTCAGGCGATAGTTGTTGCCCAGTGATTGACTCTAATACTTCTGTTAAAGGTCTGCCAGATTTGCGGCTTTCAATTAGTGCCTGCCTCATCTGTTCGGTATTGACATAGCCAGATTGCACTAGCTTGTTGCCGAAGGGCGAAAACTCTGTTCTGGTAGTTAGAGCGGTACTGCGCCGTTGTGCTGACGAGTAAGTCATAAATGAGCGAATGAGTAGGGGGAACCTCTGCTTAAAGTATTCCCGTAGTGTGAGATAGAATTCTCATTTCCCAAAAAAGTCCTGATTCACATCACTTTGGTTTGAATTCAAAATTAGGACTTACGCAAAAATCACCCAAAAGCTTTATTTGTCGAACCGTCAAGACGCCTTCTCTGCGAGAGGCTCTGCCAACGCACAGCGTCTCGTAGAGAAGAACACCAAGAATTCATAGAGTGTGCGTAAGTCCAAAAAATTAAAGATATTTTCAAATTAAGATAAGGGGCGAGTCACCTTCAGCGCTACTATTGCAAATTACTCGTTCGGGTTCCCGCCTCAGCGGCGTCTGGGCTAACGTGTTCACCATTTGTCACAATAAGAAGACGGTTACATAACTTTCAGGAACTTGTCGGCAATAAAATCAGCCTCAGTGGCAAGTCGTGGATGACGACGGTTGCAAGCTGTAGAGATACACTGCCATAAATAGGATCTGGAATGAGTAGACAATGATCGATGAAAATAAACAGATAAACAATACAAGCCAGCAATTGGGTGAACCAACAGAGGTAAAGCAAGCAATGAAGAGTGACTCCCCAGCCCACATTAATTTCAATGAATCTGGTAGCGAGGTGACAGAGCAAGTGGCAGCCCAAACAAATATATCAGGCGATACTGCTGTCAATTCAGAAAATAGCGTTGCCGCAACTGAGAAAACTGAAGTAGAACGGGCAGCTTTGACAGAACTGACTCAACAAATCGAGTCCGTCAAAACACAACTGGAAGAGCGTAGTACTCAATATATGCGGATTGCCGCTGATTTTGAGAATTACCGGAAACGCACTAGCAAAGAAAAAGAAGACCTTGAGTTGCAGGTGAAGCGGAACACGATTTTGGAATTGCTGCCAGTAGTCGATAATTTTGAGCGGGCGCGATCGCACCTCAAACCGCAATCTGATGGCGAAATGACTATGCACAAAAGTTACCAAGGCGTTTACAAACAATTAGTAGATAGCCTGAAGCGCTTGGGTGTATCGCCAATGCGTCCCGAAGGTCAACAATTCGATCCTAACCTGCACGAAGCAGTAATGCGGGAACCTACGGATGAACATCCTGAAGGAACAGTGTTAGAAGAGTTAGTGCGCGGATATTACTTGGGCGATCGCGTGTTACGCCATGCAATGGTCAAAGTAGCTGCTCCCAAAGAAGATACACCTTTTGCACCAGAAGATCAGTCGAGTTCAGCCAGCAGTTAAGCTGTAGTCGCTCGCCTCGCTGACCTCAAGTGCCTGGGTTATAGCAAGGATGAGCATCGCGTACCTAAAACTTGGACAAGGCTTTGGATAACTCTGTTGTGTTTCAACTTCTTTGTTGCTACTAGCAACAGAGGTTCCACAGACGTTATCCGCTAGCCTTTGTTTTTAACAAAAAGTTAGTCAGCGACATATTACAGCAGAAGTATTCAGTAAAAATACTGACAAATATGGGAAAAGTTATTGGGATCGACTTAGGCACTACTAACAGTTGCGTCGCAGTTTTGGAGGGTGGTCAACCACTTGTGATCTCCAATTCTGAAGGTGGACGAACTACTCCAAGTATTGTAGGATTTGGGAAGAGTGGCGATCGCTTGGTTGGTCAATTGGCAAAGCGCCAAGCCGTAACTAATGCCGAAAACACAATTTACAGTATTAAACGATTTATCGGGCGGCGTTGGGAAGATACTGAAGTAGAACGCGATCGCGTCCCCTACAACTGCATCAAAGGTCGAGACGAAACCGTTGATGTCCAAATTCGCTCAAAAAACTATACACCCCAAGAATTATCCGCGATGATCCTGCAAAAGCTTAAGCAGGATGCGGAAAACTTTTTGGGTGAGGAGGTCACTCAAGCAGTGATCACCGTACCAGCATATTTCACAGATGCTCAAAGACAAGCAACTAAAGATGCTGGCACGATTGCAGGACTAGAAGTTTTGCGAATCATCAATGAACCAACAGCTGCGGCTTTAGCTTTCGGATTAGAAAAGCAAGACCAAGAGCAGCTAATTTTAGTATTTGACTTGGGAGGCGGTACGTTTGACGTATCGATCCTGCAACTTGGGGATGGCGTTTTTGAAGTTAAGGCGACTTGTGGTAACAATCACTTGGGTGGCGACGACTTTGATAATGCGATCGTCCTTTGGATGATGGACCGCTTCCAGCAACAAGAGAAAATCGACCTTTCCCAAGACAAGATGGCATTGCAACGCCTGCGAGAAGCAGCGGAAAAGGCAAAAATTGAACTCTCCAGTATGGTGAATACCTCCATCAACTTGCCGTTTATCACGGCTGATGACACCGGACCAAAGCATCTAGAGATGGAACTCAGCCGCTCAAAATTTGAAGAACTCGCCGCCAAATTAATTGAAGCGACCATCGAACCAATGATTCAAGCGCTCAAAGATGCAGATCTCAAACCACAATCCATAGATCGGATTATTTTGGTAGGTGGTTCTACGCGTATTCCCGCAGTCCAAAACGCGCTAATTAAGTTTTTCAACGGCAAAGCTCCTGATCGCTCTGTCAACCCTGACGAAGCCGTAGCATTAGGAGCAGCTATTCAAGCAGGTGTGTTAGGTGGTGAAGTCGATAATCTCTTACTACTGGATGTCACCCCTCTATCCTTGGGAATTGAAACTTTGGGTGAAGTGTTCACCAAAATTATTGAACGCAACACTACAATTCCTACGAGTCGGTCACAAGTTTTTTCCACAGCCGTTGATGGACAAATCTCAGTGGAAATTCACATCCTCCAAGGTGAACGGGCAATGTCACGAGATAACAAGAGTCTGGGCAAGTTTCTACTCGCAGGAATTCCCCCATCTCCCCGTGGTGTACCGCAAATTGAAGTATCCTTTGAAATCGATGTCAACGGCATCCTGAAGGTTTCTGCCCAAGATAAAGGTACAGGTAGAGAACAGAGTATCAGGATTACCAATACAGGTGGTTTGAGTAGCAACGAAGTCGAACGGATGCGCCAAGAGGCAGAACTGTTTGCCGAAGAAGATAGAAGACGTAAAGAACTGGTTGAACTCAAAAACCAAGCAGATAATTTGTTGTTCAGTTATCAATCCACCATCAAGGATAATAGCAACTTTATTGGCGACCAGATGAAAACCTTGGCCAGTGAAAAAGCTGCACAACTCCAAGCTGCAATGATTGACTCCAGCATTTCCACAGTGGAATTTAAGCAGCGCTTAGACGACTTCCAACAAACCTTATTTGCAATTGGTGCTGATGTATACAATCGAGCTAACAGCCAAACTGATGAGATTGAGGAGGGTTTATCTGGTCACTTTACCCCAGAAGTAGACTCACCAATGAATGGCACGCTAATACCACAATTCAACTTTGATTTTGACGAAGAAAGTACTGCTCAGGCTGATTATGAGGCGATAGATTAGGGGTTGGGCATGGGGCATGGGGGATGAAGAAGAGACAAAGTAGAGGGGGGAGACAAGGAGAGAAGTCTGAGCGCCGGCTTCCGACGTTGGCGTAGCCCGCCGTAGGCATCAGAACTTCGGAGAGACTTATTCAATAATTCCCCCTTGTCCCCCTTGTCCCCTTGTCCCCTGCTCCCTGCTCCCTGCTTCCCCACTCTCCTAAGTTGCAAATTTTTATTAAGATATTTTAATATACCTAAATATTTAGATTTAGTGAAGTTTCACAAGACCCCAGCGGTTTGCTAGATTGTAGAAGCAAATTACTTTGGGCTAGGCAATGTGCAAGTTCAAAGCCAATTCAAAGCATAAGGGTGGTTTTCCACACCTAATGGTGCGGCTAGCTCCTCTGGTTGATGGGCGAGTTTTCCTCTCCTACGTAGCACAATTGTAAAAGAGACAGCCGACTCGGCAGTGAGAAGTCTGAGCAAAAGCTTACAACTAGCTCCTAACTTCTATAGCTTTTGTCGTCTCCCACGAGGAAAGCACCTGTTGCTCAAGATTTGTCGGTGATTTTTGTAAAAGGTAAAGGGTAAAATCAGTTATTAACAAAAATTAATTTTATCTTCTGCCTGCCCTCCGGCAAGCCGCCCTCTAAAGGATAATGTGTTGCTCTTGCATATCTGTAGGCAAAACACTTAATCCATAGAGTAGCAAGTGACCGTGAATTACGTTCTACTGACTTCTGCTTTCTTCCTTCTAACTTTTACCTTTGCTATATGGCCCGCGACTATTATGAAATCCTGGGTGTCTCTCGTGACACTGACAAAGAAGAAATCAAACAAGCCTATCGCCGTCTAGCCCGGAAGTATCACCCAGATGTGAACAAAGAACCGGGGGCGGAGGATCGCTTTAAAGAAATTAACCGCGCTTATGAGGTGCTCTCAGAACCCGAAACCCGCGCTCGTTACGATCGCTTTGGCCCAGAGGGTGTATCGGGTGCTGGCGCGGGCTTTCAAGATGTCGGCGATATGGGTGGTTTTGCCGATATCTTTGAAAGCATTTTTAGTGGCTTTGCTGGCGGTATGGGTAATCCCACGCAACAAAGACGGCGGAGTGGGCCTGCGAGGGGTGATGACCTGCGGCTAGACCTGAAGTTAGACTTTCGGGAAGCGATATTTGGTGGCGAAAAAGAAATTCGCATTTCCCATCTAGAAAATTGTGAAGTTTGTAGCGGTTCTGGTGCTAAACCTGGAACCCGCCCTCGGACTTGTTCGACTTGTAGCGGATCGGGTCAAGTACGCCGTGTCACCAGAACGCCCTTTGGCAGTTTCACCCAAGTCTCGACTTGTCCCACCTGTAATGGCACAGGGATGGTAATTGAAGATAAATGTGATGCCTGTGATGGTAAGGGCGCAAATCAAGTCACCAAGAAACTCAAAATTACCATTCCAGCGGGGGTGGATAATGGCACTCGCTTGCGGATTTCTAGTGAAGGCGATGCTGGTCAACGTAATGGCCCTTCTGGGGATTTGTACGTTTACTTGTTCGTGAATGAAGACGAGGAATTCCAACGGGATGGTATTAATATTCTTTCGGAAATCAAAATTAGCTACCTGCAAGCGATTTTAGGTTGTCGGTTAGAGGTAGATACGGTAGATGGGCCAGTAGAACTAATCATTCCAGCTGGAACTCAGCCGAATACAGTAATGAAATTGGAAAACCGCGGTGTACCTCGCTTGGGTAATCCTGTAAGTCGTGGCGATCACATGCTAAACGTATTAATTGATATTCCCAATAAAGTCACCCCAGAGGAGAGGGAACTGTTGGAGAAGCTGGCTAAAATTAAGGGGGATCGCACTGGTAAAGGCGGTTTAGAAGGATTCTTGGGAAATTTATTTAAGTGATGAAGCCCTCTTCTGTTTTAACTCCCGATGCTCAACTTGATTTACGAGGCACCCCTTGCCCGATTAATTTCGTGCGGACAAAATTACGTTTGGAGAAAATGCCATTGGGAGGTTTGCTAGAAGTCTGGTTAGACCCAGGTGAGCCAATTGAGCAGGTTCCTGATAGTTTGGCAATGGCAGGTTATCAAGTAGAACAAATTACAGACTGCACTAGTTATTTTTCTCTATTAGTGCGCCGTCCAGTTGTTAGCCAATGACAGGGGAAATTTTTGCCGCAACTGGACAATTATTGGGTACGGTGGTAGCTGTACAGGCTAATTTTTACCGAGTACAGCTGGATGAACAGTATGGAAAGCAGAAAAGCAGGGAAACAGAGGAGAAACTGAATTTAAATGCCCCTCTGCCCCTCTGCTCCCCTGCCCCCACCTCTCCTCTCCTGCTTTGTACTCGCCGAACACGCCTGAAAAAAATTGGACAACAGGTGATGGTAGGCGATCGCGTTGTGGTAGAAGAGCCAGATTGGGCTGGGAGACGGGGTGCGATCGCTGAGGTTTTACCCCGCCAAAGTGAGTTAGATCGTCCGGCGATCGCCAATGTCAACCAAATTTTATTAGTATTTGCCGTAGCCGATCCACCTTTGGAACCTTATCAGTTGAGTCGCTTTCTAATTAAAGCCGAGTCTACTGGCTTAGATGTGCTTTTATGTTTGAATAAAAGTGATTTAATTTCACTACCGGAACAACAACAAGTTAGCGATCGCCTGCTCAGTTGGGGCTATCAACCAATATTTATCAGCATCAAAGATGGTATAAATACCGACCAAGCAGCTAAATATTTAAGCAATAAAATTACCGTAATCGTTGGGCCTTCTGGTGTCGGTAAATCCAGCCTGATTAATACGCTAATTGACTCTCTTGTGCTCCGAGTCGGAGAAGTTTCTGGTAAATTAGCTCGTGGTCGTCATACCACTCGCCATATAGAATTATTTGAGTTACCTAGCGGTGGTTTACTGGCAGACACTCCCGGCTTTAATCAGCCAGATATGGATTGTATCCCAGAAGAATTAATTTATTATTTCCCAGAAGCAAGAAAGCGGTTAGCAGTTGCTAGTTGTCGGTTTAGTAATTGTCTGCATCGAGACGAACCTGAGTGTGCGGTACGGGGAGACTGGGAACGATACGAACATTATTTAGAATTTTTGGACACGGCGATCGCTCATCAAATACAGCTACACCAACAAGCCGATCCAGAATCTACCTTGAAGTTAAAAAGCAAAAGCAAAGGCAAAGGGCAGAGTCAATACGAACCCAAGTTAGAAAGTAAAAAATATCGCCGGATTTCTCGGAAGACTCAGTTACAGGACTTGCAAGAGTTATATCGGGATGAGGATTAACAATTCAAAATTCAAAATTAAAGACATTTTGATTCGGGGATTTAAACCCCGACTCAAAATATGCTACGACAAGACGTAGCGCAAAGTCTGAGCCGAGGTTTCCTCGGCTCAGAACTTTGTAACAGAGGGGTCTTAAACCCTTGAATGTACGATAAAAAGTGCGATGTTTACGATCACCTGCGCCTACGCATTCATAATCCAAAGGTTGGTCACGATAGCATAGATACAAACAGAAAAAGTATCTTGTATGTCTCAGCCCATTGCCAACACCCCTAGTTTACAAGCTGTCACTGAGAGTATAATTTTCCCACCAGGTGATGATATCTATAGTGATGAACCCCCCTTGGAATCTGATTTACACCGCGAACAAATTGATTTACTCATTCGCCTGATTAAATGGTGGTGGCGCGATCATAAAGATTTTTATACTACCGGCAACCTGACAATCTATTTCAGTCCCAACCAGAAAAAGTCAGAAGAATTTCGAGGCCCTGATTTCTTTGTGGTTTTAGATACAGAGAAAAAAGACCGTAAAAGCTGGGTTGTGTGGCAAGAAGACGGCAAATACCCCAATGTGATTATTGAACTATTATCTAATTCCACTGCCTCAGTTGATAAAGGTTTGAAAAAGCAAATTTACCAGAATACATTTCGTACTCCAGATTACTTTTGGTTTGACCCAAATAACCTAGAATTTCAGGGATTTCACTTAGTTGACGGGCAATATCAAGAACTTGTACCCACTGAGTTGGGTTGGTTGTGGAGTCAGCAGTTAGGGCTGTATTTAGCAGTATATTTGGGCAAATTACGCTTCTTTACATCAGATAGAGAGTTGGTAATGTTGCCAGAGGAAGAATCAAACCAACAGTTAGAGCAAGCAAACCAACAGTTAGAGCAAGCAAACCAACAGTTAGAGCAAGCAAACCAACAATTAGAACAAGAACGTCAACGGACTGCAATATTAGCAGAACGCTTGCGAAACGCAGGTATTGACCCTAACCAAATACTCTAAAAAATAGAATTTTATCTCTAAACTAGTCATGGAAAAATAGTGCTATGAACCAAACAATATCTGATCAAGTCCGTTGGACAACCTCAGACTTAGAATTACGAAGCTGCCCAATTAAATACTGATCGCAACCTTGCTGGCTGATGACGAAATCACATCACCATTGTTACCAGGTTTCGGCGTTCGAGTTCAGCGTTCGCGTTCTTTTGTATAATTCTGGCGTAGGCGTAGCCCGCCGTAGGCATCGCTCATCAAACTCAACTTCACCAGAGAAAGCAAAATTAATAATTCAAAATTCAAAATTGTACCTTTACAGGGAAGCAAGCTACGCGCATCGTCTCCTAGAAAAGAGAATTTCAGACATGAATTTAAACCCTTTGACTAAGAGTGTCCGTACTGAGCTTGTCGATATGTCACGCCGAAGCTTTGATGGTTCTTGAGCCTGTCAAACGCGAACAGCGTCCCCTAAGGAAGGAATGAAACTGAAGCCACGCGAAGGTGGCTCAAAAATAATTATTAAACTGCCAAAGCATAAAGATAACAAAAATACTGTAACTTAGAAACCCGATTTTTCTACTCCAATAAGCCAACCAACAACTAGAAAAGGAATGATAAGGGGCTGAAAGATTGGTACAACGCTTTTAAATTAATTTAAAACTGCTACAAATCTACTTTACAATCCCCATAAAGTCTTAAAATATTGTTAATTTCAGCCAAACCTCTCGACCTTCAACTTACAAGTATCACCCCAAAATCACTATGGCTATCGGCTACGTCGCGCTTGTACTCCACGCACATCTGCCCTTCGTTCGTCACCCAGAAAGTGACTACGTGCTGGAGGAAGAATGGCTTTTTGAAGCCATCACAGAAACCTACATCCCCTTATTGAAAGTATTTGAAGGCTTAAAGCGAGACGGTGTCGACTTTAAAATCACGATGAGTATGACACCCCCTCTAGTGTCGATGCTTCGCGATCCTCTGCTTCAAGAACGCTATGAATTACACTTAGCTCAACTAGAAGAACTTGTAGCACTAGAAGTAGAACATAATGTCAACAACGGGCATATTCGTTATTTAGCTGAACATTATGCTACTGAGTTTAGCGAAGCGCGTCAACTATGGGAGCGCTATGATGGTGACTTGGTGACAGCTTTTAAGAAGTTCCAAGACAGTAACAACTTGGAAATCATCACTTGCGGCGCTACTCACGGCTATTTGCCGTTGATGAAAATGTATCCCCAAGCGGTGTGGGCGCAAATTCAGGTAGCCTGCGAACATTACGAACAAACCTTTGGACAAGCACCCAGAGGCATTTGGTTGCCGGAATGTGCCTACTATGAAGGTTTAGAGCGGATGCTAGCTGATGCTGGGTTACGCTACTTCCTCACTGATGGGCATGGCATCCTTTATGCCCGTCCCCGTCCCCGCTTTGGCACTTATGCCCCAATTTATACAGAAACTGGTGTTGCGGTCTTTGGTCGAGATCATGAATCTTCCCAACAGGTATGGTCTTCTGAGGTGGGCTATCCTGGGGCGGCGGAATATCGGGAATTTTACAAAGATTTGGGCTGGGAGGCAGAATATGAGTACATCAAGCCCTACATTATGCCCAATGGTCAACGGAAAAATACGGGCATTAAATATCACAAAATTACGGGGCGTGGTTTAGGACTGTCAGATAAGGCACTTTACGATCCTTATTGGGCTAGGGAGAAGGCCGCAGAACATGCTGCTAACTTTATGTATAACCGAGAGCGGCAATCTGAGCATCTCTATGGTATAATGCAACGACCGCCAATTATCGTTTCGCCTTATGATGCAGAGTTATTTGGACATTGGTGGTATGAAGGCCCTTGGTTCATCGATTACCTATTCCGCAAGTCATGGTATGACCAAGGAACATATCGAATGACCCATTTAGCAGAATATTTGCGGGAGCAGCCGACGCAGCAAGTTTGTTGTCCCTCGCAGTCGAGTTGGGGTTTCAAGGGTTTCCACGAGTATTGGTTGAATGAGACGAACGCGTGGGTTTATCCGCATTTGCACAAAGCTGCTGAACGGATGATTGAAATCTCACACTTAGAACCAGAAGATGAGTTGGCGTGGAAAGCCTTGAACCAAGCAGCGCGAGAATTGTTATTAGCACAATCTTCCGACTGGGCATTTATTATGCGGACGGGAACAATGGTACCTTATGCAGTTAGACGGACGCGATCGCACCTGATGCGGTTTAATAAGCTCTATGAAGACGTTAAAGTTGGCAAAATTGACAGTGGTTGGCTAGAAAAAGTCGAATTAATGGATAATATCTTCCCCGAAATCAACTATCGCGTCTATCGTCCACTATAAGTCTCACAAAAAGTAATTAACAGCAGTAAGGTGGGCAATGCCCACCTTATATTTGGTAGTGAGGAGCGGTCAACTTCAACAGAGATGCGCTTAACCTGAGCTATACAAGTCTCTGGGATCAGGAAATAAGAAGTAGTTTCAGAAGACAGACAGCAGTTTTCTTCCTGCCTTCTAGATGAGAGCAAAAACAAGAAAATAGAGAAAAAGCCGCGTTACAGATAAAAATGCTTGTTTAAAATTAGCAGATGATACCAATTTGAAAAAAGAATGCGACAGATACATACGGACATACCTTTATTCTGTCTGGCTTTCTTAATGCGTGAATTTTGTTAGCGCAGCGTAAAGCCTTCTCTTCTCTTTGGGAGACGAAGACAGCGAACGCCAACGGCATGGCAACTCTTAGAGACGCTACGCAAACGCTTAGAGCGAGTCCGCGTACTCTGTAAGAGTTGCAAGCTACGCTTTTAGCGTCTCGTAGAGAGCGTCATTTTGAATTTTGAATTGGTATGAGTTTATCATTTACTCACTAGTACAGGTGTTCCGATTTTCACAAATTCATAGAGTTTACGCACATCCTTGTTATACATCCGAACGCAACCATGAGAAACTGCTTGCCCGACAGATTTTACATTCGGAGTACCATGAAATCCAATTTCGTCCTTTCCATCCGTCCAAAATCCAATCCAACGTTCTCCTAAAGGATTATTTGAGCTTGGAGGAACAATTTCTCTATTACCAACAAAAGGGTTTTCCCAAGCTGGGTTTTGCACCATGTGAATAATTTTAAATTTGCCTGTAGGTGTTTCCCATCCAGGTTTACCAATAGCTACTGGGTAGCTGGCTTGTAAACTATCACCCCGATAAACGTAAAGTTTTCGTTCATTAAGTTTAAGTAGCAAATGGATTTCTTGCTCAGAAGTATTGGGAATTATTGGCTTTATGGGACGTTGGAATTTAAGTAATAATCGGCGCTTTCGCTCAGAGTAGTTAGGAATATTTGACTGTAATGGTAGAGAATTTGATTCAACTTGAGGAGAAACTTGAGAATAGTTTGGTTGATTATTAGTGACCTGAGCAGTGGCGTATGATTGAAGCGAGATCAATACTGCTATTGTTGTCAAACTAAATTTGAAAGTATTATAAAAATATATACTACGTATCATTTTCTGTTGCATTAATTATTAATATTATAATTAATTTTAGTCACCAGTAAGAACTCAGAACTCAGGTATCAACTAGCTGGGAACTAGCTTTAAGTCTGAATTCTGAATTCTCTATCTCTAAATTACTAAATATTGTAAATCAAAAAGTTCTACCCTCGTCCTCGAATTACAGGAGATGAAGGTGCTGGTTGGGATTCTGGAGTTGAGCCTGAGTTTGGTGTTTTAGTTGGGGCTTGTGTATTTTGTCTTTGTCTTGTACGTGGATTTGAATTAGGACTTGAACGTTGGTTTGGTTTGACGGGGGTTTCGTCCGGTTTAGCCGGAGTTTGGTTTGGAGTTGTCGGAGCTTGGTCTTGAGTTGTCGGAGCTTGGTCTTGAGTTGTCGGAGCTTGGTCTTGAGTTGTCGGAGCTTGGTCTTGAGTTGTCGGAGTTTGGTCTTGAGTTGTCGGAGTTTGGTCTTGAGTTGTCGGAGTTTGGTTTGGAGTTGTCGGAGCTTGGTTTGGAGTTGCCGGAATTTGGTTTGGAGTTGCTGGAGTTTGCTCTGGAGTTGCTGGAGTTTGCTCTGGAGTTGCTGGAGTTTGCTCTGGAGTTGCTGGAGTTTGCTCTGGAGTTGCTG
>NZ_JBALDA010000104.1:0-39608 GCF_036917535.1 Nostoc sp.
CCGAGAGTTCAGCCTTTAGTGTCAGTAATCTGCTGACGGGCTGGATTAGTTATGTACGGACTGATTACCGTGATTCACTAATCAACGAATCGCACTAGTAGTAGTCTTGCAGTTTCTATCTCAGGCATGGTATCAGAGTAGGAAGATAAACGCTACTTTAAACAAGCGTGTTTTTTTCCAAACATTAATATAATGCTCTTACTATGAGCATCTACCAATCTCTGAAAAAATCTTATACACCAGATCGTCGGCGTGAAAATGACTGGCGGTTATTTTTGCGTTTGGTGCCTTATGCCCGTCGTAACGGGCGGCTACTGGCGCTGTCAATGTGCCTACTTGTACCGATCGCACTAGCTAATGCCTTACAACCTTTCTTGATTGGCCAAGTAATCTCCCTAATTCGTAACGAACCAAGCACTTACGAATTTTTTAGGAATCGTCCCTTCTCGCAAGGGCTACATGTCCTAGAGGGATTACTGATAATTGCGATCGCCATCCAATTGATATTGACAGGTTTGCAAGGTTATATAGTCCAAAAGCTAGGGCAACAAATCACCGCAGCAATTCGCCATGACTTATTTCAACATGTAACATCTCTAGCAGTGCGCTTTTTTGACCGCACACCCGTAGGTAAATTAATTACCAGAATCACCAGCGATGTGGAAGTGTTAGGCGATGTCTTTTCTACTGGGGCAATTGGCATTATCTCTGATTTGTTTTTAATGCTAGTGACTCTGGGTTTAATGTTTTCCATCCAGTGGGAACTTTCTTGCTTGCTGTTATTGATGCTGTTACCAACTAGCTGGGTAATTGTTTACATTCAAAAACAGTACCGCAAAGCCAATTACAAAGGGCGAGAAGAACTTTCGATTCTGAATTCACAGCTACAAGAAAATGTGCTTGGTATTAACGTCGTGCAGTTGTTCCGTAGAGAAAAATTTAATGCGGAATTGTTTCGTGCTACGAACAACAACTACATTCAGCAAATGGATAAAACCATCTTTTATGATTCATTTGTTTCAGCAACCTTAGAATGGATTGGACTAATCGCGATCGCAGGTGTTTTATGCGTGGGTGGTTGGTTGCTGTTGGGAAAAAACTTGACTTTCGGGACTTTATCTACATTTGTATTGTATGCCCAGCGATTATTTGACCCTTTAAGGGCTTTTGCGGAAAAATTTACGGTAATTCAAGCTGGTTTCACTGCCATTGAACGTGTAAGCGATATATTAGATGAACCGATAGAAATTCGCGATCGCGCCAATGTCCGCTTCTCAATCTTTGATGCGAAATTTGGCTACATCGACGAAATCGTGGCAAATCTAGAATCCCCAGACCTCACTTCTCCCCCAGAACTGGGAGAGATTCGTTTTGATCGCGTCTGGTTTGCTTACAAAAATGATGATTACGTAATTAAAGACTTAGATTTCACCATTCATCCTGGTGAAAAAATTGCATTAGTTGGTCCCACTGGTGCAGGTAAAACTTCGATTATCCGTCTTTTATGCCGCCTCTACGAACCCACCAAAGGACGCATTCTCATAGATGGCGTAGACATTCGGGAAGTACCACAAGCAGAACTGCGGCGTTACATGGCAGTAATTTTACAAGAAGGCTTTTTGTTTGCTGGCGATGTAAAAAGCAACATTTCTTTAGGAGATGGCTATACTACTGAACAGATTCAACAAGCAGCAGAACAAACCAACATTGCCCAGTTTATAGAAGAACTACCCCAAGGTTATGATACTCAACTTCGAGAACGGGGTACAAATATTTCTAGTGGTCAAAAGCAACTTTTAGCCTTTGCACGCGCTGCCATTCGCAATCCGCAAATTTTAGTACTAGATGAGGCTACCGCTAGTTTGGATGTTGGCACAGAAGCTTTAGTTCAAGAGGCATTAAACCAGCTTTTGCTTAGACGTACCGCCATTATTATTGCTCACCGCTTGTCTACGATTCGGAATGTAGACCGGATTTTTGTTCTCAAGCGCGGCGAATTAATCGAACAGGGAAGTCATGAACAACTATTGCAACAAGGAGGGCTTTATGCCACTTTACATAACTTGCAGATGTTGGGAAGTTAGTATATTTTCAGAATAATCTGATTGAAATATCAATACCTCGCTTGCAAGTTGCAATAGAATCTAACAGAATATAGAGAATCATCTGCTCTATTGAAGATATTAAGGCTTCAGTGCAATGGGTCGCTAACCAGCCTGCTCAAACACTGAAGCAAATGTCACGAAAAGGCTGGGAGTATGCAAAGAGCTAATCATACAAGAGAGAAGTTTACAGAAGAATATCGGAGTGCTGTAGAGCAAATTATCAGCACATATCAGAAATAGATCAAAACTCCCCGCTTCTTGTTCTGAACGTAAAAGGATTTTCTCTTTGCTTTTAAATGGCAAGCAGCCCTCAAAATTATCTTCAGCCAGCAAACAGCCCAATCCTCGACAATCAATCGAATATTAACTATTTCGGGAGTGCGATCGCTAGTTTGCAACTATCCATTGTTCTTGTACCTCACTCAACCGAGAACCGCTATATCCTGGTTTAATTAATAAGTCTTTAGTTTTGTGTTTCTAGAGTGTTATCATTTTATACCAATTTCGGAAACGAATGCAACAGATGTGTAGGTTGGGTTGAACTTTAGTGTTACCCAACAAAGTACTAGATACTCATCTAACCTACCACTTTTGGCGCATCAACCTGCAAACTCATCTGCTCACAACGCACAGTTAACCAAGGTTGACCTAAACTTATTCCAAAAAAAGGACTTTCGGTGGGGATTTCTAACTTAGAACCAATCAAACCCAACACAGACTTAAATTCAGCAGGGAATATCAGCAAATCAGCACCCTTAGCGCTGAAACTAGAAGCACTTAATCGCTGTCTCCATGTCAAGCTTTGTTGATTATACTTAAGACTACACAATTTCTGGTTTTCCTGATGCACAGTAACATACTTTCCTTGTTCCCAGGTAAACTTAGCTAGTTCCTTTGGTAGTCCCCAAATTTCTCGACCACCAGCCACCGAATCAACATTATCTACATAAATGTGAGAAATCCAAGCGCCGATTTTCCTCTGATAATTAATCAAAGCTGGGACAACAATTAACTCACTATACTCCAGTACTGAGCCTGACCCGTAATTAGAGAGATACACGCTAGCGAGGGTTTTACCAGGCCATACAGAAATAATTTCTAACTCTAAGGGAATCAAAGAGCGCACTTGGTCAATATTTACCAAATGTAGAGTTTGGATAGCATAACCTTGAAGTGTCCAAGGTGCTTGTGGATATGGCATAAGAGATTAACCTGACTTGATATAATACCATTTCACCAAATTCCTGATACAAATCTCTTTCCCTGCCTCCCCTGTTTGCCTAAATGTATCAACTTTAAAGTGAAACGGTATAACTCCTAATTCTTAACCCCTAACTCCTTAAAAAAAATCCCCACTCAGGCATTTGCCTGAGTGGGTAATATGAGGTCGAACAAAACAATCTTCCCAAAAGAAGTAGAGGAATTATTTGCTCTCTGTAAAATCAGCGTCAATCACATCGTCGCCGTTACTAGAACTAGAAGAACTGCTACTATCTTGAGGTTCACCACCAGATGTAGCACCGGCACCAGCACCAGCACTTGCACCAGCTTGTTGATAGATGTTGCTACCAACAGCGAATAACGCTTGTTGCAATTCTGGGGTGAGCTTCTTGATTTGCTCATCGTCTTCTTTAGCAACTGCTTCCCGCAGTTCTTTTACTAAACCTTCGACTTTAGTCTTGTCAGCATCAGGAACTTTATCGCCTAACTCTTGTAACTGCTTTTCAGCTTGGTATGCCAAAGAATCGGCTTGGTTCTTGCGTTCAATCTTTTCACGCCGCTCTTTGTCAGATGAAGCGTTCTGTTCAGCTTCTCTAACCATCCGGTCAACATCATTTTTATCCAGGGTAGAAGCGCCAGTTATGCTGATGGACTGTTCTTTACCAGTACCTTTGTCCTTAGCGGTGACGTTAAGGATACCATTAGCGTCAATGTCAAATACCACTTCAATTTGAGGGACGCCACGTGGTGCAGGAGGAATACCATCGAGGCGGAAGGTTCCCAAGCTCTTGTTATCGTTAGAGAATTCGCGTTCACCTTGGAGGACGTGAATTTCTACATTAGTTTGTCCATCCACAGCAGTGGAGAAGACTTCCGATTTTTTGGTAGGAATTGTGGTGTTGCGGGGGATAATTTTAGTCATCACGCCGCCCAATGTTTCCACACCCAAAGATAGAGGTGTCACGTCTAACAGCAAGATACCAGTTACATCACCAGCCAGTACCCCAGCTTGAATGGCTGCACCAATCGCGACGACTTCATCGGGGTTAACGCTTTGGTTGGGGTCTTTACCCAATACCTGCTTCACAATCTGTTGGACTGCGGGAATCCGTGTAGAACCACCAACTAACACCACTTCATCAATATCGTTTTTGTTTAACTTGGCATCCCGAAGGGCGTTTTCCACAGGAATACGGCAACGGTCGATTAAATCAGAACAAAGTTCTTCAAACTGAGCGCGAGTTAGGGTTGTATCCAGGTGCTTGGGCCCATCCTGGGTTGCAGTGATAAATGGTAGGTTGATTTCTGCTTGGCTGACACTAGAAAGCTCAATTTTGGCTTTTTCTGCGGCTTCAGTTAGACGTTGTAAAGCTTGCTTGTCTTTCCGTAGGTCAATACCTTCAGCTTTCTTGAACTTCTCTGCTAAGAAGTCAACTATTTTTTTGTCGAAGTCGTCACCACCAAGGTGGGTATCACCAGATGTGGCTAGTACTTCAAAAACTCCGTCTCCTACTTCCAGTACGGATACGTCAAAGGTACCACCACCAAGGTCAAATACGAGGATAGTTTCGTTACTCTTCTTGTCAAATCCATAAGCCAGAGAAGCAGCTGTAGGCTCGTTGATAATCCGTAGAACTTCAATCCCAGCAATTTTACCAGCGTCTTTTGTCGCTTGCCGTTGCGAGTCGTTGAAGTATGCAGGAACGGTGATTACAGCTTGGGTTACAGTTTCACCCAGGTATTTGCTGGCATCTTCAACCAGTTTGCGGAGAACTTGTGCAGAAATTTCTTCTGGAGCAAATTGCTTACCAGCGCCTGGAGAGTCTAGCTTGACATTGCCGCCGCTACTCAGGACTTTGTAAGAAACTTCAGTAGTCTCCTTTGTAACTTCGTCAAAGCGGCGTCCAATAAAGCGCTTGACAGAGTAAAACGTGTTTTCGGGGTTCATCACCGCTTGACGTTTGGCGATTTGACCAACCAAGCGATCGCCATTTTTCGCAAATGCGACTACTGATGGCGTTGTCCGAAAACCTTCAGCATTAGCAATTACTGTGGGTTTACCACCTTCCATCACTGCTACGCAGGAGTTCGTTGTTCCTAAGTCAATTCCAACTACTTTTGCCATTTTAGGTGCTGGCTCCGTATAACTACAAATGAATGAATGAGAATATAAAGCACTAAATTTTGAACCAACAGGGTCAAGAAATCAGCCAGTTCAGCATGAATACCTTTGATTTGGCTTTCCTGGGGTTAAAACTCCAGACTATGCTGATATATATACTGAAGCTTAGTGGTAGCCAGTCCATGAAGGGTGGTTTCCCGAACCTTACTTGGGACGGTTAAACTAACTAAATTTTGTTTTTAGTTGGTTCATGGATTAATTTGTCTTCACTCTGTCTAATGTATGAGAATTAATACTTTCAGTAATTAGGGTGAACCGTAACATCTGAGTGGTGTTTGCCGTCTTTAGAGGCAACAAACTACAGAAGTACTGAGAATAGAAGGAGGTTAAGTTTTTGGGCATGGGGAAGATCGTACCGCCACAATGCCCTGTTTGGTCCAAGCGACGGGGGGAACAACCTCATCCACGCCACTTGCTCTCTGGAGTTTCCTGTCGCTTTCAATGAATCCACACTGTAGATGAGACAATTGCTGCGGCAATTACTTAGTGTATTAGTAACATAATTGACTAACTGAAGTAAGACTTACTTATTGACAAATCAGACAAAAAATTAACTTACATAAATAGGAAAATAATATTTTTTATAAAAAATAACCAGCAGTCAACAAAACTGCTGATTTATTTACCAACTTTGGAACTTGTGATAAGCGTTTGTAACCCAGTTATAACTTATGATTCTGCGGTTGAATTTTGCTGAAGCAAAGTATGCGTTAATGCGCGTTAAAGAAACGTCATCCTATTCTTTCAAAATAGGTGTGTTATGAATTCATTAGAAGGCTTAAACTTCGTCTTGAGAACTTTCTTTTTGAATCCAGATAAATACTAAAGCAAACACTGGAAAAGGCAAGATATAGAATACTAAGGGAATCATTATCCAGGGTAGCCATGAAGCTGCATAATCACCTGTTAGTTGTGTTATATCTACCATAATGTATTCTCCTCATGAATTCAAAGTTGAAAATTTTATGTAATACCGATTCTCCAAAATTCAGCAACAGATCAAAATTCATAAACCCTTGTAATGTAAAATATTGCTTTTTGAATTTTGTTAGCGCAGCGTAAAGCCTTCAGTATGGCTTCGCTTAGAGCGAGTCCGCGAGCGTCATTTTGAATTTTGAATTTGAATTTTGAATTGGTATAAGCCACCCTCTGGGCGTCTCCAAAACTCCAAAGATAAGCTTGATTAACTAGCGTTAACCGCACCTCGCAAGATGGCATCTAAAGAATCAAAATTTTCTAGTAGAAAGTAGGCAAATATGGCGCCACCCATTGCACCTACAAAAATTCCACCATTTAATTGACTCCATTCTTCACGATTTCTTAGTGGTCGAAGTGAGTCTTCAGAATGTGAATTATAAGCTCCTTTAGGATTTCCTTGGAAAGTAGTAATTGCAAAAATGGAAATACCCAAACAGGCTGATAGAGCTATATATATGGAGGTAATTAATCCACTGAGATTGGTTCCATGTGCAGATTCTCGTAGAGGGCCAACCACAACCTCTGGCCCAACTAATAAATAACCATGAGCCATGCCAATTTCTAACCCCCGCATGAAAGGTGTTAACCCTTTACGGTAGGCGGGCAAATTATTAATGAAAGCCTTAGCTAAGGGAGAATCATTGATAGGAGTGGATAGATTACCAAGCTGAGGGTCTCCTTTGTAGGGTTTAATTATGTCTTCCTCATTGTACTGTTTAATTGTCTCTGCCGTGTCAACTGAATTAGACATTATTATTTCTCCTAATTATCTTACTTAAATACTATCATTTGTATGTAAAATTAGAAATATATTATTGAAACTTAACATATTAGAAACTAAAAAACTCTCCTACCAAAATAGGTAAGAGAGGAGGTCGAAAACTGAATATTTTTAGCTGAAAACTTGCATATTAATTACGCATTTTTTTGCAAATAACTAGAATTAGTTGCGTAATTTAAAGTGTAGTTAAACAGCTTTAAAGCTTAACCAAACTTCCCTGCTGTTGAGGCAATTAAGAAAGCTCCATAGGTTGCGATATAACCAACAGTAAAGTGAGTTAAGCCGACTAAACGAGCTTGAACAATTGACAAAGCAACGGGCTTATCTCTCCAGTAGCCAAAAGATAGTGGAGTCTGTTCGTGCGCCCAGGCTAAGGTTTCGATTAATTCTTGCCAGTAACCCCGCCAGGTAATCAAGAACATGAAGCTAACAGCCCAAGCTAGGTGTCCAAAGAGGAACATCCAAGCCCAAACGGCTAAGTTATTTGTGCCATAAGGGTTATAGCCATTAATCAACTGTGCGGAGTTCGCCCAAAGGTAGTCTCGGAACCAGCCCATAAGATAGGTAGAAGACTCGTTAAATTGGGCGACATTGCCTTGCCAGATGGCAAGATGTTTCCAGTGCCAGTAGAAGGTGACCCAACCAAGGGTGTTAAGCATCCAAAACATGGCGAGGTAGGAAGCATCCCACGCAGAAATATCACAAGTGCCACCCCGTCCAGGACCATCGCAGGGGAAAGCATAGCCAAAGTCTTTTTTATCCGGCATGAGCTTAGTACCGCGAGCATCCAGCGCACCTTTGACTAAGATCAGGGTGGTGACATGCAAACCGAGGGCGATCGCATGATGTACATAAAAATCACCAGGGCCAATTGTCAGGAATAAGGAGTTGGTGCCATTGTTAATTGCATCCAACCAACCCGGCAACCAGACATTGCCATGATTAGGCCATGCCGTGAAAGCAATACTATGTGGATTTGACAGTAACGTGTTAAACCCATATAGCAGCTTACCGTTAGCCGCCTGGATAAACTGAGCAAATACAGGCTCAATCAATATTTGTTTGTCAGCCGCCCCAAAGGCTACTTCTACATCATTGTGGACGTACAAACCCAAAGTATGGAAGCCCAAGAACATCGATACCCAGCTAAGATGAGAAATAATCGCTTCTTTGTGCTTAAGTACCCGCTCTAGAACATTTCCTCGATTCTGTTCTGGGTCATAGTCCTTAATCCAGAAGATTGCAGCGTGGGAAAACGCCCCTACCATCAAGAAACCAGCAATGTACTGATGGTGTGTGTATAGTGCCGCCATTGTGGTAAAGTCCTTAGCGATAAACGCGTAAGGCGGCATGGAATACATGTGCTGCGCCGTCAAGGAACTCGCTACACCCAAACAAGCTAATGCCAAAGACAGTTGGAAATGCAAAGAATTATTAACGGTTTCGTACAGTCCTTGGTGGGGTAAGTTGAACGGCCCCTCAACTTTATTACCGTAGAAGTCCTTGGAGTCCATCATCTCTTTGATGCTGTGACCAATACCCCAGTTAGTCCGGTACATGTGACCTGCAACAATGAAGATTACAGCGATCGCCAAATGGTGATGCGCCATATCTGTCAGCCACAAAGAGGAAGTCTGGGGATGGAAACCACCCAAAAAGGTGAGAATTGCTGTTCCTGCGCCTTGGGAACTATTAAATACATGGGCTGGCGTATCGGGATTTTGCGCGTATGCCGCCCAGTCCCCAGTAAAGAACGGTTGCAAACCACCTGGGTGCGGTGGGGTAGACAAGAAATTATCCCAACCTACATGAATACCACGGGATTCAGGAATAGCAACGTGTATTAAGTGACCAGCCCAAGCTAAGGAACTGACACCAAATAAACCCGCTAAGTGATGGTTGAGACGAGGTTCTGCACTCTTGAACCAAGCCAAGCCAGGACGGAATTTGGGCTTTAAATGCAACGCGCCTGCAAACAAAAATACAGCCGCCAGCAAAACTAGGAAAATGGCCCCAACATACAGCTCATTATTCGTCCGCAACCCGATGGTGTACCACCAGTGATAAACACCAGAGTAGCAAATATCTACCGGGTTACGCGCTCCCGCTTGGGTGTAAGCTTCAATTGCCCCTGGGCCAAATTGAGCATCCCAAATTGCGTGGGCGATGGGACGGATATGTATGGGGTCTTTAATCCATAGTTCAAAATTACCTTGCCAAGCAACGTGAAACAAAATCCCCGACGCCCACAGAAAGATAATTGCCAGATGACCGAAGTGAGAAGAAAAAATCCTTTGATAAAGATTTTCCTCCGTCATGCCATCTTGACTTTCAAAATCGTGAGCCGTAGCGATCGAATACCAAATGCGTCGCGTCGTTGGATCTTGTGCAAGGTCTTGGCTAAATTTGGGAAATTTAGTCGCCATAGTTTTAAAAGTTTTGAGATTTTCTCGTTACCCAGGCTGAGTCTGGGAGTACACATCCAGAGGTTGAACCTTTCAAGAAACCAGGGGACAGGAAATGAGGTTGTCTTCTGGATGAGGGAGATGAGGGAGATGTTAATACTATTTCTTCTCCCCTGCTCCCTGCTCCCTGCTCCCTGCTCCCCTGCCTCCTGGATTAGGCGAACAAAAGGAGTATCATCCCAATGCCGACATTCGCGCCAGGAAGAATGCCCAAGTCGTGACGATTCCTCCCAAAAGGTAATGAGCTACCCCTACAGCTCGACCATGAGTGATGCTCAAAGCGCGAGGCTGAATAGCTGGGGCAATTTTCAACTTGTTGTGCGCCCAAACAATTGATTCGATTAATTCTTGCCAGTAGCCACGACCACTAAACAGGAACATCAGACTAAAGCCAAAAACGAAGTGTCCCCCTAAGAACATTAAGCCGTAGCCCGAAAGTGCTGAATTGTAAGATGTGATTACTTGCGTTGCCTGCGCCCAGAGGAAATCACGCAACCAGCCGTTATTAGTAATCGATGATTGGGCAAAGTTTCCGCCCGTAATGTGCGTCACTACCCCATCTGCATCTACCGTCCCCCAGACATCCGACTGCATCTTCCAGAAGAAGTGGAAAATCACCATTGACAAGGAGTTATACATCCAGAACAGACCCAGGAAAACATGATCCCAAGCTGATACCTGGCAAGTACCGCCTCGTCCCGGCCCATCACAGGGGAAGCGGAAGCCCAAATTCGCTTTATCTGGAATTAAACGCGAACTGCGGGCAAACAACACACCCTTCAGCAGTACTAAAACAGTGACGTGAATTGTGAAGGCGTGAATGTGGTGAATCATAAAATCCGCAGTACCCAAACTAATGGGCATCATCGCCACTTTGCCAGCCACTGCGACAATACCGCCACCCCAGGCATAGCTCACAGGCTCGTGCAAATTAGGTGCAGCAGTTCCCACTCCGCTCAGTGCTATATTTCGCAAGCCGCCGAATGTATCACCCAGAGGTGCAGCAGCTTGGAGAGCTGGATTGCCGATGGTCATCGTCTGGATGTGTTGTATCCACTGAGCAAACACTGGCTGTAACTGAATTCCCGTATCCGAGAACATATCTTGGGGACGACCAAAAGCCCGCATGGTGTCGTTGTGACAGTACATCGCAAAGCTATGGAAGCCCAGGAATTGACATACCCAAGCTAGGTGAGAGATGATTGCATCGCGGTGGCGGATCGTCCGATCCAACACGTTGTTGACATGGTGGGCTGGATTGTAGTCCCGTACCATGAAGATGCCTGCGTGAGCCGCGCCCCCAACAATGCAGAAACCTGCAATCCATACGTGGTGGGTGAATAGCGATGTAACGGTCGCATAATCCGTTGCCAGATAAGGATAAGGGGGCATCGCGTACATGTGGTGCGCCACAAGGAGGCTGGCTGTTCCAAACTGTACTAGGTGGATAGATAGATTAGCGTGCCAGGAAGTCTGGAAAATTTTATCGAGGCCTTTATGACCGACAGGCCCAATAAAGCTGAATAATGGCAGCATCTTCGGAGTTCTGGCATCATCGAGCAGTTCCTTGAAGTCGTGGCCGATGCCCCAATTCGTGCGGTAGAAATGGCCGGCAATGATGAATAGCACTGCGATCGCTAAATGATGGTGTGCTATATCTGTTAACCACAAGCCGCCCGTCACGGGGTTCAGACCACCCTTAAAGGTCAAGAAGTCAACAAAACGATCCCACTCCAAGGTGAAGAAAGGCACTACACCCGAAACAAAACCCCAACTTGCACTGGGATACAGTTGATCCATCAACTTGGAATTCAAGATAAATTCGTGGGGTAAAGGAATGTCTCCTAGAGCTACCCCAGCATCTAACAACTTGTTAGTTGGTGAGGCAACATGAATCAGGTGTCCTGTCCAACCCAAAGAACCCAAGCCTAAAAGCCCTGCCAGGTGGTGGTTCATCATTGACTCCCAATTCAGGAACCATTCCAACTTGGGAGCGCGTTTATGGTAGTGGAACCAGCCAGCAAACAGCATCAGTGCTGCCATCACCAAGGCACCAATGGCAGTGCAATATAGTTGGTACGTATTAGTAAAACCCTGTCCACGCCACATCTGGAAGAGTCCAGAGGTAATTTGAATGCCGTGGAAGCCGCCGCCCACATCTCCATTCAAAATTTCTTGACCAAATATCGGCCAGACAACTTGGGCGCTGGGTTTAATGCCAGTTGGGTTCGCCATCCAAGATTCAAAATTGGAAAAGCGAGCGCCATGAAAATACATACCGCTCAACCAAATAAACACTACAGCTAAGTGTCCGAAGTGAGCGGCGAAGATTTTGCGCGATACGTCTTGTAAATCGCTGGTATGAGTATCAAAATCGTGGGCGAGTGCGTGGAGGTTCCAAATCCAAGTGGTGGTTTTGGGGCCTCTGGCAAGGGTGCGGTCAAAGTGTCCTGGTTCCGACCACTTCTTAAATGAAGTTGGCACCGGTTCATTATCAACCACAACCCTTACCTTTTGCTCTCGCTCCGGAGTAATTGTCATTAGAAATTCTCCCTTTTCTGTGAAAGAAATGAGAAATTTACCCTGCTCAAAGTTTCTGTATAAGTAGTTAGTTATTAGTTGGTAGTCGCTAACCAAAAATAATTAACTGCTTGAGCAATTTACAACTTTGAGTTTTGTCTATTGGTAAGCTGTTCCACATTTGAATTGCATAATTTCAGAAATAAAATCCTCTAAAAGTTCAGATACATAAGAACTAGAGAATGTCTTTCTGATAAGTTATCCAATTTAGGTGACTTTCAGTTTAATGATTTAACAGCAGAGAAAAAAGCCAGCGATTGACTAACCAGTGACGCTAGATTAGCGAAACAAAGGTAACTCAAGAGAAATAATTAGCTGAAAAACTCTTTCATTGGAGAGAATAAGAAATAAAAATGAAGAACCCATGAAGAAAAATGCTTTCTTAACGAAAGGTTACATTTGTGTAGTTATTAAGAGAAGGCAGGAGGCAGATCGTGCAGCATGTCGTCAGACAGGGCAAGAAGAAAGTGCTGATCAATGAAAACTTTAATTTTGGGTATAAAACCCAGTTTAAAAAGAAGAATTTTGTCGAGCGGAAAGTGCCTAAGTCCCACTAACTGAACTGTATTGTCTTAATAGGGTAGGCAAAAAATATGAAAAACTCATGAAGAATGTTAACAGTTAACTGTTAACTTTTAACGCCTGTGCAACTTGTTCAGACAGAGTAAAGGGATCGTAAGGCTTAGTAATTACTGCCGCAACTTTTAGTTGAGTAAACTGACGCTGTTCGGCAGCTTGTGCTTTTGCTGTTAATAAAATCACGGGAATATTCTGGGTTTGGGGATTTGCTTGCAGATTCTCCAACGTCGTCAACCCATCCATATCCGGCATCATTACATCTAAGAGAATCACATCTGGATGTTCTAAAGCCGCTTTGAACAAACCTTCTTTACCAGAACCAGCTGTCAGCACTTCCCATTCATTAGCTATCTCTAGACATATCTGAGTGGTTTCTCGGATATCTTCTTCATCATCAATAATCAAGATGCGCTTGTTCATTTGTTATACCATTTTGGATTTTAAATTTTGGTGAAGCAGTATGGTCTTATCCTTAAATGCGAGCCTCTTCCTTTAAGAGAAGAGGAGACCATGCCGTTCCTACGTCGCTAACGCAATGCTTACGAGCGTTACGAGCGTCTGGGAGTTTCCCCCATGAGGCGCGTAATGCACCGGGCCTTCAATCATGGTGCGTTATGGCTGACGCCTAATACACCCTACTGGCGTGGCAAGACTAAAATGTTGCAATAAATTTTCTTGTAGTGTGGGCATCTTGCCCGCACTGGACGGGCGAGACGCCCATCCCACAAGAGTTTTCTAATGCACTATTTTAGACTTGTCACTCTACTACACAAACTTTATATTTGTTTACATACATCTGTTTTTCATCGTTTATCTAACCTAAGTTGCTAGTTACAAAAATGCCTGCTTTAAGGTGAAGGCAAAGATAAAAAAAGCTAAGAGCTTTAGTAAAAAACTTTTCATAGTCACTGCATGGATTGATTTAGGAAACTTCTGAGTAATGAGTAGGTTAATTACTAATAGGTAATGTGAAATAAAATGTACTACCTTTTCCTAAAGTACTTTCTGCCCAAATCTGGCCTCCGTGCTGTTGTATAATGCTGCGGCAGATTGCTAATCCTAAGCCAGTTCCCCCTTGATGACGCGAGTTAGAGGCATCGACTTGCTGAAAACGGTCAAAAATCGTTTCTAATTTATCCTCAGGAATTCCTCGCCCTTGGTCTTTTACCTGGAATAATATGTTGGAGTGGCAAGGGTTAGAGGAAGAACTAATCCCTTTTGTGACATCTGTATTTATTTCTTTCCTAGTCTCTACTTCCGCACTCAACGAAACTGTAAAACCTGGAGACGAAAATTTAATCGCGTTACTGAGTAAGTTGGTGAGTGTCTGGATGATGCGGTCTGAATCTGCCCATAACTGCACTGAAAGGGGTATTAATTCTAGCTTAATCTCTGCTTTTTCAGCCATTGCCTGCATTTCATCCACTGCTTGGCTCATCAAGTTAGATGCATCGCATATCTGTTTATACATCGTTGCTTTGCCGGAATTGATGCGTTCAATATCAAGGATGTCGTTAATCAGACGCACCAAACGGTTAGTGTTATCAAAGGCAATTTCCAGCATCCGCTGACTTTTTTCTGGTTGATCGTTTAAAGAACCATGTGCTAGTAAACCTAAAGCGCTGCGAATTGAGGTGAGAGGTGTCCGTAGTTCGTGACTTACCACTGAGACAAACTCATCCTTCATTTGCTCGACTATCTGTCGCTCGGTAATATCCTTAAATATAACCACTGCTCCGACAATATCGCCTTGTTCTCTAATTGGTGTACTTACATACTCAACTGGAAATTTTGACCCATCACAACGATAAAATATGTCATCAGAAATATGTTGTACTGCCCCAGTTTCCAGAGTGGCGCAAATGGGATTTTTTTCCCAGCAATAGGGAGTGTCGTCAGGTTGAGAATGGTTCACAATCTCGTGCATAAATTGATTTTTTAGTTCTTTTACCCCAGATAAAAGCATTCTGGCTGCTGCTGGATTGACAAAGGTGATTTTACCTTGGGAATTTAAACCGTAAATTCCCTCACCTGCGGAGTTCAAAATTAACTCGCTCTGTCGGCTGAGGCGTTCTAGAGAGGCTTGTGTTTGCTGGCGAGCGCGTAGTGCCCGTTCGCGTTTGCTCATTTCCCGCAACAATCTTTCATTAGCACGCTGTAACTCCACCGTTCGCTCCTGTACTCGCTGCTCTAATTTGGCATTCAAGGCAGAGATTTTTTTCTCAGCTTGCTTGCGTTCTTCAATATCCTGCTGCAAGTCAGCATTGAGCGCGTGAACTTGCTGATAGAGTTCATATTGATGAATTGCCATCGCAAAGTGACTGCCCAAAGCTTGGGCTAGTTCAATTTCTGCGGTTTTCCATTCTTGGGCTTGACTCTGCTTTAACTCTCGCCATACTTCAAAGGATTGAACTGGACGCTGATTTCGCGGATCATTACGATTAACTCGTCGCGCCCACAGAGTTTCTGTGTCTATTTCATGGCGAAAAATACTTAAGTAACCCAATATCTGCTGCCGATATTGCAAGCAAATAACTAATAAGCTGCGAATCCCAGCATCAAAAAACGCCTCTGCCAAGTCTGACTGTAGTGCGGCTTGATATAAATCAGCAATTGCCCACACTAGTTTTCCCTTCTCAACAGTCGCCTCTATGTTTAACCATTCTTGCCAACCAGGATGCTCCTCGAAGAGGATGGGGGCATGGGGCATGGGGCATGGGGAAGCCACTGCGTTCCTGTCGCCTTGCGTCGGAAAGCAAGTGGCATCATGGGGCATTGTTATTCTTTGCTCCTCTGCTTCTGCTCCCCTGCTCCCCTGCTCCCTCACTCCCCACTCCTCACTCCCCATTCCCCAATCTCCACAGCTAAACACTTGAGCAGCCTCACCTGGGTTTTGGGGAGCGATATAAATTCTGCCACCAGCAGCCTGTAAAGCAGAGACAGTCAACTCTAGCGCCTGTTGTAACTGCATTTCGGTCATGGAATGCAGTAGCTTGGCCACGCGGTTAATTGTAGCTTCTTGGTCAGCTTGGGCGCGGGTTTGTTCGAGGAGGGTATTTTGCGCGATCGCAATTGATAATTGATCTGCAACCAGCTGCACTACCTGTAATTCCCGTTCGCTCACCTCTCGCGGCGAACTGTGATGAGATACCAACAATCCCCATAATTGGTCACGATGCAAAATTGGCACCACTAGAGAAGACTGCACTCCCATTGAGGTAAGGTATTCTACGTGACATGGGTCTACGAGTCGAAACCGGATATCATTTTCATCAAGTACCTCGGTCGTTTCTGGACAATCTAAGGGACTCAGTCCAATTTTCTGGGCTGCAACATTGACAATTGAGCGCTGACGAGCTTTCAAAAACAACTCACGAGCTACAAATGGAATATCCTCAGCGGGAAAGTGTTGCCCTAGTAGAGATGGTAAGCGATCGCGGTTAACCGACTCAGCTACAACCTCACCGCTAGCATCTACATCAAAACGATACACTTTTACACGGTCAGTCCCCAAAAATATACGTACTTCAGCAACAGTTCCTGAGAGTATTGCTGGCAACTCTAGGGATTGACGAATGCGGTTCATCATTCGATGTAGCAGCGCTTCTAAGGAGTCGATAGGCTTTTGTTTTTTGTCTTTTGTCATTTGTCCTCTGTCCTCTGTCCTCTGTTGTTTGTCCTTTGTCTTTTGTCAGTTGTAAATACTAATGACTAATGACTAATGACCAATGACCAATGACTAATGACTAATGACCAATGCCCAATGCCCAATGCCCAATGAATAATAAATTTATTCGCCCACATCGTCTAGAACATAATGGCAAAGGACTTTATCTAATTCTCTAAACGCCGGCTGCTGTAGTTCCCCAGAAAGAAGTTCTACTAAATGGCGAAGATGCAATGCCTCACTTTGGTCAAGAGTAATTTGCGATAGCAATATCTGTTCTATGTGTTTAGCCAAGCGTGAACCTTCCGCAAAGCCAAAAATGCCTAACGCTCCCCCTAGCTTATGTGCTGCATGGTACGCTTTTTTCCGTAATTCTTCAGAGAGATTGTTGGCTTGTAATTCGAGTGAGGCTTGTTGGAGAATTTCTAAGCGATCGCTACTGTGTACTTTCAGCCTCTCCCACATAACTGTCAATGCCTCTTTAATCTGTGGCTTTCTTTTGCTTTGGCTTTGTTTTGTCTTTGAGGCTACAGAAGGTTTTTCTTCAGATGCAAATACTTTCAGACGATAACCCAAACCATAGACTGTTTCAATAAAATCAGTTGGTGCGCCAGCTTGGGTTAGTTTCTGCCGCAAACCTTTGATGTGAGCTGTCACTGTATCTTCTTTGGGTGCTTCTTCTACAGACCACAGGTGGTCTAAAATTTCACTGCGACTGAAGACAATATGTTCATTACGCAGAAAAAGCTCCAGTAAACGATACTCTTTAGGCGTTAAATTCAAACCATGACAACCATAAGTCACTTCACAGCTACCAGGGTCAATACGCAGTTTTTCCCATTTCATTACTGACAATATGGGTGAATTTCGTCGCCGCAATAAAACGCGAATTCGAGCTAATAATTCTGAGACTTCAAAAGGTTTAACAACATAGTCATCTGCTCCTGCATCTAATCCCATCACTTTGTGAGTGCTAGAATTTTGGGCTGTAAGTAGCAGTATAGGTGTTTGATAGTTATGGGAACGTAACCTCTGACAAAGTCTTATGCCGTCCAATTTAGGCAGGATGATATCTAGCAAAATTAAGTCATAGCTAAAAGTTTCTACTAGCTCCCAACCAAGCAAACCATCAGCAGCAATATCAACTACATAGTGTTGATTACCAAGAACATTTTCAAGTGTTTTGGCAATACATTCGTCATCTTCAACTAGTAAAATTCTCATTCTAGATCACCCTACTGTACCTAAACGCTAGGACTTCATCAGAGGGAAAACAAATAATTAGGGAACTCCAAGAAATAAACCATTATATAGGATAGACAAGATGCCCAGCCTAACAAAAAAATATTGGCGAATTTTTTTTGGCAGTCCCTTAGCAATAATCAAAGTAGAAAAGTTTTACCTCAGAAAAAATCTGTTCAACCAAATTTACATTTGTTTACTTATTTTGATAATCAAATGTAATTTATATAATATTCATTTGTTAAGACCTCCATTTCTACCTGGGGGTACTAGCATCTGTGATGAACAGAAAGCTTTGCATCGAGCAACTCTAATTCAAAATCCATTATTGACTGTTCTTTGACACAAAAGTTATACAGCTTCAACCAAATTTATATTTGTTTACTTATTTTGATAATCAAATGTAGTTTATATCATATTCATTTGTTAAGACCTCTATATATAGAGCGGTGATTGAAGAGACTAAGGATAGGTCTTTCCTCTCTAACCCTTGTGATGAATATTGTGAACTTTTATGAAAATACGAACTTCCTTCATTGGTTCTTCATGTTTTTCTTTTATTGTTCCTTTTCATCGACCTTGAAGTAGTTTTTGTCTCAGCGGCTTTGGTTTGAGTGCAAAAGATTATTCTGTCGTCTCCGGTTTTAGAAACTGTGGCGATAGAGAATTCCTATTTAATTATGCAAGGATCTATGTAACATGACGCCAAAGTCAGACAGCATAATTGCAACTTCGACTGTTAGCGTAGGCGAGGCAGTTAGAGCAGCGGCTCCCACCGATGTTAACTGTCATGGGGTGCGGGTTACGCCTGCAAATCACAATCTTCAAACAATACCAACAAACATCTTAGAAAGACGCGAAAAGATTAGTTTATGGGAAAAGTTTTGTTCGTGGGTAACCAGTACTGAAAATCGGCTGTATATTGGCTGGTTTGGCATACTGTTGATTCCTTGTGCCTTAACAACCACCATTGTTTTCATCATTGCTTTTATTGCTGCTCCGCCAGTAGACATGGACGGAATGGGTTCACCAATTTCCGGTGCTTTATTCGACGGCAATAATATCATCTCAGCCGCTGTAGTACCGGCATCGGCTGCGATTGGTTTGCACTTTTACCCCATTTGGGAAGCTGCTTCTTTAGATGAGTGGCTTTACAACGGCGGTCCTTATCAAATGATTGTGCTGCACTTTGTGATTAGCATCATTTGTTACCAAGATCGGGAATGGGAATTGAGCTATCGCTTAGGAATGCGTCCCTGGATTTCTCTGGCGTTCACTGCTCCCGTTGCTGCTTCCGTCTCTGTATTCTTAATTTACCCAATTGGGCAAGGCAGTTTTTCTGCGGGAATGCCTTTAGGGATTTCTGGTACTTTTAACTTCATGTTGCAGTTTCAAGCAGATCACAATATTCTGATGAGTCCCTTACATCAGTTAGGGGTGATTGGGGTATTAGGTGGTGCAATGCTGAGTGCGATGCATGGTTCTTTGGTGACATCGACCTTGATTCGTACCAACGAAAGCGACTCAGAATCGATTAATGCCGGATACAAACTCGGTCAAAAACATCCAACCTACAACTTTAAATCTGCTCAATTCTATCTTGGGCGGTTGGTATGGCGGCGGGCAAATTTTCCTAACTCTCGCAAATTGCATTTCTTCCTAGCGGCTTTTCCAGTAGCAGGAATTTGGTCTGCCGCTTTAGGGGTTGATATCGCTGCGTTTAACTTTGAAAAACTCACATTTGATCAGCCAGAAATCAAAAGCCAAGGACGAGTTATTAACACTTGGGCAGACACAATTGATTGGGCTAATTTGGGGATAAAAGTGGCAAGCGAAAGCGATCGCCGAGTTTATAACTTCTCTGAAGATTTAAGTACAAGGGAACCAGTACCGTTGAGTTTTGAATTTTAAATTACTTGGGAACGCTCTTTCATAGCATTTTGGATTTTCCTCGTTCCCACCCTGAGACTATTGGTGACAACTTAGAGCGATTGCCAAAGTCAGCGTATGGACATGAGTTAAACGTCGAAATGTCAGCAGAACTGATTTATGTATAACCAGAGGTGAGTTATTTGTGAAAGGGGATGAGGGAGCAGAAAAGCAGAAAAACAGGGGAGCAGGGGAAAATAACCAATGCCCCATGCTCAAATTAGTCATGCAAGATTTTCTCAAACAGACAATTATTGCTCCCATAGTTGGGAATATTGCAATTGCTTTTTTTTCTGTGCTTGTAACGTTGTTGAAAACCTTTTTTCCTAACTCAATATCGGGCACATATTTACAACTGTTTTTCTAAAAGTTATACCAATTTGAAAAAAGAATGCGACAAATAGACTCTTTGTAGAGACGCAATTCATTGCGTCTTTACCCAAGAATGTGTTGCAATCATTAATTGAATTGGTATTAAAAGCCATGAATTCAAAACTCCTAAGGTCAATAATTATCAGTACGGATTGTTCATCCTACTAACAAAGGACAAAATTGTGAAACGAGTATTTGCTTTAATTTTGGGAATTTTTCTCTGGCTTAATATTGCCCCCACAGCTTTAGCGGAGAACACTATATTAGTACCTTGTGCCGAATCGTCTACATTTGTAGAACGAGTGCAAAATGCTGCTGATAGTTATTATACGACAAAGCCATTAAAGGCTTATTCTCGGTTACTCTGTGGCGAGGATGGTTTACCTCATTTAGTTCTTGACCGCTTCAGCCTTGCCCTTGACGTGCTGATTCCCATAGTGATATTTCTCTATATTGCAGGTTGGATTGGCTGGACTGGTCGTTCCTATTTGCGGGCAATTCAAAAACTTGGTTCCCAAGAAGAAAAAGAAATATTTATCGATGTACCACTGTTCGTTAAATGTATGATCTTGGCTTTCCTTTGGCCAGCATCAGCAGTTCAAGAATTTCTCAGTGGTGACTTGGTTAATAAGGATGAGGAAATTCCAATTTCAATTCGCTAAAGGTTATTGACAGTTGATGGTTTTGATTAACTATTAACTGTTAATTAACCTTAGGAAAATGACTGAATGTCAATGTAAACTTAGTTGATTTAGGAGAAAAACATGGAGTCACGTTATTTGTTGAAATATCTCACAATGCTTCCTGTAGTTGCTACATTAGGAGTGGTTATTTTAGCAGTGATTTTCATTGAATTGAATTACATTTTTCCTGGGTTACAATATGGGACTTTTTTCCATCCTCTACCGTAAATCATTTGACTTTTGCTAATGAAAAACTCCACGCCATTTGCGGGATGGAGTTTTTGGGCATGGGGAAGATCGTACCGCCACAATGCCCTGCTTGGCCCAAGCGACGGGGGGAACAACCTCATCCACGCCACTTGCTCTCTGGAGTTTCCCGTCGCTTTCTGCCTCCTGAATATTAATGCAAAGAGAAAAGAGTTTCCCAGTCAATCACAGGCAGTCTTTGTCCTTGGTTGACTATTTCAAAAATTTTTCTAGAGCTACTTGGCTGAAAAAGGCATTCTACACAAGCGTTTGCGACATCAATCCGGCTGGCATCACCCGAAAGTGTATCCCCAGTGCCTATGACTACACCGGATTTACCCCCAGTTTTTGCCTTCAGGAGGGTGTTGAGATCGTATGAGGTATAGGGCCCGTCAATGAGGCGTCCTGGGCGGATAATGGTGTAGGGCAATCCTGAATTAATAATGGACTCTTCGCCTTTTTGTTTGGCATCCAACACGCCAAAACCATTAAGAATACTAAAAGGAAACTGATTTTTACGGAGAATTCCACAAGAAGAGACAAAAACGAATCGCTTCAAATTCTGGGGTGCTGCTGCTACTAGATTGCTGACACCTTGAGCATCAATTTTTGCCGGACTATTCTTTGCTTTTGCTTCACTAGATTTGGGATTAAGAAAAATAATTCCCCATTCAATCAAGTTCGGGGATTGGTCAAACTCCCATCGCGCAGAGGGAAAGGCGGTGGTTCCAGTACAATTTATGATGTGGGTAACACCTGGCATTGCAGCTGGCAATGTAGCTGGCTGGCGGATATCGCCAACGGTAATTTCCACTCTTTGGTTAAACATCTTTTCAGCTTTTGCGGCATTGCGTGTCAAGACACGAACTTTCAAGCCTTTCTCCAGCAGCTTGCCTACCACTAGTTGCCCTACTCCACCAGTGGCACCAGCAACTAGTACCAAATCTTCGACTGAAGTTTCAAAAGAAGTCATAAATTGCCTTTGAGATAGTCTATTTTTAATCTACTCAAAAAATGCGATGTCTACGACGGGCTACACCTACGAAATAACCGCTATGATCGGCTTTTGATTGTCGGGGGATTTCCCGATAATTCCAGCAGTAGTAATTGCTATGAGCAAGTGTCCCAAGAAATTGCTAAACGCGAAGGTAACAAGTCTCTTTCACTCAGATGTTGAGCGATATCACAGAGAGTTGACTAGCCGTTGCAAATAGCTAATCTGCACGCTCTTGAGATTCTAGTATTTGGTCTGGATCATTAAATTGTGTTCTTGGGGGAGTAGGAACAATTTTTTTATTAGATGATGTATTGGCTCTCCAGGAAATAAGTTGCCCACTTCATTAAACTGAAGGCTAGCCAGTGCGGGATGTTTGAAGACAATGCCTCCTTTTTGGCTTCATTCTTCATTCAATGAGAACTGACGATAATCTTATACTGCCCTCTGTAGACTTTGCAGGTAGACTACTTGTCCGACTTTTAAGTTTTTGATCCAGTTCATCATAGGGGAAATTGCCCCTAAATTGTTCGGTTCTACCACTGTCACCAATACATAAATAGGTATAACCTCTTAATAGTAGTGAAATGTCTAACCTAGACGCTGTTAGTCGCTCTTGAATTAAGGGGTGAAAACCTGTGTACGAATGGATGTTGCCAAGCCTGAGCGAAATCTTGGCTGAAAATCAATCAAGTGTAGCAGAATGTTTACCTGCTAAAGCAGAGCAGCAGTGGCGTGTCAGCCTCGCAGCGACAGAACATTTGCTATTAAATACTTTAGCATCCCCTTCAGTTGACACAACCCAAGGATTAGTTTTAGCTGCACCAGCACCCTTATTTAGTCAGCCAAAACTGACTCAAAGTTTACAAACAGTAACTTTTACGGCAAAACCATTTAACCCCTTGGCGCTGATGCCATTTCAGATGCCAGGTGCAATCACGTCTGTTAATGAAGAAATTGCTCCTCATGAATCGGTACTTCCTTTACTACCTGCCGATCCGCTGGGGGCAGAGCAGTTTTGCTTGGTTTTTACAGATAAATTTAGATTAGTACTAGTTTTAGCAACCCACAAAAACGGTAAAAAAACTTTTTCATTTTCTTTTGAGCCAGAGGTAGTGCAGCAGGCTTGGCGATCGCTAGGGGCACGGGTAATGCTGGCTAATCCAGAATTTTTCGCCCGCTTGGACGCATTAGTAGAACAGTATTCTCCGGTAGCACCAGACTACCGGATGATGATTCACTTTAGTCAGTTATTGCTTCAGGAATTAACAGAATCAGAAGAGACTAGAGACTCTTTACTAGGTACTGAGGAAGAAGCTCTTGAGCACGGGAGAAGAGTTATCCCTCAATGCCCAATGCCCAATGCCCATTACCCCTTATCCCCAAAGGGGGTCCCACCTTCCCCAAATCCTGACGTAGAATTGCTCCAAGCCTTTGCTCACGAAGTCCGCACACCTCTAACAACTATTCGCACCATGACTCGTCTGTTGTTAAAGCGGCGAGACTTAGATGCTAGCGCGATCAATCGCTTAAAAATTATCGATCATGAGTGTACCGAGCAAATTGACCGCATGGAATTGCTGTTTAAGGCCGCAGAACTAGAAACTACTGCCTCAGCAAAATCGTCAAAAACTCAACTCACGCCGATGTCTTTAGATCAAGTGTTGCAGCAGAGCATTCCTCGTTGGGAACAAGCAGCGCATCGGCGGAACTTAACTTTAAATGTTATTTTACCCCAGCAATTACCGACAGTGGTAAGTAATCCTACCATGCTGGATCAAGTTCTTACTGGTTTGATGGAAAATTTTACTCGCAGCTTACCTGCTGGCAGCCATATTCAAGTACAAGTTATCCCAGCGGGAGATCAACTGAAGTTACAATTATCGCCGCAATTGAGGTGCAAAGATTCAAATAAAGCCACCATACCTGCAACGCCACCAATTCGCAAAGCTCTAGGTCAACTGCTGATGTTCCAACCAGAAACAGGTACGATTAGTTTAAATATCGCTGCAACCAAGCATTTGTTTCAGGCGATCGGTGGCAAACTAATTGTGCGTCAACGTCCACACTATGGGGAAGTGATGACGATTTTCCTGCCTTTAGAAGTTAGCAATAAACAGAAACCGACGGTCATGAATTAGAGATATAGCAATCCTAAATGAAATTGTGAAAATTTTTGTTATGGTTGTCCTTGGTCAAAAGTCCTCTCTTACAAAGTTAAGGCAGTCTGTTGGCGGGGTTCCCCCGCTTAAAGGAACTGCCGTCTGATGCCTGCGGCGGGCTGCGCGAGAGCGTGGAAACCTCCGCTCAACGCCAGGAAAGCCCAATTCGGGAAACCCTTTCCCTTGCGACTGGCTCGACTTTGCGCTTTGTCATTTGTGACTACAACGGACAAATGACTAATGACTAATGACATGAAACAAAATACTTTTCCACGCATCTAACAAATATTTCTACACCCATTGCCAAGGCGGTTTCGTCAAAATCAAACCGGGGATGATGATGGGGATATGCTAAGTCTTTCGCGGAGTTAGCAGAACCCAGAAAGAAATAACAACCAGGAACTTCTTCTAAGAAAAATGACATATCTTCAGCAGCCATAGTTTGACATTCTGGCACAATACCTAGAGGAGTTTCTACCACTTCTTCTACTACAGATCGCACTAGTTCTGCTATTTTAATATCATTAATTACTGGTGGATAAAGTGACCAATATTCTAAGTCATAATTTGCACCATGACTCTGACAAATTCCAGCAATAATCTGCTCGACACGCTGGTTAAAAAAGCCTTTCAAACTAGGATTAAAATATCTGACAGTGGCACTCATTTTTGCTGTATCAGCAATCACATTACGCTTGGTTCCAGCGTGAAGTTCTCCCACTGTCACTACTGCTGAATCAATAGGATTAACATTCCGAGCGACAATGGTTTGCAAAGCATTGACGATTTGGGCAGCAACAACAACGGAGTCAACAGTTTGATGGGGTAGTGCGCCGTGTCCACCTTTGCCCAAAATTGTGCAGTTAAAGCACTCCACAGCTGCCATCAACGCCCCAGCACGCACACCCACTGTTCCTAAAGGCAAATTATTCCACAAGTGCAAACCAATAATCGCGTCAACATCTGGATTTTTCAGAACACCAGCTTCAATCATCGGCTTTGCGCCTCCTGGTGATTCTTCCGCTGGCTGAAAGATAATTTTCACGATACCGGAGAAGTCTTGGCGATGCTGCTGGAGATAATAAGCTGTACCTAAAGCGATCGCTGTATGTCCATCATGTCCACAAGCGTGCATCACTCCATCATGCTGCGATTTGTACGGCACTTCGTTGAGTTCTTGGATTGGCAAAGCATCCATATCCGCGCGAATCGCTAAAACTTGGGGAGTCGTCGTAAGTTTGTTGCCTTTGATGATGGCAACAATGCCAGTGTGGGCAATGCCAGTTTGATGCTCAATTCCCCATTCTTGCAGCTTTTGTGATACAAATTCAGCCGTCAGTTTTTCTTGAAAACCCAACTCTGGTTGTTGATGCAATCGCCGCCGCCACTCTACAAATTGCGGTTGCAATGAGCGGATCGAAAGTCGGATACGAGATAGATCGACAGAAGAAGGATTGGGAAAGGTGGAAACCATTATGAAGACAAACTAGTTTAAGTACAGTTAATACCAATTTGAAAAAAGAATGCAACACATACAGCAGTTTTCATTTGCATGAAGTACTTTCGTTACGGGTTTTGAGGCAGAAGGCACGAGGCAGGAAGCAGGAGCGAAGAGGTAGAAACTCTTTATATCTGATAAATCAGTCCTGGATTTTGTATCTCACTTACTTGCAATCTGCTGTATATAGGTAAGACCTTTTCCCAACCTTTTCCAAGGCACCGAAAAAGGTGCGCGTTGGCGTATCATGTCGCAAACATTTTTTGAATTGGTATAACTTAGATTCTTTTCCCAGTTTAACGTGACTTGAACGAGTCTTCATTGACACTCTACTCAGCACTGAGTGCGGTCAAAAAGTTTCTAGTTAATAGCTGTTAATTTTCTCTCTAGGTCAAATAAAAATCCGTGGATATACTCCTCAGTCCATTCAGCACCATAGAAGCGTTTAAACATCCCTCGTGCTGGATCTTTTTCAGCCCGATATCGTAGGTATCGCAGTTGGGCTTGCTCAATAGCTGCTAAATTTTGGGAATCTGTTACAGCTTCTGCTTGCTCCACGAAATCTAGATAAGCTTTCAAATAGTCTTTGAAAGCGGCAAACACCTGAGTTTCTACGACAGCCGTTTCTTGGGGACGAGTCCACAGAAAAGCGGGAGAGAAAAATGGCTGTGCTTCTGCTGGAAAATCTCCTCCCCAAGACAGATGTTGTTGATGGGCGTGGAAAATGGGCAAAATTGGTTCAGTATATTTTGCCTGATATGCTAGATCGTCCCGAAATAAAGGTTGCATATCCAAAGCAATTAGATGTCCTCCTGGCAATGTCACCAAATCTGCCCCAAAAAATGGTAAATCGTAGTTGAGGTGGGGAAAAATCACAAAATTCAGCACTTGTAGCGAATTGCCACCCTGGACGTGAGCTGCCCGAATTTGCCGCAATTTTGAAGTTTGAAAGGCATAACTGGTGGTGACAACCTCTTCTTGATTCTTTCCCTTGCCCACAACAGCACTCTTAGACTCAAACCCAGTGGGGATAGGATAGGGCTGTAAATTCAAACGCGATCGCATATAGGCGATCGCATAATCGAGAAATGGCTGATAGAGTGTCACGTCGCTTCGCTCCGAATTCAAAATTCAAAATTCAAAATTCAAAATTAATAATCTCTAATGCCCAATCAGTCATCTTTTGCAAATTCAAAATTAATAATCCCTAATGCCCAATCGGTCATCTTTTGCTGGCACCGACTGCTAAAGGAACAGCATCTTCAAATAAGAATTCATGGAGAAAGCGCTCTGCCCATTCATGACCAAAGTAACTGCTAAATAAACCAGATGCTGGATCGCGGTCTGCACTATATTGGTCATAGTCTTTTTGGGCTTTGACAATTTGCTGGATATCTTCAGGGTCTTGCAGCGGTTCGGCATCTGCTAACATTTGCCAATACAAGTTTAAATAATCCTGAAAAGCTTCAAAAACTCGCGTTGCCACTGTTTGGGGGTCTGTTTTGGCAAATAATAGGTATTTAGAAAAATACTGGTTGGCATCGTAAAACTTCATTTCTAAGTTTTGTGCCAAATCTGGGTATTTATCATGAAGTGATTTTAGCGGAACTATATATTTTTTTTGATAATCTTCATCCTGAAATAAAGGTTGAAAATCAAGCACAATCAGGTTTTTGACTTTACCAAAGGATAAAAAATCAATCCCTAACAGAGGTAAATCGTAGTAATGACTGGGATAAATTACGCTGTTAAAAATTTGAGCGCTTTCCCCAGCATCAATGTAGGTATAGCGAATTTTCCGCAACTCTTGACATCGGTAACACCAACTGCGAATAGTTGCTGGGTTTCTGCCGCGATCGCTAACTTTGAATTCCAAACCAGGGGGAATGACCCTACTTTGTAAATCAAACCGCTGAAATAGCTCTTTTTCTAAAAATTCCAGGAAAGGCTTATACATGGAGCATGATTTGTTAACCCTTGCATGAAAATAAGTGATGGCAATCATGCACGTCTCATTTATGAGAAACAAAGCAACATTCCTTAATGGGACATTGGGGAGGCAGTGCGTTGGGCGGCTTTGCCGACTTGAAGCAACTGCCGTCATTGGGCATGGAGAAGAGACAAGGTAGACGAAGAAGAGGGGGGAGACAAGGAGAGAAGTCTGAGCGCCGGCTTCCGGCGTTGGCGTAGCCCGCCGTAGGCATCAGAACTTCGGAGAGAGACTTGTTCAATAATTCCTCCTTGTCCCCCTTGTCCCCTTCCTCTGTTCCCCTGCCTCTTTTGCTCCTCACTAACGCCTAGCATGATTGCGACTGATCATTTGCTCCAAGACTTCTTGGGAAACACAGCGACGCTCGGAACAATAAGTCATTAAGTTGATTCCGTTCATCATTCGCACAGTACTGACCCTGACACGAAAATCATCCGTAATAAACCAACAACGTTCCTGACCTTGATTATTGTCATAGTCAGTATCAATTGTCAGCACTCCATCATCGGCAAACCGATATCGGCTCACAACCGGAATGCTCTCAACATAGCCTTGGTTGCGAATCAGTTTTCCAGAACGCCTCGTTTCGTCGGGAACATCAACCAAAATCGCAGCATTATCGGTATTCAGTAGCCTGGTATCTAGGTTAGCCTGCCATGCAAAGCTAGCACCGCTTGTTGCTTTACTAGGATCTATCCCTTGGGCTTTACAAACTTCTTGGACTTTCGGATCGTCCTTTTCCATAACTTTTATAATCAAATTCGACTCCCCCGACTCATCCGCCGCCGAGTCAAAATGATGAACGGAGCGTTCCGTAAACCATGTACCTTCACTTTTACGGAAGAAGTCGATCATTGTTAAAGGCGGTATTATATGCATCTGTTTTGAAACCTCGTTTGATCAAATTTTGGCTTTATTAATACTGAGTGATGAGATGAAGTCCCGATTTAGCTAAAGTGTAGAATAACTCCAAAAGTGATATTTTAATCAGCTGATGACAAATAGTGAAATTCAACTTATTACAAGCGTTCGCCCCAGTCCAACTCCAGAAATCTTAACAGCCCTCAAAGCCGGAACCCTTGTAGATTCGATAGATTTGTACCAATTCAATCTCAGGGAAGTCGATTTACGACAAGCTAACTTGAGTAAAGCCAAGCTATTAGGAGCCGACCTCAGTGAGGTGGTATTAAGTAATGTCGATTTGAGCGGAGCAGATTTGCGAGGCGCTAATCTGCAAGGAGCCGATTTGAGTGGGGCTAATTTACAGGGAGCCTATTTAAACCGTGCTGACCTCCAACAAGCAAATCTCAGTGGCGCAAATTTGCAAGAAGCCAAACTCCAAGTAGCACGTTATGATTCACAAACGAAATGGCCCGAAAAATATAATTACAAAACTTCTGGAGCGGTAGGGCCAGGTGCTAATCTCAATGGTGCTTTTCTCAATACAGCTTCTTTACGAAATGCAGATTTACAAGGTGCTAATCTGCGTGGAGCCTACCTGAGTGGCGCTGACTTGACAGGAGCCAATTTACAAGGTGCTTATTTGAGTGGTGCCGATCTCACAAAAGCTTATTTGACAGGGGCTTGCTTACGAAAAGCTCGATTGACTGGAGCCGATTTGCGGGATACAGACTTGCGAGCAACTGATCTCAGTGATGCAGAGATAGAGAATCTTCTAAGTATCGCTGGGGCAGATTTTACTCTTGCTCAAGGACTCACAGAAACAGCTAAAGCTATGCTTTTCAGCCGTCCACATTCAGAACTCGACGTTTGGAACGCCTATACCCGCACAACAACTCGTGAAAGTTTGAGTGCTTGACCGTACCAATTTGAGATTTGAGATTTTAGATGCAAGCCGCGCTCTTTGTGGGCGAAATAAATCCAAAATCCAATTTGCGCTGACAGCGTAGTAAAGGTGCGACCCAAAATCAAAAATTGTTTAATTATACGGCGTTGCTGAATGGAAGTATGAATCAAGCGATCGCCTCAAGCTTGCGGGCGCACAGCGCCCGCAGCGCCACGGAACCGTACTTGAGATAATATATTACTAATCGAATTGAACATTTCAGCATTTCTTCGCTTTTAGAGTAGCAGAAAGTTTTCCGATGTAGGCGAACTAGATAATGCGGAGCCGGAGACGCTCCGCCTCCGGTCTTAAACGGCTATTTTCACCTTCTCCCAAGGGGAGACGCTGCGCGAACGACTCTTGTCATATATGTTTTGCTAACAATGTGGTATTCATTGTTAATAAAACAAGGATAAACTGCGAAGCCTCGTGTAACATAAAAATATGAATTCCAACATTTAATAATCAACCACAACAATTTAAATGTGTTAGAGCTCCTATCTCCCAAAACCCAAGCGAAAATCCCCGGATAATGCTCCTACAACTGCTGTGCACAGCCAAATTTGGTTTTTTTTACCAACAAAAGTTTCTAATTCATCTACCTGCGTCACTTCAGGTATTTCATCATTTGCTGGTGAATTCCGTAAAATCTTACCTGCTTTCTTGACCCAAGTTATTACAGTTGTATGATAGCGAAGCGTTAGCGAGTCCGCGAGCGTCTGCACATTTTTTAGCCGCTCTATAGCTCGAAAACCTAGACCATTCACATACATTTCTAAACACTCACGTTTTATTTCTTCAGAATAACCTTGCAAATCGTAAGCATCTATAAACTGACGACTACACTGAGCGCAAATGTAATGCAAGTTTACTTGCTTTTTTACTATTTTTGCGAATATGAGTTGATGCACACCTTGGACATTGCATAGCGATCGCTAGAATTCATACTTCAATTATGCAACGCCAATTATACCAATTTGAAAAAAGAATGCTACAGATACATACGGACATACCTTTGTTATGTCTGGTTTTCTTAATGCGTGAATTTTGAATTTTGAATTTTGAATTGGTATTAGTTGTTCTGTAGTGAGTTTACAAAGGCTGCCAGTTCTTTTTCAGGAGTGCTAAAAATGTCGCGTATCCTTCGGAAAAACCGGGCGGATCGGGTAGAAAATATTGTGGAAATTCTTTATACGATCGCCAAGGTTCCGAAGCATTATGCCGCAAATGTAAGGCACATTCTGAGGAACCTGGTAGTAGCCAAGTCATTTGACCAGTTTGGATATCAGTCACAAATGCCTCCTCATCTAGAAAAAGTTGATCTTTTATTCGAGATTTTGGCAAATTAACCGGATAATTTGGTCAAATTTAAGGTAAGGTAAAATATTTAATGTTTCTCTGATAAGTTTTCTCACAATAATTGCATTGCGGACAAACCTAAGTCGCTATTGTGGCAATAGGTCTTCTAAAGCAGCTCCAACAACTCGGTGATTCTCATCCTGTCTAAGTTGGTTAAGGGCTGCTTTAGCTTCTGGCTCATCAAATCGTTTGAGGGCATAGCTAACTCGCACGCGCATCCGCCAAGATTCATCATTCACCAACATTAGTATTTGGGATAATGCCGCAGCATGTTGGCTAGAATTAGTCAGTAAGCCAAGTGCATCAACAGAAGATTCCCGAACTGTGAAATCCTCATCTTTTAAACCCTGAACGCATATATCAAATAGTTCTTCAGGGCAATCCATTTCAGCGATCGCAGCCAAAATGCTCCGCCTAACTAGCCAGTGGTCATCCTGATAATATGCCAAAACTAGATGAGAAACTGCGACTCTGCCAAATAGCGATAAAGAATTTGCCGCCTCAGCCCGCACGTTGGGAGTATCATCAAATTTCATAATTTGCATCAAAGCCGCAAAAGATTCCGCTGATTGTTGATTACCCAAACCTCTAGCCACAAAAGAACGCACTAAAAATTCTGAGTCATGAAGTTTACTTGTAAGCAGAGGAACTGCAACTTCTGATTCATAATCATTGAGGGCAGTGATCGCCTTCAAACGATAGTGCAAATCTGGGTTCTTTAGTTCAGCTTGGATTTTATGGATTTCCATAAGTGCATTTGGTACAACTATTCTTTACTTTATTTTACAGATGTCACCAAATGGCGATCGCATTCTAAGAAGATTGAATTTAAGGGCATTGGGCATGAAAAAGAGACAAGGTAGACAAGTCAGAGGGGGGAGACAAGGAGAGAAGTCTAAGCGTCGGCTTCCGGCGTTGGCGCAGCCCGCCGTAGGCATCAGAACTTCAAAGAGAAATTTGTTCAATAATTCCTCTTGTCCCCCTTGTCTCCTTTGTCCCCCTTGTCCCCTGCTCCCCCCCAATGCCCCATTTCCTATTCCCTAAACTAATGACTCAATTAAACGAAACCGTTAAAGAATTAATCGCCAAAGCTAGAATTGTCAGCTTTGCTGATTGGGAACAGTCCCATCCAAAAGCTGCGATCGCTATATTTCAAGCTGCGGATGATGCTTTTCGCTATCTAAGCGATGAAGATTTATTGCAGATTATAGCCTTGTCACCGGATAATTCAGCCTTGATTCCTGTTGCTGTCTTATTACGCGATCGCGCAGCCGAAATCATTGATGAAGCTAGGGAGCAAGTTTTGGCAACTTATCCCGAAATTATCCAGCCTGGAGGCGGTCTTTATCCACCTGAACGTGCCCAAGCTTGCTGGCGAGATTTTTGGCATTTTCTTCGCTGTATTACTTATGGCATAGCAGGTGGCCATACTGAATATACAAATCCCACAGGACTACACCACATGAATTTGCTCTATCAGGAATTACAAGTTCCATTGGATGCAATGGTTTTAGGGTTAAAAAGCATCAAAGCTGCTAGTTTGAAACGCTGCCAAGGCGATCAGCAGCAAACTCTTGCTCCCTATTTTGACCATTTAATCAGCCAACTAGCTACTTTCCAAATTTGATAAGTTAAGTGGGCATGAATAATTAAAGGTTTGTAGTCATTCAGCTTTGACTAACAGACAATCTTAATTAATTTCACATTGCATAATATAGTTGAATTTATTCTTGCCCACTTACCCTGATAAACTTGAGTGGCTCGGCACAATTAATACTCTGGCTCAAGGAAATGGCACAATACCATCACTTGCATCCCAATTGCAAATCAAATACTAAAAAAAAGCTTAATTTTCTCTAAAGTATTATTTAACTTAATAAATTTTAATAAATATGGTTTCGGCATCGTATCAAAATATGTAAAGGCAAACGATGCAAAAACTTAAAATCATCACGACTAATAAGGATTTAAAGTCTCTATGTCCCCTACTTTGTCAGTATGATGTAAAGTTTTTTAACGTCTGCTGAATATTCTTCTCATAAAATTTAGTTGTTAAGTGGGAGATAGTTTGAATGGCTTTTGGACCAGCATCACGATTAGGGGTCGCTCTGTTTGAAGACACCGATCCGATTGATCTGTGGCCAAATCGCTCCAATGAGGATGTTGAAACCGTAATTAGAACTGTCTACAAGCAAGTTCTAGGCAATGCTTATGTAATGGAGAGTGAGCGGCTTTCTGTTGCTGAATCCCAACTAAAACAGGGTGAAATTAGCGTTCGCGGGTTTGTGCGTCAAGTTGGGAAATCGGAACTTTATCGTTCGCGGTTTTTTGATAGCACCCCTCGCTATCGGGCGATTGAATTAAATTTTAGACATTTCCTTGGTCGTGCGCCATTGGATTTAGAAGAAACGCGTACACACAGCACTATTCTGGATACCAAGGGCTTTGAAGGTGAGATTGATTCTTATCTAGACAGCGACGAATACCAAGAAACTTTTGGGGAAAACATTGTGCCTTATATTCGAGGCTACAAAACCGAAGCTATCGAGAGTTTGGTTCAGTTTACCCACTTATTCCAACTGGTACGTGGTTCCTCTAGCAGCAGCCTGAAAGGTGACTTAGCTGGCAAACAACCAAAATTAAACAGTCTGCTAATTCAAAGCACGCCTACTCCTGTGGTTTCACCAGCCAGCAAAGGCGCTGCATTCCGCAACCCAACATCTACTGCTCGCACTCGTCAGGGTGTGGGATCTGATGATGATGGTAAGGTCTACCGGATTGAAGTTACTGGCTACAAGGCAAATGTGGTAAATAATATTTCCAAATATCGCCGCAGTAACCAAGTCTTCTTCGTACCATACAATAAGCTTTCACAAGAGTATCAGCGGATTCACCAACAGGGTGGTACGATCGCCAGTATTACCCCTGTCAACTAAAGAATAGAAATTGGGGATTTAGAGATTAGGGATTGGGAAATAATTCCGCTATACTCAGTCTCTAGTCTTTTAATCCTCAGTGTTGATCGTTCCAGGATTTACGCAAAACTACACGCACTTAGAAGCAATACCTTATGGTAAGCTGCTTCTTTACAAGACTCTTTGCATAGCTTGCTTCTTTGTAGGGGTATAGGTTTACATAAATTTCCTTTACCTGAAAATCATTCTTTTCGGCTGTAGTTTGCGTAAATCCCAATCGCTCAAAAGTTAGCCAAAGCGATCGCTAATCTAGGGTTTGACTAATTTTGCCGTTAGTTGTGATATCCGAAGACATGCAACACACTTTCATAAATTAAAGTTACAAAAGCTAGTCAGTAGCAAAAATAACTGACAACTGATAGTAAATTCTACCTTTACAAGGGGTAGGATGCTCGGAAATTTAATTTAATTAGCGTTTTTCAGGAGATACTTCAATGTCACTTTGGGCTATTGATTCACCTACTGTTGAGCTGCGTCCGAACACCAGCGAAAGTGAATTACAAACACTGATTCGGGCCGTTTACAAACAGGTTTTGGGTAATGCTTACTTATTAGAAAGTGAGCGATTAGCCACTGCTGAATCACAATTGCGCGATCGCATAATCAGCGTCCGCGAATTCGTCAACGCCGTTGCCAAATCAGAACTCTATCAATCCCTGTTTTTCAACTCTTCTTCTCAGTATCGGTTCATTGAACTGAACTTCAAACATTTACTAGGACGTGCTCCTGCCGATCAAGCAGAGATTTCCGAACACGTCCGCATTTACAACGAACAGGGCTATGATGCTGAGATCGAATCCTATATCGATAGCAACGAATATCAGCAGAATTTTGGCGAGAATATAGTTCCCTATGTTCGCAGCACAAGTTCCCAAATCGGAATTAAGAATGTTACCTTTAACCGAACCTTTAGCTTAGTGAGAGGATTCGCTAGCAGTGATAGCGCTCGCAAAGCCAAACTGATTGGCGATATCGGTTCTAATTTACCCACATCCATCAAGGCTCCCGCCGCTGGTTCTAGTGTCAGCAGCACCGACAAACGCTTTTTGATTAAGGTTGTCAAAGGTGCAGGTAATCGCCGTACTCATCTGGGCAACCTGGAATATGTAGTAAACTACAACCAACTGTCTGGACAAGTGCAAAACATTCATCGCACAGGCGGCAAAATTATCAGTATCACTGAAGTTGCTTAGGTTTGTCTCAGTAAGGGAGTGGGGACAAATCAATTCAAAATTCAAAATGACGCTCGCGGACTCGCTCTAAGCGAAGCCATGCCGTTGGCAAAGCCTCTCGAAGAGAAGGCTTTACGCTGCGCTAACAAAATTCAAAATTAAAGAACTTCTGCCTCCTGCTTCCTGCCTCTTGTACAGACGCGATTAATCGCGTCTGTACTCCTAACTCTTATACAGATGTGATTAATCGCGTCTCAGCACTCCCCAATGCTGTTGTGGTCAAGCAGGCTAACATATAGACTAGGAGAATAACCTCCTTTTTAGCCAAGATATCTCTTGGGTTTTAAGTTACTTTTTTAAAATCATTTTTCTAATGGAAATTACTGAATTTTTTGAACTTTCTATTGGACGATGGCGATCGCAGCGTAGCGCTCATCATTTAGCATTCGCCCATTTTGAAGAAGTATTGTCTAACATTGAAATTGAGTCTTTATCCACCAACGATCCAGCAGTGCTAGCAATCTGTCAATTGTATGACACTGAACCCGCCAGTATCATTCATCCCTTTCGGATGACTTGGGAAGGTGAGTCAGACTGGGACGATAAACCAATCTCTGGTAGTAATGTGCTAGTACCAATTCCCGATGTCGAAAATCCTTCTAGAGGCAAACTCCTGCGCGACAAGGGTTACGCTGAAACAATCCCAGCAGTGGCTAAATATCATTTAAGTGACGATGGTATTTTTACCCTGCTAACAGAGTATGAACTCGCTGCTGCTGAGGAGCGAATTTGGTTTACCAACCCAAATCTCCGATTTCGGGTAGCGATGATTAAAACCAGTGATGGTAAAGGCGTGACAACAGCTTCCTTTTCTTCTGAGATTCGCTCTTTGTCAAGTTCAACTTAGCAATATCAGGTTAAAACATAAAAAGGTACAAGCTCCACCACTTGACGGCAGTTGCTCCACTTGGGGAGACCCCAAGACCGCACTGCCTCCTCTACTTGGGGAAACCCCAAGACCGCAGTGGCTCATAAATTTATTTATGGGGATTGTAATGTGTGAATTTTGAATTTTGAATTCGGAGCGAAGCGACGTGATAATAGCGCCCAGCGAATCTAGCACCAACGCTAGCGATTTGCTCACCTTAGCCTGTTGGATGGCAGGAGATTTTAGCAACTACAAGCAATCTTTTGCAAATCCGCAACTTTACGCCCATATTCACATTTATTTTCGTCCTTTACCCTTTGAATTTTTTTCTGGCATCGGTTTTTATTCTGAACAAGCTTACGATCACGATTTATGGACACCCTATCGTCAAGGAGTACATCGACTAGTCGATTGGGGCGATCGCATTTATATCGAAAATTACAGCTTGAAAGACCAGATGCTTTATGCAGGTGCAGCTCGTGAATTAGATATCCTCAAAACCATCACCCCAGAAAGCATCGAACGGCGTTATCACTGTTCAATGGTTTTCCAACGAGAAGGTGAAATGTTTCGAGGTAATGTAGAACCAGGTAATCAATGTTTGATTAAACGCAATGGATGCCAGACATATCTTGTCAGCGAAGTAGAAATAACCGAGCGTACTTGGATAAGTCTAGATAAAGGTATGGACATTGCATCCCACGAGCAAATATGGGGATCTACTGCTGGTCCATTACAATTTGAAAAACGGGAAAGTTTTGCTGAGGAATTACGTGCGGTGAGCGCCAGAAATGTTGATTCAGCTTGAATCTATTGAAACCAAAATGTTGCCTCCACTGGCTGAAAAAAAGATGCGCTGCTGGATTCGCAGCCGCCATTTGATTTGTTCGGGTAACTTTTTTATATTCGAGACATTGGAATATACAACGATTGAGAGATTTTCTGAATGCGTTGCTTCTTTAGGAGGGACAGTAATATCCGTTGACCCCATTAATAAAATCTGGATGGGCGATCATCGTCAAGTTATTTTATATCAGGCAAAAGCTAGTTTACATACACCTCATCATGATTTGAAACAATACTGGATAAAATACGGTGGTTTCTACACTAGATTTGATGAGCGTGTTTGAGAGTTACTATCCTGTAGAAATTTTTCTGACAGGCGTTTATACTCCAATTCAAAATTAAGTTTTGAATTTTAAATGCTCCCCAAGGGAGGTGACGGCTAATTGTTAATGTCTAATTGCTAATTTCTGATCGTGATTAGCTGTTAGTTATTAATAGTTAGCCGTCTAAGTTTGTTAGAAAATGTAACTAAAAAACTCCCCAAAAGTTGATAAGTTAATATCAGTAATCAGTAATTAGTAAATCTTAAGTAGGGTCTGTTATGGCTTTGCTATTTAATATTGCTACCCTACTAAAGAAATTTTATTTTTACTTGACAAATTACTCACTCCTACCCACACTAACCTAAGTATGCAAACCTTCTTAGACGAAGAAACCAGACGACGCCAATATCAAGCATTTCCCCAAACAGAACCCATCGAACTGTGGACTACTGCTTCAGTTGATGACATTGAAATTGTAATTCGAGCAGTTTATCGGCAGGTGTTAGGTAATGCCTACATCATGGAAAGTGAGCGGCTTGTAGTTCCAGAATCCCAACTCAAGCAAGGTATAATCGATGTGCGTGAGTTTGTGCGTCAGGTTGCCAAATCAGAGTTGTATCGCTCCAGATTTTTTGATAAAGTTTACCGCTATCGTGCAATTGAACTGAACTTTAAGCACCTGCTAGGTCGCGCTCCTGATGACTACTCCGAGACGAAACATCACAGCAACATTTTAGATGAGAAGGGTTTTGAGGCGGATATTGATTCTTATCTTGATAGCGACGAGTATCTAGATGCCTTTGGGGATAACATAGTGCCATATTACCGGGGTTACAAAACCCAAACGGGCAAAAAGATATTGGAATTTACCAATATGCTGCAACTGCTGCGGAGCAACTCTAGCAGTGATAAGAACTTAGCAACGAATAATGAACCTCAACTGGTGCGATCGCTAATTACCAACGCTCCTTACGGTAGACAAAAACTCACGGATATTAGTGCATTGCTGGCTGAAGTATTCAAGCCAAAGCCAGAAACTGCTGTTCCAGTTACTGCTGCTCCAGTTAATCCGTTTATTGCAGCTTCTACAGCAGCCGAGGAAAGCTTGCAGCAAAAAATTAAAGAGCAAGAAAGCCAGATTGCAACTTTGCAACAACGACTAGCAGACTTACGACCCTTTGCCACTATCGGGACAACAAAATTTAGTAGTAGTTGGGAGTCTTCCAGTTCCCCGACCAGCACAGGCGAATATACATCTTTGCAACAGCAAACTGACGCCCAAGAAAAACAGATTGCAGCTTTGCAAGAGCAAATTGATGATGCTCGACGGTCTGCGATAATTGGGGAAGCCCGGTTGAATAAGTGGCGCAGTCGCGTTTTTAATGGCTAATTTCTCTACTGTTTAATTTTATCGGGTGGGTTAAGCAAGTTTAACTCACCCAGCCCTCTTAATGCAAACAAATAAACTACTTTAGTAAAATTTGAAATTATTTCCCAAGATTGAATATACAGAAAATTATTTTGAAACTATTTCTCAAGATTGAGAGGCTATTTATAAAGTAAATCCAAAAGCAAGAAGAAAACTGTTTTGGTGACGATAAGATACCTTGACACAGTGTATTTACATAGTTGTTCATGGCACGAAAGTCTGAATAAAATGGTTTATCTAAGCCTTTTTACTGTAGGACTAACTCGCTATACGGTTAGTGATTGGAACAAGGCTATTACCAGCTTCAGTGATGCCCTAAAACAGGTTGAAGATCCTATTAAGGAGTTGGATCAAAGCATAGTCTATTTTTACCGAGGGCTTGCTTACTTTTACATAAAAGACTACGATCACGCCATTGCTGACTACAACAAAGCCCTGAAAATTGACCCCAACTTCGCCCTAGCTTACAACAACCGAGGGAATGCTTACTTTTACATAAAAGACTACGATCACGCCATTGCTAACTACAAACAAGCCCTGAAAATTGACCCCAACCTCGCCCTAGCTTACTACAACCAAGGGAATGCTTACTTTTACAAAAAAGACTACGATCACGCCATTGCTGACTACAACAAAGCCCTGAAACTTGCCCCCAACTTTGCCCAGGCTTACTACAACCGAGGGTTAGCTTTCAGTAACAAAAAAGACTACAATCACGCCATTGCTAACTACGAACAAGCCCTGAAAATTGACCCCAACTTCGCCCCAGCTTACTACAACCGAGGGTTAGCTTTCAGTGACAAAAAAGACTACGATCACGCCATTGCTAACTACGAACAAGCCCTGAAAATTGACCCCAACTTCGCCCCAGCTTACTACAACCGAGGGAATGCTTACTTTCACAAAAAAGACTACGACAATGCCATTGCTGAATACAACAAAACCCTGAAAGTTGACCCCAACTTCGCCCTAGCTTACAACAACCGAGGGTTAGCTTTCAGTAACAAAAAAGACTACAATTACGCCATTGCTAACTACGAACAAGCCCTGAAAATTGACCCCAACTTCGCCCCAGCTTACTACAACCGAGGGAATGCTTACTTTCACAAAAAAGAC
>NZ_JBALDA010000105.1:0-14107 GCF_036917535.1 Nostoc sp.
CGGTGGATTATTATTCTGCGGACTGGGAGTAGTGCCTGGGAATGGAGTATTGCCCGGAGTTGTCGGTGGATTATTATTCTGCGGACTGGGAGTAGCGCCTGGGAATGGAGTATTGCCCGGAGTTGTCGGTGGATTAACATTCTGCGGACTGGGAGTAGCGCCTGGGAATGGAGTATTCCCCGGAGTTGTCGGTGGATTAACATTCTGCGGACTGGGAGTAGCGCCTGGGAATAAGGTAGGTGTTCTTTGTTGATTAACTGGGGGGGGAATATCTGGAGTAGTTGATGGTTCTGGAGTTGTGGGTAATAAAGGTTCTGTTGTCGGTGGATTTACATTTTCTGGAACTGGAGTGGTCTCAGGAGTTGGAGAAGGCGTTGGTTGTTGAATTTCTGGCGGTGGAATGTCTGGAGCCGGAGACGGCTGTTGAGTAGGGCTAGGATTGATTTCAGGGGTTTGTGCAGTTGTTGGCGTTTTGGAGGTTGGCACAATTACCTTTGAGGTCGCGCTTGCTGCTGGGTTGGCAGGGTAAATTGCGACGACGCGGGATTCTAGACGCTCTGCCTCTATAGTTGCTATAGATTTAGGTTGAGATTCTAGACTTTTACTAGAGTTAACCTGATCAGTGTCCTTTTCTGAGTGTCGATTTTTTTCTAGTGTCAAAACTTCTGTTGACTGTTTGGAATTGTTGGCGGTTTCTGCATTCGCACTCAATGAGCCACCCAAAGGGGCTGCAATTGCTACTGCTGCCAGCAATACGGGAGATAAACGCATTTTACTTATATTCCTCTTCACGACCACACACACCATCACAAGGCAATAATGCCCTTATGCTCAAGGTAAAACTCAAAACATAATTTTTTTCTTTTGCTTTTTTACTTTACAAGGCAAAAGGCAAAAGGCAAAAGTTAAATATAATTCCTTCTCACCTTTTGGTTTTTACTTGGTTAACTTATAGTTTCTACTGCTTTTAGCACTCTTTGTAAAACCTCCTGGTAGGCATCCTCTACATTTCCTAAGTCTCGGCGAAAGCGATCTTTGTCCATTACTCGCCGATTTGTGTCCTTTTCTGCGGTATCCCACAAACGGCAGGTGTCGGGGCTAATTTCATCTGCTAAGAGCAACTGCTGTTGTGAGTCCAAACCAAACTCTAGTTTGAAGTCTACTAGGGTAATGCCACACTGCTGCCAAAAGTTATTGAGAAATTCATTGATTTGCAATGCTAGATGTGTAATTGCATCTACTTGTTCCGCAGTCGCTAGTTCTAGCAGGTACAAGCGATCGCGTGTTAACAAAGGATCTCCTAATTGATCGTTTTTGTAATAAAACTCTACCAAAGGCTGGTTCAGAATTGTACCCACTGGTAATCCTGTTTGCTGACACAGACTGCCAGCAGCAATATTTCTGATCACTACTTCTAAGGGTAAAATCTTTACAGCCCTCACCCGCATTTGATTCGGGGCAGGGCTGTCGATAAAGTGAGTCTTTATACCATAAGCTTCCAACTGTTTAAAAAGCTGACTGGAAATGCTACAATTAATTTTTCCTTTACCTTCGATGTTGCCACGTTTTTGGGCGTTAAACGCCGTGGCATCGTCCTTAAAATCAGCCAACAAGACTTCTGGATCGTCCGTTGTATAAAGAATTTTCGCTTTGCCTTCGTATAACTTAGAATTAACAGACATGGTGGCAGGTAATGTTTTAGGCGATGGACAACAATTGTCCTTTGAGGCTTCACCATTTTATCTTTAGTTATTAACTATTAGCTATTGGTGACTATTTAAGAGGAAGCAGGAGCAGGATAAAATAATTAATAATCAATTCCTAGCTTAATTTCCTCTTCTTAATCGCTGCTTAATAACCAGTTACCAAAAATTTAAAACTAAATCTCTAACTTTTAACAGAGGACAATTAGCTTTTATATATAGTATGTTTACCTAAGTAGTTTTACTATCAGAAATTTAATTAGTTTAAAAGGAAAAGTTACAAAGATATACTGCTATGTTTTAATAATGTGTACCTCAAGCTTTGGACTGAAGCTAATTATAATTTGAATTTCATAAATTAAGATGAGATAAATTAATAACCAAGAGTAAAATCAAATAATCTCTCTAGTTACTGTAATGGAAAATTTCTTTGTAATATTTACAACACCAAATATTTCAAGCTTCATCCTCTAGTAGCAAAATCTGAATCAACCAATTCCTGCATCAATAATTGGAAAAGGAGTTGAATGATCTGATTTACCCCAATCTGACAAAAGAAAGATTAAATTAGCTAGTAATTCTAGCTTCAGAACCCCAAACACAAGGCGAATTGAATAAATGGAGAAAAAAATAGTGAACAAGGATGATTTTCTCTACCCTCGCGGTCGCTACTACGGTCAGGTAAAGCCAGAAAACTTAGTTTTTAATGCAAATCTACAGGAATTTGCTCAACGGGTAAGTTACATTTGCAACTTAGAAACAGCTGGAAAAGTGCCTCCAGGTGCAGCTTACGAACAAATAAAGGATCTGTGGAAACAATTGAAACGCTCTAAAAAAGAGCTAGGAATTGGCGAAAGTCCGTTTCAGGATGACCAGGGAGAGACTCAAGGTTGAATGGGCAATGAGGCAGGGGGCAGGAGGAGAATAACTAATGACAAATGACAAATGACTACTTAGTAAACATTGTCCAGACACCATCCCAGGACTCTGGAGGCGGCGTTTGTTGATAATTACGCGCACGCTCTAGGTGGATATCAACAGCTTGGTCTTGGGGTTGGATAGATTTGGCAGACTCGAAACAAGCGATCGCTTGTGGGAAATTGCGCGATAAATAAGCATTGCGTCCAGTATGATAATGAAATAAAAACTCTTGAGTGTTGGCATCTAAGGGAGTATTGTGATCGCCAATTAACTCGTAGATATTAACTGCCTGGTGTTTCCCTTTGACTCGGATTTTATCTAACTGGCGCACCCAAATGCGATCGCTGCACAATTGGTAAGTAAATTCACTTAAAATAATATCACAACCGTAATCCTTAGTTACCGCTTCCAAGCGCGAACTTAAATTTACACCATCTCCAATAACGGTGTAATCCATTCGTTTGCGAGAGCCAATATTACCCGAAACCACATCTCCAGAACTAATCCCAATGCCAATACGAATTTGTGGCTGTGCCTGGATAATTCGTCGCTGGTTAAATTCCTCTAAGCGACGTCTCATATCTAACGCTGACTGCACAGCCCTCCAAGCATGATTTTCTGTCAATGGTAGCGGCGCACCAAATACCGCCATTAAGGCATCACCAATAAATTTATCGAGAGTACCTTCATGGTTAAAAACCGCCTCCACCATCGTTTCAAAATACTGATTGAGCAGCAATACTACCTCAGCTGCACCGAGATTTTCTGTAAGTGTTGTGTAGCCTCGGATATCAGAAAATAAAATAGTTACTTCCTTCCGTTCGCCTACCATTAAAGCATCTTCCCCCAGTGCCATAACTTGTTCAGCTACATGGGGCGTCAGGTAGCGGGACATGGTAGTTTTCATCCGTTTTTCCTGAGTAATGTCTTCTAAGACCACTAAACCACCGCGTACACCGCCTTCTGGGTTAGTTAGGGGATTAACAGTAAGATTAATATTGCGCTCTAATATTTGTACTTGATCAGAAGTGAGAAACTTAGATTGGGGAGTCAAAGGTTGATTCCAGGGAATAAAAGTATCGGGGTTAGTGCGATCGCGCCCTGCTAAAATTGAGTGCTGATTCCTAAGTCCAGTTAACGGTAGCGGAGCGTTTAGTCCGTCCTGATTTTCACTTAGCACTTGGTAAAGTCCCAGCATCAAACTTTGCTCTGGCACATAATGTTTAGCTCCAGTTTTTAGACTATCTTCTAGTCGCATTTGGAGATTTTCAATTGGCACAACTTCCCAAACTAGGCGACCAATCAAATTTTGTTCCCACAAAAGCTTGTTGTTCTTACTATTAGCATCTCCTATCGGACAACCCAGTAACTCTAAGGCTGCATCATTAATTGTGACAATCTGTCCTGCCATATCTGTAGAAATCACAGCATCTGACAGACTTTGTAAAATATCTTTTTGATACTGTTTTTCTAATAGTACATTTTCAAAAAGCCGAGCATTTTCTAAGGCAATTCCTGCCTGATTATTAAAAGCCCGCATAAACTCTTCATCAGAAGCGGTAAAGCTGCTTTGTTGTTTATTGATTAATTGTGTAACACCAATTAATTCATTTGCAGAATTAAATACTGGTAAACACAGGATATTACGAGTTATATAACCAGTTTTTTTATCTGTAGTCGGGTCAAAACGGGGGTCTTTATAAGCATCGGAAATATTTAAGGCTTCACCAGTGGAAGCTACATATCCAGCAATGCCACGATTAGCGGGAATGCGAATTTCTATCAAGTTTGTGCCATCTGCTGCCGCTGCAACTTTTGTCCAGAGTTCGTTTAGCTCTTTACGATATAAAAATAGTGTGCTCCGGTCTGCTTGCATTAAAATTCGAGCTTGTTCCATGACTATCTGCAAAGTTGCTTCTAAATCTAAACTTTGCCCTAGTGTTTGAGTTGCCCGCAACAAAGCCGTTGCGCCTCTTTGATTACGAGCCGCTACATAAAAAGATTGGCAGCTTTCCAAAATAATACCAATCGAAGCAGCAAAGTCTCGAAAACGTTCTTCATCATCATGATTAAACGGAACATTCCCAGTTTTATTAGCTAGTTGCACTACCGCTACAGTCTGGTTTTTGCTACTGATAACAGGCATACATAAAATATTATAGATTTTGTAGCCCATTTGTTTTTCAAGTTCTGGGCTAAATAGGGGATGAGTATAAGTTTCAGATATATTTAAATATTGACCTGTACTAGCAACATGACCGGGGATACCCACTGTAATGGGAGTACGAATTTCTAAGAATTTTAGAGTATTATCTTGAGGAACTTTTGACCACAGTTGACCTTTGTCATAATCAACTAAAAAAATGGCTGTATGTTCTGCTTGGAGAATTTGACCAATTTTGAGTGTGATAGCTTCTAATACTTTCTCCAACATAGTTTCTAGAGCTTCATTATTGATCAGTTCAATAGCTCTAAGAAATTGCTGGAACTCAGCAGTTATAAAGTCGAGTAAGCAAACAAATTCATTAACAGATAGGTCTTTAACACGTCGCAGTAAGGCGTGAGTACGATTAACTTGAGTAAGTTCAGTTAATGTAGCCAAGACGCTGCCAGGGTTGGGGAGTGTCACGTCGCTTTGCTCCGAATTCAAAATTCAAAATTCAAAATTCAAAATTAATAATCTCCATAAATACATTTAAAGGCAAGTCAACGGACGCCGTATTTTTCTTCTGCGTTCGCCTTTGGCGACACTATATTTTTTTCTTCTCCATAAATAAATAAATTTACTTGGTCTGTATCATAAGTCTGTTTTAGTCATGGAAATTTTATATTTTAGATTTTGGGCATGGGGCATGAGGCAGGAGGCAGAAGTTCTTTAATTTTGAATTTTGAATTTTGAATTTTGAATTTTGAATTGATTTCTCCCTTATTTTGCCAACTGTTCAGAAAATATCACCTTTTGATAGTAATCTTGTAGCTGCTTGGTGGCAGCTGCCCAACCCCAACTTTCTGCTTCCTGACGAGCATTTTGGCGGATGATATCTCGTTGTTGTTTTTGTTCTAAGAGGCGAACAGTAGCAGCTAATGCCCCTTGAACATCTGCTGTTGGCTCAAAAAGATATCCATTTACCCCATCTGTCACAATATCAGGAATCCCCCCAGAACGGGCTGCTACCACAGGACAGCCAGCAGCCATCGCTTCTAGTAGTACTAAGCCTAGTGTTTCTGTACGGGAAGGAAAGATGAAGGCATCAGCACTCGCAAAGGCAGAACCTAACTCTTGCCCCATAAGATAGCCAACAAAATAAGTGTTTGTGCCAGCAAAGTGTTTTTGCAATGCTTGACGGTGCGGCCCATCTCCAACCAATGCCAACCGCGCTTGGGGAATTGCTTCTAAGATTGGTTTGATACGCTCAATTTCTTTTTCAGCCGAAAGTCGCCCAACGTAAAGTAGCAATGGACTTTCTGGATGATTTTGTGATAAGCGCGATCGCATTTCTACACTAGCTAAATCGGGGTGAAATAATTCAGTATCCACCCCGCGCTGCCACAAATCTACACGTTCAATACCGTGTACTGTCAGTTCCTCTATCATTGCTGTGGAGGTACACAGATTTAAAGCTGCTTGATTATGAGCGCCTTTGAGCAGTTCCCAAAGAAAATTTTCCAACATCCTCAAACCGTAATGTTGGAGATATTGGGGTAAATGCGTATGGTAAGACGCTACTAAAGGTATTTTGAGGATTTTGCTATAAAATATGCCAGACAAACCCAAAACTGCTGGATTCACAACATGAATAACATCTGGCTTGAACTCTTCTAAAGCGTAACCAATGGCTGGGCGGGGTAATGCCATTTTCAATTCTGGATACAATGGCAGAGGAAAGCCAGTAACACCGTAAACTTTAGCGCCTTTATGTTCTGTGATGCCTCCATCAGGGGCAATTACCAGCACTTGATTACCACTGCGCTGTAGATGATCAACAGTATGGCGCAGGCGCGTTACAATGCCGTCAACCTTGGGTAAAAAGGTTTCGGTAAATAGGGCAATTCTCATAAAAAACTATTCAGTCCAGGCAGATAATCTCAGCTTTGCTTGCATTTCGGTATCAAACACAGAATAGACTCTCTCGCGTGGTGTAATCAACTCTGCACAGTCAGACTTAATGTTTTGCCGCTGTTTTTGTACAAAGTCCGAGATCTTCTCAATGTTCACAATCCAATCTTTGGCATAAGTAGCTAGCACTTCACCGCGTAACCCTAACTGAATAGCGCGTCGTTCTAATTTTGTCCCATTTGGGTGATGGTCTGGGTCCCATTGTAGGCGGACTTGTGATTGCTTCAATGCTCTTTGCCATGCACTTTGATTGGGATAAAGTTCTGGAACGTAGCTGGAATGAACAGCCGCCGCTAAAATTTGATCGAAAGCCGAACGCTTAATCCAAATAGCTAATACTACCTCTTGCCCAGTTTTTGTACCCCATCCAGAACGGTACATCATCCAGAGGAAATTAGGTTTTATCCAACTCATACGGTCAAAACTAAACTCACCACCAAAATAACCGTAGGTAGCGGCGAAGTCACCAATAGCTAGACGATAAGCCTGATAAACAACAATTGAATGGTCGTCATATTGTGCTAAAATATGACGACCATTTTTCGGCCAATTACTGACTTGAGTTAAATAAGGTTCTGTTATCAGCCGCACGCAGAGTTTACCCTAATTTCTGTGCCAAGAGACTTTGGGCAGAATTTGTTTGTGATCGACTCGCTTTTGATACTTAATGGCAAAGTTTAACAGAGAATCGAGTAAAGAATCAGAGAGCAAGTGAGGCTGTAAACCTAAATCCAGCAATTTAGTGTTTTTAGCGTTGAAGTAATGTTCTTCTTTCTCGACTCTGGGATTATCTAGGTGATTGATTTCTACATTCAATCCCATAGCGTTACCAGCTTTTTTCACCATCAATGCCAAGTCGCCAACGCTGAATTGTTCGGTAAATTGGTTAAATACGCGGAATTCGCCTGGCTGTGCAGGATTAGCGATCGCTAATTCCATACATCTTACTGTATCCCGAATATCTAAAAATCCGCGGGTTTGTCCACCTTTACCATAGACAGTTAACGGGTGTCCAATTGCTGCTTGAATACAAAAGCGGTTCAGTGCTGTACCAAACACACCATCATAATCCAGTCGATTAATTAATAGTTCGTCCATCCCCGTTTCTTCGGTTAAGACGCCATAAACTACACCCTGATTTAAATCTGTTGCCCGCAATCCCCAAATCCGGCAAGCAAAGTGGATGTTATGACTATCATGGACTTTGCTTAAATGGTACATTGAACCGGGTTGTTTGGGATAAGGTAGGGTATCCTTGCGTCCATTGTGTTCAATGGTGATATACCCTTCTTCGATATCAATGTTGGGTGTACCGTATTCGCCCATCGTCCCCAGCTTCACCAAATGACAGTCGGGGAAATCTTCCCGCATGGCGTACAGCAAGTTCAACGTCCCAACTACATTATTGACTTGGGTAACAACTGCATGTTCTCGGTCAATCATGGAAAATGGGGCCGAACGCTGTTCGCCAAAATGCACCAAAGCATTTGGCTGAAATTGATGTAATGTTTTCTGGAGAAATTCGTAATTCGTAATATCGCCGATGAACAAGTCGATAGATTTACCTGTCAAATCTTGCCAGCGCTGGAGACGTTGTTGAATTAGTGCGATCGGAGTGAGAGTTTCGACACCAAGTTCATTATCCCAATGCCGCCGCACCAAACTATCTAAAATTCCAACTTCATAACCTCGATTGGAAAGGTAAAGAGCAGTTGCCCAACCGCAATATCCATCACCACCAATAACCAGGACTTTCATCTTCACCAGTTTTTACTCGCTGATAGCTAAATCTATCAGGTTTGTGTACCCTCTTAATCATTATTCTGGGGGAGATGTGGATTTTGGGGGGAGTGGGAAGATGAAGGAGCAGGGGGAGCAGGGGGAGCAGGGGGAGCAGGGGAGGCAGGGGAGGCAGGGGGAGAAGAATTAATAACCAATGCCCTATTAAAACTTTGAAATTTGATACTGCTGGGCAATGTAATAAAACAAACGATAGTAATTTTGAAATTCTTGGCTCTTGCTCCGTCCCTGTAAATGGTATTTCACTTGACTCTGAGTTAGCGTCAGTGTCATCGAACCTGCTTGTCGATCGACTTCTACGACCAGCACCCCAGATACTCCTTGAGCAGTCTGAAAGTTGGATTTTATCTTTTTCATGGACTCTTGATCGTTTGGTAGCTGATGACTTGCCCACCCGCGAATTTCCACTGAGTTATCTTGTGGTGAAATAAACGCAATTCCATCACCATTTTCTGATGCTGCTAATGAAGTCCAGTTACTTGGATATGGAAATTCAAAACCATAACGGGAGTTGCTATAGGTTTTCCAGGCGATCGCTTTGGCGTTAAAATCATTTGCAGTACAACCCGACAACATTACTAACAGGGCAATGACTCCGCTAACGCTGGCGGCAAACCAATAAATTCTTCGCCCCAAACCACAGATTTTATTAGCAGTAGCCATTTACATCACACATTTTGCCAAGAATCGGGAAATGCACCGAAAGAGCGCTGATTAAAAATTCAATAATATTCATGATATTTACCATTCTCTTTTGAAATCTTGGTAGAAGAAGCTCAGAGAAAGTGCTTTATCACACAAACTATAGACAGTGTATCTCAGACAAATCGGCTAAATTTAGAGCTTTTTCACTTCCAAACAAACACATATTTGCAATTTCCGCCAAATCTCTCTCGCTAAATCTTTCTATAGTTTGCATCAGTAAGCTAAACGACCGAAAACCCCTAGATATTGGTATTTTTGGCTTACCAGATTCGGATGTGGTATTTCGCATCCACGCGCAAATTTGGATAAACAAGGATGAATACCATATCACCGACTTGATAACGCTCCAAAGAATTAAAAAGTAAGCCACGTTAGACAATCGTTGGTTTAGCGATCACTAATTCTCATCAAAAATTAATTCTGAGAGCTTTGTATTGAGCAATCAATCACTCAATAAACAGCATTTTATTTTCCATTTGTAAAAAAATGTAACGAAATTAGCGTTAAAACGTTTTACCGTCTTGACAACCAATAAAAGAACCGATAACTTGATATACATACCCGGGTAAGACCGTTAAAGAGTTATATGCAAACGCAAACTAAGCAAAAGGTCACTTTGTATTTATCGCCAGAGTTGCACAGAAAACTGAAGATTCGTTCAGCAGTCGATTCCGAGCCAATGTCAGAACTTGCCGAACGTGCCCTTGGTTTTTACCTATCCAATCAAGAATTGGTTGACGAGTTAGAAGATTCTTCTTATGGGCGGACTCATAGAGTTTATTCATGTCCAACTTGTGATAGCTCACTTGTCTTACGTGATGGGGAACTGGTTGCTTTAGGCAATCAACCAGGAGTAGTTGGTCAAGAACGTCTTTCTCTTAATGAGATGGATGAAGATGAAACCAATCCCAAGGGTGAGGAAGAATTAGTTCCTTGCTAGATAGATATTCATGATTCGGTTGTCTTTACCAGAAGCAATGTCTCTACTGTCTCTATAAGGTCTCAAGTAGGTCGAAGTATGAACGAAGAGCTCAAGATCCTAATTCAAGCTCAATACCCTTTAATCTACCTTGTTACCTCCGAGGAAGAGCGGGCCGAGCAAGCAATTTCTACAATCGCCCAGTCGTTAAAGCCCCAGCGCCGAGTATTTGTTTGGACAGTAACACACGGAATTGTTGAGTATGGTCAGCCCCGGAATGTTACCCAACATAATACTGTGTCTCCAGAGGCGGCAATTGAGTGGATCATCCGGCAGAAAGAACCAAGTATATTTATTCTTAAAGATTTACATCCCTTTATAGATGCGCCTGCAACTAACAGATCGTTACGTGATGCGATCGCTAGTTTCAAAGGTATGCAAAAGAACATCGTTTTGATGTCTCCGATGCAACAAGTACCTATAGAACTGGAAAAGGAAGTTGTTGTTCTCGACTTTACATTGCCAGATATGGCTGAGTTGAATAAAGTCTTAACTCACCATATAGAGCAAAATCGTGGTCGGAGACTGACAACAGAAGCCAGAGAAAAACTCCTCAGAGCTGCTTTAGGTCTAACTAAAGATGAAGCTGAGAAAGTCTACCGTAAGGCACAGGTAACTAAAGAGCGTTTAACAGAAGATGAAGTAGACATCGTTTTATCTGAGAAAAAGCAACTAATTCGGCGCAATGGCATCTTAGAATACATTGAAGAAGATGAAACTATTGATGCTGTAGGTGGTTTAGAAGAGTTAAAAAGATGGCTCAAGCAACGCTCTAACGCTTTTACAGAAAGGGCGAGAGAGTATGGTTTGCCTCAACCAAAGGGGATGTTAATTTTAGGAGTTCCCGGTTGCGGTAAGTCATTAATTGCCAAAACTACTTCCCGCCTCTGGGGTTTACCACTGTTGCGGTTGGATATGGGGCGAGTCTACGACGGCTCAATGGTGGGACGAAGTGAAGCAAATCTGCGGAACGCCCTGAAAACAGCAGAATCTATTTCCCCAGCGATTTTGTTTATCGATGAATTAGATAAATCTTTCGCTGGTAGTGGAGGTTCCTCTGATTCTGATGGAGGGACTTCAAGTAGAATCTTCGGCTCTTTCCTCACCTGGATGCAAGATAAGAAATCACCAGTGTTTGTGATGGCAACAGCCAATAGAGTAGAACGCTTACCTGGCGAGTTCTTGAGGAAAGGACGCTTTGATGAAATTTTCTTTGTCGATCTGCCAACACCGGAAGAACGGCAGCAGATTTTCAATATTCATCTGACCAAGCGCCGTGAAGACATCTCTCGATTTGATCTTGAGCAATTAGCCAAGATGTCTGATGGCTTTTCTGGGGCAGAAATAGAGCAAGCGATCGTTGCGGCAATGTATGAAGCTTTTGCCCAAGATCGGGAGTTCACCCAATTAGATATTATTGCTGCACTGAAGGCAACATTGCCGCTGTCTCGAACGATGCAAGAACAAGTAACGGCTCTGAGAGATTGGGCCAGACAGCGCGCACGCCCCGCAGCATCCTCCGTAGCTGAATATCAGCGAATGGAGTTTTAAAAGCTTTCCTCTGCCATCCCAGGGGGAAAGGCTAGCAGAAGATGCTAGCAGTTATAAGAAAAGCCGCATTCTGTTAAGCGCGGCTTCGCCCAAAACAAACCGTTGTCGTTTTTCTCAATCTTCTCATTGGAGGAAACCCAAATGTCTCACTTTAGCACCCTGCGTACCAAAATCACCGATGCCGAAATCCTCAAGGCTTCCTTGCGCGACCTCGGTATCAGCGTAAAGACTGAAGCTGATGTCCGTGGTTATAACGGTCAGCGTGTCCGTTCTGACATCGTTGCTGTGTTGGAAGGCGAATATGACCTCGGCTGGTCTCGCAATGGCGATGGTTCTTTTGACCTAATCGCTGACCTGTGGGGCGTTGCTAAGAAGCACAACCAAACCGAGTTGATCAACTCAATCAACCAAAAGTATGCCGTTAACAAAACTTTGGCTGAAGTGAAACAGCGCGGTCTACAAAACGCCAATGTGAAGTTGGTATTGCAATAACAATTTCTCTGCGCGTTCCCAAAGCTGCACGGGTTAACTATATAAATAGCGGTTAGCCCGCTTTTTTATCGGGACTGAGATGTATTTCTCAGCCCCGATTTTGTTTATGATTCATTTTATCTAAAACGGAGAATCACTCCCTTCTTACCTTGAAGATAAATTGATTTTAGTACGGGTGTGTAATTGAGAGGTGGCTTGTAGTAACTTATAGACTGCTTTTCCAACCTCATTAGAACCTCTCTCAAATTTGAGATTTTAGTTAATACATCCTTTGCTAAAACACGATAATATATGACAGCATTTTGAATTTTGTCAAACTGTACTTGGCGATGATGGGTTAAGTGCCGCTTTTTCAAGTTATGTGCAAGACCGATATACATAACTGGGCAATCATGATTACCCACATAATAAATTCCAGGTGCTGATGGCAGTTCTCTCCGATGAATGTAGGATAAAACTGGCATATCCCTATAATTTAGATTTAACTTCATAATTTTTATTTCTGCCTAGTGATCAAAAGTTACTCACTAAGTTATTTTTCCCAAACAGTAGGACTAATATCATGTCCGTTCAAACAACCGTCATTGCAACCGAAGGAAGCAATCCCAAAAACCTTGCAATTGCTTCGTTTCACTTCGTTCCACTCGCAATGACATATTAAGGGTGATTTGCCGGACATAATATAAAACCTTGAAAATTTTGAATTTATTTCTCACTAAACTTGACTTACAGCTATTTACCTGAAAATAGCTGTAAATCCAAAAAAACCAGAAAGCGACGGTTTTCTGCTCAATGTCCTAAATTACATTCTTCAGTTTTTGTTACCCTGAAACACATAATTACTAATTGCAAGTGAGAATAGAGAGAAGTATTTACAAGAGCTATGAGTACCCAAATCATCATTACCCTACCAGACGATATTTACCAACGCGCAGAACGCTTTGCACGGTTGGCAAATCGTGATGTCACCAGCATTTTAGTAGATACCATTCAACTTTCAATTCCGCCCGTCAGCGAGGACATTAGCCATCTTGAGCCTGTCTCTGTGCTTTCTGATGAACAAGTCTTGGCGCTGACCGAACTGGAAATGGAACCAGAACAGGATACTCGGTTAAGCGAACTGCTCGATCGCCAACAGTCAGGGACTCTTACTGAAGGCGATCGCTCAGAGTTACAAACCCTGATGCAGGTCTATCAAGAAGGACTTTTAAGAAAAGCCACTGCGTTAAGCGAAGCTGTCAAACGTGGGTTGATTGAACCCTTAAGCTAGTGAGCCAGATTCCTGAAGAAGTCCGCTTTTTTATGACTTCAAATTTTCACGCCATGTAAAAATAATTTGCTCCTCAGCTTGCCTAAATTCAATATTAAATTTGTCAAATACAACTTCTCGCCCTAAAAGCAATTGTTCTCCACCTGTGTTGGTTTGTAACCATGCTACAGGAGTAATAAAATTGTGTTCATCAATTGTCATTTCGACGTTACGTAAAACGTACTCAACTCTGCCACCTATAGTTTCTGCCAACAAAGTTGATTCTGAATCAGCCAAAGCATAGCCTAAATCTTGACCAACTTTCAATGAAATTAAACTTAATTCAGCACCAGAATCTACTAACATTGTTGTATGAGATTCTATATCTCCGTGTTTTAAAATAACACTATAATTTGGTTGCCAATCATGTCGAGCAACGGTGCGGAAGCGAATTGGTAAAATTTCTATAGAAGCAGTGCGACGCGGAACTAGGTAAATTAACGTGAGTTCGATGAATTAAAAAACGGCAGGAGGAAGGGCAGGCAAGTCTTTGGGATAAATATCAAGTGAAGGTTTTTGAGGCAAATAAG
>NZ_JBALDA010000106.1:0-50023 GCF_036917535.1 Nostoc sp.
CTGTGGAATTTCTACTTGATAGCTGCATAAATTGATGAGTGAAAGTGAGAATTCTATTTCATCATTTTTTGCTCTTATTTAGCGACAAGTCTAATTTGTCAATATCCGCATTCCAGACAAAAAGCCCAGAGGCAAACAACTAACTCAAGAACAAAAACAATCCAATCGAGAAAAAAGTAGCGTTCGCGTTAAATTTGAACACACAATCTCAGGTATTAAGAGATACAAAGCTTCTACGGCAATAGATAGAAATCGCATTCATAATTTGGATGATCGCTTTATGCTGACTGCTGCTGACCTGTGGAATTTCTACTTGATAGCTGCATAAATTGATGAGTGAAAGTGAGAATTCTATTTCATCATTTTTTGCTCTTATTTAGCGACAAGTCTATTACATAAAGTTTTTAACTCTACTACTTCCCAATCCTGCGGAATCTTCCCAACAGGCGAATCCTTAAACTTTTCATTCTTAACCAAAACCTCACGCATAACCCTGCACACCCTGAGACAAAATGCCCAAAATCTTATTTATCTCCTTAATGTAATAATTATTCAAATCAATAAACACATCCGTCCCTTCCAACTTCAAAACTTTCAAATCTCCCCAGTAGTCACCGCCCCGTAAATAGTTTTAATCTCATTTCCTTGCTGCTGATTAAACAACTGTGCTGCCAACATAACAGCCGCACATTGCCCTAAACCACCTTTAATATTTTCATTTTTCGCCTCAACAATAATCATCATCGGCGCATTAATTGTTAACTGTTCTTTAAAGCGACTCTCAATATTATGCAACATCATCTAATATTTATCCATCCAGTTCTTGAGTATCCTCATCATCAAATTGTCCCGGTAAATCCAACGCAATCAACAAAGCCTCATTGAGTTGTGCAATTACTGCATCTGAAATAGTTCCCCGCAGACGCAACAAACGAGATTTCGATAATACCCGCACTTGATCCGCCATAGCAATAGAATTTCTCTCTAAACCTCCATCTGGTGCTTGAATTAACACCTGCGTTGGAAAAACTCGCTTTGTCGTGCGATATGTCGTACAGGGTACTGCTAAAACTACGGGACTGCTAGCATTAATTACATTACGACTAACAATAATTACCGGACGAATTCCCCCCTGTTCAAAACCTTCAGTTGGTTCTAAACGTGCATCATATACTTCGCCCCGTTTCATTCTTGAGATTCCGCTAACTCAAAAGCTTCCCACTCAGCAGTTGCAAATTCAACTTCCATTTGCAACACGTCCTTTTGGTAATCCGCATCATTTACCATTTCTGCTAATTGTGCATCAATTTCTGCCCGCTTGAGCGCTTTTAGTTCCCGACGCAAAGCCTTAGCAATAAAATCATTACGACTTTTAGCTTTCCCTTGTTGGATAGCTTTATCAGTCGCTGCTAATAGTTCAGATGGTATTGCTACATCGTCAAGAATAACTAAGTTTTCCATACAAAATAATTTGCCCAATTTTCAAGCCTACCTTTATAGTGACACGACTTAAACATACCCTAAACCCTGCAAAAACTCATTCAACTTCTTCGCCGCCGCATCCCGTTCCGTCTCAATATCCTGCAACGTCACCCGATATTTATCCCACCAATTCTCTACCGCCGCAATCACCTGCTGACGATGCGCGGTAACATATCGCTCTAATTCAGCAATTAACCCATCTTTGAAAATCGCTAAGACTAACTCCTGACAATCTTCATCAGTCAACGCAGCCCGCGCAGATGACAAACGCTTCACCAATTCATTCTTTAATGTCTTTAATTCTGCCTTTCCTTCCTTCAACTGTTTAACAATTTCCTTGTAGGGTTCTAGTTGGGCTTCTATTTTGGCAATTTCTGCTTCATTCTCTTCAATAAAAGCCTCAAGTTCAGCAATTTTATCCTTATTAAATAAAGGTGTCTTCTTTAAAATCTTGAATTCCTTCTTCGGCTCTTTAATCAAATTTTTTAAATACTTCAGCTTTGTCTCTAAATCCTTGACAATATTAACCGCTTCTGATTCTTCAGCTTCTTCAATATTTGCCTCAGCTTCTTCTCCCTGCTCAAAAGCTGACTTTTGCTGTTCTAATTCCGCAATCTTCGCCTCAGCCTCAGCAATGTCTTGTAAATAATCCGGCATCAACCGCCCAACCAATTTATGATTTAGAGGGTCAAATTTTGCCTGCTTTTTCTTCTCGTCATCATCTTGTTCTAAAGCATCTTTAATTGTATCTACCCAACTATCAACTAAACCACCAAAATCTGACTCTGATAAAGTTCTCAGTTCATACCTCTGTTCATTCCACTAACTAGCAACCACACCCGCCACTTTAAAACGGTCAAGTAATCCCACAGGTTGCAAACTATCCACAAAAGAACTAAAAAACTCAGCGCGGAGTTCCATCACCTTTTTAGTTTTCGGCAAGTCACCCAAACTCGTAGAGTGTATTTGCCACCAAGCAGCAAATACACTATAAAGTTTGCCTTCTTGCTGCTGCACACCAGCATCAGATTCTATAAAACTTTTAATTTGAGAACGTTCTGTGATTGTAGAAATAAAATCAAGATAATCAGTCATCTATGCAAAAATCTGCTGTAAATTTAAAACAAAACCAGGGAGAACATCTTCACCCGATAAACTTGTGGGAGATTGTAAAACTTCCGGTGCTTGATTGGAGCGATAAATGATTACTTGTTTAGCTTTAGGATTAATTAACCAACCTAGTTGTAAGCCATTTGCTAAGTATTCCTGCATCTTAGCTTTAGTATCTTCCACATCATCAGTTTCAGAAACTAATTCCACTGCAAAATCAGGACACAAAGGGAGAAATTTCTTTCTTTGTTCTGGGGTAAGAGCATCCCATCTTTCTATCCTTACCCAAGAAGCATCAGGTGAACGAGTTGCACCATTTGGCAGTTTAAACCCAGTGGAAGAATCAAAAGCTTTTCCCAAATTATTTTGATTGCTCCAAAACCATATCTGACCTAATAAATCAAAATTACGGTTTCCTGTTTCTCCCCCAGTGGGTGACATGATAATTAATTCCCCTTCAGCACTTAGCTCTAGTCGTAATTCTTTATTCACAGCTACAACTTGTGCAAATTCCTCATCACTAAATTGCAGATTAGGAGGTAATTGTAAGGTTAAAGCAGTCATAATTAATTGCGCTCCACAAAAATCCTAGTTGCATCAAATCCATGCGCTGCTAATAGAGAAGATTTAGCCTCTACCTCTACTTTAGGAATTCCCCCCAACAAATGCGCCCGTACATCGTGCGGTTCTGGCGGTGGCGCGTTGTCAGCATAGCGGCGGATATTGCAGTTATAATCGTTATCTTTTAATTCTTCTTTAGTTACTACTGCTGAATATCCAGATAAAGACAGAAAATTCTCAAACACCCAGGAAATCTTTTCAATATGTTCAAGACGCAAATAATTTTGAGCGCGACCTGCATAATATTCAGCATCGGCATTAATAAACAAAACTTTTCCCTGGCGTTCAACAGGTTTCGCCCCTTGTGGACACATCACCAAAATACAGGCGGGGATACCTGTGCCATAAAACAAATTGGGTGGTAAGCCAATCACCGCCTCTAATTGATCGTATTTAATAAAACTCTCCCGGATTTTCTTTTCTTCTCCGCCGCGAAACAGTACCCCATGCGGCATTACCGTCGCCATCATCCCATCAGTTTTGAGAACAGCTAACATGTGCTGGGCAAACATCAAATCTGCTTTTTTACCCGTCTCAGGACAATAACCATGCGTAAAGCGTCCAGAAAATTGCATTCCCTCGCGGCTATAGTTTTGAGAAAAAGGCGGATTACTGATTACTCTGTCAAAGCGGATTAGTTCACCGTCAGCAATATGCAAGGGATTAAATAGGGTATCGTCATTATGTATATCTGCATCTCGAATGCCGTGCAGCAGCATATTAATTTTGCAAATTGCCCATACGCCGCCGTTATTATCCTGACCGTATAATGCTAAATTTCTGGCATCACGACCGCATTCTTCTACATATTGCTTCGACTGAATTAACATTCCCCCAGAACCACAACAGGGATCGTAAACTGACATTCCAGGTTGGGGTTTTAACAGACGCACCATCAATTGCACTACTTCACGCGGGGTATAAAACTCGCCCCCTTTTTTTCCAGCTGAATCTGCAAACTCTTTAATCAGGTACTCGTAAGCAGCACCCAGCAAATCAGGAAATACAAAGTCTTCATTTCGCAAACGATATTTATTGAAGTGTTTAATCAGTTCGCGCAACTTGACATCAGGAATTCGACTTCTACCAACTTGACGGTTGAAGTCAATATGTCCTAGCACACCCGCCAATGCTTGGTTACTCTCTTCAAGTGCTGCCAATGCTTTATTTAATCCATCAGCTACGTTTTTATGTAGCTGATCACGAATATATGCCCACCGCGCTTTTTCAGGTACAAAAAAAGTTTCTTTGTAACTAATGGGGCTTTCCGCCCTCATTTTTGCTTCTTCTGGTGTACGTCCCCTTTGCAAATTCTGTTGCAAAATCTGCTCATACTGTTGCTCAAATACATCCGAGGCGCGTTTTAAAAAAAGCATCCCGAAGATGTATTCTTTGAACTCCGAAGCGTCCATCTTCCCCCGCAGAATATCCGCAGCAGAAAAAAGATGACGTTCTAGTTGCGGCAGCGTGAGTTTGCCCATAGTAGATGCTGAGATTGCGACACTAATGCTTTGCCAGTATATCTCTTGTTGAGATACACTCCAACAGACTTCCAAATTGCTGAAGTCTAATCTTTCTACTTGCTGGCTATACGCTCGTGTATGGTATCCAACCATACTGGAATTACAGATTGACCTGCTTTGATTTGGGCGTAGACGCAAAGCGGCTTGTAGGCATCGCTTGTTCTAATTCAAACTCTACAAGTTCGAGCGATCGCTTGTGATAGTCTGCTAAAAAAACTAAAAAATCAAAAGATTCAGATAGCGTTCGCTCTAATTCATATTTCTATTTTGCAACGCCAATAAAGCTATGGCAGTATATAGATGTGACATCAATACTGTTAATGGTCACAAATAATAAGTTAATGTACAAAACGAGCGCGGAGGGATTTGAACCCCCGACCCACAGAACCGGAATCTGTTGCTCTATCCACTGAGCCACGCGCCCTCATTCTTTGATATTATAGCACGTCTGTGATCAAATTCGCAGCTTTAAAGATAATTAGCTGGGTCTACAGGTGTACCATTCCGACGAACTTCAAAGTGGAGATGGGGGCCAGTTGAGAAACCTGTGGAACCGACAGCAGCGATCACTTGTCCGCGTTCAACTGCTTGTCCCTCAGAAACATACAACTCGCTGGTATGCCCGTAGAGTGTAGTCATGCCATTACCGTGATCGATAATTACCGCTCTGCCATAACCACCATACCACCCCGCAAAAATTACTGTTCCGGAATCGGCTGCCCGAATTTTACTACCATAGCTGGCGGCAAAATCTAACCCGGCGTGAAAGCGACGATAGCCAAGAATAGGGTGTATCCGCCAGCCGAAGGGACTGCTAGTAGGAGCATCGCTAGGATATGCCATTATACCAGTTCCCCGAATGATGATACTTGTTCGGCTGTTGGTTTTTGCTTGGGCTTCTGCTACCTTCTGTTGAATCAAGACTTCCAGATTTTTCGATTCTCTTTCTAGCTGATTTTGCGCTGCTTCTAAGGCTAGGCGATCGCTATTCAGGCGTTGAATCAATTCTGATTGTGATTGCGCCTGAATTTGATAATCAGCTTTTTGTGCCAACAGTTGCTCACGAATTAAGCCAATTTCGTTTTTTTGCTGTTCTACTTCCGTTTTTTGTTTATCGATTGAGTTTGCTTGGGTATTGAGTTTTACCAAAATTTTCTGGTCTGCCTGAAACACTAACTTCAACTGATGACGACGGCTGAAAAAGTCGCTGATATTTTCACTTTCGAGCAAAACCGCCCATCCAGCAAAAGCAGGCGATCGCTGGAGGTAACGCAATCGTGCTACTGTTGCGATTTGCCGCTCCTGATATGAACGTTCTGCCACATCTAAATCAGCTTCTAACTGCTGGAGGCGTTGAGTAGCGAGTTTTAATCGTGATTCGCTCTCTAGAAGATAACTATCTGTAGTTTGCAGATTTTGCTTTAAACCAGTGAGGTGTTTTTGAGCCTCTTGTTGAAGATTAGTTAAGCGATCATGATCATTAACCACATTCTGACGCTGCTGGTTCATTTGTTGCTGCTGTTGTCGCAAAGTATCAATAGACTCTGTGGACGTTGCGTGGGCTGGAATTAATGCCAAACAAATCCACAAAATGCAGCAAAATGCAATAGATAAACAGCAACAAATCTGCTTTTTTTCTAGAAATCGCCCTCTCATAGTGCGAACCTAACCAAAATAATACTTTCAAACACTATGAGGATTATTCCCAAAATCTAATTCACCCACACCAAGACATTATTAAAAAGCAGGGGAGGCTTTTAAGGCAGGGGGAACAAATCAATTCAAAATTCAAAATTCAAAATTAAAGAACTTCTGCCTCCTGCCTCCTGCCTCTTCTTTTTCAATGCCCCATGCCCAATGCTCCATGCCCATTAATTATTGATTAGCTTTCCAATTTGCCAAATCAGCTAAAGAGCGATCGCGGTAACGTCCATAACGCTCTGGTTTACTTTTGATTTTCATTCCTAAATCGGGAAAAATCCCAAAGTTAGGCGGCATTGGTTGGAAATGCTTCGGCGAAGCGGAACTAATAAATTCTAATAACGCACCGATCATTGTTGTTGGTGGTAAAACCAAAGCTTCTTTACCCAAGGCTAATCGCGCTGCATTAATTCCCGCCAAGCAACCACCCGCAGCTGCTGCGGTATAACCTTCAGTACCAATCAATTGTCCAGCGGCTAACAATGTCGGACGCTCTTTAAATTGCAAGGTAGGATGCATTAACTGGGGAGCATTAATAAAAGTGTTGCGGTGCATTACTCCCAGCCTGACAAACTCCGCCTTTTCCAAACTGGGAATTAACTGAAAGATTCGCTTTTGCTCGCCCCAACGCAGATTAGTTTGAAATCCTACCATGTTCCACAATTGACCAGCTTTATCTTCTTGTCGTAACTGCACCACAGCATAAGGGCGTTCCCCTGTGCGAGTATCTGACAGTCCCACTGGCTTTAGGGGGCCGTAGCGCATGGTATCTTCCCCGCGCTGTGCTAGTTCTTCTATGGGTAAACAGGCTTCAAAAAATTTTGCCGTTTCCCGTTCAAAACCTTTGAGTTCTGTTTGTTCAGCTTTACAAAGTTCTTTTTGAAAGTGCAAGTACTGCTCTTTATTCATTGGGCAGTTGAGATAAGCGGCTTCACCTTTGTCATAACGTGATGCCATAAAAGCAATATCACGATTAATCGATTCTCCCACGATTATTGGACTAGCTGCATCAAAAAAGCTGAGGTATTCCATCCCCGTAAAGCGGCGCAAATCTTCTGCTAAATCGGGACTGGTTAAAGGCCCAGTTGCCAAAACCACAATCCCTTCGGGAATTGCAGACACTTCACCCCGGCGGAATTCAACTAAAGGATGACTCGCTAAAGTTTCGGTTAAATCTTGGCCAAATTGTCCTCTGTCTACGGCTAGCGCCCCACCAGCCGGAACGGCGTGTTCATCAGCTTTTGAGATGACGATAGAACCGAGTTGGCGTAACTCTTCGTGCAATAATCCCGCCGCGCGATCGCTTGCCATTGCCCCAAAGGAATTACTACACACTAATTCTGCTAAATGTTCTGTATGATGAGCAGGACTAAATCGCTTTGGACGCATTTCATGCAGAATTACCGGCACTCCAGCTTGCGCTATTTGCCAAGCTGCTTCTGTGCCAGCTAGTCCACCTCCAATTACTTGTATCGGTTGTATTTCCATAGTTAAATTTTTAATTTCCATTTTATAAGTATCCATCAGCGTTACAGAAGTAAAATTAAATAAAAAGTCATGTTAAACCACAATAAGTGAAATAAAGTATTGAGCCAATTGTAACCTTGAGACTATACTCTCAAGGTTTTTTATAATCAATTTTGCTGTCACGCGAAAAGCCACCATCAACGGTGGGCTTAACATTTTCCAACTGGCACACTGCCAAGAAGTGCGATCGCGTCCTTAGCCTTTGCCTAGTTGTATTAATTAAAAAAGTAGGAAAATTAGTCATCAAACTAGGATATTTTGTATAAAACCTTGATTTCTCATTTTTCCAGGTGATACATTAAGTATGTATTCAATGATTAGTTAACAATAGGTTAATTGAAACGTAATTTATGACTAAAAACAAAATTAAAAATAATGTCGATTTCAATCAAGCTCTAGTTATGTTTATTGAGGAAGTAACAGATGATGAGGTATTGAAAAGTGTATGGGGTGGCGCAACGCCTCCTGTTTCACGACTAAGCCCTGAGATTATTGCTGCTCTTGAAAAGCGCGGTATTATATTGACTAACGATCCTAACAACCCAAATACATTAACAGAAGAGGCGTTGTCTGCTTTAAAAGAAGTTTCGGGTAATTAGACGTAGGAGATATAAACGATTTCTATTAAATGTAGCGATATGCAATACTAAGAGGTTGTTTGAAAAGTGATTGGCTGTGATTACCTTCCTTAGTCCCCCCTTGTAAAGGGGGGGAAACAAGAAAAATTCGGTTCCTTCCCCTTGTAAAGGAGAGGGTTAGGGAGGGGGAAAAAAATATCTTATATATCAATCATGACTTTTCAAACATCCTCTAAGACGTGTTTTCAAACACGCTGTATTTTAAAAATAGGCTAATCTCAGTAATCTTGGAATTATTCTAATGGCTTATCAAAGTTATTTGATATTGTAATCAAATCTTTGGCACTATTAAATAAAAGCAGTTTTCACGAGTTCATGCTTGGGAGCGTGTTCAACTTTGGCAACAGACTAATCAACCCAACAAATGAACAAGCACAAGCTTGTCTGAAAGAAAAGCGATCACTATCCCCAAAAAAACTTAACATTAACCTTAGAAGTGTTAATTTTTCATCACATAAACTCATGGGTTACTATATCGCTCCCCGCTTTTTGGACAAACTTGCTGTCCACATCACCAAAAATTTCCTGAAGCTTCCTGGCGTGCGAGTTCCCGTGATATTGGGTATTCATGGACGCAAAGGAGAAGGCAAAACATTTCAATGTCAATTAGTCTTCGAGAAAATGGGTATTGAAGTCACTCACATATCTGGTGGCGAATTGGAAAGTCCTGATGCCGGAGATCCAGCGCGGTTAATTCGGTTGCGCTATCGGGAAACAGCAGAACTGATCAAAGTACGCGGCAAAATGTGTGTACTGATGATTAACGATTTAGATGCCGGTGCTGGACGCTTTGATGAAGGGACTCAATATACTGTAAACACGCAGTTGGTGAATGCCACACTGATGAATATTGCTGATAATCCCACAGATGTGCAATTGCCGGGAAGCTATGATTCCACACCTTTACATCGTGTGCCGATTATTGTCACAGGTAATGATTTTTCCACCCTCTATGCACCGTTAATTCGAGATGGACGGATGGAGAAATTCTACTGGCAACCAGATAGAGATGACAAAGTGGGAATTGTCAAGGGGATTTTTGAAGAGGATGGACTGTCACAGAAGGAAGTTGAACAGCTAGTTGATACTTTTGTCAATCAGTCTATTGACTTTTTTAGCGCTTTGCGATCGCACATTTATGACGAACAAATCCGCAACTACATTCATAAAGTAGGTTTTGAGCAGATATCCTTGAGTGTGGTTAACAGCGTTAAAGGGCCGCCAGAATTTCAAAAGCCAGATTTCAGGCTGTCTCACTTAATCGAGTCTGGTAATTTCCTGGTTGGCGAACAAAAACGGGTGGAAAATTCCCATTTGGTTGATGATTACAATCGACTAAATCGAGGTAGAAATTCTCAATCTGCACCACCTGCTGTTGTAACACCAATTAGTCAGCCGTCAAATGGCGCAACCCAAGAAGTAAAAACTAATCAATTCCAGAAACAGCAAGCATCAAGTGCACATTTAACTTTAGAGACACAAGAACAGATTCGGCAATTATTGTCTCAAGGTTACAAAATTAGTGTTGAACACGTAGATGAGCGCCGTTTTCGCACAGGTTATTGGCAAAGTTGTGTTAACAGCCACATTGATGCTGAGACTGATGCCATCTCAAATTTGGAGGCAACTTTAACAGAATATAGCGGTGAGTATGTGCGCTTAGTAGGTATCGATCCTAAAGCCAAGCGGCGAGTGTTGGAGACAATTATTCAGCGTCCAAATGGAAACAATTAGGGGCAGATACAGTAAAATTCCAGAGTTAGGAATCGGAAGTCAAATCGACTGTTAAAAACTGCGTCTACACAGACAAAACCCGCGCGGGCGGGTTTAAAAAAGCTTTATTTTCTATTAGCTCATATCATTTCTGGGTAATTAGCTGCTAAAGAGATGATATTTTAGCTATAGCAATCCCAATACTGTTCGGTTAAGGCAACAGACGCGATGAATCACTGTCTCTACAAAGCCAATTTTAAATCATTTGCGAACAACAAGAAAACCAACTTCCCCAATAAGTTGGGGATTTAAGGTTGTGAATTCGATTTGCTAAGGTTGTTGTTAATTCTTAAACAACTGGAAACAATATGTTTCCTCAATTTAATAGCTGAATTTTTCTTTTTTACCTACAAGTACTGGCTGAAACTGAGGTCATAGTTCTTAAATCACCTGTAAATGCAGCTGTGTATTGATAAGGTGATGAACCAGAGCAATTCATGGAATTTGTATAGGTATTACGGGGATTCCACCATGACATTGCTTTCACAGTCAAATTTGCGCCATTCCATGATAGAGACTGGACAAGTAAAGAGTTACTTTGTCCATTATCTGGCTTTTTAGAAGATAAAAATGTGGCATAATCAACCTGCCCATTAGCTGGATTAATCCGGGCTATAACTGCGGCTTTTGGCCCGCCTCCACTACCATAGCTAGGCAACCACCGACCACTGGCAAAGCGGCGAAAATCATTACCTGTCTGACTGCCTGTGGAAGAGTAAATACCATATAAAACATCACTTCCATTCCAATACAATCCGTAACCTGTACCATCGTCATTTGTTGTCTCATAATCATTACGACACCATGCTTTTATCCCATTATTGAAGCGGATAGTTACAGGGTTTTTGTTATTTGAGAGTTGCTGATAACCAATGTAAATTCTTGCTGTTCCATTAATTACTTTGGGGCCATTTTTAGCTGCGATCACCGCTTCAGTATCATTGCAACTGAATGTCACAGCATCACCGATCGATGTATTTATGGTTTCGGCTAAAACTGGAGCAGTTTTTTGTGTGACAACTAAGTCACCTACTAAAATTACAGACAAAGAAATGCCCGCAAAATACTTTTGTAATTTGCCAGAATAAATCATGTTATGAATCTGCCGAGACAAGAAACGGAAAACACCGTATCACTATAAACTCTAATTAGTATTTAGACAAGCAAAATGCTTGAAAATACTATCCTGTAAGACTCTCAGCATTGCAAAATATTAGGCAGGACTACAAAATGCATGATCTAATGTGCATGACGATGCATGATAATAGCTGTATATAATTGTTATTTATCACAAAGCATTAGTAAATATAAAAAATTGCAATATATTATGCTTTACCATAAACAATTGCAGTAGTTGAGAAAATAATTTTAATTAGCAAAATAGCCTTTGCTCGTTCCCTACATCCCTTGCAAGAAGATTGCTTTGGCTCTGTCTTATGCTTTTATCCGGGCTGTATTAGGTAGTTTTAGGATTTTGATCTGATGCTTCTCCAGCAGAAGCTTTCAGGCGGCTTAATCTGCTTTTGCGAATTCGTTCGCTATCGCGAACCCCACCCGCCATTTCATATTCGCTGCTATCTTTGCCATATTTAAAAGCAACCCCTCTTACCATCTTGTCTGTAAGATTACTTAGGGTTTTTTCCATCGCATCAATTTTAGTTTTGGAAGCATCAATTACAGTTAAAGCAGTGTTATAACCATCAAGCATAGTTCTTAACTGCTCAATTGCTTGACTCAAGTTTTGCAAATCGCAATCATCACCAAAACTCATATTTGAATCAATTGCTTTTAGTCCAGCGGATCTTAACTCAGCTTTTTCAAGAACACGGGATGTACGTTTTTTACGAGACATCAATATATTCATTAGAGAGATTTCTAAAACTACTTTGCCTTACTAAAGCTATTTTTTGGTTCAGTGAAATTAGGGAATAATTATATTTTTTAAAAAATCCAAACCAATCTGAGTAATTTCTCTTAATTTTCAGTTTTTACCTATTTTTCTTTGCAATTGCTCTAATGTTGATGAGGAATATTGCAATATTGATGAGGAACATTTCAATATTGATGAAGAACATTTCAATATTTATGAATAACGTTACAATCTTAATAAGGAATATTGCAATCTTGATGAATAATATTGCAATCTTAATGAAGAAGATTGTAATCTTGATGAGAAATATTACAATGTTGATGAAGAATATTGCAATGTTGATGCGAATAATAACTAAGGCAAGCTAAAGGCATCGGTAATTACAACAGTCACTACACCCCTCCCAACCCTCCCAAAGTATCGGGGAAGGGAAACAAAGCGTAGCTTTGGCGAGGTGGGTTCTTCGGGTTTAATAAGTAATCAAGCGGACATGATATAACTATAACTGCCGTCAAACAACTTGACGTAGAAGTTGTGCTACTGCTAGAAGAAGTCATAGTCTGGGAAATAGAACCTCTTCTCGTAAATTCTGACCGAAAAATACTCGGATTTTAAACTCTTGTTTGGCTTTTTTATAGATAATTACAATGGAGAATTATCTCGTAAATACACCTACACATTAAAAAGCCATGAAAGAAAAACCTAAACAACAAATGCGTATATGGGCGATGTTGTGTCATTTATCAGCTTTGGTAGGATGGATATTATTGTGTTTTTTGGTATTTATTGGCATTCCTTTATACTTACCTTTAAATATTTTACCTCCACTTGTAATTTGGCGCTTTAAAAAATCTCAATATCCCTGGATTGATTTCCAAGGTAAGGAATCATTAAATTTTCAAATGACTTTAACTTTTTACACTTTTATTGTTATAACAATATCCTTAATTTTAGTATTAACTAGCTTTAGTTTGGCAGTCACTACTAATGGTTCAATTAATGAAATAAAAAATACTTTAGACAACTTATTAATTATACTTATATCATTAATTGTATTCAAACTGATACTACAATCTTTTGTAGTGACTTTTGCCGCTATGAAAGCTTACAATGGTGAGCATTATCGTTACCCCTTTACAATTAGAGTTTTACGATAATACTATCTGATAGTATACTAGATTCCAAAGAGCGATCGCTAGATGTTATAAAGTCAATAGCAACCGCCAAGCAGGAAGAAAAATATTTGTCTAACAAGTTTGATATAACTACATATTAGATATGATTTATCAAAGAATATTAAACAAAGAAGAAGTCGCATAAATATGGAGATAAGAATTAGATGATTGGAGTTGCGATTGCAGGCACTGGATTTGGTCAAAAAGTCCACATACCCGGATTCCAAGCACATCCTCGCACTGAGGTAGTTGCTGTTTATCACCGAGATATAAATAAAGCCAAAGCCATAGCAGAATCCCATAATATTCGTCACGCTTACGACTCACTTGCAGATATTGTGGCATTACCAGAAGTGCAAGCCGTCAGCATTTCGACACCGCCCTTTTTGCACTATGAAATGGCAAAAACCGTATTGCAAGCTGGAAAACATTTATTACTAGAAAAACCGACAACTTTAAATGCAATTGAAGCGAAAGAACTTTATCAGTTAGCTAAAGCAAAAAGCGTTATTGCAACTGTAGACTTTGAATTTCGCTTTGTACCAGCATGGCAATTGTTTGCAGAGTTATTGTCAGAAAACTATGTAGGTAAGTTACGCCTAATTAAAATTGATTGGTTAGGTTCTTCTCGTGCTGATGTTTCACGCCCTTGGAATTGGTATTCTGATAAAGAGAAAGGAGGCGGTGCATTGGGATCTTTGGGTTCTCACGCCTTTGATTATATTCACTGGTTATTCGGGCCAGTGCGTAGATTAAACGCCTATCTGAGTACTGCTATTCCTACACGAGTTGACCCTATTAGTGGGGAATCTAAAGCAGTGAATACAGATGACAACTGTATATTAGCCCTGGAATTAGCCAATGGTATACCTTGCCAACTTTCTATCAGTGCGGTTGTTCATGCAGCAAGAACCCATTGGGTAGAAGTATATGGCGATCGCGGTACATTAATAGTGGGTAGTGAAAATCAAAAAGATTATATACATGGTTTTCGTGTTTGGGGTTCCCTGCCAGGTAAATCTCTAACAGAAATAGAAATACCAAATCGATTAATTTTTCCCCAAAATTATGCTGATGGTCGCATTTCGGCATTTATCCGTGTAGTAGAACAATGGGTGCAAGGAATTGACCGCAATCAAGAAATTACACCATCACTACGCGAAGGAATTTATTCTCAGCTGTTGATGGATTTATCTCATGAATCGTATCAAAAAGCAAGTTGGGTAGACGTACCCAGTTTGGAAGAATTTCTTAGTAATTAGAAAATAAGTGAGCAAAACTCCCCGCATTCGTATCCCGCCAAAAGTCACATCGCTTCTCTACGAGACACTACGCGAATGCTCCGAATTCAAAATTCAAAATTCAAAATTAATGATCCCCATAAATAAATTCAGGGGTTTGTATACAAAAGCGTTTTCGGTCAAAAAATATGTTTTTCAACGCGACCAATATCAATGCCGAAGCTGCGGTAAAACTAGTGTAGAAACTAACCTCAGCATCGATCATATCATTCCCTTGGCTCATGGCGGTCAAAATGATATTAGCAATCTCCAAACTCTCTGTTTTACCTGTAATCAGCAGAAAACAGATAATATCGATCCGCGTTTTTGGCGATATTTTCAGCTTTAGGTTACGATGGGATGAGCTATTAGTTTTTCTCTCATTTCTATGCCTCAAAATAAAAATAGCAATTTCCTAATATTTCTCAATATTAGAACTAGGCTTTTTTACTTCTTCACTGTTATAGCTATTTTAGTAGTAGCCTTTCCCTGGCTATATGAGATTAAAACGAAAGCTGGGATCGACATATCACCTGGACGCCATGCAGGAACATTTTTTGAAAAACATACCCGTGGACTCTTCAAGTGTGAATGGCTTTATCCCTACCATTGCGATCGCTCTCATGTTAAGTAAAGGAGATTACAGCAGAATTCAGGAGTAAAACAGGCTGCATTACCTGGACTTGAGACGAATCGTTGTGTACTTCACTAACTTAAAATTCAGGGTAACTGAAACTTTAATTTAATTATGGTTGATGCACTTGTAGCAAGTTGGACAAACCCAGTCTTCACCAATAAACTTAAGTACTGAGTACTTACGACACTAGAAGCAGTTCGTAAGCTTTAAATTACGCATATGTAAAATCATAAAAAGGTGTCTGTGCTTGTCAGTCATACCATACAGACACTATATTGCTGCTAAAAAATTATAAAAATTTTAAGCATTTTGGCACAAAAGTTCAGGTGTTTAGGATATTCTATTGAACGTAGCTAAATTTAATAATTTTCGCAACAGTTGTTCACTGGGCAATTTCGTTACAAGCGCTAGCTTTTATTTATTGTTCATTATGCACATAAATTATTGAGTAATGAGAAATTTGCAATAGAAATAAAATCAACATAATAAAAAAACAATCTTCCTGACTAATTTTGTAAAATCGGCTTCAAATTTGTCTACCAAATTCGTTTTAAAAGAAATAAAATAATAATGATGGTATTGAAAGTAATCCTAATTGTAAATATTAAAAACTATCTGAAATATAGTCATCAACTTTATTATGGAACATATTTCTCAACTAACAGCCGAAATCAGAGACAAAGCTGTATACCCAGATATCCTAGTCATATCCCGGATCTTTCTGCCGAAAGAAGCTGTAATTGGGGAATATATCTACAATCGTTGTCTGCAAGATCCAGAACGAATAATTGTGCTGGCAGCTAGCTCCTCAGAAGATCGAGTATTTGATCAGAGTCAACAGTTTCCTGTGTATCGCTGGTATTATCCTAAATATTGGCGTAGTGGCTATGTGGGAAATATTCTGAAGCCTTTGGTCAATATTGTCTGCTCATTTGTCCTAGCGATTAAACTCTATTTTCGCTATCACTATCGTTACATAGAGTGGGGCCACGGCTATGATTTTCCTTCACTGTTGCTATTGAGCTATTTGTTACCTATTCGCTTTTTTATCTATCTGCACGGCAACGATCTTCTCTGTACTTTACACAATCCCGTGCTGCGATCGCTATTTAAATTAACACTAAAACGCGCCGAAGGTATTGTTTGTAACAGTTCTTATACAAGAGACCATCTCAGAACTGCTTTCCGATTAAATACTCCTACCCACGTCATTAACCCAGTAATCAGACCAGAAAAATTTGGTAATAATGTAGCCAGTCCCAGTAGCCTTGATGATTTACGGGTTCGCGTGCGTCAAACGTACAACATTCCCAAAACAGCAATAGTTATTCTCTCCATCGACAGGCTAGTAAAACATAAATGTTTCGACCGAGTTATTGATAATATCCCAATACTGCTAACTTTTGGAGTTGATGTCCACTATATACTCTGCGGTCAAGGTCCAAGTGAATCTGAACTGAAATCTCTGGCGCATCGTTTGCGAGTAGATAAGCGCGTCCACTTTGCCGGATATGTACCAGAGCGCGAATTAGCAGGTTATTATGCAGCTTGTGACATATTTGCCATGCTGACTTTATCGGATACTAAACCTAATAATATGGAAGGTTTTGGTATGGCTTATTTAGAAGCAAGTTACTTCGGTAAGCCCATAATTGCTCCTCGTTTAGGCGGTGTCCTAGACACAGTTCAGCATGAAGAAAATGGAATACTAGTTAATCCCAATTCTGGTTATGAAGTGTTTCAAGCTTTCAATCGGTTATGTAAAGACCAGCAATTACGCGAGCAACTCGGTCGTAAAGGTAAAGAATTAGCTAAGCGTAGAACTCTTCATCGATCACTTTATAAATCAGAGGGGGAAAACGCAATTTTGTGAAATGAATGCACATTGAGAAATCACCAGAATCTAATTCCAGTAATCTACAGCAATCCTAAATAATTCGTGATACATAACCTCTAACCAATTGCTTCACAAATGAGCAACATTGCAGTGTAAAATCACGCTTGTGATGTGATTAAGTGTGCAATGAAAAATATCGGGTTTAATATAAAGCAATTCCTTTGGCATTACGCAAAGCGCCGAATGCAATCTTTTGTGTTTACAGTCATTGGATGTCTTGCTGTAGTTAGTGTGATTACTTTTGGGGCAATGTATGTTGTGGCTCAACCTGCTTCAACTTCATCTGAACGTCCCGCTGTTAAAGCGCCAAATTTGGGGCGACACTTTCAAGAATTTGGGCGTGAAGGCTCTATCTTGATTTACGACTCAAAAAACAACCGCATCTATGAACACAATCCTCAACGTAATGCAACTGCAATTGCTCCAGCTTCAACATTCAAAATTTTTAACGCGCTAGTGGCATTAGAAATAGGTGTAGTTCTTGATGATGTGGCAGTTTTCACTTGGGATGGAATTCACCGAGAGATTGATGCCTGGAATCATGATACAAATTTGCGTCAAGCCTTTAAGGATTCAACTGTTTGGTTCTATCAAGTATTGGCACGTAGGGCTGGATATGAACGGATGCAGCAATTTATTAATAAAGTAGGCTACGGGAACCGTCAAATTGGTACTGTCACAGACATTGATCGTTTTTGGTTACAACAGCCTTTGCAAATTACACCCAAAGAGCAAATTAAGTTTTTGCAACGGTTATATCAAGGCGATTTGCCTTTCTCGCAACGGACAATAAATCTTGTCAAAGACATTATGGTACGCGAACAAACTCCAGACTACACACTCCGAGGAAAGACGGGATGGTTAACGAGTACCAAACCAAACGTTGGTTGGTTTGTGGGTTATTTAGAGCAAAACAAAAACGTCTACTTTTTCGCGACAACCCTTGATATGCAAAAATCGGAAGATGCACCCGCCCGCATTGAGATTACACGACGTAGCCTCAAGGATTTGGGCTTGCTGGCTCAAATCAACTAACCACCACCAACAATAGTTACCACTTCTAAGCGATCGCCTGGTTGCACTTTTGTTTCTGTCCAAAACTGGCGGTGTAAAATTTCGCCATTATATTCTACAGCTACCAAGCGGGGGTTAAAACCTAACTGTTGGAGTAAGTCGGGTAAAGAAATTTGAAACGAACAGCTATGGGTTTCCCCATTTACCTGAATCGTAATCTCGCTAGACATAAATGTGGAAAATTGGGAATGGGAAATTGGGTATTGGTTACTCACTTTGGACAAATGACAAATGACTCTTTTAAAGTTCTGGTTTAATGCGATTGAGTTGGGAGAGCAAATATTGTGTTACTAGCGTAGGCTGTTCGGCTTGCATAAGCGATCGCACCACTGCTACACGTTTGGCTCCCGCATCGATCACATCATTAATATTATTTGCATCTATTCCTCCAATGGCAAACCAGGGAATTGAGCAGTTTTTGGCAACATAGCTGACATATTCTAAACCTGTTGCTACCTTACCTAGTTTCGTGGGAGTTTCATAAACTGGCCCGACGCCAATGTAATCTACACCTTCAGCAATTGCCGCTTGCATTTCTTCTTTATTTGTGGTAGAAAGTCCTATCAGACGTTGCGAACCCAGTAATTGCCGAGCAACAGCAATGGGCATATCTTGTTGTCCCAGATGCACCCCATCAGCATCGACAGCTAAAGCTACATCCACGCGATCATTAACAATAAACAAAGCACCGTAGATGTGGCATAATTGGCGGAGTTTTCTAGCTTGTTCCAGACGCAAAGAATCATCGGCGGTTTTGTCGCGGTATTGTAATAGCGTTAATCCTCCTTTGAGTGCAGCTTCGACAGCGTTCAACAAATTTTCACTAGGGGAAGTAACAAGGTACAAATGCGATCGCCACAACAATTGATGGCGCTGATGACCCATTAAACTACTTTCTAGGGTATAAACCTGATAACGCATCTGCTTACAAGCTTTAGCCATATTTGGCAGGGTTAGCTTGCTGTATTCTTCCAACACCCGTAATGCTTCTTCTATCCGGCAAAAATTAGCTTGCAAAACTGATTTTATACTAGCTCGTTGTTCTTCTTGAGGATGAGTTAACTCAGTCCCAAGATCGCCTGGTGTGTCTCGCGCCGCCCGTAATTCTGGGGTATGCCACTTGGCTACCTCTTGTCGTAGCCGCTTGCATTCAAGAGCCAACTGGGCATTATTCAACCCAAACCGACACCATTCCTCAATAATTCGCAAGCCCTCACGAGCGCGGTCTAAATTGGCATCTAAAATGCGGTAAACAACTTGCTGTATTTGCTCTTTTTGGCTGTATGGCTCGACCATCACAACAACCCCATTAGTGCTTTCATCGAAGTGTGAATTATCATAAGTCTTAGTAACCATAAGTTAATTAATTTGCTTTTTTTTACTAATTTTTGCGGAATTTACGTAAAATAACGCAGTAGCGAGGGTTACGCTAAATTATCCCATGTTCCTATAGACAGTGATAAGGGTAGTTTGAGGCTACAGTTTCGCACTAAGCTTAGTCAAGTATTTTATGGTAGACGACAAGCTGACAAGGATTGGCAAAAGGGAATACACCAGAAAATCTACAATAGATATATTAGTGAAAAAGTATCAGGACTTACGCAAGAACTCTGTGAAACCCTCTTTACTTCTCTGCGAGACGCTACGCGAACGTGTCCTTTGTGTCCTTTGCGGTTCGTTTTTTCATAATTTTGCGTAAGTCCTAAGTATGTAGAGACTAGCAGTGTTACGTCTCTACAAGGGTTTTGGATAACGCATATTTAATTTAGCTTTTATATCTATTTAGATATGGGAGTGAAATTGATGTAGGCACAATTCATGAATTATCCCTACCAAGGATTTTGAGCAACGCACAATTAATTTCTGGAGATGTCTAATATCATTTATTACTATGTATTAAATATCGCCAATCGGTCAATATATGAGTAATATTATCGACATAATACTCTTTAAGAGTATAAGAATTTATGATTACTTATAAGGAGTCGTGTTAAATATGATTCTCCCTTGTGTGTTTCCTGAGTACAGTAGAGTAGATGTTCTATTTGCAAAGCTGAAGTTTCTGAAATCAGCAAGGCTTTTATTTTTTAGTTTTTCAGTATTATCTTTTACTATAGGTATGGGGGCGGCAAGTATAGCGTTCCTGGGTATAAGCCTGGATAGTGCGTCAGCGAAGCTCGCCGTTCGCGGAGCGTCTCCGACAGGAGAAGGCATCGCTCAGATTCCATCGACACCAAATTCAGCACCTTCTCAGACTAATGTGCTATTTGTCAATCCTGGTGTTGGAGATGACAAGGCAGGCAATGGCAGCGAATCTGCTCCTGTAAAGACGATTACCCAAGCGTTGCGATTAACTAAGGCCAATACTGTAATTATGCTTTCCACTGGCACTTATAGCGCCGAGACAGGAGAGGAATTTCCCTTAATACTGAAACCAGGTATTTCAATTCAAGGCAACCCCAGTAATCAAGGTAAAGACATTATCATTCAGGGAGGCGGTGATTACTTGAGTCGGAGCTTTGGCGGTCAAAATGTCACAATTGTTGGAGCCAACCAAGTCTTGCTGACTGGGGTAACGGTGACAAACTCTAATCGTCGTGGTTACGGTTTATGGATTGAATCTAGCAATCCGGTAGTCGCAGAAAATACATTTACTGGCAGCACCCAAGATGGCATTTCTGTCAATGGTAATGCTGCACCCACCATTAGCAAGAATTACTTTGATCGCAACGGAGCCAATGGCATCACAATTGCTGGTAACTCTAGTCCCCAAGTGAAGGAAAATGTCTTTTACCAAACGGGTTTTGGGATTAATATTGCCCAAAACGCCGCTCCTATACTTATAGGTAATCAAATTCAGAGCAATAGATCGGGAATTGTCGTACAAGCAAATGCCCGCCCGATTTTGCGGAATAATTCTATTCAAGATAATAAAGAAGATGGTTTAGTTGCGATCGCTCAAGCAATGCCAGATTTGGGTAGTACATCCGAACCTGGGGGTAATCAATTTCAAAATAATGCCCGCTACGACATTAACGCCAGCGCTGCTAAACAAATGATTTCTGCTGCTGGTAACAACCTTGTGAGCGATCGCATCACTGGCAAAGTAGATATTAACGGTACAACAGCACTAGTAACTGAAAATTCTCAACCCGCTGCCAATAGCGTATTACGACAAATACCACCAAGTGGAGAAATCACCTTCTCGGCTCCCGAAATCTCTGAAACTAATAGTGGGCAAACCAGCAACAGCATTTCAGCAAATAATCCTGTTTCTGGGCAATTAAACAGTCAACTGCTGCCATTAGTGCCAGCCAATAATGTACCGCTTTCTCTGCCTATATCCAATCAACAACCACCCACTTCTAAAGTCGTCGGATTTCCTACTCCTAGCAGCTTGTCAGGTAGACAAGTATCAACTAACACTTCAAGAGTTACAACTTCCACTCCAGTACAGCCGCCTGAGACACCACAGTTAAATTATGTGCGGATCGATCCTAATACCATTGAGTTTACTGCCCCTGAGTCCCCATCCAATTCAGTTGCACAGCCACCAGTTCCAAGTATGAGGGAGCAAACACAGCAGCCATTACCAATACTAGAAACTGCTGCCCCAGGTGCTTCAGAACTTTTACCACTTCCTGATCGCAATATCCCCATTGTTAATACTCGCAATCTGCAAACAAGTTCTGCAAGTATTCCCGATAGTGGTACTCGCTCTACAAGACAATTTGGTATACGTTATCGCGTAGTAGTGCCACTTGCAACTGATAAGGATCGAGATTTAGTAAGATTCCTTGCTCCTGGTGCGTTTCCCACAGTTTGGCAAGGTCAAAGAGTTATGCAAGCAGGAGTATTCAGTAGTGAATATAACGCTAAAGAAATGCTCAAAACACTCTCTAGTAAAGGTTTAAGAGTTATTATGGAGCCGTTGGATTAATTGGGCATGGAGCAAAAGATATGGAATTAGCGAGAAAAGCACCTCAAAATGAATATTGATCCACTTGAGAGAGCGATCGCTTTCCTAGTGTGGGGAGGCATCGCTCTTTTAGTCAAGGGGGTGAGATCGCGGTTAGACATAAGTTGAATTAGCGATCGCGTTCTTGTTTTAGGGAGCAATCGGGGAAAGCATCCTTTATCCATCACCTTCATTTAGATATTTCAGGAAAGAATGAACACCCAATAGTGGAAAAAATATCGTTTTTAGAGAGCGTGATCGCTTAATCTTTGCACTCATCATTCACTTTTCTGCTTAAGCTAAGTACTAAGCTTAATTTGATACTTTATTCTCTCTTCACTTTTCAGCAGAATTTATAATTGACAAAAGCAATGTTATCCTAACTTGTCACGAATGAACCGATTTAATTTTATTCAATGGTAAGAGTTATGGAACCGACCATCGAACAACTTAAAGCATTCTTTGACTTTTGCGTTCGGGCTAGTAATTTGCTTAGAGATATAGCATTGGTTAGATTTGATCGGAGGACAAGCCGAATCGTTATTTTGATAGGCGAAACCATCCAAATAGAAATCCTTAGTAATGGGGAGAACATTATCCGATGAGAGACTATTTAACTCTTAATGAGCAAGAATTAAGACAATATGTGATATTAAACCCCCAGGATGAGGAGGCATTTCAGCATTACCTCAGCATCATGAGAGCGAAACCGGGGGTAGTGGTCAGCACTCCAGAACAATTAGAGGCTGAGTTAAAACGGCGTATTAATCAAGTTAGTTAACATAGAACCCGTTACTGGAATGTCAGTAACGGGGTTTTTTCAATTTAGCAGCTTGACTCAATGTGAATTTTGGAACTTGCCTTCTGCCATCATCTTCTTGTAACGGTCGTTGCAGAACTATCGGGTTACTGATAGTTTTGCCTGCGTACGAAGTCTGCTATTTGCTGCCTCAGCCTTATCTAATGCCAGTTGCTCTGTCTCCAAACCTTGAGCGTGAGCTTCTGCACTGCTGACAGATTAATAGTGCTGACCTACCCAAACTAAGGTGAGGTAGCCCGAAAATACACGTATATAGCTAGATTAAAATTAGATTATTATATAACCGAAATATTACTGTGATTTTTGAAGGTTTTTATATATGTAAATGGTTGATTTCAGAGAATATACGGTAACAATAACCAAAGCGATCGCGGTACTTTAATTTTAATAAATCTTATAATAGTCAGATTAAAAAACTCAGAAAAGATGACAAACACAGAATATAGAAGCTCAAGCTACTACTCGATCTAGTCTAAAACTAGTACGGTAAAACTCTGACAAATGCCAAACGTAGTTCTCTTTTAGAATGTGAGAGCTACTCTCTAGGCGTATGCGCGTCTACAGAGGTCTGAGGTTAAAAACCTCTTCTTTCGCACTTCAGGCTTTGGTGAAGACTTGTGCAATGTGTAGGTTTTTATAATGGAATTTTTAAATAATTTTTTCTCTACTAGCCAGTTTATTCCCCACGGACATTGCTACCTCTGGAAACCAGGATTGGTGTGGTTGCATCTGATTGCAGATGTGTTAACTGGAGTTGCTTATTATTCAATTCCAGTGATGTTAGTTTATTTTGTCCGCAAGCGGCGAGATATGCCTTTCGGCTCGATATTCTTAATGTTTAGCACATTCATCGTTGCTTGTGGCACAACCCATTTAATGGATGTATGGACGCTTTGGTATCCTACCTATTGGCTATCAGGGTTACTCAAAGCTCTTACCGCTTTTGTCTCCGTATTAACGACTATAGAACTTGTGTCATTAATGCCGCAGGTGCTGGCTCTACCGAGTCCTGCTCAACTAGAAGCTGCAAACTACCAATTAGCAAAGGAAATTGCTGAACGTATACGGACTGAGGAGGAGTTGAGAGAAAGCGAACAACGCTGGCAATTAGCTTTGCGCGGCAATAATGATGGAATTTGGGATTGGAATGTTAAAACCAATGAAGTTTTCTTCTCGGCTCGCTGGAAAGAAATGCTCGGTTATGAAGACCATGAAATTTCTAACCATTTAGATGAATGCGTGACACGAGTGCATCCGAACGATTTTGACTGGGTGAAACAAGCAGTTTTAGATCACTTTGCTCAAAAAACACCGTTTTACATTACCGAGTATCGAGCTTTATGTAAAGATGGCACCTATAAATGGATTTCAGATCGAGGGCAAGCACTGTGGGATGAAGATGGTAATGTAGTACGAATGGCAGGCTCACATACTGACATTACCGATCGCAAGCAAGCAGAGGAGACATTAAATAGCTTACTTAACCAACTAGAAAGCATGGTTGAAGAAAGGACAGCAGAGTTAACAAAAATCAACGAATCACTACAGACAGAAATTACTGAACGCCAGCGAATAGAAGAAGCATTGCGAGAGAGCGAACAGCGATTTCGTGCTGCATTCCATCAAGCTGCTGTTGGCATTGCCCATGTTGCAATCGATGGTAGCTGGTTGTTAGTTAATCAGAAGCTTTGCGATCTTCTCGGTTACACACTCGAAGAACTACAGTTGTTAACTTTCCAAGATATTACTTACCCAAACGATCTTAATACTGACCTGAAATATGTTGAGCAGATTTTAGCAGGTAATATTCAAACTTACTCGATGGAAAAGCGCTATTTCCGCAAAGATAATTCCATAGTTTGGGTTAATCTCACTGTGTCTTTAATGCGCGAATCTAGTGGAGAGCCAAAATATTTTATTTCTGTGGTCGAAGACATTAGCGAACAGAAAGCCGCGCAGCGCGAACGTAAGCAGTGGGAGGAGCAAATTAAAGCATCACTATTAGAAAAAGAAGTGTTAGTAAAAGAAATTTATCATCGAGTAAAAAATAATTTACAGGTTATTTCTAGTCTGCTCAACCTGCAATCTGCCTATATCAAAGACAAAGAAGATTTGGTAATATTTCAACAAAGCCAGCAGCGGATTGCATCAATGGCTCTCGTGCATGAAAAGTTGTATCAATCTCAAGACTTAGCAAAAATTAATTTGGGTGAATATATTCGAGATTTGGTAGCCAGTTTATTTACTGCTTATGAAGTCAATGAAGATGCGATAACTTTGACAATAAATACCAAAGATTGTATTTTTATCGGTTTAGATACAGCAATTCCTTGTAGCTTAATTATCCATGAACTTGTATCTAATTCTTTAAAATATGCATTTATTAAAGGCAGTAATGGTGCAATCAATATTGAAATTAAGAAAACAATTAATAACAATTTAACGCTGATAGTTAGTGATAACGGTATTGGCTTACCACTAAACTTTGATTTTAAAAAACTTGCATCATTAGGATGGGAGTTGGTGGATGCCTTAACTGATCAGTTAGCAGGAAATATCAATATTACAGGCTCTACTGGAGTAGAGTTTCAGGTGACATTTCCTTTACCATAAATACACAATTAGTAAAAAATGACAAAGGCAAAAATTTTAGTTGTCGAAGATGAAGCTATTGTTGCTAAAGACTTACAATATCGGCTTAATAAATTTGGTTATACAGTTCCTGCTATTGCTTCTTCAGGAGAAGAAGCGATTAATATAGCAAGAGAAATATCTCCAGATTTAGTCCTGATGGATATCAAGCTGAAAGGCTCAATGGACGGGATAGAAGCTGCTGAAGAAATCTATAAGCGTTTGGATATTCCAGTAATCTATTTGACTGCTTATGCAGATGAAAACACATTGGAACGAGCTAAAATAACTGAGCCGTTTGGGTATCTACTAAAACCTTTTAAAGAAAGAGAACTACAAACAAATATTGAAATAACTTTGACTAAACATAGTTTAGAAAAGCAATTAAAAGTTAATAGGAAATGGCTGGATGCACTTTTAAAAAGTATCAGCGATGGTGTGATTGCTAGTGATTTACAAGATGTAATCACTTTTATGAATCCGGTTGCTGAAAAGTTGACTGGATGGAAACAGGAAGAAGCTTGTGGTAAAAATTCATCAGAAGTATTTAATATTGCTAATGGCGAAAATCATAACTCTATTGAAAGTCCGATTATAAAAGTTCTTCAAGATGGTATTACCGTTAATCTTCCTGCAGAAACAGTTTTAATTACTAAAAATGGCGCAGAAATACCAATTGATGACAGCGCTGCACCGATTAAAGATGACAAAGATAATATTACAGGCGCTGTATTAGTGTTTCGAGATATTACTGAACGCAAACGAGCGATTGAGGCCCGTCAAAAGCAAATTGAACAAGAACAACTTGTGGTGCAATGGGAAGAGATAAATCAACTCAAAAATGACTTTTTGAATTTAGTTTCTCACGAACTGCGATCGCCTCTGAGTAATATCAAAATGATGATTCAAATGATACAACTATCGAATAATACTGAGTCAGATCAACGCTATCTAAGATTAATGGAAAGCGAGTGCGATCGCGAACTAGAATTAATTAACGATCTACTAAACTTACAACAGCTAGAAAGCTCATCCTATCCAGTTATTAGACCTGATGCATTGCTCTTACAACAGTGGTTACTTTGGGTTATCGAGCCGTTTCAAATCCGTGTTCAAGAATATCAGCAAACTCTACAGCTGAATTTCCCTGCAAATCTCCCGCCGCTATTCTCAGATGGCATTAACTTGGAACGCATCATAGTAGAATTGCTCAATAATGCCTGTAAATACACATCTGCGGGTGGTGAAATTGTCTTAAGTCTAAGTCACAATTCCTCGGAAGCACCTGCAAAAACTATTATTACTGTCAGTAATTCAGCAGAAATTCCGGTAACAGACTTACCACGAATATTTGAGAAATTTTATCGTCTTCCCAATGCAGATATCTGGAATCAAGGTGGTTCGGGATTAGGTTTATCTATAGTACAGAAATTAGTCGAACAACTGCAAGGAAATATTCAAGTAGAAAGTGGCAATGGATGGACTACATTCACTCTTACATTAACTGATTTATAGTACTCGATAACTCAAAAACTGCCAAGTGAGGGTGGGAAGTAAAAAAACTTTTTCGTGCTGTCAAACATTTGGAGAATTAGCAAAGTTTACTTTAAAGACTAATAGGTTTTTGATGTTAAAATTTCATAAATTTGAGCGTTCTTGATGCTGGGTTTCACTGTCATCCAAACGCCACTTGCTTCAAGCCGGGGAACCCGTCCAACGCAGTGGCTCCCCAACCTGCATTAATAGATTTTATGATAGGTAATTAACCAGACTTGATATGAGATAATTAAAGCAAATTATTAAATATAAAAAAATGCCATTGACTATATCTTCCACACCTCAAGGTTTTAGTACATTCATCACTAATTTGGGAATACGAGATACAACTGATGATTTTGTATTTATTAAATCATCAGTTCCTTGTGTTGCAGATGGAGTCTTCACTAAAAGTCTTTTTGCTGGGCCAAGTGTTACTATTAGCCGTGATAACTTAAAAGATTCACAAGCACAAGGAATTGTCGTTATATCTAAAAATGCAAATGTAGCTAATGGTTCTGTTGGCATTGCTGACGCCCAAGAGGTTCTGCAATTAGTGGCAACTGAAACTGGAATTGCTGCACATAATATTGTGATAGCTTCTACAGGTGTAATTGGCAGACGTTACCCTATTGAAAAAATCCGGGCTGGTTTATTAGGATTGGGCAAAAAATTGACTGATGCTGATTTTCATGCCGCAGCCCGTGGTATTATGACCACTGATACAGTAGCAAAACTAGCTACACGGCAAATAGGAAATGCCAAGCTAGTAGGAATTGCCAAAGGTGTTGGCATGATTGAGCCTAATATGGCTACCCTCCTAACTTTCTTTTTTACTGACGCTGCAATTTCTGCAAATAACCTTCGTTCTATTTTTCGCTCTACTATAGATAAAACTTTTAATTGCCTGAGTGTAGACACTGATACTTCTACTAGTGACTCCGCCGTGATTCTTGCTAATGGTTTAGCAGGTGAAGTTTCTGAACTAGATTTTGCTATTGCATTGCAAGAAGTTGCACAGGAATTAGTGCTAAAAATTGCACGAGATGCAGAAGGTGCTACTAAGATAATTGAGGTGACTGTAGATTCAGCGATTAACTATGCACAAGCGAAAACAGTAGCGAAAGCAATTGTAAATTCACCATTAGTAAAAACTGCTGTTTACGGAGCAGACCCGAATTGGGGAAGAGTTGCTATGGCTATAGGCAAATGTGAAAACGAACAGCAGATAAATCCAGAAAGAGTTGTTATTAGTTTTGATAATGTGAAAGTTTATCCTAGTAGCTTAACTGAGGAAAATCTAGAACAGTTACGGCAAATTATGTCTAAAGATAAAGTCGATATTCATGTTAGCCTTAATATTGGCGATGCCTCTGCAACTGTATGGGGTTGCGATCTTTCAGAGGGTTATATAGAAATTAATGGTAAATACTCAACTTGATTAGATTTCTTGCACAAATGCAAAATTTGCCCGCAACTCCTTCTCCCAAAATTGTGAGAGGGGAGCGTCTCGTAATTTCTCATTAGACCTCTTGCAAAAGTCCCTAATATCATGTCCGGTTAAAGACTTATCATTAAGACCGCAGAGGTGCAAAGGGGAGAGCTTTTTGGGCTGTCTTTTTACTGTGGGTGTTTGTCTAACGCCTTTAACAGTAATGCTTATATAGGACTAGTATTTGATTTCTGAAAAAGCTCCGTACATCTGAAGAGACAGAAAATCAAACATAGTATTTCGGAGAAACCATTCAAACATCCATTTTAAATGGAGAAATGTTGGAATTAAAGCACAAAAACGTCTCACCCAGGTTTTCCCTTGTAACCAAATATTTTCTATAGGATTTTGTGATGGACAATTAGGCGCAAAGCGAATGCAATGAATTTTCCATTGCTCTTGAGGTAAACCTTGATTTATCTCACCTAAAAAGTTCTAAACCAAATGTGAACGATGATAAGAAGCACCATCCTAAAGAAGAAGTAATCGCTGGTTGGGAGATTGGTCTAATAAACAGGAGTCAGGAGACAGAATTCAGGAGCCAGAATACACCACCCATAAAGGGATGGTGTTTTAGGAAAAGTTTCAACCCCTGTCTCATCCACAAGGGACGAGGTTTTAAACCAGTATTTATCATTCTGACTCCTGGCGACTGACGCCTTTATTCTGTTTGATAAACCAGTTTCACGGCCAAAGCTTTTCTTAGTTCACGGCATCTGGGCGACTATCTATAAATTCTTGTAATTCTGCATTAGCGAAGCTCACTGTTCGCGGAGCGTCTACGCGGATATTATCCGATTGAACCGATGGCTGTAGAGTTGGGGATTTGGCAAAGTCGCTATCAAAATTTAGAATTACCCTGGTTGCGCTGGTGGGATAATCAGGGTAATTTGCTACAAACAGGATGGGAGCGCTCGCAACGCTTGGCTACTAAACTGAGAGAATTAAATATTAACCTCGACGAGTTAGTTTAATTATTTAGCAACTATCTTTGGATAGATAGGGTAAACACTACGTGATTTCTCATTATAAATCCCTTGCTAGTTGGGAAAAATCTTTGAAGCATATTGAATTCATTTTGTCAAGGTGCAATTCCTTGTATAGCTTAATAAATCAGTAAGGCCCTCTATGGACTGAATTTATATTCATGCTTTCAGTAGATGCAGTTATGACTTTACAAATGCGATTATGTATATGTTCTCAAACAATAAATAGTTGCTGTTGTTTAGATAAAAAATTAGATTTTATACGACTTCAGTAACTTTGGTTTTTAGCTAATTGTTTGATGTTTTGAGAAGGTAAAATAATGAATAATATCCTAAAGCGCACACTTCTACCCAGCCTAATAGCTGCCAGTTTAGCTGGTGTTACCTTAGTTCCTGCAAAACCCGCTGCTGCTGATGACCAAGTACTAAGAGATGCAGGTATTGGGGCTGTTACTAATGTGGTAACAGGAGCTATTAGGGGACATGGTAGTGTATTAGGCAATGCTGCAAAAGGTGGTGTTACTGGTGCCGCTGTCAATGGTGCAAATGGTTTGAGAAGCACCCATAACCGTCGTAACCGGAACCTTGGTCAAGATATCGGAGTCGGTGCGGGGGCTAGCACAGTAACTGGCGCAGTTACTGGTGATGGCAGGCATACCCTTGGCAATGCTATTGATGGTGCTGCTGTAGGTGGAGCAATCCATCTATTAACCAATCACAAATAATTCCTAAAATTCATCAACTGAAATACTTTACAGCAGTTGACGCACTTATCCCTGCCTAATTTGTCTTCTTCCTAAAAGCAGCAACCTCCTTTCCTTATTATGGAAGGGAGGTTGTTGACTTATATTTATTTGAGATATATGCCACCGTTAAATCGGATGACGTTAGGTTTAATAGTAATCCCTAGCCCTTCAACGCCTTTCTAAAGTTTCGACGATAAGATTGATTTGTAATAAACAAAGCTGGCCATAGCAAAGATAAACCAATCCGATTGGTGAAAGTTGGATTAAAATTAGTCCGTCCAAACCCATTCCAAAACTTCCAAGCCCCGCCTCCGTAAACCACTATCAAGCCAATAAAAATTAAAGTACCCATTCCTATCAACTCCGTTAGTAACTAGACAGAATTTAAGTTAAGTTTTACCACACGAGGTAATCACCTCATCAGCAACACCGGGAAGATATGACAAAACTCCCCAGTTTTTGATATCTTAAGTAAGTTAAACACACATTTCTTATTCCAGTGTAGAGTAGTCTCATGGATTGCAGCCAGTTTGAGCCTCATGGATTGCATTTTCTTGCTTAAACACTAGAAGTCTTAGTCTAAATGCACAAAGGCACAGTTGTTACTGAAAACTTGCTGGAGTTATAAAAAGTGAGAAATTAAGCTTAGACAAGACCAAAACTTCATCTAAAAATTTAGAGGTTTGTGATTGATCGCTCCCAAAAACTCATATAAAGACCTTTGACTTTAAATATTGCTACAAATGGGCAGCAGAGACATTTATTCTACTTATCATAACTTTCTGGCATACCTACTGGTGATAAACCTGCGATCGCTCGTAAGTTTTGGCAACGAATCAACTCAGTAAAATTCAAACTGGAACGCCCTTCAATTTTAACTACCGCTTCAATTGCAGATAATAGGTGCTGTGCTGCTTCAACTTCTGAATAACCGCGCCGTTGTGCTATCTTAATTGCAGCTGCATCGGCATTTAACTCTGACTCTTGAGATTTATTAGTTCGCCAGATCCTCCAAGCAGCGATCCCACTTAATCCCCCAGCTACAGCAACGCCGACTACATCTGACTGTGCTGCTTCAAAAAATCCGCCTAACAGCCCAGCTAACACCACGCCTTGATCAGTGGCGGGTTTAAACCACTTCACCCCCGTCAACCAGCTAACCATTTGCAACAGCAGCAAGTCTCGTTGCGGCTTTGGCAAGCGACGCCACAAATCAAAATTAATATATATAGGTCGCGCTTGGTTCCAGGGTTGGGGAAAGGAAGCATCAATCACTTTTGCTTGCTCTGGCTTACTGACGATTTTTGTTGTCATCCGACCCGAAGCAGGCATCACATCTAACAGACGGCGAATTTCAACATTTGGCTCCATAAATTTAATTATTAGCCATAATGTGCATGGTAACTAGTACCGCAAGGTGGAAGTCAAAAGTCAAAAGTATTATGGAATAAGCTCTGTAGGGATTTTAAATTGTTGCTCGTCTTGCAAAGTTCTGATCGGCGGGAACCGCCGCTCAGACTTTGCGCTATTTACGCCGTAGCGTACTAAGTGTGTAAAAAATAAAGTTTTCATGTTAACCTTTGATTTATGAGATGCTCTGGCAGTCTTGAATAAATTCAGATCGAGCCATAAAAATATTGATCGAGCAGTTTGATAGTGTGGCGGAGTTTTATAGTATTCATTTGCCGCCAAATTCAAAACCTCAAAGTTTTGGCTTGCCATTAAGACTATATTTGTAACTACATGGACGCTTTTGCTCCCCTCCCACCTGAATGGACGAATAAGGCAATACATGCATATAATTTTTGCTGTCCTAACTGCCACTCAAGTAGCCTAGAAGCTGAAAAAGTTTGGCTAAATCGGCGATCGCCTGTACTTACAGAAGACCGTCGTCGCAAATGGCAAGAATTCTACTACTGTCACTGTGGTTCTGTGTGGTGGGCTTGGAGTAGCGATCGCCCGCCAAAAGATATATCCAATCAGCCGGATTACAATCCTACATAGCTAATTTTCTTTCTAAACAAAACCCCACCTTGAAGTGGGGTTTTGTTTATCTAATTCTGAGCTTTATATTTCATCACCAATTTTAGAAGGTGAAGGTAGTACGTAAAGTACCTACGTATTCAGTGTCGTTAGCGTCGTTGTGCTCTGGATTGAAAATTACCAACAAGCCAGGTGTTACCTGAATATTATCGGAAACCTTGTACTTGTAAAGACCCTCTAAGTGATAAGAAGTACTGTCGTCGAAGGTAGTATTGCCAGCAACATTTTTGATACTACCACCAGTAACTCTGGGTGGTTGACCAAAGATCACACCTAAAACGTTGCCTTCGCCACCAAAGTCTTTCAAAGCAAGCGATCCAGCCCAGTACCAAACATCTGCGTCTGTACCGGCATTAGCACCAGTCAGAGCATCAGCAGTTGTATAACCTCCCCAACCACTAAGAGCCAAGGTAGAGCCTAGTTGTAGGGTAGCTTCTATACCGTAGTTATTGGATTCAGTGCGAGTACCAGCCCCAAAGGGATTATTGGCAAAAGCGCTACCTGTTCCTTGGAAGAGAGTGTTAGCTGCATTGCCAGCGAAGTAACTACGGGCGTAGGTGAGACCAATATTGAAGGCTTTGCTGGGTTTGAAAGTTAATTGACCAAAGATGGTGTTATCACCATCGAACAACCCATTATTAAGACCGGGATTATTAGCACCAAAGATATTACCAGCACCACTTGAAGGTGCTAAATAAGCACCAGTCAAACTGATAGCTTTGTTAGGATTTAAAGTAACAGTCAAAGCAGCAGAATTTTGACCTTGACGGTAAATCGGGCTAAAACGTCCATAGCGAGAGAGCGCACCTCTAGCAGAGCTTGTAAAGTCAGGGTTGAAGGTGTTTACGTTTTCGTATAATTCACCACCACTAGCATCAACTTTGACACGCACCGCGTCAGTAAAGTTGAAAGCATAGTTGATTTTATCAACTACAATCGAGTTGCCGTTATCTCCATCAAAAGCCAAGCGGGTCATGTTAGTACCAGTACCACTACCGGTTGCAGCACTACCAACATTAGAAATGGTATTGTTAGCATTCAAACGAATTTGCAACTGGTCTTTACCAGTAAAACTGCTCAACAAGTTCAAACGAACGCGATCGCTAAAAGTGGTGTTATAATTCAAGTCTTGAGTAGGAGCACCACCAGGAACTGCTCTAGTGTCACCAAAAACATCAGATACGGCGAAAATTGCTTCTCCAACCAACTTGGTGGTAGTGGAGAACTGGTTAGCTTCCAACTCAGAAGTGCGGGCTTCTAGTCCATCAACACGACCGCGCAGAGTTGCTAATTCAGCAGCATATTCTTCTTGTAAGCGCTGTAAAGTAGCTAAATCTTGTTTGCTGACCAAATCGGCAGTAGCTGTAGCAATCAGTTCGTTAACCCGGTCTAAACAGGCATTCAAACCTGCGGCAAATTCATAACGGGTTAAAGCACGATTCCCACGATAAGTACTGTTAGGATAACCTGCAATACAACCGTAGCGCTCAACTAGAGATTGTAAAGCTTGGAATGCCCAATCTGTAGGCTGCACATCTGAAAACTGAGAAACTGATGTTACCTGACTCATTTCGTTAGACTCTTGAGTTTCAGATAACTGGTCAACATTTGTTATCTGTTCGTTGACTTCAGCAGCTAAGGCACTATTAGCAACGAAAAATGTAGCTGCTAATACAATTGGACTAACCTTAAAAAGATTCCAGAATCGTTTTTTCATGTTTTTAATTTCACTCACACCTACAATAATCCAGCCATGAGAAAATGCTTTAAGCACTTCTGTTTTGTGGATTTCACACATAATCACAGCAACGATTATACCTTTATCCTGTGATTATTACAAGTAATTAGTTAACATACTGCTGACTATAGTTTTTAATTAATTTATTTGGTAAGCGCAAAATAATGCGGCGTTTGTGACGTAAAACTGTTCCTTCTTCTTCTAACTGCTGTAAGAGTCGAGTAACTGTCACTCGCGTAGTATTTAACACTTCAGCAATATCTTGATGGGTAACATTTAAATCAATTAACTTGCCCTTATCTACGTCACGTCCAAATTTTTCACTTAACCATACTAAAAACTGCCATAAGCGTAGCGAAATTGGTTTTCGATGCACAATGCTTAGTAGATCCTCTGCTTGTTGAATATGAGACAACAAAGCATTAATATCCTGATGCCACAAATGAGGTGGCACAATGCTTACTTCTACACCCGTGAGACATTCAATCTGGTAGGGCTTGACTCTGGATAAAGGATAGCCAATCAGATCCCCTAGTCCCCAATAACCGAGAGTGATGAATGTTCCATTTTCACTCCACGTCAGGGTACGAACTGCACCGTATTCAATACGCCAAAGCACGTCATTTTGAGGTGGAATTACTTCTCGACGGGTAAATATCTGCTGGGGTAATTGTCTGCTGAAAGCAGAGCTATTTGACACAACAGAAGAATTTGAAGCAGAACTTGGGGAATACATCATTAATCGTAACTACATAATTATCAGTGAATCTCGCTATTTAAATGATTAAGAAACTCTAATAATTTGTATTAAAAACTACCTGTTTGTTTGAAAGTCTATTCTTTTCAATCGCAGCTAGAGACTAACTCAAAATATTCTGATAACAATAATTTTTGCTTATAGTATCTATTAGTGAGATATATCCAAACTTTTTATTTGTTTATCCGTTACTTTAATTGTGTAAGTTTAAGAATAGGTAAGCTTTTAGTAAAATATTTAGTTAACTTATTTTTAATTATTTAGTATTTTTTGAAGACTAAAAGTATGTAGGCGCAAATAATCTATGAAGATAGTAGGGTAGAATGGCGCTTACGAAATCGCTACATTTAGATCCCCGACTTCTTGCAGACACCCGGAGCGTAGAAGTCGGGGAACTGGGCGGATGTTAATTAGGAGCGTTGACCAGTGACAATATATGCTACCCTTTGACCGATATTCGTAGCATGATCTGCCATGCGTTCTAGACAACGAATTGCCAGTGCCAGTAGTATAATTGGCTCGACGACACCAGGCACATCCTGTTGTTGGGCTAAAGTCTGATAAACGCGATCGTAGGCATCGTCTACAGTATCATCCAGATGCTTTAAACGGCGTCCACCAGCTTCATCAAAATCTCCCAAAGCCTTTAAGCTAGTTGCTAACATCGCCTGCGCGTGAAGGGACATAGCTTCAATGTCTGGCAAAGACGTATGAGGCGCGTAAGGAAAAATTTTAATCGCAATCTCAGCTAAATCCTCAGCATAATCGCCAATGCGCTCTAAGTCTCGCACCAGCTGCATAAAGGCACTCAAGCAGCGCAAATCTGGAGCCGTAGGCGCTTGTAGCGTCATAATCGCCGTACAGTCTGATTCAATTTGTCTATAAAAGCGATCAATCTTTTTATCTAATCGGGGGAGTTCCTCAGCGGCTGTTAAGTTACGAGCAAATAACGCTTGGTGGCTGAGGCGAAATGATTGTTCTACCAAAGCACCCATGCGTAATACATCCCGTTCTAAGCGCCTAATGGCGCGCGCGAGTTGTGGTCTTTGCGGATTAGGAGTATAATCGGCAGCTTTCACACTTGTTGTCTCAAAGGTGAAGATATTACTAACTATAGTCTTGGCTTACGGAGTTTGCCATAATTTCCGGAAATTGGAGTTGCATCCATGCACCGCCAGTTTCTGGATGGTTCATCGCTTTGATTGAACCACCGTGGGCGATTAGAATTTGCTCAACGATCGCTAATCCTAATCCATTACCAACGATCGCTCCTATAGAGTTACTATCTTGGGGGGAATGAGTTCGCGCTTTATCTCCTCGATAAAATCGCTCAAAAACGTGGGGTAAATCTGCCTCAGAAAAGCCAACTCCAGAATCAATAAGACTTAGTTCCAAGATTGGGGAAGCAGGATCATTATCCTTTGTTGATAAGATTTTCGCTTCAACGTAAATGCTTGTACCAGGAGGACTGTACTTAATGCTATTGTCTAGCAAATTCAGAAAAACCTGGTAAATCCGGGCTTTATCTGCCTTAATCCAAAGATTTTCTGGGCCAGAATAAGAAAAAGACAGATGTTGACGCTGTGCTAAGGGTTCTAGTGTTTCCCAAACAGATATAATCAGCGATCGCAATTCTACAGCTTTGGCTTGCAATTGCATATTTGGGTTTGCTTCCATTTGGGTAAGTTCTAACCAGCTTTGCACCAAGTTAATCAGCCGGTCAACTTCTTGCATGAGGCGGTTAACCCAGCGATTTAAAGGCGGTTCTAAGCGGTTTTGTAAAGTTTCTACAACTAAGCGAATCGAAGTTAGCGGCGTTCTGAGTTCGTGTGCTAGATCGGAAAAAGAGCGATCGCGTGCTTGATTTATATCTAATAGGGGTTGACGATTTTCTAAAAAGACTCCCACTTGTCCATTAGCTAAAGGCAAGCTAGAAGCCCGCAAAGCTAGAGACTTGATTGTTGCCATCTCTGCTGCATTATCACAAGATGGATGAAATATCCATTCTCCCGTTTGTGGTTTTTGCAAATCACGAGTTTGCTCAATTAAATGGTCGAGTTCATAAGACCTGACTAACTCCAATAACAAGCGTACCTGTTCTGGTTGCCACCTTTGCAGATACAAAATTTCCTGTGCCTGTCGATTACACCACAGCAGTTGATTTTCCTCATCCACCTGTAAATATCCCACTGGTGCAAAATCTAGCAGGTCTTGGTAAGTTTGCAATGACTGCTGCAAATCTTGTTGCTGCTGTTTCACCATTGCTATTTCCTGCCGCAACCCAGGAATCAGCAGCAGTCCCATCTTGTAAGAATGCGAGGTTAACGGTCGGAGTAAGCGCCCCAGGTAGCGGTTAAGCTGAACCTGTTGCCAAACCCAAAACCCAATGCCTACCGCTAAACCCAGAAAAAATCCCAATAAAAGCATTTGAGTTGTTAGTTTCTTGGTGACTACTAAAAACTAACAACTATCCCAACTAATTATCCAAACCTATAGCCAAAACCTCGTACAGTCACAATATATTCGGGATGACTGGGGTCTTGCTCTAATTTTTCGCGCAACCACCGAATGTGAACGTCTACAGTTTTACTATCGCCGACAAAATCCGGCCCCCAAACCTGATCGAGCAATTGTTCCCGTGACCATACCCGGCGAGCGTAACTCATAAACAGTTCCAGCAAACGGAACTCTTTGGGGGAAAGACTGACTTCTTGACCGCGAACCAGCACACGACATTCTTGAGGATTCAAGGAGACATCCTTAAATTTTAATACAGGTATTTGTGGTAAATTACTTAGACGTTGGCGGCGGAGTAAAGCGCGACAACGAGCAACTAACTCGCGCATACTAAAGGGTTTGGTCAGGTAGTCATCTGCACCCACCTCTAGCCCCAAAACACGGTCAGTTTCACTACCCTTAGCACTGAGCATTAAAATAGGTACTGGGTTGCCTTGATGACGCAGCAAACGGCAAATATCTAGCCCATTGATTTGCGGCAGCATCAAATCAAGAATGACCAGATCAAAAGGAAGTTCCCCTGAATTGGTTTCAAAACTTTTGAGATACTCCATAGCAGACCGCCCATCGCGAGCTGTTATCACCCCATAACCTTCTTCTTCCAGAGCTACAGCTAGCATTTCCTGGATTAATTCTTCATCTTCTACTACTAGAATACGGCTGGTTTGTCCAATGTCCGTTCTGGCAGAGTATTTGGTTGATTCACTGGTATACATTGATATCACAAAAGTCTAGGACTGTGCTTGTATCAATTAGGATGATTAAGTCTATTATCTCGCCTTACTGTAACTGCGCTTCTACTAGGGTTAATTCTTTTAGATTTTATTTACAAAAAGTAACATATACCACAGCAGTCTCCTAAATCATAAATCACTGTGGCTGCAAGCTTCTAATAGTTTTTTATTAAAGACTTTGAATTTCTGATTCTGTCTCTACAAGATCCAAAGACATTATTGCATAAAGGATTATCTTGACAAAGAAGATTAGTTTAGGTATATTTATCATAGTACAAAAGTACCATTAAAACTCAAAGGGAAAACTATACCTAAAAAACAGAAGGACATATATGTGGAAAATTCCTACCCACTAAGTGTTAGATGTGGATCATTTCGGTATTTCCACTGCGTTAAAAATGTTGATTTAAAGGCTACTCTGATGTCTGCATAGGGTAGTCATTGGTATGGCTTGCTACCCAATAATTCATTGCTTATTGAAGGGAGTTGAAAGATGACTACAGTTGGAGTCAAAGACAGCAAACAACAACTAATGCAAGCATTTCAACAAATTATTATCCAAAGAAAAAAACTTGAATCTAAAATAGCAACCAAACAAGAGGAAGCAGAAAAGGCAAAAAGTCAAGAAATTCTGCAAGCAGCTTCTGCATATACAGTTAATAGTATTGTCAAAGGTTTAGCTGATTTACAATTGGAGTTTGGCAGTATTATCAACGGATTATCTGAAAAACTAGCTCAGGAAAATTCTAAGTTAGATGAATTGAACCGAGCTATAGAAATTGAAACTCAACGTCTACAAGAACTGCAACAAATTAGAGTTGTAGCGGATACTCTAGACATTTTAAGTCAAGAACATCAAGAAAAATTAAAAATTCTTGAGCAAGATACTATTAGCAAAAGGGAAGCACTAGAGAAAGAAATTACAATTAGGCGGAAAGAATGGCAAAAAGAGCAAGCAGAGTATGAAGAAAAACTCAAAGTATACAATGATTTATTAGCCAAAGATCGCCAGCAAGAACAAGAAGAATTTCAGTATAAGTTAGAAACTACTCGTAAACTCAATACAGACAGCTACGAAGGGGTAAAGCGCCAACAACAAAGGGAAATACAAGAAAATTCTCAAAAGAAAGAGAAAGATTGGGTAGAACGAGAAAAGATATTCGCTGAACGCCAACCACTCTTTGCAGATTATGAACAAAAAGTAACTACATTTCCTAGCGAACTTGAAGAAGCTGTTAAGAAGGCTAGAGAAGAAGCAATTAAAGAAACAAGCCAAAAAGCTAAAGTTGAGGCTGATTTATTTGAAAGAGAATGGGAATCGAATAAACAGAGTTATGAACAAAAAATTCAATCTCTGGAAGAAACAATTAAGAAACAGTCTGAGCAAATAGAAGGCATTTCTGCTCAATTGCAAACTGCGTTAAAACAAGCACAAGACTTAGCTATGAGGGCTTTTGGTAGTTCTAACCCTAAATAATTGTGAATTCGTAGCATCTTAATCATTTTGAATTCTTGAAAAAGAGGTTTGTTGTGGTGGGTAAAAAACCGACTGATAAGAATACTAAAGTAGAAATTCTTCAGGCGTATGAGGAGTTGGCAAAAGAAAAAGCAGCACTGAAATCAGAACTCGATAAAGTTGCCAAAGAAAACCAGTCTGGAACTAAAGAACAGCCTAAATTAGAACAAAAAATAGCTATGAATCAGCTTTCTAGTGTCCAACAAAAGATGAGCAATACAATTGAAAGCTTGGCAAAGATTCAATTAGGTTTTGGCAGTGCTGCTAATGATTTATCGGAACAGCTAACCACAAAAGCCTCTAATTTGGAAGAAATTAGGCAAATTTTAGAAGAAGAAATCCAACAATTAACACAGTTGCATAATTTAGAAATTTCTGATGATATTTTGGATACTCTTATCCAAACCTATGAAGATAATACTAAAGCTTATCAGGAAGAATATAGCCGACGTTCTGAAGTGTTATTCCAAGAAATACTAGAGCAAAGAAATACTTGGGGAAAAGAACAAGAGGAACAACAACGAACGATAAAAGAACGGAATGAAAACTTGAATAAAACTCGGCAACGCGATGCAACAGAGTATAAGTATAATTTAGAACTCCAGCGGCAACTGCAAAATGATGAATACGAACAAGAGCAGAAAGCGCTATATAAGCAACTGGAAGAATTACTCCAAGAAACAGAAAAACAGTGGGCTGAACGGGAGAAAGCAATTTCTGAGAGAGAGAAACAATTTGAAGAGTTAAAAGCCAAGGTAGAGGCTTTTTCGAAAGATAAAGAAGCAGCTATCAAAAAAGCTACAGAAGAAGGCAAAGGTATCGCCCACTACCAAGCTAAAGTAAAATCAGATTTATATTCTAAGGAAGTGGAAGGGCAAAAGCGTTTCTATGAACAAAGACTGCAATCTTTAGAACAAACTATTACTAACCAAGAGACACGAATTCAAAATCTTTCTAAACAACTTGAATCCGCTCTCAAACAAGTTCAAGATTTGGCAGTGAAAGCTATTGAAGGTACTTCAAATGTTAATTCATATCAGGCAATCAAAGAAATAGCTTTAGAACAGGCAAAGACTCAAGCAAAAAATAAATAAGCTGATTTATTTTTGATGAAAATTGCAGAGACTTAATTGAATTTAAGTCTCTACAAGTAACTTTAATGCTTTTTATTCGGTTTTCTTTGGTTTTTTGAGGTCTGGGGGAGGTTGTACTTTCTTCTTGTTTGTTAGGCTAGCCTGCGTTTGCTTCAATCCTTTGTTGGAATTTTGTTCTTGACTAGACATAATACTAAGTTTTGATATTTACTACAATATTCTTTAGGTTACGGGTATTGTTGATTACATAAGTATATCACAGAGAATTTAAGTTTAACCAAAAAAGTTAGTAAATAATGTTACCCCTGTAGGAACCTTTACTTTTAACGAGATGAATACAAAGGTCATAGGAATTATCCATAATAAAGATATTTTAATAATCGGCTTACACGTAGTGGATAGTTTAGTACATAGAATAAGCGATAAATCGCTTACTACGAGCTATACAATGTATCGGCGATTCTATTCCAATAGTTTTAGGATATGTTTTGGGATATAATTCCAATTCCACTTGGGATTATTCTCTATGTTGATATCCTCCAGTAATTTCAAATCGCAAATGCTATCTGGTAAAGACTCTAACATATTGTCACGAGCATCTATATATCGAAGATTTTGTAAATTGCCAATGCTTTCTGGTAAATCTCTTAAAATATTTCCTCTAATATTTAAGAATTCAAGACTTTTTAATTCACCAATACATTCTGGCAAAGACGTAAAGTCACCATATTCAAGAGAAAGATATTTTAAGTTTTTAAAATTCCCGATTGCATCAGGCAATTGATGTAATTGACTATTCATGCAAATTTCTAAATATTCCAGCTTATCAAGATTACCAATTGTATCAGGTAATGATTGAATTGCTGTTTCTTTAATTGTAAAATGTGTCAAAGCTTTAAGCTGTCCAATACTATCAGGAAGTTTATTTATAGAAAGACCTCTTATACAACCTCGTATTTTTAGGTTCTTAAGATTTGTCAGATTTCCTATGGTGTTAGGTATTTTTTTGAGCCAATAACAATCACAAATATCTAGTTCCTCTAAACTTGTGAAATTGCCAATACTATCAGGTAAATATTCCACATCGTAGCAATCGTAAATCTGAAGTTTTATTTTATTAGGTTGATAAGTAATAAATTTTTCAAGTTCTTCTAGAGTGTATGCAGTATCAAAATAAGTCATATAGTTCAGTAAATAATCATTAATAGTTAGCTTAAAATCTATTTGCCAAAGCTCTTATTTCTAAGAATCTGTTGATAGCCAATTATCCAAGCTTAGTCCTTCAACTCGCAGCAAGTCAGAGTCATTAGAAACCAGAGTTAATCTGCGTGCGATCACTGTAGCCGCTATCAATATATCTTGCTCTTGGATAGTAAACCCTCTGCGTTGTAAGTCCACATATATTTCACATGCTAGTTCAATAATCTCTAAATCATCTACTAATATAATTTTATATACTTGACAAAATTTATTAAACTCAACTAACTGTCTAGTTGCATTGATAGCTAAAAGACCTCGTTTGACTTCATAGTAAGTTATGCAACTAATAAACACATCTTATTTCAGACGCCGGACTTCCCGAAACTTCTGATCTACAATTGCATTTCTCTTCAAAATATAACTAAGAATATTTGTATCTAATAAATAAGTCACTTAGTCTATTTTCGCTTTACTGTTTCATCGTACATTTTGATTTGCTCCAGTGTTAAATCATTTAACGTACCTGAAACTGCCTCGAAAATTAAAATACTATCTATTCTATCTATCAAATCATCATCTTTAATTTTCCTCATTTCTTCTCGTGAAAATTGCCCAAATAGTTCAACTAACATTTGGCTCATTTCCAGTTGATTTAACTTTATTTCATATAAACTATTACCTTTAAATAAATTTTCCACAATTGGCAATATTCGATTGATAAGTTCTTGATGATAGCTAGAAACTTCTTGCATAACTTGCTTCCAATATTTAACTAATTATCTTCAATTATAATAAATCAATACAGTTCAGAGGATGTTTGAAAAGTCCTCAAGCGTGTGTTTCATATCATGTCCGCCTAATTAGTTATAATTCCCGCATCTGTGCAAAATACCTGAAAACTCTTTCTCCCCTGCTCCCTTGCAGTCTTAATGATAAGTCTTTCACCGGACACGATATCACTACCCTGGCTACCAAGAAACTGCTATGAGAGAATCGGAATTTTGGGATTTGAGATTGCGACCTGAGTCATACTTGAGGCTCAAGCCAACCCTTTTCAAACAACCTTTCACTTAAAGTTAAAACTCTTTACCAAAATCAATTTTTTTGACGTAGACGCAAAGCGGCTTACCGCAGGCTACCGCAAAGGACGCAAAGAGAAGAAAAAATGCTTAACCAAGCGTATTGAATTATAAACAATGTCACTCAGCCCCCTTTACATAAAAAAAGGCGGGCTTTTCAGCCCACCCCACACAATTTTGAGAATATTCTGTTGCTATTAACCCAACAATTGTTTAGCCTTAGCTAACACATTATCAACGCTAAAGCCAAACTTCTCTAAACAAACACCGCCTGGAGCCGAAGCACCAAAGCGATCAATACTAACAGCATCGCCTTCAGTACCTATATACTTATGCCAACCGAAACTGCCACCTGCTTCTACAGACAAACGCTTGGTGACAGCTTTCGGCAGAACGGACTCTTTATAAGCCGCATCCTGTGCTTCAAACAGTTCCCATGAAGGTAGAGAGACAACACGAACTTTCTTGCCTTCAGCCTTAAGTTTTTCGGCTGCGCCGACGGCGAGACTCAGTTCTGAACCAGTTCCAATCAGGATGATATCAGGTGTACCTTCGCTATCTACCACAGTGTATCCACCCTTCGCCACGCCTTCAACCGATGTACCTGCCAAGTTGGGGACGTTTTGACGGGTGAATGCCAACAGAGACGGAGCATTTTGCTTCGCTTTCTCGATCGCTATTTTATAAGCACCAGAGGTTTCGTTACCGTCTGCGGGACGAAACACGGTTAAATTAGGAATAGCTCGCAAGGAAGCCAGAGTTTCAATGGGTTGGTGCGTGGGACCATCTTCACCTTGTCCAATGGAATCGTGGGTCATTACCCAAATCACGCCAGCTTGGGAAAGGGCGGATAAGCGGATGGCAGCACGCATATAGTCTGTGAAGATTAAGAAGGTAGCACCGTAGGGAATTAATCCCGAACTGTGTAGCGCTATCCCATTACAGATTGCGCCCATACCATGTTCCCGTACCCCAAAGTGGATGTTGGGATTTTCGTAGTGCCCTTTTTGGAAGTCCTCCTTGCCTTTGATTTCAGTCAAGTTGGAGTGAGTTAAGTCAGCCGAACCACCAATCAATTCAGGTAAAACTGTCGCCAGTTTGTTGAGGCAAGTTTCTGAGTGTTTGCGGGTAGGCTGTCCTTTGTCTTCGGGGGTGTAGGTGGGTAGTACCTTGTCCCAACCATCCGGTAATTTGCCGCTTAGGTAACGTTCAAATTCAGCCGCTTCTTGAGCATACTTAGCTTTGTAGTCGGCAAAGGTTTTGTTCCAGTCATCTTCGTAACCTGCGCCGCGCTCAACTGCTTTGCGTGTATGGTTGAGGGCCTCTTCTGGAACTACGAAAGGCTCGTATTCCCAACCCAAATTTTTCCGAGTCAATGCCACTTCATCTCCACCCAAAGCTGCACCGTGAACACCAGCTGTATTTGCCTTGTTAGGAGAACCATAACCAATGGTGGTTGTAACTTTAATGAAAGAAGGCTTATCGGTGACAGCTTTGGCTGCTTCAATTGCTTGAGCAATTCCTTCTAAATCAGTGTTGCCGTCCTCAACGTGTTGGACGTGCCAACCGTAAGCTTCAAAGCGCTTGGAAACATCTTCGGTGAATGCTATATCTGTGGAACCGTCGATGGAAATGTGGTTGTCGTCGTACAGAGCGATGAGTTTGCTTAATCCCAAGTGTCCTGCATAAGAACAAGCTTCACCGGAAATTCCTTCCATGTTGCAACCGTCACCTAAAATTACGTAGGTGTAATGGTCAACAATCTTGCTATCGGGTTTGTTAAATTTAGCAGCAAGGTGCGCTTCGGCGATCGCTAAACCGACTCCATTGGCAATTCCTTGACCCAAGGGGCCAGTGGTGACTTCCACACCTGGGGTCATGAAGTTTTCGGGGTGTCCAGGGGTTTTGGATTCCCATTGCCGGAATTGCTTGATATCTTCAATGCTTACACTGTCGTAGCCTGTCAAGTAAAGCAGGGCGTACTGCAACATCGAGCCATGACCAGCAGATAAGACAAAGCGATCGCGATTAAACCATTTGGGATTCTTGGGATTAAACTTCATATAGCGATCCCAGAGTACAAAAGCCATCGGAGCCGCGCCCATCGGCAGTCCTGGGTGTCCCGATTTTGCCTTTTCTACGGCATCAACGGCCAAGAAGCGGATCGAGTTAATACAAAGTTCTTCGAGGGAAAGTTCTTTGGCGGATTGGGTTGCAACAGTCATAATCTCTTGTTTTTAACGACGGGTTAGCACTCTTGGTAGCTTCTCTTGCTGGGGTTATTTTAGATTCCCCACAGTATCCTCATCATCCCACTCCCACTTGTCGATGGACAAGCGGGATCTCCTGAGTTTCTGGTGATAAATCAAGCTGATAATTGGGTCATGCTGAACGCTTACTTTATATCGGAATGATATTTCTGATACTTTGAGCATGGGGCAAGGGGGAGAAATCAATTCAAAATTCAAAATTCAAAATTCAAAATTCAAAATTAAAGAACTCTGCCTCCTGCCTCCTGACTTCTTTTAAACGTATTTCTTAAAGGCCAGTGTGACATTATGACCGCCAAACCCAAAGGAATTGGATATTGCCACCTCGACTTTTTGAGCGCGGCTAGAGTTAGGTACGTAATCTAAGTCACACTCTGGATCGGGATTTTTCAGATTGATTGTCGGTGGGATTTGGTCATTAGCGATCACTAGTACTGTTGCCACTGCTTCAATACCTCCAGAACCGCCCAATAAATGACCTGTCATCGATTTGGTGGAGCTAATTGCTATCTTATAGGCATATTCTCCCAAGGCTTTTTTGATTGCTGAGGTTTCAGTTGAATCATTAGCTGGGGTACTAGTGCCGTGGGCGTTAATATAGCTAATTTGTTCGGGAGTTATACTGGCATCTTTGAGAGCCAGTTCAATTGCTCTAGCGGCTCCGAGTCCACCAGGTACGGGGGAGGTGATATGGTAAGCATCACAGGTCATGCCATAACCGATCATTTCCGCATAAATGTGAGCGCCGCGACTGATGGCGTGTTGCAGTTCTTCTAAAATTAAAATTCCTGAACCTTCACCCAAAACAAATCCGTTGCGATCGCGGTCAAAAGGACGGCAAGCATGAGTTGGGTCATCATTGCTAAAAGAGAGTGCTTTGCAGGCGGCAAACCCAGCTACCGACAATGGTGTGACAGCTGACTCCGTTCCCCCGCAAATCATCGCCTGGGCATATCCTCCTTGAATTAAGCGAAAAGCATCTCCAATGGCGTTAGAGCCAGCGGCACAGGCTGTTACAGGACAGGAGTTTGGCCCTTTAGCACCTGTGTGAATTGCCGTTAATCCTGCGGCCATATTGGCGATCATCATCGGAATCATGAAGGGACTACAGCGATCGGGGCCACGGTTGAGGTAGATAGTTTGCTGGTCTTCTAATACCTTAATCCCACCAACGCCAGAACCGATCATCACACCTACCTGTTCTGCATTCAGGTCATTGATCTCTAACTTTGCGTTAGCTAGAGCCTGTTTTGCTGCCGCAATCCCAAATTGGGAAAATCGATCCATACGCTTGGCCTCTTTACGCTCCAAGTAATCATGCGGATCGAAGTTTTTCACCTCACCAGCAATCCGGCAATCATGGCGAGACGCATCAAATAATGTGATGTAGTCAATGCCATTGCGTCCACTCAATAATCCATTCCAATATTCTGTTGCTGTGTTACCTATAGGTGTAATCGCGCCAACACCAGTTACAACAACGCGTTTACGTGTATAATCTGTCATGATTCAGTTAAAAATGGCGAAAAAACGAAAAGTCGAGCCAGTGCGTTGGGCGGGTTTCCCGACTTGAAGCAACTGGCGTAGGAGCGCCGGCTTCCGGCGATCTGAACTTTTCAAGAAGCTAGCAGGCAAAAAATTTGAGGTTAGCGGCTAGGTACTGGTGAGCCAGCGCGATCTTAAAGGTTTCCTTTACGAGCGACTGGCATCGGATTTGCTGACTTTAAGTGATTGTCGTTAACGTCAGCATTGGTGACATTAGCAGCGTCAGGCGAAGAGTAGCTAGATATTAGAGAAAAATCTCTCCAATCCCAATACTCAGTTAAGCTGAGGCGGTAACTTTGTTATCGATGTAATCTACTGCATCTTGAACCGTTAAAATCTGCTCGGCAGCTTCGTCGGGAATTTCGATATCAAATTCTTCTTCCAAGGCCATCACCAGTTCAACGGTATCCAAGGAATCTGCTCCTAAATCGTCCATAAACTTGGACTGGGGTGTGATTTTGGTAGCATCTTCGACACTCAATTGTTCGGCGACGATTTTTTTGACCTTATCAAAAAGTTCCGTTTGGCTCATAAATAAAAAAGTCCTTAACCAGTTGCTAGGTTCTGCTCTTTACGGGAAACATTGTTTTGAGCATATACATCTTATCGTCAAGCGCGATCGCCCGCATACTTCCAAGGGTTTTTCTGCTAGAAAACCTCTGCCATTTTTTAAATAAATCGGGTAAGTTTTCTCTTAACACTTGAGCAGTGAGCGTACTACGCCATCGCCGATCCCGTGTAAATGCTTTGGTTTTCCAATTATTGCTAAAACTTTTTACAATGTCTCGATCGGTATTTACAGCCTTGCTAGCAATAAGAATGTGTCGATGCTGCGACCTTTAAGTTTCTAGGTTAAAGGGTCGCTAAACGTCAAACATCAAAATGGTGCTAACAAGGAATGATAAAACAGTTATTGTTTAGAGCGATCGCTCTAACCCAAACATACTTCTATGCTACCTCAGACACTCAAATACGCTTACTTCCCTGGTTGTGTTGCTCAAGGGGCCTGTCGGGAACTTTACCAATCAACTCAAGCGCTTACCCAAGTACTGGGCATTGAACTAGTTGAACTTAAAAAAGCTGCTTGTTGTGGCTCAGGCACATTTAAAGAAGATTCGCAACTGCTAGAAGATACAGTTAACGCCAGAAATATTTCTTTAGCAGAAGAATTAAATCTACCCTTACTTACCCATTGCAGCACTTGTCAAGGTGTTATCGGTCATGTCAACGAACACCTGAAAGAATGTAAGACTTCTAACCCTGCCTACATTGAACAGGTTAATGGCTTGCTAAATAAAGAAGGCTGTTCGCCTTATCGCGGCAGTAGTGATGTAAAACATCTTCTTTACGCCTTAGTAACAGATTACGGTTTAGAGGAAATTACTAAACGTGTCACCCGGAAGTTAACTGGATTAAAATGTGCGGCTTTTTATGGCTGTTATCTCCTCCGCGCTCAAAAATCTATGCCTGATGACGACCCCTTCCAACCGGAAGCGATGGAAAATATGTTTCGGGCGGTGGGTGCAACACCAATTTATTACCGAGGGCGGACACAATGTTGTGGTTGGCCCCTTGCTAGTTATGCTACTACCCAATCTTTCAAGATGGCGGGGATGCATATTCAGGATGCCATAGCATCTGGTGCTGACTGTATAGTTACGCCTTGTCCTCTGTGCCACTTAAATTTAGATTCGCGTCAGCCAGAGGTAGAAAAGGTGATTGAACAGAAGCTAGGTTTACCAGTGTTACATTTACCTCAATTGATTGCTTTGGCACTTGGGGTTAGTCCAAAAGAACTGGGTTTAGAACGCCACGTTGTTTCCACAAAGCCAGTGTTGAAAAAATTAGGATTTTAGTTTTAGGACAAGCCCTTTCAATGTAATTGGTATAATCTCTTTTTTTCTCTCTGCGCCCTCCGCGTCTCTGCGGTTTAAAAGTCTTTTATTTAACCACAGAGGCACAGAGAACACAGAGTTAAGAGGTTAAAGAGAGTTTATTGAGCAAAATTTTACCCACCTTGAAAGGCCTAGTTCTAAGTTTATGGAGTACAAAAAGTTTAAGTCCCTTGTCCGGTTCATTGATTGGACTTTGGACAGTAATAATAGCTATTGGCAGCAGTCTACTATCGGTTCTGAAGCAATGTTATTTAAACCAACAGCTTGTAACATGGCAGCCCAATCAGTATGTTTTGGATCTAAGCGGCGAAGTTCGGTGGAAGCAGTCAGAGAATCGTACCAAATACCATTAGTGGCATAAAGGGCAACGCGCTGCTTTGGTGTTGCTGTCTCTAACTGACTTTTCAGAATGGCGTTTTGTTCGACCCTTTTAACCCAGATTCCGCACCCGGAACTGTCACAAAAGAAATGGCAAGGGATTTTGGGATTAGTTTTTGGATTCAAAACCAAAACTGGAGGGATGGAAAGTTAAAATTCAAGTTAGCCCTCTTCTGTCAGTCTCCGAAAACATTTGCCATTTCTGAATTCTAGAGCTTTTGTATAGCAAGCGATCGCGCGATTCTTTTCTAATAACAAATCCCAGACCAATTTTTTTCTAATAGTATAGCTTGTATTGATTGCCTCATCAGGCTTCTAGAGATCGCCCTCCGGGAAAGTGACAGAAGAGGGTTAGGGACTTCCAAAAAATAAAATATACATCTAATAAGAATGATAATCATTACGATGGGAGGGAGAGGCTGCCAACGGCAGCCTCTCCCTCCCCAAATTGTAGTAAATTCGATGATGATTCGATTTTTGGGTGTGCATAGGTGTCAATACAACTAACGGATTCATTAAAAAAGTTGTTGAAGGGAACTGCCGAGCAATTAAAAGGAGCTAACAAACGTAAATTTATAGCACAAACAGTTGTGGCATTAGGACACGGAGGACGGTCGTTAGCAGAGCAAGAGTTAGGATGGAACCGTGTAACTATAACTTATGAGCTAGGAGTTAGGCTGACTAAAGAAGCTATGTTAACTCTTGAGAAGCAAATCAAGCGTTTGACTGATTCCAACTATGAATCCTTCCCAGATTTAGGGAAATGGTTTATTGATATTT
>NZ_JBALDA010000107.1:0-106291 GCF_036917535.1 Nostoc sp.
GCTGGAGTTTGCTCTGGAGTTGCTGGAGTTTGCTCTGGAGTTGCTGGAGTTTGCTCTGGAGTTGCTGGAGTTTGCTCTGGAGTTGCTGGAGTTTGCTCTGGAGTTGCTGGAGTTTGGCTTGGTTGTTCCCGCTGTGCTAAAGTTACCTGTGGCAGAACAGCTACACCAAAACTGGCGAAGAAGAGTAACGAAGCAGTAGAAACAATGAATTTCAATTTTTTAGATGATTTTTGTTTCATTTTTTGTTAAGAAATCTGATTTACATTCAATATTAATATTTATCATTATTCAGCAATGCTACACATAATACATTAAGTTTTTCTATATATTACATGATAAATTGCTTCCTTGCAATTCTCCATTCTGCCAAATTCCACTCTTAAAAGAGCCATTTGCGAATTGAAATATTCCTTGCCCTTCACAGTGCCCAGCTTTAAAATTGCCTCGATACTCACGACCATCTTTCCATCTCATTTTTCCTAGCCCCTCAAATTTATCGTTGACAAATTGACCTACATAATCTTTATAAAAACTGGTATTTGGGGAATATGAAAATATGCCACAACCATTGCGCTGATTATTGTTGAATTCTCCATAGTATCGACTACCATTCTTAAATATCATTACTCCCTTACCAAATGGATTGTTATTTTTATCTCTAGGTCCATAATATTCAGTACCATCTGAAAACTTTATATCGGGTTTTCCAGTTGAAGGAAGTGAAGTTGGTTCAGAACTGCAAGGTAGTGAAATAAATTGTTCAGTTTTTTCAGCTATTTGGGGAGATTGCTGTTTGGTAAAATAAGATAATGCAAGCATCGCCACTACTCCTACTCCGATTACAGTTCCAGCTAAAACTTTCCCATTAAATCCAAATATCCGCCTGTTTGTTGATTTTGGTTCTACAGGAGAAACTGAATAAGTTGGAGCTAGGACGGTAGTCCAAGATGTTGAGGATGCCAGTGCTTGTAACGCCTCTGCTGCTGACTGGTAGCGTTGGCTAAAGTTATAACGCACCATTTTTGTTAAGATATCAGCTAGGCGATCGCTGACATTTGTCCAATGACGCCAGATAATTTCGCCATTTGCATCCTCTGAGAATTCTTGAGGTATTCTACCTGTCAAAGCTTGAATAGCAACAATGCCCACTGCAAAGATATCGCTAGACAATCTTGGCTTAGAACTAGCTTGTTCATTAGGCATATAACCATTGGAGCCAATGATAATAGTCGAAGTCACTTGACCTTGAGTATTTTGTGCCAAACCTTTAATTTCTTTAACTGCTCCAAAGTCAATCAGCATAATTTTGCCATCATCGCGTCGGCGCATCAAGTTTTGCGGCTTGATATCTCGGTGAATAATATTCTGCTGATGTACCACTACCAAAACTTCAAGAATTTCCCGTAACAGTTGAACTACTTGAGCTTCATTCCACGGCTGGTCAGGAATTATCTCTGTAGACAAGTTCTGTCCATTTACAAATTCTTGTACTAGGTAAAATTCCCCATTTTCTTCAAAATGAGCGAATAATTTGGGTATTTGCTTGCTCAAGTTCCCTAAGCGGTATAAAACTTCTGCCTCTTTTTCAAATAATCGTCTGGCAATTGGTAAAACTGTTGCATCGGAGGTTTTCGGTTTTAAGTGTTTGACAACACATTTGGGCTTGTTAGGCAAATCTAAATCTTCAGCTAAATAGGTATCGCCGAACCCACCGCTTCCTAAAAGCCCTACAATTTTATAGTGGTTGCGGAGAACTGTATTTATCACCATCCATCTTACCCCGTAGGATGTTGTTGGCTAGATTCTATCACTTTGACTGCTGTTGCCATTGAAAATGATTATTATTACTATTTGCTACTCAACAAGTGGATTTGTAGCAGTGGCAGACACCGCAAGGATTGAGCGAAGAGAGTTGCGCCATCACCTAAAGAAAGATTTCTTTACTTTGTCTGATTGATTGTTGCTGTTCTTCTATTAGTTATTGCAATACACGGTCTGCCTCTGACCAAAAGCTGAGGTCTTCAGAGTTTACTTCCCCGATGAATTATACCAATTCACAATTCGCAATGACGCTCTCTACAAGACGCTGCGCGTAGCTTGCAACTCTTACAGAGTACGCGGACTCGCTAACGCAATTGAGAAATTTAGATACAGCAAGGCAATCCCTGTTATATCTGTTGCCTTATTTTAGAGAATTGGTATTAGTGAATACTCTAGTTCACTTAATTGGTTTCTATAGAACATAACATATAAAAAAGACAGGCAAGATGCCTGTCCTACAAAGGATGATGTCGCAAAAAATTTAGAAATTCATTTCAGCAGCTTGAACTTTTTCAACCTGCTTCTTCTTCAGCACCAACATAACTTGAGCCAACATTACAAGAGCGATAAACGCAATCATCCATTTGACTCTAGAAGCGTCTTGTAATACGATTTCTCCATCTGTTTGACCGAATCCACCAACGTTCGGGTTGCTGGTCAAAGCATCACCAGTCTTAACTGCTTGACCTTCGGAAACAAGCAGGTCTGGTCCTAAAGGAATCGTATCAACAACAACATCACCCGATTCAGGTTGGATGTTTACTAAATATTTAACGTTACCGTCTCCATCTTCCTCTTTAGCAATCTTGGTAATTGTGCCAGTAGCGGAAGCGTTGTAAACAGCGTTATTGCTCTTTTCGCCAGTGGGAAAAACTTGTCCGCGTCCTCGATTACCACCTACATGAACTGAATATTTACCGAAGTGGATGTTTTTGTCAGTTGCGGGGTTGGGAGAAAGAACTGGGAAGACGATTTCTTGATACTGTTCACCAGGTAAAGGACCGACGATGACGACGTTATCTTTGTCTTCGCTGTAGGGTTGGAAGAAAGTGTCGCCAACTTCTTCTTTAAGTTCTTCGGAAATACGGTCTTCAGGAGCAATCTTAAAGCCTTCAGGTAGCATTAATACAGCACCGACGTTCAAGCCAACCTTAGAACCATCGGCACCAACTTGCTGCGCGCTCAAATCGTAGGGGATTTTGACTACAGCTTTGAATACAGTGTCAGGTAGCACCGATTGGGGAACTTCCACTTCTGTAACCTTGGCGGCTAGGTGACAGTTGGCACAAACAATTCGCCCTGTTGGTTCGCGGGGGGTTTCGGGATAGGTTTGCTGTGCCCAAAAGGGATAGGCGGCAGCCGATTGGGGAAGGGCTAGATCGCTGGTGAAGTAAAATGTCACAGTGGCGATCGCTATGAGCAATGTTTTTACAATCGCTCTAGCACTGCGAGTTAATCTCGCTGTTATGAAAACATTTCTCATCTCTATAAGGGCGACAATTGAATTAGTCATTAGTCATTAGTCATTGGTCATTAATCATTAGTCATTAAGCCCTGAACGAAGGACAAATAACTAAGGACTAATGACAAAATTATTAACCCCACCAAGGTGCATCACCTGTGCGGAAGTCGGTTTCAGTCCAAGGGGTTAAAACGATTTTGTCGTCGTTGACGTTGGTATGGGCTAAAGCCAGAGACAGAGGTGCTGGGCCCCGAACAACTTTACCAGTTTCGTCATACTGGGAACCATGACAAGGACATTTGAATTTGTTCTCAGCAACGTTCCAGGGGACGACACAACCTAAATGGGTACAGATGGCGTTAATGCCATAATCTTTGATCGCCTCTTTGCTGTCTACCACAATATAGGTAGGATCTCCCTTTAATCCTTGAACTAGGTTGCGATCGCCTGCATTCCGGTTTTCTAGAAATTTAGCGACGCTAACATCGTTACCTAGCTCGTCTTTTGCTGTTGTACCGCCACCAGCGCCACCTGCTGCTGGTGGAATAAAGTACTTGACAACGGGATACAATGCACCCAGAGCTACTCCCGTGACAGTCCCAAAAGTGAGCAGATTCATGAACTGACGACGCCCCATATCGGGCACGTCTGCTGATTCAGAAAATTGAGCCATAATCTACGCGCTCTTTGTGTATTTTGTTAAGCATTTTGACAAAAGTACTTGTACTTGAGCAACTCTTGTCTAAGTCGAAATGCTAGCGCTCACAACGATGCCATACTTCTTTGTTCCAAGATATATTTAGCATCTTTTCTGTTAGCATTACATTTCTTTATATCCTTATCATACTGGAGTCACGGAACTTAACATCATAACTAAATGTAAAATCTGATTGAGAAAAGCTATGACAGGACAGGAATTACGTCAGATATTGCTTGATAAGTGGGGATATTCTTATGATGTCCAGTTCCGGCGGACACAGGGAAAGATATTTTTGCAGGTTATGTGGAAATACGTCGAGCAAGTTTCTTTTCCTTTAAGCGAGGCGGAGTACCAAGAACATCTCGATAGCATTGCCAATTATCTTCATGCCTTGGGTGGGTCAACACAGGTACAAAAATTTATTGCTCAAACACGCGATCGCCCCCGCCTCGGCAAAGCTGTCAGCATTCCTCTAGATTTAGGTGAACGTTCTTCGGAATGGATATTATGACCCGCTGTTGGATTAACATGATTAATAACTCCCGGTTTGCCCATTTTTAGGGGAGTTACAAAAAAGCATACTCAGGTATAAAAGATTGACTAGCAAGTTTAGTATAAATGTATATTTACTTGATGTTTGTAGGCAAACTCTACTATGCCTTTCATACATAAATTGGGTGCGCCGGGAACTATTCGCAGCTCATTATCGGGAAGTGAGAACTAGTACCGCAAGGCGGAAGTCAAAAGGAGCCAGTGCGTTGGGGAGCCAGCGCGGTCTTGGGGGTTTCCCCCATGAGCGACTGGCGTTCGGCTTTGCCGACTTGTTCGCGCAGCGTCTCCCTTTGGGAGAAGCAACTGGCGTTCAAAAGTCAAAAGTATTATGCAATAAGCTCTTTAGGGCTTTTCAATGGTCTGCTTATTTACGCCGTGCTGTACTAGTGTTTGAATATTAAAAACAGGATTTTCATTACTTAATATGTTAAATCCGTCTACTAAAAGATTTGAAACCCTTGCTAAGTAATAATAGTAGTCTTATTACTAGCATTTTATGCTGACGCGCTAAATATAGCCTTCTGCCCTGAATTTTAAGTTTTATTTTTTGGAATTCTCTAATGCTTTTAAATCATCTAAGGTACAGAGCAAACGAGGCTTTTCAGGGTCAGTCAAATCTAGTTGCTCCCAAGATATTGTATAGCCACTATGGATCTTGTGTGCCCCAAGCAAGTGTAAGATTCTCAACCCAATTGTCCAAACAGATAGTCTTTTTAACACAGCAGTGGTTCCAATCAGATATTCCTGAATAACCCATTCTTCACCTTGCTGTTGGGCATGTACTTCCTCAATGCATCCGGCGGGTTTACCAGTTGAATCTAATACTTGTTTGCCTAGTAGCAGTTCCAGATGAATTTCACTTGCCATGTTCTGCCCCTGGAATTCGGCTAATAATGTGTTCCCGAAGCCATTTTTCATAAGCTAATGCCGGAGTTGTGTCAGCTTCAATCTCAACTTTGACATCAATACCAACATCCCGCACTTTTGACCACGGAATTCTAAAGGGTTCACTTTGTTTAGCACCCCAGCTACTTTCAATTGCTGCTACCCACCTTCCCAAACGTGGATGAATACGTCGTGCAAGAATTGTCATACCAGTTTCGATATAAGTGAGTCGTGGCGGTTCTCCATCGCGTAACTCGATGACAACTCCATCGACTTTGCCCAGATGGCGGCGATCGCTGTCAACTAATTGGTTATCAAGTACATCTCTAATAATGTTCATTTTCTATCACTTCCAGTTGATTATTAACAAGAACGCACACCAGTGATCACCCTCCAAGAATTTCTAGTGGAATAGCAATGATCGCTAACACGAATGTCAGCACAATTGTAAAGATCACAACACTATTACTTATCCAACCGTTACGATACTTGCCGACATATAATTCATCGTTCATCAATACCAGAAATGGCACAATCACAGGTGGCAAAATCACTGCTGTAATTGCCATTGAAAACAAAGTCAATTGCAATGGGTCGATCCCAAATACCATTAATAACGAAGCGAGAAAGACAAACACAGTGTAGACCAAACTAAAGCGTGCGGCATCTTTTGGCTTCAGATTTTCGCCCCAATTCCAACCAAAGGTCTGAGCAACAATATAGGCTGTGTCGAGAGTCACCTCCAGTGCTGCACCAAAGCAAGCAATGCCCAAGGACGCTGCAAATAGCACAAAGCCCCAGTAACCAAAAGCTTCTGTCAACATCAATGCCGCTTGTTCGTAGCTATCTACCTCAATGCCTTTGGGTTTGAGTACCAGTGCTGACACAATCAGCACCCCTAGCGATACGACACTACCAAAGCTCATCCCTAAACCAGCAACTGCGCGATTTACACCAATATACTTTTCATCCCATTTATCTTCTACTGCTCCAGATGAGTAGAAGTAAAATAAATAGGGGCTAATCAAAGCACCCAAAATCCCAACTCCAAGATATAAATAATGAGCGGTATTTTGTTGTGGCAGAGTTGGCAACAAACCACCGCCAAGTTGTGTTAGAGATGGATGCAACTTAAAAGTAGCGACAACAAAAACTACTGTAACCAACCCTAATAGGGAAATACCATTTTCAATAATGCCAAAGTTACCGTACCAAATTAGCAACCAAATTGCAAAGGCAACGGGTAAAGCATACCACTGAAAGCTAATACCCGTTAGCAGTTGTAAGGCAATGCAAACACCACCGATTTCAGCTGCTAAAACTAGAAAATCAACTACGACTTCAGCAATCAGTGGAATAATATAAAAATTAAACCCAAAACGTTCACGCACCGCAGCAGCTAATGTATGCTTGCTAACTGCTGCTAACCGCCCAGACATTTCTACCAAAAAAATCACACAAATTGTACCCAGGATAATCGCCCAGATTAGTTGAAAGCCGAAAATAGATCCAGCCTCTGCTGCTGTGGCGATCGCACCCACATCCAAGAAGCCACCAATACTAGTCACAATGCCCAGCGCAATTTCAAAAATTTTCTTCATGGTTTATTCTGCTGTGGTAGTTGCGAGTCTAGTGTTCGTCCTTCTAGCGATAAGTCCCCAATTCTTTGTGCCACTACAGAATAATTTTCTTGTTCAATTGAGGTTGATATTTGCTCCGTGATTTTTGCTAACTGTTTGATATGACCTAAAAGTGCTAATTTGTAAGACTGGGGAATAGCCGTAGATGATTCTATCTGGGCTATGTTGTCGGTTTCTGTTTGCAACTCTTGCTGTGCTTTCTTGAGTGTTTGTTTCGCATAGACCTTTGGCACAGCACCTCGTACCCAAGCATCAGCAACCATTTTGCTTGTAGCTGTCCATGACTTTACAGTTTGTAGTTCTTGTGTAAGCCTATCTGTGGCTGCTTCGCTACAAGCGGTTAATAATGTCAACCCTAATAAATAACTTATAAAGATCCTTTTCATCAGATGTCCGTTTTCCTAGCCCTCCTTAGAACTGATTCACTCTCACCTATAACCGATTCCAGAGGTTATTTACCTGTAAGCTTCACTAGTCCCACACCACCAAAATAAAGCGCTAAAACTGCTCCTGCTAAGAGACTTTGAGTCAGGGGGTCAGTAGAAGGCGTGAGGACGGCTCCTAAAACTACTGCTCCCATAATCACGTAACGCCAACCAGAAATCATCCGTTCTGACGAGACAATGTTCAAATTACCGAGCAACAGTTGAATAATGGGAATTTGAAATGCTAAACCAGTGCTGAATAACAATAGCAGCACAAATTCAAAATATTTATCAATTGACCAAAGTTGTTCAACTACATCTGCTCCGTAGCTAATGAAAAATTTCAAGGCTGCGGGGATAAGGAGTAAATAAGCAAATACTAAACCCGCCCCAAACAGCACACTCGAGCCCAAAACCACAGGCCCCAGTATACGGCGTTCGCGGCGAGTCAGTCCTGGAAGCACAAACTGGATAATCTGGTAAAGAATGAAAGGACTAGTAAGTATGAGGCCAGTGTAGGCGGCAACTTTCAGGGAGACAAAGAAATATTCTCCAGGTGCAAGTTGGAGAAATTTGACTCCTTGTGCTGGAACCTCAAGTAACTGGACAATTGGCTTAACGGCAAAAAAACAGCCAATAATGCCCACTGCTACGGCAATTAACGAATAGAAAATCCGCTGTCGCAACTCTTCTAGATGGTCGAAAAGGGACATTTCGACTTCACCCGGTAACTCATCAAGAGGATCGGTGTCTGAGTTGCCATATCCTTCTGGGTCGAGGTTAGGAACGTTTACAGTATCTACGTCTTGTGAAGGCGTCACGTCACTTCGCTCCGAATTCAAAATTCAAAATTCAAAATTCAAAATTAACAATACCCTAAATTTATTTATGGGCTTGTATCATGAGTGTTTGTAGGTCATCGACCATTTCGGTGACTCAGCATTCTTCACTATTTTATCTGGGGAATGCAGCTACTAATATATGTTTTTGGGTGCTGTGGGTTTTTTGTCCTGTTTTTTGGGTTTGCATCTGCATAAGTAAGTAGGAAGCCATCTTGTAGGTAATGCCTAATCTAAAATAAAAAAGGGTGGAACCGATAATTTAGAAATCATGTCTCTGCGGTTAGTAGTCTGTCCTATTGATTTTGATAAGTTAGTAGTGAGCACTTCAGTGTTTAGAGAATAAAGGACTAAAGTCCTTACTACGAACTGGCTTACCCATCAATTTCGGCTTGACAGACCACTAGTAGCGCTGAGTAAATTGCCACAACATCAACATTTAATACTCAGTTTTAAAAATCCGGTTCATCAAAGTGGCATCTATACAGATGGTAATCGGAAATTGTTAACTGAGGTTGAGTATGAACCGGATAATTTGCATTGCCCTAATGGCATTGCCTGTTTATTTATACAATGTTGAGCTAGGCAATACTTCTAGTAGTGACGTGACAATTGTTAAAAACCAGTATTCCACAATAGCTACTTTAATTGCTTACAGTACAAATGCTCAGTTACGCATCTTGCCGTGGCAAATATCGGCTAGAGATGACCAAACCGAAGATTGCCTTCGTGCTGGCACTTGCAAAGATTGATAAGAAGAGGCAGGAGGCAGCTCCATCATCAAAGGAAATTAATGGTTGTAGAAAATCAACGTACAGTAGTGGTTACAGGAGCCTCAACAGGAATTGGTCAAGCGTGTGCTTTGCTTTTAGATCAATTGGGCTTCTCTGTTTTTGCTGGAGTGCGTCAAAATACTGATGCTCAAACACTCAAACAGAAAGGGTCACAAAGGCTGATTCCGATTTTTTTAGATGTTACTGATGCTGAATCGATCGCAGCCGCGGTTAATCAGGTAACAAATGCAGTTGGTGGTGTGGGAATTTTAGGTTTAGTGAATAATGCCGGAATTGCTGTTCCTGGCCCGTTAGAATTATTAGCGATCGCTGATTTTCAACACCAGATGCAGGTTAATGTCACTGGACAATTAGCAGTGACACAAGCATTTCTTGGTCTTTTACGCCAAAGTCAAGGTCGAATTGTCAATATAGGTTCCATTGCTGGTAGAAGTCCAACGCCGTTTTTGGGTGCTTACAATGCTTCTAAATTTGCCTTGGAAGCACTCACTGATGTGATGCGGATGGAGTTACGACCTTGGGGAATCTCAGTTTCAATTGTTGAACCTGGTTCTATTGCTACCCCAATCTGGGACAAGTCTCTCAATCAATCTGAAGTAGCACAGCAGGATCTACCCGAAACGGCACACAATCTCTATGGTCAGGCGATGAATATTGTCCGCAAAAAAATGCAGATTATCGCATCTAGAGGAATTTCGGCGGATATTGTGGCTCAAGTTGTTGTCCATGCGCTGACTGCCAAACAACCCAAGACACGCTACCTTGTTGGACAAGATGCCAAAATCGGAGCGTTACTGAAGCATATTTTGCCCGATCATTTGCATGACCGGATAATTTTATACTCAATGGGTTTGTAGATTACTTCCTGAGCATTTTTAAGGGTTTTTCGCCCTGATTTCAGAACTAATTCTTCCTCATGTCAATACTGTTTAGTTAAGGAAAATAGAGGGTAAAACGAAGAAGAAAGTATTCGCGGTTTATATGACAATGTTTGCGAATTCATCTAAACCGCAATTTATAGGGGAAGGCGCTACAATATTTCTTGGCTTTGAGGAATAGCGCTCGCAATTGGCCAACAGAGTCGATATCAACACATTTGACCGTTGTCTCATCGTAATATGGGAGCGTCGAAAGGTTTATTTTGAGGCATTTATTGACCAAAACAGACTCATGATACAAGCCCCTCTCTTACAAAGTTGAGGCAGTCCGTTGGCGGGGTTCCCCCGCTTAAAGGAACTGCCGTCTGATGCCTGCGGCGGGCTACACCAACGGATAGCGCAGCGTTAGCGAGTCCGCGAGCGTCGGAAACCTCCGCTCAACGCCAGTTGCCCAAGTCGGGAAACCCTTCCTGTGCGACTGGCTCGACTTTGCACTAAATTTATTTATTTGCGCTAAATTTATTTATGGGAATAATAATTTTGAATTTTGAATTTTGAATTCCCCGCAGGGTTTGACTTGGCTACTATCCACATCTGGATTCACAAAATATTATTAGTGGGATAGGTTCATTAAAGAATTTTTATACTTTATATGCCTAAGTCCTGTAGATTTTCTTTGGCTTTTTTGAGAAGAATGCAATTCTGTTACTGCTGAGTGCTATACCCAACATGCCAACTACCAGGGTTCCCAAAACAGTTGTCGGTTCAGGAACCGCAGACGCTTTAATCTGATTCGTACTCGAATCGAGTAATTGAGTATAGTCTGCTGTAATATTTTGGTAAAGATAAGAGGTCGCTCCCGGAGAGATGAAGATACGACCCGGAGCCTCAACATTGCTGAGAAAAACATCACCTATGCCACTACCAGTGCCAACATCAAAAGCCCCAAACAAATTGCCTGTGGTCGTGTCAAAGTTAAACTCGAAAAACTGATTGCTTGATACACCATTAACAACTTCGTTGTTAGTTCCAATCAACTCCTGTGATGGATTGAAAAAAGAAACATTGAGTGACCGCAAGGCTTTTGTAGTTCCCACACCACTTTCGGAAATTATGGCTGGGGTAGTGCTTTCATCGTAGCTGAACGAGCCAGAAGCCGAATAACCAGCATTACCTTTCCAGTTAAATGTTAAGTCAGCAGCTTGAGCCAGATTAGTAGAAGCAACGATAGAAGTCGCACAGAGTGCCAAACTAGGTGCTATCTGCGCTGCGGCTAGGCTGAAAAAGCTTTTCATGGATTAAATAGCCTCCTATTGACATGATGAGTAATATTACAACTATGGCGGTGGTGGTGGATGCCAAAAATGAGCAGGCGCGGGCTTTTTCTGAATATCATGGATTTACTGTGTTTCCTGGCCAGCCTAAACGCCTGTACCTGCCAATGGCGATGATCGCCAGACAGTTCAGTTGAACCTTTCTAATTTTTGCGAACTGAAACATTGAGAACCGCTATATATTCAATAGCACTACATAATTGTACTTAACAGTACCTTTTTTGGGGTTGGATATTTTTAATATTCATAAGAGGAACTTATTTTATTTTAGAGGTTTTTGCTATTTGTACTTATAGTAGTATTTCTGCTTACTTAAAATTAAATATCAACATTGCTATGTGTTATGTCCAACCTCAGATATGAACGATTATCCGAAATGCTGTTAATTTAGTTAGTAGTTTAATTGAAATGTACTTAAATTAAGGGAGAAATTCCTTAAAATCAATACATTTATATTTATTCAGTAGATTTTGTTATCCCTATTCCTGAGTGAACTCGATTAGTTATGCTCCTAGATTTAGAAAGATTTTATCAGGCTTGCAATCCGAGCAGACCTCTAATTATAGGAAATGCTAGCGATCGCAGGTACTATATCGATTTTGCTGCGGTGCGGGGTGGCAAAATTATCGAAGCTTTGCAGCGCACGATCGCTAGAATATCGCCAGATACACCAACTTGTCAACTATTTACAGGACATCTCGGTTGTGGAAAATCAACAGAGTTGTTGCGCCTGAAAGCTGAGTTAGAAGCGCAGCAATTTCATGTAGTTTATTTTGAGTCTACCCATGTCTTAGAAATGGCGGATGTGGATGTGACTGATATTTTGTTAGCGATCGCTGGACAGGTGAGTGAAAGCTTAGAAGCGATGAAAATTAGGCTCAAACCTACCTACTTTAGCAAGTTATTTGGCGAACTTGTAGATTTTCTGCAAACGCCAATTGACCTTGGGGTAGAAGCAGAATTGTCTGTGGGAATTGCCAAAATTACAGCTAAAACGAAAGAAAGTCCGCAATTACGGCGGCGGTTAAGAGATTATCTCGAACCGCGAACCGCAAATATTTTACAGTCAATTAATCAAGAATTACTAGAACGTGCCAACAAAGAACTGAAAACCAGGGGTAAAAAAGGACTGGTAGTTATTGTTGATAACTTGGATCGAGTCGCAATTCGACCTTTACCATCGGGGCGATCGCTGCCAGAATATTTATTTATTCAGCGGGGCGAACAATTACGCAAACTGAATTGTCATGTAGTCTACACTATTCCCCTAGCCTTAACTTTCTCTAACGATAGCGCCGAACTTCAGCATCGTTTGGGAGGTGGAGTCGCCCCAAAAGTTTTACCGATGATCCCTGTGCGTTTGCGCTCTGGCGAGATTTTTCCCCAAGGACTAGCAATGATGCGGCAAATGGTTCTAGCTAGAGCTTTTCCAGACATTTTACCTAGCGATCGGTTAGGCTTAATTACAGAGGTGTTTGATAGTCTGGAAACCTTAGATCGATTGTGCTTGATAAGTGGTGGTCATGTACGCGATTTACTAGGTTTACTGTTTGACTGTCTGCGAGAACAAGATCCACCCTTTGACCGGGAATGTGTTGAACTGGTAATTCAAAGACAGCGTGATTACCGAGCCAACGCTATCGACCCCCATGAGTGGGAACTAATCTTTCAGGTGGTGCAACAGCAACGAGTTAGAGGTGATATAGAATACCATACCCTCTTGCGAAGTCTATTTGTATTTGAATACCGCGATCATCAAGGAGCTTGGTTTGCCGTCAACCCAGTTTTAGCGGAGACAGAAAAATTTAAATCATGGTTGAACGACACACACAAGTAGATATCAGAGCAGCTAACGAGCGTGCTCTGCGGAGTTTGGGGAGAGCAATTACCCTTTCTAGCGGTCAATTTTCCCTGGTTTTGGTGTGCTGCAATTATCGAGTTTTGCAAGAACTTATGCTGCAACGACTCGAAGAACTCTTTTCAGGAGTACACCACATTCAAAGGGTAGTTCTACCGCATAATGCCAGAAGTCTTTACACAAGTATTCATTTACAACTGCTAACCGAAGCTAATCCGCCATCGGCGTTGATGATTTTGGGTTTAGAGTCAGTAGATGGACTCGACGATTTACTGAGGTCTATCAATCATATTCGGGATGAATTTCGCAAACGCCACCCATTTCCGATGATTTTGTGGGTGAATGAGGAAATATTGCAAAAGATAGTCCGTTTAGCACCAGATTTTGCTAGTTGGGCGGCGACACCGATTCGGTTTGAAATGACAACTCAATCACTGCTGCAATTTCTGCAACAGGAAACTGACTCTTTATTTGCTACGGTGTTAGCAAACGATGCTGCACAACACCAACCTCCTCAAGTTGCAAAGCATTATTCCACTGTCGAGCAAGTCTGGGAACATAGCTATGAACTTCACTTTGCGATTAAAGAGTTGCACAATCGTGGTATTACCTTAGAGCCAGAATTACACGCTAGTTTAGAATTTGTTTTTGGTCTAGATAATTATATTAGCGATCGCATCAATACAGGTTTAAGCCATTTTCAGCAAAGCTTGCAGGTTTGGCAAAAGTTGGCAGAGAGAGGGGAAGCAGGGGAGCAGGGGAGCAGGGGAGCAGGGGGAGCAGGGGAAGATGAGGGGGTATTTTCTTCCTCATCTCCTCCATCTCCACCATCGCCTCTACTGCTGCGACAGGGAATTTTGTTGTTTTATATTGGGTTGTGTTATTGCCGTTTTGCAGAGCAAAATCAAATCGAAAATCGCCGCCATTGGTATACTGCTAAATCTTATTTTCAGCAGTGCTTGAATATTTTGCAGGTGGCTGGGCGTTTAGATATAGTTGCTGGATTTATTAATCAACTCGCTGAGGTTTTGCAATATCTGCAAGAGTGGGAAGAATTGCAGACAGTTGCTCAAAAGTCTCTGGAGTTACATCAAACTTATGGTAGTCAAATCCAACTAGCTTGTGACTACGGTTTTCTGGCGCAAGTGGCTGTGCAGCAGTCGCGGTGGGTACAGGCGAGTATTTTAGCACACGTATCACTGCTGAAATTAGGTGAGGCGCAAAAGCAGAATGACCCTTATAACTGCTTATTTCCATTACTGCTGGCGCAAATTTACTATTTAGTTTTGGCGAAAGCACAGCGAAATTTAGGTGAGCTAGTAATCGCTCATGAATACTTAGATAAGGCGACAAAAGAACTGCCAGCAGCCTTAGAAAACAGTTCCCATCAATATGATGCCCATCGTTATATTCGCTTATTGCGGAGACTGCGATCGCTCTACTTTGAAGAAGGGCGATATCTCGAAGCCTATTACATTCGCCAGAAACGGCGTTCTGTTGAGCAGCAGTATGGTTTTCGGGCTTTTATTGGTGCAGGGCGCTTACAACCCCAAAGACAGGCGACAAACCCAGCATTAATGTCACCTTCTGGAAGTAGCAGCGTTGCTTTAGAAATTGCGGCTTCTGGTCGGGAGCGTGATATTGATAACTTAATTGGCAGAATTAGCCGCGCCGATCAAAAGTTAACGGTGATTCACGGTCAATCGGGGGTGGGTAAAAGTTCTACCGTCACGGCGGGTTTAGTTCCAGCACTGCAAAATCGAGCCATTGGCGATCAAATAGCCGTACCTGTGGTACTGCAAGTTTATACCGATTGGGCACGGGAATTAGGCAAATCTTTAAGTGAGGCGATATCTAGTGATGCATCCCTGGCGATTTACGCTGATATTCAGCCAGAAACAGCCATTGAATCGGAAGTTTTGCCTTACTCTGGCACACCGTTCACCATTGGTAGCATTTTACAACAACTCCAAGAAAATGCTGATCGCCATTTGATCACAGTTTTAATTTTTGACCAGTTTGAAGAATTTTTCTTTGGTTATAGCGATCGCAATCAAAAACAAGAGTTTGATAAATTTATTAGCGATTGTCTGAATATACCCTTTGTCAAAGTCATCCTTTCCTTGCGAGAAGATTATTTACATCGGTTATTAGACTTTAAACATCTCTCAGCACTGGAAGCGATTAATAATAATATTCTCGATAAGCATATCCGCTATCAGTTAAATAATTTTTCGCCAGAATATGCGAAAGCAATTATCCGCAAATTGACGGAGCGATCGCAGTTTAATTTAGAACCCGCTTTAATTGATGCCTTAATCGAAGATTTATCAACAGAATTTGGAGAAGTCCGCCCGATTGAATTACAAGTTGTGGGAGCGCAAATTCAAGATGAGCGCATTACTACACTAGAAGAATATCAGCCATATAGACCTAACAAACTCATCGAACGATATATTAAGGAACTGATTAAAGACTGCGGCCCAGAAAACGAACGAGCCGCTTTACTCGTTTTATATTTATTAACAGATGAAAGTAACAACCGACCTTTTAAAACTCGTGCTGAGTTAGCGGCGCAACTAGCAGAATTAGAAGATGCTGACAAATTAGACTTAGTATTAGAAATTTTAGTGCGCTCTGGTTTAGTAGTTCTCTTTCCTGATGTACCAGAACGCTATCAACTGATTCACGATTATTTAGTAGACTTGATTCGCCACCTGCAACAACAAGAATCGAGCTTACAGGTACAACTAAATCAGTTGCGCTATAAAGTAGAACAAAGTAAAGCTGAGATTGAGCGACTTAAGAGCGAACTGAGTCAAAATAAGCAGCGTTCTAAATTGGTAGCTCCTCATCCCCAACAGGGATTAGACTTATTAACAGAATTGCGAGAATTACAAAAGCGGGAAGAATTAAGTCAGTTAGAAATTGAGCAATTACGAGCTGAACTTAAAGAAAAAGAGTTAACAGCTAAACTTGCAGAAAGTCAAAAGAAACAAAGACTTAGTGAAGCTCAATTAAATCGTTCGCTGAAAATTGCCCTAACTGCTTCCGTTCTCGCCATCTTAGGATTAAGTGTTTCCATAGTGACAGCAGTAGATAGCGAAATTAAAACCCTTAGTGCATCCAGTGAAGCCCTCTTTGCCTCGCAAAAAGGTATTGATGCTTTAAAAGAAGCTTTAAAGGCAGGGGGAAAATTACAACAAACAGTCTGGGTAGATTCCAATACAAGAGAACAAGTACAGACGGCGCTTTATCAAGCTGTTTCAGGCGTCAGAGAGTATAACCGCTTGGACGGGCATCTATCTGGCGTCAATAGTGCTACATTCAGCCTTGATCGCTCTTTAATTGCCTCAGCCAGTGCCGATACTACAATCAAACTCTGGCGTCCTGATGGTAGCTTGGTCAAAACCTTGTCGGGGCATGAAGATGTAGTTAATAGCGTCAGTTTTAGCCCAGATAGTCAAATCATTGCTTCCGCTAGTCAAGACAAGACGATAAAACTTTGGAATCGAGAAGGTCAACTGCTTGCTACTTTATTAGGGCATCAGGGTGTGGTGAATAGTGCTAGTTTCAGCCCAGATGGCCAGATTATTGCTTCGGCGAGTACAGACAAAACAGTGAAACTGTGGAGTCGGGATGGTAAGCTGCTCAAAACTTTGCAGGGACATGATGGTGCAGTCTTGAGTGTCGCTTGGTCAACCGATGGTCAAACTATTGCTTCCGGGAGTGCTGACAAGACAGTGAAATTGTGGAGTCGGGATGGTAAGCTGCTCAAAACTTTGCAGGGACATGATGATGCAGTCAAAAGTGTAGCTTGGTCGCCTGATGGGAAAACAATTGCATCTGCTAGTTTAGACCAGACAATCAAGCTGTGGAATCTGGAGGGAAAGCTACTGCGAACCTTATCAGGGCATAGTGCTGGAGTTACTAGCGTCAGTTTTAGCCGTGATGGTAACACGGTAAGCGAAGCCATGCCCTACGGGCTTATCGCTTCCGCAAGTACTGATGAGACAATCAAACTTTGGAGTTCTGAAGGTGTGTTGCTGGGAACTCTGAAGGGACATAATAATTGGGTTAACAGTGTCAGTTTCAGTCCAGACGGTCGCACCCTTGCTTCCGCCAGTCGGGACAAAACTATTAAACTTTGGCATTGGGACGATGTGCTATTGCGAAAACCGAAAGCCGATAATGATGACTGGGTAACTAGCATTAGTTTTAGCCCAGACGATCGCACCTTGGCAGCAGCAAGCCGAGACAAAACTGTAAAACTTTTCAGTCGTGATGGTAAACTACTTCGTACATTCACAGGGCATCAGGATCAAGTTTGGGGTGTAGCTTGGTCGCCTGATGGTCAAGTAATTGCCTCTGCTAGTAAAGATAAAACAGTCAAGCTCTGGAGCCGTGACGGTAAACTGCTCAACACCTTACAGGGTCATAATGATGCCATCTTGAGTGTAGCTTGGTCGCCTGATGGTCAAGTAATTGCCTCCGCTAGTAAAGATAAAACAGTAAAACTTTGGAGTCGCAACGGTAAACTGCTCAACACTTTACAGGATCATCAAGAAGCAGTGAATTGGGTAAGCTTTAGCCCTGATGGCAAGTTGCTAGCTTCAGCCAGTGATGACAAAACCGTGAAAATCTGGAGTGTAGAAGGTAAATTGCTATATACATTAACTGGTCATAGCCGCCGGGTAAATGGAGTTGCTTGGTCGCCCGATAGTCAAAGTATTGCTTCAGTGAGTATTGATAGTACAGTGAAGATTTGGAATCGAGACGGGAATTTACTAGATACTCTCACAGGTGATGGCGATAGTTTTATCAGTGTCAGTTTTAGCCCCGATGGTAAGACTCTAGCAGCTAGCAGTGATGACAAAGTGAGGATTTGGAACCGAGCAGGGACATTGCTGATTGCTTTGAAAGGTGATAAGGATGAGTTAACCAGCGTCAGTTTTAGTCATGACAGCAAGACTCTAGCTGCGGGTAGTGGCAATGGTACAGTAATTTTCCGAGATTTGGCAGATATCCAACTGGATAAATTACTGGCACGCGGTTGCAATTTGCTACATGATTATTTGCAGACTAACCAGAAAGTAATGAAAAGCGATCGCGCCTTGTGTTCTGGTAGGTGATGGAGAAGAATGTTGAAAAGCGTTATATATTAAATTAATTATCTATCCAAATAATCCTAATTCATGCAAAAAATCATATCCGATCCAAAAATAATGATGGGCAAACCTGTCATTTCAGGAACTCGCATTACAGTTGAATTAATTCTCGAAAAGCTTGCTGCTGGTGAAACACCTCAGCAAATAATCGAAGCGCATCCGCGACTTAGTGATGAAGGAATTAAAGCAGCTTTGGCATTTGCGGCTCAAGCTTTGCGTTATGATGTGGTTTATCCAACAATTGAGAAAGCTTCTTGAAGTTTTTAGGAGACGAAAATTTAGATTGGCAAATCGTTGAACGTCTGCGGCTGAATGGTCACGAAGTTTTGTATGTTGTGGAAATGGAACCAGGAATTCTTGACGATGAAGTTTTCAACTTGGCTAATAATGAAAGTGCAATTTTGTTGACAAATGACTATTGCCAAACTGTCCGAACTAGGCATTACTCACCTTCCCGACCATACTGAGTTACCAGAGTCGAATGGGACTTTTGTGAAAAATTTTCAAGAACACCCGCAAAGCATACTTTTAACTGACTCTGTTCAAGGTATATTACAGCAAATTCACTCGGATAAACAGTATTGTATTGGTCAAGATTGTGGCATTTACTGGCGTTTGACCGAACCACCTGAACGCGGTGCTGAAGTACCCGATTGGTTTTACGTCCCGAATGTTCCACCTATGTTAAATGGTCAGTTTCGACGTTCGTATGTATTGTGGCAAGAATATATCGCTCCCCTAATTGTACTGGAATTTGCTTCTGGGGATGGTTCCCAAGAAAGAGATAATACTCCAATTACTGGTAAATTCTGGGTATACGAGCAAGCAATCCGCGTACCTTTTTATGGCATTTACGAATTTAGTAAAGCTGCGGTTGAGGTTTATCACTTAGTTGATGGTAGATATCAGCAACTCACAGCTAACGAACGTGGACACTATGAGATTTCCTTGATGGATGTCGAATTGGGTATTTGGCAAGGACAGTATGGAAATACTACAGTGCCTTGGTTGCGTTGGTGGGATACACAGGGAAATTTATTACTAACTGGTGAGGAAAAATCGCAGTTATTAACATCCCAATTAGAACAAGAACAGCAAAAAGCCCAGCGTTTAGCAGAACGCTTGAGACAGCTTGGGATAAATCCTGATGAAGTTTAATATCTGATTGAAAATGGATTCAAGAGTGTTATAAGCAGTACTTAGATTTATGGATACAACGCCAATAGCGATCGCGCCTTATGTTCTGGTAGGTGATAGCCTATCTGATTATCGAATTTACTTTTTACTTTTGCCTTGTTGTACTAATGTGTTTGCTCGTTCAATTTAATGGCTATTCAGGTGAAACGAGCCTAACATTGGGAAAGTAGGTGCGATAGCGATTGACATCGCGGGTAATGAGAGGCAAATTAGCAGTGCTAGCATGGGCACCAATATAGAAATCAGGCAATGGGGAGGTTCTTGCACCACCACGACGACGGTAGTTAAGAAAACTTTGACCTGCTAGGAATGCCGCATCCCAAGGTAAAGGGAGACGTTAAAATATATCTTCTGGCAATGCAGTGATGAGTTCCTGTTCTCTGAGAAAGCCGATGGCAATCTCAGCGTATATGATGGGATTGATCGCAAGTTGGTCTTGACGGGCATAGGTTGTCAGTTGAAGGGCTGACCAATCAAACCAGTTGGGATCGTTGGTAAGAATGTCGAGGATAACGTTGCTGTCTACCAAGACCGTCATAGATTATCGTCGCTACGGGTGAGGGTCATGATTTGGTCAGTGGTGAGGTTTCCAGCAGCGCAACCCCGCATGGTGTCAATCCAGGTTGAGATTTTATCGGTAGGTTGTATTTTCTTGAGGTAGAGGCGATCGCCTTCGATTTCAAACGCTAATTCTACGTCAGGAGAAATGTTTAGCACCTCTCGGATTTCAGGAGGGATGGTAATCTGACCGTCAGCTGTAATCCGCATAGTGTGTTTGTTGTTCAAGCGTTCTTATGTCCTTATATTAATGTTGAAGTGTTTGTCTAGTAGCTTTTCTACATTTCTATTTTCCATATTTGGAGCAATTGGGGCACCATAAACCCAGCTAGTGTGACCTGCTAAAGAGGCTATGTTTTCCCAAGAGTTATTATATTGGTTCATATTAAAAATGTGATTGTCAAAACAAGTATTCTAGTCAAAGTATTATTGTACTACTATATGATACTTGGGTAAAATTTTTAGTAGTCTTTAGATATTTATATAAAATAAATCTGATGTTATTTATTAGACCAAAACTACACTCACCAATTGCGATCGCCTTTTGTTGTCCTACCTCAAGCTGTTATTTCAGAACTACAGCAGGAAAATCAAGCAGGACTCATAGACAAAGCTATACATCTTGGTAGCATTGAGTGAAGTACCCGTCAGCAAGGGAGCGAGGGCGATGTACGCAACCGTCACACAACTACTGACTTTTGAAGAGTTTCTTGCCTGGGACGATGGTTCAGGCAGAGAGTTTGAGCTATTGGATGGGATTCCCGTGCCATTATCAGAACCAAATGCAAATCATGAGGATTTGATCGAGCGACTGTGTGCCTACTTAGAAAATCACTGCCAAGAAAATGACCTGCCTTACGTGTCACGCCAGTCCAAGCAGGTTCGGCTCAAAACAGCACTAGGAGAAAAGGAAAAAAGCCGGAAAGCAGATATTGTCATATTTGCTAGAGAAGAATGGCAGAAGATGAAAACTAGCTCTAGTTCTGCTGCTGCATATATTCCACCACCCGGAATCATTGAGGTTGTTAGCAACAACTGGAAGGACGACTATCTGACAAAACTTGCTGAATATGAGGACTTGGGCGTTTTCGAGTACATCATTGTGGACTATGCTGCTTTTGGTGGCATTCGGTTCATTGGCTCTCCCAAGCAGCCAACCATTACAATCTACCAACTTGAAGATGGAGAGTATTTACCCCCAAAGGTGTTTCGAGGGCAGGATCAAGTTGATTTTAGATTGTTTGGGAACATTCCCTTAACGGCTGAACAGATTTTTGCAATGAGTCGCTGATTAGCAACGAAGAAATTTATCCTAGTCGTCTTCTGGGCACAATCACCCAACGCTAATCAAATGTGGTGTAGCTGGCTGCATTATTTACACAGGTTGTAGATTGAGCGATCGCACCCCAAAAATCCCTACATAATTAAATATGCGACATTCATGTATGTATTAATACGGCATAATAACACGGAAAGCCCGACCGACTCAAGTGAACAAAGACACTATAAGAGCGATCACTATTATCACAGTGCAAAAAAAATGTGTAAAATTATACTTTCAGTAAACTTTGAAATAGATTTTTTTATCTGAACTAAAAATCTAAGTAAACATACTAATACACTGTGACAGAAATTTGCTTACCTTTAACAAGGAGACTTGAGTAGAGGAATTTATAAATTGCCCCTATTTGTCTGCTTGCTTAATTGAGATGGTAGCTGGATTTGCGCCGCACTCTATTAGGCTGTGATTTGTTTATTTTTCTCAGCTTAATTTAGGTCTAATCATGATCAAAAACACTATTCTAGATCCTCTAGTAACTGATATTCGGTGTGAAGAAATTTGTCAGATTTTGGGAGAGACTTACAACCAAGAACGCTGGAACGATTGGCGCTGGCAAATGCGGCATCGGTTGACTAAGCTGGAACACTTTCAGAAGTTATTAAGGCTTAATGCTACCGAAGAACAGGGACTTTTAATCGCACCAGAAAAGTTTGCTGTCGCTGTAACCCCATATTTTGCATCACTACTCGATCCAGAAGATCCGCTTTGTCCACTACGGTTACAGGTGATACCACGGCAAGAAGAACTAATAGTTAGTCCAGCAGACATGATAGATCCATGTGGTGAAGATAACAACACTCCAGTACCAGGACTCGTACACCGCTACCCCGATCGCGTGTTGCTGCTTGCCTTAGACAGTTGCGCCGCTTATTGTCGTTACTGCACCCGCTCTCGTTTGGTGAGCCAAGGTGAGATGTATCCAGTAACGCGGCGGTTGGATGCGATCGCTGCTTACCTGGAGGAACACACCGAGATCCGTGATGTGCTAATTTCCGGTGGCGATCCTTTATTGATGGCTGATGAACCTTTAGACAACTTGCTTAGGCGGCTGCGTGCCATTAAGCATATTGAATTTATCCGAATTGGTTCTCGCGTGCCAAGTTTCTTACCGCAGCGCATTACACCGGAACTGGTTGCCTTGCTTCGTAAACATCGTGTGTGGCTGTCTTTGCACTTTTGTCATCTGCGGGAACTTACTCCAGAAGTGGCACAAGCTTGCGATCGCCTAGCTGATGGCGGCATTCCTCTAGGTAGTCAAACCGTGCTGTTAAAAGATGTGAATGATTCTGAAAAAGCCTTGAAGAATCTGTTTCACGGTCTTCTCAAGCTGCGTGTGCGACCTTACTATCTTTATCAATGCGATCCAGTTATTGGTACTGCACATCTGCGAACGAGTGTGCAAACGGGGCTTGATTTAATTTCTAAATTACGTGGTCATACTACTGGCTATGCTGTACCAACCTATGTAATTGATGCTCCTGGTGGTGGTGGCAAAATCCCAATTCAAGCTGAGACTTTAGCTGCTTATGAGAATGGTACAGCTACAGTGCGAAATTGGGCAGGTAAGATGTACACCTATGTAGATCCAGTAAAGTAGGTTTAACCCTATATATAAGTTGCTTGCCATCATCAAAAAGGGTCAGTTGGAATAGGTTCTGTTGAGTTCTTGGCAAACCAAAAAACTAAGTAATTGCAGGAGATTAGTTGGAATGTTGATTGTTGGTAATACAAACCTAAAAGGTCGAGGTGTCTTCGCACAGAAGCGCTTTTTGAAAGGACAACTCATTGAGAAAGTGTCAGTTGTTGTTATACCCGCAGAACAGGTTAAATTCCTAGATCAAACGATTTTGGGCAACTATTACTACGATTGGGAAGATAAAGCTGTGGCGATCGCTTTAGGTTTATCTTCCTTGATCAACCATTCTTACCATCCCAATACTTATTATGTGAAAAAATTCGCTGACCGAGAATTGGATCTGATTGCCTATCGAGATATAGAAGTAGGAGAAGAAATTACTGCCAACTACAACGGTTCTCCTGATGATAAATCTCCTATATGGTTTGATGTTGTTGATGAGATATTGTCACTTAATTAACGATTTAGTAATCGAAATTCCTTAATTAAGATATCTGATTTATACGTTAAAGCTAACAGAGAAAGTTTTCTCACTGGGAATTATCGGGTTATGGGGTTATTTATTGGTCTGTGTTATGACCTGAAAGCAGACTACCTTAAGGCTGGTTTCAGTGCCTTTGAGGTGATGGAGTTCGACGATGAAGAAACTATCATCGGGCTGGAAACTGCACTGTTGCAGTTAGGTCATCAGGTTGAACGTGTCGGTAATGGTAGAGAACTTGCTCGGCGCTTGGCAAAAGGCGATCGCTGGGATCTGGTTTTTAATATTGCTGAGGGTTTAAAGGGTCGCTCTCGTGAAGCTCAAGTCCCGGCAATCTGCGAATTATTCGCTCAACCTTACACCTTTTCCGATCCGCTTACCTGCGCTCTGACGTTAGACAAGGCACTTGCTAAGAGAGTAGTGCGCGATCGCGGTTTGCCGACAGCCCCTTTTGAGGTCGTGAATACTACCGCAGAAGCAGCAGCTGTGTCGTTGCCAATGCCACTTTTTCTTAAGCCGATGGCGGAAGGCAGTTCTAAAGGGGTAACTGGACGTTCTCTTGTCAAAGAACACAAGGAGCTAGTAAATGCTTATCAAGTGTTACACGAACTTTTTGGGCAACCAATACTCGTGGAAACCTTTCTTCCTGGTAGAGAAGTAACAGTAGGCATTATTGGCAACGGTAGCAACTCACGGGTAGTAGGTGTGATGGAAGTAATTTTTACAGGGCAAGTAGAAGCTTTCGCCTACACCACCCTCAACAAAGATGAGTATTTGGAACGGGTATCTTATCGTTTACTCATAGATCCTGAACCACTGGCAGCACAGGCAAGACAACTGGCGCTGGATGCTTACCATACTCTTGGTTGCCGTGACACTGCCCGCGTGGATCTGCGCTGCGATCCTAACGGTGTGTTGCAGTTTATGGAGGTTAACCCATTGCCAGGATTAGATCATGTCCGCTCAGACTTGCCAATTATGGGACGTTTGGGTGGTGTGACATATACAGAAATCATTTCTGAAATAGTAGAGTCTGCATGGCAAAGATATAAATGCTGAAGAAGAAGCAGGGGACAGGCTAGGCGTTGCAGAACAGTGGGATGAATTGGGGCAAGCAGGGGAGGCAGGGGAAGCAAGGGGAGAATTTTGGAAGTTACTAAATCATCCCGCAACTATGCAACGCCGCAGGCTGACAGAAATAGGTGCAACAAACCTACACATATCAGCTACTTCCCCGCCCCTCTGTCCTTTTTTATGCAATATGAAGTTGCTCAAACTAAACTACAGAGGGATGTTAGGTGATACGCTCATCTTATAACGTGTTCAATAGTGTTACCTAACTGTGGAGAATATACTCATGAATTTATTATTTATGCAAACAGCAGCACCAGCTATAGATGCTGCTCCTCATTTTCCTGTTGCTTTTACCTTGGTGTATGTCGTTGGTTTTGTTGCTGCTGTCACCATTGGCTCAATAGCTTGGTACAACTCGAAACGCCCCGCAGGTTGGGAAAGCAAAGAACGTCCTGATATTGTGCCTAAAGTTGATAAAGAAGAAACTCCGGGTGTGAGTGAACCTAAGTAATAAGCAGTGATGAATGCTGAGTTTAATAATCAAACTTACAGCAGTTTTCATTTATTTTGAACCACATTTTACATAATCTAAAACCCTTGTAGAGACGCAGCAGTGCTGCGTCTCTACATTTGTCTATTAACTCTGCAAAGAGGTTACATTCATATCGTCGTTCAATCTCCGAATCAGACGGGATAACTCACGAATAATATTCACCGCAATTTCGGGAGTTTCTTCGATCGCATCATATAGTTGCTCTTGCGTCAGTTCTAAAAATTCACAAGGCTCCAAAGTGGTTGCAGTGGCGGATCGAGGTTGAGTATCGAATACTGCCATCTCACCAAAATATTTTCCCTGTTCTACCTCTGCCAACTGTTTATTCCCAATGTGAACTTTAACTCGACCGGACACTACAATATAGAGCGATCGCCCTTCTTCTCCCTGTCGAAAGATGGTGTAATTAGCTGGGAATGACAATTCGTTCATCACTGAAGTGAGCCGCACAATAAAATCATCCCGCAATTCCTTAAAAATCGGGACTCGCCGGACAAATAATAAACGGTCAACACTGGTTAGCATAATTACAAGTTAAAAATCCAACATTACTGAACATCCCAAAACTGAAGTCAGAGGGCGATTAGTCATATTATCGATGTTGAACGCTAGCCGTCAAGGATATCCCAGGCTTTACCATCTGACAAGGGTTCTCTTCAATAAAAGCGATGCCTACGGCGGTAAACTACGCATAGAAGTTTCTCAAACAATAGCAAAGTTTTTTCTTTCCCTTTTCTGGCGATCAGTGTTAATGGGTAGAATGCCCAAAACATATAGTAAAATTGTCAATCACTTTTATTTATCCTTTTAAAAAACAAGAGTATTTGCTCTTATTTGGCAGAAAGCCATAATATTGACTCCATGAGCTCCCAAGGTACCTTGCTGAGAAAAAAATCACCAATTTGATTAAAGGCGATTGCCTTTAACAATTGGGGAATTGGCTGATTAATAACGAATATCGATCCGTTGTCGTTAGGGAAACAGTCACAAAATCTCCTAACCTGCCCTCACGTTGAGAAGCAGAGAGGACTAAGACCAACAGCATTGAATCTAACTGCGAGCAACAACTATGACCTGGCTAATTAGTACATTATTGATTGGAATCTCTGTCGCTTTTGCAACTACCTTTGACGACAACTTATATTTGACGGCTTTCTTCGGGAAAGTCAATCGTAGCTTTCGTCCTAAGCATATTGTTCTTGGTGAATTTCTTGGATTTACTACCTTAATATGTGCTAGTCTCCCTGGTTTCTTCGGCGGCCTGATTATTCCCAGCACCTGGATTGGTTTGCTGGGTTTGCTTCCCATTGCCATTGGTATCAGTAATTTCATTAGTCGAGAAGAGGAAGAGGAGACAGTGCAAGCGGTGTCACTTGACTTAAACTCTCCTGTAAAATCTGGACGCCAAAAGAAATCACTATTCGCAACCATCCGCGATCCTCAAACTTACCGTGTTTCCGCTGTCACCATTGCCAATGGAGGAAACAACATTGGAATTTATGTACCGTTGTTTGCCAGTAGCAATCTTCCAAGTTTGAGCGTAATTGTTTGTGTTTGCTATCTCAGTATTGGGACGTGGTGCTTACTCTCTTACAACCTGACTCGTAATCCTCTGATGACTCCTGTTTTAACTCGCTATGGTCGAAAAATCTTCCCCTTTGTCTTAATTTACTTGGGACTCTCTATCTTAATTAAAAGTGAAACATATCGACTTTTACCTAGTTTAGCAATGCTTGGGAATTAAATATGACGCCGCAATTCCTAATGGGTGCTATGTCCCTGATGTCAGCAAAAAAATCAGCGATCGCTTCCCATCCAAAAGATTTATTAATCACTTGAATTTATCAATATGAATAACAATAATATTTGCTCTTATCAATTAAGCTATCTAAAGTAAGATAAAGCACATTATCGATGGCTCTTATAAAAGCAAGCCTACCACTACGAAGCGTAATATGAAGAAACTAATGAATCAATCAAACTCTAAAAAATTAACTCAGTGGCTCGTAACAGCAGTCTTTCTGGTAGTTGTCGCGGGATTTACTTTGCTTATCCAGCCTAGCGCTAGAGCGCAAACACTAACACCATCCACACCTACAGAATCTGAACTAGCTCCAGTTGAATTGCCAACGGAGCCTGTAACACCACCAGTAATATCTCCGCTGAAATTACCAACGGAGCCTGTAACACCACCAGTAATATCTCCGGTTGTATCGCCAATAGTGTCTGTAGCAGAAAACATTAGACATTTATTACAAACCAATGAATGTGTAGGCTGTAACCTGGCTGGGGCAATGCTAAAGGACGTAAACCTGCAAGCAGCAAACTTGGAGGGTGCTAACTTACAAAATGCAGACTTAGAAAGAGCTAACTTGCAGCAAACAAACTTACAAGGGGCTAACTTTCAAGGAGCAGATTTAGGCAAGGTAAACCTTTGGGGAGCAAACCTGGTAGGAGCAAACCTTTTTGATGCAGACCTAGAGAAAGCCAATCTCTTGGGAGCAAATTTGCAAACCGCTAACCTACAAAACGCAGATTTGGAAGATACAAATCTAACAAATGCAAACATCCAGGGAGCTAACTTGATGGGCGTTGATTTGGACGATGCAATCAGACCAGAAGGATTCGCTATTCAGTAATTAAACTGAAGTTGTCGGTGCAAATTTAATAAAAAATATCAAAAGCCTGATTCAGCAATGAATACAGGCTTTGTGCATCATGTTGGCAAGATTCTGCGATCGCCTATGCGTTTTTTATTCAAGTTTGTCTATTTGCTGATTAATAAAAGCGCAGAATTGCTTGACATAATGAGTATAGTATGTAGTTTATAGTCAGCGATCGCTACAGAGTTCTTTAGCAGGGCGGCGGCTAGTAGATTTTAAGGCTCTGGCTTTTTTGGGTTTGTCACTAATCGTGTAGAAGACATTCGCAAAGTTTTGCTCAAGGGCGATCGCCAATTAGATAGTCAGTAGGAATTGGTGATCAATACTACATATTTTATTAATAAATCTTATATTGGATAAAAGGGATTGAAAAACTGAAGTTATCAAGAATAGACCTCTTGCAAAAGTTCCAGATGCGTGGGACAAGTAAGTTAGAGTTAGGTAGCATCTATGACCTACCTTGAGGTAAAGAGTCTGAAGCCAGAAGACTTTAAACGCTTATGTGGCCTACGTCCGGATACTTTTAACCAAATGCTGGAGGTAGTGCGATCGCACAGTCAGCGAAAACAAAAAACAGGACGACCAGTTATCTGGCAACGTCTTGAGAAATTAAACACATCAATTGTTGCTTCTATTACAGGTTGGGGTTTTATTCTTGACGCTTTATTTGTCTCAGGTTTTTCGTGAATTGGTATCAAGCCCTGCCTAATCTACGCCGAAACTCTGTAGGAGTCTTGTCAGTCCAACGCTGAAAGGCTCTGCGAAAAGCTCGCTCATCAGAGTAACCCAGTTGAGCCGAGATTGCTGCGACACTGAGTGTGGAATTAGTTAGTAGCTGTCGGGCCCTAGCTTCACGAGCATTATCTATTAGCTGGCGAATCGTTAAACCTTGCTCTTGAACCAGACGTTGTAACGTACGCAAGCTCATGTTCATTTGTTGGGCTAGTGTCTCAGCCCCATACTCAGACAACTCTGCATTACGAGCAATGGCGTCAAACAGTGCAGATATCTGAGAAGGATTATGATGTAATCGCCAATGGTCTTGCAGGAGATCTAGATTTCCCTGAATATACTGAAATAAGTGAATATCTTGCCCTTGAGTGGGTAAATCTAGTGCCTCCCGACGCAACACGAGGGCATTATGGTCTTTTTGAAAACAGACAGTCACACCGAAGAAGTTTTCGTAAACGTGGCTTGAGCCAAATGGCTCATGTTTGAACTCTACTCGTACCACGGCATCATTTGTTCCGAGGATTTCTTGCACCAAGCGCTTTGTCAAAGCTAGTCCGAACTCAGCACCATACCCCCCATCAATTTCACCGACCGGATGATACGCTTGCAAAATCGCTTCAGAGCCAGATTCAATCAAGTCCAGCCAGAGTTGATCTGAAAGCACAGATCGATATTTCACAAAAGCCCGCAATGCTGAACGAATATCTTCAGCATATTGAACGCCCTGAGCCAATTGACCAAAGGTTGAGAAGGGAGCCGCACTTGCCATATGGAGCGCCAAGGGTTGCCTTGGGTAAGCCTCACCCAACAACTTCCAGATCGTTGGGACAAGTTCTTCAGGCAAGCGAGACTCTGAATTAATTAAATCGGTCTGTATTATTCCAGTAGCAGCCTTGATCTGCTTCAAGTCTAAGCCACGACCCACAGCGTAATTAAATGTATTAGCAACAATGCTTGTGAGCATTTGGCGGCTATGCAACTTGTCGTGAAATGTCCGATTTAATTCGCGCATAGTCCTTGTAAGTTTTTTCTAATGATCGCATATTGTTAAGCGATCAGTATCAAACCTAAGACCAGAAGATACGAAAATGGACCGGGATTTACAAGTAACAATACCCACAGCAGCAATGCAAGGGGAATCCGCCTCAAAGGAGGGCAATGGACTAAGCCTTTTTGTCTCGACTGACCCAGATCTTGTCGCTAAGCCTGGGGCAAACCTCGACTCGTGGTTCCTGGTCGGAAATCTTGAGTCCGATCGCGGGACGATGTATCTGCTGGTTCACCTTCTGCACGTTACGCCGCCGACCGGCGATGACTTGCTGGCGGCGATGGTCTCGGTGTTAAATCCGCAAACTAATAAATACATCGCAGAAGAACAGGACTTCCCCGGTGAAAAGTGTTCGTTCAATACGGAAAAGTTCGAGGTGATCACGCCGATCGCGTCCGCATCCGGTACCACCTCTGCGCTCAACTTCAAGGGCAACTGGTCCAAGGCGGGTATTGAGGTTGATGTCACCGCCCAGCAAACCGGACCCTTGTTGCCTAATGTCGGTAACGGCCTGTTTCCGTGTCTTGGTGGCATAACCTACCACTATGCACTCCCAACCATGAGCGTCACTGGAACAGTATCCATCAGCGGCGATCGGTACAAAGTGACCGGAGATGGCTGGCTTGATCGCCAATGGGGTGTGACACCACGCTTCTTCGGCAAGGAAATCAAGAAGTGGGTCTGGTTTGGTATTATCCTCGACAGTGGCGATCGGATCAGCGTCTGGGAGTTTATTGAAGAGGATCGCCCCGTACATTCTTGGGCAACAGTGGTGCGCCTTGATGGCGGTGTTGATGTAGTCGCCTGCGATCCCATGACGGCGAATGCATCGAATCCGTGGAAAAGTCCAGAAACCGGACATATCTATCCGATCAACTGGGACATTCGGATACCTCAGTTGGATGGGCATCTGATCATTAGACCGGAGGTGATTGAGCAGGAGTTCGTCTCCCCGGTTGGGATGCACAAGTACGAAGGGTTCAGCGCCATCACTGGGACACTGCGTGGGAAACCGGTCACGGGTCGAGTCATCATTGAGCTGGTCGCTGACTGGTTATAAGGACACGAGGACAAAATACTATGCAAACAGACGAGACAATAGAAACCCCAGCAAAGATTGCCTTCGTCGGTGGTGGTCCTGCTGCACTGACTGCCGCGATCGCTCTTGCCCGTCGCGGCATTCGGACAACGTTTTTCGAGCGGGATGCTCATCCAGAAGTTGCACCCCGCTTTAACCCCGAGCGCTCCTACGCGATAGACATCACGGGGCACGGACTCAAAGCCCTGCGCCACATCGATGCCTGTCCTTACTTTGATCAAAGGATGCTGCAATTTAAGGGAATCAAGCTGGGGAGAGAGGCGGGGGAATGGAACTTACCAGGTTGGATTGGGTCGCGTGGCGATATCGTGCGTACGCTAATAGCACTCGTAGAAGAACAGTATTCAGAATGGATATCCTGCGAGTTTGAATGCCGCGTGACTTCAGTCGATGTCCTGACTGGCAGCCTCACCTATGAATCTCAGTCGAAGGGTGCGCTGACTGAGCAGTTCGATTTCATCATTGGTTCCGATGGTACAGGTTCTGCCGTCCGCAAAGCCATGCTGGAGCAGATTCCGGAATTTACTGCCAAGACCCAATCATTTCCGATCTACTGCACGATGCTTGAACTTGATCGCAAACTCGATCAATGGGACAAAAACTACCTTTATGACCTATCCGTTATGCCCGTTTTCAGCTTTGCAGGTGCGATTACAGGAGGTCAAGGCTCTGACACAGCCCGTTGGTTCTGCGCCGTCGGAACTGATGCACCGCTGGAGTTCTCCTCTGCTCAAGCAGCACAGCAGTTTTTGGGTGATCGCCTGCCACAGATACTCGAATTGACAAGTGAGGAGCAGATTGCCGCATTTGCAAAGCGCGCCTCTAGACATATTGGTCAAACGCTGACTTGCTCCCAACTCTATGGTGGAAAGGCTGTATTGCTTGGAGATGCAGCGGCGGCGTTCCCGCCGATCGGACAGGGAGTCAACGCGGCGATGGAGTCTGCAATGACACTCGACCTCTCCATTGGCGAAGCAGGCAATTCACCCACGCAACTGCTCGAAGCAGCTATACTCTACAATACTCGATGGAAACCGGAGGTGGATGCCGTCTCGTGGATCGCTATCAAAGGTCTCATTGAAGAGGATGACGAATCAACGACTGGCTTGAACGCGCTCAACCAAGCCAAGAGTGCGGAAATCTCTTATTCAGAAGTAAGACGCGAGGCTGAACGGCTCTAGTAGTCCGCCACACAAACTTTGCTAAGTCAAAATAATTGGATATAAACGCTGTACTTTCTGCGTGCATCTGTGGTTTTAAAAGCCCAATAGACACTTGCTTTTTGTTGATTACGTTGTTCTTCCCAATCAATAGATGCTTAAATAGGATGGTTAATCAACCTTAATATTATAAACTGCCTTTCGGAGTTTCTCTAGCATTAGGACTTTCTGTAGTGACAGGTTGGTTAATATGAGGAAGTTTCTGTTGGGTAGTCTTTTGATTATCTTGATTTTCTAGTTTAGTTAGTGCCTGTTTTGCCAGATTTTCGGCTGCTTGTTTAAATAATGGTTCGATTCTATTTCGCCAATATTGAGTATTAGGCAACTTTTCTGGATGGTTTCTATAATCTAAAACTTTGTCCCATTTACCATCATCTATTGCTTTGTTGATCTCATTAGATAACGCCTCCGCCTTAGCCCAATCTGACTGCCACTGGGCAATCATTTTGCCTGTTTCTTGGATACTAGAAGCAGCATTTGCCGGAATTGATCTCAAAAGTGCGATCGCTCCAATTATATCCCCTGAATCATACTTCTTTTTTGCTTGTTCGATAATATTGGCACTGTTATCATTAGGCTGTGATCGTTCTGATTTTTCAGCATCGTCAGTTGACCCCTTTGGCTTTTCTGGTAATGGAGTTACTACATCCTTAGATTTTGGTTTTGGCTGGGGAGTTGTTCGAGTTGAAATTAAGCTACTATCATCTACAATCCTAGTTGCAATGCCCTTTTCACGTAGGCAAGAACCCCATTCTTGATTATTAGTTATCACATCCGAGTGTGCCCAAGCCAAACGACCAGATTTAAGCTTAACTTCTATCCAACCTCGTTTTGTCCGCTTGCCAGTCACCTCAAAATTGGTGTTATCAGCAACAGTTTGCAAAACATTATCAGAATTTATCGAACTAGGTTCAGAACGGATATTAGAATTTCCGACGACAACAGCCGAGCATTTGTTTGCTAAAGCAGTATCCTTACCTGTAAGATTTAAAGCTAAATTTTTCACATTTGGATATACATTTGCTACCAAAGCAGCTGCACCACCCGCCAGTAATATGCCAATTAATATCGGCCAGGGGTCGGATTTGGTAGAGTCTTTACGCGCAGGTTTGACAGGATTGGCTGGTGCAACTGCAACAGTTTGCAGCCGAGATACTAGAGGCTGAGATTTGGCTGCTTCGTAAGTGGAATTTTTGGTAGCTTCTTGAGGTGTGGAAAGTGCAGCTATTGGATTGATCGCATCTTTACACGCTTGCAGTGCTTCCGTAGCGTTTTGGTAGCGGTCTTTGAAGTGATAGCGCACCATCTTGGACAACACTGCTGCCAGTTGATGGTTCACGGTTACTGAATGCCGCCAGATAATTTCCCCCGTTTCTGGGTCTTCTTGCAACTCTGTTGGATGTAATCCTGTTAATGCTTGAATGGCGATGATACCAAGAGAATAGATATCGCTGTTAGGACGAGGTTTACCTTGCCCTTGTTCTGTAGGCATATAGCCAGGAGTGCCGATAACCACTGTGGCAGAGGGTTGTCCGCCTACAGTTACCAGTTGTGTACGCAGTTGTTTCACTGCTCCAAAATCAACTAAAACTAACTTATTATCTGAGGCACGACGGATGATATTATCCGGTTTGAGATCGCGGTGAATCACGCCTTGGCGATGGACAAATTCGAGAATCTCTAGAATTTCCTGCAACAGTTGAACTACTTGGCTCTCACTCCAGCGCTTACCAGGTATAAGTTCCTCAGCTAGGGTATGTCCTTCAATATATTCTTGTACTAGATAGAATTCTTGGTTTTCGTCAAAGTACGCTAGCAGCCTGGGTATTTGGTCATGGTTTCCCAGTTTTTCTAAGGTTTCGGCTTCACTGCTGAACAAGCGTTTAGCAGTATCAAAAACTCTGGGGTCAGTTCCGGGTTTAAGGTGCTTGACAACGCAGATGGGATTGCCTGGCCGCCTAGTATCTTGGGCAATATAGGTTTGACCAAATCCTCCCATCGCGAGGACTCGAATTACTTGGTAACGATGGTCTAGTAGCTTGCCTATCATATTCCCTCCCCAGAGTTATTACCTAATTTTCCAGCTGGTAATAAATATCTCCAAATTTTCTTCAACGAAATCCGCTATCTTGAGAAAAGATTTAGATTAAAAACGCAGCTTTTTAATAAACGCAGACTGTTTATTTTTCTTTTAGTGCCCCTGTTTATTACCAATGCCACCTAAAATAACAAATCCAGTTGCATGGCAACAAGCTGAAATTCTCATGCAACCCGCTTTCATTCGCGTTATCGACAATATCCGCAAGCGGCTTGATGAATCTTCTTGGACTGGAACTTACCATGATGTTCTGATTTGGCCGCCTAGCACCACTGATGAAATCAAAGCATTGGTGACTGAACTGTTGCAAGCTATGGAAACTGCAACACCCCAAGAAGCAGATGAAATCAGAGGAACTCTGGCTCGTCTGCCGATGCCCCATCCAGGATATCATCTACGTTTGCAGCGTCAACAGCAAGAAGCGAGTATCGATTTGTGGGAACTGTGTTACGAAGTATGTTTTATTGAATACACCCCAGAGAAGGAAACTGCTGATATTGATACTAGTTTAATCGATGAATTCGGTGAAGTGGATTGGCTGCGTTTGGATGCTAAGTCAAAGGAGTTAGTTGAGCAAGCGTTTGCTAAATTGCCGGAGAGTTAACAATTAACAATTCAAAATTCAAAATTAAAGACATTTTGATTCTGGGATTTAAACCGCGACTCAAAATATGCTACGACAAGACGTAGCGCAAAGTCTGAGCCGAGGTTTCCTCGAATCAGAACTTTGTAACAGAGGGGTCTTAAACCCTTGAATGTACGATAAAATACCCTCAGCAGTTGCTTGAAAAGTGTTTCGCTGTGACTTTAGGCACTTTTAGATCCTCCCTAACCCACCTTAAAAAGGGGTGAACCAAAATCAAAGTCCCCTTTTTTAAAAGGGATTTAGAGGGAGCTAAAACTTTTGATACTTCTTAGAGGACTTTTCAAACATCCTCTAGGAAGTATCAAATTTGGCTGAGTAATATTAGGATATAACAGGGATGGTATTTTCCAGTCTACCTAATGGTTTGAGGACTAAAATATATGCGTGCAATGATTCTGGATGCACCCGGAAAACCACTACGACTTGCCGATTTACCCTTACCTACTCCTAGTTCTAATCAAGTTCTGATTCAGGTGCACACTTGTGGTATTTGCCGCACAGATTTACATATAATTGACGGGGAACTAACAAACCCTAAGTTACCCTTGATTCCTGGTCATCAAATTGTCGGTAAAATAGTCAAAATAGGGGAAAAAGTCACAAAATTTCGAGTTGGGGAACGAGTCGGTGTTCCTTGGCTTGGACATACTTGCAACCATTGCCGTTATTGCCTAGCAGAAAGGGAAAATCTTTGTGATTGGGCCCAGTTTACTGGATACCAAATTGACGGCGGATATGCGGAATATACGGTTGCTAGCGATCGCTTCTGTTTTCCTATTCCCCCTAATTACCCCGACTTGCAAGCGGCTCCTTTGTTATGTGCTGGCTTAATTGGCTATCGGGCATTTAAAATGGTAGAGGATGCCAAAAATATTGGTTTTTACGGCTTTGGTGCTGCTGCTCATATTTTGGTTCAAGTGGCTCGCTATCAAAATCGCCAAGTATTCGCTTTTACTCGTCCTGGCGATACTGAAGGTCAAGAATTTGCCCGTAGTTTAGGTGCTGTTTGGGCTGGAAGTTCTAATGAATTACCGCCAAAACCTTTAGACGCAGCCATAATTTTTGCTTCGCTTGGTTCCCTTGTCCCTGCTGCGTTGAGGACTGTGTGTAAGGGAGGGATAGTAGTTTGTGCTGGAATTCACATGAGCGATATTCCGACATTTCCCTATGAAATTCTTTGGGGAGAACGCATCTTGAGGTCAGTAGCTAATCTTACTAGGCAAGACGGAGAGGAATTTTTAGCCTTAGCACCTCAGATTCCCATTCACACAGAAGTTGAAGCATTTCCCCTCACAGCAGCGAATGAAGCTTTAGAATCTCTACGTAGCGGTAAGATTTGTGGTGCTGCTGTGTTGGTAGTAGATTGAGAAGAATCAGCAGAATTTACATGAGTGCTGAATCGGAAGTCAGCAGACAAGTAATTGTTTACGGTGTGCAAAATGGGCTATTGATGCTTAGGAAAATAGGTGCAGCCCGCTGTAGGCATCGCCTAGCCCTTTTCACCCCTACGCGCCCTTACAAAACCTCAAACTCTTCTACACTTATCCCAGCTTGTCGTAAAATACTGCCCAGCGTACCGATAGTAATTTCTCGATGACGAGGCGCGATCACAGTTGGCTAATATTTTATTGATTTATTATACTTAGGCTTACTTATCTTTATAATTCTGTCTGCCTTATCCTGTGCTTCTTGAATAGTACTCATTCGCTCAATTCTGACCTTGCATCCTGGAATACGATTTTTCCCTGGTTGTAAATGTTTCTGAATAGTTATGTAAATTTCTCCTTTCTTCGCTACTCCTGTATAATTATTTTTGCCTCCTTTAGTTAAAATTTTATAAACTATCGGTTTATCGTTAGATAATTGACTAATTCCTTCAAGAGTAAAATTTACACTTTTGGTTTTTGATTTTGGTTTTTTAGCATCATTTGATGAGTTTTTACGTGTGATAATAGTCTTTTGGTCAGGCTTTGATTTATTAATATTCGGTGTTTCGATACTATTATCTGCAATAACCCTAGCTTTAGGTACATTCTTAGTAGAAGTTAAAAAATTTGGGTTTGCATTTATAAGCTTCTGAATAATAATCTGTCCAAATTCTTTAGGTGTAATTTTTTGTAATTTGATATAACTAATTGTTGGAAGAAGCCCTGGAATTTCTGTATCATCAAACTTGGCAGGTAAAAGATAATCTTCTTCTCTTTTGAATGCGCGAGCCTGAGCGCTTTCTCTTTCGTGATTAGTCCAAGTTTTCTTTAAATAATGTTTAGAAATAAACATGACACAAAAGTGTGCTTCATTACGATAAATTTCATCTAAATGAACATACAAGTTCTTGCCCCAAAGATTAACCTGTTCAAATTCGTCATAGAAAACTTTGATACCAGCAGCTTGAAGAGTAACTGCAACTGCTCGAACATATTCTCGATTTTCACTTGCAAAAGACAGTACAACATCGTATTTTTTGACCATAATTAGTAATTTGCAGTACTACAGAGTAAAGAAACGCATTTTTTGATGTTGTACAAAAATGACACTGGTATACTAAGATTATGCAGTGGAATTTACAGTATGACTTCACCTCAATTTAGTATTAGAATTCCGCCAGAGCTTGAACAGAAGCAATGGGTTATGCCAAGCAGAATGGCATGACAAAGACAAAAGTTATAATTAATTCCTCAGTTCACTACTTTGGTCGTTCTGAGGAGGTGCATTGAAGCCGCAAACGCTTATTTGCTAAGATTTCCAATGCGACAACATTCAAACAGGGCAACTTCTGATCGCTATGCCAACATCTACACTTGACGATAAAGACGCAGCAGCTATCCAAGCCGCCAGAGTTGGGGTTGCAATCTGCGATCGCACCGCCTGGGGACGGATCAAAGTAGCTGGCGACGATCGCCTCAATTTCTTACACAACCAAAGTACTAACAATTTCCAAATACTCAAGCCAGGACAAGGTTGTGATACGGTTTTCGTCACTTCTACAGCCAGAACAATTGATTTAGTAACCGCCTACGTTAGAGAAGATGCAGTAATCTTGCTGGTTTCACCTAACCGTCGCCAGTTCTTGATGGAATGGCTGGATAAATATATTTTCTATGCAGATAAGGTGGAATTATCTGATATTACCCAATATACCAACACCTTCAGCCTGATTGGCCCAGGAAGCGACGCTGTTTTAGAAAAATTAGGTATTAGCGAACTCATCGGCCAACCTTATGGTAGTCACCAAGTATACACAATCGCTCCGGCTGAGGGAGTGCGAATTGCTGTAGGTAGCGGGTTAGCTGCACCCGGATACACCTTCACTTTCCCCTATACTGACAAAGAAACAGTGTGGAACAAACTGTTAGAAGCTGGAGCGGTAGAGATGAGTGATCGCGCTTGGGATGCCTTGCGAATCATACAAGGCCGCCCCGCCCCAGATGCAGAACTCACAGATGATTACAATCCTCTGGAAGTTGGTTTATGGCAAACAATTTCTTTTACTAAAGGTTGCTATATTGGGCAAGAAACTATTGCTCGGTTAAATACATATAAAGGTGTAAAACAACACCTGCTTGGTGTTCGCCTCAGTGCCCCTGTGGAAGTTGGAAGTGCGATCGCAGTTGGAGATGAAAAGGTCGGCAAACTTACTAGTTACATCCAAACCGCTGATGGTTACTTTGGACTAGGTTACATTCGCACCAAAGCTGGTGGTGTAGGCTTAAAAGTCAAAGTGGGAGAAACTGATGGTGAAATAGTTGAAATCCCGTTTGTTTCTCACGAGTACCCATAAGTAACTCAAATCAAAATATCTTTCTCTTTATCCCTAACACCGTAACAAAATTCATCTACCCAAGAAGCTAGACTACGGGCATTTGTAGTTGGTAAATTCACTTTGCTTTTAACCTCTTGTGGTTGAATATTCGGTTGTTTGTCGTTACTTTTAACCTCAGTAGTAATTGCTAGCGATCGCACTGGTTTGCCATTACTGTCAATCTCAGTGGTAATTGCCAGGAATGCGCCCACAGGGATTAGGTTAGATGGCGCGTTGCTTTTAACTTCAGTAGCTAACGCCGCATATGGCATAGTTTTGGCTTTGGTTTTAACCTCAGCAATCATTGTCAGTGATGTCTGACGAGAAGTTGCAAAGCCGCTACGTAGTGGTTGATATTCGCTGACAAAACTGGGGACTGGCGTTTTTGGCGGAGTATCTGGAGCAATTTTAGTTGCATTTGCTACTACCAACTCAGGTTTGCGTGTCCGAACTACCCCCGTAGTAGCCGTAAATAATGGCACAACTTGATCGGCGTATGGCAAGTTGGAGTCTGGAGTTTTGGCAAGAGAATGAGGCGCAATCTTGGTAGCAGTTACAACCGATGACAGATGTTTATCCTCAGAATACTCTTCATCTAGCGGCTCGTTTTCAGGTTGGGTGGTAGCTATAGAATGGTCTGATTTTATTAAACGTAACTCTTGATCAGGATTGAAATTAAGACCTAAAGCAGCGACTATTTTATCTGGATCGTTATTCAGTTCCACCATAAAAGAAAGTATTTCATCAAATTGGGGTTCCAAAGCAGACAGTGTTGCCAAAATAAAACCGGACAAAGGACGGCGCAAACCATCATAAGTAGCCCAAATTCGCATTTTGACCAACCAAGAAATATTTTGCTTGTAGTAAATAAGCCACTTTTGTTTCAAGGATTGACGCAATTGCTGAATATTCATTGGATGCCTCACTTCAGTCAAAAAGATTGCAGACCTTAATATTGAAAATTTAGCTTTATTTCTGGGGATGAAACCGATAATAGAGCATCTGTTTGACTCTTTGACCACCTAGCAAATGATTTTCTATCAGTAAAGATACTTCATCAGGTTGAACGCCGCTATACCAGACCATATCGGGTAATATCAGCACCATCGGCCCATTGCCACATTGTCCTAAACAGCTGCTACCCGTTACAGTTACACCGGGGATTGGCAAAGCTGTAAAAGCGGCTAAAACCTTGGCTGCACCTTGCTTTTTACAAGTACGATTTTGACAAACCCGCACACATTTGGCAGAAGAGTCTTGATCTATTATCGGGAAGTTGAATGGTTTACTGATGTTTGACATTTTTTAGCGAACCACAGAGGTGCGGAGGACACAGAGGAGACAGGGGGGCAGGGAGAAATCAATTCAAAATTCAAAATTCAAAATTAAATATTCAATCCTCATCCCCAATGCCCCATGCCCCATAACTAATCTATTGAAAGTCCTTTTGAGGCTAGCCATTCCGGGTTAAATATCCGCGACTGATACCGGGAACCACTATCACACAAGATGGTGACAATGGTATGTCCTGATCCCAACTGCTTCGCTATGGCAACAGCTGCCCCAACATTAATACCCGTTGAGCCGCCCATTAACAACCCATCTTTCCTCAGCAGTTGGTAAACTACTCGCAAAGCTTCTTGGTCATCGATTTGGATGGCATCATCAGCAGGTGCGCCTTCCATATTGGCTGTGACACGACCGTTACCGATACCTTCAGTGATGGAATTTCCTTCTATTTTGATTTCGCCAGTTTTGACATAGCTATAAAGTCCACTACCTAGCGGATCGGCTACAACACATTTAATTGCTGGATTTTGTTCTTTTAAGTACAATGCTACACCAGCATAAGTACCAGCAGTACCAGTTGCAGTTGTCCATGCATCTATTTTACCATCTGTCTGCGTCCAAATTTCCGGCCCTGTGGTTTCGTAGTGGGCGAGGCGGTTAGCTAAATTATCAAACTGATTTGCCCAAATGGCATTTTCCAATTCAGCAGCGACTCTGCCAGATAGCTTGACGTAGTTGTTCGGGTCTTTATAGGGTACGGCGGGAACGGGACGAACTTCTGCTCCTAGTGCTGTCAGTGCGTCTATCTTTTCTTGTGACTGGGTATCGGGAATAATAATTAGACATTTGTAGCCTTTGGCGTTGCAAATATGTGCTAGTCCAATGCCAGTATTACCAGCGGTTCCTTCTACAACCGTGCCACCAGGTTTGAGTAGACCTTTCTTTTCCGCATCTTCGATAATGTAAAGTGCGGCGCGGTCTTTGACGGAACCCCCAGGATTGAGAAATTCTGCTTTCGCAAGGATTTCACACCCTGTTTCTTCGCTAAAACTGTTTAAGCGAATTAAAGGGGTATTGCCAACAGTACCAACGAAGCCATTCTTTATATCCATTTTGACTGTACTTGTGTGAGTCTCTATAAAAATTTTGGCTTATAGCTGTAGCATGATTTACAACTGATTTGCCTAAAATTCTATGATACTTACATTGGAGGGCTTGCCGTTGGTGTACTTCCTATCTCACTCCTAACTTCCGACTTATTCACTTTCCGTAGTAAACTCTAGCATTACCGTATCCGATATTTCGGATATACTTGTTCCATTCCTCAGCTTGGAATCGATTTTGGAAAGGCCCTACTGCTACGTGCGGACCTCGTGGTTGCCTCCTTTCGAGGACTCCGCCAGATCGTCCAAAATCTTGCGTAAATTGGCCTAAATTCTGCCTAAGTTGTGCTGCGATCGCAGGTAACTGTTCGGAAGTAGTAGGAATGGCGACATAATATCTAGAGACTCGTCTATTAGCATTTATATTATTGCGATAGCCTATAAAGCTGCCATTGCCTGCATTTATTTCCTGTCCGTTACCAAAGCTGATAATTCGGGCGTTATATATACCTCGTGACTGTAGCTCATTCACTCGTTGTTGAGCGTTGGATACCCTGTTAAAAACTCCTGACTGAATTACAGTCCGACCTTGGAACTGGCGAATGTAAGCACTGGGTTCAATCTGACGTATTGCTTGTAGTGTCTGGTAATCACTACCATCAACGTAAACTAAATAGCGCTCATTTTGGTTATATTGACTAAACTGTACGGGTTGAGAGGGCTGAAAATTCTGCTCAAATTGATTGTTCTGTAATGGTTGGGAAGGCTGAAAGTTCACTTCCGGTTGATTGTTCTGTATTGGTTGGGAAGGCTGAAAGTTCACTTCCGGTTGATTGAAGTCCTGTGATTGAGCTGGTTGTAACTGCGGTGATGGCTGTTGACCAAAAGGAATTGGCGGTGGCGGTAAAATCTCACCTTCTTGAGCCAGTAAGAGGTTGCTGTTGGAAATTTGTGCTTGTGCTGGGGTAGAGTCGGGAATCAGTACTAACCATCCTCCCACTAACAAAAAGAGAACTGTTAGACTGGGCTTCCAACCCTGAGAACTTTGGCGCAGCATCTGAAATGGGATAAATTTACTTGATATTCCTCTCGACATAATAGTTAGAAAGTAGTCACAGTATTTTTAGGTAATTTCCAATCAGGAACTTATGAATTCACCGTTGTAGCAACTATATAGCGTTAACGTAAAATTAGCTCATCTGCGTGCAAAAAATACATCTGTAATTAATCTTAGATAAAGATGATGAAGCAGTGAATAGCGATTGCTAATTCAGCAGCTCTAAAACTGAAGTGCTTTGCTAGCAAGGCTTTGAAGAGTATGTGCTACAATTGGACAACCACGCAGCTATCGTGTCGTGCTTTGTATGAAAAAAGTCGTCGTTGGTCTTTCTGGTGGCGTTGACAGTTCCACCGCCGCCGCTATCCTGCACCATCAGGGCTATGAAGTGATTGGTTTGACTCTTTGGCTAATGAAAGGCAAAGGTCAATGTTGCTCTGAAGGTATGATCGACGCGGCTGATATCTGTGAACAATTGGGCGTTCCCCATCAGATTGTAGATATTCGAGATGTCTTTCAGACGCATATTGTCGATTACCTGGTGACTGGTTACAGTGCTGGTATTACACCTTTGCCTTGCTCCCAGTGCAATAAAACGGTAAAGTTTGGGCCAATGGTGCAGTATGCTCGTGAAGAATTGGGATGCGATCGCATTGCCACTGGTCATTATGCCCGAATTAGCCATGACGAAGCAACTGGACGTTACCAGTTATTAAGAGCCGTTGACCGCAACAAAGACCAGTCATATTTTCTCTATGATTTGTCTCAAGATTTACTTGCTGCAACCATATTCCCTCTAGGTGAACTAGAAAAAACTGACACGCGCCGCATTGCAACTGAATACGGACTGAAAACTGCTGATAAACCAGAAAGTCAAGACTTATGCTTAGTGGAAAGTAACGGTTCCATGCGGGCATTTTTGGAGAAATATTTAACTCCCAAAACAGGCGATATTGTCGATACCACAGGCAAAGTTTTGGGACAGCATGATGGTGTCCATCATTACACCATTGGTCAGCGCAAAGGCTTGGGAATTGCTGCTGCCGAACCGTTGTATGTGATTGAATTAGATGCGGAAAATAATAAGGTAGTAGTAGGCGATCGCACAAAAGTAACTCAGCCAGAATGCACTGTAAATCGGGTAAATTGGGTTTCCATTGCCGAACCATCTACCCCAATTCATGCCAAAGCGCAAATTCGCTATCGTTCAACTGCGACACCTGTGACGGTGATTCCGTTGGAAAACTCCCGCGTGCGCTTGGTGTTTGATGAACCCCAAATCAGCATCACCCCCGGACAAGCGGCGGTGTGGTACGACGGCGAGAAAGTCTTAGGTGGCGGAATAATTGAACAGTTTAGTTAATAATAACTCTTACCCTGTTTTGGCATAAAGCAAAACCACCCTTCCTCACTTGTAAGGAGGGGTATTTTTATTTTTAAATTGGATATATGCCGGAAGAACCTATCTATGACCAGTTTTTGATACAGTTATTAGAAAGCTATACCTCAGCAGAGGTGGCAGAGATTCAAAAGTACATAAGTGAGTGGGATGCTGCCACCTATACGAGTGTTGCCCAGAGTATCTTAGACCATGCTAATAGAAAAGGAATTGACCCATTAAAGTATCTACGCAAGGCTCATAACTTTAATAAAAAAGGAGCTATTAGAGTTCCGAAAACTGGATATCGTGGAGATAGTTCAGCTGTATATCGTAAAAGCAATGAATATCTGATTGTCAGACCCGATCAATACGGTACTGAAAAGATAGTTACTTATGGAGTCAATGATGACTAAAGCAATTTTAAATCAGCAAGAATTAATTAAGAGAAATATTAGTCACTTATTAGCACAGTTGACTAATATTTATAAAAATACACGCAGCGAACGAGAAGAAATTTCTATTCAGTTTCCACCAGAAGATGAAGAGTTTTCACTTTTAGAAGAACTTGAACTTTTAACAGTAAATCTCAGAGGTTATGCTAGTCAAATTCAAAGTACAGGTCAAATTGTCGATAAAACCCAGACAATTGGGCAATTACAAGCTATGCGAGTTTTAAATGTACCTCAGATTGCGAGTTTTTATTTTGGCAGTAATGGCAATTATGAGCAGATAAAGAGTTATATTAGAACGTTAGATTACTTGCGGTTACTACTTTTGGAATATTTGCAGTTTCAAAGTGACTAAAATCATTACTGATTAACCTTGGTTTGACCCTTTATGCTTGGCGATTCTTTCCCGCACAGCTTGGCGTATATCTTCCCAATTGTCAGGAGTCATGTCTGTCAGTTGCATTCCCAGAATTTAGACCTTCTAAAAGCATCGCTTCCAAATGTTCAGTAGCTTGACCCTTTTGGTCTTGGCGCACTAACTCACGGAAATATTCACTGACACTGCTGTAGCTACCAGTCGCTACTTTCTCTTCTATATAAATCCGCATCGCGTCAGGGAGAGATATACTTATACTTTTCATACTTTCTAAATGCTATAACCATCTGGAAAATTGATATCAGGTTGTTGTATGCTATTAGGGTAAAAGTTTTCTGGCCATGTTATTTGAGGCTTTTCAGAAACTATAATAGTTTTATCAAAAGGAATAATACACCATATTTCTCGACAGTATGAAACAAACAAATTTAACTTTTGCTTGTCAAATTTCACTCCTAAAAGATGAGCAAATTCAAATAGTGCTGCTGAACTAATAAAGTCTTCATTACCCAAAATATACTTATACTTAAGATTAACTTCAATAAAATTATCTCCTAAAGTATCTTTTAAGTCATACTTAATTCCAGAGTATAATAATTTAATTACTTTTTGAAAAATAGGACTTACTTCATATCGAAAAAAATCTGTTAGCTCAAGTTTCAAATCATCTTCTATCAAATTGTTTAAAGAATCAGACAATTCAGATTTTAAAGAAGTTAAAACAGAAGTAATTACAGGTTGTGCCAAAAGACAATCAAAAGGAATTAGTAACAAGTCCCAATATAAAGATTTTAGCTTTTCAGCAAGATAAGTGTTTTGAATTTGTTCTAAAAAATCTGATTTTTTTAGTATTCCTAGATGTGCAGTGTAAAAACTAGGTACAAAAACTACATCTGGTATCTCTTCTCCTGCATATGCATATAATTCTTGAATAATTTTAGCGGCTTTTTCATGGTTTAGAGGGGTATTGATTACATCTACCCAACTTTGCTTTTTTTCAGAAAGTTGTCCTTCTTGTTCTAACGTTAAACAGTATATATTTTTCTTGGCGGCTCTATGTCTGTAATGAATCAAATTACACTTTTCTTGATTTAGATAAACAGAAATAGAACCATATTCATTTATTTCTAACCTGTTAAATCCTTGTTCACAACAATCTGCTATTTCTGCAATAAAATCTCTGACATTGTTGTAAGCTTTTCGCCTTTCAAATAAATCATCTTTTAAAGTAGATTTTGCTGAAGTGTTTACGCTTTCAATTAAATTATTATTAAGCTTTGGTACAAATTCTGTTTGATAATCAACAGATTCAAGATCATCATCATCATTCAAATAAATAACAGAAGAGATATCTCGACCAATAGGAACAGTAAAAAAATCTCCTCCGTTTTCATGCGCCAAAGAAAAAATTATTATAAAATAAGTAGGCTGACCAGCTATAATTATTTTTTTAAGATGTTGTATTGCAGCTTGTAAAGAATCAAAATCAATAAATGATTCCCTATATTTCCAACCATATAGATCAACTCCTTTTAACAAACCATTTCGCCATTGATAAATTTCATAAACTTCTTCTGGTAATTTAAAAGGTAAATCTTTTGTTATCTCATCAATTTCTTCAGGCTTAAATCCTGGTTGAAGTAATGAGATAATTTCAGGTGCTTTTGTTACTAAGCAATCCCAGATTCGCTTTAAATTTTCTTTAATTACTGTCATAAAACTGATTCAGAAAAGATAACAATACAGTTTAGTTAAGCTTTTGTTCTCCCCCTGCTTCCCATGCCTGCCTTGAAAGATAAATTTCCTTAACTGAACCGTATTGATACTATGGAGAATTGGCAAAATCGATACTTGGGGGGCTAAAACTACGTACTTTCTATCAAAAACTACTTCTATCTAATGCCCCTTCAAACTCTTTCAAAGCTTGTACGGTTCCTACTTGCCAAGCTCTTTCAACTGTAGTGCCAATAATTTGAATTAGAGGGATATTTGGAAAGTTAGGACTGTGATCGGATTCAATGTAATGTCCATCCGTGAGTAAATAAATCCTCAGTTTTTTACTATCGTAAATCCATAGTTCTGGAACAGCGATCGCTTCGTAAGCATCAAGAGTTGTTTTTGATGTCACATCTGTTTCAATTGCCAAATCAGGAGGCGGATCGTCTGGTTCCAGTTTGCGACGACCGATCATTCTTTGGTAATTTTGGATGTAAAAGCAAGCATCTGGTTCTACCCCCGCTATATTTTCCCGCTTGAAGGTGGTTGAACCAAAGGGTTCATAACTTTTTTCTGCAATCTTCAGCAAGATTTTTACAATATCTGAAATTAAGTCCTTTGATTTTTCGTGTTCGGGTAGAGGAACCATAATTTCTAACGTAGACTTGCTATAAGCAACTCGTAGCGATCGCTTTTCTCCCAGTTCTTCCAAAATAGATTCAAATTCCTCCCAACTTATATCCTGGATATTCACTGTACTACCAGGTGCTAGCCGCATTTGGCTAACAGGTTTAACAACGGGGGATACAGCAGTCATAAGCATTTTCCTTATACAGGAACTATTCTGAAACTTGAGACTGGATTAGCTTTAGCCTAACCTAATCAGATCGGTTGGAGGCTAGTTGCAAAAATTTTCTTCCATTTTCTAAACTATTTTTCTCTACGTACCAGCATTTGATAAGTTAGTACATAATCTGAAACAATAACAGTAAAAGCAGAGAGGGGATCTACGTTGAGTCACAATCCAGATGCCATACCCCCCCACGGTGGACAGTTGGTTAACCGTATCGCCACGCCAGAACAAAGAGCAGAGTTTCTCTCAAAAGCTGACTTTTTGCCGCGAGTGCAACTTGACGATCGCGCCATTTCCGATCTAGAAATGATTGCGATCGGTGCTTTTAGTCCGCTAACGGGTTTTATGAATCAAGAAGACTATGATCGCACTGTGACAGAAATGCGATTAGCTAACGGTCTTGTCTGGTCAATCCCGATTACACTATCGGTAAGCGAAGAAGTAGCTTCACCATTGCCAGAAGGCGGCTTAATTCGTCTGGATAACTCCAAAGGCGAATTTATCGGAGTTTTGCAACTTACGCAAAAATATCACTACGACAAAATCCGCGAAGCAATAAAAGTCTACCGTACTAATGATGTCAATCATCCCGGCGTACAAGTACTCTATAACCAAGGTACTGTAAATCTAGCGGGTGATATTTGGTTGTTACAACGCGAACCTCATCCCCAATTTCCTACTTACCAAATCGATCCAGCTGCCTCACGGCAACTATTTCAAGATAAGGGTTGGAAAACCATCGTCGGCTTTCAAACTCGCAACCCCATCCACCGTGCCCATGAATATATTCAAAAGTGCGCCTTAGAAATCGTTGATGGTCTATTTTTGCACCCATTAGTCGGGGCGACAAAAGAGGACGATATTGCTGCTGATGTGCGGATGCGCTGCTATGAAATTTTGCTGGAACATTACTACCCCTTAGACCGGGTAACTTTGGCAATTAATCCAGCTGCAATGCGTTATGCTGGACCTCGTGAGGCCATATTCCATGCTTTAGTCCGCAAAAACTACGGCTGTACTCACTTTATCGTCGGACGAGATCATGCTGGTGTTGGTGACTATTACGGCACTTACGATGCTCAGTATATCTTTGATGAGTTTGCACCAAGTGAATTAGGCATTGTGCCGATGAAATTTGAACACGCTTTTTACTGCACGCGCACTAAGCAGATGGCAACATCTAAAACCAGTCCCAGCAGGCCAGAAGAACGCATTCACCTATCAGGGACAAAAGTTAGGGAAATGCTGCGGCGCGGTGAGTTACCTCCACCAGAATTTTCTCGTCCAGAGGTAGCAGCAGAGTTGGCGCGGGCAATGCGGACAGAAGTAACGGTTTAGGGCATTGGGCATTGGGACAAGGGGAAAAAGTTGTTGCAAGTTCTCACTCAAGTCACCTTGTCCCCTTGTCTCCCCGGCTCCCCACTTCCAACGTTTTTGTAACTTTACAATATAGAGTTCAGCCCTGTAATACCAATTTGAAAAAGAATGCAACAGATACATACTCCCAAACCTTTGTTATGTCTGGCTTTCTTAATTTTGAATTTTGAATTTTGAATTTTGAATTGGTATAAGCTGCTAACTGAATAGCTGAGGGCTGATAGCTAATTATGAAACGTCGCACGTTTTTAGAAAGAATTGGCTCAATACTCGCGGTATTGGGGATAACTGAAGCTGAGTGGTTGTCTTTGGGAAATCACTATTATCAGGCTTTGGCACAACCCAGTCCGCGCAAGTTGGCATTGTTAATAGGTATTAACCAATACCCAAAAATTCCAGCCCTCAGTGGTTGTCTGACAGATGTGGAACTACAAAGAGAACTTTTGATTCATCGCTTTGGTTTCCAAAGGTCAGATATATTAACTGTAACTGAGGAAGAAGCTAGTAGGGAATTCATTAAGACGGCTTTTTTGGATCGCTTGGGTAAGCAAGCTAAACCCGATGATCTGGTCGTCTTTCACTTCAGCGGTTATGGTAGCCGTGTCAAATTGGAGACATCACCAGAAACAATGCAAAATGCTCTGGTGACAGCTAATGCTAGTATAAATTCACAAGAAGAGACAATAGTCAACTATATATTAGAAGAAACTCTACTGCTATTATTGCGATCGCTGCCTACACAACGAGTCACAGCAGTATTAGATACTAGCTACTATGCGCCAACCCCAGTATTAGGATTAAAAAGTCGCGCCCTTCCAGAATCAGTAGGGGCAAAGCTAGCAGCAGAAGAACTTGACTTTCTCCAACAACTTAAAACTCAGAAGTTACCTAGCACGCCGATTGTCTTAGCAGCTACCTCAAATCCCAAGCAGTCGGCGAGGGAAGAACTTTTTTCTGGTTTTAGTGCTGGGTTATTTACCTACGCCTTGACGCAGTATTTGTGGGAATTCACCCCAACTACCAAAATTCAAGTCGCCCTCTCCTATATGGAAAATTCTCTATCCAAATCAGGTAGTAAACAGCAACCAGCATTATTAAGTAGTGAAAAAAATCAACATCTAACGTCTCTACCACCAGACGGTATTATTGGTGCAGAAGGCGCAGTGACAGCAATTGAAGAAGATGGCAAAACAGTCCATCTTTGGTTAGCAGGATTACCGCCACAAGTGCTGCTATACTACGGAGTTAATTCTCGATTCACCTTAGCAACGACAACAGAAGAATTAGTATTGCGATCGCGGACTGGGTTAACAGCAAAAGCGCAAATTTCCCAAATTGAAGGTGGAAATTCCCTACAAGTCGGGCAACTTGTCCAAGAAGCAGTCCGGGTTTTATCCCGAAAGATCCATTTAATAATTGCTTTAGATACTGGATTGGAAAGAATTGAGCGCGTAGACGCTACAAGTGCCTTCGCTGCATTTCCCTATATCTCTACCGTAGTTGTAGGAGAAAAACCAGCTGATTATTTATTTGCCAAACTACAGCAAACACCTAGTCGCTATGGTCTATTTTCTCTTAGTGGCGAACTAATTTCCTATGCCACGGGGGAAGCAGGAGAAGCAGTAAAATCAACAGTGCAAAAGTTAGCGCCAAAATTATCAACCTTGTTAGCAGCTAAGTTATGGCGACTAACAGAAAATCAAGGTTCTTCCCGCTTGGCTATCAAGACAACCTTAGAAATAATTGACAACAGATTGCCTCGCGTTATTATGCAGCGCCAAACAGTACGAAATTTCAAAACAGAAACTTCGATTCAAAAATCACTTCCTACTCCGATTGTCCCTATCGGTAGTCGAATGCAATATCGGCTAGAAAACCAGAGCGATCGCCCAGTATATTTAATCTTGCTGGGATTAAACAATAATCATACAGCGATCGCCTTCTATTCTTGGGAAACCCCCGAAGAACCAAACACAGCCGACACCAAACCCGTCCTGAAACAAGTTGTCATTGCTCCAGGTGAAACTCTCACCCTACCCCAAACGAATACTGCTTCCGAATGGATGATTTCAGGTCCAGCTTCTGAGTGCGAACACCAACTAATTTTTAGTACTGCCCCCTTTAACGGAACTCTCACCGCTTTGAACGCTGCCAAGTATTCCACAGACGAAGAAGGGCCAATTGGCCCATTGTTGAATTCCTTAGACGTTGTACAAGCCTTGCTACAAGACCTACATAACGCTAGTGCCCTCAAAACAGATATGAACGGCACAGCACCCGATTCACATAGCTTGGATGTGAATAATTGGGCAAGTCTTGGCTTTAGTTTTCAAGTACTGTAAGTTAAGTGGGTATAAATAATTAAAGGTTTGTAGTTATACCAATCTGAAAAAAGAATGCGACAGATACATACGGACATACCTTTGTTCTGTCTGGCTTTCTTAATTTTGAATTTTGAATTTTGAATTTTGAATTGGTATTAGTGCCTCTACTAAAACCTGATTTTGCTCATCTGTGCCAATAGTGATGCGTAATTTATCATCTAGTCCGGGCTGCTTGAAATAGCGGATTAAAATTCCCCGTTCCTTCAGTTTTTGATAGAGATATTCTGCGTTTCCTTCTTTTGGTTGTGCCAGCAAAAAGTTAGCTTGAGAATCCCAGATATGAAAACCTAATTGTTTCAAGTCTGTAGCTAACTTAGTCCGTGATGCTTTAATCTTGGCGACACAAGCATTTTTATAAGCTTGGTCAGTGATGGCAGCCGTGCCAATTGCACAAGCGATCGCATCAATGTTATAGCTATCTTTAACCTTAAACAATCCCTGCAACAGTTTGGGATTCGCTACTCCAAAGCCCAATCGCAATCCTGCCAACGAGTACCCCTTAGATAGTGTCCGAATCACGATGACGTTTTCGTATTCCTTAACCAAAGCCAGTGCATTTTCTTCGGTAAAATCGACATAAGCTTCATCGATCGCTAAAACTCCAGATAACTGGCTGGCTAATTTTCGTAAATCATTTGTTGCCACTATATGCCCCGATGGACTATTGGGTGAGGCAATAAATGTTACAGCCCCATTGGCAGCAACTAATTCTTCTAAAGGTAAACTATAGTCTTTGCTGTAGGGAATCTCAATAATTTCCGCCGCTTGCATTTCAGTTAATGTGCGATATAGCACATAAGTTGGCATCGGATAAACTACCTTCTTCCCAGGTTCAGCACAGGCTCGAATTACTACACTCAACAATTCGTCACTGCCATTTCCGACAATTATCCAATCACTAGGAACTTCTAAAACTTTACTTGCAGCTTGCCGAAACTCCCCCCCAAAAGGTTCTGGATACCGCCGCAACCATTCACCATCAATATTCTGTAGCACAGCCAATGCCGCCGGAGAAGGAGGATAGGGGTTTTCATTACTATTAAGTTTAATAATTTGTGTACCACGTTGAGGCTGCTCACCAGGAATATAGCTAGCCATTGCATCAACATTGGAGCGAAAGTAGTTGGTCATAGGGCATTGGGAATTGAATAGGATTTCTCCGACAGGCTACGCTTACGCACCTCATGGCGTATCTTAAGCAAATTTCAACCCGCAATTTCTGACGATATCGTTTTTTGTTGTTTACATCAGAAAATAGGGCTTTATAAATTACGAATGTGGCATTGCAGCGTCCATTCTTTTTCCCCTATAAGCGCATCTTAATGTGGGAAGCGTATTTAAGAAACTGAAGCTAGTTAGCTGAAAACTTTACTGTATATAAGTGGGCGATACTGGATTTGAACCAGTGACCCCATCCGTGTGAAGGATGTGCGCTACCCCTGTGCTAATCGCCCAAGACCTTTTATATTACCATAACTTAATTAAATAGCAACGTAAAACGTAAGCTGAAATACCAAAGACTTAGTTGTTGCGCCTACACTTTTGACGTTATTTTTCATCATTGCCGTATGTCACGCAAGGACTGTCAATTATGAGTGCTGGCTCAAATGAATTGCAGAAAATGACAGTAGAACAATTAACCCCAGATTCGTCAGGGTGAATGCACTTGATCGCTTCTTCTACTAAGGTATGGAAAGCACAATCATTGCAGATAGTCTGACATTTCCCCACTAAGTATAAATTTTTAAATGGTATTGCCATCGCATCTCTATCAGTTAAATGAGAATAAGTAGCAGCATCAGATGTTTAAATCGCGTAGAGCCAGACGAATTTGCTCGCTTCGCCTGCGGTTGACACCAAGATCAAACTCTCCCATGCGAGATGCCGATCGCAGATGAATTACTGACTCATTAGCAGGTAAATAAAATTCTACATCATCAACAAATCTGAAGATGCGGCTTTTAGAAAGAGCGTGGATGTAATTATCTGTTTGTTCTACAATTTCTGTACGGGGAACAACGCTGAGAACTTTTAGTAAGATTTCTCTAGCTGCATTGCGGTCTACATGATAAAGAATCGGGTCGATGGCGTGTTTTTCATCTGCGTTTTGACTGACAACACAGTTATTTGAAGCTGGGCAAGCACTAAGATGACCATTATCAACTCTCAAGCTAGAAGCCGCCCAAGTAGCCCCAGGAAGTATTAAACTACTAATTAAAGTTAAAAGTATTGCAAAAGCGATACTCCGCAAGAATCGCTGCCAGAACGCTCTTAGCACACGGGACATCATAAATTTACTTTTTTTGTTCGGTTATTTCGAGTGAGTACTGAGAGTTACGATTCGCTCTACAGATTATCATCTATCCAGCCACACTCTGAGTTTGGGCAATCACAATGTAGCCGCGCCGACCAGTCCCTTGTGCTATTGTTGCTGCCAATAACGGAATCAAGCCAAAAAAGTGACCAATAATTCAGATTTCCATTGATTAGGAACCCAAAATCATTAGCAGGGGTTGCGACTGCATTCCCTGGATTCCAGCTTTGACTCAGAAGAATTGGTTGGTATCGGCTTTATTGTGACCAATGTTAGAAAGTTTGATGGTTGTAAATGAATATAGGAATAATCCAGCCTTACAGTAACGGGTTTTTAGAAGTTGTCCCAGAGAGCGATTATTGGCAGATTGCAGCTATACATATCAATGGCCAAGCCTACTGCCCTACTCCTCAGCTTTATCGTTCAGAAAAAGTGGCATTAGCAAAAGCAAGACAAATTTATGATTGGATAGCTGACCACGAACGCCAAATCAGTGATCAGGCTTACTACTGCTCTGAATTGAAACTCATTTTATGGCAGCAACCAAAAGCATCTTAGTACAGCATTTCATTAATTTGTAGCGAATTAAATTTGGCAATACCTTGCAATGCCAATGCGTCCCGATACAATGCCATTGCATCCCAATACAATGTTAATGCGTCCCGATACAATGCCATTGCATCCCAATACAATGTTAATGCATCCCAATACAATGCTAATGCGTCCCGATACAATGTTAATGCGTGCCCCTGCAATGCCATTGCGTCCCGATACAATGCCAATGCATCCCCCTGCATTAAAAACGCTACGCCTTTACGCAAAATTGTACTTAGTTAACCAGGAAGATTGCTTGCATTAGGCAAACCTAATAGTAGTTTTGTATTAATGTTTCAGAGTAAACCTATAGTCCCTACCGCAAATGTGGGGATTTTAGCTTGTTGATAGGATGTGTAGACATACCCGCCCGCTTAAGAAAGTCGTGTTAAGTGTAAAGTACCTAAGCTTTGGTTGCAGGGGTCACTGAAGATTCATTTCTTTAGTTTATCTAAAGTCGCATCTAAGTTATCAAATTACCTTTCTAAGATAGAAGCAGCAACTATAAGTTGCTATAGATGACTAAAATCCAATTAACAGCTAGTTGCTGCGGAGAGCATAAAAATGGCTAAAGCGCCAGAATCTTTAGACTTATCTACCTACGATGTTACAGACAGAGCTTTAGATCGTGACTGTACAACTTTATCTCGTCACGTCCTCCAACAATTTCAGAGTTTTTCGCCAGATGCACAGGATTTAAGTGCGCTGATGAATCGCATTGCGCTGGCCGGGAAACTGGTTGCTCGTCGCATGAGTCGCGCTGGCTTAATGGAAGGCGTTCTGGGATTTACTGGGGAAGTTAATGTCCAAGGCGAATCCGTCAAAAAGATGGATGTTTATGCCAATGATGTATTTATCTCAGTATTTAAGCAAAGTGGCTTAGTCTGTCGCCTCGCGTCTGAGGAAATGGAAAATCCCTACTATATTCCCGAAAATTGCCCGATTGGCCGCTATACCCTGCTGTATGACCCAATTGATGGCTCATCTAATACTGATAATAATCTCAGCTTAGGTTCCATTTTTGCCATTCGCCAACAAGAAGGAACTGATAGCGATGGTAAAGCAACTGACTTGCTCACCAACGGACGTAAGCAACTCGCTGCCGGATACATCCTGTATGGGCCCTCCACAATGCTGGTTTATACTATAGGTAAAGGCGTTCATTCCTTTGTTCTTGACCCTAGCTTAGGAGAGTTTATTCTCACAGAAGAGAATATCCGCATTCCTAACCACGGTTCTGTTTACAGCGTGAACGAAGGTAACTTCTGGCAGTGGGAAGAATCGATTCGAGAATACATTCGCTACGTTCATCGCACAGAAGGCTACACAGCTCGTTATAGCGGTGCAATGGTGAGCGATATCCATAGAATTTTGGTTCAAGGTGGGGTGTTTCTCTACCCAGGCACAATTCAAAACCCAGAAGGAAAATTACGCTTGCTTTATGAAACGGCTCCTCTAGCCTATTTGATTGAGCAAGCAGGCGGCCGTGCTACTACAGGATTAGTAAATATCTTGGATGTGGTGCCAAAAAAATTGCATCAGCGCACGCCTTTAATTATTGGTAGCAAAGAGGATGTGGCAAAGGTGGAGTCTTTTATTCAAAACGGACACTAGTACCGCAAAGCGGAATTCAAAATTCAAAATTCAAAATGAATACAACGTAAGCGTTTCGTTGATTTGGAATGGGTGGTTTATTTACGCCGTGCTGTACTAGTGTGAGAAGGCAGAGATAGGAGAAAAAAAGCTTGTAAATTCCGTTTTTGAACTTTTTTCGACTCAATAATTATTTTTGCCATTCTGCACCAGAAGATAGAGACAAAAGTATCAAGGATGCGTCTAGCCTATAGCATTAATTAAAAGTTAATCATGGTGATTTAGGATTGGGAATGCAGAATAGCACTTCTTGAAGATGTATTAAAGATTATCTCAGCTGGCTGATGCAATAAGTGATTGGCAACGCCACAATTCAAAAGTAAGCATCAAATTTTGATGAATTTTACCAACTTACTTAGAAACATCACTATACAGGAGTGAAACAAATTAGAGCTATGTCTACCAATCATCTACTAGAAATTAACCAATACGGTCAAAGTATCTGGATGGATAATTTGACCCGTGACATTATTCAATCAGGGGAACTCAAAGAACTGGTTGAAAATCAAGGAATTTCTGGGATTACCTCTAACCCAGCTATCTTTGAAAAAGCGATCGCAGGTAACGCTATTTATGATGCTGATATCGAAGCCGGAGTTCGGGCTGGCTTACCGACACACAAAATTTACGAATCCCTGATTTTTGCAGATATCCGTAATGCCTGTGATATTTTACGCCCTGTTTATGAAGCCTCGAATAGACTAGATGGTTATGTGAGTATTGAAGTACCACCAACCATTGCCCAGGATACTGAAGCAACAATAGCCGAAGCCCGACGCTATTTCCAAGAAGTTGATCGGGAAAATCTGATGATTAAAATTCCTGGTACAGAACATGGTTTGCCAGCAGTGGAACAGGCAATAGCCGAAGGGATAAATGTTAATATTACGCTGCTGTTTTCTATAGAAAGCTATGTAAACACAGCAATGGCATATATTCGGGGCTTAGAAAAACGGGTGGCTGAAGGTAAGGACATCAGTAAAATTGCTTCAGTCGCTAGCTTCTTCCTCAGCCGGATCGATAGCAACATTGACAGCAAGATTGATGCTAAGTTGAAAAAAGGCGTTGATGATATTGCCGTGGAAGCAAAGCTAAGAGCTGTTAAAGGAAAAATAGCGATCGCTAACGCTAAGATTGCGTATCAAGAATACAAGAAAATCATTAGAAGCGAGCGTTGGCAAGATTTGGCAGCAAAAGGGGCCACAGTACAACGGCTACTTTGGGCTAGCACCAGCACCAAAGACCCCAACTACAGAGACGTGATGTATATCGAAGAGTTGATTGGCCGTGATACCGTCAACACCGTACCACCAGCGACGATTAAAGCTTGTGCCGATCATTGTAACGTAGGCGATCGCTTAGAAACAGATGTAGATAATGCTTACACGCTGATCGAAAACCTCAAAGATCCCGACATCAACATCGATCTCGATAACGTAATGGATGAACTGTTAGTTGATGGTATTGACAAGTTTATCCAGCCCTTCCAGTCCTTGATGAACTCTTTAGAAGACAAGATCAAGGTATTGTCACCAGTGTAGGGACTGGGTATTGGGGACAAGGGGACAAGGGGACATGGGGACAAGAGCACAAGGGGGACAAGGGGGACAAGGGGACAAGGAGAATAACCCATGCCCCATGCCCCATGCCCAATGCCCAATGCCCCATGCCCCATGCCCCATGCCCAATCTCGAAATCCAAAATCCAAAACCCAAAATCCAAAATTGTTATGGTTAGTCTGCTAGAAAATCCCTTGCGCGTTGGTCTGCAACAACAAGGGATGCCCGAACCCCAGATTATAGTCATTTTTGGCGCTTCCGGCGATCTTACCTGGCGCAAACTAGTGCCAGCACTTTATAAATTGCGGCGAGAACGGCGGATTCCCCCAGAAATTACTATTGTCGGTGTGGCACGTCGAGAATGGAGCCATGAGTACTTCCGTGAACAAATGCAAAAGGGCATGGAAGAGGCACATCCTGATATCGATTTAGGAGAACTCTGGCAAGATTTCTCTCAAGGTCTGTTCTACAGCCCTGGGGATATAGACAACCCTGAAGGCTACCAGAAACTGAAAAACTTATTGAGTGAATTAGATGAAAAACGGGGCACGCGAGGAAATCGGATGTTCTACCTCTCGGTTGCCCCCTCATTTTTCCCTGAAGCGATTAAGCAGCTAGGAAGCGCCGGGATGCTAGAAGATCCCTACAAACATCGTCTAGTAATTGAAAAACCCTTTGGTCGAGACTTGGCTTCTGCCCAGAGTCTTAACCAAGTGGTACAGAAATTTTGTAAAGAAAACCAAGTATACCGCATTGACCACTACTTGGGTAAAGAAACAGTTCAGAATTTGTTGGTGTTTCGTTTTGCCAATGCAATTTTTGAGCCGTTGTGGAATCGTCAATTTGTTGACCACGTACAAATTACCGTAGCAGAAACCGTGGGAGTGGAAGACCGGGCTGGTTACTATGAAAGCGCCGGCGCACTACGGGATATGTTGCAAAATCACCTCATGCAACTTTACTGCTTAACGGCGATGGAAGCACCCAACGCAATGGATGCCGACAGCATCCGCACAGAAAAAGTCAAGGCACTCCAAGCTACCCGTTTAGCGGATGTGCACAATCTGTCGCGGTCAGCAGTCCGCGGTCAGTATAGTGCTGGCTGGATGAAGGGTCAAGCAGTGCCAGGGTATCGGACAGAACCAGGTGTTAATCCCAACTCTACCACACCGACCTACGTCGCCATGAAGTTTTTGGTAGATAACTGGCGCTGGAAAGGTGTGCCTTTTTATTTGCGTACCGGAAAGCGGATGCCGAAAAAAGTCAGTGAGATTGCCATTCACTTCCGCGAAGTTCCATCTCGGATGTTCCAATCTGCCGCACAACAAACAAACGCCAATATTTTGGCTATGCGGATTCAGCCGAATGAAGGTATTTCCCTGCGTTTTGATGTGAAAATGCCAGGGGCAGAATTCCGTACCCGTTCCGTTGACATGGATTTTACTTATGGTTCCTTTGGCATTCAAGCAACATCTGATGCCTATGATCGCTTATTCCTAGATTGTATGATGGGCGATCAAACATTGTTCACCCGCGCGGACGAAGTAGAAGCAGCTTGGCAGCTAGTAACGCCAGCCCTTTCCGTTTGGGATGCACCCGCCGATGCAAATACTATTCCCCAGTACGAAGCTGGTACCTGGGAACCAGCAGAAGCAGAATTCTTAATTAACCAGGATGGTCGTCGCTGGCGCAGACTGTAAATATTAGTCATTAGTCATTGGTCATTGGTCATTAGTCATTAGTCATTAGTAAAAAAATAAAGGATACCTAACAAATGACAAAGCGCAAAGTCTCTTGTGTTCGCGTAGCGTCTCGAAGAGAGGTTTCCTCCGAACAGAACTTTGTAAGAGAGGACAAAGGACAAATGACGAATGACAAAATCCAAAATCCAAAATCCAAAATCCAAAATTTCCTATGGCTCCCCAAGCTTCTACAATTTATTCACTTCAGGCACCAAAAGATATTTCGCTTGACGAATTAGATGCGGAACTGAATCAAATTTGGCAAAGTTACGGCATTACTGGCAAAGACGGTGGCCTTCCTGCTGCTACTCGCGCCACAACATTTACCTTAGTGGTTTACGAACCCGAAGAAACCCAGTATCTTTTGGCTACTTTGGGATTTTACAACGGCCCGCTTGATGGGATTTTAGGGCCTCAGATGGAAGCTGCCTTGCGGCAAGTGCAGACAAAATATGCACTGCTAAATACTGGAACAGCAACACCTGAAACCGTTGCTTTCTTGAGAGAAGAATTCATTAAACGTCAAGGAAACGGGGCTACGGGAGACAATGGTTCTATTGAACTTCCCAGCTTAAGCTTAAATGCCCCAAGCCCTAGAATTGCCGATGAAATCGCCCTCCGCAACCCTTGCCGGATTATTGCCCTATTTCCCATTACTGGCGAAGATAAAGGGGTCAAAGCTCAAGTTTCTGCCTATTGCCCTATCCAAAAGCAATCGTCAAGTACACTAGTTTGCTGCGAATACATAACTCTCAGTGGAACTGCTGCTGCCTTGGAACGGGTAGGGGGCATGATTCCAGCATTGTTAATTGGCGGCTTACCAAAGTTTCTCTGGTGGAAAGCAACACCAGACCCCAACAATACTCTATTCAAGCGGCTGGCAGCAGTTTGCAATAATGTAATTGTCGATTCTTGCCGCTTTAACGAGCCAGAAAGTGATTTACTCCGCCTCCAAGAATTGGTGGAAAGTGGTGTTCCCCTGGCTGACCTCAACTGGCGTCGCCTCTCAGCATGGGAGGAATTGACAGCTGAAGCTTACGATTCACCTCATCGTCGGGTTGCCCTTCGAGAAGTTGATCGAGTAACTATTGATTACGAAAAAGGCAACCCCGCACAAGCATTATTGTTTTTGGGTTGGTTGGCAAGTCGTCTAGAATGGCAGCCAGTTTCCTATCAAAAGGAAACCGGAGATTATGACATCACTCGCATTAACTTTATTGCCCAAGACCAACGGCAAATAGAAGCCGAATTAGCGGGTGTTCCCCTTGCTGATGTGGGTGAAATTGCTGGCGACTTGATTGCTTTGCGCCTGAGTTCGACTAATCCAAATGCAGACTGTGGTACAGTAATTTGCTCGGAAACTGGTGGTTGTATGCGGATGGAAACCCACGGCGGTGCTCAATCTGCTGGTCTGTTTCAACAGGTGACTTCACTTTCAGAACAAAAGGCAGAAGCATTGCTGAGTCAGCAGGTACAACGCTGGGGTCGTGAGTCACTTTTTGAAGAAAGTCTGGGAGTGACAGCGAATATTATTAAATTGGAAACAAATAGTTAGTTTCGCCTGGAAATTATAAAATTTACCAAAATTGCGAAAATCAACCATAACCCCTTCAGATTTTTGGATATTTCAATAATCTGAAGGGTTTTTCTATTTTCCTTCTAGTAAGTCAGTAGTTTGGATACATGGCTACGGCAACCTATACCACTTCGTGGAAGCAAGCTACATGTAGCGTCTTTGACACTACCAAACAATATTCCTAATACTTGAAATGTTGGCATTTGTCTTAAATAAAACAAGCATAAACAGCAAGCACCCACCGTAGGCGATCACCAACATCTCATCGAGAAGATTGGTAGTTTGCTAGAGAGATTTCTAAATCCTCATCAAGTTTGGATTACAAAGTCTGATGCAGTCAGTGATGGGTTGCCGGTGAGATTAGCAAACAGCGATCCCGTTCCCAAGCCAGCCGCAAGTCCATTTTGATTGTAGAACAGAGATCCGCTACTTTGGTTGTAAACAATTTTGGCTGCACTGATGGCCGCCGCGGCGTCGTTAGTAACGATCGCAAATTCATTATTCAGGCTAAATCCATTACCAGCTGAGCTTTGTAAGGCTGTGAATGTGGTTTTATCTAGAATGATTTTATCACTCGCTTTTTGGAAATCTGTAATCCGATCAATGGCGATCGCTGTACTGTTAAAGGCAGCATTGGTATTGTAAAGGAAGAAATCGCTGCCACTACCACCGGTTAAGATGTCATCACCAGCCCCTCCAATCAAGATATCATTACCACTTCCCCCAATTAGCGTATCCTTGCCGCCTTCTCCGTTGAGAGTATTATTTCTGGTGTTGCCCGTCAGAATGTTGTCGAGAGAGTTGCCAGTCCCATCAGTTCCTGTTTCTAGCAAAATTAGGTTCTCTAGGTTAGCACCCAAGGTGTATCCCTGGGCGGAAGTATAAGGGGCTTGAACAGTATCGATTCCTTCGCCTGCATTCTCGATAATAATGTCATCATTTAAATTACCCACAATGTAGGTGTCGTTGCCAGTGCCGCCCCTGATTACATCTTTGCCTGAACTGGCAATCAGGGTGTCATTACCAGCACCACCTTCGAGAGTGTCATCTCCATTACCACCGTCAAGAGTGTCATTACCAGCACCACTATTCAAGATATTTTTACCTTGATTGCCAGTTAACTGATTATTCAGGCTATTGCCAGTCCCATTAATTGCCCCTGAACCTGTGAGAATCAAGTTTTCTAGGTTTGCTCCCAGAATGTAAGTAATAGAGGCTTTAACTGTGTCAATTTCGGTACTGAGTGTAGAGGTTTCAGTGACAATATCTCCGGTGCTGTCAACAATGTAAGTATCGTTACCAGTGCCGCCAGTCATGCGATCATTGCCAGCACCCCCATTGATAGTATCGTTTCCAGCGCCACCATTGATAGTATCGTTTCCAGCGGCAGTATTGATAATGTCGTTTCCAGCGCCACCATTGATAGAGTCGTTTCCAGCAACAGTATTGATGGTGTCATCTTTGCTAGTACCTATGACCGTGAACTGTTCAATATTATGGAAACCAATGAAATCCAAGCGAGTGCTGTCTGTATTGCTGACTTGTCGTATGGCAAATCCATAAGTGCTACTACCAACAAAACGCATACCAGTGCCGGTATCGCCAACGGAATAGTCCACAATCAGACGGTCAATACCATCATCACCATAGACGGTATCACCATCGTTGATACTTCCACCACCCAATCCGGCGTTAATAGTGTCATCGCCAGCACCAGTTTTGATTAGGTCATTAGTCCGAAGGACAGCACCGTTAACAATTCCACTATGGGTAACAATGTCGTTACCGCTGCCTGTAGTGATAGAAAATCCCTCAAAATTGATGGCAGTGACAACACCAGAAACATTGATATTTGAGAGGTTGGAAAGGTTGAGGTTAGATGTTTGTGTGGAGAGGTCAAGGGTGAGGTAGTCTAAGCCTGAACCACCATCCAAAGTGCCAGCAACAGCAGTTACATTATCATTGCCAGCACCAGCTTTAATTACATTGTTTCCATAGTATGTTTTGATGGTGTCATTTTTGCTAGTACCTGTGACGGTGAACTTCTCAATATTTTTGAATTGGACATCATCTAATGATAGGGTGTTTGGAACACCGCTAGATCGATAAGCAGAGCCTGTGCCTGAATTGGCGTAGTTGCTATAAAAATCCATACCACCGCCTGTATCAGCAACAGAGTAATCTAAAATCAGGTGGTCAAAGCCTTCACCACCATCAACATACTCATACTTACCTAGTCCAGGGTTAATGGTGTCGTTACCAGCACCAGTTAGAATGGTGTCATTGCTACGAAATACTGTGCTGTTCACAAAAACTGGTCTGATAACAGTGTCGTTGCCGCTACCTGTAATAATTTCCATGATTTTATGTGTGTGTCTTTAATGTGGGTAAACGTGATAACTCTAGTAGGTATTTCGCAGTCAAATCTCATAAATTACGCAAACTACCGAATTCTTTGTACAGGAAAGCGATCACACTTTGTCTTTCAAGAAACACATTTGGTGGAGTGAGAAATAGGAATAAGTTCCAAACCAAGAGCCTGAGCTTTTTGTCGGAGGTTTTTGAGAATCAGTTCCTGGTATTTTTGCTCACTGATTATGCTAGGTTGATGCTGTTTTATGCGCTCGATAGTTTCAGCTAGTTTACCATCAGATATAGGATAACCCAAGTGATTGATATCCTTTTCTGTAGCTTCAACTATTAACAATCGAGAATCTACCCCTTCATAGGGACGCATTCTCATCAACCAGTCGAAAGCTTGAAATTATAAAGGTTGTAATAAACCAAAAGACCACACTCCTATCACCATCATCGCTACCAATAAACCAGATAAAATTACTCCTCCTTTACCAATATCTTCGCTAAAAAAAGAGTATGAAGAAATAGGGCTGACGTAGTAGAGTTGTTGTCTGTCACAACAACAACTCAGAAACTACTCTTCAGCCCATGCCAGATATCCTATCACTGTTACAATGCCTGTTACCGCAGATCAACGCTACAACTATGCGGCAGTTGAACCAGATCATTTGGCTTTGTAGTTTGTTATTTGTTTGGCACTATTCAGAGATACAGCGATACAGCAATTACTCAACTAAATAAAGTTAATAATGTTAATTAGTTGATCATGAGTTTATGCCTTAAACCACTTGACCATCTCCGCACAAAATCCTTACGATGCAAGTATTTTGGATTGACGAACATGGAGATTATCCAATTACATCGCTTTAAGATTGGATATGAGCAAGCAACAAGTCCACATAATATCCCTTATGTTCACTAATATCATGGGATTGCTATGAATCATACTGCTGATATCAATTCACCTGTCCCAGTAATTTTTCGATCTTCTAAGAAAGAATGGGCAATTAAGTTGAGAATTTCAACTTTTTCTACAGGAGAAGGATTTAGGGTAAGGACTTTTAGATTCATCTAAGAAGTCTATTGAAAGGATAGGTCGTATTCGCCTCCACGCTCAAGAGCGTGTTTGTAAGCAGGTCGCTCATGAATGCGCTCGACAAATTCTTTGAGCTTTGCCCGGTTCTTGACCTCTTCGGGGAGCGTAGCGACTATTTCCAGGGGAAAGCTCATTTGGATATCGGCGGCGGTAAATTCATTGCCTGCAAACCACGTATTTTTACGGAGTTCGCCTTCTATGTAGTCAAAGTGAAGTTTGATCTGCGGCGCGACGAATCCGCTAACCACACTGCTGTCCCCTGCCCCGAAATTGTTCAATATCACCCGCATCACCAGTGGTGGCATTGCCGAGCCTTCGGCGTAATGCAGCCAATACTTATATCGCAGATACTCTGGCGTACCGGAGGCTGGAACTAGCCGACCATTACCGTAGCGATCAACTAGGTATTCGATAATTGCACCCGACTCAGCGATCGTCAAGTCTGCATCTGTGATTACTGGTGACTTGCCGAGGGGATGGACTTGGCGCAGCGATTCCGGTGCCATCATCGTCTTTGGATCGCGTTCATAGAATTTGATCTCGTATTCGATACCTAATTCCTCAAGCAGCCACAACACACGCTGCGATCGCGAGTTGTTAAGATGATGCACAACTATCATAAAACGTTCCTCTTTTGGTAGCCTATTGTTATCTGACTCTTGGCTAATTTCCAACTATACTATTAGACTTTTTCAGCCTTACTCCCCTAATTGGCTGGTTTTCTTGTTTCTAACTGGTATAAGTTTGAGTTAGTCGGTTGGAAAAACTGGTGTATCTGCTTTTGCAAAAAGTGACGATAGACACGCCAATAATCAAATAGTTGCTGCATAAAAACCTAATTTGTTTAATTTATGGCTTTAGTCATTGCTGGGGAACGTAGTGGGGTGGGTAAGACAACAGTCACGCTCACCCTTTTAGCATCTTTACGCCGTCGCGATCGCCAGGTGCAATCTTTCAAGGTAGGGCCAGACTACATCGATCCGATGTTTCATCAACACGTAACTGGTCGTGCTTGTCGCAATTTAGACCCCGTATTGACTTCTGAAGCCTATGTTCAGCAATGTTTTGCCCATCATAGCCAACTTAGTGAATATGCCCTAGTGGAAGGGGTAATGGGATTGTTTGATGGAGTGAAAGGGAGTGAGGAGGGAGCAGGGGAGCAGAGGGGCAGAGGAGCAGAGGAGGAGAAGAACAATGCCCAATGCCCAATGCTCAATGCCCAATCCCCCACTGATTTTGCAAGTACAGCACACATCTCACGGCTTTTAGATTTGCCTGTGGTGTTGGTGATTGATTGCAGTCGTTTATCTGGTTCTGTAGCTGCGATCGCTCACGGCTATCGATCTTTTGATCCCCGAATTAAAATAGCTGGGGTAGTATTAAATCGTGTTGGCAGCGATCGCCATCTCTCTCTTCTCAAAGATTCCCTAGAACCTTTACAATTACCCATTCTTGGCGTGCTGCGGCGTCAAGATAACATCACAATTCCCGATCGCCATTTGGGTTTAGTACCCACAGCCGAACTCTCCGAACTCAACGCTTTAATTGATCGCCTCGCCGATTTAGGAGATACTTGCTTTGACTGGCAACGCTTATTACCTTTGTTAAAATCAGAACCCTTTTCTTTTTCTACTTCATCCTCCTTATCTCCGTCATTCCCAGTTAGGATTGCAGTAGCCCGCGATCGCGCTTTTAATTTTTACTACCAAGACAATCTCGATTTGCTGCAACAGCTTGGTGCAGAATTGGTTTTCTGGAGTCCCTTAGAAGATGCTGGTATACCAAAAGATATCCAGGGAATGTATTTTGGCGGTGGTTTCCCAGAAGTTTTTGCCCAGCAACTAGCAGAAAATACCAGCGTTCGTGATGCAGTGAAAACGGCAATACTTAAAGGAATGCCTACGGTTGCTGAATGCGGAGGATTGATGTACTTGTGCGAGCAAATTATCGATTTTGAGGGTAAATCTTGGTCAATGGCGGGAGTGCTACCAACATCTGCCGTGATGGGTGGACGTTTAACTTTGGGCTATCGTCGTGCTGTAGCTTTGCAAGATAATTTGTTAGTTAAGGCAAATACAACTGTTTACGGACATGAATTTCATCGTTCCCATTTAACCTTAACTCCCACTCAGCCACTATTTGAAACTTCTCGCTACGATTGTGAAGAAAATATGGGATGCGAAGGATGGGGTTTACCTGCAAATATTTATGCTTCTTATGTTCATCTGCATTGGGGAGAAAGTAGAGAAATTCCTCAGCAGTTTCTTAAAGAATGTCTAAAGGTAGCAATTTTAGGAATATGTATTTAAGCCCATACAGTTCAGATAAGCTCAAAACCCAGTTATCACGTCTTTCAAGACCAATTATCTACACCAATAACCCTTAACCCAAACGTATGGCAATACAGTTCAGTTAAGAATTTTTTCTCTTCTCTCTGTTTCGCGCCAGTTGCTAAAGAGCGGGAACGCTAAAAGCTTGGCTGATAAAACTTCCTTATGCTTGTTTACCCTGGTACCCTTGCAGGTATGATCCACACCAAATAAAAATGTTTGGTACGATACATTTTTTGTTAACACTCCCTCAACTGGTTTTGACTCTACTTCCCAGAAAGATTGTAAAATTTTTCAGTCTACTGGCCTTAGAAATACCTTTAATGTCATAATATATAAGTCCATACTTAGAACTTACTGAAGTGTGCGTATCTAACTAATAATTCATTTTAATTTTCAAATATTAATAAGCTACAAATGATTATCTTTGATTTCTTAAAAATAAATGATGATAACAAAACCGTTAAGAAGCCGGACTTTATAGAATTCTCTAAACAGACGGTTAGATTTGGAGATTCAATTTACCAACTAAAAAACGTTACTGGTTTTGCAGTTGGCGCTATTTCTAAGAAACCTATACCGTGTTTTGCAGTGATCCTGTTTGCTTTAACTGGTCTTTTGATTTGTTATATCATTTCTCAACTTAATCCTGAGAATTTTGATCCTTATTCTTATAATCTAATTAATTGGCTTTTTATTATTGGAATTGGACTAATAGGATTAGCTATTATAATTACAATAAGTCACTTTTTACAGGTTCAAAGATATGGATTTACTTTATATCTAAATTCTGGACAAATTAAACATTTTATTAGTGCTGATCAAAAATTTTTGAGTAAAATAGTGTCAAGTCTATACAAATTGCTAGAAGGATCGGTAGATGGTGTAACAGTTAATTGGCAAGACAAATCAGTCACAATTCACGGCGATATGCAGGGGATTGTTTCTATGGGTGAAGGTACTACAATTAATTAAAAATATTGATTTGAAACTGACAAGCTTATGATACAGGATAGGTCTACTCAAATTTTTGGTAATTTTAAAGGTGTTTTAAGTACGGGAGATAATTCGATCATCAATCAAAATAAAATAATTAACTCAAATAATTTAATTGATGAGCTTCAAAATATTCTTGAGGATTTAGCAACAAGATATTCAGTGGCTTCTTTTTTAGAAAGGCAAGCTATTCTAAAAATGGAAATCCGGCAAAAATTGAAGAGTAATCCAACATTTAGAGATCGTTTCATCAACGCTTTAAAAGCAGGAGGAGTAGAGATGGTAAAAGTCTTTACCAACAATCCATTTGTAAGTGTTCCTCTAGAGACAGTGAAAGGTTGGATTGAGGCAGAAGCTGATTGAGTAAAGGTATGGGATTTAAGCAAGCGCAAAACCCAGTAAGGAAAATTACAGTAATTTCCAGGTAATAAATAGCTATAAAAATTACTTAAACAAGTGCGGATGTTTTCGAGGGGATGGGGACAAAGAGACACAAAAAGGCAGTGAGATAATTCACCGCCTCCTCTTGGATTAACTTATAAATCGATGTTAGTTTTGGACTTCAACCCAACGGCGGTAAAGCTTTTGAATTTGTTTGAGAAGGGCAGTAGGAGCTGATTGAGTTGACTCATTCGGCTTCGCTATATCCTGCAATTGCGTCAGGAGTCTGGCTTCTTCAACGGCAACTTCACCATCGCTATAAATTAAGCCACTGATGGCTTCAATCAAATTTTCACAATCTTCAAGACTGGGGCGATCGCCTAAATATTCTCGCACCCAGTCGTAGCATTCTTTTGGCTGCACAGGAACTAATTCGTACAGCCAAGGCTTAATTTCTGGGTCATTGGCTAAACCTTTGGCTTGAGCTATTTCGCGGAGATATTGCCGTTCTTCTGGCTGGATTCTGCCATCGATCCAGGCTGCTCCAATCAGGATTTTAACTAAGTTTTTCACATTGTCAGGGGAAACCATTGCTGCCTCCTCTAGTAGATTCAGGCCTCCACCAAATCGTACAATCCCAAACAGTATTCACTCGGAATTATTTGTTTTTCTTAAGCGCACCATAAAAAAACCATCTATGTCCTGTCGATGGGGCCAAAGTTTAAACCAACCTTGAGGTGTACTATCGGTAGAATCAGGTAACTCAACGCCACTGGGAAATTCAATTTGCCAATCAGGTGACTCAGCTAAAAACGCCGAAATTACTTCTTCATTTTCCGCTGGATGCAATGTACAGGTGGCATAAACTAGTACACCACCAGGTTTGACAAAAGTTGATGTATGTGTTAATAACTCTCGTTGCAGCACCGAAAGTTCCCGGACAGATGCTGGTGTCTGTCGCCAACGCGCATCAGCATGACGGTGCATGGTTCCCAAACCAGAACATGGAGCATCGAGTAATACACGGTCTGCGGTGTTTTGAAATTGGTTGATGTGGCGACTGTCGCCAGTGCAAATTTGAACAGATTGTAAATTTAGCCGTTGAGAATTTTCTTGGAGTTTGCGAAGACGAGAGGGAGTGCGATCGCAAGCCCAAATTTTCCCTCGATCTGCCATTAACTCAGCAATGTGGGTTGTTTTTCCCCCTGGTGCTGCACAGGCATCAATTACCACCTCACCTGGTTGAGGGTCGAGCAAATGACCTACTAATTGAGCGCTAGCATCTTGTACAGTCCACCAACCTTCTTTAAAACCCGGTAGTTTTTGAATTGACCCAGTATTACCAATAAATCGTAAAGCTTGGGGTAAATGAGGAATGCGTCTTATCAAAACACCAGCTGATTGCAAAGCCGCCTCAACTTCCTCAATGGAAGTGCGAAGTGGGTTGATGCGTAAGTCAATTGTTGGTGATTGGTTCATCCATTCACACAATTGTTCTGTCTCAATCAAACCCAGTTGTTCTAACCAAACTTGAACAATCCAGTCAGGAAAGCTGTGTAAAATACCCAAGCGTTCCACAGGGTTTTCTGGAAGTTCTAACGGATCAGTATGGAGAGATAAGGGAGTGTTTTCTCCTCCTGCTTTTCTGAGATACTGGCGTAATAGACCGTTAACAAAACCTGTGAGTCCAGAAAAACCGTTTTCTTTAGCGAGTTGGACTGTGGTGTTAACAGCAGCTGAGGCGGGAATACGCTCTTGATAACGCAGTTGGTAGAAGCCCAGATGTAAGATGGTACGAAGGTCTTGTGGTTGTTGATCAGATTTCTTTTTAGCGAGTTGATCGATGAGAGTATCGAGGGTGCGTTGCCTTCTGACGCTTCCATAAACTAATTCTGTCACTAAGCGGCGATCGCTATCAGGCAAACTGACTTTTTGCAACACTCTATCTAGGGCAACATCAGCATAAGCCCCCTTATGAACATTTCGTAGGGTGATAAAAGCTAATTGACGGGGGTTTGTCATGAAAACACGATTCAGGAGTCAAGAGGCTTTTGTATTCTAACTCCCAACTCCTGTACAGACGCGATTAATCGCGTCTCTCCTAACTTCTCTATCAAGAAATATACGGGTCTAAACTAGCAATTTCAAACTCACACGCTCTAGAAACCTGTTCTGCTGGTAATTTTCCAAAGCTGATTAATGGTAAAGAAGTGGGGTTTGCCATCAGTTCTTTTGCTAATAAGAACCCAGTTATTGTCCAAGTTTGATATTTCCTAGCTTGTTTCCCAATCAGTCTCCCTTTTTTCCCATCGTAATACTCTGGCCATTCATCTGTACTAAGTCGTCCTTGAGCAGTTTCAATCGCCTTTTGTGCAAGATTTGTTCTATTAGTTTTTACAGCAGCCGCCGCCAACATCCACATTAAAACTGGCCAACTACCAGCATTATGATACGACCAAGGTATATTTTTGGGGTCACATCCAGTCACAATTCTGTATTCTTCATGTTCCAAAGCTGGGAAACAAATTTTCATTGGCATATCTCCTACCAAATCATCCCATCGTTCCTCAATGAGAGTCATAATCGCTTGTGACTGTTCTTCAGTGGCTAAGTCTGAAATGATTGCCATTAAGTTTCCAAGTGAAAAGAAGCGAGTATCTAGCTGCGACGGACCAACATTACCTGCTAGATAACCGCCTTTTTTTGGTAGCCACTTATCTAATTCATAATAGGGAAGAGAATCTACATATATGTTGAACAGATTAACAGCAGCCTTGCCATATTCTTCACTTTTGAAGCGATAAATTGCATTCAGACGATTAATATCTATCCAATAATGCTGGCGAATATGACCACATAAAAGAGGCAAACGGTTATCAATGGCTTCAACAATATCGGCATTACCTTGACAAATTAGCAGTTCGCGAGATGCACGCAATGCCGTGTAAAAAAGAACTTGTAATTCTAGAGGATGCCCATAAATGCCCATACGACGGTCAATCATACAAGCGCCATCTGGAACCAACAGCGTTGGATACATATCAAAACGATTTGCCAAACAGATTTCCATGATTAACCTGATACCATTTTGGAATTCAGGTTGATAGGCAAGAGAATAATCTTCTGTGGCGATTATATAAGCGCGCAATAAAATAATCCACCATAAGCAAGAATCTACAGGTGTAACTCTAGCGATCGCATGTTCGCCAAAGTCTGCTTCTAAATATTCTTGCCCATTGTCTGATACCACTTTAAAGCTAGCTGGTATTAATCCTCGTCCTGGCTTATAGGCATCTAATGCCTTTTCTTTAGGCTGTAACTTTAAGGTTTCTTCTAAGAAATTACGAACAATATCGGTTCTACCTTTGATCAGAAAAATTAGAGCAGAAGAAACAAAATCTCGGACAAAGCACTGATCGTAATTCAGTGCCTCTACAGAGGCATCATAAGCGGCTACTGTCCCAACAGGGCGACCTTGATAATAGAGAATTGATTTTTCTAGTGCTAACCATGCTTCTTCCACTTCTTTTAAATTCTCAGTAGTTTCCAATTCGTTTAGGTGCATTGCCAGAATAACTCCATAAGGATTGTGAATTTGTGCTAGAGGTGTCTTCATTTATTCTTTTTGCTATTCTCAGCATAACAAAAACGATTCTTTGAATAGCAAAGATAATTGGGTAAAAAACAATTAATTAACTAATAAAGTTGCTGACATTTAGATAACTTTATTGTTAGTTAATTGCTTGCTATCTATTACTATTTTGGTGAATTATAGTTGTTCTCCACCGCAAGTAGTAAGATAATTCCTAAAAACAGTCACATAAGATATATTTTTAGATTATTTCTTGTTCCGTTGTCTGTCCAGAATCTTTGCTTTACCAAACAAAAACATATCTTCAGTGCTGTTTGGTAGTTGTGTGAAGTTAAAACTGATTGCAGTGTATTTACTTAAGCAGGATTAGTTTTTGACACTAATTAAGTTAGATTATTCCCCTATTATCTAATAATTTATAACGTTTTTTCATAAGATGCAAGATTAATTTTCAAAATTCTTAATATGTCAATACTCCTCAAGGGTTAATATCTTACCCTGCTGACAGATGAAACAGGGCAAAATTATTTACTCAATGATTGTTCATGTTTTGATTAGCACCGATCAACTGCTAATTTCATATTATCTGCTTCTTGAATTCTTTATAAGCTTGATTAATTGCTTGCATAGAGGCTTTTGCGCTCACAGAACTATTAACATCAGGATGATACAATCTTGCTAATCGGCAGTAGGCAAGTTTAACAACATTGGGGCGATCGCTCTGATTTACGCCCAAGACTTCCCACCATTCCCCAGATAATCCAGAGTCGAGAGTAAATTGACTCCAAATTTTGATGCTTCCGCCATTACCGCCACTTATTAGCGTCTTGCCATCAGGACTGAAAGCAACGGGATTACACCCAGAAAGATTTTGTAGTAGTTCCCCTGTGTGGAGGTTCCAAAGTTTGATTGTACCGTCTCGGCTGGCACTGGCGAGGGTTTTTCCATCAGGGCTGATGGCAACAGACAAAACTGCCGCCGAGTGTCCAGTTAGAGTGGAAAGTAATTCTCCAGTTTGGAGATTCCACACCTTAATTGTGGCGTCTGTGCTACCACTAATAAGAGTTTGACTGTTAAGACTGATAGCAACTGTATTCACTGCACCCAAATGTTCAGTAAGAATGTAGCGCTGTTGCCAAGTTTTGAGATCTCACAGGCTAATAGTTCGATCAGCGCTACCACTTGCAAGAATTTTACCATCGGGACTGATGGTGACAGACAAAACTGCATCTGAGTGTCCATTTAAGGTGCGTTTTACTGTTCCCGTGTAGCGTCCCCAAATTCTAATTGTCTTATCAGCAGCACCACTAGTAAGAATTGCCCCATCAGGACTGTAGGCTACTGAGTTAACAAAACCATTATGACTATAACTAGAGTTTAAATAAAAGAATGTGTGGAGAAATTTTTTTGTGTCCATCTGCCAACTGCTGATTTTGCGATCAACACTACCACTTGCAATCTGCTGTCCATCAGGACTGATCGCAACAGATAAAACTGCCTCTGCTTGTCCAGAGAATGTATACAGCCATTTTCCCGTTTTCAAGTTCCACAAATTAACTTGTCTGTCATCACTGCCACTGACTAAGGTAGTACCATCAGGACTGATTGCGATCACATTAACTGCCGCTAAGTGTCCTTTGAGTGTGCGTCCACATCTCCAGGTTTCAGCTAGCTGGGTTGTCAGAGATATTATTTCTAGTTCAATATGGGGAGTAGAAGGTTTAGGCGTAACAAATTCTGATTTTTTCTTGAATTCTGCCTTAAGTGCTTGTAACTCATCTTCGATTTCTAAAACAGCAAATTTTTGGTTGAGCTCCTCACCAGATAAAAATGCTTCTAATTCCATCACTGCTTCAGAATAGTAGTTCATCTGCAAAACTTTCTCTTCCATCCGCTCAAAAAGCTGTGCTGGAGTTTCGCTAATTCCAGATTCGTCTAAAAGTTTAGCAATACCATAAGTGGCGAGTCCCACCACTGCACCAATTCCCGCCATCGGGACTGCACCAATCCCAAATGCCAGTCCTACTTTCGGTGCGACTAAACCCATACCGCCGACTGCACCAATTCCCATTGTGGCGATCGCAGCAGCATCTTTCTGTGCGATCGCATTAATTGCACCATAAGCAGCTGCACCAGCCACAGCGCCAGCAGCTACTACAGGAGTTGCACCAATGCCAACTGCACCAAATCCGCCTGCTAGTCCCATCCCGCCTACCGTTGCAAAAACACCAGCACCTGCGATGGTTCCGCCTGCAATAAATGCTGCGCCTGTTTTAGAGTTTTGTGTCACTGGTTTTTGTTTTTTAAGAGGAACAAACTACGAAGGAAGAAGACAGGTGCGATGCCTACGGCGGGCTACGCCTACGCATTTTCATCCTTCCTCAGTTGAGATAAAGTCTTTTTAGAATAGCAAATAGACTAGATACTTAGAACTGGACTTTAGACTAAAAAGCACAAAATGACTCAGGGAAGCTGAGTTGAGAAAAAGCAAAAACAAAAATTGAAAAAATTAGAAATCAAGCGGATTTCTGCTCAGTTTTACGTGAAGGAGTAGTCCGTTATTTGACGATTGGATAGCGAATTCTACGTTGCCGGGGCTGCCCAGTCTTCCAACCTGGAGATTTACCTCGTGGTTTTGGCGGTTGGGCAGGAGTAGAAACTCTGACTAAAATCCCAGGCATAGCTTGTGCAACGCGTCCAGGGGTCATCAGAGTCATCTGTTTTTGCCACGGGAGCGGATTGTCATTGACAATATCACGAGCCAGCCATAACTCCCAAGTCATCATTGGCATGAGATCACTCCATCGGTCACATTGAGCTGGAGTAGATAGCTTTGGTAAAGTCCAATGCAAGCGCTGTTTAACAAAACGATATTAGTGGTCAACCGCAAAGCGTCGTAAATAGAGTTTCCACAGTTCAGACAGGGGTGGCATTTCTTCACCCACAAAGGCCAACCACATCGGTTTATTGACTCGTGGGCAGCCATCCTCAAGTAATCTCTCAACCAGTATAATTGACATCGGGTGGTGTGAAGACAGCCGAAAATGCTTTCTTGCCCACAGCCGAATCCTGACTCTACCTAGTTTGGCATTTTCTTGTTCAATTATTTCGGTTGGTTCTGACCAAGTACTGGCATCATTTAGCTTAAACTTATCACCGTGTATTCGCGGTTTTCCTCTGCCTGAATATTGTGGCGGTTCTCCCCATAAACATAAGTTGGAACGTAAGCGCATCAGTTTATCAGCGTTGATGTTCGCTGTTTTGGTCACAAATGGCGCACATCCATATTCGATATCCCATAATGTAATTGGTCGTGAAGGTAGATGCTGACACAGCTGTTTTAGTTGCCATACAGCTTTATCTATCGGATTTTCCCAGCTTGTAATTCGTTCATGCCTCAATGGTAATGCCCAACTGCCTTCAGTTTCTGGTATCCAAGCGATGGTACTGTATCCGTATCCCGGGGTGATGGGGCGACCTCCTCTTCCGCCTTGGGTATAATGCTCATAAGTTCTTTCTTTAAGAGTGTAAGCATCTGGTCTTGACCATACTGTATGGTCTCCTGCTAAAATGACGCGTCCCATTTTTGGTATTTTTCGACTATACAGTTCCATCAACTTGTGACGCTGCGGTCTGGTATCCTGTATTGCTTCATAGATACTTGACCATTGACGGCGAAATACCGGACACATTGATAAATCTGCCAGGCTATACGCATTGCGTGTTAACAATATTGCATCTATCAATTCAAAAGTTGCATCCTTTGCCCGGCATAAACATTTGTATGCTGCTTGACGGAACTCTTTCAATTGTGCAAAAACATCCATAGCGGCTGATGAAGGTTGGTAGTGCTTCTTTCATCTTCCGTTACTGGGGTGCTTGTTCTTACAGGCATCCCTTCACTTTTTGCAGTCCCATTATTTATTGATCGCTCTGTTTTAGTCTAAAGTCCAGTAGTAAATGCCCCAATCACAATGCTTTAGAGAAGGCAGAGGCGAGATCGCCAAATCTGCACACAAAGGCGTATGGTCTGGGAACTATCAACGCCCTTGGGACTATCGCAAACAACAGAGATCAGGACGCGAGCGCAGTTAATACTCTTTACTCTCCCCTTTGGTTGTAGTAAGGGGTTAGTTCTGGGGGAAATTAGCACTCTTACTAAACTGGTATAAGGCTAGAGAAGCTGTCACCTTATGTCAATCCGCTAAAAATCTTGTTGTAACTGGTTTTTAGTTGTTGTCTTTCCAAAAATATAAAAGTTTACGTAGTTCCGCTTTTCATAGGGTTTGAAGCCCTTAAATTTCAGAGACTTCAATTGATACAATTTTATCCCTGGCGCTCGCAATACGGTCACGGTTGAGTCGGAATTAGTACTAAATTATTGAAGCTTGAAAAAGCGACTAATAGAATAACCCAACAATGATTTGCACTCACTGCTGGGTCAATTATTTACCTGCACTTACTGATGCACTCAGTGAAGGCAGAAATATCAAATTCAAAGATATCTCTATGTTAACAAACAATTCTCAAGAAATCTCCTCTGGAAGTTACATTGCTGTTCCACCAGCATCTAATATTCCTACTCCCCAAGTCGGGAAACCATTAACAACCTACGATTACTTGGCTTTAATCCCAGTGCTGATTACTGCTGCAACCCCTTTGATATTGGGACTGAAGAAGAAAGATAAAGACAAGAATGAAGATAAGGAGGATGAGAACTAGGTAACTGTAGGGTGCGCGATCGCAGTCAATTTCCCAATTAAAATATCATATTTAAGACGGATTGCGATTGCGATGAGTAAAAAATGACTATGCCGAAAATAGAGGTTGAGTTAAATCGATGAGGAGTATTATCTCCCCCTCGACCTAACTCTATGCCTAGTAGATTTGGGCTGAAGTATAATTATAACAAAAGTAAGAATCTGAGCAAAAGTAATTAGTCAAAATTACATGCAATCCAAATCTAAACTATTACCCTACGACAATAGTTTTTGAAAATAATTATGTCTGACTACTTATGTCCTATACCTCTTGACTACTCGCCATCGCAGCTTTGTTAGTCACATAAATAAAGAGTAAAAGTTTTCTACTCCATTACAAAACCCATTACTATAGTTGTTTGACTATATCTACTGAATTTTGAGCTAAATTTAACCATTGTTCAGATTCTTTAAGATATCTTTGTGCTTGTGTACGCCAGTGAAGTGCTAAATCATTATAATTTTTTAATTCAGCTTTTATTTGTTTAGATTCAGCTTCCATTTGTTTAGATTGAGCTTCTATTTGTTTAGATTCGGCTTTCGATTGTATTTGTTCAGCTTTTCTGCTTAAGCCTATTCTTTGTGAAGGTTGTAAAATATCACTAATCCTAATCTTTAATAGGTTTAGTGAATCATAAGTCTTTTGTAATTCCGGGTTAGTGAATTTATTTTTAAATTCTTGATTTGTTTCATTTGCATTATGTTTATTATCATGATGCTTGTTAGTGAAAAGAAAAGTCTCATTAGAATTGTTATAACTTCTAACTAACTTCTCATTAGAGTCATTTATGAGGCTAAATAGTGCAATTCCTTGGTGGGTTAAATTATTTGCTCCCTTATTTGATTGTCTAATTGAATTGCCTATTCTATCATTTACCGGAACCATAGCATTTGGGAAGGTGATTTGATAACAAGAAGAAACTAATTCAATCATCAACAAAAGCAATCCACCTACCAAGAACTTTTTCCTTGAGCTAATAAAAGCTTGGCTATCTCCTAATAGTTTTTTTTTAGATAGTAGATGAGCATCTTGACTTGTCTGAGATGCATTGTAATGCATTACAAAATTATTATTTTGTGATGAAAAATCGCGTTGAGCTTCACCTAAAGCATTACTAATATCAGTGACTTCTAATTTTGAAATTGTTGATGCCGGAATCACACTGTCTTCCAGTTCTTGGTCTATTTCGTTGATTAAATCATTTAATTCGTCATCGTATATTGCAAGTTCTAAAATATGATCAATTTGATTGAGTTCATCATCAGAAGGAGACGGAATTACAACTAACTTCCGATATTCTTCAACTAAATGATTTGAACAGTGCAAAATTCTTCTTTCCGGTATGTTAGGAACGTATTTCATTCTTTTTCCCATTAATAACAAATGTAACCTTTTACGGGGGGTAGATCATTCTCCTAAACGCTAAAGCTCTTATTTAGCAGGGTTTGGGTGAATTTCTGGTCTGTGCTAATAGTCCTAAAATGTCTGAAACACAATTGGCAGAACAGTGTAGCACTTTTGACTAGTCAAAAATAACCAAAAAAAATCAAATCTAGACTTTTTTTCGTACTGTTTCCGTCTGATTTCATATCGAACATTTTTTTGATCTCCTCGTGAACGGTTACTAACAACTTAGGTTTTAATTGATGACAATTCATCATTTTAGCAAAGAAGTACAATGTCTTATTCGTATATAGTTGTGCCTCGAACAATCGAGACGTGACATTAAAAAAAAAAAAAAGTGTTAAGTTATTATAAAACTGAATCTATTTCCGTGTCTTATCTTCCTTGAACTAATATCTGTAAATGCTCTCTATGTAAGCATTAGAGCTATAACATCAGTGACAAGTTAAGGTCATGAATAATTTGTCAATAAGCAATAGTGCTTAAAATTCTGGGAAAATTGGGGTAGAAAACACAATTTTTAAGCTAGCGATCGCGTTAAATTTAAAAGCATCATTTATTCTTACCCTCAAAACCTAGTACAAAGCTTAATTTTTTACTTTATTAAGCAGGTGATTTATAGCGTAATTATTATTGACAAAACTAATTTTGCCTTAACCTGTCACCAATGAGGCTATAATCGCAAACATACGAAAGATTAGGTTATAGGGTGGCCGCCGAAATACCCGCAAAAGTGTGATTCGTTGTAAAGATATGTGACGCAGATGTTTGAAACCTTTGATTTAACGTTGTTTCAATACCGGATTGAGCGATTGCGTTTTGCTGTTGCAACGTGCAACACCACAATCATACTGCCGAAATAGGACAATCGAACAATCGGATAATCCGCTAAATCAAAATATCTTAAAAAGCTGTGTAAAAATTAGGCGGTTATGCGCTACGCAAGGTTGATGAGTGAGAAGAAGGAACCTACCGATGGTACTTGCCGCCAAATCACAGTCAACATTGCCGCAACCATTAATGACAGATTGAGTATGTGCTCGCGTAGTCCCAGGCTGCGATAATACGCACTTTGAGCGTATATGGCTGGACTTAGCAAGTTTTTTAAATGTTCGGGGAAACAGCTTCATTATCCGCTTGCGGCGTATGACGATGACGAACATGGTCGGCAGGGAGCGGTTTTTTGGCTGGCATTGCTTTGGGCGAGATGATGCACTAACACTAGTTTCCCAGCTTTTTTAATTTCTTTATACTGGCTCTTGACAAAACCTAAAAAACCTTAACTTGTCACGAATCAGAGCTAATTATAAAAGCACAATTTATATTAAATAAGTAGTGGGCTGCACTACCCGCACTATGACCAAAACCATTCATTTCGCGAAATTAGAACGTACCAATTAACCTAGTGGTTGCTCATTTGACATTTAGTACATTTATACTATAAAATGATAATATAAATGTAATATAGTAATCCGATTTGATTCCTGAAATTATCTGCGTAGGTAGGGAACAGGGAACAAAAAAGAAGGTAGATGTGTACTGAATCTTGTTCAAAAATCAAATAGGAGTCCTATAGCTTTTGCTTGGGTTTAATGCGTCGGCGGTGTTATGGGAACGGTAATTTCAAATCGCACCTTACAAAAGCAAAATTGCTATCAATAACTTGGCGAGTCATTTACATATAAAGAGCGTAATGCGTCGAGAGCGCGTTTTCCCCTTTGACGGGCAGTTTGTTCGCTGACAACTTTGGTTGAACTAGAAAGGAGGACAGCGATTTGGCTCCACGAGAAATTCTCGAAAAATCGCCACTGAATAATTTGGCGCTCGCAATCTTTTAGCCGCGCAATTTGGGAATTGAGATATACTATATCGTCTGTATCGAATGCTGAAGAAGGCTTTTGGTAACGAATATTCTCCAGAAATTCGAGCGTACCGGACTCTACCAAGATGCTTTGGCGGCAGAGATCATACTGTTTTATGATATAGCGTTCGGCAATACGTTTACAGTATGCAACTGGATTCCTGACTTCCCTACCCGATTCTATTGCTTCAATGAAAGACAAAATCACGTAGTGCAGTACATCCTCGCGAGACACGTTTGGTTGTGGTTTTAATATATAGAGACGATATTTGATATGAGCAGAAAGCGCTTGAGATTGCATCACCTGCAAAACTTCAGGGTCATGTGGTTGGTGAATCATTTTTTTGTTGATTTGAAGTATTGTTAAATTCGTCACATTATTAATGAATAACAATGTTTCTGGGAATTGATTTATTGAATAGTTAACTATTACCGATGTATAAAATTCATCTAACTTTTGAAGAGTAATTATCGCCATTACCAAAACAATAATGATTTGTAATCCATCACATCAATAGTTAGAGAACTAAATTAATCCCTGCGCTTGCTCTATCTCCTCAAAATGCAATCACAATCAATCAGTACCAGTAAATTTAAAAATGTGACCTATCAATAGATAGAAATAACACAGCAGCAATTTCCAGTTTTGTGTATTTTTTTGTAACTGTTTGCGGGGGGAGAGGGTAGATCATTCGTATAAAAGCTAAAGCTTTTGCGGTGCAATGCTCTGGGATGATTTATGATCGGGATTAATCTTACTTCAAATATCTAAAAGACAATTTGCAGACCAATGTAGGACTTTTGACTACTCAGAATTATCCGTTAAAAATCAAACCTAGATTTGTTTTCATACTGATTCCGTATGATCTTATGTCGGACATTTTTTGCTCACCCCCGTGAACGGTTACTTTTTTTACTTTGTCCTTGAAATTGCGGAATTTATTTTAAGTATCTAAACTGGTTAAAATGTGACTATTCTATTAACTTCATTTTTGAAGTCAGTTTAGAACTGTCATATTCAGTGATGCTACATAAATATTATTATCTAAAAAAATATATATACGTGTAGCAACCTGTAATCCTAATCGTTCAAACCTGCAATCATCCGTTTCAGCCAGGATTATTTGCAACTAAAAATATTTTAATTTTTATTGTGTTTCAATCCGCTTAAAGTGGCAGCCCCGCAGCATTTGCTCCTGGAAGGGTATCCACCGAGGTATAGGTTATTTGGTATTTTGAACAGGGCGCTGGACACAATGATTGAGGTGCAAAAAAATGATTTGCAGCTTGTCCAGTAAGACTTTCAGTCTTAGCGTAACTTTCTGTACTGTTGCTCATTTACCCCCAATTACAGCAGCTTTTTTCCAAAGATTGCTTATAACTTTGCTATTTTGCATAGCGCCTTCTACTAATTCCCTATAGACTTAGGGGTTTAGAGGGAGTAAGAAAAGATTAACACACTTCTGTGGTCTAAAGCCGGAAAAAATAATTATAATTTTTAATTTATTTAAAAAAGTGTGGTACTTTATGGCAAAAGTGTGGTACACAAAAGCTAAGGTAGTAAAGATTTGAAGTATTAATTTTAAAAATGACAAGTGCAACTCAAGTAAAGCGAATACGAATGTCTGAACATGTCGAGCAAAAATTGAAACAATTAGCAGAGGAAAATAAATGTGAGTATCATGGAAAGCCAAGTATTAGCAAGCTTTTATCTAAAATTGCCAATGGATACTTAGAGATCAAAAAAAAGTCTCCTCTAGAGTCAGAGCTACAATGTGTTCCATTAGTTCAATTAGAAATAACAGTATTATCAAATTTAAATGGAACTATAGCTGAGATAGCTAATAAGCTAGCTAATTTTGGAGTCAATATTTTTCAAGCAAAATCAAAAGAAGATAGTAATGTGATCCAACTCATTGTACATATACCAGAAGAAATCAAAAATAAAAAAACACAGAAACGACACAATTTAATTGAACTGTTTAATTCTTTGCAAGAAATAAATATTAAGAGTATTGTAAATTATAATGAATACAATAAGTTAGAAAAGTTATTATTCCTTTTAAGTACAAAAGCAAGAGAAAATTATATTTTTTATCAGGAAAGAATAAAGGCTGAAACTAAGGCAGGAAAACAAAAAAACAAAAAAACCAACGAATACTTTAGTGAAGGAGAGTTTTTAAAGGAGTATCTACTAGAGTTTTATGGTAGTCAATCCATAGTTACAAATGTTAATTGCATGATTGGATATGAAGTTATTATAAATAATCAAACAGGAACCCTAGCAGAATTAACATCTAAAATTGCTGAGAAGTTTTTTTCTATCATCTACCTGGAAATAGACATTTCCCCTGACAAGCGCACTAATATAATCAATTTAATATTAGGTTTTTATCCTCTCGCTACCCATGAAAAAGTTTTTGAAAAGCTCTCAAGTATAAAAATATTGATGGAAAAAGAGATTTTTCATGATTTAAACAATGTTATAAAAGCACGTCAATTAAGTACATTAAATATCATGGACTAAGAGATGATTTATAAAGTAAATCAACTGGAGTTTAGACTAAGCCATACAAAAAGACCCAGCAGGGCTGAGTTAATCAGAGACATAGTGAAATTATGAATAATCTTGAGTATTAAACAGCAATTGATGGTTCTTTAGGTGGTGGTGTTACTGTTTTTTTAACAATGGGACATCGGTTTTTACGGTGACGCTTTTTGCCGGGTTCCCAACCAGGGGACTTTCCGCGAGATTTGGGTGCAACAGCAGGAGTGCCAATCACCGCGAAAACTCCACCCATAGCTTGAGCAACTCTTCCAGGAGTCAAATTACCCTGAGACTTCTGCCAAGGTAGAGGATTGTCAGTAACAATATCACGAGCTAACCATAACTCCCAAGTCATAAGAGGCATCAAATCACTCCAGCACTCACATTGCTTGGGAGTGCTTAAATTTGGCACAGTCCAATGTAGACGTTGCTTTAAAAAGCGATACCAATGATCAATTGTAAAGCGACGCAAGTAAAGACACCAAACTTCCTCTAGGGGTGGCATTTGTTCTCCTACCCAAGCCAACCACAAAGGTTTGAACACTCTCATGTTACCTTGCGCGTCGAGACGTTCAACCCTGAGCAGTAATATGGGTAGTGTAGGCGCTTTACGGAAGTGTAAATCTTTCCATAAGCTAACACGCACACGTCCTAATTTTGGGTCATTGACTTCTAAGATAGATGTCGCTTCACTCCATGTTATGGGTTCATTGAGTTTAAATTTATCACCATGCTTTTTGGGTCGCCCCTTCCCAGAATAAGCTTCAGGTTCACCCCATAAACATAAATTTGAGCGCAACCGAACGAGAATATCCACCGGAATATTGGCAGTTTTTAACAAAAAAGGCGCACAACCGTATTCACTATCCCAAACGGAAATCGGTCTGGAGGGTAAATATTTACATACCTGTTTTAATTGCCAAATTGCTTTCCCCATCGGACTTTCCGCACTTGTGATTCGTTCATGTCTTAAAGGTAATGCCCAACTTCCTTCAGTTTCTGGTATCCAGGCAATTGTGCTATATCCCTGTCCCACGGTTATTGGTTTATTTCCCGCTATGGATGTGCCACTATGTTCATAAGTTCTTTCTTGTAGTTTGACTGCATCTGGGCGTGACCAGTTAGTATGGTCGCCTGCCAATAGAGGTCTTTTCCCTATTGGTATCTGTTTTATATATAACTGCATCAATTTCTGTCGCTGTGGTCTGCTATTTTGTAATGCCTCATAGATGCTCGGCCACTTGCGTCTAAACACTGGTGATAAGGATAAGTCTGCTAGGCAATAAATATTTCGGGTCAGCAATATGGCATCTGTTAATTCAAAGGTCGCGTCTTTGGCTCTACCTAAATATTTGTAGGCTACTTGACGAAACTCTTCAAGTCTGGCATTTTTCATGTTGGTAGGTGAGTAATGGTAGTTCTTTTCTCACCTTCTGCCAAAAGGGGGACTGTATTCAATCAGACACCCCTTTTTTCTTGATCGTTCTCCATCTAGTCCCAGACTCAAGATAATGATAATCAAATGCGGGGGGTGGGAGAGAAACGAGCAACGCTCGTTTCTCTCCCACCTTTTTAACGATTATCATTATTGTACTTATATTTCACACATACATATTACATAATTATCAAAAGTCGTGGATGTTTTGAGACTGACAAGATAATATTTTTAATCTGTAATTTTATTTGATTTGCGTTCTCTTATATCGCTTTTAGTCTAAACTCCAGTTATAAGTTTAAGGCACTTATCAATACTAATTTTAGCTAATATACAATTGTCCAACCAATCAAGCTATTATTTACTATAAAGCCTACAGCATTAGGAAATCTCCCACCATGTCCAACCAGACAAACTTGACTGATGCTCATAACAACCTAGCCGAACTCTGCGCTAAAGTAGTTGCAGATAGAGAAGTGGTAATTATTAATTGACAAGAAGGCGAAAGTGTCGCCCTAATTGCTGTTGATGAACTAGATAGTTTACTAGAAACATCTCATTTACTTCGTTCACCTAAAAATGCAGTCCGTCTATTAACTGCTTTGGAAAGAGCAAAAGCTAGAACTTTAAAACCTCAAAATATTAACGAACTACGTCAGGAGTTGAGTGTTGACGAAGAAAAAGAAGGATGAAACCCAACCCCAAGAAAATAAAGTTCGAGATGCTGTATTTCATCCAGAATTTCGGGAAGACCTCGCATATTGGATAGAGACAAACCGCAAAACTGTGCTTCGCGCTTTTAACTTGGTTGAAGCGATTATGCGAGATCCTTTTACAGATATTGGAAAACCTGAACCATTGAAATATTTAGATTCAGATGCTTGGTCGCGGCGACTTACTCAAGAACACCGGATTGTTTATCTAGTAGGTGATGACCGAATTGATTTTCTTCAAGCTCGATATCATTACTGAAATAGCACATAGCTACAAGCCAGTGCGCGTCTACGATTCTTGACAGAGCTTGTCTTGCAAGATGTTACCCTATAGCGATCGCATTCCTTAACGTAGAAATTTACTGATAAATAAAAATTAATTGCGAATAAATATCACAATACAAAATTATTACTTCGGGGATCTAATAGGCAGAATAACCCACTAGAGTCTTAACCGATGTGTCTCCCATAACGAAGTCAGAAAAGCAACACAAAAGCTTCGCAATCTCTCTTAAATAAAAAAAGCAGATGCATGTTAATGTTTTAATCTCATTGACTTTCCCTTTGAGCCTTTCCCTATGCATCTGCACTATTTACACCCCCAACATCTTGAAGAACTAGTCAAGAGTAGTGGTATAGACTTACACCTAGTGCAACTCAATTTTAGGTCACTCCAAGGCGTAACAGCTTTTGAGTACCTATTGATTTCTGAGCTACTCCCCCGCACCAATACCGGAATGGTGAAAGCTGAATGGTTGCAGCGTTATGCTCATATTACTGAAGGTGGTTGGTGGTGTTCGGGGCTAGACCCTTTAAATAATTGGCAAATGATGGAATGGGGATGCTTTAAGCCAAACCAACCGCGACAGAATCACAATGGTAAGTCCATCAAATACGAGCATCCTCCCAGCACGCCAACGCGGGTGTTTTGTTTACGGGTAACGCTGCAAGTATGGCAGCAAGTCGCTGGACGTTACAATCTGGTCATGCCTGACAATATTACCATTACTGCTGATGGTGAAGCTGAAGGCTTTTGGCAATGGGTGATGCAACAGAACATTCCCCTCATTCTCTGCGAGGGTGTGAAGAAAGCAGCCACACTGTTGACACAAGGATATGCAGCTATTGCCATTCCTGGAATTACCAGTGGTTATCGAGTTGTTAAAGATGAATTTGGCAAAGTTACCCGTCGTCAGCTAGTTCCTGACTTAGCAGCGTTTGCAATTACAAAGCGTAACTTTTATATTTGCTTTGATTTTGAAACTCAACCTAAAACAATTGCTGCTGTAAATAATGCTATTTCTCAACTTGGTTGTTTATTCCAACAAGAAAAATGCACTGTTAAAATTATCGAACTTCCAGGAATAGAAAAAGGAGTTGATGAATTTATCGTTGCAAAAGGTGCAAGTAGTTTTGATAAAACTTATCGTCAAAGTGTTGATTTAGAAATTTATCTTGCTCAAACCAAACCCCACACTGAGTTAACTATTCCTGCTGCACTCACTTTCAATCGCCCTTATATAAGTGAAATACCTTTCCCCAGTTGTGGATTAGTAGGAGTCAAATCAGCAAAAGGAACAGGTAAAACTACAGCACTGCAAGCTGTTGTTAAGCAAGCAAAAATTAAAAATCAACCCATTTTATTAATTACTCACAGAATCTTACTAGGAAGATTTTTGTGTGAAAAGATTGGGATTCAATGGGGAACATATAAAAAAGATACGGAGAAAAAGATTGATAAAAGACTTACTCCTGCTCCTCCCATTCTCCGCTCACTCTCTCCTCAGCAGTCCCTTGGATTGTGCGTTGATTCGATTTGGAAACTCAACCCGGAAAATTGGCGAGGAGCAATAGTAATTTTGGATGAGGTGGAGCAATCTTTGTGGCATCTATTAAATAGTAATACTTGTAAACAAAAGCGTGTAAAAATATTAAAATTATTCCAGCAACTAATTTCTACAGTTTTAACAACTGGGGGGTTAGTAATTGCCCAAGATGCTGATTTATCAGATGTATCACTTGAATATTTACAGGGATTGGCAGGAATAAAATTAACACCTTGGGTAGTTCTTAACCAGTGGAAACCTCAGCATGGTTGGGACGTAACTTTTTATGATTCGCCGAATCCAACACCGCTAATTCACCAACTGGAATTAGATTTACTTGCTGGACGTAAATGTTATGTTACTACCGATAGTCGTGCTGGGCGTTACAGTTGTGAAACAATCGAACGTTATCTTAAAGAACGCTTACAAAAATTACGACGACAATTTCCCAAAACCTTAGTAGTTAGTAGCCACACTATAAACACACCTGGTCACGAAGCGGTTGATTTTATCGCAGCTATCAATGAAAAAATCTCTGAGTATGACGGCGTTTTTGTTACCCCTAGCCTTGGTACGGGAATTAGTATTGATGTCCAACACTTTGACCGAGTTTATGGCATTTTTCAAGGGGTGATTCCTGACTCGGAAGCAAGACAAGCATTAGCAAGAGTGCGGGATGATGTGCCGCGTGTTGTCTGGTGCGCTAAACAAGGTATTGGCTTAATTGGTAGTGGTAGTACAAATTATCGCTTGCTATCTGATTGGTATCAGGAAAATCAAAAAGAAAACTTAGCTTTGCTTAGTCCAATACATAAAATAGATGTGGATTTACCTTTAGTTCATGACCCTATTCATTTGCGAACTTGGGCTAAGTTATCTGCACGGGTAAATGCTTCTATCCGCCTCTACCGTCAATCGATGCAAGATGGTTTGATTGCTGATGGGCATCAAATTCAGATGCGGAGTAATGCTGTTCACAATAATATTATTCGAGATTTACGCCTGGCGTTTTTGGCAACTGATGCTGATGATTTAGCTACCCGTAAACGGTTAATTTTAGAAATTGTTAAAGTTCAAAAAGATTGGGTACAAAGTCGTCAAAAAGCTAAAGAAATTAAACGTAAAATAAAAGAAATTAAGCAGCAAAATCAACTATCGGTAGCAACTGCTGTAGCTAATGCTAAAGACATCGATTATATAGAATATAAGCAGATGTTAGTTAAGCATTCCCTAATAGATGGAGAACGCAACCAAATTAACAAATATATTCTTAGACAAAGATATGGTGTAGAAATTACTCCTTGGCTGAAATTACAGGATGAACAAGGATATTATCGTCAATTGTTAATTCACTATTATTTAACTCATGAAAGCGAGTATTTTCATGTGAAAGACGAGCAAGAGTGGCATCAACAATTATTTTGGGGCGAAGGAAAAGTTTTTCTCCCAGATTTAAAAACTTATACGCTCAAGGTTGAAGCTATGAAAGTTTTAGGAATGCTTCAGTTTCTTGAAGAAAAACGCGAATTTAATGATAATGATCCAGATTTGATATTGCTAAAAAATATTGCTTTTCAGCATAGTAAACATATTAAAAGAGTGCTTGGTATTAATTTAGTTGGAGAAAAAGACCAGGTTTCAGCAATAAAAATACTTAGCCGACTATTAAATTTATTGGGTTTGAAGCTGAAGCGCGTAAATGAGTTTTATCAAATCGATTTAGAAACGCTATATGATGGCAGGGAAAAAATATTTGACGTTTGGCATCATCGAGATGAGTTGATGTTGGCTCATGTTAAGAGTGTTGGCTATGAGTTGCCTGATTATTATTCAGACTGGAAGTTTGAAATTCTACAAACGAAGTCTAAAAACATAGACTACAGGTTATCTATGTCTACTTTCCCATTATCCAAGATATAGAAATCCTGACTTATTTTTAAGTATTGCAAGCCGCAAATACCCGACTTCGTAAAAGTTATTGTTAATCATTATATATCTTGTAAAAGTCTTTAACTCCCCTCACCTTAACAAGGGGAAGGAAGACAAAGCATAGCTTTGTCGGGGTGGGGTTCTTATTTATGATTTATCCAAGAGGTCGATTTATTTGAAAGTTTGTAGGTTTACAGTAGACCTTCTCCCCTTGTAAAATTCGTTTCAATTGTGCAACCTGAGCTATCGTTAAATTATGGGAAAATAAGTTGAAATTTAGATATTGAGGATTGAGGACTAGTTATGTTCAACTACAATCCGTTAGACTGCCTACCTTCATCGGCAGAATTACCAGACTCAGATGATACTCCCGTGGATAATGAACTCCAAATATTAATTCCTAACTTATTGTTAGCCATCTTAGCCTCGATTTGGCAAAACCGCGATGACTGGTTTTTCGGTATTAATATGGGTATTTATCATACACCAAGTACTGGAGCTATAGTTCCTGATGGTTTCTTGAGTTTAGGTGTAGAACGTTTTGTTGGAGAAAATGGACGTTCTAGTTATGTTTTGTGGGAAGAAGAAGGCATTCCACCAATTTTAGTATTAGAAGTTGTTTCTCAAACTTACAACGGCGAATACGAACAGAAAAAAATTGATTATGCTGAATTAGGCATTTTGTATTATGTAATTTATGCACCAACTCGCCTCCGGCGGAAGCGTCAACGCTTAGAAGTTTATCGCTTATTTGAAGGTAAATATATTTTACAATTAGGGGATAAAATTTGGATGCCAGAAATTGGTTTAGGTATTGGAAGGGAACAAGGTACTTATCAAGGAAGAATACGGGAATGGTTATATTGGTATGATGAGTATGGTAACAGATACTCAACATCTGAAGAACAATTGCAAAATCTGTTAGCAAGATTACAACAGCAAGGAATTGACCCAAACACGCTTTAAATAGTTGACATTTCACTACTATTTAATCATTACAGAAGATAATGAAATATAAAATTTGAGAAAGAACAGATAGTTATAATTTAAATACCAAATAGTTTACAAATTGTTCAAAAGTATCTAATTTAAAATAAATAAAACTGGTTTGTAGGGTTAACAAGCATAATAGTAGTTGGAATTATTTTGAAAACATATCATTAAGAATCCCAATGCTTTAGGCTAGGGAATGTCACAAACCAAAAAAATTATATGAATGCTGAAGATTTTTTCAATCAAGGATTAAACCACAATTTGCAAGGAGACTATCAAGCCGCGATCGCAGCTTACACCCAAGCAATCAAGTTAAATCCTAACTATGCCGAAGCTTACCATAATCTAGGGCTGATTTTAAGTGGTCAACTCAAAGATTATCGCAGTGGAATTGCTAACTTCAATCATGCCATCGAAATCAATCCCAATTTTGCCATAGCTTTTTACAACCGGGCCAATGCTCGTTACTTTTTAGCCGATTATCAAGGCGCGATCGCCGATCATAACGTCGCATTACAATTAGATCCCAATCTGGCGCAATCTTACCACAGCCGGGGGAATGCCTACTTCGCTTTAGAAAACTACGACAAAGCGCTCGCAGATTATATCCAAACAATAGAAATGAGTACCCAATTAGCTGATAATATTAATATTGATATTGCTAATGCTTATCATAATCGGGGCGTAGCTCGTTTTGAACGTGGCGATCGTCAAGGAGCGCTCGCAGATTTCCAGCAAGCTTTACAATGGCATCCCCATTTTGCCGCAGCTTACAGCAATCGCGGTAACATCCACCATATTTTAGGCAATTATCAAGAAGCGATCGCTGACCACAACCAGGCATTACAATTAGATCCTAACTTGGCGGAGGCTTATCATAACCGAGGTAATGCTCACTACGCTTTAGCAGATTATCAAAGGGCGATCGCAGATTACAACCACGCCTTAAAAATCAATCCCAACTTTGCTGGAGCGAACTATAATCGGGGTCTGGTGCTTGCTCACCTCAAAAACTATCACGGAGCAATTGAAGACTTTAACCAAGCATTAAAGCTGAATCCTGATGATGTGCAAGCTTATTGTGAGCGAGGTCTGGTTCGTAGTACTCTTGAAGATTATCAGGGTGCGATCGCAGATTATGACCAAGCATTACAAGAAAACCCGACTCAAGCTTTAATATACGGCTTTCGAGCTAATGCTCGTCGCCGATTAGGAGACTATCAAGGTGCAATTGAAGATAGCAATCGCCTATTACAACTCAATCCTAATTTAGCTGAAGGATATTGCGATCGCGCGGCAGCTCGTCGTTCTTTAGGAGATCATAAAGGAGCAATTAAAGATTATGATCGAGCATTGCAAATTAATGATAATTTAGCCGCAGCTTATTATGGTCGGAGTATTGCCCGTGAAGCTCTGCAAGATTTACAGGGAGCAATTGATGATAACACTCAAGCCATAGAGCTTGTTCCTGATTTTTCCGAAGCATACTGCAATCGCGGAAATGCTCGTCGTCTTTTAGGAGATGAACATGGAGCGATCGCAGATTATAATCAAGCATTAAAAATTAATCCTGATTTAATTGAAGCATATTACAACCGAGGTTCAACCCACTATGCTTTAGAAGCTTATGAAAGTGCGATCGCAGATTACACCAAAGCTTTGCAAATCAATCCCCAATCTGCTGCATTTTACAGTGATCGCGCTAATGCTCGCTATGCCCTAGAAGATTATCAAGGGGCAATAGAAGATTACAGTCGAGCGATCGCCATCGACCCCAGCTTTGCCGAAGACTGGTACAATCGGGGTCGTAGCCGTTCTCTGTTGGGAGACTTACAAGGAGCGCTTGCAGATTTAAACCAAGCCTTACAGCGTCAGCCTAATTGGGCTTCAGCTTACATCCTTCGGGCAGATGTCTACAGGAATCTGGGAGACTCTCAAGGAGCAATTAAAGATTTTCAGAAATCCGCAGACTTATATTATCAAGAAGGAAATATTCAGTATTACCAACAAATTATTGAGCTAATTGAACAGCTTAGATGAGGGCATTGGGCATTGGGCCATTGGGAAGAAACTTTTTCAATTATTCTCTCTCATCAATAAATGAATTTCTAGGTTTTGAATTGATTGTTGATCATGCAAAATCCGATGTAAACGAGATTGCATCGATAGCGTTAATTCTACACCGCTAGCGCCTCCACCTACGATCGCAATCCTAATTGGTTCTTGAGGATTTTTACCTACGATTTCAACTAATTCATGCCAATGCTGTAATAGCTGCGATACTGGTTTAGCTGTGATCGCATATTCTGCCGCACCTGATACAGATATTGTAGCCGGAGTGCTGCCAATATCTATAGACAGCACATCAAAATCTACCACAAGTCTGTTAGCACAGAGAACTTTATTGTTTTTCAAGTCTAGGGCAACTACCGTGTCAATATATAATTGTGCTTGAGCAAAGTTCGCCAAGGGTCGCAAGTCAATATGGCATTCATTGTGGCTGTAAAATCCGGCAATATGTCCTGGTAACATCCCAGAGTAGGCTGTCTCTAATGCTGTGGTAATCAGATCAGTATCAAACGTACTCCTGTTAACGGTTTGATGCCGAACATTTTCATAACAATAGCATGGCTGTGACCGCCACCAATTAACACCAGATTTTTAACTAATGGCTGTATATTTTGTTGCATTTTAATAGTCATTTTTAGTTAATCAATGATTATAAATAGATCAAAATTATCATGATGAACGTTAATTGTCAGTGAAGACTAAAGACTAGTGAATACAACTGAATTATTGGGAATAGCAAGAGTATGTATGCTTATATCTACTTCTTCGAAAGTTACAACAGATTGCAAGTTAATGAAGTACAAAAATACCTCTCCCTAACCCTCACGCCACTTGCTTCAAGTCGGGAAACCCGCTGTTAGCACCTGCCTCTCCAACGCAGTGGCTCCCCTTAGAAAGGCTACGGTGTACACACAAGTCTGAAAGAGCTTGAAATCTGGGTTTAGAATCTCGTTTTACCCCACCCTAACCCTCCCTGTATGTATTGGGGAGGGAACCAGATTTCCGGTCTCCCCCCTTTCTAAGGGGGGTAAAACCTGGATCTGAAAATAGAATCCCACTTGTGTGTACACGGTAACTTTACGAAGGAGGATTAAGAGGGTAAAGGATGTACTTCATTTAGATATAAAATGCTGTATATTTGCGATTTTGTTGGTTAAATTAAGATATTTCAGTACTAACTATGTATTAAACGATAGTATATGCAAATAAAATTTTCCAGAAAAAATAAGTATTTAAATTTAAATTCAATTAATTATGAATGCTTTGAATGCTATGAAAAATATTTCATCAAAAACTCACATCCAGCTATCAAAAACATTCCTGCGGATACCTGTTTTCCAGGAACAAGTTAAACAAAATCAGCATCAGTCACTAAAACGACGCTTAAGAATAGCAAATGAACTGCTAAAAAATAACACCATAGAAACCAATCTAGCTGTAATTAATGATTTAGAGCAAATTGCCCATAATCATCCACAGTACCACTGGACGATCGTAGACATTCTTACTACTTTTGTACGAAAAAATGCTCCTTATACGCATCAAGAGGAAGTAACGAGCAACCTGTCAACAAAAATTCGTTTAGATATTCAAGCTGCACTGACTGTTATTGCCAGAAGAGATGCAAACGAAGACCCAGTAAATGAGCAACTTGATTTGAGCTTTACGGATATGAGAGGAGCAAACTTGAAAGGGGCGAATCTACAACAGACAAATCTCTATCAAGCTAATCTAGCTGGGGCTAATCTCAGAAAAGCTAATCTAGCTGGGACAATACTTAGTGCAGCTAACCTTTCTGGAGCTAATTTATATCTAGCGAACTTAGAAGGAACAATCCTCAGTGCAGCTAACCTTTCTGAAGCTAACCTTTCTGGAGCTAACCTGCATCGTGCTAGTTTATATCTAGCTAGCTTGCATGGAGCAATTCTCTATGACACCATACTCGATGACGCAAACCTCAGAGAAACCAAATTTTCTGAGTAATATCATATAGCAGTCCTAAATCATTTGTGAAAATTATATATCTCTTTCTTCCCTTTGTGTCCTTCTCTAACGAGACGCTACGCGATGGCGTTCTTCTCTACGAGATGCTGCGCGTAGCTTGCTTCTCCGTAGGAGTAGGCGGTTCGTTTCCTTATCTATATTTTTCACGACTCATTTAGGATTGCTATATCACCTCAGTTCGGGTTAAGGAGGTTTATTCAACGTTAACTCGCTGAAACGACGCAAGCACGTTGACAGATCCCAAAATTAAGCAACGGCGTAATGAGGGTTTCAGCTTATCCCGAACTCAGGTTATATCCGTTTGATTGCTTATTAAACGCTAAAAACCCCACCCCAGCGAAACCACGCTTTGTCTCCCCTATTGAAAATTTTTTCCCTACTCCCCATTCCCTCTTTTGAGCGTAATTTGTAATTCTTGTACCGCAGGCGTTTCTTTGTGTCGTGACGTAAAATTATATTCGATATGATTGCCTAGTTCAATGAGTGTTTTGACACCTATTATAATTTTCTGCTAAGTGCTATACTATTTTTCCTCAACATCTAAGTAATAATTCTAGGTTGTAAGGAAAATTTTTATCATGTCTTCTAAAAAGACAGACGCTCTTTTGAAGTGGTTGATAACTTTAACAGCTATATTTGGCTGCTCGCTGACTGTAATTTTCTTTGTCTTGTCCAGTATTAAAGAATTGTCAATTCAAGAAAAAATCCAGTATAGAAACCAAGCTTTAACAACTACTGCAATAGTTTTTCTGGCATCGGCAGCAATGTTTAATACTTATTATGCAGCAAGGCGTGCCCAAGCGATGCACAAGAGTGCGATCGCATCTGAGAAAAACTTAGAAATTGGTCTGCAAAATGCCAAACTCAATCAAGACAGATTGATTTCAGAGCGCTTTATGGGCGCAATTGCCCAGCTTGGCCATGAAAAAGTGGAAACTCGGACAGGTGCAATTTATGCATTAGAAAGAGTTGCTCAGGATTTTCCTCAAGAACACTGGACAATTATGGAAGTTCTCACAGCCTTTGTGCGAGAGAATGCACCCATCCAAAACGAAAAAGGAGAGCAACAAAAGCCGGAATATCAAGGAGCAATTTACTCAAGTAAGGGTAGAATTGAGTCGCGTCTGACACCGCAAGTAGATCAAAATCTCCATGAAGAATTTCCCAAAATACGCACTGATATTCAAGCAGCCCTGACTGTTATCGGCAGGCGTAATTTACTCGAAGACCCAAAAGATCAGAAACTTGATTTACGTAACACCGATATTAGACAAGCAGACCTGCTAAAAACTAACCTGCAACAAGCTGACCTGCGTGGGGCTGACTTGAGTGGGGCTGATTTACGTGGGGCTGACTTAAGTGGAGCAGACCTTACTGGCGCTAAACTTATTAGGTCGATTCTTTATGAAACCAAATTACTAAAAGCTAGTTTGTATGGAGCCAACCTTTGTTGGGCTAACCTGAATCGTACTGACCTCTCTGGAGCAAACCTGCGTTCAGCCAACCTCTGTGGTGCAAGTCTGCGTGCAGCTAATTTACAGGGGGCGAACCTTTATAAAGCTAACTTCCAACAAGCGACCTTAAAAGTCGCTAACCTCTCTGGAGCAAAGTTATTTTTAGCTAACTTGCAAGGAGCAAAATTGGGTAAAGCCAACCTGCACCAAACGGGTTTGATTGGTGCTAATCTTTGTGGCGCAAACTTAAATGGGGCTAACCTTTCTGGGGCTAATTTGAATGCAGCCAAACTCCACCAAACAGAAGTCTATTTTGCCAACCTTTCGGAAGCCAGTTTAACAGAAGCTGACCTATATCAGGCTAATCTAATTGGAGCAAACCTGTATAAGGCAACCTTTTATCAAGCTAACCTAACTCAGGCAAACCTCATGGGAGCTAACTTTTCACAAGCTAATCTCAGTGATGTCAAATTGGAAGGGACTATTTTGACAGGAGCGAAAAACTTAGAGTTGCAGCAGATTAGAGAAGCGCTTGGCGATCGCACCACTCGCCTACCTGATTATATCGAAGCACCGACACATTGGCGGCAATCAGGTTAAGCGATCGCAGCATCATTAGTTATTTGGGCGCATTCTACCGTTTTCTCTTAATGCTATAGTTTTTACCAAAATTCTCCGTAATAATTCTGGAGATGAAAAATCAGCTTATTGATTGTTAGCAATAATCTCTTCAAGCTCTTCAGTACTAACATCCACAGCCTGAGTATAATTTTCATCCCAACAAGCTGCAAAATCGTAGCCCGAAGCTGTACAAAGCTGAACATAATAAGCACGCACGTCACATTCCCTACGTCCGATTCTCAATTCGTAATTATCAGGATCGGCATCTTGCAAATTCATAATGGTATTACAAATTTGAAGAGTTGTAAGCGTTTCTGGATCAAAGATTTGAGCATTACTTTTAAGTGAAAAGCTGAAAACAGTAAGTGGGACAACAAATAAACTTGCTACCAATTTTCCAGAAAATTTTTTCATTTTTTCGCACCTTTGTTTACTGTAATAGGCATCCATTTTCTTTACTGAGGCACTAAAGCGATCGCATTTCAAATACTCAGAATAACAAGTGCGATCGCCTTTAACTCCTTTGACAGGCAATTAATAATCTACTCACCACCCATCAACGCCGAAACAAAAGCTGCACCCACAGCTAATATGCCTAAAGAACGAGTGGCTCCCATCGTCGAATCAGAGATGATATTGCCCTCTGTGTCTACTACCATATGTTGCTGACCATTTGTTCCTTGATAGTAGACTATGAATCCATTCTCTCCTTCTGTATAACCCTGATACTCCGCAAAAGGATGGTACTCACTAACAATTTTGTTAAATACATTGTGCATAACATATTCAGACGCAGACATATTTAAAACTCCTGATTTTTTGGTGAATATATTGTGATCATTCCATTGAAATTCAAGTATGAAACTGAATCAAAAGTGAACGAAGAACTCCAATCAATAGAGAAAATTAGAAACGATTAAATTCTTTACTAATTAATATGTAACTTAGTGCTTTTTGTTAATTAATCGTTCCTGATGTTTTTTAGATTAAACTTATTTTAAAAATAAGTACTTCAACTTCTTGCTCATATAATTGCAGATTTAAGTCAAGCAGACTGCATAAAACTGCAAGCACAAATTTGCAGAACATTTCTATCATGAACACTTATTAAGAGAAAATCATAAGTTTACTATTTAAATAGCGGTATACTACAAATCAAATTAATTATTTTCATCACAGCTTATGGTTACGCGATCGCCACAGTGTCAAGTTATGACTGTGCAACTATCCCCATTGAGAAGAAGACAATCTTATAATCAAACTGCTGCGAGCGATAAAAAGTTCTGCAATCTGTGTTGGAAAATAGCAAGTGCGTGGAGTTTATTTGGAATAGTCGTATTTGTTCCAACTTCTGTTTTTGCCCAAAGTGCGATCGCCGAAGGTGGGGCTTCGCCCATCGCGCCTGACAACACATTAGGGTCTGAGAGTTCCAATGTTGTAACTAATTTTAATGGTTTATCAGTTGAAGAAATTACTGGTGGTGCAACTCGCGGAATAAACCTGTTTCATAGTTTCCGAGAGTTTAACATCAGCGAGGGACGGGGAGCTTATTTTTTGAGTCCTAGTGCAGATATTCAGAATATTTTGGCGAGGGTGACGGGCGGAAACCGCTCTGAGATATTGGGTAGATTGGGTACTTTCCAGATTATTAACGGTAATATAGCTGCTTCTAATGCCAGTTTATTTTTAATAAATCCGAATGGAATTATTTTTGGTAAGAATGCGAGTTTAGATGTTGATGGTTCGTTTGCAGCAACTACAGCTAATGCGATTCAGTTTGGGGAGAGAGGAAATTTTAGTGCTACCAATCCGAAAGTTCCTCAACTGTTGACAATTAATCCATCTGCTTTTTTGTTTAGCCAAATTAATAAAACTGCGTCGATTCAAAATAACGCGATCGCACCAGCAGGAAAAGACCCTGCGGGTATTGATGTATTTGGTTTGCGCGTTCCTAATAGTAAAAGCTTGCTACTAGTGGGTGGCAATGTCAGTATGGATGGGGGTCAATTAAATGCTTATGGTGGGAGAATTGAGTTAGCAGGATTCGTAGAACCTGGAAATATTAATCTTCTTTTCGATGATAATAATTTGAGGTTGGGATTTCCTGAGAATGTGGCTCGTGCAGATGTATCTCTGATAAATCGAGCTGCTGTGTATGTGGAAGGGGCTGGTGACGGTGATATTGCAATTAATGCTCGAAATATAGAAATTTTGGGAGGAAGTCAGCTTTCTGCTGGTATCGGGCAAGGTTTGGGGACATCCGAGACGAAAGCTGGAGATATTACGCTTAATGTTACTGGGGAAATTAAGATTGCTGATTTTGGGAGTGGAATTAGTAATTTAGTGCGATCAAGTTCACGAGGAAATGGTGGAAATATTACCATTAATGCTAATTCTTTCAACTTACAAGATGGCGCTCAACTTGCAGCCTCAACTTTTGGACAAGGAAATGCAGGCAATGTAACGGTAACAGCCAAAAATGCTGTTTCCCTTTTAGGTGAGCAAACTACAATTTTTAGCACGGTGGAAGCGGGAGGTGTGGGTAAGGGTGGCAATATTGACATCAATGGGGCAACTCTATCACTGCAAGATGGCGCTCAGTTACTCACTTCTACTAGAGAAGCATCTGATACTCAAAAGGCAGGACAAGGAGATGCGGGTAATATCACTTTGAAAGTTACTGGAGAAGTCGATATTGCAAGTAAAAAAAAGGCAATTGTCAGTAGTCTGGAAACAGGAGCAGAAGGAAAAGGTGGAAATATTACGATTGATGCAGGTTCATTCAAGCTGTGGGATGGTTCTCAAATTGTTGCTTCGACCTTTGGACAAGGGAACGCGGGAAATATAACAGTGAATGCGAAAGACGCTATTTCTTTAGCTGGTGAACAAACTAGCATCTTCAGCACAGTAGAAGTAGGAGGTGTAGGCAAAGGTGGAAATATTAATATTATAGCAGCAAGTTTATCACTCAAAGATGGTGCTCAAATATTAACTGCTACTCGTGAAACATCAGAAAATCAACCCACAGAACCAAAAAATGCAGGGTATGTAAATATTAATGTGACGGGTGAAGTCGATATTTCTGGTACAAATGGTACATTTCCCAGTGGTATTGGTAGCAGCATTGGTAGAGGGAGAAGAGGAAATGGAGGAAATATTACCATTGATGCAAATTCATTTAAGTTACGAGATGGCGCTCAACTTATTGCTTCAACTAATGGAGAGGGAAACGCGGGAAATGTAAGTGTTAAAGTTTCTGGAGAACTTGATATTGCTGGCAAAAAAGATACACTTTATAGTACAATTTTCAGCGATATTGGAACGGGAGCAGAAGGTAATGGGGGTAATATTACTATTGATGCGGCTTCCTTTAATTTAAGAGACAGTGCACAGCTTGCTGCTTCAACTTCTGGACGAGGAAATGCAGGCAATGTAACGGTAACTGCCAAAGATGCTGTTTCCCTTTTAGGTGAGCAAACTACAATTTTTAGCACGGTGGAAGCAGGAGGTGTGGGTAAGGGTGGCAATATCTATATTAATGCTGCAACTTTATCAATACGGGATGGCGCTCAACTACTGACTAGTACTAGCAATGCATCTGACACTCAACCAGCAGGTAGAGGTGATGCCGGAAATGTAAATTTGAAAGTTGCGGGGGAAGTTGATATTGCTGGTGTGAAAAATGGACTATCCAGTGCAATTTTCAGCCGTGTAGAAATAGGTACAGAAGGGAATGGAGGCAATATTACTATTAATGCAGATTCGTTGAAGGTACGAGATGGTGCTTTATTAGATGCACGCACTGAAAATAACAATCGGGGTGGAAATATTACGATAAACGCAAATGTCTTTGAAGCGTTTAGTGGCGGACAACTCACCACAACTACATCAAGCAGTGGAAGTGCAGGTAAAATTGCAGTTAACGCCACAGACAAAGTAATTATTAGTGCTAACGACCCAAATTACAATGACCGAGTTGTCAATTTTCCAGATCGCATCTCCAATATCGGAGCTAACAGTGGCTTGTTCGTCAGTTCCACAGGTTCAGGAATCACAGGTGATATTGAAATCAACTCACCCAAAATCACTCTAGACAACCAAGCCCGACTCAATGCTGAATCTATATCTGGTAATGGTGGTAACATCAATCTCAACAGCGATTTACTCTTACTCCGTCGCAGTAGTCAAATCACCACCAACGCAGGTACAGCCCAAGCAGGCGGTGATGGCGGTAACATCGATATCAACTCAAGATTTATTGTCGCCATACCCAATCAAAACAACGATATAACAGCAAATGCCTATAGCGGCAAAGGTGGTAATATTAACATTCAAAGTCGGGGCATTTTTGGTATTGAACCACGCATCCAAGCATCAGATAAAACCAACGACATTACAGCAAGTTCCCAACTTGGTTTATCGGGAAACGTTGATGTTAACTCCCCTGATAACAGTTCAATTCAAAATAGCCTCACCTCATTCCCCACAAATGTGATTGACACCAACGCGCTCATTGCTAATAGTTGTATAGCCCGTGCAAATAAAAAACAAGAAAATAGCTTCATCATCACAGGTGGAGGTGCTTTACCCAATCGTCCCGGTAATGTATTAATGTCTAACTATTCCACAGATAGAGTGCGTGATGTCAATAATGAAATTACATCACGTCCTTGGAAAAAAGGCGATCCAATTGTGGAACCAACTGGTGTATATCGACTCTCCGACGGACGACTGGTAATGAGTCGTCCATGCGAATAATTGCGATCGCAAGTCAGAAAACTGTTTGATGATTGGCTAAAATGGAGCGTAAGCCAAATAAATAAAAGCCTTATGAATTAGTATGCAGAGACATTACATATAACGTCTCTGCAACGATTTTATTGTTACGTGGAATTATTTGACAGTAGCCGCCTAAAGCTAATCTCTTTAAGTTTCATGGCATGTGTCTTCGTACTACTGTTGTACAAACCAATGTATAAGCTTCATAGCACCGTTGATTATTGCTTTTCTGTTCTCTTGCTCTATTTGTTCTTGTCTATCTTTTTTAAGTTGATCGTTCTCAGATTTGAGATAAGCTATCTTACCTATCAGTTGGGAAAGCATAATTATCATCGCAACTATTATCACACCTAAAATGTATGGAAGCCCATTCTCCGCAATTCCCAAAGATGTGATCAGCCAGTCACAGAATGTAGCGATGACATTGAATAGCCACTCCAAGGAGGTAATTAACCAGTGAAATCCTGCGATCGCTACTCTCACTACAGCAATATATAGAAAGTAAACTACAGAAGCGATCGCCTGTACACAAATAATACTCCAACTCAATATACTTACCAACGCACCGATCAGCCAGTGTACAGAAGTATTAACGAAATCAGTTAAATTTTCTATCATGTTGCGTTCCTATTTTCATTCAAGCTTGCAATTAGTTCGTTGAAAACATACTTTTAGAGGCTGTATTCTTTATCGAAACTAGCTTCTTTGAGTTGTTCCTTTGCTGCATTGAGTTCAGCCTCAGTAGCTTTCAGATTACTCTCGATTGTTTTCAGTTCAATCTTGGTTGTTTTTAATTCAGCCTCAGCAGCTTTCAACTTACTCTTAGTTGCTTCTAACTCATCCTCGTTTGCTTTCAGCTTGCTCTCAGTTACTTCTAACTCACTCTTGATTTTTTTAAGATCATTGTCAGTCAACTTCAATTGTTTAGTTGAAGTTTTCCATATAATTAGAGAGAAGACAATTACTTCTAGCAACACAAAATCTTCTAAATTTCTGTGAGCATTAAAGCTGATATATAACGCTGCTGCTCCAATGATCATCCAAATATTGAGGACTGATTGTGCTAGGTTATCATCCATCTTCTCTGATAAAGAATCACCAGCTTCAATCTTACTAACAAACCATTTTCCAGTTACAAATAACAGACTGCTAATAACGGATATTATAATTCCCTCGAAAAGTTGTACTTCATCCGTCAGGCTATTATTTACTAGAACGCCAAGTAGGATAAATGCAGTAAAAAAACTGAAGCTAAACATTACGATTGGGAGAAATCGCTTAACAGAATCCATATTTTGACTCCAAGGATTTTTTTAATTATTGAACGCGAGCGATCGCACTATGCAAAAATCTAGTAAATGCACGTTTTAAAAACATGCGATCGCACTTAATACTACTTGAAAAAAAAGAATATCTCCAAGTTACAGACTAGCTTTTTGAATTGGTATTTGTTTATTTCCAATTCGAGTAATTTAAAGAGTAATTCAATTACTTTTGCTTTATTTGTATATTACAGTTATTGATAACTGAATTCATGTACTATTTCTGCTTATAAATGTGCATAAGTTTACTACTTAGACTGCAACTTTATGCACATCTATATTTAATAACAATAAATAGTCTGACAATTTCTTTAAAACTTCAAACATTTAAAAAGGTTGATAGCGCACTGAGAAATTAAATTCATTATCTTGCAGTGAGTCACCTTTATTATCTACTTCAAACAGTGGAATTGCGTAGTCTGCGCGTAAATTTAATCCCTGAAACGGTTGCCATCGCAAGCCTAAACCCAAGCTAGTAAGGGTTTGGAGACTAGGATTACTAACGAGATTATTCCACCCCGTACCAAAATCGAAAAATGGTACTAACTGTATGGTATTATCGTCTGTATAATCACTGAAATAGGCAAGAGCGTTAGGCTGATTTCGGGTAATTTGTGATGAAACTAGATTTAGTCAGGTTTTTTCAAGCTTGCAACCCCAGTAAAACTCTGGTCGTGAGCAAACCGGAGGATAGACAATATTATATTGATTTCTCTAAAGTGCGTGGTGCTAAGATTATTGAGGAACTTGGGCGAACTATCACCCGCCTTTCACCTGAGCAACCCACTTGTCAATTGTTTACCGGACATATCGGTTGTGGCAAATCCACTGAGTTACTGCGGCTAAAGGCAGAGTTAGAGCAGCAGGGATTTCATGTGGTTTATTTCGAGTCTAGCCAAAGCCTGGATATGGCTGATATTGATGTTACAGATATTTTATTAGCAGTAGCTCGTGAGGTTAGTCAAAGTCTGGAAGCAATCAAAATTAACCTCAAGCCAGGATACTTTCAAACTCTGTTTACTGAACTTGGCGAATTTTTGCAAACGCCGATAGAACTTGGGGGAGAGTTATCTGTAGGTATTGCCAAAATTACTGCCAAAACTAAAGATAGTCCCAAACTTCGCTCTCAGTTACGGCAATATTTAGAACCGCGCACCAACGGCATTTTAGAATCAATTAACAAAGAATTGCTCAAGCCTGCTAGAGAAAAACTCAAGCAGCAGGGTAAAAAAGGACTAGTGGTAATTATAGATAATCTCGACAGAGTGGATAATTCTCAAAAACCTTCTGGTCATTATCAGCCAGAATATCTCTTTGTGGAACGGGGCGAACAGTTAAACCAGCTAAATTGTCATGTTGTTTATACCATTCCGTTAGTGTTGATTTTTTCCAACGCTTTAGGAAGGTTAACGAATCGTTTTGGCGTAGACCCCAAGGTTTTGCCGATGGTTCCTGTGGAATTACAAGATGGTTCGCAATTTTCACAAGGAATTACGTTGCTGCAACAGATGGTTATGGCGAGGGCTTTTCCTGGTGTCAGTTGGGAACAAAGTCGGAATTTAATTACTGAGGTTTTTGATAGTCCTGATACTTTAGAGCGACTTTGCCAAGTTAGCGGTGGTCATTTGCGTAACTTGTTGATGTTATTGTTTCGCTGTCTTCAGCAAGAAGACCCACCTTTGTCGCAGGAGTGTGTGGATAGGGTGATTAAACAACGCCGCAATGAGCTAACTTTGGCAATTACGCCCGATGAATGGGAATTATTACGTGAGGTAGCGCAAGAGAAAAACTTGAGAGGTCATGAAAGATACGAACTTTTGCTCCGCAGTATGTTTGTATTTGAATACCGGAATGAGGATGGTTCATGGTTTGATATCAATCCGATTTTGGCACAAGCCAAGGAATTTAGGTTATAAATCCGCTATAGAGGCGTAGAGTTGTACGCTCTTAGCTATCAGGTATGCCCCTTTGGGGAAGTCAAAAGTCAAAAGTTAAAAGTCAAAAGTAAGAACCTCATAAATAAATTTCGGGGCTTGTACCTTTTTCTTTCTGGTCAGCAATTACGGGAACCGTATCAACAAGTGCGGGAGCTACATCAGCAAGTGTGGGAGCTATATCAACAAGTGCGGGAACTACATCAGCAAGTGCGGGAGCTACATCAGCAAGTGTGGGAGCTATATCAACAAGTGTGGGAGCTATATCAACAAGTGTGGGAACTACATCAACAAATGTGGGAGTTATATCAGCAAGTGCGGCAGCCGTGTCAGTCGTCATCTTCACAACTACAGCTTTTTACAACTAGCATAAATCGTCCTTTCTGCCTCCTGCCTCAAAACCCGTAGCTTTGTACTTCATGCAAAACAAAACTGCTGTATGTTATGAGTAATCAGCAAGAACCGGAAAATTTAGCCTTTGACAATGAGGGTTCATTACAAACTTTAGTCAGAGCAATTACCCTTTCGCAGGGGCAATTTTCGCTGATTATATTGCGCTGTAATTATGTTGCTTTACGTCAGCGCATCGTAGAACGGCTGCACCAAGTCTCTCCTGTGGAAATATGCGAAATTACCTTACCTGCATCAGTCAAAACGCTTTACACAAATATACGTGAACAACTGGGAGATGAACAGCCACCTGCATTGATGATTTTTGGTTTAGAGTCGGTTAAAGATATTGATACAGTTCTGACTTCAGCTAACCAAGTACGGGAGGAGTTTAGAAAGAACTTCCCGTTTCCGATATTGTTGTGGGTTAATGATTCAGTTCTGCAAAAATTTATTCGATTAGCAACTGATTTAGAAAATTGGGCAACTATCATTGAGTTTGAAAACCCTACTGATGAGTTAGTCAACTTCCTTCAGCAAAAAAGTGATGAAATCTTTGCTGGTAATATCACGCCTAATCCCCAAATGTGCCGGGAACTAGAAACCGCCCGTCAAGATTTGCAAAATCGAGGAGAAGTATTAGAAGCAGCACTTCAAGCAAGTTTAGAGTTTTTGTTTGGTTTAAATGATTATCTACATGACCAGATAGATTCTGCTTTATCACATTATCAACAAAGCTTAGGGTTCTGGCGACAAAATAATTATTTAGAGCGACAAGGTATACTACTCGTTAATATTGCTTCAGCTTATAACCGCCAATCTGAAAAAAACCAAACAGAAAATCAACGCTATTGGCAAGAGTCGAGAAATTACTTTCAGCAAGCTATTAATATTTTTGAACAAGCACAACGTTCAGATTTAGTTGCAAAACATATTACTAAACTGGGTGAAGTACTACGAGATTTGCAAGCATGGTCAGAGTTGCAAATCCTTGTGGAAAAATCTCTGCCACTACATCAAAATTATGGCACATCGTTGCAGTTGGCTCAAGATTATGGTTTTTTGGCAGAAGTAGCTTTAGAGCAGTCACGTTGGGCAGAAGCTAATCAACTCGCTGGGCAAGCATTGCAAATCTTCGCTGATATTTATAATATTCAATCAGATGAATTTGGATTGCATCGATTTATTTTAGCCAAATCTCAACAGGGTTTAGGTCAATATCAAGTAGCGATTAATAGTTTAAAAACTGCAAAGCTGGAAATTAATCATCAGTACAAACCACAATTATATATATCTATATTAGAAAGATTATGCTTACTCTACTTTGAACAAGGTGAATATCTCAAAGCTTTTCATATTAAACAAGAACAATTACAAATTGAACAGCAGTATGGCTTTCGTGCCTTTGTTGGTGCATCTTATCTCAACCCGCAGCTACAAGCAATTAATTCTGCACAGTTGCAAATAGAAAATCCTGAAACAATTGCTCAAGAAATTGCCGCTTCTGGTCGAGGACAAGGTGTGAAGCGGTTGCGAGAAAGAATTGGTGGGACTGAGCATAAATTGACTGTGATTCATGGTCAGTCAGGAGTGGGTAAAAGTTCAATTTTGCAGGGTGGATTAATACCAGCGCTGCAACAGCAAGCAATTGGTGAGCGAGATGCTTTACCTATTTTGGTGCGAGTTTATACAGATTGGGTAAAGATGTTAGGGCAGAGTTTGGCTAAGGTTTTTGAGGAAGTCAGAGGTAATCAATTATTTGCTAATCTTAATTCTTCAGCAGCTATTTTAGAACAATTACGAAGAAATGCTGACCGGAATTTGTTGACGGTTTTAATGTTTGACCAGTTTGAAGAGTTTTTCTTTGTTTATACTGACCAAGGTCAACGACGAGCATTTTATGAGTTTCTGCGAGTTTGTCTAGATATTCCTTTTGTGAAGGTAATTCTGTCTTTACGGGAAGATTATTTACCTAATTTATTAGAATTAGAACGTCTATTTAATTTAAGTACAATTAATAATAATATTCTTGATAAAAATATTCGCTATTATTTGGGTAACTTTTCGCCAGCAGATGCTAAAGCTGTTGTACAGAGTTTAACAGAACGCTCTCATTTTTATCTAGAGCCTGCATTAATTGATGAATTAGTCCGAGATTTAGCAGGTGATTTGGGGGAAGTACGCCCAATTGAGTTACAAATTGTGGGGACGCAATTGCAAACTGACAAAATTACAACTTTAGAAAAGTATCGTCAGCTTGGCACTAAAGAAAAACTGGTTGAGCGATTTTTAGAAGAAGTCATTCATGATTGTGGCGCAAAGAATGAACAAATTGCACGGCTGGTTTTATATTTACTCACAGATGAAAATGGTACTCGTCCCCTGAAGACTCGTGCTGAGTTAGCAGTAGATTTGCCAGATGAAGCCGAGAAATTAGATTTAGTGTTAGAGATTTTCGTAGCATCAAGGTTAGTCTTGCTGTTACCAGAATCGCCTGCTGACCGTTATCAACTGGTACATGATTACCTTGTGTCATTCATTCGCCAACAACAGGGCAATGAGATGTTAGCAGAACTAGCTAGAGAGCGAGAACAACGCTTGCTAGCAGAAGAGAAGCTGAAGCGCGAACAACAAGATGCGAGGCAGATATTAGTTGATGCTCAACAAGAAGCTGACCGAAAAATTCGCCAAGGGCGGATGCAGTTGAGGGTGAGTTCTGGTTTAGCGCTATGTCTATTATTATTGGCAGGTATATCATCAAGATACGCATTGAGTCAAATTCAAGTGGCTAAAGATGCTGATAATAAGAAGCAAGATGCAGAGTATAAGTTTCAAGTAGCGCAGAAGAATCAGCAAACTGCACAAAGAGAATCAAAATTAGCAAAACAGAAAACTCAACAGGCAAACCAAAACCTTGCTACCGCTAAAGCAGACTTGGAAGAAGTAAACCAGAAAGCCTCAGAATTACAAGATAAAAATGCCCAAGCCCAGGAAAGAATAAAAACGGCAAGTGAAAAAATAAAAACTGCTGAAGTAAAATTACAACAAGCAACGACAAAACAACAGCAAGCAGAATCTCAAGCTCAACAAGCCCAAACCACTCTCAACCAAGCGCAAGCAAAACTTACACAAGCACAGAAAGAAACAAAAGGAGCAGAAGCAGCACAAAAAGAAGCACAAAAGGGAACGGAATTAGAACGGGCTGGAGTTAATGCTTTAAAACAGTTTGAGTATACGCAGTTAGAATCGCTAGTGGCAGCAATGCAGAGTGGCAAAGAGTTAAAAAGTCTGGTAAAAGATGGTCGCCCTCTAGAAAAATATCCAGCTATCAGCCCAATTTATGCTTTGGATACGATTCTCAATAATATTAAAGAACGTAACCAGTTACAAGGGCATCAAGGCACAGTCTATAGTGTGAGTTTCAGCCCGGACGGCAAAACCATCGCCACGGCATCATCTGACAAGACAGCGCGGTTGTGGAACCTGCAAGGGCAACTGCTGCAAGAATTCAAAGGGCATCAAGGCACAGTCTGGGGTGTGAGTTTCAGCCCGGACGGCAAAACCA
>NZ_JBALDA010000108.1:0-58003 GCF_036917535.1 Nostoc sp.
AGAAGCTATGTTAACTCTTGAGAAGCAAATCAAGCGTTTGACTGATTCCAACTATGAATCCTTCCCAGATTTAGGGAAATGGTTTATTGATATTTGCTATGCAGCAACATAGCTTTAAAAAATAGTTATTAAAGTTTTCTCTCACAAGAATTAATCATACTAGCACTTTTGACACAAGCCAGAAAAGTGCAGATTTTTCATGTGTATTTGGAGAGGGCGGGGGTTGCCGTTGGCAACCCCCGCCCTCCTCTCCCTGTAATGATTATCATTTTCAATAACTGTATATTTTATTTCCTGGAAGTCCCTTGCTTCCACGTTCGCGTCCTGCAGGGAAGTGGTACGACAAAGCTCAGTGACCACCGTAGGCTTCGCTGAAATCATGGCAGTCTTAATTTCTTATACCTATTTGCCTACAAAACCCTCACTTGATATGTACCTCAAACACTTACCTGCTGTTTTTTAGTTTGTCGAACTCACGTTACCGGCCCTTCCTCCTGCCGTTTTTTAGTTCATCGAACTCACGTAATTTTAACCAGTCTCGCCACAGTATCTGGATACCAATGGGTGTATTACGTTGATGTTCTAAGTAACCCCCTAAACGAGCGATGTCTACGACAGGCTTCTTTACGAGACGCTCTTGCTAGCTTGCTTCTCCGTAGGAGTACGCCTACGCTTCCATTGCCCAACTAACTGTTAATACTTTAGCCTCAGAGAAAAGGGAGTTAATAGTTAAAGCATGATTAACTCACCCTCGTAAATTGGCGAAGGTATTGCTTTAATAATTAAGTATATTTGACCGGATTTTAGATTTTGGATTAAAAAATTCAAAATCCAAAAACCTTTCTCCTGTCAAAGACTTGCAAGGGACAGGTGACGCTCGTTCGCCAAAATCCTTGCATTGTGTGAATTTACCAGAAAATAAGCAATGTTAAATAGTCAACAGTTAATTTATCTAATTACAATAGGGTTGTTTCTTATAGGGACGCAACCAACAATTGCCCAGTCAATTGCAAATATTCCAACGCGGACTATTCGCTCAAAACTCCAGCGGATAATATTCAAACCACCAGCAAATCAGGGTAAGCCAAAATCTACATCATCAGCAGGGTCTCGTCATGATTTGCAATGTCCTCAAGATGCAAAATCAACCACTACTCCATCTAACCAGACCCCTCTAATGTCTCTTGTTCCCTCTGACAGCAACTACGGGTTGACTACAGCAGAACATCCGACATTTTTAGTGTATCTACCGCAAACATCTGCCAAGCAATTAGTTTTAAGCTTTGTGAAAGAAGATAATCAGCTTCATTCTCAAACCTTGATTCCCATTAAAGGTGAACCTGGTATTATTAGCATTAAGTCAGCAGATAGTTCACCTCCTCTGGAAGTAGGCAAAAATTATCAGTGGGTTTTAGTGTTGACATGTGGGGAAAAACCTAGCCCTAACGATCCAGTAATCACCTCGTGGGTACGCCGTGTGGTTTTACCTCAACTCCAGAGTCAGCAGAGGACAACTTTGGAGCAGGCAGATATTTACAGTGAACAAGGAATTTGGTACGATGCGCTCATTACCCTAGCTCAAATCAGAAACACTCAGCCTAATAATCAAGCCATAGCAGATATCTGGACTGACTTTCTTAAGTCTGTAGGGCTAGAAGCGATCGCTACTCAACCGCTTCGATTGTAGAAGTGGCTGACTGTTTTTCTCGTAACTGCTGCTCGATAAAAGCCTGATTATCCTGGCTTTCTGACTGTTTGAGGTATTCAATGGCAATTGCTCCAGCAAGGGGATGGTCTTGGCACATTTCTGAAAGTAGTGCCAAAGTACGATGAAATTGGAGTCTTTCGAGTTGCTTTGTTGTAACCAACTCTAAAGCGACTGCTGACCCCAAAAGCACTAGCAGCGAGGGAGTGATGGGTAACCACCAGCCCAAGCAAAAGGCTAAAAAGCCAATCCCTAAAAGTCCAGAACTAACAAGGATTATAGTGGCAGCGATCGCGATTGAAGACCTTAACTGTCGGCTTACTAATGCTCCTAATCCCGCCCAAACTAAAATCCACAGGCATTCTATGGGTTCTTGCCAAACACGAAGCAAAGGTCTGCCATCTACAACAGCACTAATTATTTGACTGATAATGTTGGCATGAACGCTCACCCCAGTCATCGGCTGTGAAGAACTAAATAGACCATTGCTATAGGGCGTATAAAATACATCTTTAATGCTTTCAGCAGTGATGCCAACTAGAACTAAGCGATTGCGTAAACTATCAGGGGGAATGCGTTTTTCCAAGATATCCCTTAAAGGAAAAGTAGCAAAATTTTCCTGATTTCCTCTAAAGTTCAGCAAAATTTGGTACCCTCCAGAATCCGCATGGACGTAGCCTCCATCATTGCCTACAAACCTTTCCAAAACTGCTTTACCCCAATGCAACCTTTGACGTTGGGGGTCGTTGTCAATCAATCCTATGGTTATCCCTTTGTCCTGTAAATAGTGCTGCGCCAGTTTCATTGCCAAACTGTAGCGTGTTTCATCTTGTGAGAGTACTAATAATAATGCACGACGCACCTTACCATCTGCATCCACCACTTGATCGGCAAAGCCCACTCTTTCTGGGTTGAGAGTGGGAGGAGGCGCAATGGTATTAATCTTACTTCCCACAATTTTTTCAATTCCATATAAGTTAGGAGTTGATTGGAAGATGTTAACCAAGTCCTGATGACCAGGTTCTACAGGCAAATCTCGATAAATATCTAAACCAATTGCTCTAGGTTTTTGGGCTTTAATATTGGCAATTGCTTTAGCTAAAACTTGATCGGGAATAGGCCACTTTCCTGCCTTTTTTATATCTTTTTCATCAATAGTGACAATTGCTATCCGCTTCTCTGGTGACTCTAGCAACAGCCGCCAGCGAAAAAACTGGTCAAGCATATTCCACTCGCCACCCTGCAACAATCCACCAAAGCGCAGCAGCAAAATAGGTGCAGTCACACATATAGCAATTCGTGGTATCCAATTTTGACCAATTCGCTGTTGTAAAACTTCTGACTTAGCTTTTTGTCTAGCTTGTGCCAAAAGTTTATTAGCTTGTGCTATTGCTTGCAGTGACATTTGGGCTTGGCGTTTGGCTAAGTCTTGACTAGCGGCTAAAAATTGATAATCTAAATCGCCAAGGCTTTTACCTAATGCCCAACCTAAGGTATCCTGTAAAGCTTGTCCTCGCAATAGATAAGATTCATCTTGGCAAGCTGATGCTGACCAGGCTGCGATCGCTTCTGCATAAGGTCGCAACCGTGCTAAATTACGGTCAACCCAACTGTGGTTAAAGACAGCTTCGTAAATGCGGTTATATACTTTAAGCTTGCCTTGTTGCTCGACTACTAACCCTGAGAGTCGTAATTCGATTTGTTCAGCACTACCATCAGCAGAAATTTCTCCTTGACGTAAAATTTGCTGGTATAACTCTAATAATCTCGCTGTACGTTTTTCATTTCTGTACAAGATGCGATCGCGAATCGTCCTCAAATGTTCAGGTTCATCTTGAGATTCCCAATTCTCAACAATCTGCAACCTTACTACTTGCTCAACGGATGAAAATCTTTGAGCAGTTGACTCCAAAACTATAAACTGACACAGCTTTTGAGTTAGAAACGGTTGCCCACCTGTCCATTCTAGTATCTGCATGAGAACCGCTTTAGGGTTACTCACTCTTTCCTTCAAACCATCTATTAATGGTTGCACTTCATCAAGCTGAAATCCTTGCAGTTCAATTGCCTTGCCAATATTGAATGGTGTCTGGGTCTTATCTTGAATCAGTTCGTTAGGATTTGCAACCCCTAATAGTGCAAAAGTCAAACGCCTATATTCATAATTAATTTCTCGTTGCTGAAAGAAGAATCTAATTAAAGCAAAGAAATCATCTAATGAAAAATTCTGACTCAAAACACGATCAATTTCATCGATAAAAATAACTATATTTTGCTTGACCTCTACTAACAGTACTTCTTCAAGAAATTGGCTCAAACATTGCAACGGTGAAAGCAAATCTCGCCGCTCACGCCACCAACTTCGCCATTGAATTTTGGAGTGCAGTTGACAACTACTCACCAAAGATTGGACAATTCCTGCATACCACTTTTCTGGAGTTACATCCTGTGTTCCTATTCCTGTCAAGTCAATAAACACACAGATAATTCCTTCTGCTTGTAGCCTTTGCATCATCTGCACTCGCAAGCTAGACTTGCCCATCTGACGCGAGTTCAGCACATAACAAAACTGACCCCACTTTAAGCCCTGATAAAATTCTGTATCAGCGTGTCGTTTCACATAGCTAGGAGCGCTACTCTCAAGACTCCCTCCGATTTGATATTCAAAGTTTGACTTAGCTGCTGTCATCAAAGCTGTCCTTTACCTTTTCCAATATATTTAGTTTTAGTTTCATAATACAGCCATATAAATAATTTATTATTTAGCATTGCCAGAGAATAATTATACTATTTTCATCAAGCAACTGACTTTAGCTGACTTTTACCTATTTTCGATTTTTGAGTATTCCTAATTAATTAATAGATATCTGACTTTTTCCTCTTGTATGATTCACAACATAGCATAAAGATACTGGTATGGGTTGAAGAAACTTCTCAAAGGTGTATCTGACTTAGTGAAATGATCGTAAGTTTTTAAATGAAGCATTGTTATCATGTACGAAACAAAAAAGTTAGCTATCAAAAAGTTTAGTTTCTTGCAAAGATGGACTAATTTTAGAAAATTTTCCCGCCAAGTTGCTGATGTCAACGGTGATGGTCGAACTGATATTGTTGGTTTTGGCTGTAATGCTGTTTATGTGTCTTTGGGTCAAACTAATGGAACTTTTGGTCAAGCTTTTATAGCTAGAAACGATAATTTTACTGCAAAAAAAGGGGGATGGACTAACTTTAACAAATATCCGCGTCAGCTTGCTGATATCAACGGTGATGGTCGTGCAGATATTGTTGGTTTTGCAGATAATGCTGTTTATGTGTCTTTAGGTAAAAGTAATGGAACTTTTGGCGAAGCTTTTGTAGCGAAAAATGATGATTTTACTATCAATAAAGGGGGATGGACTAGCTTTGACAAGTATCCGCGTCAACTCGCTGATGTCAATGGTGATGGTCGCGCAGATATTGTTGGCTTTGGATATGATAATGTCTTTGTCTCTCTTGGTCAAAGTAATGGAACTTTTGGCGAAGCTTTTGTAGCGAAAAATGATGATTTTATTGTTAATAAAGGTGGTTGGAATAGCTTTGACCAAAAGCCACGTCAGCTTAGTGATGTGAATGGTGATGGCAAAGCTGATATTGTTGGTTTTGCTCAAGATGGAACTTATGTAGCTTTAGCTAATAATCAGACAACACTACCTGCAATGAATAATCAATATATTGTAGCTGGTTACTTACCCTCTTGGGGTATTAGTAGTACTACTAATCCTGCAACTCTTCCGGTTAATAAGCTGACACATTTGTTATATGCCTTTGCAGATGTTGATACACAAGGTAACGTTAAATTGAGTCAAGATGGTCAGGATGGTGACATCAATGTACTAAAATCTCTCAAGACTGAAAATCCCAAGCTAAAAATCCTTGTATCTATAGGTGGTGCAGGAGAAAATGATTTTTCCTCAGCAGCTTCTACGGCACAATCTAGGATATTCTTTGCTCAGTCTGCCATCAATTTTATGAAAACTAATGGTTTCGATGGCATCGATATTGATTGGGAATTTCCTAAGAAGGAGGAGAATAGTAATTACACTCAATTGCTGGGTGAGCTACGTCAACAACTTAATAACGCATCTATTACAGATGGAAAGAAATATCTGCTAACTACTGCGCTTTCTGCTTCTCCCTATCAATTGTCGCCATCAGATTACGCTGATGCTCCTTACGATTTAAACTCAACTGTTTTGAAAACTACTTCTGAATATGTTGACTTTATCAACTTAATGACCTATGACTATCACGGTAATTGGGAAAACACAACCAATCACCAAGCTGCTTTGTATAAAAGTAGCAGCGACCAATCATATAACAGCGACAAACTCAACGCTGACTGGTCAGTTCAAAAGTATTTGAGTGCTGGTGTTGATCCTAAGGATATTGTCTTAGGAGTTCCTCTCTACAGTGACACTTGGGCGGGAGTGAAACCTGGTTCTAACAATGATGGATTGTTTCAAAGTGCTACCTCGGTAAATGATCCACTTTTGTATAGAGATATCCACGATCAGGTGGGTACAAATGAATATCAATATTACTGGGATGATAGTGCTAAAGTTCCCTATATTTATAATTCTCAAAAACAAGAGTTTAGTACCTACGAAGATAAACAATCAGTTCTGGGAAAAGTTAATTATGTTGAACAACAAGGTCTAGGCGGAATGTTTTTCTGGCAACTCATTGGTGACTTGCCAATTACTCATCCTGATTCATTAGTTAATGTTGCTGCTGCTAATTTGTTATAGAACTTAACTTGAGTGTAATATAACCAGTCCTAAATCATTTGTGAAAACCTCTCTTTTTTTTCTTCTCTTCTCTACGAGAGGCTGACGCTCCTAACATCATTAACGCTTGGCTAACGCCAACGCAAACGCGCTCTTTACGTTTTTCTGGTACGTCTGCTCTTACTAGCTTGCTTCTCTATGGGAGTTGCCGTTGGTTGCCTGTGTGCTGTTGGTGGGCATCCAGGGGGAGCAAGATTGAGAGCGGTAAAACTGGCATTGAAATGAAAGTCAAGCTTTTTAAGATCATGGGCTTGACAATTGGTTAAACTTAAAATTGTGTGGAGTATTGATATAGATAAATATGTCTATATACTAAGAAATAAAAACTATAAAAGGGTAATAAAAACAGCTATTTTTTTAGCATCTATGAACTCAAAATCAGCCTTTACCTGGGAAAAAGCTAAACAGGTTGCCGAGCAAATTGTCTTCAATAATCTTGGAGAACACCTCAAAGATATTGAAATAGACGTGCTTCAAGGCTCGTGGCCGGGTCTGACTTATGAAAAGATGGCAGAGCAGTACCATCTCTCTGTAAACTATCTTAGAGGAGATGTGGGTCCTCATCTGTGGCGAAAGCTTTCAGAAGCGTTAGGAGAAGAGGTAACAAAGACTAATTTTAAAGGAGCGCTGGAGAGAGCCTGGGAAAGGCAATTACTTCCACATATTCATAGCAATGTCAAGCAGTCAAAATCTCCGTTAGCAGAGCTACCGTTTCCAGACGGTTCAGTTCCTCTGGGTTCTCCTTTTTATGTGGAGCGAGATGGTCTAGAGTCTCTTTGTTACGAGACAGTCGTTAAACCCGCTTCCCTAATTCGGATTAAAGCACCGAAGTTGATGGGCAAAACTTCATTGCTTACCAGGATTCTGGCTCATGCTGAATCCCAGAATTATCAAACAGTATATTTGGATTTAAGTAGTGTAGAACGAGCAATTTTAACGAATTTGGACAAGTTTGTGCGTTGGTTGTGTTTAATAGTTGGTCGAAAGTTAAAGTTAGAAAATCGGTTAAAAGATTATTGGGATACAGAAATTTTAGGTAGCAATGATAATTGCACAGTGTACTTTGAGGAGTATTTATTGCCAGAAATAGATTGTCCTTTGGTATTAGGGTTAGATGAAGTGGATCGTATTTTTCCTTATAATCAAGTGATTGAAGACTTTTTCGGGATGCTGCGAAGCTGGCATGAGAAAGGGAAAATTTCTGAGCAATGGAAACAACTAAGGCTGGTGATGGCACATTCGACCGAAGTTTATATCCCGTTGGACATGAACCAATCTCCCTTTAATGCGGGGCTACCAGTGGCGTTACGAGAATTTGACCACAAGCAGGTGATAGATTTGGCTCACCTTCATGGACTAAATTGGAATGATACTCAGGTAAAGGAATTAATGAATACAGTGGGAGGACATCCTTATCTACTGCGATTAGCAATGTACGAAGTTTACACTACAAAGACAACGCTAAAGCAGCTATTACAAGATGCTTCCACAGAAGCGGGAATTTACAGCAACCATCTACGGTGGTACTTAGAAATACTACACTTGGAAGAAGCTCAAGGTTTAAAAGAAGCGTTAAAAAAGGTGGTCACTTCACTTGAGCCTGTGGAATTAGATTCAATGCAGATTTATAAGTTGCATAGTATGGGATTAGTGCAGCAACAGGACAATCAGGTAATGCCTAGATGCAATTTGTACCGTGAGTATTTCTGCAGGGTGTTGTAATCCCTAGTCCCCAGTTTGGCATTGCTGTATTAATAACCTCTGCCTAGTTTTACTACGTAAAAGTGTCCCTCTGCGACTCGGAGAGGGACACTTTTGAACTTTAGTTCTAGGTAGAGAGTTTTATTGAACTCACATTAAGATACTGTTACAATTGGGTATTTTAAACTTTAGTCTAATGCACCCTATTAGTAAATCAAGTGTTTCTCAAAAGTGCTTATTTTACACCAGCAGCTATCTTTTGAGTTTGAGTAGTACTCGCTTTACCATTCTCTGCCTTAATTTCTGCTATTTGCAGATGAGCTTCTAAGAACCAGAGTCGTTTGTCAATGGTGCGAGAAATTTCGGTGTAAAGGTCAGCAGTATCAAGATCGCCTAATTCATTAGTTTTATCTATCGCTTGCCGGAGATGTTTAGCATAAGATGCAAAGCGATCTGCCAAGGCTGTCACATGGTCTTTGCCATCCAAAATATCTAAGGGGTATTCTGGCAGGATCGAATTACTAGCTGCGGCGCGAACTGTTCCGAAAGCGTATCCGCCTAAAGCTGTGACGCGTTCAGCTATCAAATCGATGAACCCTTCCAATTCCCCAGCAATTTCATCAAATAATAGGTGTAGCTGATAGAAGTCAGTTCCTTTTACATTCCAGTGCGCTTGCTTTGCTTGGGTTTTTAAATCTGAAGTAGCTGCCAAGCTTTGGTTGAGAAGTACCACGATTTGCACTCGCGCTTCAGCGGGAATATCAATACGAGTCGGGTACAAACGTGATGTAATAGTGTTGTCGCTCATAGTTCTACGTTAATGCCTTTTGCATCTAACTTTACAGATTTTGGTTGGCTGTGCGAAACTCTCTGACGACAGATTATATTAATGGCTGAATATGTTACTGTTTATGACTATTGGTCAAATATGATGGTTTTCTATGGTATTGAATGTACCACCGAAAAGGCGATCGCGAATTACATCATTCTGCAAAAAGTCATGGGGAAAACCTAGTTCAATTTGACTGACTTCATCTAACCGTTGCAGATGTTCTGACGAGAGGCTGACATCTAAAGAAGCTAAGTTATCTTGAAACTGCGCTAACTTACGTGCCCCAATAATCGGAATAATCACACCACTTTGAGCGCGTAACCAAGCTAATGCTACCTGTGAAGGTGTATGGCCAATTTCTGCTGCAACTTGACTAACAACTTCAGCGATCGCTAAATTCTTTTGGGAAACTTCTCCCCCTAAACTTGCTACTCGCCCTTGTTCGTCGCCTTCTTGAGCAGGTTTGTTATACTTTCCTGTCAGCACTCCACCACCCAAGGGCGACCACGGCGTTACTGCCAAATCCAAAGCTTTTGCCATCGGTAGCAAATCCCGTTCTGGTGTCCGCTGAATCAAACTATACTCAATTTGGAGAGCGACAAACTGTGTCCATCCTTGGTAATGAGCGATGGTATTTGCTTGAGAAATGATCCAAGCAGGGGTATCAGAAATGCCGATGTAAAGTACTTTACCTTGACGCACTACATCATCAAGCGATCGCAAGACTTCTTCAATCGGTGTTGTGAAATCCCAAGCGTGCAACCAGAATAAATCAATGTAATCAGTATTCAGCCGTTTGAGACTACCTTCCAAAGACTGAATTAAATTCTTGCGATGGTTTCCACTGGCGTTAGGATCGCCCTTTTTATCATTCATCTGCAAGGGAAAGGAATATTTTGTCGCAACTACAAAGCGTTCCCGTTCTTTAGCGATTAACTCGCCGACAATTTTTTCACTGCTACCATTGGTATAACCGTTGGCGGTGTCAATGAAATTTCCCCCTGCTTTTACATAGCTATCAAAAATTTTTCGACTTTCGTCAACAGATGCACCCCAACCCCAATCTTCACCAAAAGTCATGGTTCCCAAGGAGAGTTCAGAGACTCTTAACCCGCTTTTGCCCAAGAGTTTATATCTCATAAATATTTTCTCATTAATGAAAAAACTAAGCAAATACCATTCCAAAGGCATGATAACTGGAAATCAAGGGGATATTTGAGACAAGCCTTTTAATATTTGTATTTCCGTACTATTTAAATGCGGTAGCCGCCTTGTAAATGCGATGACTTGCATTATTAATGCGATCGCTTCCAAAAATTAACTCACCTTTTTTGTACTTTGCAATGGCAGTCGCTACAATAAGCCTACGTTAAGTCAAAACAAGACATAATGACCTACACTTCACCCAAACTGCTTACCTTTGAGGAATTTATAGCTCAATATGGTGATAATACACGCTACGAATTAATCGACGGACAACTAAGAGACATGGAACCTACAGGGACACACGAAGCTGTTGCAGGTAGTATTGCTGGTAGAATTTATGTCAAAATTTTTAACTCTAATTTCAACTGGCTAGTTCCAAAAACTTGTCTGATTAAACCACCTGCATCTGAAGCCACAGCACTACGTCCTGATGTAATTGTTTTAGATAAAGCAGAACTTAGTAAAGAACCGCTCTGGCAAAAAGAACTGATTATTTGTAACAGCAATACAATTAAACTTGTTGCTGAAGTTGTGAGTACTAATTGGCAAGACGACTATGCAAGAAAAGTGGAAGAATACGCTTTTCTTAACATCCCAGAATATTGGATTGTAGACTTTCGTGGCTTGGGTGGATTGCAGTTTATCGGCAATCCCAAACAACCTACCTTCACCCTTTGTCAGTTAGTTAACGGTGTGTACCAGCAGCAACAATACCGCTTAGGAGATACTATTTCTTCTGGTGTCTTGCCAAATTTACAACTTAAGCTAGACGACATTATGCATATTTGAATTGGGGATTGGGGGCTGGGGACAATATGCTTGGATTAAGGGAGACAGGGCTTGGTGGAGGAGACAAGAAAGACGGGGAAGACAAAGGAGGAATTCCTTCTTGTGCTTCTTATCATTGTCTCTTTATCCCCCAAGTCTCAAGCGTGCAGATGAAGATGCTTAACCCAAGCGTATTAGGGCGTTGTCTCAGGAGTTGGTATTGGTGTAGGTTCAGGTTTAGGTGTGGAGATCTCTGTAGGCGTAGGTGTTGGCGTTGACGTGGGAGCTGGTATCGGCGTGGATGTTACCGTAGGCGTTGCTGTTGGAAATGGGAGAGGAGTTGGATTTTCCGCTGTAATAGTGAGTTGATAATCTACTGGTTTCGTTGCTGTAGAAACTACGACAAACTCATAAAATCCATTTTCTGCTAATTTAGTTGACAAACTACGCTTCGTAGAATCTTCTAAAAATCGAATTTTGCCAGAGGGTGAATAGACTGATAACAAGACTTGGGAATTTGCTTCTAACTTCAAGTCTAGAGATTGGTCTTTGGCAAGTCCAGCAATCAATACTTTACCGCCACCAGGTTGGAGAATACCGTTGACTGTTTTGCCAGTAGCTCCAGCATCAAAGACAAGTTTCTGGAAAGCGCTACCGGCAAGGATTGCACTGAGTCGATCGCTAACAAATCCATACCAAACTTGTCCAATGGGCTGACCCTGGAAACTTTTACCCCGCTGCTCAGGAAATACACTGAAGAAAGCCGCATCTCCCAAATCATACAAAGAACGACTACCAACGTTGACTTTATTGACTTCCTCTTTCCAGCGATCGCGTTCACCACTGGTGTAAGTTCCCAGTTTTTGGCGTACATTATTACTCAATGGTGCAAGCTTTTCTAACAATTCCGAAGCTGTTTTATCCCATTCTGCACGCAAACTTTCATCTTCAGGGCCATTACTAAGAGTACGTCCCCGTAAACTGGGATTTCTGTCCCAAAAAACTTGATTCACTAAGTTCACGTAGAAGTTAGAGTCAATACCCAACTGTTGACGGCGATCGCTTAATCTTTCTTTGCGTTCTCTTTCTGCTGGCGAATATTGCGCTAAAGGATCGGTTGGTTGTTCGCTAGTTGGAGTAGGGCTGGCTGTAGGGTTAGGTTGGACTTGCCCGACATCACGCCTATTTACTCCCCACCAAATTAATCCTACACTACCAACTACTAGCGCCGCCACCAGGAAGGTTTTTGTAGGTGTCCACCAAGAGGAAGGTGGGGGAGATGAGGAATATGAGGGGGATGGAGAAGGTGGGGGAGGTGGGGAGACGGCAACGGTAGCGGATGTGGGTTGTGGTGGAGTGGGATATTGAGTTGGGGGATAGTTAGGCGAGGGCGGGTTGAGGGCTTGGAGTACTTGACGGGCTGATTGATAGCGATCGCCTGGTCTAGAAGATAGCATTTTATCTAATACCTGTGCCAAATTTTGACTCAGATTAACTTCCCGTCGCCATTGCCAACTGAGAGTATAGGTATCAATTAATTCTTGGGGTTGTTTTCCTGTCAGTAAAACCAACATTGTTGCTGCTAAAGCATACAAGTCGCTGTGGGGAGATACTAACCCTGTTTGCATTTGTTCTGGGGGCGCAAATCCGATTTTACCTAATAAGGTTGGTGCTGGCGGAGGTGCAACCATACCAGGTTGGTAATATTCGGAGACCACGGTTGCTACTACTTGTTTGACACCGCCAAAATCAATTAAAACTGGCAGTTGGTCAACAGTGCGAAGCATTAAATTATCTGGGGAAATATCTCGATGAATTACTCCTAGAGAGTGAATGTATTCCAATACTGGTAAAATTGAAAGGAGCAATTGACGTATTTCCGTCTCTGTAAAGCGCAGACCCTGTTGTATCCGGGCATTTAACAAAGAATTGTAAGTTTCCCCTTCTACATAATCTTGCACCAAAAATAGATATTCTTTGCCCCCTAAATTCAGCCGCAGCAGTTCCCGAAAGCGGGGAATTTGAGGATGTTGCAGTTTATAAAGAACACTCGCTTCTCTTTCAAAGAGTTCTTCAGCTTTTTGGACAACGTAATCGGTTTGAACTTGGGGTGAAAATTCTTTTAAAACACAAAGTTCTCGGAAACGGTTGACATCTTCAGCTAAATAAGTGCGTCCGAAGCCACCTTGGCCAATTTGACGCACGATCGCATAGCGATCGCCTAAAGTCTGTCCCGGTTGTATACTATAACTCATGGGCGCATCCAACAAATTTTCACCACACTGAAGACAAAAGCGACTATCTGGGGAATTTTCATGTCCTTTAGAACAATATATTATTTTAGTCATTTGTCATTTGTCATTTGTCATTTGTTACTCTTCCCCAGTCTTCTTATTTGCCAGATTGTACTTTACTGACTTGATCGGCTGCGATCGCATACCAAATTTGACCAAAAGTCTGTTGATTGAGTTTCTTACGCTCTTGATCGGGAAACAACCGATCAAATTTTTCATTTGTGTCTTTAGTCAATTGATCGATTGTATAGTTCCCAAACTGCCCCGATCGCGCTTGTCGTCTCCATGTATCGTAATCTTTTTGACTATAGTTACCTAATTTACGACGAGCTGTTGTACTGAGGTTAGCTTGTTCTAGTTTATCCAATAAATCGTCAGCGATACCAGACCATTCATCTCGTAAACCAGCGTCTTCAGGTTTAGATGTCAGGCTACGTCCTTTTAATTCTGGTTTTTTTGTATAAAATAAATCATCTACTGTGCGAATAAAAAATCCTTCAGTAATTTCTAGCTCTTGACGACGACTGATAATTTTCTGGAGGTCGCTATTTTTTCCTTTATCGCCGGCTGGTTTACCGCTGGGATTGGGAAACTGGGGAATTTGCGGTAATGAAATTGATGGGATAGTAATTGAAGTTACACTCTTAATTACTGCATTTACCACCGCCCAAGCACCTGCGCCAGTTAAGACAACTAAAGCTGTCCCCCCTAAACTCATCATAAAAGGGCGAATCCAAATAGGAAAAGATGCCGATTTAGCAATCCCTTGCGTTTGCCTCTGGAATCTACTCACAACAGCACTGGCGCGTTGTCTTCCTGGAGCAACTACCATTGTTTTAATTTTGGTAGTAATATAATTACCTGGAGATTTAGTTGCAGTTAGCGATGGTAAATCTCTGAGAATTTGCTCGGCTCGTTGGTAGCGATCGCTCGGTCTATAAGCCAGCATCTTTTTTAACACTGCTTCCAGTTGGGGACTCACTTGGATTTGCTTTCCCCACCCCCAAATTCCCTGATAGCTGTCGTATAATTTTTGTGGTTCTTCACCTGTAAGCAACACTAATGTTGTCACCGCCAAAGAATATAAATCACTACTAAAAAATGCCTTTCCCTGCCGTAGCTGTTCTTCTGGAGCGTAGCCTTTTTTACCCAGCAAAGTATTATTTTCAGCCAACTTGGTACGCCAAAAACCTTGAGAAGCTGGCAATTGCTTAACGCCACCAAAATCAATTAGTACTGGCAAATTATCAGAACGCCGCCAGATTAGATTATCGGGAGAGATATCACGGTGAATTACATCTTGTGAGTGGATGTATGATAAAACAGGTAAAATTTGTTGCAGGAGGGTGATTACTTCCTCTTCAATAAAGGTTTTTCCTTGACTTTCACGCTGTTCTAATAACTGGTAGTAGTTATCACCATCCACATAATCTTGCACTAGAAAGAAAAAATCTTTAGTGCCTATCTTCACTTGTAGCGAGGCGTGAAAACGCGGAATTTGTGAATGCTGGAGTTTTTTCAGGACATTCGCTTCTCTCTCAAATAACTCTTTAGCTTTTTGTAAATCTTGATTTTCTTGTACTTGGGGTGCAAATTCCTTCAGCACACATGTTTGATGGGATTTATTGATATCTTCCGCCAAATAGGTGCGTCCAAAACCGCCCTGTCCTAAATGACGGATAATTTGATAGCGATTATCCACAACCTGTCCCACAGCAAGAGGTAATGGTTCACCACAATGGGTACAAAAGCGGTTACTACCATTATTTGTGTGTTGTTTACTGCAATAGACCTGCATGGTGCTGAAGGATAAATTAAAGTTTTATTGAATGACTACAACGCGCATACCCTCATTTTCGGATATTCTACGAATTACGAATTACGAATTATTTTAACGGTATTGATTCTACTTCAGGATATATAACAAGCCTCATGAACTGCAAATCAAGACAGCAGCAAGTCATTAAAGCATTTGAAGACTTTTTGTCTACCCCCTTAGAAAGGATACTGCAAAGGCATCTCAACACTCAAACTTCCGCAGCTTTGAGTTTATTTTACGATGTGGCGGCGAATGTACCTGCCTACAAGGCGTTTTTAGCAGAAAGGGAAATTAATCCCGCGACTATTCAAACCTTAGAGCAGTTTCAGAAACTACCTGCGATCGCTAAACAAAATTATATACTGCGTTATCCTCTAGCTGACTTGTGCCGTAACGGACAACTCGAAGCGTGCGACATGATAGCTGCTTCATCAGGTTCTAGTGGGAAACCGACATTTTGGCCTCGTTTTTTCACAGATGAACTCCAAATCGCCACACGCTTTGAACAGATTTTTCACGATAGTTTCTATACAGACACCAGACGTACCCTAGCAGTGATTTGTTTCACTTTAGGCACTTGGGTAGGTGGGATGTTTACCACTAATTGCTGTCGTTATCTTGCTAGCAAAGGTTATCCTATCACTGTAATTACTCCTGGTAACAACAAAGAAGAAATCTTGCGAGTTGTGCAGGAACTAGGCTCAGGTTTTGAGCAAGTTGTGTTATTGGGATACCCGCCATTTCTAAAAGATGTGATTGATACTGGTATCGCTCGTAGTGTGGAGTGGCAGCAATATCAGATTAAATTAGTGATGGCAGGAGAAGTATTTAGTGAAGAATGGCGGAGTTTGGTTGGCGAAAGAGTTGGTTCGCGAAATCCTTGCTATGATTTTGCATCACTCTACGGGACTGCGGATGCGGGAGTTTTGGGTAATGAAACACCATTAAGTATCTGCATTCGCCGTTTTTTGGCAGAAAATCCCGATGCAGCGAGAGCTTTATTTGGGGAATCGCGTTTACCTACACTAGTACAATACGATCCATTCACTCGCTTTTTTGAAGTTCAAGATGGCGGATTGCTGTTTTCGGGAGATAACGGTATTCCCTTAGTGCGTTATGACATCTTGGATACTGGCGGGATAATTAGTTATGATGCGATGCTGCAATTTTTAGCAGAATGGGGATTTAATCCGCTGGAAAATCTGCGTTCTGATACTCAAGAATCACCAAGAGGTATTCATCAGCTACCTTTCGTTTATGTCTTTGGGCGTTCTAACTTTACAGTTTCCTACTTTGGGGCAAATATCTATCCCGAAAATGTAACGGTGGGATTAGAACAACCAGTAATTCAAGAATGGGTGACAGGTAAATTCGTGTTGCAGGTGAAGGAAGATGCTGACAAAAATCGATTTTTATCTGTAGTTGTGGAATTAGCAGTAGGGGTAGAGGGTAGTGAAGCTCAAAGAGAAGCGATCGCATCTTCTATTCTTTCACAATTGTTACGTCTCAATAGCGAGTTTGCTAATTATGTTCCGGTAGAATATCAAATACTACAGGTTACATTAGCACCGATGGGTGATTTTGAATATTTCCCGATTGGAGTGAAACATCGTTATACGCGTCAATAGTACAAGACGCGATTCATCGCGTCTCTACAAGGGAAAATGGGGTGGTTGTTGGCGATCGCGTTCCCAATTGATTGGATTATTGATAATATATTGTCTAATTTTATCGAGGGCAAATTCATTACGAATTATATTGTCATGGAACCTTTCTTGCCATCCAAAACCTTGATATATTTGATTAATTTCAAATGTACATCGTCCTTTGTACCACCTAATAATTTTAGAAATGGAATTTTTAGACAACATCGGATTAAATAACCCAGTAACCCCACCCCGTTGACCATCCCCCCTTGTAGAGACGCGATGAATCGCGTCTTCTTGTTGTATTTGATTCGCGTCTCCTTCTCGTATTTGATTAACAACCAAAATCCCATGAATATGATTAGGCATGACGCAAAACGAATCTATCTGGCAATTAGAAAAATGATTAGGAATCTCATACCACAATTTCTGAGCAATTTCTCCCATTGGTGATAGTTGCATTTCACCCTCTACAACATCACTAAAAAAGTATTTTTTACCCTTGGTGCAAATAGTAACGAAATATCTAGCATTACTGGTATAACTCCATGCTGGCAAACGGGTTGAATCAATTCGATATTTCCCTTTGTATCTAGGTTTGTTGTTTTCTGGTTGAGGAGCGTAATGATTCATAATTACATCTTTGATTGATATCAAAATTTATGCAATTATTGCTTTGCATTGATGTAATTGCCAACCCAAAAAATTTGGAATTATTCGCGCTATGTAAATGCGGGAAAGAAAGACGCGATGAATCGCGTCTCTACAAGGGGCGATCGCAAAAACGATCACATTCCCATTCTGTTTACAATATCTGTTTTATTAGGGGCGATAGCCTCTGTCGCAGTTTCTTCTAAGATAACCAAAGCACCTGGAAGATTTGATAGCTTTGGTTCACAACACAAGTTCGTTTGAATTTATAGTCGATAGCTTAGGCACAATGAAGTTAAAAGTCAAGTATAAAAGCTAGTTACTTTCATCATCTTCAGTGATTGGGGCATAATAAAAACTAAACCTTGAAATTATGAAGTAGGCAATGAATACTACCGATAATTCTCCGATGGATGATGGGTCATCAGCAGATTTGATCTGTGTCGCAAAGTTACAGCAACAGCTTAATGACTTACTCCAGCAACTATCTCCAGAGCGATTACAGGTGCTGACTGATTTTGCTGCTTATTTGGCAAATGCTGAAAGCGAAGCTGCAACCCAAGAACTTTTGGCAATTCCTGGATTGTTAGAGCGAGTTAAGCAAAATCAAGTAACGCCTAAAGCCCAATACACCGCCTAGAGTGGTTAGTTTATTTGGATAATTTTAGGAGTTACGCACTTTACAAATTAACCATAATGTGAAAAACGATATTTGGTAGTTTCAGGCGCTTAGCATAACTCTAATTTACTTGCTTATTTGCGCTCGCTAGCTGTTCAACACGGCTGAAATTTTGATGGTCGTGTGTCTAAATCACTCTTGACTTTAGAAAAAGAATTGGCAACTATTTGCCATTGCTCTTGAGTGATGAGATATTTCCCCATAAAGAAGGGTTTAACTGTTACTTGATGCCTTGGACGTTCATTATCTTTGCTACCTTGTTCATTTGTGGAAGCGCCCATCATAAATGTACCACCTGGAATATAAATCATTTCTAGGGTTACATTAGATCCTAAATCCTCAATGAAATAATTAGCTTTACGAGCCAGAGTAACACTTTCAATACTATTGTCTTTTATGTATAATTTCACAGTTTCAAACGGAAATTCTAACTGAGGCAAAGAAATTTGCGTTGTTATATCTGTATCACTACTGTTTATACCAGCTTTTGTGAGTGCGGCAACAATTTCATTAATAACTTTATCAATCCCATTGGAAAAGTTAGTCGCTACTATATCAAGTAAAGTTGGATCAAATTTTTTAACATCTTGAGAAGTAACCTCATGCCATATAGGAAGTATGACAGGGTTTCCAGTTTGTATTTTTTCAGCTTCAATTTTCCTTTGCACAGCTCCTTGATATTCATGAATTGTCCATCCCTTTTTAAAAAAACTTGGGCTAAGTACAATAATTATGAACCTTGATTCTAAAAGTCCTTTAGCAATTGATCTACTTAAGCTATCACCCACTGTAAATGAAGCCTCATCAAAGCAAACTTTATAGCCTTTGTCTTTTAGCTTCTGGTATACTGGTCTGGCAACAATCTCCTTGTCTTCAGTGGCATGACTGATAAATACGTCATGTTCATACTCGTATATCATAATTGACTAACCCAATTTGTAGAGAATTAACCACACACATGGGACTTGGACTTTAATTACGTCTACTCTCCTCCTGAGTCGTTAAGCTTATTTCATCAGTCAAGAGCCATTGCTCAACTAGCTCAGTTATCACTTAACTCATCTTCAACCCACGGATAGCACAGGCTGCGTGAAACAGTTTTTTCGTGTTGTCTACGATACTAATGTGCATAACTACTACAGATAATAAGCTGCATTGAAGCAGTATCCAAACAAATCTACAAATGGACAAGATACGATTCCAGAAAAATGTTATCAGTTTAGCCAGATTTTTGGTAGTTTGATGAAACAAGAGCGATTAGCAAAATATAAAGAAAATTGAAATAATTTGTAATTACCCAAACAAACAAGCTTCCCCAAGCCGCAAAAGCTGATGATACAAACATTATAGACGCTGCGTGGGGGATGTGTCTGGGGAAATACCCAAAAAAATAATTCACCTTGTAAACCCAAAAACAAGGTGAATTCAGATGTCAGCTAAAAAACGTGGTAAAAGTGCAAATCAAAGAGCGATCGCTTTCTTGCTAATTCTTCTGCAAACTACATTAATTGTCGTAAATGCCGAAAACCGCCTTCAGCAAGGAGACCCACCAATCGAGGTTTTTATGTGGGTGATAAACCAGTGTATTCCAGTCCTGAAACAAGCCAGCAGTCTCCAAGAAAAACGGAAAAAGAGCCTGTTACCCAAACATCGCCGTTCTGAGGATAAATAATATCACAAGCCCCTCTCTGCAAGCAAAGCTACGGTGTACACACATCTCTATACAAAACTAAAATGTTGTAGATCCTCCTAAATCCTCCAATAAATTGGAGGACTTTGAGAAGTTTTTGCCCCCTTTTATAAGGGGGTTGGGGGGATCAAAAGCCGGCAACTTTAGAAGACTTGTGCATACATCGTAGGCAAGCAAAGAAGGGCTTTCAAATATGAGTTTTATATGTTGGTTCACAAGACAAGGCCGTTGGTTCACAAGACGAGGCCATTGGTTCACAAGACAAGGCCGTTGGTTCACAAGACGAGGCCGTTGGTTCACAAGACAAGGCCGTTGGTTCACAAGACGAGGCCGTTGGTTCACAAGACGAGGCCGTTGGTTCACAAGACGAGGCCGTTGGTTCACAAGACAAGGCCGTTGGTTCACAAGACAAGCCCGTTCTCAACTATTTATTCTCTATTAAAGTGTAATTACTGAATTAGCAATCAAAAAACAGTTTAAAAAAGTACATTTTTTTAGTAAACTTTACTGAACCGCAACATTGTCCCATTGAGGCACTCTAGAAAGATAAGTTTAGTAAAAAGTATCCATTGATGCCACGCCAAAAAAGAAGCTCTACCGTGCTAGAAAAAACTGAACAGAAAGTAATCGGATTTAAATCAATTAATTCTAACCTTGACTTTGGTGATTCCATCAGTTTAAGCTATTTAACCGAGTTAACCGGGCAACTCCGCAATGAGATTGACCAGTATAATATGATGCTAACAACCCTGGACTCGGCAAAGGAAAAAATAGAAACCCTTGAAAAGACCATCCGCGAAACTTCAGAACGCTTAGTCAGTGCTGTGGTATCGAAATATGGCAAAGACAGCCGAGAATACGAAATGACAGGCGGGGTACGCAAAAGCGATCGCATTCGTAAAGCTACTATCACCCGGTTAAAATCCACCGCAGACTCAAAAGCGGCTTCTACATAGACAGCGTAACAAGCAACAACTAGGCATCATTACACCGTGAATGATGCCGATTGCTTTGCGTAGGCGTAGCCCGCCGCAAGTATCGCATAATCGCACCTTAGTAGTTAGGCTGGCCAGCAAACAGAATGCGTTAGCGTACCCCTCCGGGGAAGCAAGCTACGCGAAGCGTCTCGTAGAGAAGCTCTCCGAAGGAATCGCTGCTCGTATCCTTGTCGCTTAATAATAAGTCGCAAAGTCGCACACTATAAATAACTTCTTGGCTCGACTTTATCCAAAATTAAGAACTCAGTTTTCTTTATCCAGCAAAAACCTGACTTTTTGGCAAATACTTTTTCAAATACAATTTCGACTCAATCGTAGCATTTTAGCAGCAATCACCGAAAACGATACGGGTCGCCCTGTTTTTGCTCAAATGATTGGCGAAAGCATTCCAGACTTAGTACACGTCACCGCAAAAAGGGGTTGGAAATAAAAATTGCTATGTCAGTGGACACGTTTCATTACAAAAAGCGAATTCCGTACCTGTTTTATGGTGGGCTGTACTTAGTAAAAACAGCAAAGGAACTCTGCGGCTATAATATCGCTGGAAAGGCAAGCGATCGCATCTTCTATTCTTTCACAATTGTTACGCTTAAATAGCGAGTTTGCTAATTATGTTCCCACAGAATATCAAACACCACAGGTTACATTAGCCCCAATGGGTGATTTTGAATATTTTCCCATTGGTGTGAAACATCGCTATACCCGTCAATAAGACAATAGTTTTTTGTTAGAGATAACACGCAATAGTGTTGCACAGATTTCCTACTGCCAAATTGAATTTCAAACTACTTCACAAACTAAGGAAAATAATACATAACTTGTGCATTTTGAAACTAATAATTCTATTTTTAAGTTTCGGTAATATTCTAGTTCCAAGGCATGAAAAAAGGATGCGATCGCTTGTTATGAATTGGGCGTTGCAGCTACGCTGAAAAAAGATGCATTGGCAGCAAACACTAAGAAAAATACATTTCATCACTTCTTCAAATATTTGCCTACTACTTTCTGGAAATTATTGCCTAAAAATTAGAAGAATATAAAGAATATATAAAGTTTAGTACTGTTATATACATTTGTTAACAATTAATGTGAAGAGTATGCAAAGAGATTTTTTTAACTATAGACTTCTAAATACTTGTTCAGTATATACTTATTATCAAACTCTTTAGGTATTCTTTATTTTCAAGCTACTTACCCACAGCAATAGCTCACAACAAAGGTGTAAAAACCTCTTTTCCTATCACTAGTCAACTATTCTCTATTTTCTAGATATTAAGCCTTACGCATTGGCAAAAAAACTAAATATTCATTGTGAGTTTCAGACATTTCAACTTGATTTTTTAACATTTTTTCAGCGATTGCTATTGAATCAAGGATAGTAAAAACAAGCTTGAAACTTCCTATTGTCGTTAACTGTTGTTATCAGTACTACTTGCAAATTGGTCAATAGAGTGAATCTTGAAATAAAAATTGCTTGCTCTTAAGAGTAATATAAAAGTATGCCAAAAACGTCAAAGTTAAATGAGTTATTTGTGCTATAAAACAGCACTAACTACAAATTGAAAACTGAAATTTACTGAAAAAATCGATTTAGGTAGGTAAAAAGTTATGGCAAATATTAATGGCACTAACGGTAATGATACCCTCTATGGGACAACGAGTGATGACTTAATTAATGGTTTAGCAGGTGACGATAAACTATATGGCAATAGAAGCTACGACATCCTTAACGGTGATGCTGGTAACGATTACTTGAATGTTTACTATTCCTCAGGCAATACTACCCTCAATGGTGGCACTGGTAATGATATCTTGAATGCTGAACATTCATCAGGCAATAACTTGCTCTTGGGAGGCGATGGCAATGATACTCTCTTTACCTCTGACGTGACCTCTAACTCCAATATCAACTATGGTGATAACACCCTCAATGGTGGCAGTGGAAACGACACTTTTTATACTAGAAAAAATCATTATTATACTAACTTGACGACTGGTGGCGGTGGCAAGGATAAGTTTGTTTACGCTCTCGGCGAGAACGGTGGTGGTGGTATTATTATTACTGATTTTGGTGGCATTGGTAAAGACTCAAACCCATCAGTGGCGGTGATTGCTGAAGCGGATACCTTGCAATTTACAGGAGATTATTCTGATGAATATTCTCCTGACCCATTAACTGCAAGAAATCTACAATTAACTCAAATTGGTAACAATACAGAAATCTCTTTTGAAAAGGCGCTTGATTTCAAAGTGGTCTTGCAAAACTTTGCCTTGGAAAACCTAGACTATTTAGCCCAGGTCGGCAATATTGTGTTTGATGGGCAAACTAGCATCGCGGACAGCTTTGATGTCTTCGATGCCAATTCCACCCAAAGCAGCATCTTCAAAAAGAACACAGTCACCTTCCTTAACGATCTCAACAACAATGTCAACGGCTTTGACAACTCAGATGATGTAATTAATGGTCAGGCAGGTGATGACATCATTGACGGTAAGAGTGGCAACGACTTGCTGCGGGGTGGCGTAGGCAATGATACTCTCATCGGTGGTACTGGTGACGATATTCTATTGGATGATTCTAATCACAATTATTTAACAGGCAATAATTTGCTCTCTGGGGACGATGGCAATGATTTTCTCTCTGCCTCTAGCTCAACTATGTACGGAAACTTGTATTATGGCTATGTGTCTGGCAATAACACTCTCAACGGTGGTGCTAGTAGTGATACCTTGCTTGCTGACTATTCAACAGGCAATAATTTGCTCTCTGGGAACGATGGCAATGATTCTCTCTCTGCTTCTGGCTACTACGAGATTGAAGAGGTATTCATTCAGGTTTATGGCAATAATACCCTCAACGGTGGCACTGGTAACGATACCTTGCTTGCTGATTATTCAACAGGCAATAATTTGCTCTCTGGGGACGATGGCAATGATTTTCTCTCTGCCTCGGTAGCTAGTGCCTACACCTCCACAGAATATGCTGCTCTCGTCGCTGCCTCTGGCAATAATACCCTCGACGGTGGCGCTGGAAACGATTATTTAAATATTGACCATTCAAGAGGCGATAATCTACTCTCTGGGGGCAATGGCAATGATTCTCTCTTTGCGTCTGGCTACAGGGATGACGATGAGTTCTTTATCGGCAAGAACGATGACGCTTCTGGCAATAACACCCTCAACGGTGGTGCTGGTAACGATTACTTAAATATTGACTATTCCAAAGGCAAGAACCTACTCTTTGGGGACGATGGCAATGATTTTCTCTCTGCGGTATCCGCCTCAGAGAAGAACACGCTTGATGGTGGTAATGGCAATGATACCATAAAGGGTGGCAACGGCAATGATACCATAAAGGGTGGTAACGGTAATGATAGCCTCTATGGAAAGGATGGTATAGATACCTTTGTTTTCAATAATTACAGTGAAGGTATAGATACACTTTATGACTTCAACGCCACTAATGAACTGATTCAGTTATCGAAGTATGGTTTTGATCAGCAATTAAAACGTTTACTTTTAGATAGTCAATTCACCATTGGAACATCTGCAACAACAAGCAATCAGCGATTTATCTACGACTTTGATACAGGTGCACTGTATTTTGATCTTGATGGGAGTGCGAGTACCTTTACTCAGGTAAAATTTGCACAATTATCTGCTGGATTATCACTAACCAAAAACAATTTTGTGGTTGTTTAATCTTGATTAACGCTTTGCCATTATTCTAAATATGGGTTGCAAGGTGCTATTCTAAGCACTTCGCAAACGATGGTACTCAATACAAGTCATTTTAGTACGCGATCGCCATTTTGTTGAGTAATTCAAATGTTACGCCATCGCCTTATCGTCCAAGTAATTGAGCCATTTGAAGACAAACTGCCGCGATCGTGTCTGCTAACTTTTGCCTACTATACTTTCGCTAATCTCAGGCGATTTATATTCAGCCTTCTCTTCTAATTCCAAATATTCTTCAGGGGTGTAGTGCTTTTGTGTTTGTAAAACCATATTAATTAACTCACCAAATGAGAAAATGGTTCTGTTATCAATAGCGTAACGTACCTGAAAGATAGCGAAAATAAATACTTTTATTATACAAATACGATTGCAGACAATGTAACAATAGCGATCGCAAGCCAATACTTTTAGCTATACCCACCAGTGAACCCCCCTACCAATATCTCTGCACAAACTCAGAATCGCAAAGCCGATCACATTCGCATCTGTTTAGAAGAAGATGTTCAGTCTCATCAAATCACCAATGGACTGGAACGTTATCGCTTTATCCATTCTTGCTTACCCGAACTCAACCACAACGATATTGATATCAGTACAACTTTTCTGGGAAAAAACCTTAACGCACCCTTGTTAATTTCTTCCATGACTGGCGGAACAGAACAAGCCGCAATCATTAACCAACGTTTGGCCCAAGTCGCACAACACTACAAAATTGCAATGGGTGTCGGTTCCCAGCGAGTAGCGGTAGAAAAACCCCAGGTGGCTAATACTTTTGCTGTCCGCAAGTATGCCCCTGATGTTCTACTACTTGCAAACTTGGGTGCTGTGCAACTTAACTACAAGTACGGCTTAGATGAATGTTTGCGCGTAGTTGATATTTTAGAAGCTGATGCCTTGATTTTACACATTAACCCTTTACAAGAGTGCATTCAACCCAAAGGTGATACAAATTTTCGAGGTTTACTTGACAAGATTTCTACATTATGCTCAAAATTGCCAGTACCAGTGATTGCAAAGGAAGTTGGTAATGGCATTTCAGCAGCGATCGCCAACAAACTCATTGCCGCTGGGGTAGCAGCAATTGACGTAGCTGGTGCAGGCGGTACTTCTTGGGCAAAAGTAGAAAGTGAACGGGCCGAAAATCCCTTGCAACGTCGCTTAGGGAGGACATTTGCTGATTGGGGTTTACCGACAGCAGAATGCATTACAACAATTAGAGCGATCGCCAAAGATGTGCCCTTAATTGCTTCGGGAGGTTTGCGTCATGGATTGGATGTTGCAGCAGCGATCGCTTTGGGAGCAGATATAGCTGGTTTAGCAATGCCTTTTTTGCAAGCAGCAGCAACATCAGAGACAGCAGTTGCGGAACTCGCTGAAGTATTGATTGCCGAAATCACCACAGTCTTATTCTGCACTGGCAATGCTACCTTGTATCAGTTAAAGCACTCTGGTAGTTTACAACGCATAGAATAAATTAAGTAGGTCATTAGTCATCAGTCATTTGTCCTTTGTCAATGCCCCATGCCCAATTCCCAATTTCCAATAACTAATGCGTAATTTTATCAAACAAACTTTTGCTAGTTTAGTTGGCACCTTACTAGGACTAATTATTTTCGCTGGTCTAGGAACTACTGGACTATTCTTGCTGATATTAGCTGCTAGCTCCTCAAAAGATACTGAGCCTTATGTGAAAAATAAGTCAGTGTTGGTTTTTGACTTGTCAATGAAAATCACTGATAGCGAACCTAATTCAGGCGAACTGTTTCAAAACACAATATCAGGTGTGGATGAAGATCAGATGGCACTCCGCAAAGTTGTGGAAACTTTGGAAAAAGCGCGGCGCGATCCGCGAATCGTTGGGATCTACTTGGATGCAACAAGCACAAGCCAAGCTGGGAATGTCGGCTATGCCTCTTTAAAAGAAATTCGGAAAGCGCTGGAGGAGTTTCGCGCTGCGGGGAAAAAGATTGTGGCTTATGGCAGTGATTGGAGTAAAAAGGAATATTACCTTAGTTCAGTGGCAGATTCCATTGTACTTAACCCTCTGGGAATGATGGAAATCAATGGTTTGAGTTCACAACCAATGTTTTTTGCAGGAGGATTGCAGAAATATGGCATTGGTGTTCAAGTCGTGCGAGTCGGGAAATTTAAAGGGGCAGTTGAACCGTTTATCCTCACAAAATTGAGTCCAGAAAACCGCGAACAAACTCAGAAATTGTTAGATGATGTTTGGGGAGAGTGGCGCACTGCTGTAGGTGCAAGTCGGAAACTTGAACCCGATAAATTACAGGCGATCGCAGATAATCAAGCCCTACTAGAAGCCACACAAGCCAAAACTAGCGGTTTAGTCGATCGAGTACAATACTCCGATGAAGTTGTCGCTGATCTGAAAAAGTTGACAAATAGCGATAAAGAAGACAAAACATTCCGACAAATTAGCCTGAATAACTATGCACAAGTTTCAGGTAAATCTCTGGGTGTAGAACGTAACTCTAAAAATAAAATAGCTGTTGTTTATGCTGAAGGCGAGATTGTCGATGGTAAAGGAGAAGATGGGCAAGTAGGAGGCGAGCGCTTTGCCAAAATCTTCAACAAGCTGCGACAAGATAAAGATGTGAAGGCTGTTGTATTACGAATTAATAGTCCCGGTGGTAGCGCTACCGCAGCCGATGTCATGCAACGAGAAGTGAAATTAACTCGTCAGGTAAAACCAGTTGTAGTGTCAATGGGTGATGTCGCCGCCTCTGGTGGTTATTGGATTGCTAGCGACTCTAATCGCATTTTTGCAGAACCAAATACCATTACAGGTTCCATAGGGGTGTTTGGGATCTTATTCAATGGGGAAAAGCTGGCCAGTAATAATGGTATTACTTGGGATTCAGTGAAAACCGCACGCTATGCTGATAGTCAAACAGTTTCGCGTCCGAAATCGCCTCAAGAATTGGAAATTTATCAGCGCAGTGTTAACCGTCTTTATAAAATGTTTCTGAATAAAGTTTCTCAAGGTCGCAAACTCCCAGAACAAAAAGTAGCAGAAATTGCCCAAGGAAGGGTTTGGTCAGGTGAGGTGGCCAAAGAAATTGGTTTGGTGGATGAAATTGGTGGTTTGAATACTGCGATCGCATACACTGCCAAGCAGGCGAAACTAGGAGAAGACTGGGAAGTGCAAGAATATCCTCGCACTAGCAGTTTCAGAGAACGCTTTTTTGGGCGTGCAACAGAAGAGGTACGGACTGCTTTAGGAATTGAAGGGACGCAACTCAAATCAGCCAATCCCCTGACCACCGAATTCCAAAAATTGCAACAGGAAGTTGAGATTCTGCAAAAGATGAACGATCCACAAGGGGTTTATGCCCGCTTGCCTTTCAACTTGAAGATTGAGTAGATATTTTTTTGAGCATCAGTGAGCAAAAACTCAATACAGTTCAGATAAACCCAAAACGCAGATTGTAGAGACGCGATTTATCGCGTCTTGAAAAACCAGTTACCTATACCAATAACCCCTAACCCAAGCGTATTAGGCAAAACTTACCGAATACTAATTTGTGAAACTAGTTTTGAGGCTTTGTAGTCAAGATTTTAGTACTGAGAAAATAAAGACTAAAGTCCTTACTACGAAATTGTTTACCCATAACTTTAAAAGACAGACTACTACGGCGAGGTGCATGAGTTTGCCTCATCAGCCATAAACCAGCTGACATTTACCGCCCGGATGTGTAAAGTAGTTGAGAGTCAACTACAAATTTCCAACCTTAGACAGAATTTTTAATTTTGGAATTTTGCTGAGGCAGCCCGCTTAAACAGTGGCTCAAGTATGGAAAAATCTAAAATTCTTTATTTAGACGTGTATTTACATATTGAGTCATCTTAAAGTCTAAAATACAAAATTGAGTAAAACATCCATCTATGGCTAGAAAAACACAACGCCTTTTGCTGCTAATTGTTTCTTGTAGTATCACAGGTGTAATTTTAGGAGGTACTGCTGGTTGGGCAGAAAGTAATCTCTGTTTGGATGACAGTAAGGTTACAAGCGAGTGCTTAACCCAAGATCCATTTCAAAAAACTATCCAAGGAATGAGTACTGGATTGTTAGCTGGGGCTGGGGCCGCTTTTGGTGCAGTCTGGCAGTTACGGAATGAAGATTGAACATGAACTACCATCTGCTTAAAAGTATCTGGACGTACACCACACAAGCGTTTAAAGTCTTCTGACTTTAGACTCTTCACTTGGAAAGTAGGTCATAGATGCTACCCAAACTCTAATCTACTTTTCCCACCTATCTAGGACTTTTGCAAGAGGTCTACCGTTGATGAATTTGAAAAGCTATATAAATTTTCATGCTAGTTCCACTAAGTATCAAAACTAAAATTGATGGCAGTAGTGGTATCCAGGCTCCTTGGATCGACAGACCAAAGGATATACCATATAAAACACAAACAGCTGTCACTCCTACCAATCCCAATCTTGACCATGACCGAAATTGCCAAATAATTATGCTGCCAATCAACGACCAAGCCCATACCCAAATGAATTCACCCCACTTCGGTAACATCCACAATAGTGGACGATTATCTAAAACACTACTAATAATTTGACTTACCATGTGTGCTTGAAGTATTACCCCTGGCATTTGCTCGTATGGCCACTGACTGGCACTATAAGGTGTAGACCAATAATCATGAAAACTTTCAGCAGTTGTACCAATGAGAACGATTCGATTCTTTACTAAATCAGAAGTAAGTTTATCGTTCAAAACGTCTGCAAGAGTTACTTGTGTTGCAAGTTGATGGGAAGAACGATAATTAAGCAGTACTTGGTGGCCTAGATTATCGATTTTATGATAGCCGCCGCTGTTTTCTTCCAAGTTTTTAAAGACAACATTGCCAAATTGCCAGTTTTTTTCTGCGGTAAGTTTGGACTGAATACCAAGAGCAAGCAAGTAACGGTTTGCTAATTGAAAGCTAAAAGATTTATCAGTGTTGCAGGGAGATGCAGGAGCCATAGCCAATATTTGACGGCGGATAATGCCATCGGGATCGGGTATAACGTCACTAAAACCTAAGTTTTGCTTTGGAACTTCAGGAGGTGGCGAAACACCACTATTTTTGTTTTCCTCACTAACTTTGCATATAGTAATGAAGCGATCGCTTTTTTGCATAAGTATAGATAATTTATGATACTTTGCTCCTACGGGATTCTCACGATAGATATCTAAGCCAATGACTCGTGGTTGGAACTGCTCTAATTTTTTTATAACTTGAGCGAGGGCGCGATCTGATAGTGAAGCTCCACCTCTTTCTTTAGCGCTTTGCGATCGCACATCAGCTTCAGTGATGGTAACTACTAAAATGCGTCGATCTTGTCCTTCATCAGGTCGCGATCGCATCATTGCATCAAAAGCCGCAAGCTCCCATGACTGCAATATGCCAAGAGAGCGCATCCCCATTATTAAGGCAGTCGCGGCTATACTGACTTGGAAAATTGTGCTAATAATATTTCGATTGTGCAAGCTAGTAGGTTTAGAGCCTACTTTGTTCAACACCAACGACATAGCCGTAGGATTTTGACAAATTACAGGTAGCCAACTAGCACAGGGAAAGCTGCTTTCTAGACCTTGCAACTTTTCTGTGGCTTCCCGCATCGCCAAATGGCAAGATTCTCCATTAGCAAAAGCTTCTAGAAAGTGCTTCAAAAATTCTTGAGCAACTCGATCTGGTACTGCTTCCCGCATGACAATCATTTGGGGAATGTGCAGCGACGCCAATTCTCGTACTAATCCTAATCCATCACAGCAGTTAAAAATCGCCAGTTGTAAACCTCTGGCGATCGCTGCTTTCAAAGCATTTTTTAACTGAGAAATTGTTAAACTCTCAGTTTGATTAATATAAATTTCACTTATTTCACAATCATTTTGACTTAAACCATGTCCTGCAAAAAAAAGAATATCCCAACCTTGTTTGTTCCACAGCCATCGATCTAATTCTGAGCGCTGTGGCTCAACCAGAAAAACAGTCTGCGTTCCTGGTAGTTGTTCAAGTATTGCCCGGTCTTGTTGAATATTAATTCCTTCACTATTACCAAGAATAGCTAATATTCTCACCTTATCCCTAGTAGATTTGCCTAATGGTTTAACTTCATCTACTTCCGGAACGCTTAAAGCAAATACTGCCCTTTGATAATCCTCAAAAAAATTCCATAAATGCCAAGGTAGCCGACGAACTTGGTCATCTTCCGTTTCCAGAATCACCCGAATTTCTTCATGAGGATTTAATTTCGTGCGTAATTTCTGATCAATGTTGCGAAATAGCTCAGATTTTAGCCAAATGTTAATTTTATCTTGTAACTTATTACATAAATTACTAAACTCAACAGAGGAAATATTAGTTATATCTTCTGCATCAATTTCAATACCTGCATCGCTTGCCATGTTTCTATGCCAACGTTGACCAGGAGAAAGAGTTTCATGCAGCAACAAATAAAGCAACTGCCAACGTCTATAAAGTTCTATTAGTTCTGGTGCCGCAGGCAAGCTACCTGTAAATTGTATTGGTATAGGGTTGCTATAGTTGTACAACTGAGTTGTAACAGTAGCAAATCCCTGTTTCAAGTTACCCTTTCCTAAGTTCAACACGACTAATTTAGTCATGGCTATCAATCGTCAAGCGCTTGCAGTACAAAATCTTCCTTTATACTGACATCATCGAGAGCAACTTGTATACTAAAGCGAATTCCAGGAGATGATTTAAATTTTTTGAGTTGAATATAATGATCGTGGCTTCTAGAAGTAACCTCTTGAAGAATTGTTCCTGTTTGTGAAAGCAAAATTAATCTGAGATTAGGTATTAAGTAAGTTTCTGCATTTGCTGGATGCAACTGTACGCGCAGACCAATTTTGTTATCAATCTCTGTTTTAAGCCCAATTAACAACACAACTGCACTACCTCCAAGCTGCATTCCTAAATCTATTAGCTTGGCTCGTTTAACATATCCTTCATTTAACCCAAAATCACTTCTAAATTGAACGGCTAAAGTCTTTTGTTGTGCTGTTAATAAAGTATCTAAATTTTGCCAACCTACACTAAAGATATTTTGAAACCATAAACTCAAGTTATTAACCGCATAGCTAGCTTCAACTTGATTATTTTTTTGCTTTTCCACTCGTCGTTGATAAAGTTGCTGCCGAAATTCATCCATCGCCAGTAATGTTCCCCACATATCAAAAGAGACATTAAGTCTGGGCGAAGAAAAAGTCCATTTATTTAATTTTTCAAGTAATTGCTGTGCTTGTACTTTTGACAAAATAGGTAGAAGTTTAACCTCTGGAATATTGAGAGGAAAAAGTTCTTGTGCTATCCACATCACATTTAAGTCTGCAATTAAATCCTCCGTATTTAAACAATAAGTTCGATCCATGATATCGTAAGTAGCTTGCTTGCGAATTTGCTGATAGTTAGCATAACCCCACACCCGTAGCCAACATTCATCTAGGTTTAACTGCACCGCTACATAGTAATGAGCTGCCCAACTGGGAATATCAATCCATTCTTGGGGAATCCGAAACTCTCCAAGGTAGCTTTTATCACTAGGAATTAACACTAATCGAGTCTTGCCCAGAGTTAACGCACAGCCATTTACTACTTCCCAAATACTCGGTAATTCACCTTTTTGAAAGCATAACTTAGGTATTGCTTGTGAATCTGTATCTGCTTGCAACCAAGTTAAAAAAGTATTTAAACATAAATGATTGAGATAGGCATTCCAGCGAGCAGCTGTATTAGAGTAACGCTCTTGCATAGTTTGCTCCCATGCTGCGTCTCGCTCTTGGGTTGATATATCTAAACATATATGTTCGGGATAGATTAGAGTCAAATCATCTAACTTAATCATAATTATTAATTCCTATTACTTAATTAAAAAATTTATTTTTTAGCCATTGATCTACGAAATCAGCTAGTTTATTACTAACTGCTGACAAAGAATTTGTAGGTAAACCTATATCTATTTCTAATTGAGAGATAAAAGCTTCTTTTAATGTATGTTGTAAATTACTTGTTTCACTCTCAACCTGCGATTCTTGAGTAATTTTATCTAAAATAAATTTGCATAGTTTTTGACAGTGTGATTGTAAGCATTCATCTAATGATGTTTTAATGATTTCGATATCTTTTTCGTCATTCAAGCAAATTTCAGGATAAATTTTGTTAGCTTCGTTAATAAAGTCTTGTAATATTACTTTTTTATATCTTGCTAACTGTCGAGCTACTTGATATTGTTTCTGTAGCTCAGGATATTTATTTTTCAAAACTCCTGCCATCTCAGTTTGAGTTAAGTTTAATCCCAGCCAGAGTATTAACATTGTTTGACCTGTTTCCGGTATAGCTGAAAATAAACTTGCTACAAGTGAGTTTACTTGCTGCCATTCTTCTTCTTGGACAAGATTATCTAAGGCAGTATGCTGACTATCACTTAAGTTATTGTAGTCTTCTAAAGGTAGAAAAAGCTTTGTTCGGTAATCACGAGCTGCTTGGATACAAATTTCTAATATTTCTTGAATTTTGTCCTTTGAAACTGGTGCTTCCATAAATCCTAATTGCTTGTACCGTTCATTATATAATGATGCAATTCCCTGAAAACATTGTGCAGTAGGTGTTTCTAAACTACGACTTCCTTGCTTTTGGTTAGGTTGATATATTTCATCTAAACATTGCCAAGCTAGACAGTATAAGCTAACACGGTTATGATTTATTCCTTTTATAACTAAAGCTTCCTGCATCTCTTTTCTTGTTAAGTCTTTTAAAAGACCGTAGTTAGAAAATTTTTCTCTTTTACCTTCTAAGTCTTTTTGATAAATGGTGTTACTAATAAAACGGACGACAGCTGTTTTAGCATAACCTTCTATATTAGTTTGATGGTAGTCAAAGTTAAAGCTTTTAAAAATTTTAACTGGAGGATAGATAGCTGAATTAGCTATTTGAAAGTATTCCTCTAATGGATATTTATGCTGAATGAATTTAAATCTTTGATAGCTTTTTCTAGCTGCCCAAAGACAAGTTTCCTGTAAGTATGCACACAAATGTTTTTCTGCTCTTAAAAAAGATTTTGATAAGTTTTCTTTTTTCTCAGTTTCCGAACTAACTTTTAGTGATTCCTCCTCTAATATATTTCGGAGAATTTTCAGAAAATAACGCGCCCAATATTCCTCTTTAGCATCTGGTTCTGACTGTGTTAAAAAACTTATATTACGTTCTAGGTCTAAATCAGGTTTCCATATAAAATTGAAACTTTTATTATCATTTCTCAAACTGAGAAAACTTGAAAACTTTTGTACAATACCTTCACGTTTATTCATAAGTTTTACTATGTTTTACATAAATTAATTAAATAAATTTTTCATAATTTATCTAAAATTAATCTTTTAAATATATTGTTTTTTTATTCTTCAAGTGATAATTAGAGGTTAAAATCAATCTAAGATTGGAGCCAAACTGTTGTAATTGACTGTTCGAGCAGAAGTTTAACTTTGTTTATTACCCCTCTATACTTCTAATGGGTGTTACATAGATCGATTTATGCACTTTTTATTTAAAAATTGCATAAAGCGATTGTTCTCTTGTGGTCAATGCTACGTGAACAAGTGTCTCATTAGCCATTCGTAAGAGGTTAAGATCGGATATCATTTGTCAATAAGCAATAGTACTTAAAATGTTGCTAAAATCGGGGTTGTCAACAGAATTTTTGAGCAGGCGATGCCTACGGTAAATGTTTGCCTACGCGTCATCTTGATAGGCATGATTCATTCTTGACCCATCAGGCCAGTACAAAAGTTAAGTTAATACCTCCGGTTTCTCAAATTTTCAGCATAATTTCTAATTGACAAAAGTAAGATTGTCTTAATATCTCACCGATGCTCATTAGCGAAGTGGGACTTCGGAAAGCCTGTGTGTGAAGCACATTCGCAAGGACTTAGCTAATGTATTTTCGTCGCTGCATAATTAAATTTTTCTTGTCCCCATTAACAATATATAGGACTATAGGAGTCTATATGATTTTTGCGAAGCTATATACACTTGTACTCAGTTTTTCCTGTTCCCTATCTATCGTGCTGGCGCTACGCTTCTGGAGCGAGACGCTTCGCGAACACTCACCACGCAACTAAGTTCTTCAAATCAAAGCAAACCACTATATGAAACTAAAAAATATACAGAAAATGTTTTCTCTTTCTCAAATAAAATTTCTGATCATTCTACTTTTGACACTATTTAGCTGTACTAGCTATCCTTTAATATTGATAGCAAAGTCTCAGCAGCCAGCTAGCAGTGGTAATCAACAGCCACAAGATGGTTCAAGTAGAGGTAGACCTTCTCAACGAGGAGGAGCAGGAAGCCGCGGTAACTGCCCATCTGTAGAAGTACCACTTATAGCATTAATACCTGAAAAAAAAGTAAGCTCAGTTGTTGAAGAGAATCCCACTTTTTGGGTGTTTGTACCTTATCAATCTAATGATGTACCTAGCGGAGAGTTTGTCTTGCAAGATGAAGCAAACAACGACATTTATCGGGCTGCTTTTACTCTGCCTGAGATACCAGGTATTGTGAGTTTTAGTTTACCATCAGCTGTACCACTGGAAGTTAGTAAAACATACCAATGGTACTTTAAACTTTATTGTAATCAACAACAATTAGACCCAGTTTTTGTACATGCATGGGTGCAGCGTGTAGCCTTAACATCTAACTTGGAAAGGCATTTAAAAACAGCTATTACAGAAGGCGATCGCATTCAACTATACACTCAAAATGATATTTGGTACTCAGCACTGACAGAATTAGCAAAACTCCGCCTTGCTAAACCTAAAAATGCCACTTTAGATAATGAATGGGCTAACCTACTGCAAAGTGTTGATCTAGAGAATTTAGCCCAAAAACCTTTTGTAGGAGAAGTCAAAATTAAACAGTAAAAGTAGTTGGCTATAATTTTATTTTTGTGCAGGGTTAAGAGAATAGTGATAATTAATCTCAATAAGTTCTAGTTCAATTCATTATGACCATCATTCTTTCACCACAGGCGCAAAAGGAACTCTTTGAAGAAGCTGACAAAACCCGACAAAACAATGACCCCGATGATGAGTTAGATTTTACCTGGAAGCATCCCCAGGCATTGGGAGAAGGACATCTTCGACGAGTTGAATTGCGACAAAACTTGGTGTTGGAGATTGAGAGCTACCAACGCCATGACAATCTAATAATACAAGGCATTGACCGTCCACATTCTCTAGAGTTTTGGTTTATGCTTTCAGGGCAACCGATTTCAACCACAGCGCGGCACCCAGTATGAAGTCGGGGTCAAGGCAGATTTGAACGACCGACTTTCCACAACGCTTGCTTTTTATGACCTGACCCTTTCCAATGTTTTGACTGAAGACACCAGACCCTTCGTACCGCCAGGCGAATATTCGATTCAAATTGGTGAACAGCGAAGCCGGGGTATTGACTTCACCATTGGGGGCGAAATTTTACCGGGATGGAGCATCATTGCGGGCTATGCCTACACCGATGCCAAAGTCACTAAGGACAACTCGATTCCCGTAGGTACTCGTTTTGGCAATGTGGCTGAAAATTCCTTTAACCTGTGGACAAAATACGAATTTCAGCGAGGTTCCTTGCAAGGTTTCGGCGTGGCTGTGGGATTGTTCTTTGTCGAAGACAGACCAGGCTTTTTCGACAGTACCTATGAGCTACCCAACTATCTACGGACGGATGCAGGGCTTTATTACCAGCGAAATGGGTTGCGCGCCGCCATCAATTTCAAAAACCTGTTCGATGTCACCTATTTTGAAAGTTCCTTCGGTAGGGCGCGTATTTTTTATGGTGAACCATTTGCGGTTGAGGGCACGATTTCGTGGGAGTTTTAATGATAATGTGTAGACTTACAGATGAGATGTCACGAGGGTGAAAGGCATCTATCATCGCGCTTGTTGTTCAGGCACTTTTAGGCGATCGCTCTGTATCGGTTGAATAGGCATTGCCCTTTAGGGTTGCCTTCAGCATCGCTTGATGATTTTGTCGTAGCTATTACAAAGCAGTTTGGAGCATCCCCAAAGGGCGAGGTCTGATGACAAGCTTACTTAGCGTTTAGGCAATATGATTATCTCAAATTGCGGCGTGAGTTTTACCTAACTTTGATTACAACCCACATTCCGCAATTCTTCAATTGTGTTTGCCGCAAAAATGCTACGTAGAATTTGTTTCAACCGCTTTTTAAACCTGAAATAACTTTTACAAAAAGTCTAATTAATTATTACTTTTACCTTTTTAAAGCCAATTTCCTACTAAAATATATGGTGCCCATAAATAAGGAATTTCATAATCATTCAACAGCTTAAGTTGAGCACGACGGACAGCTTCGGCTTTAGTTACTTTGCTATTTTCTAATTCTTGATAAAACTGACTCATAAATTCAGCAGTAGACTCATCATCTATCGCCCACAAAGTTGCTAGTGTACTACGAGCGCCTGCACGTACTGCTATTCCAGCAAGTCCTAAAGTAGCTCGGTTGTCTCCTTGAGCGGTTTCACAAGCACTGAGGACAAGTAATTCAATAGCTTTAGATTCTCTTTGTCCGCCGAGTCGAATTAAATTATCAAAGTCCTTGACTTTTAAAAGCTGCTCCCAAGTTAAAATAAATGTTTTATCAGGATTAGAACTAAACTCGCCGTGAGTTGCTATATGAACTACTGTATATGGTACTTTTTTAATTTGATTCTGTAAATTTATTTTAGTAAAGGTTTGATTAAATAGTTCTGAATTTCTAGGTATAGCTGACTGAATTTGTTGTAATTCAACTTTTACATTTTTCAGTGGAGTAAATGAACGTCCTTCTATTTTACGTTGTTCGCTTACTCCAGCAATTAATCCATTTAGTTGGACTTTTTGTAAAGATTTTGGTTCAATTAATTGTAAACCTGGAGCTAAGGATATAGCATATTTTTGAATTAAATATTGTTGATGTTCGTTATCATACAAAACTGCCATCGGAATATTCCGTAATTCCCCATCTAGTACAAATACTAGCGTTTTAACATTCCTTCTTTCTAATTCAGATTTTAACGGTTTAATAACCCAGCTATAAACCTGTTGAGATAACTTATTAACATCTTTTATCCGGTCTGGTTGTCTTAAGTATTGCTGTAATTTATCTAGAACACTTTCAACTTCTTTTGCTTTTTTATTAATTGTGTAATGAGATAATTCAGCTTGATTTGGTAACTTGAGAATAACATCTAGACGGTCTGCCAAAATAATCGGATAAATTACTGCTGCTGTGGCATCTGTTTTGTCAACTACCTCATCAATTTGTTCGGGTTCGGCTTTTAAACAAGCTTCTCGAAAGAAGTTTTCTAGTTCAGCTAGTTGCAGTGTTTCAAGTATGGCACGAGCTTGCTTTAAATTTTTTTGACTAATGCTTTCTTTTGTACTTGCTGTAGATGCAGGTTGCAAAAGTAAATCGACTAATTGTCGGTAAATCGGTTCTATATTATCCCGAAAGGAAAACTGGATATCTGGATTGAGAGCAATTAAGTCATTGCGGAGATATTTCAGAGTATTTACCGCTTCAGTGTAAGAAGCGATCGCACCACCCACATCTTGTTTTATTCTCAATATGTATCCTAGTTGCCATTGCCATAAATAAGCTATATCCCCAGCTTTTATTGCTTGGGCTTGTATTAAAGCTTCCTCAGTTAGTTTTTGAGCATTAGCTATATCCTGGTTTTCTAGATATAATCCACCCAATGCGCCTAAAGCATAAGCAACTGAACGCTCATCACCTATACTTTTAGCTTGTTGTACAGATGTCGCTAACATTTGAGCAATTTCTTTCCATGAAGGAATATCTGCGTTGGTAGCTTGTTTCAAGCACACCAAGTTCTGAGCAAAATTAATTTGTCCGTAATTTGCTGTGTGACTTGGGGGTATTTTGGCTAGCTTTACTTGAATTTGGGAAGATAATTTCTTAGCTTGTGACCATTGCTGAAGTTTCAACAATATACTCAAATGATTGAGTTGGGCTTGGATTTGTGAAAGTGGTGAGGTCGCTGTGGTGACAGCTTCTTCATAGAATTGCGCTGCTTGTTGATAAAATTTGAGAGATCCTGTAGAGACAGGTCTGTTTATACAATGCAACGGAGTATAGTTTTCAAAACTGGTACTGTCTTGCTGCAAGATTTGGCTATTACCTAAAGCCAGTGCAGTATTACCTAAACTCAGCAGCGTCGCACTGATTTCTGAAGGAGATTGTAATTTTTTGGCGATGTCTCGGCTTTGTTGTAAAACCTTAAAGGATGGTTCTAAATCACCGACTAATTGCAGAACATCACCAAAGCTACGTAAAGCTATAGCTTTAACAAGCGAATCTGGTTGTTTTTCAAGGCGGGGTTGCAACGTTTCTAAGGTAGTACGAGCTTGACGGTAAAATCCTAAAGCTTGCTGTGCCATGCTTTGATTAATCAAACTGCGGATTATACCAACTTCATCACCTGCTTGAGCGTAGGTATTAGCAGATTGCTTCCATGAGTCCAAAGCTTGTTCACTTCTGCCTAGTTCTAATTGCAGATTTCCTTGAATATCTAGGGTTTGTGCCAAAATTATTGCCAAGTTCTGAGTTTTGAGGTGTGAGTTTTTTAATAGGTTGAGGCTTTGTGTAATTGCAGCTTCTGCTTTTTCCCACTGTCCAAGTTGCTTAAAGACTAACGAAAGATTGCTGAGTGTGATCGCTTTTCCTAATTCGTCTTTTTGCAAATTAAAAACATCTGTTGCTTGTTGCAAAACTGTCACTGCTTCAGATAGCTTTCCATTTTCGTAGAGTTTTCGACCTTGTTCAACCAACTGTTGAGCATTTGGTTGATGAGTCAATTCAGAGAATACAGGAAATGAAACTCCCGAAACGCTTAACAAGGCAACCAAAACAGCTATTGTAATTCTTCTTAACCACTTTTGAGAATAAAAGCGAATTTTGCAAGTCACAATAATACTTTTTATCAAGCGCTGTACTACAAGGAAAAATCGAAGTCTTTTTTTTATCACTGACTTTGCCTCGTACTAATTTTGACTAACGGCAATTTTACAGAAGCAATTTTTCAGCGCAATATCTGGCTTGATTACCTTGCTCAAACGTATACAGTCATATCAAAGAGTAGTTATTACTTACTGCTAAGTATTCATTATCATACTTTTATTGGTTATCTTATAAAAATATATTTTCTTTATAATCTTAACAAAACACAACTATTAATTTTAAAAATTTTCTTAAATTAAGCTGTTTGAGTTTTTGAATGCATAATATCGATTTGCTTACACCCATACATACATAGAACTCAAGTTTCACTTCATCAAGGTCAATAATATATGTCAAGAGCTTCTACAATCCAACAAAATCATTCTCCTGAATTTGTAATTGCTACTACAATTACTGCTATTAAACATGATACAAAAAGAAGTAGTGAATTAGTTTTCGATAAAAATTATTTACACTCTCATACTTTGAGATTATCTAAATAAGGATATTATAGTGAGGCGATCGCATTGTTGAATGAACTACTTGACCGCGATTCTCATAATGCTATCGATTATAATAACCGGGAGTTTTTAGTTATCACTTGCATTTACAACTTGAAAGTTGGTTAAACGAACTATCATACAAATTCGTAATTCGTAACTAAGAAAGCTAATCTCAGTCTAGATTTAAAGATTTTAGAGAATTGGTTTTGTTTGGGCTTCTCTCAATCTTCAAGTCAGACAAAAGCAACTTGCATTATTTTTGAATAGCGGCGGCTTGGGATGGACAAGCTGCAATTGCAGAATTAAAAGCATTTGTCTGTGTAGCTATAGGTGCAGCAGCTGTTAACTCCACAGCACCAGAGTTGTTAATTACCCAACCAGTTGCTTCTACAATCGGGGTGCTGATTTGTTGAACTTCTAGGTGACGGTTTTTGTGCCACAGATTCCTCCCTAAATGTGGACTTTTTTCTACATTTGTATTCCTTTGTTCTTGAGGATTCAATGTCACCCAATCAACAGTTGCAGTTTGATTAGTGCCAAGTGCTTGTGTTGGTAAAGGTGGCAAACCGCCGCGTCCGGTGATGGTAAATGAATTTCCTTTATTTGCAGGACAGTCTTGAGCAATCAAACCAGACCGATCTACAAAATCGGCAGGTAATTGTACTAATCCCGAACTGGGATCTACATCGGGTGTATTAATTTGGACTGAACCATTCAACTGCTGATTTTTGCCTGTGGCAGTGATATCACTATTTGGAGTAGGTGCATCACGAAATTGAGTGCCAAATATCCCCGTAGCATTGATTTTTACATTCCCGCCCCGAAAGTCAGTAGAATTAGCACTGATATCGCTATTGACAAATGCGACTAAAATATCTGTATCAATGTTGATATTGCCACCAATAACGTTTTCTCCTGTAGCGTTGGTAGTGATATTACTATTGCCAGTCATTATCAAATCTTTTGAGTTAATGTTAATTATCGCCTGTTCCTTATTCGGGTTAACTTTAGCGCTGCTTGTAGTAGCGCTGAATAAAGCGTTGTTGTTTAAACGTATAGAGCGAGCATTTAATGTCATGTTGCCTGCAGTTCCTGTTCCGCGACTTTGCACGTTTACTGCTGCTCCATCTCGCACTAGCAAAGTATTAGTTTTAATAATTAAATCTCCCGCATTCCCTGTTGACTGTGTGAAAGCAAATAAACCACTGAGAGACTGATTATCAGTGCTTCTACCAATTAGTTGCACATCTTGAGCATCAACCCTCAAAGAACCTCCCTTGCCCGCACTACGTGTGCTAACATTTATCGTTGCCCCATCTCGCACTAGCAAAGTATTAGTTTTAATAATCAAATCACCCCCATCGCCTCTTGAGTTGAGCTTTGTAGAAGCAAACACACCACTGGCTCGCTTATTATCAGTGCTTGTACCAATCAGTTGCACATCTTGGGCATCAATCCTTACAGAACCTCCCTTGCCCGCACCACCTGTACTAACACTCACCGTTGCCCCATCTCGCACTAGCAAAGTATTAGTTTTAATAATCAAATCTCCCGCATCCCCTGTTGACTCTGCAGAAGCATTCAAACTACTGCCACGCTCATTATCAGCGCTTCTACCAATTAGTTGCACATCTTGGGCATCAACCCTCACAGAACCTCCCTTGCCTGCACCTAATGTAGTAGTAAATACCCCCGCCCCACCCAAAACTTGTAACGTGCTAGCACTGATATTGACATCGCCTGCCTGTCTGTTTGCACCTACTAGCACCAGATTAGCAATGGCACTCCTATTGTTAAGTTTTATTGCTCCCTTGGCATTAACCGAAACATTTCCCGCCTTACTATTATCAGAACTCAGTCCCCTGTCTGTGCCTGCACCCAGAGAACTCTCTCCTGTCATCTCTAAATTCCGGGCATTAACTACAATACTACCACCATTAGGTGCATATACATTTACTTCCGTACCCTTGCTAAGGAAAATGTCGCTTCTTTCAACACTATCAGGAAAACTTAAACTCAGATTATTACCATCTCCATTCAACCCAACTGTTCCCTCACTTGATAGCCCACCTAACTCGACTCGCCCTCCAAAAGCATACAAACCTCCACCATCCATTTTGATATCACCGCCTACCAACAGCAAACTCTTGCCATCTGGTACGCGCAAACCCATTGCTCTTTTAAATCTAGTGGATTGATTCAAACCGGAGAAAGCAACTGAGTTATTTTCGATGGATGCGGCACGAATTTGGTTAAATAGTAATGCCGTTGGATTGATTGTCAATAGTTGTGGAGTATTCGGATTTGTTGCACTGAAAAAACCTTGATTACCAAACCCAATTGCATTAGATGTAGTCGCCACAAACGAACCGCCAATATCCAACCGCGCATTTTGACCAAATATAATCCCATTGGGATTCATCAAGAACAGATTAGCTGTACCGTTGGCTCGGATTAAACCATCAATATTAGAGAGAGACTTTCCTGTCACTCGGCTAATAATATTTTGAATATTCAGGCTATTGTTAAAATCAGCTGTACTCCCAGTAGGAAGGGAAAACTCACTAAAGCTGTGGAATAAATTGCTTCCCACAGTAGTTCCACCTTCAATTTTTATAGTGTTGCCAATTTTTTGAACATTAGAATTAATCGGGAGAGTATTATCTGGGGCGATTTGAGCGTAGGCGCAGCCCATCGTAGACATTGCACAATTTCCAGCGCCAATTACTGCACTAGTAACAGCAATGTTTAAACATTTCAACAAGTTTAAGTTTCTCGTTACCCTCAACATGATTTTTATGCAGTTTTTGGATTGTGTATTTCACTTGAACAATCTTAAACATCTCGCCAGATCAATTTTAAGTTTTTATATAAAGTTGTTTTCTACATTCTCTGTTTGAAATAATTAAACAGCAATTAAACTTTTGATTAATACATTGGCATTTGTTGACTTTATTCAAGAAAGTTTATATTAAAATAGGCAAAATTAATAGTGTTATAAATTGCAATGTAACAAAGCTTAAGCAATGCTTTGGAGAATCAAAATTTCAAGTCAAGAGTTTAAAAATACTAAATTTGTAATATTTTTAACATCTATTGTAAAAAGTTCTTCAGTGAAGTAGTAATGAAACCTGAGGATAATAAACAGCGTTATCTTAAGAAGAAAAATTGCAAAAGTTTTTTGCTCATTAACTCAACCTGTTAATTTGGACAAGCTGCAATGGGTGTACCCCTACGGGGAAGCAAGCTACGCGTAGCGTCTCAAAGAGAAGCCCCGCTGGAGGCGATCGCGGAATTAAAAGTATTGGTATATGTAGCTACGGGTGTAGAGGCTGTTAGCTGCGCCACACCAGACTTATTTATTATCCAACTAGTAGCTTCCACAATAGTCGGGCTGATTTGTGGAACTTCTAATTTACGGTTTTTGCGCCCCAGACTTGGAATCAAGTGTCAGTTTTCCCCTACAGTTGTGCTTTTTTGTTCTTGAGGATTCAATGTCACCCAATTAACAGTTGCGATCGTCAAATCTCCACCTTGACCAACGCTGCCTTGATCCACTTGGGTAAAGATACTACTAGGGGTGATGAATAATGAATAAGATTCTTGACCATATAGGGAAACGCGATCGCGGGCATTGATATTCACACTGCTTGCATTTCCCTGTCCATACGTGTTGGAATATAGTAAAGTGCCATTGGTGAGAGAAAGCGACCCTGTAGTGATGTTGATATTGCCAACTTGACCGATGCTACCTTGCTACAATTCGCCATGTTCGACAAAAAGCTTACTGTGGAAGATAATCTGTTACCACTCCTGTGCGCTACGACGATACGTAAAGAAATTTTTTCTCACTAGCTGCATAATGTTGATTCGCTCACACCCATAGATTTATAGAACTAAAGTTTCACATCGTAATTTAGGGGCAAATGGAAAGATTCTTCATTGCTGGTGTCCAAGTGATGCCACCTAAGCAGATTTTGACAATTTGTAACTCTCTGTTTTAGTCTTGTCAACTAACCCAGAGAAATGAATCAAAGGAAATCGCCTCTTCAAGTTTGAGCTATAGCCGTAGTAACACAGGTTAGGACATAAGGATGGGGTGAATGCTAGAGTTAGCAATAGTTTTACCTCCTGCCCTCTGCCTCCTGCCTCCTGCTATAGCTCATAGAAACGATTGAAATGCAATCGCACAATCGAAGTGGGAGAAATGATTACAAACCTGGCAACCATTTAACCTATTGTGTCTAAAGGACGCTAAAGTATGTCAGTAAATTCTCTAGAAATTGTCAAGCAGGCTTACATTTACCTGAACGAAAAAGATATTCCTAGTTATTTTTCTTTAATGTCTCCTGACGTTGAGTTTTACCAAACTGAAGAACTCCCTTGGGGCGGTCACTATCGTGGCTTTGATGGAAGCAAGGTTTTTTTTTCTAAGTTTTTTCCATTAATTGATTCTTCAGTCGAGATATATAATTACATTCAAGCTGGCGATAAAACCGTTGCGATCGGCAAAACGAGTGGCGTAGCAAAGCAAACTGGAAAAAAATTCAGTTGTAACTTAGCTCATATCTGGACAATTCAAAAAGAGAAAATTGTGCGACTAGAGGTTTACATCGACACTGATGTAATGAAAGCTGCCATAGCATAAGTTAAACAAAATGTAAATGTTTCACAAGCTTCAACAGGAGGTTCACAAATGAAAATTTTTGTTGCAGGCGCAACGGGAGCGATCGGTCGTCCGCTAATCGCGCAATTGCTGGCAAAAGGACATGATATAGTTGCGTTGACCCGTTCTTCAGAAAGAGCCAATGCTTTGGCCGAACAAGGTGTGGAATTGGCGATCGCAGATGTATTCGATGCAGAAGCTGTCAAAGCTGCTGTCGTTCGCGCTCAACCGAAAGTGGTGATCGAACAACTCACTGCTCTACCCAAAACTTATACTGGCGAATCGATGAGTGCAGCAGCACCACTGAACAAGCGTCTTCGTAAAGAAGGGGGTGCTAATGTGCTGGCAGCAGCGCAAGCCGCAGGCGTACGTCGTTACTTGAGACAATCGATCGCATTCTGGGCGGTTCCTGGTACTGGATTGGCAGATGAAGAAACACCGCTATCCTTGGATGCTTCACCCGCAGTTGCAGCAGATGCACGTACAGTGAATGAAATTGAGCATCGCTTACTCGAAACGCCTAATATAGAAGGAATTGCCTTGCGTTATGGCTTCTTCTACGGCCCTGGCACTTGGTTTGCCCCCGATGGCGACGTTGCTCAACAGGTACGGCAGCAACAATTCCCGATCGTTGGGAATGGCGAAGGTGTGTGGTCGTGGTTACATATTGAAGATGCAGCGATCGCTACAGTTGCGGCAGCAGAGCGAGGCAATCCTGGTGTTTACCTGATTACCAACGATCAACCCTTAGAGGTGCGCGTCTGGCTCTCTGCTTTTGCTCAATGGCTCAATGCTTTGCCGCCGCCGCAGATATCGGTTGAGGATGCTCTGCGAATCGGTGGTGCTGATGCCGTCTACTACGGTACTCAGATGCGAGGCGCATCGAATGCCAAGGCAAAACGTGAATTAAATTTTCAGCCGCGACCTTTGGAATGGATGGTTGACACTGCTGTTGCTCGTGCAAGCTAACTCACATAAGTTGACCAAAAAGTTATAATACCTCACGTTTCTTCATAGAATCGTCTTCTCGTTCGTGCCCGCCTTACAGCCCTTTGGGCATTCTACAAGCAGGCTAGCATGTACTTTGTTCATTCCTTTAGCGGACGCTAAACCAAACTGTAAAAGGAATCTGCGTTTCTACTGCTATCGATGAATGATGTCTGTTAAAGTTTTCTACTTAGGAGGAATAAATATGAAGATTGCTCAATATGGGACAACTATTGTAGTCATCCATGCGATCACCAACGGACTGCATGGTTTAGCGCATGTGGAAATCCCTGTTGGCCTGTCTGTGCTTCAAAGTTCGTTTGTGGTTTTTGTAATTTTTTTGACTCCCATCGTTGCAGCCGTTTTACTTTGGACACAGTTCTACCGCCTTGGTAGCTGGCTGCTGCTCTTTTCAATGGCAGGATCACTGCTTTTTGCAATTTACAATCATTTAATCGTAATTAGCCCCGATCATGTTTCTCAAGTTTCCTTTGCAGGTTGGGGCTTGCTATTTCAAGTTACAGCTATCCTAATATTAATTGTAGATGGATTGGGATGTTGGATTAGTGGATGGGCATTGAAAACAATCCAGCAACCAGAGGAGGTCTTATGAGTTAGTAACTATCATCGTTCTCATAGATTGCAGCACTGGAAGAAACAGCACTGCGAACTAGCAATCGACAAGCAGTTAGAGTTTATAAAGTCTCATCTGCAACCGTCATTTTCTCAGTCTTAAAACACTCACAATCAGGAGAGGAGAAAGAACCATGAGCCAATCTAATTTATCCACTGCTGTCCCAGAAGCGGCTACTGATACCATCTTGGACACTGCTGCCCAAGAAGCAGCTACTGATACCATCGTGAATATCGATCTCAAAGTTCAAGCTGAGAAGGGCCCAGACCTGCGAAAAGACCATCCTAAAAGTCATGCCTTAGTTTGGGGAGAGTTCAAAGTTGAGGAAGATATTCCGGAATCGTTGCGGGTCGGTGTCTTTGCTCAACCCAAAACCTACCCGCTTTGGATGAGACTCTCCAATGCTTCCTCCGCACAAAAGCGCGGTAAACTCGCGTCAGACCTCGATCCCGATGTTCGGGCGCTTGCCATTAAACTTTTACAGGTAGAAGGTGAAAAAGTTCTGGATGATGAGCAGGAAACCCAAGACTTTTTGCTGATTAATTATCCAGTGTTCTTTGTGCGCGATGCCCAAGGGTTTGCTAACCTGACCAAAGCAAGCGTCGGTCAGGCAAATGAAGAAGAGTTGCGATCGCTAGCACCCACTTTTGAAGTCCTCAAAGCGGTTACGAGCATACAAGTGGCGAATCCGCTGCTGATCCAATATTGGAGTACGACTCCCTATAAACTTGGCTCTGTGTCGATCAAGTTTTCTGTAAAACCTCATCAGCAAGATACTCCCGGTTCGCCTCCCACTTCCGAGACTTACTTGCGCGAGGCAGTCGTCGAATACCTCACAGAAAAGGGCAAAGATGCAATTTTTGACTTCTTGGTGCAGCTCTACGTTGACGATGAAAAAACTCCCATTGAAAATCCCATGCAAGAGTGGAAGGAGGAAGACTCACCTTTTATTAAGCTTGCAACCATCACAGTTCCTGCTCAGAAATTTGACTTCGAGGAACGGAAGCGGTTGGATGAGGGGCTATCGTTCATGGCTTGGCACACCCTGCCCGAACACGAACCTCTGGGTAGCGTCAACTTAGCTCGCAAGAAGGTGTATCAGGAGATCGTCAAGGCTCGGCGGAAGTACGCACAACACCGCATCGAAGAACCGCAAGCCCACAGTTCAATTTTGGACGATCCTCAGTAATTGTTCGCTTTACCGAAAAAAGGCAGAGGGCAGAAAGTGAGTCCAGTCTCCATCTTGGCTTCTGCCGAGAGGGGAACTGGCGAACCCGAAGGGCAGAAGGAAAGAAGTATTAATAGAAACTTTTAGTTATGGGTCATTGCCCATTTTAAAAGAAAGAATTATACCAGCGGAAAACGCAAAGGTATAAAGCGTCCTTGTTTCAATCCCACGTTTTTAAGCGTCGGTGCCTTCTGCCTTCTGAACTCCTTCTGCCTCATTACAAACCAAAGTATCTGAACATTGAGAGCGATCGCTAAATTCCTTCAAACTTGAGCTAGCTCATAAACGCGATTAAAACACCGTTGCATAATCAAAGCAAATAAACAAAGAGAACAATGAAAACACTACTCAAAAGAGGCGCATTGGTTCTGGCTCCCATGATTGCGGCTATTTTACTTTGGACACGGTTCTACCGCATTGGAATCTGGTTTTTGCTCAATGCATTGATAGGTTCGATCTTGGTTTCAACATACATTCATTTGATTGCCATGAGTCCCGCTCATATCTCTCATGTTTCTTGGGAAGGTTGGGGTTTGCTCTTTTACGTTACTGCCATTCTCAGCTTAGTGATAGATGGATTGGGCTGTTGGCTGTGTGGGCAAGGACTGAAATCGATTCGACAGTCACAAGAGATTTTGGCAGATAGTGGCATAGCACAGATTTGATGTGTTCCAAAAATCCATGACAGACAATAAAGGAGAAAGAATCATGACTCACTATGACTATATTGTGATTGGTGCCGGGTCGGCAGGCTGTGTGGTTGCTAATCGTTTGACCGAAGACCCTGACACGACTGTGCTGTTGCTCGAAGCGGGCAATCCAGATACAAAACCAGAAATCCAAATCCCGTTGGACTGCACAACCCTACCTGGCACTGAAGTGGACTGGGGATACTTCTCTGAGCCAGAGCCGTATCTAAATAATCGCAAAATCTTTTGTCCTCGTGGCAAAGTCTTGGGAGGCAGCAGTGCAATTAATTTCTTGCTCTATATCCGGGGCAATCATCACGATTATGACCATTGGCAGTCATTAGGCAATCCCGGTTGGTCGTACCAAGATGTATTGCCCTATTTCAATAAATCCGAGAATCAGCAACGCGGTGCTTCCCAATACCACGGTGTAGAAGGCGAGTTGAGTGTTACCGATATCATTTCTCCTGCTCCAATCTCCCAGAGATTTATAGACGCATGTATAGCAATGGGATATAACTATAATCCTGATTTCAATGCTATGCACCAAGAAGGTGCGGGCCCTTTTCAGTTCACGGTCAAGGATGGTAAACGGCACAGTACGGCAGCTGCATTTCTCCTACCTATTCTCGATCGCCCAAATTTGACAATTCAAACGGGTGCATTAGTGACTCGGTTGTTGTTTGAGGGCACTCGTACCGTTGGGGTGGAATATTTGCATGAAGGAATGCTACACCAGGTTAGGATCAACAAAGAAGTGATTGTGAGTGCGGGCGCGTTCGATTCGCCTAAGTTGCTTATGCTATCCGGTATTGGAGATGCAGAACAATTACAACCAATGGGGATTGATGTCGTGGCTAATTTACCAGGGGTCGGTCAAAACCTGCGAGATCACATTTTCGTTGCTGTGCCGTATGAGTCCACTCAGAACTTGCATACAGCAAACACCAGTAATGGCATCGCTGAAACTGGATTGTTTTTGCATAGCGAGGCTAATCTAAATGTTGCGCCAGATTTAGAGCTGATCTTTGGGCCGATTCTCTGGGCACCTCCTGGCTATCCTAATTCTGGTGTCGGCTTTACAGGTCTAGTCGTTTTGAATCATCCCCAAAACATTGGTAGCGTCAGTTTGCGTCCTGCCGAAGGCAGCAGCGCTTCACTATCGCCCGAACCTAAAGATACACCGATAATTCGATTAAACTATCTGCAAAGTCAATCCGATGTGCAAAAGCTAGTTGACGCGATTAAATTGATGCGCCAATTGCTTCATAACAGTGCCTTTGATGAGTTTCGCGGTAGGGAAGTTGCTCCTGGTGCTGACGTGACTAGCGATGAAGTCCTTGCAGCCTACGTCCGGGAAACGTGTGGTACGGTGTTTCATCCGATTGGCACCTGCAAAATGGGAACTGACCCAATGGCAGTTGTAGACCCCGAACTGCGGGTACATGGAATTGAAGGGTTGCGTGTCGTCGATGCATCCATCATGCCAACTCTAATTACGGGACATACGAACGCGCCTACAATTATGATCGGTGAAAAAGCAGCCGACTTAATTAAAGCAGCAAGTAGCGTTTCAAAGCAACCACAGACAGCAATTGCCTACTAACTCGCTCATGTGTAAATGTGTTGACAAAACTCATCAACTATGTATTCTAGGGTTCAGAATCAGTGGCATTGGCGCGAATACTTTGCAGAATTCCTCGGAGCTGCTTTCAATATTTTAATCGGTTTGAGTGCAATCGTTTTTAACTTTGGGCATGGTTTGCCAATGGAAAAGCTTGTGCCTGATTCAAGCATTCGGCGGCTAATTACGGGACTAATTTTTGCTGGAAGTGGAGCGATTGTAGCCGTTTCTGGGATCGGTAAACTGAGTGGTTCTCACATCAATCCTGCTGTCTCACTCGCATTTTGGATACATGGCAAAATGCACCTTAGAGATTTCATTGGCTTTGTAATTGGACAATTTCTGGGAGCGATCGCTGCCGTTTTACTGCTCGTGACTCTATGGGGAGATTATGCCAGAAGCGTTAGTAACGGCATGACGCTACCTGGGTTGAATTATCCGCTGTGGGTTGTATTTTTATCAGAAGTCACGATTACATTTGTGTTGGTATTGACGATTTTTATCTTTGTCAGTCATTATCGGCTGATGCGCTGGACACCTTTAGTCGTTTGGCTGTTAATTGCCGGGATGGTATGGCAAGAAGCTCCAATTTCGGGAACAAGTCTCAATCCGGCGCGGAGTTTCGCTCCGGCACTGATCACAGGAAATTGGCATCATCAGTGGATTTATTGGATTGCTCCGCCAATGGGTGCTGCGATCGCGGTGGGGGCGTTTCGGCTAATTGCGTTAGAAGAACGGGATGTTCTAACTGGAAAGCTCTATCACACTTTTGATTACCCCAGTATTTTCAAAAATGTCAAACTGCCTCATTTCCAATATCACCCTCACTCGCACAAATGAGCTTAGATGGGTATGTCAGTTTATACTGCTTGGATAGCCATTGCCTTAAACTCTGATGCAGAACACACCTCTGGGTTCACACTTTTAGCAGAAAGATTATTGCAAGAATTTGCAACGTTTTTGAAAGTTTTTCTAGAAGGCATTGCAATTTTAACAGTTGCGATCGCACTCCTTCTCACCCTCCGAAAAATCTTGCGTTTCTGGAGACGCGATCGGGTTCTCCAAGAAACGATCCGTTTAGAACTAGGAGTGGTGTTGGCCTTAGCGCTGGAATTTCTATTAGCTGCCGATATTGTCGGCACAGCTATTTCCCCCTCGTGGGATGCAGTGGCAAAACTTGCAGCGATTACTGGAATCCGTACCTTCCTCAACTTCTTTTTACAACGAGAAGTACGAGAATTACAACAAACAGCCTACCCTCTTGATGGCAAAGTCAGTGAAAAACTGAAATGAATTAGTGGTCTATGTACTAACACCGTTGAGTTAAGGCTAAAACTCTTTGTCAAAGTCAAATCTCGAAATCGGCTAATCAGTAATGTATTCTGATTTTGGAGGAATCCACCATGAAAGTTTTGATTCGAGCGATCGTCAGTTTTTTCGTATTCATTGTAGATGTCGTGTACGGAAATCGTTCCTACGCTCGGTTTTATATGTTGGAAACCATCGCCCGCGTTCCTTACTTTTCTTATCTATCGGTGCTGCATTTTTATGAAACGCTGGGTTACTGGCGCAAAGCTGACTTGTTGAAAGTTCACTTTGCTGAAACCTGGAACGAATTACATCATTTGTTAATCATGGAATCACTGGGGGGCGGTCGCCTCTGGATTGATCGCTTCATCGCTCAACACGTTGCTGTGGCTTACTACTGGGTGGTTGTACCGATTTACATGTTGTTTCCCGCTTACGCCTACTACTTGATGGAACTAATTGAAGGTCATGCCTACCACACCTATGACGAATACTTGCAAACCAATGAAGCCCAACTGAAAGCTCAAAAAGCGCCCCAGGTTGCAATTAACTTCTACCGCGATGGCGATCTGTATATGTTTGATGAAGTTCAGACTGCACCAGGTCATGAATTTCGCCGTCCCAAAGTAGATAATTTATACGATGTGTTTGTGAACATCCGTGATGACGAATGCGAACATGTGAAAACTATGGTGGCACTCCAGAAACCAGAAGCACGGTTAACCTTCAAAAGTCCCCATACAGTTTTTGAAGTGACAAAAGTTTTATCGAGCCAAGCAGAGGTTTGACCAAATAATTACTAATTCGTAATTAACCTGCTCTGAAGAAACAAGGCATCGTTGCCGCCCATCAGCTACCACTTGGTAGTGGTGCAGTTGAAAGTTTAATTCGTCAAGCTGTTAACTTACGTATAAAGGGAAACGGTAAGTTTTGGCTTCAAAATAACGCAGAGATTATGTTACATCTGCGATGTCAATGGATAGCTGGAAGTTGGAACAATTTTTGTGACTCTATTTTTAATTCTTTCCTTAACTCCAGCAGTGCTTGAACAATTTATACATAAACTCTCTCATTACCAGCTTATTGTGATAATTAATACTTAGTATTCAAGCGGAATTATTACCAAATTACCTACCAGTCATCTTTTTGAAATAACTCATTAAGATTAATTGTTGTGCTTACTTAGGATATTATACGTCAAAAAAATAACTTTTTACTTAGCTATATATTTTAGCGATCGCTCGTTTTTTGTCTGACTTCAGAAAATCGCGTTGCTCCCGAATAAACTTGCTTATCTCCTCTCTTTTTGCCAAATTGGGATGCTCCCTGACCAGGTGCTTAAAAATCATTTCCCAGTAGCCTCTCCTAGCACACCAACTCTGTATCACCCGCTAATTGTACGTGTACTTCTTATACTAAATTAACCTGCTGTCCCAGCTTAAGTCGAATGTTAACGCACTATATCTTGTGGAACTGGCTTAGAACGACTAGCCTCGCCTGACAAGCTTAAGTCGAATGTTAACGCACTATATCTTTACTAGTCAAAACCGTTCGCTTAGTGAATACTGAATATGTAATTTACGCCTAATGTGAATTAGGAAAAAAGGCGGGAGAAGTAAGAAGATGAAAGTTACCAGCTGTCGGTTAACAGATTGTTTGTCACTTTAACAGATTAATGTCGTTTTCTCATAAACTGCTAAAGTCAAGTCGGCTTTAAGGAGTTCTAATTTTTTGAACATTCCTCACAAGGCACTGATTAATGATGGTGGAACGCCCAGCCAGAGCTGATCGCATCAACAACTGAAAACCTGACATCGTATAATTTTCTCTTTTGATGACATCAATCTGTTAAAGCGACAAACAACCTGTTAACCGACAATAGTGCTAATCTCACTGAAGAACCAGGCTGGTTGCTAACAGAGGTATTGAATGGGTACACCAAAAAGAGCTTCCTCGCGATTTTTGCTGCCGAACATCTATCGGATGGTTCAATTGCAATCGCACATTTGAGGCACCATGTGCCATTTAACTTTCACGGCTACTGGTTCAGTGCGTCATGATTTGGTTCTAAGAGTTACAAGGAGTTACCCAATGCCAGCTTACGTCACCTCTAAGATCTTCGTCATCGGCGGCACCGGTGCTCAGGGCATGCCCGTGGTCAGCAGTTTGGTCGCCGACAGGAAATACTCTGTTCGAGTCCTGAGCCGCGACGCCAACTCCTCGCGCGCGAAGGCGCTTCTCGCCCTTGGCAATGTAACCATCCTCGAAGGCACGTTCGCCGACGAAGCGGTGCTGCGGGAGGGATTTCGGGGATGCGACGGCGCCTACATCAACATCGACGGATTCAACACCGGCGAGAAGACCGAGACCTACTGGGCGATTCGCTGGCAGAATGAAGAGTGGAAGTCGATCATTCTACGATCCATCGGTGGGTGTTGAAGTACGCGCCAGAATTGGACAAGCGCATTCGACCTTATCTGAACCCAACCAACGATTCGTGGCGTGTGGATGAAACGTACATCGAGATCAAAGGAGAGTGGAAATGTTTGTATCGCGCCGTCGATTCTAACGGAATTACGCTGGATTTCATGCTGAGTGCGAAGCGGGGAATGGAAAGGCGCGGCACGCTTTTTTCGTAAAGTGTTGGGAGTGAAGCACACTCAGACTCCACGGGTAATTACGGTCGATAAAAATGCCGTGTATCCGGTTGCGATGGATGAGTTGAAGCAGGATAAAACGTTAAAAGCTGAGACCGAATTACGGCAAAGCAAATATTTTAACAACATCATTGAGCAAGACCATCGCAACGTGAAACGGATTGTAAACCCGATGATAGGATTTCAATCGTTAAACGCGGTAAGGAGGACTTTGAGAGGGATTGAGGTGATGAATATGATTCGCAAAGGACAAGTGAAAGGAATCAACCAAGGGGACAGTGTATCTCAGGCAGAATTTATCAATAAAATCTTCGGAGTGAGTGCTTAAAGAAATACGAACGAAACCCGTTCGTTTGTCACTTAGAAATTTTTGCAACAGAATCGCTGAGACTTCAACAGGACATAGATAGTTTGCAGGAGTTTATGCATGACTGCCCCAATCGCCTGCATCTTGGTTTTTCTTACTGCCAAGAGGCGATCTCGCGAAACGCCATATAGAACTGTCCTCAATTTGATTTCACAAGCCAATGAACAGAACCAACGCACAAATCATTTCGACGGTGTTCAATCCAGTGATTGACCCAGCTATTACTTTTTTACTCCTGATATGGGCAGATCAACAGTTGAATCTTTCTAAAAAAGTTGAGTTTTTAGCAATTGCCGATCTGTTTACCACTGGTTTAATGATTTTGTGTCTCCTCATCTTCATTCGTTTTGGGCTAATTAGTTCGCCAGATATTCCTAATCGCCGACAACGTTTTCTTCCCCTGGTGGTGGCTGCAATTGTACTATTCATTGGTCTTCTCGCTTTATCTTTTGTTCATGCCCCTGACTTGATCCAGACTCTTATGAGGTGCTATGCCACAGAAACTTTAATCGTTGCCATCATTTCCTACTGGTGGAAAATCAGTATTCACACTGCAACGATGGGTTGCTCTTTAGTAGCACTGACTGTTCAATTTGGCGCGATTGTACTTCCCTTCTATCTACTACTGCCACTAGTTAGTAAAGCACGAATTGTGCTGGAGCGACACACGATCGCCCAGACGATCGCAGGTGCATTTCTGGGCATTGTTCTAACCACGATTCAACTTTAGAACTTATGCCTACATGCATCAGCAAGCTGTTAGACTATCGTCCTCAATGGAATGACGCACCAATGAGTATCCCTAAAACAAGCTTTTCTGGAAGTGGCTGGCTGATAAACCATCTGCGGTTCTTTAGTAAAGCCCTAAAGCTGTCCAGCAGTTCTTGTATTATGGCTGGAGGAATTTTACTCGCATCAAATACCTCAATTAGCGGCTATGGATTTTTGGGTTTGGCCCTAAGTTCCAGCCAACTGCTAATCGCTAGCTTGCTGGAGCGCAATCACACTATGGCCTTCTATACTGCCTCTTTATTTTTCTTTGTCGATTGCTTAGGAGTGTATCGGTGGCTGTTAACTTGATTGCGAGTCTAAGTGCTGAAGCAGATCAGCTAACCCTAAAACAAGCTTATTCTGCATTAGAGGGCGATGAACAGGCAGACATCCCTTTTCTAGTTTGGTTGCTAGAGAATCCTGGCAGTTTTCTAGCATTACCCGGAAAGATCAATTTGCGTAATCACGATTATGTTCACATCCTACTAGGACGAGAGCAGTCAGCTCAAGATGAAGCCTTTATCCTTGGATTTACAATGGGAAATGACTTGAAGACAAAGTGGTTTCACCTAGCAATATTCAAGTTTTTTGCCCAGTTCCTCTATCCTAAAGCCTATCAATTTTGTCGAAATGATCTAGAAGCGTTTGATTTAGGCTTCGCCTATGGCAGAAGACTTAAAGTTAAACAGCTTAATGAGTTTAATTTTGCCGCCTATGAGAATGAACCAATCAGCTCTATAAGACAGCGATTGGGCATTGATGTAGACGAGATTAAGCTCTTACGGCAATTTGAGTTTTGGTTGATACCCGACGCCAGTACGTCCCAAAAGCTGTTCAATTAGTGAGAGACTGGCAGACGCTAGTAAATGAATAAATTCGTGTACTGATCAGAGGACGTTTTAGGGCGTGTTTTCAAACTATAACCACAACAGAATGAAGGCGATCATTATCATGGCTGTATAATTTACAGCAAGTTTTTCATATCGGGTAGCAATGCGGCGAAATTGCTTGAGTCGGTTGATAGCACGTTCAACTGTTCGTTGCGTTGACGATAGATTTCACGGCTAAAAGGGCCGCGACGTGGTTCATTTGATAACCGTGGTATGGTCAGACGGATACCGCGACGGCGCAAGTAATTACGTATGCGACGACCAGTGTAACCTTTGTCTCCAACCAGTCTTAAAGGTCTCACACGCGGGCGACCTCGCCCAGAACGTTTGACTGCACCTTGTGACATCAATTGTTCGGTGAAAAATCGACTCATTACGATGGCCTGGACTAAGGATAAAAGTAATCGGCTTACCTTTACCAACGAAAACGTATGTGTATTTTTGTACTGAAACCACCACAAGAACGACCTAGTTTCTCATCTTCTTCTCTTCGAGACGCTACGCGAACACCCCCTTTTTTCCACCAGCTGTGTGAGTCGTGGGCGCGGATCACTGTTTCATCGACGTAATGAATTTCCCAATCAAGTTTTCCTTGTTCGTCAGCGAGTGCTTGCAGATGTTCTAAGATTTGGTTCCAAATTCCGGCTTTTTGCCACCGATAGAACCTTGTTGCCGCACTCTCCCACTTCCCATAACGTTCTGGCAAGTCTCGCCACGGCGCTCCGGTTCTCAGTATCCAAAGAATGCCATTCACAACTGTGTGATGGTCATTATTTGGCTTGCCTGTGATCGGTTTTTGTGGTGGTAGTAGGCGTAGAGCTGGCGAAGCTGTCATCAGGTACAAACTAAACGGTTTAGTTTAAAAAAGCTCTAAAATTTCATTTATTAAGGTTACAAGTAATAAATAACACTAATATTCTCATAACTAGCTTTAAGATTCAGAATTCTTAGATGCCTTATATGGAAAGCCACAGTAAGGACAAAAACGAAATTTTAAAGAGGTAATCGGCTCATTACACCTCGCGCAACTAGTAGACCGAAAAGTTTTGCGATCGCTAAAAAATAGTAGTCTGTGATACCGTTTATTTAGGAATGTAGAACAGCCGATTTCGAGAGAACAACTATAACTTGAACTTATAGAAATAGTGGCAAAACGACCAAAATTAGCCGGACGGTAAATAAATTTCGCAGGCTACTCCATAGTTACGGTCTATACTTGGTGTAAAAATTCAAGCATCTGTTTGAGAGTAAATAGATGAGAAAAAACTTGTCTAGTACTTCTTTTTAAACGGCTAATATAATGCCATACTAGATAAATCCAAACATTAATAATTAAGAATGCCAAAGCTACAAATAAAAGCCGAATTGTAGGATTTTTAATAGTAGTTTTGATGCGACACTGGTTTTTCATACGATAACTACTCTCAATCCCAAAACGCAGACGATAGTCATCATGTATAATCTGTAAAGTTAACTTAACTTTATAAACAGCGTCAACAAAAAATTCCCGACCATGCTCTCGTCTTTTACCATTTTTATATGTGCAAACTATCCACACACTAAAAGTTACTGAACCATATTTATCGCTGTTTAAGTGTAACTAGTTTTGTAGCTACGCCTATCTCTAATTAATTGTTTAGTTTCTCCATGCTTGCCTCGAATAATAGCTGGCATTTCAAATGGAATATCTAAAGCTTGTAACCATCTGATGACAGGCACACAGAAGAACTCACGGTCTAAATATAATCGTTCAATCTTCAAGTTTAAAGGCTCAATCAATGCTAAAAGATACGTGATAATTGCCACCAAAGTGTTCTGTTGCTGAACATAATATACTGATATCTAAAAGCACGGCATTTTTGCAGAAATCCACTGGCTCAGGTATTCTTGACAGAGCGATCGCAAAACTTTTCGGTCTACTGAATGTACTTTTTCTTCGACATCAGTGTTTAGTATCTTCTGTGACTATTGCTTTTAAGGCGTTGTTGGGAATCTCACGTTGGGCAGGCATTGGTGGCAGTTATCGGACGATGTTGCGGTTCTTTCATACAGTAATTCCTTGGGCGACGTTGTTTTGG
>NZ_JBALDA010000109.1:0-15675 GCF_036917535.1 Nostoc sp.
GTACCTCAACACGATTTTGGAGTACCTCAACACGATTTTGGAGTACCTCAACACGATTTTGGAGTACCTCAACACGATTTTGGAGTACCTCAACACGATTTTGGAGTACCTCAACATGATTTCGAGGTATCTGTTGTTTATATAGCAGTCCTAAATCATTCGTGAGAATTTGAGATCGTTTAGTGCACTATTTTCACTGTGCCACGGCACTACGAAACAGAAAATAAGGAGTTCTCAGTCTTGAATTTTAGCTGTCTTGAGCCAAAATATTGAGCCATTAATTGCGATGAACAAAAAAATTACATAAAGAAAAGCAATAAATTTAACTTCTTTAACGTAGTACAACCAAATACCAATAACATCAACAATAATCCAGTAATACCAGCTTTCAATCCTTTTTTGCACCATCAGCCACATAGCAGTAAAACTCATAATTGTTGTGAGTGCATCTAAATAAGGAAAAGAAGCTTTCTCTAAAAATATTGCAGGGAGTAAATGGTGAATTTGACTCATCAAAGCTCCTGTTGCAAATGAAACTGCTGTTGTAATTGCTGCAATCAAAACAATTTTACTTGGGGGACTATACCGAACCTGCAAAACTTTACCAGTATCACGTTCAGGTGTAATCCATCGCCACCAACCATACACACTAATAACTAAATAGTAGATTTGTTCTAACATATCCGAATACAAGCGGATTTGATAGAAAAGCGCCATGTATAGCAAGACGCTGACTATCCCAACAGGCCAAGTCAGGACTTTCCTCTGAGAAATTAGCCACACCGACCATAGAGAAAAAATTGTTCCCAAGAATTCTACATAACTCATGGGGTATCCCATAAGATTAAAGGCGATAGTATTTACACTCCAAAATTCAATCATTTTAATGCACTTTGTCAAACAATTTCATGATAAAATAACTTTCCCAAGTTGCTATATTTGTAGTAGCTAGACAATACTCTTTTAACAATACTAATGCGTGTATTAAGGTCGCCATTCAAGTGAAAAAATGGAATTTTTCTCATAATTAAATCGCTCTGAATCTGTTTTTGAAATATGTTACGGTTTGCTTCTCCAGAGCGATCCCAGGTATCATCATAAGGTATATCTGAATCGCAAAGAAATACTAAATCATAGCGTGACATGGCTTGATGGGCAAGTTCTGCTAACTCTGGGGTAACAGTTTTGTGGTAATACAACGAGAATTGATAAGTTGTCAATGCATTGGTATCTGTAAATAAATACTGGTTTGCTTGCAATAAGAAAGCTTCTTCACGTTCTAAATGCCCTTTGGCAATTTCCACAAGTTGGGAGAGCGAAAGTTGTCTGTTAATTTGATGTTTTTCCCAATACTCACGCCCATACTCTGGCATCCATACAGTGTTGAACTCTTTAGCTAATTGTGAGGCAATGGTGGTTTTACCTGTTGAAGGAGCACCCAGAAAAACAATATTGGCGATCAGATCGCGGTATACATCAGGATGTAAATACTCTCGAAATGCGTAAGCGTCTCTTCTTACTTGCGTTCCAGAAATTGGAAAAGTTTGGCGATCGCAATCTACGAGCCGATTAACTGCCCCCAATGCCTGACTTACGTGTTCACCGTAAAATTCACTACAGTAAAAGTGGGTAATTTTTTGTGATTTTAATTGTTTCAGGATGTAATCTTCATGCTTTTGCTTAATCTCAGGAGTATCACCAACCTCAGTTGGCCCATCCCACGCTTCAATCACCTGGATTTGTGGATAAATTTGCCGCAGCCAATTTGCTCGAACTGTTAAAGGAATAGCAGTCACTTCTGGACAATCATAAATCATCACCAGCACTTCATCCATCTCTGCTAAGGCTGTTTCAATCACCAATTGATGCCCTTTGTGAAGAGGCGCGTATTTACCTAGTGTAAGTCCGCATTTACCAGTCATAATTTTGACTTTCCATAAATACCTATTGTTGCCCCATGACTGCCGCTTTACAATTAGCCAAAAGGATAAAGCCTGCCGTAGGCATTGCCCCTTCCCTCTTTTGCGGAGGTATTGTTTTTCACCCTAGACAAGTTTCTTAATATTTCAAATGGCTCAAGTAGGAGTAAACTACGACATAGTTTATTTGGTAATACTGAGCAATGTATAGAAAGACTAAAAGATTTACTGCTATTTTTCTATTGGTGTTTTCTCTGGTTGTTTCTATCAACTTTTCTGCGATCACTCAAGATAGTTCAGGTATCCCTTCTGTAAATTTTGCATCGTCTCGCGCTTGTTATGTTCCTGCAAATCTTAGAACTGAACGAGTTATTGCTGATAACAGATCGCACCCAAGTTAAGATGGGCGATCGCACTCCAACTAATACTTTGTCAAGCTAGTTTTGAAGGTTTGTGGTCAGGACTTTAGTGCTTAAAAATAAGGACTAAAGTCCTGACTACGAACTTGTTAGTATGGACAATAATTTAAAATATTAAGATTAGCTAGATTTGCAATCATACTTTGTATGGTAGTTCTGCACGCACTTTCAGATTTCATCGACTGTGATTTTGCGATCAGCGACTCATCTTGTAGTTATTGGTATCAAGGGCGTTGTCCCCAAAGTGGCGCTCGCCTAAAATTACCCCGCACTTCAATGTCCGAAGCGATCGCCCACGGACTAATGCAATATCTTGCTATGAATAACTGTTATTCTCGTGAAGGGAAGATGTATGGAATCCTATTGGTTGAACTGCCTAATGGCGAACAACGGGTACTAAAAGCCTTTTCCGGTCTTTTGAATGGTTGCAGTGTGGTTGAGGGCTGGGTGCCGCCAATTCCCGGACGAGATGAGGTTGCTTTCGAGGAAGCCCGTACTTTGGCACAGTTGGACGCGATCAAGCAAGAAATTATTACCTTAAAGCAACTCACCGAACGCCAGCAGTATGAAATCCTGTTTAATGACTTTGAGCAGCAGTTACAAGCAATGAGCGATCGCCATCGCTATTGCAAACATCAACGACAAGAAAAACGTCAGCAAATCTGCAATACACTCTCTCCCGAAGCACTCACGATTGCCCTTGAACAACTTGACGAAGAGAGTCGTCAGCAGGGAATTGAGCGACGACAACTTAAACGCCAGCAAACTGCTGTATTACAGCCCCTCCAGCAGTTAATTGCAACGACGGATGCGCGAATTAGCGAACTGAAACAACAGCGTAAAGCACTGTCGCGTCAATTACAAACTCAAATGCACGCTAGCTACAGCCTGACTAATTTTTCCGGGCGATCGCAATCATTGCAAGAATTGATGCCAGGAGGTTCGCCCACTGGCACAGGAGACTGTTGTGCCCCAAAGCTGCTGCATTATGCGGCAACACATAATCTCAAACCATTGGCAATGGCAGAATTTTGGTGGGGTACGTCTTCTGCAAATCAGGATAAAATTCCGGGAAAGTTTTATGGAGCGTGTACCGAGCGATGTCAGCCATTGATGGGGTTTTTGCTCTCAGGCTTGAAACCTCCCTTGCCAGCTAAGGAAAAAGCAGTAAGAAGCCCCTCCAGCCCTGATAGGGGAAGAGTTTGGGGAGAGGTCACTTTACCCATTATTTATGAAGATGAATGGCTGATTGCTGTAAACAAACCTGCTGGATTACTTTCAGTACCCGGTCGTTATCGCGATCGCCAAGATAGTGTCTTGAGTCGCTTACGTGATTTGTTACCTGATGGTATGGCGCTTATATCTGTGCATCGCTTAGATCAAGAAACTTCTGGGATTTTGTTATTGGCACGCAATCGCCAAACTCATCGGCAACTCAGCCAGCAGTTTCAGCAACGCCAGATTCACAAGGTTTATGAAGCCATACTTTCTGGTGCTGTGACAGTTGAGCAAGGTAAAATTGACTTGCCACTGTGGGGAGATCCTGAAAATCGTCCTGAGCAAAAAGTTGATTGGCTGTATGGTAAACCTAGCTTGACACACTTCCAGGTTATAGCGAGAGAAGGAAACTACACTCGCGTAGAATTTACGCCATTAACAGGACGCACTCATCAATTAAGGGTTCATGCAGCCGATCCGCGAGGACTTGGGATAACTATTTTAGGCGATCGCCTTTATGGATGCTGTGCAGTTACTAGTCGGTTACATCTGCACGCCAGAGAACTTCGTTTCGAGCATCCACAGTTAGAAAAAACCCTGCATTTACAAGCAATTACGCCCTTTTGACGTGTAATATTATATCAGCTGATTTCTTAAAATCCCAAGAACCTCAAAGAGCTAAAGCTACGCTTTGTCTCTCCTAACAGCCACCTATTGCTTTTTAAATTTGTATGTGATAATTTCTGTTTGGAGTAAATCAACGGCTATTCGACCGGCTTTTAGTATTTATAGAATAAAGATCACACCTAAGAGGCTTCTAAATAAAAATATCCAACTACAAATGATTATGAGATATCCCACAAAATTGGATAATTTATTCCTTGTAAATTCCTAAATGAGCAGTAAAGACAAGAGTGCTGGAGTTTATCTCTATACTCTCACTCTTGTCTTTTCTTTAATAAAAGGAGTAATAAAAAAGTTGTTTAATCAATTCAAAAAGTTTTTATTTTTATTACCACAACACTTAACCAAGTCCTTTAGTGCCTTATTGATTGCTAGTTCCTGGCTAGGTTTGATGATTTCTAGCTGCGCTCTAAGTAACTCTGCAAATACTAATAACACTGCCAAAAATGTCAGTAACCAGACTCAAGATAAAATCAGTTTGATACGCCTGGGATACCAAAAGGGAGGTGTAGTCCCAATTGCACGTCAACCAGGAGAGTTAGAAAAGAAGCTTACAGCCCAGAATATCAAAGTTGAATGGGCTAGTCCCTTTAACCGATGTGCTACTTTACTTCAAGCAATTAGTGTTAATCAAGCTGATATCGGCGGATGTGGAGACATTCCTGGATTGTCAGCTATTGCCGCTGATCAGGAGCTTTGCCACTACCCAATCTGACATCGCAAATCTAAAATTCAAAATTACATGACTAAAGTATTCATTCTCGATGCCAACCAACAACCGTTATATCCAGTACGCATCAGCCATGCTAGGCTACTATTGTCACAAGGTAAAGCTACTGTATTCCAGCGATATCCTTTTACTATCATTCTGAAGGAGTCCCTTTCTCATCTCAAACCTGAGCAACTTGGCTTTAAGATTCATCCTGGTATTAAAATAAATCGTAATTGAATTCTTAACTACGAATTACGACTTAGTAATTAGTTAATCTTAGTCGCCTCCTAAACAGAGGAATATAGATGACAAACCACACTATTTTAGAACCGTTACCAGAAGACCAATGGTTTATTGAGAGCGAGGAACTACGATCCTTTGTAGCAACAGTGAGGGAAATTAGCGCTAATACTGTTGATGATCGCACACAAACTCTCGCTAGACTAGAACCCTATTTTCAAGAACTCCTTGCTCAACAGCAATGGCTACCGGAAAAGTTTGCCCAAGTCAATCCCAAAAGCCGGATGGGTGGCGGTATTGGTCAATGGCTGCTTTATCGCGCTAAAGACCGTTCCTTGTCAATATTTAGTTTGGTGATTCCCCCAGATTCCACAACTCCCGTCCACGACCATTTAGCCTGGGGGTTGATTGGTTTATACAAAGGTAATCAAGAAGAAACAGTCTATCGCCGTGTAGATAGCGGTGATGCCGAAGGACACGCACAATTACAAGTAACTGAAGTGCGATGGCTTCAACCAGGGGATATCTACCGCCTCTTACCCCCAGATGGTGATATCCACGCCGTCAAAACCACATCCCAGAGTGTATCTGTATCCATCCATATCCTGGGTAATGATACTGGTTGCGTCTTGCGCCACCAGTTTATCCCAGAATCTCACAGCGTCAAATCCTTTCGCTCTGGATATTCCAACGCTCCCTGTAAAGAAGAAGAAAAAGAATATGTCCAGTTACATTAGACCACAGCCCCCTGCATTCGAGCGAGTCGAAGACGAACGCCTCCACCGCAAGCAACGTCTCGCCGCCGCCTTACGCCTGTTTGGTAAGTTTGGGTTCAGCGAGGGAATCACAGGCCATATTACGGCTCGCGATCCTGAGTTTACAGACCATTTCTGGGTCAATCCGTTCGGGGTATACTTCGGTCATATCCGAGTTTCTGACCTGATTTTAGTTAACAGAGAAGGTGAGGTGGTTAAAGGCGATGCTGAAGTAAATCGAGCTGCTTTTACCATCCATTCCCAGATTCACGAAGCTCGACCTGATGTAATCGCAGCGGCTCACGCCCATTCACTTTATGGTAAAGCCTGGTCTAGTTTGGGGCGTCTTCTTGACCCTTTGACTCAAGATTCTTGTGCTTTTTACGAAGATCATGCCCTGTTTGACGATTTCACAGGTGTTGTTTTAGAAACTTCTGAAGGTCTGCGACTGGCACAAGCTTTGGGACCAAAGAAAGCCATAATCTTACGTAACCATAGCATTTTAACTGTGGGACATACAGTCGATGAAGCTGCCTTTTGGTACATTACCTTAGAGCGATCGTGCCAAGCCCAACTGCTAGCAGAAGCTGCGGGTAGACCCACTACTATCAAACACGAAACAGCCCGTTTAACACAAACTCAAGTGGGGTCACATGTAAGTGGCTGGTTCAGTTTCCAGCCCCTTTACGACCGGATTGTGCGCGAAGAACCTGATTTGCTAAATTAGTGCCGTGTTTTTTGGCATTGGGATAATGGGCGGGGAAGTATCAAATTAAATCACTTCCCGCTATTTTAATGTCAATTGAACCTAAATTTATTTATATACTCCGGTAAACCTATAAATTTATAGTATTGTGATGCGGCTCAAGAGGCAACTAAAGCCAGAGTCCTGATTGATAGCACAGGAATTAACAAACAGGGAGGATATTATTTGATGACTGGCAAATTTGTCAAGGTTGCCTACTGGATTGGTGATACTGTTCAAACGGTTTTGAAGTACTATTGCCACCCAGATGTTACCAAAGCCGAGTGCCCAGACTTTTGAGTACTACTCACCTGCTACTCAAAACAGGCTGAAAACGCTTGTAATCTAATTAGGAGGCAATTCTAAACTCATTTCACCCAACAACCCCTTGCGAAAATCTGTTAAAAGTTGCCTTGCAGCTCGCTCTATATCACCTTTATAACGATGTTCTGCTAAGGCGTGCAAATAGGTATCTCCGGTCTTTGATGTCGAATCGAGTTGGTAGCGAGACTGTAGTGGTTTTTTTGGTAATAAATCTACGGCTACAGCTTCTAAATAGTTGAGTAAATCCACTAGAGCTGCTGCTACTAGTTGGTTATCGTAAGATGCTTCACCGATATCATCACAAATAGCTAATTTCAAGGCTGCATCTTGGTCTTCTAATCTTAGAGGGATAACACCAGGAGCATCTAGCAATTCTAAATGTTCGGAAATTCGCACCCAGCGTAGTTGGCGAGTTACCCCAGGACGGGCTGCACTTTCCACGACTCGCTTTCCCAACAGGCGGTTAATTAAAGCTGATTTACCGACATTAGGAAAACCAATCACCACAGCCCGCACTGGACGGGGTAACATGCCGCGATCGCTTCTTCTTTGATTGAGTACTACCCCAGCGGCTTGCGCTGCCCGTGCTACTTCTGCTATACCTTTACCATGTTGAGCGTTGGTAAAATAAGGGACTTCTCCTTGACGTTTAAACCAATCGATCCACAGCGATCGCATTTGCGGCGTAATCATATCTACTCGGTTAAGTATCAACACCCGTGTTTTACCCTCCACCCACTCACCTATTTGGGGGTGGTGAGTCGCTAAGGGAATCCGAGCATCTCGTACTTCAAACACCACATCTACGCGCTTCAGCTGTTCTTTGAGCTTCTTTTCAGCTTTTGCAATGTGACCTGGATACCATTGAATCAGGTTTAATCTATAGTTTTGAGTTATAGCCATTTGTCCTTTGTCCTTTATTATTTGTCCTCTCTTACAAAGTTCTGAGGGGAGGAAACCTCCACTCAGACTTTGCGCTTTGTCTTTTGTTATTTGTCCTTTGCAAATGACCAATGACAAATGACTAATGACTCCCTCTAGCAGCTTGATGTAAAATCAGACGGTTGCCATCAGGGTCATAAGCATAGATTTCTCTGCCGTGGGAAGCAATGGAAATTTCTCCTGGTGGAGGATAGCCCAAAGCAGTTAGATGAGCGATCGCATCTTCTAAGTTACTCACCTCTAAACACAAACTTATCTTACTTTTAGCATTAGACATCGTTTCAAATTCTGATTCGTTTATGTTCTTTGGTTTAAAAATATCTAATTGCATACTAACTAAATTAAATTTAGCATAGACATTCGGAATCAAAATAACTGGCTTTTGCTTCAGCAATTTAGTATAGAAATTCACTAAATTATCACAATTAACCGATGCTATGGTGACAAATGCGTTAGTGTACTGAAAAACCATATAAGCCTTAAGTTATTTGATTTTTTTGAGACTCTCACATTTCTAAAGTTCTTACACTCAGGACTTGCGGCAGTGTCGAATCTAGTAAAAGCGAATTTGAGAACGTTCAGTGATTGTAGAAATAAAATTACGGAGAACATCTTTACCCGATAAACTTGTGGAAAATTGTAAAATTCTCTGTGGTTGATTGGGGCGATTCAAAATTCAAAATTTAAAATTACAATCTCCATAAATTTAAGGTTTGTATTCTTTTATCATTCGATTATAATTAATTGCGCTCCACAAAATTTACGCCCACCTACTTATCATTTCACATATTTCTAAAGGTTATAAATTGCCCCATTCTCAGCTAACCACTGCTTTCGCTCAAGATAATCTGGCACAATCCGCTCCATCCTATGCCAAAACGCAGTGCTGTGGTGCGGTTCAATTAGATGTACTAATTCATGAACTGCCAAATACTCAATCATCGTTTGTGGTAGCATTGCCACTCGCCAATGAAAATATAAATCCCCTTTGTGTCCGCAAGAACCCCAACGATTCCCTAACTCACGTACTTGTACTGAACGAGGCGAAGCAGTAACTCGTTTAATCAGTATAGCAATTTGGTGTTCTACAATTGGCTGAAGGTGTTCCTTATACCACTGAATAAAGTGTTCTCGACCTTGAGCTTGTGCTGGGCGTTGTAACTCAAAACGGCTTTGATAGAGTCTGAGAGATGGCTGTTGTTGAACTTGCTCTACTACTTTCAGGCGATAGCTACGTCCTAGATAATAAAAACCTTCACCTGATACGTATTCTTTAATGCTAGCTGGTGGATTTAATGACTCTTTTTTTAAAAGTTTGCTGTAAATCCAGTAACGTTTCTCGCTGACAATTCTTTCTAATGTTTCTATTGATACTTCTGGGGGAGAAGCTAAGACTAATTTACCGTCACGTTCGACGGTAATACCTACGGTGCGGCGTTTGGAACTGTGGCGAATTTCAAAATTCAGGTCGCCAAAGGTAATGCTTGTCATGCCATTAAATTATCACGATTTCTCCTAGCTAGTTGGACTAATTTATCTGCTACTTCTTCGAGTTGGTTGTAACTCACTAAATCACGATCGTCCAAGTAGCCTGCTATCCACCTTCTCAAATCCTCTTGGACTATTTGGCTACCCCAATTTACCCGTCGTACTTCTTGGCGGATATGTTTGACAATTTCTACAGTTGCTTGAGCAAGTTCGGGGAGTTGTTTTTGGGAATATTCACCTAAAATGTTGAGAAATGGCATTTGAGTTTTGGGATCTAATCCAGTCTCATCTGTAGTACGGCCAGCTTGAATTTGTTCTATATACTTCTGCAACGCCTCAACTTTTTCTTCCCAGTTATCAGCTAAAGATTCCAGAATTTCTGTTAGTTTTTCACTTAAATTTTTATAGTAAACTGGGTCTTCTTCATAATTTACGCTGATATGGTGACGGGCAGCGAATTCCATTTCTGCGGCTTGTGCTTTAATTGAGCGATGACGCTGAACATGGGTTTTAAAATCTAGTGACATAATATCAATCGGTGGCACTTTTGGGTCAATACCTTGCGATTCAATATATTGGTCTATTAATGCTCTAACTTTTTCTTTGCTACTAACGATGTTAAGTTTTTCATCTCTATAGAGGTCAGCAACAGCTTTTTTAATCAAGCCTAGTTTTTTGGCATCTCGAACAAAATTATAAGGCTGACGTGCTTCGGAACGCGGCAGTATTGTATCAAGAGTGTTGAGAAAGTCTTGGAAACAGTCGTTAAATTAAACTCTGAGGCGTTCATCTTTGAGCAAGTCTACACAAGCATCTACATCATCAATTGTGCCGCCATTTTCAGTAAATAGAGCGATAACTCGCTGGTGTCTGTCGCGCAACTTTGGCAATTCGGCACGAATATCAAACCAGGCAGATTCTGTATCAAGATTCTCGTAAACTGAGAGTGCAGCAGCGATATCAACACCGTAATAATCGACCACTAACCCTTCTGTTTTTTTATCATCATACACTCGGTTAACACGAGCGATCGCTTGCAGCAATTCGTATTCTTTTAGTGACCTGTCTAAATATAAAACTTGTTCTAACGGAGCATCAAAACCCGTTAGCAGCATATTTTTTACGATTAAAATCGCTAAACTATCTTGGTCTAAAGGCTTTTTAAATTTCTCAATATTAATTTCCTGTTGGCTTTTATCTGTCCACTTTTTCCAGTTACTGTCATCTCCCTTATCACCAGAGATGATAGTAGCAAATTCTAGCTTGCGGATGGTTTCAAGATGTGGGAGTGCTTGAGCAAAAAAACGAGTTTCGGCATCAAGCGATTCTAAAGTTTCTGCGTCGAGATTTTGCAGAATGGGGGCGCGGTGTTCTAGCTGCTGTACTATTTCCCGTTGCGCTTCCACAAACGCCTCTTGGTAACGGACGGCGGCGAGACGGGTAGAGGCGACGACTTGCGCTTTAAAGCCTCCTGCTAAAATGCGCTCAATATAATGATGCAGCATACTTTTAGCTTTGGCTTTAATTAGTTCCCTTGCTTCGCCAACTTGGGTTTTAGTTGCGTATTTAGCTTTAATTAACGCCCGTTCTTCTGAGGTTTTATCAGCAAAGATAATTTCAAAAAGTTTGTCGAGGTCATCACCTTGGGTTACAGTACCTCTAGCTTCTAATCCTTCGTAGACAATGGGCAAAGTGACTTTATCTTCTTGGGATTTGCGGATATTGTATTCGTCGATAAATGAACCAAAAATTTGCAGCGTGGTTTTTTTCGCAGCTTTGACAATGGGTGTACCAGTAAAGCCGATACGGACACAGTTAGGTAATGCTTCTAATAAGTTTGTGTGGAGAGTTTTGGCGTGAGAACGGTGTGCTTCATCAATTAACACTAAGATATTTTCGGAAGGATTGAGGTTTTTCGGAATTGGTTCAATTTCTGCTTCTTCATCAGAATCTTCGCCACCTTTAAATTTCTGAATCATTCCGAAGACTAAGCCAGCGCCTGGTTGTTGCAAGTATTGTTCTAACTTTTTGACGTTTTTAGCTTTTTGTAATGGTTCCCCTGTGAGGACGGCTGTATCTGCAAGTTGTTTTTCTAAGTCTCGGCGGTCTGTAACCACAACAATTTTAAAGCGGCGTAATTCTGGGATAGTGCGAATTTTCCGAATTAAGTAAACCATTGTCAGGCTTTTACCTGAACCTTGGGTATGCCAGATAATGCCACCACGTTGGTCATCTGTGCCATGTTGGGCGCGGGTTTGATTGTGTTGAAGTTGGTGCAGTGCTTTATAAACTGCCCGATATTGCTGGTAACGGGGGACAATTTTAATAGTGCGTCCGCCACTGGTTTTAAATAGAGTGAAATTATGCAGGATGTCGATTAAATTAGCTGGTTTCGCATCCCGGCAATCAAGGTTTGGCGAGAATTCAATTCAGAAGCGCCTAATTGTGCAGCAATTTCCGCTTGGGGGCTGGGAATGGTATCTTTCCAATCAACGTAATGTTCATAATTTGCGCCGATGGTTCCGGCTGTTGCCCGTCCTCTCGATGCTGCTATCATCAGCAGATTGTAGTGGAATAATTTTTCTGCGCCTTCTGGTTGACTGCTACCCCGTTGGTTGGAATATTTCAATAAATCTTGAATTGCTTCAGTTATTGGGTTATCTAAATTGGGACTTTTACATTCAATCACTACTAAAGGAATCCCGTTAACAAGTAGTACCATGTCTGGGACTATAAACCCCCGATTACCAGTTGCCCAAGGCGGGTCTACTCGGTATTGATTGATGGCTAAAAAATTGTTGCGGTGAAGATTTTCAGGATCAAATTCAATAAAATGTACCGTATGCTGTTTACCGTCTTGTCCTAAAACAGTAGTACCTTTAAGTAGCAATTCTGTAGCGGCTTGATTGGCTTCCATTAATCTGTTTGCGCCCAAGCGTTCTAATTGACTCACTGCGGTTTGAACTTGGATATCATCTAGCCAAGGATTGCCGTTGTCATCTAAGTTGATGCGTTTGATGGCGGCTTTGAGGCGTTGTATCACTAGAACTTGCTTAAAGTTTTCGCGTTCGGTAATTGCGGGATTGTCCCAACTGCCTTCTATATATTGCCATCCCATGCTGATGAGTTGTTCTATGATGGGTTTTTCTACATAGATATATTCTGGGGTTGATTGTGGCATAGTGATAGTTTTTACATTAAGGGACACACCTAATATATTTTGCACCAAAGATTTATGGTGGTCACTGGCTTGTACTGAGCTTGTCCTTGCTACGCGCAGCGTCTCGTAGAGAAGTAGCTTGTCATACCCCTTGCCTACGGCACGCTCCGCGAACGTGGCTTGCTACGCGCAGCGTCTCGTAGAGAAGTGCGGCTACACTAATACATTTGTTATTTCGGCATACTCATTTGTTATTTCGGCGTACCCATTTGTTATTTCGGCGTACCCATTTGTTATTTCGGCGTACTCATTTGTTATTTCGGCGTCTCCATAACGCACCCTACGAAACAACTAGAAGAGTTAAAACCTATGCTGGTCATACTTGTGTGTACACCGTAGCCTAAAAGGAGAGAAACTTTGAATTTTTCCCCCTCCGGGGTAGATTGGCTTGAGGAACGTAACCCAACATTTCAGGACTTTGTTGAGTTTCATGACCTTCAACTGGTGCGATCATTCACAATGCCATTGCATCGACTTGTTATGTTATTGCATCAACTTGTAAAACTTAAACCATCTTTTCTTGAACCTCGCCTGAGCTAAAAACTTTACTCTACAGTTATTAACAATGATGCCCGCTACGCCTGTAGTCTACCCAAGTAAAAGCTGCTGTAAAATATAACTACACATTGCAAATTCGACAAAACGCTTGAGAATGACACAAATCACGTTTAAAGTTCAAGCATTTTGGGATAAAGATGCAGAGGTTTGGGTTGCAACTAGTGAAGATGTGCCAGGATTAGCAACAGAAGCTTCTAGTATGGAAATTCTCACTCAAAAGCTTCGAGTAATGATTCCCGAACTTATTGTTCTGAATGAAATAATACCCTCTGACTATGTAGGCTAAATTACTTTTGAGTTAATCAGCGATCAACAAGAGTAACTAATAATACTATTATTTATACATTTATAAAATGTCGGGGTGAGTGGGTGAGTCAGTTATCTGATGAGGAAATTTATCAGGAAGTCGGTAAAATAGTCGCAAAATTTAACCTATATAAATGTGACGAATGTGCTACTGCTGTGATGCAATGATTACAAGAAAATGGTATTGAGGGAAAAATTATTTTTATTAGGACAACAAAGCGTAAGGAGTATTATATTTTGAGTAAGCGCTTGGAACGTCGCGGGATAAATGAGTCAATTACACTTAATGGTAAACACTACGGCGTAGAAGTTCGCGGGCGAGTATTTGATAATCTCTCAACAGATGGATTGACGGGAGAAGATTGGATTGATGATTTTAGCTGTCCAAGTGAACAATTTATCATTCAATAATTGCCGCAGTTATAAAATAGTTTCATAAGTTGAAATGGGGGTTTGATATGGGCGGACTGTATGAAGTTTTGCAAAAAATTAAAACGAAGCCGGAGATGTATATTGGTAAGGCTTCGGTGAGTGATTTATTTCATTTTCTTGTTGGATATGAATTTGCTAGGGGAGAGTTAGATATTGAATCCACCGCATGGGAGGATGATTTTCATGAAAATTTTCAGCCTTGGGTGCAGAAAAAATATCATGTCTCAACTTCTAACTCTTGGGCAAAGATTATTATGCTCCACTGTGGGAGTGAACAAGAGGGTTTTAATAGTTTCTATCGGTTGTTAGATGAGTTTCAAAATCGAGATAAAAGTTTAGAACCTCAACGGAAGGTAATTGCTAGTTATAAAATTACTAATAAAAGTTGATATCTAGAGATTTTTCACTCGCACTTTGCCAGTCAATAAGTCTTGCATCAGTCCTTGTTTTTGGAGTTTGAGCTTGTTAAGGTAAACTTGTTCTGTGCGGATGCGGGTGTCGTTGGTATCTAAAATAACAGCAATTTTATCTTGTTCTTCTCTGCATGAAGGAAGTGCTACTTTAATTTTTCTAAGATTTTCTAGTGTTATTTCTAAAAATGTTGTTCCTTTGATTACTAAGTCAAACTGGTGCTTTGTAGAAATTGAGCGAAGTATCCATAGTAGGTAATGATTGTTGATATCTTCACGAGGAGCTATTCGGGCCGTTCCTTGAGTTAAATTTGCACCATCTAGTTCCACCGGAACTTCTAATACTTTGCCAACAGTAGCTCGAATTGCACATACAATTTCGCCTGTTCTAACTTCAGAACGACGATATGATGCAACAATATTTGAGGAAGTTCGTAATAATCCCTCAATACTTAATTGGTCGTCTCCCATATCTCCAGTACGAATGTATGGTATGCCACCCTCAACATGAGGCCCAGCTTGAACAATGCCATAAGTAATTTGTGAATCAGAACGAACACACTCCTCTAGTAAATAAATTTTCCACTCTCTCGGAATTCGTCCTAATGGCGAATCTTTGAACTGTTCAGGATGCGCTTGTGGATTTCTTAATTTGCCATCATCATCTAACCCGCGTGTGAGCAAGTCTTGCAGTAGTCCGGCTTTGGTTTGTTTAAGTTTTATAATAGGGGAAGATGTGCGTGCGATCGCATCATCCACCGTATCCAAAATTTCAGCAATACACTGTTGTTCCTTATATTTTGAGAGCAAAACAGGAAAACCACACAGAGCGCTGAGTGTAATTGTTTTTTGAGCATTTCCTAAAGCCACTTGATCAGCATACTTTCTGCACTGTGGACTGTTTAAAAACGTAACTAAATATTCCGGTGATACGCTTTCAGTATTAGGAAGAACATAGGCAATATGTCGCTGAAAACTAAACTGACAATTTTTTCGGACTAAAGCAGCGTGTCCATAAGAACCAACAGCTGTGTACAAAATCAATCCTGCTACAGGTTCTCGTCCTTTTGAAATTTCTACATAAGTATTTTCAGGAATTTTTGCTGCTTGTTCCCAGAGTATTTGTCCATCTCTCACACAAGAAACATACAAAAATGGAACACCAATATCTGATGTTTTAACTGATTGATGTGAACCATCAGTAATTCTATTAGACTTGTCGCTTAATAAGGTAAAGTAACGATTGGCGATTGGAATGAGACAGAAAAATGCTAAACGTCAATCAGGTGATGAAAAAAGACCG
>NZ_JBALDA010000110.1:0-39146 GCF_036917535.1 Nostoc sp.
GTAGAGATTTCCTTTCCTGTCTCTAGATCCCACTGTTTGAGGGTGTTGTCTAATGAACCAGAAACGGCTGTTTTTCCATCTGGGGCGATCGCTACTGCACTTACACTGTCGTTATGACCAGTCAGGGTAGAGATTTCCTTTCCTGTCTCTAGATCCCACTGTTTGAGGGTGTTGTCTAATGAACCAGAAACGGCTGTTTTTCCATCTGGGGCGATCGCTACCGCTCTTACACTGTCGTTATGACCAGTCAGGGTAGAGATTTCCTTTCCTGTCTCTAGATTCCACTGTTTCAGGGTCTTGTCTAATGAACCAGAAACGGCTGTTTTTCCATCTGGGGCAATCGCTACTGCACTTACCCAAAAGTTATGACCAGTCAGGGTAGAGATTTCTTTTCCTGTCTCTAGATCCCACTGTTTGAGGGTGTTGTCATCAGAAGCAGAAACGGCTGTTTTTCCATCTGGGGCGATCGCTACTGCTCTTACATAGCTGTTATGACCAGTCAGGGTAGAGATTTCCTTTCCTGTCTCTAGATCCCACTGTTTGAGGGCATTGTCTAATGAAGCAGAAACGGCTGTTTTTCCATCTGGGGCGATCGCTACTGCACTTACATAGCTGTTATGACCAGTCAGGGTAGAGATTTCCTTTCCTGTTTCTAGATCCCACTGTTTGAGGGTATTGTCATCACAAGCAGAAACGGCGGTTTGTCCATCCGGGGCGATCGCTACTGCACTTACCCAGTCGTCATGACCAGTCAGGGTAGAGATTTCCTTTCCTGTTTCTAGATCCCACTGTTTGAGGGTATTGTCATCACAAGCAGAAACGGCTGTTTTTCCATCTGGGGCGATCACTACTGCTCTTACCCAGTCGTTATGACCAGTCAGGGTAGAGATTTCCTTTCCTGTTTCTAGATTCCACTGTTTGAGGGTCTTGTCTAATGAACCAGAAACGGCTGTTTTTCCATCTGGAGCGATCGCTACTGCACTTACACTGTCGTTATGACCAGTCAAGGTAGAGATTTCCTTTCCTGTCTCTAGATCCCACTGTTTTAGAGTCTTGTCTAATGAACCAGAAACAGCTGTTTTTCCATCTGGGGCGATCGCTACTGCACTTACACTGTCGTTATGACCAGTCAGGGTATAGATTTCCTTTCCTGTCTCTAGATTCCACTGTTTGAGGGTCTTGTCTAATGAACCAGAAACGGCTGTTTTTCCATCTGGAGCGATCGCTACTGCATTTACCCTGGAGTTATGACCAGTCAGGGTGCGTATTAGGTTTTCTCTTGCAGTGGTTAAGCTGGCTGTAATGGGGCGTAATCGAGGAATTTCACTTTTACTTTCTATTGCATCTGCCAAAATTTGCTGAATTTCTGGCTGGGAAAAACTCTGCAACCTTCCCCATAATTGTCCTACTAATTGGGTTTGATTTTCATTCAAAACATAAGCTGATAACCGTAGGGCATCTTGAATTAATTTGAGGATTTCGACTTTTTTCAGGTCTAGTTTCTCTTCTTCTAATATTTTTTGATCGTTAATTAAAGCATAATCTGTAATCAGGTCTTCTACTCCAATATGCTGAATTTTCAGAAAAATAAAATCAAAATTGGTCAACAATTGATAATATTCATCTGTTTTTTTATTATTCAGATACCGTTGAGGACGTTGCTGAAGATACCATTTTATATATTCGGCATCTTTTTTCTTTAATTCGATAGCAAGTTTACCCATATTCCTATATTTCTATTTCCAAATATTGAGCAGTTTTTTCCTGAACCTCTTTAAATTACCTTTTATTTTTGCTTCTATATAGCGTTGGTTGTTTTGTAAGAATTCCAAAAAACTGCGATGATAAATACTGTAGTAAGTTTTTTCTTTTCTTTCTTCTTTTACTTTTTCAGGTGTTACATACTCCAACCACTGAGCTAAAATATTTTCCATAGGAAGTATATCTTTATCAAGAATATCAGCAATCATATTTGATGATACTTTTCCACCTCTAGCAACCAAAATAAAGAGGATTTTTACATTAATGTCATTGTCATCATTTTCCATACCCATGCGCTGCCAATGAGTTATATAATATTCCTCAAGTCCTTGTGATAATCCTTTTAAACTCAAGTTATTATATTTACCAGTCGCGATCGCTGGTAAAACATAGCGCAAGTACATAAAATTATTTTGACTTTTTTCGGCTAATTTATCAATAAAATCTATCTGAGTAATCGCTGGATTTTGTCTTTGTATCCACTCTTTTAATTCAATAATTTCTTTCTGATTTTTCGCCTGGTTTGAATTTTTAATTAATTGTTGAATCCATTGTCTAATTTTATCTCTACTCATCTCCATAAATAAGTGCAGATACTCTTTTATATCTTTCTGAGATTTCTCGTCTTTTAAATTTAATTCTTCATAAGGAGTATTTACAAACAACCGTTTTTTGTTTTGAGTATAAGGTCGTCTAGTCAGCAAAAAATAGACTCCATCAGGAAGATTTTGTGGTAAATCTAAAAGATTACTATTTCCTTCTTGTTCTACTTCATCCAACGCATCAACAATAACTAATTTTTCTCCTCGCGGCTATACAGACAAAACCCACCTCCGTGGGTTTCAAATTTCTTGAGTTTGCGTAGTGCGTGAAGCGCGATAGGCGGCCTACCCTGCGGGTTCCCAGGTTCAACCTGGGAACTAGACCAAAAAACAGACGCAATTAATCGCGTCGTCTTTACTCCTAACTTCTCAGGTTTACGCCGAATTTTTCCACTAAGGCTTCACGGACTTTATTGTGTACTGGTTCGACTTCAGCCTCAGTAAGGGTGCGATCGCTAGCCCGATAAATTAAGCGGAATGCTAAACTCCGCTGTCCTGCGGGGACGTTTTCACCACGATATTCATCAAATAATTCCACCGATTCGAGCAAATCTTTACCCGCTTTGGTAATTACTTTTGCAATTTCGACAACTGAAATTTTCACGGGTGCGAAAAAGGCGATGTCGCGATCGCTCGCTGGATATGTAGAATAAGGCTGGAATGTGGAGACGAGAATTTCATCTTCTCCCAGAGAATCTAAAAGCACATTTAGATCCAACTGAAAGACATAAACGGAATCTGGTAAACCTTTTTCTCGTCGCAGTTGGGGATGGAGTTGCCCAAAAATCCCTAGTCTGTTACCCCGAATCCACAGGGAAGCAGTGCGTCCTGGATGTAAGCGATCATCGCGGCGATCGGGTTGAAATTCAATTTGCAAGCTAAGTTGCCGAAATACACTTTCTAAAATGCCTTTAGCTTCAAACCAGGTGATGGGTTGTTCGCGTCCACTTTTTGACCATTTGCCAACGGAAATATCCCCTCCCATAATTCCCGCCAGGGCTTCTGTTTCTTGCAAACCGTCTTCTTCTTGCCAGAAAATTTGCCCGATTTCAAAACCGTTGAGGGCACCATTACCCTGCTCTAAATTGTATTGAAAGGCATCAATTAACCCAGAGATTAAATCGGTTCGCAGCGCTGAATATTCGACAAATAAGGGATTGGACAGTACTATATTTCTGTCTTCTCCTGGTTTGACTAAAGAATAGTGGATTAATTCTGTCAATCCTTCAGCCCGCAGGAAAGATCGTAATTTGCGAATCACTTCCTCATCTAAAGGCAAATAGCCAGCTTCCGCTTTTTCTGGTAATGTATCGCAGAATTTGTTGTAGCCATAAAGACGGGCGATTTCTTCAATTAAATCAATTTCTCGCTCTAAGTCGCGGTAACGATAGGGTGGTACGGAAACTGACCATGTAGGTTGATGGGTGCTATCTTCTCCTGAAGCAGTCAACTGACACCCCAATGCAGTCAGGATACGCTCAACATCTTGTTTTTGCAGTTCGCCTGTATCTTCTCCTAAATCTATCGGCCCCAATATCTGATTAACTCGGTCTAAACGCAAGGCGATAGAACGACTCCAAGTAGATGGATCGGGGCGGGTGTCGGCAATTTCTTGCTGGACTATAATTCCACTCGCTAATTCGCTAATTAAGGATAAGGCGCGGCGATTGGCTATTTCCAACTCAGCCCAGTTAACTCCCCGTTCGTATCTGCCAGAAGCCTCACTTCTTAACCCAACACTCCGGGAAGAACGGCGAATTGCTACGGAATCAAATAAAGCTGCTTCTAAAACTAGGCTTTGAGTACCTTGATGGACTTCTGTTTCTTCCCCACCCATGACTCCCGCCAGGGCAACGGGTTTGTCGTTAGCGGTGATTAACAAATTTTGGGATGCTAGGGTGCGAGTTTGTCCATCCAGGGTTTTGAGGGATTCTCCATTATTGACGAAGCGAACGCCGATAGTTAAATTTTCGCTACCTGCAACAGATTTTAGGCGATCGCCATCAAAAGCGTGCAGTGGTTGTCCCCATTCCAATAAAACATAGTTAGTAATGTCCACCACATTACTAATGGGACGTACCCCAGCCGCCCGCAAACGCTGTTGCAGCCATTCGGGAGATGGAGCAATTTTGATCTGTTCAATTACCGTACCAATATATGCAGGACAAGCTTGAGTATCGGCAATTTTTAAAGCTAAATTTTCGGCTTTTTTGGGAATAGAGACTTCAGCAGGTTCAGGAATGCTCAACTTTCCACCAGTTAAAGCTGCTACTTCTCTGGCTACGCCTACCATACTTAGAGCATCAGCGCGATTGGCAGTTGCGGTGAGGTCTAAAATTATATCATCTAAACCTAACAACGGACGGACATCACTACCCAATGGTAAATTTTCCTGGGTAAAAATATGAATTCCGTCTATATCTGTGGGTAAACCGAGTTCCTTTAAAGAACAAATCATGCCCTGAGATGGGACGCCACGCAGTTTTGCAGGTTTGATTTTTAAATCAATCTTGGGTAAGTAAGTACCTGTGGTTGCCACTGGGACATAGATATCTGCCTTCACATTGGCAGCGCCACAGACAATATTTAAATTTTCACCTGTACCGATATCCACTTGGCAAACACTCAATTTATCGGCGTTGGGATGAGGTTGACGCTCAAGCACTTTGCCGATCACCACGCCATTTGCCCAAGTGCGGCGATCTTCAATCTCTTCAACCTCAAACCCTGCCATTGTCAGGGTTTCGGCTAATTCTTCTGGACTAAGTTTTATCTCTACTAGTTCGCGCAGCCAATTTAGAGAAATACGCATGGAGTGTGCTTGTTTTAGGAATCGTCTTTTGCTCTTATTTTAGGGTGCAAGAAGCGATCAATGGTTACTCGCCTTGCAAGGCTTACCCTTTCACTTGAACAATCCTACTACGTTAGACTGGCAATGTAAAAATAAGTAAATACTGAGAATGTATCTACGCAGGGAAGTAAGACATTATTTTTATTTGGTTTATTTTGACGTTAAACTAGATAACCCCGGATTTCTCGCTTGTGAAAAATCCGGGTGTTTTGTTTTTGAAAAAAGCGTGTCAAAGGTTAGTTATGTAGTTTCTACTTCTCTACTAACAACAATTTTAACAATGTAGTCTTGGAGTGCGATTGTCTGTCCGCTCTTTGGGTACGGGGAAACCTGTGTCAATCTCACCGAATATTTATCTAAAAATTGAATTGGTAAAGGATCACGACCTGGTATCAGGGTTAGCGTTAATGTTGAAACTTGCTTACCATTTTTTATGATGTCTAATCCAATAATAACTTGCCCTTGCCAAATACAAGTTACATTAGTTGGACACCGAGAATCCTGGATAACTTTTGAAAATTTGATTTCAAGATTTTCAGTAGGGAAGTAAGCTGCCTTTCCATATTTAAGATAAAATGGAGTATCTAAAGTAGTTCCAACGCTAGCCATCAATTGTTGATGATTACCTTGAGCAATTGATTGGACTTCGATTCTTGAAGGCTTGATATTTGATGAGATTCCATAGCTAGGAAGACAATTTACTCCACTAAGAAATGTTAAGATAACTGCTGCGCTTACTACACTTTTCATTTTTATACTCCATAGTCAAGAATTTTTATTATTAATTGAACCAGAAAGCAGGCTGATAAATTGTTCTGTTTTCTGCTAGAGTGAAGCTTCAAAACACAAAACGCAATTAGCTAATACGATGTGCGTAGGCGCAGCCCGTTGTAGACATCGCTTCTTGCATAACCATTGCGATTGAGAGCCGTTTGGCTTCTCACGCTTGAAGTAGAATATCATAAAACCAGCAATCTAAATACACAAGCTTTTTTCTGATTTCAAGAACTTCAACACAACAGCGCTTTTCTAAAGAATTTATTGCTTAATTTATCTTGAAAATTCACTCTAGTTTTACTTTCTAGCATTATTACTCCATAGTTAAGCAATTATTACATTATGTAAAAGGGACATTATTTTTTCTCTGTTCTCAACAAGCCCAGTTTTTTTGCGATGAGCAATGATCACGATTTGACAAGGCGTAGCCCATCGTAGACATGGCTTTGAGACTTGGAAAATAAATCAAATGAGAAATGCTGATTTTTTCGTTGGTTCTTAACATTGGTTGCGATTAAGAGTAATTTAGATGCGTTTGCTCTGGCGATCGCAGAACTTGAATCTTTAAAACTCGATAAAACCTCACAAGTAATATTTTCTCATTCAATAGACTACAAAAATCACACTTCACTCTTTTTTGTACGTTTAATTACATTGTAATATAGAACTCCAAAGAGGTAAATTTACCCTATTTGTGCCGAAAAATCACTGTAAAAACTGCCTCGAAAGCCTTCACCATAAGAATTACCGGACATTTTCTGAAATTTACCTCAACAATATCGAAAGAATAGACAATCCAATCTAAAAAATCGGCAATACAATCGAAATTTTGTTCATTTTAAATGTAAATCTGATTTTATATACTTTTACTAAATGTGGTGATTGTTGTTTTTATTAGTATTTTTTATTGAAAATGAAAGTAAAAAAATGCTTTCATTCATGTCGTTGATCTTTCTCTTGTAGAGGGATTTCAGTTTTAGTAATAGGAGTTTAATTCTAATGGCAACTTCTGGCAATAGCAATCAAACTACTGGGTCACAAAGTACTAGCAACAATTTAACTGGTAATGGCAATTTTTCTTTCAGTGATGGCAAATGGCAGTCTACCGATGGCAGCAGTCTAAATAGTGGCAGTAGCTTTGGTGGCGCTGCTAGTGGTAGTAATACTTTCGCTTCCTTCATCGGTGGTGGTAACTCATCCACAACCAGTGAAGATGGAAAGTACAAATATAATTACGAGCGACCACTTGATAAACGGGCTTTAACTGATACCAATAATCCGTTCAATCAACTCATCGGAATCGTTGGCGGTGATATTAGTGCGTTAGGTAGTGGTAGCAACCCCTTTGGTGGTGCTAATGCATCTGGTGGTAACCCATCTGGTGGCGGTAGCAACCTTCCTGGTAACCTACCATTTGGCAGCACTCCGCCTTCAAAGGAAAGTGGTAGCAACCTACCTGAAACTGGCAACGGTCAACCTGTACCTTATAAGAGCGACAACTGGATATCTGATATTCAAAAATTAGATGGTGCAAATGCTATCGGTAACAATGGCCAAGGTAACGGTAACTGGCTATATGGTAGTAACAACACAACCGACGGTAATGGTAACTGGAATTTTGGTAGCGGTAACACAACCAACGGTAACGGTAACTGGAATTACGGTGATGGCGGCAAAACCGAAGGTAATGGCAACTGGGGCTTTGGTAACGATAGCACAACCAACGGTAACGGTAACTGGAACTTAGGCAATAACAACGACATCCTTGGTAATGCCAATACACTACCTGGTAGTAAAAACGACATTCTTGGTAGTGGCAACACTGCCAATGTAACTAACAGCAATCTCTTGGGAAACCGGATTGAAGCCAGTGGTGATGACAAAACACTCATTGGTAATGAAGGCTGGAATTTCTCTGTTAATAGCGAACTGATATCGCTAGGTAGTACTAAGCCTAGCCAACATATAGGAACTGATGTCAGCAGTTTACTCAGCAGTTCTGACTTTATAACATCTGCTATGTCAAATCCAGGCTACAACAACCCAAATTATGATTTCTCTACCATAGCCTAAAAGTTTGTAGCAGACAGGAGCCAGTTTTGCATCGGTAAGCCTGTTTATTGTGGCAATGGCCCTTTTTGCCAACTTAAGTTGATTACATTTTAAATACAATACTTCTGGGTTAAGCTTTGCAGTTGACATTGCTCTCATTGAGCGGCGCAAGAATTAACCTTCTAGCACTTCAAGAATTTTAATCTGTTAGGACTTACGTAAACTCTATGATTCTTGGCGTTCTTCTCTAACGAGACGCTGCGCGTAGCTTGCTTCTCCGTGGGAGTAGGCGGTTCAATAAATTAAGCTTTTTAGCACTTTTTGCGTAAGTCCTATCTGTAATTAACCCAGAAGTATTACTCTCTGAAATGTAGTGAGTAAGGTGGTTAATTTAAGTCAAATGCATAAAGACTATTTTTAGTAATTCGGCGCGAGTAAACGGTTTAGTCAGATAGCCAGATGCCCCAACTAATTTAGCTTTTACTTTGTCTACAATTCCTTTATTCCCAGTGACAAAAATAATAGGAGTGTTTTGAAATAGTGAATTGTTTCGTATAATCCGGCACAACTCATAGCCATCGATTCCTAGCATGTTTAAATCCAACAAAATTAAATCTGGTTTGTGCCTTATAATTGACAAAACTGCTTTCACTGGATCGTTAATAGTCACTACAGAAAAATTTTCATTTTCTAAGAAATAACTAATTTCTTTGAGAATTGTGGGACTATCATCTACAGAAACGATTTTGTGGACTTTTTGTACCGTTACAGTAGCAGCCGTTACTCTTTGGGAAGTAGAATTTATGTTATCTGATATTGTTGGTTCCTGAAAGTTTTCTTTTAAAGGAGTAGAAATCTGTGATAATCGCTGAACAGGAACTATTTTCTCTTCAGGAATATTTTGGTAAGAATTGACAGTGGTATTTAGTTCTTCCTTGGTGTCAACTAACCCGGAAATCAATTTTGAGAAAAGCGGTCGCTCCTCAAAAATCTTTGGTAATTTATCAAATGGTGGATCGGGTTCATGGAGGATAATCGCACCCTTAAGGATGTAAGGGTATAAATTGCGAGCTAGTTGAATTTCATCTTGATTCAAAATTACAGCTAGATGACACAGACTAAAACCCTTCATCCAGTTAATTAAATCTGGCTGTAAATTTGGTAAATCTTGGTCATCAAACTTGCTGTTAATCAACAGATATGGACGTTGATATGGAGAAGAAATTTTCGGTACAAAAGCCTGCCAATTCTGTAATCTTATTTGGCAATATTCTAAAACTTTTTCTACACTTAGCCTGCAAATTTTTGGCATTCTATTGAGTGGTTCTGTTAATTCATAAGTACCTTCTTTGATGAGCAAAAATGATTCAATTACCTCTTTAACTAATTCTTGAACCAACACTGCTGCTTGTGTAGAATGTAGATGTTGTTGACTAACAAGCCAGGATATAGCCTGATACTCAGGAGAGTAGCTTCTCGAATTACTGTCATCTTTGATTAACTGACTGTGTGAGTCAGGTTCAAACATCAGCCGTACTTGAACGCGAACCTCATTAGTAAGGAGTGGAATTTGCTGGCTGAAGCGTCGCAAATGGCGTTCTAGTCGATCAAAGGGTTCCACAGAATGGGTAGCGTAAGTTATTTTGCCCTGTTCTAAGTAAATCGACCAAGAAACTGAGTTACTCAATACTTGTAAACAAGTACTGTCGGAACAATTGGATAATTGTCTTAACAAACTTAGAGGACGTAGTTTGGTGAATGTACCTGAGTTATTCATATTTTTCAAGTTTTTTGCGGAATCAACAACCGAACATTTGTAGATTGAAAATATGAGCTATAAAGTATTCTCTTCTGTGTAATATTTTTCTGTCCACAAATTATTTATTTGAAAATATGTACATATATTAAAAATTGTAAGCTTTTTAAGTTCTTTGTTACATTTAGCACATTTTACTTAATCTATCTCAAACAAAAAGTAGGTATGAATAAAGCTAAACATCTATCATAGCTAGATTATCAGTAGATGTTGGTTAATTCTGGATTTTACTAACTACTGACAACTCTTGAGTAAAGACCTTAAGAATAACGTTTATTTATACCCACTCACTTCAAGAGGCAAATTTGATTCCAAGTTCGCGCAGTTACACTGGTATAATTCTAGAGTTAACGAGCTTAAATTATGGTTAATTACTTTTCCTTAAAGAAACGATTCTTCTACATAAAATCTTTAAAAACTTATCTAGGAAAGTTTACGTATTTATTGTACTGTAGGTTTAATGGATATAACTTTTTGGTAGATACATTACAACAGGTAATGCTGGGTTTTGATAAACTCTTTTTTGCTAAACTAAGCTGTGCTCAAGTTCATCTTAAATATATAGAGAACTTTATGAAAATAATTTGTTTAATAAAGATTAGAGCATCTACCAATAGATACTATATTCTGTAGTCGCCTCGGCGATTGAAACTATATACTCTGAGCAAAGGGAAATAAAGCTTTGGACTTTAACATAACACAAAAAGTTATGCATGATACATTAAAACTTGATGAAGTAGTAGAATTTGCTGAGAACCCCGAACCACGTTGTCCTTGTGTACTTTTATTAGACACATCTGGATCGATGCAAGGAGAGCCGATTGAGGCTTTAAATCAAGGTTTACTAAGCTTAAAGGATGAATTAGTCAAAAATTCCTTAGCCGCTAGACGGGTGGAAGTGGCGATCGTCACTTTTGATAGTAATATCAATGTAGTACAAGACTTTGTGACTGCCGATCAATTCAATCCGCCTATTTTGACAGCGCAGGGCTTGACTACAATGGGTGCGGGAATTCATAAAGCTTTGGACATAATTCAAGAGCGGAAATCTCAGTATCGTGCCAACGGGATTGCTTACTATCGTCCTTGGGTATTTATGATTACCGATGGAGAACCACAAGGTGAGTTAGAGCAAGTGGTAGAGCAAGCATCCCATCGCCTACAGGGAGACGAGGCGAACAAGCGGGTAGCATTCTTTACAGTTGGAGTAGAAAATGCGAATATGACGCGTTTAAATCAAATAACTGTACGTACTCCCTTAAAGCTTAAAGGATTAAATTTTATCGAAATGTTTGTCTGGCTGTCAACTAGTATGTCAGCCGTTTCTCATTCACAAATAGAAGAACAGGTAGCACTACCGCCGATTGGTTGGGGGACTGTTTAATTAAAAATTGCAGCTTGATGTTTACACAGCTAGCTGCTAGAAAAAAATTTATGAACATATCAAAACAGATTGCTCAATGGCGGATTGTGGCTGCGTCTGTATGTGGTACAAGTCACTTAAAAAACAATCAATTATGTCAGGATGCTCATCACTGGCAGATATTGTCAGATAATGTTTTAGTGGCGGCCGCAGCAGATGGCGCGGGTTCTGCTAGCCTTGGGAAAGTGGGAGCGATGATTGCTGTGGAGACAGCAATAGAAAACATTTCTACCAAAGGGCTGACCCGAAAAAGTTTGACTGATGATACATTAGTGCGATCGCTCTTAAATGATGCCATATTTGCTGCTAAAAAAGCTGTGGAAGATGAGGCGGCTACTTGTGACAAACAGCCTCAAGATTTAGCAACTACCTTAATTATGCTGGTTGCTACACCAGAAGTTGTAGCTGTAGTTCAGATAGGTGATGGTTTGGCAGTGGCAAAAGATTGTATGGGCAACCTGCTGGCACTGACTATGCCTGACAGCGGTGAATACATTAACGAAACCAGTTTTTTAACTTCGCCTAATGCTTTAGACACAGCACAGATGAGATTATGGCGCACAGATATAGTAAACGTTGGTATTATCACCGACGGATTACAAATGCTGGCTTTGAACATGGTTGTTGGCGAACCTCACAAACCATTCTTTTTTCCGCTGTTTGAATTTGTCGCCAATACCGAGGATAAGACAGAAGCGAAGGAGCAATTGGTAAAATTTTTACGCTCAGAGCGGATTACGCAACGCACTGATGATGATTTAACACTCATTATAGCCGCATTCAACGACTCATGAGCAATCAATCTACAGGTTTCACATCTTACAATAACTCCCGTTAGCGGTAATTTCATTATGCAGGTACTACGTTGTTCCCCTAGAAAAGAAATCCTCAGCCTCAATGTCAGTTTGGGGCGTGGGGGTGAAGCTTGCGTTTATACAGTACCATCCGATGGCAATTTGGTGGCGAAAATTTACCACAAGCCAACCACTGCTCATGCTGATAAACTCCAAGCGATGCTTGCCAATCCGCCAGAAAACCCTACAGCTAGTTTAGGGCATATCTCTATCGCTTGGCCAGAGGATTTATTACGGGCGGCAGATGGCAAAAATATCATCCTAGGCTTTTTGATGCCACGTATTCAGGGGATGCGTCCAATTATCGACTTTTACAACCCCAGAACTCGTCGGCAACACTGCCCCCTATTCAACTATCAGTACCTGCTCCGCACGGCTCGTAACCTAGCGGCGGCTTTTGCAGCTTTGCATGCTAGTGGATATTGCATTGGTGATGTGAACGAGTCTAATATCCTCGTCAGTGATACAGCACTGGTAACTTTGATAGACACAGACTCTTTCCAAGTAACCGACCCAAACAGCAATGTTGTTTATCGCTGTCCAGTAGGTAAACCAGAGTTTACTCCACCAGAACTACAGAATAAAACTTTTGCCCAGCACGATCGCGAAATCTCTCACGATTTATTTGGGTTAGCGGTGCTAGTATTTCAACTCTTAATGGAAGGCACCCACCCATTTTCGGGGATTTTTCAAGGTGCGATTGAGCCACCACCTTACGAAGCACGCATTGCATCGGGTCATTTCACTTACAGCCAAAAGCGTTATGTACCCTACCTGCCGACACCCATTGCCCCCCCTTGGGAAATTCTCCATCCCAGCTTACAGGAACTATTTGTCCGTTGTTTTGAAGAGGGTCACAACAACCCACAGCTACGCCCCAGTGCCCAGACTTGGCTCTCAGCAATCGCTGAAGCCGAAGATTCCCTAATTACCTGCACGACAAATCCCCAGCATCGCTACAACAACCACATGCGTAGCTGTCCGTGGTGTGAACGTACCGTGCGATTAGGTGGACGCGACCCCTTTCCATCACACCGGGCTATAGAAGCTAGAGAACATCTCCAACCACGCATCAAACCGAAAAAACGTTATACTCAGACCCCGCATTTTCCCCAGCGAGCCATGTCACCGCAGCTAGCTAATTACTGGCAGCCAGTAATGACTCCTAGCGGTTCATATTATAAACGTTCCAAAAAGTCAAAGTTATACCCGATTATTTGTTGCTTGCTGGGTTTTGGTCTATTGGGATACGCAGATGTAATGATTAAATTTACTCAGCCGTTGGTTTCCCAAAATGCTCTCACCCAACAAGCAATCAAGTCTTCCCAGCCAAATAATAAACTTAGCTTCGCTGATTTTTATCAGCAAGGTTATATTGCTTATAAAGAGCGAGACTACGAGAAAGCAATTGTCAACTTTAGCCAAGCAATTGAACAAGAACCGACACATGCTAGAGCAATTGTAAATCGTGGTAATGCCCGTTATAACCTCAAAGACTACGAAGGAGCAGTTACAGATTATAGCCAAGCTCTGAAAATCAATCCCAATCAAATCAAAGCTCTGGTAAATCGGGGCAATGCCCGCTATATGCTCGCCGAATATAGCAACGATCCTGATAAAGAATATAATCTAGCGATCGCTGACTATAATCGAGCCATCGGCCTGGATAATAATGAAATTGAAGCTTATATCAGACGGGGAATTGTCCGCGCCCAAATGGCTAAATACAGTGGTGAATCTCAACAAGTTTACAAAAAAGCGATCGCAGATTTTACTCAAGCAATAAAACGTAATGTCTCCAAAGCAGAAGGTTACTTTCAGCGGGGTGTTGTCTATTATCAAATTGCTCAATATAGCAGCAATTATCAGCAAGAATATAATCAAGCGATCGCTGACTTTAACCAAGCATTAACTATAAGCCCGAAACTAGCAAAAGCATATCTCAAACGAGGTATGGTTCGCTATGAACTGGCACAATATGGCGGTAGTGAAGCTAACAAAAACCAGACAAAAGCTGTCGAAGATATACAGGCATCTGCCAAAATATTTCTTGAGCAAGATGACATGGATAATTATCAGCAAGCACTTAGCAATATGTGCGTAGTTGTAGAAAACAAATGTGACCCTTTATTCCAAGGTTCAAGTAATCTGGAAAAAACTAACTAGAAAAGAGTAAGCTTTGTTACTAGCATATTATTGGTTTTGATTGAAAAAATCAAGCCTGACTAGGGTTGGCGTCAGCTAATCCTAGTTATTTTATAGGTAATATTTTTACTTCATTGAGTAATTTATTTATGTATTTATAGATATTCATAGAGCTTTTATATAGAAAAGATTTTAATTTATCTTACCTTTATAATTTCATCGCAAATTACAGTTAGATTATTGACGGAGAAACAGAAATCAGAAATACATTTTCTCCCTTTAAGTGCATCCTCTTCATCTCGAAAAAGTCAAATAATCATATCCCTACAAATCTTCGAGGTAATTGCATGAAAGCGGTGATTTTGGCTGGAGGTCTTGGTACACGCCTCAGTGAAGAAACCAGTATTAGACCCAAGCCGATGGTTGAGATTGGTGGCAAGCCAATTCTCTGGCACATAATGAAAACATACTCTGCCCACGGCATTAATGACTTCATCATTTGTTGCGGTTATAAAGGTTACATCATTAAAGAGTATTTTGCTAACTACTTCTTACACATGTCAGATGTTACCTTTGACATGCGCTTTAACCAGATGAATGTGCATTCTGGTTATGCAGAACCCTGGCGTGTCACCTTAGTAAATACGGGTGATAATACAATGACAGGCGGACGCTTAAAGCGAATCAGTGAACATCTTGGTAACGAGACTTTTTGCTTTACTTATGGTGATGGTGTCAGTAATATTAATATTACTGAACTAATTAAGTTTCACAAAGAACAAAATAGCTTAGGAACACTTACCGCTGTTCAACCAGCCGGACGTTTTGGTGCTATTTCTTTAGGATATGAGCAAACCAAAATCACCAGCTTTCGAGAAAAACCGGAAGGTGATGGAGCTTGGATTAATGGTGGTTATTTTGTGTTAGAACCAGAAGTAATCAACTTAATTGCTGATGACTCTACGGTATGGGAGCAAGAGCCATTAGAAAAGCTAGCTGATATGGAACAGCTATCTGCTTTTAAACATCATGGTTTTTGGCAACCGATGGATACTTTACGTGATAAAAACTATCTCGAAGGGCTGTGGAAAAACAATCAGGCTCCTTGGAAGGTATGGCAAGAGAAAAGTTAGGAGTAGAGACGCGATTAACCCTTGTCTGTACAGGAGTTAGGAGTCAGAAATTAAATGACAAATAACTTTATGGATTTACTGTAATTTGAAGTGCGATAATACTAATGTATGATTTTGCGATTATAGGTGGGGGAATAGTTGGACTCTCGACAGCGTTGGCTTTAGGAAAACGCTATCCTAATGCCCGGATTTTAGTACTAGAAAAAGAGAGCCAATGGGCATTTCACCAAACTGGCAATAATAGCGGAGTAATTCATTCTGGTATTTACTACAAGCCAGGGAGTTTCAAAGCTAAATTTTGTCGTAATGGTTCTCGTTCAATGGTAGAATTCTGCCAAGAGCATGGAATTGACCATGAAGTTTGTGGTAAAGTAATTGTTGCAACTGAAAAACAAGAACTACCACGCTTAGAAAATCTCTACCAACGCGGCTTAGACAATGGCATAGAAGTCCAGAGAATTAGCCCCGAAGAAGTCAAGGAAATTGAACCTCACGTCAGATGTGTAGGTGGAATTCGGGTATCCTCAACTGGTATTGTTAATTACAAGCAAGTTTGTTTGAAATATGCCCAGCTAATTCAACAGCAGGGTGGAGATTTACACCTCTATACAAAAGTCCTAAAAATCTCTCCAAGTGGTAAAAATCAGGTACTGCAAACAAACAAAGGTAACTTTGAAACCCGCTTTGTAATTAATTGTACTGGATTGCATAGTGATCGCATCGCCAAACTAGGTCAAGTTGAACCCCAAGCCAAAATTGTCCCATTCCGAGGAGAATACTACGAACTCACTCCAGAAAAACGCTATTTAGTCAAAACACTAATCTACCCAGTTCCCAATCCAGATTTCCCCTTTTTGGGTGTCCACTTTACCCGGATGATTGATGGTAGTGTCCATGCAGGGCCAAACGCGGTTCTATCACTCAAACGCGAAGGTTACAAAAAAACCGACTTTGACTTACGAGATTTTCTGGAAGTCCTCACCTATCCCGGTTTCTGGAAGTTAGCAGCTAAACACGCTGATGATGGCATCCAAGAAATCATTCGTTCTTTTAGCAAAGCAGCCTTCACCAGAAGTTTACAAAAACTAATTCCCGAAGTGCAAACAGAAGACTTAGTTCCCACCCATGCAGGAGTCCGCGCTCAAGCCTTGATGAACGATGGCAAGCTTGTAGACGACTTTTTGATTGTTTCTGGTCAAAACTCCATTCATGTTTGCAATGCTCCTTCTCCTGCTGCCACATCTTCTCTAGAAATCGGCAAAGCGCTTGTGGCAGAAATTCCCCAACTTTCGCATCTAGAGAGTGTAGTAATTGCATAGATAGCATCGTTGTTATTTCCGGGACTGCTGAATTAAGGGATGAATCTTGTATAGTGGGCATCTTTGTCTGCCTGAAAATACAAGGGACAGGTAAGACACCCATCCCACAAAATAAAAGGGCGTTGCAGAACAGGGGGATGAATTTAGGCAGGCTCTTGAGGCAGGGGGTGCAGGGGAAGCAGGGGGAGAAATTTTCTAACTTGCTAAATCATCCCTCAATTTAGCAACGCCGAAAAAAGTGTCATGCATCAATTAAGAACCGCTATAGAGTGCTACTACCCAATAAGTAAGCCTGCAAAGGTTTTAGTAACTACATAATGACTGTTAGCCAAGTCATATATAGCGCTTTTCGGTTAAGTCAAATACAGACCTAACCCCTAACCCATTCCCTAGAAGGGAAAGGCAGTAAGATTCAAAGCCTCTCTGCTTTTAAGAGAGAGGTCAAGTTATTGCATACAAACGAAAAATATAGCGGTTCCCTTCCAGATGCAACACACTCTAGTACAACACGGCGGAAATAAACATACTATTTCAAATGGCGCAAAAGCCCGGAATACAATTATGCGTGACTTTTGACTTCCGCCTTGCGGTACTAGGGCGTACATCTATGCGTCCAGCTAAACGAAGAATTTAACTTCTCAACACAATACAAAGGAATTAACCACAATGAAAATATTAGTAACAGGAACAGAAGGTTATCTAGGTTCATTATTACCGCCTCTGTTAATCGAGCGAGGACATGAGGTTATTGGTCTAGATACTGGTTTCTATAAAGTTGGTTGGCTGTACAACTCTAGTGGAGTGACACCCAAAACCCTTAATAAAGATATCCGCAACATCACACCTGATGATTTAGAAGGTATTGAAGCCATAGTTCACATGGCGGAACTCTCCAACGACCCAGCCGGACAATTGGCACCCAATATTACCTATGAAATTAATCATGTAGGTTCAGTTCGTCTGGCTAGTCTGGCTAAGGCTATGAATGTACGTCGCTTTGTATATATGTCTTCGTGTAGCGTCTACGGTGTTGCTACTACAGGTGATGTCACAGAAAAATCCGCAGTTAATCCCCAAACAGCCTACGCAGAATGTAAAACTCTTGTAGAAAGAGATGTCGCACCACTCGCTGACGATGACTTCTCTCCCACCTTTATGCGAAATGCAACAGCCTTTGGTGCTTCTCCCAGAATGCGCTTTGATATTGTTTTAAACAACTTAGCAGGGTTGGCATGGACAAGCAAAGAAATCAAAATGATTAGTGATGGCACACCTTGGCGGCCATTAGTCCACGCATTGGATATTTGCAAAGCAATAGTTTGCACCTTAGAAGCACCACGAGACATTGTACATAACCAAATCTTCAACGTGGGAGATACAGCGAATAATTATCGCGTTAAAGAAATCGCGGAAATTATTGCTGATGTTTTCCCAGATTGTAAATTATCCTTTGGTGATAACGGCGCAGATAACCGCAGCTATCGCGTATCTTTCGAGAAAATTAACACAATCCTACCCGGATTTAAATGTGATTGGAATGCCCGACTTGGTGCCCAGCAGTTATTTGATTTATTCAGTCAAATACACATGGCTGAAGATACGTTCTTGTTTAGAGGATTTACTCGCTTAAAACAGCTAGAGTATCTAATTCGGACAGAGCAGATTGACAAAGATTTTTTCTGGAATAAAAAATAGCTAAAGTTGCCTAGTAGCAATCAAAAATAATCTAAGCATCCGAATCAAATAGTATTGATTCGGGCTTACTTCATCCATAAAAATATTTGTAAATTGTTATATGAATAAACTACTGACTATCGCAATTCCTACATTCAATCGTGCTCATATTTTAGATAAACAACTTACTTGGTTAGCCAAGTCTATTAAAGGATTTGAGTCTGACTGTGAAATCTTTATTTCTGATAATTGTTCTACAGATAATACCCAAGAAGTTATTAAAAAGTGGCAGCTAAGTCTTAGCAATGTCACATTTACCTCAAACAAGAATAGTGAAAATATTGGGGTCATGGGTAATATTGCTTATTGCTTAAAAGCCCCAAATAGTAGATATATTTGGACAATTGGCGATGACGACCCAATTCAAGAGAGAACCCTAGATTATGTGTTAACGACACTAAAAAAACATTCAGATTTAGGACTAATGCTTTTAAACTTCTCTGGTCGTCAAAAACAAACAGGTCAACTTGTTGTCGAACGCTGGTTGAATAGTGATAGCGACGAATTAAAAGTTGATGGTAAAGCTATATTTCAAAGTTACCTGAATGAAAACTTTGGTGGTGTACTTTTTATATCAGCAGCAATTTATCGTACAAATTTAGTACAACGCGCTTTACAAAAATGGCCATCTGCTACTAATAATTGGGCGTCTCAAGCATATTGGACTGCATTTTGCGCTGCTCATGGAAGTGTCATCGTCACTGAAGACACTTATTTAGAATGTACTATGGGCGCTAGTTTTTTGGATCTTGATCCAACATGGAACTTTAGAATGCGATATGCATACATACCTGAAGTTTATATCAAACTACTACAGGTAGGATATCCTCATAAATTTTGTCAGGAAATGATTTGGCAGAATTTCCATCAAAAAACTGACTTGAAAATCCTATTAGGTGCTTTAAAACGTTGGCCTTTCTTGACAATCAAGATATTTATTCCTTACCTACGTTTGTTAACTATATCAGCTTGGGCAATTCTTTTTCCACCTAAACAGCTAGAGACTAGCCTGTAACCATTAATATATCAATTTCTTAACTACTATTTATTACCATGCAGAAATTACTGACCATTGCTATACCGACTTATAATCGTGCCGAATTGCTGGAGAAACAGTTAGCATGGCTGGCTCAAGCTATCAAAGGTTTTGAAGATGATTGTGAAATTTTAGTTTCTGATAATTGTTCAACAGACAATACTCAGGATGTGATTAAAAAATGGCAAATAATACTTAGTAGTATCCCATTTAAATCAAATAAAAATCCTCAGAATTTAGGTGTTGTCAAAAATATTATGTATTGCCTGAATTCGACGGCAACAAAATATGTTTGGACAATTGGTGACGATGACCCAATTCAAGATAGAGCCATTGCTTATGTGATTAGCAAACTTAAGCAATATGAAGATTTATCTTTATTGTTTCTCAACTTTTCCGGTCGAAACCAAATTACTGGTGAACCAGTTCATCCACCAACAATTCTTGGTAATCGCTGGTTTGATATAAATAGTGAAGATGGTGATGGTGATGGTAAAGCTATATTTGAGCATTGTTTCTCAAAAAGTGTCGGTGCAGTTATTTTTCTGACTGCTACAATCTACCGTACTGATTTAGTGAAATGCGCTCTACAAAATTGGCAAGATGCTGAGAATAATTGGATATCTTTAGCATATTTAGCCGGATATTGTGCTTCTAATGGTCGTGTAATTGTCACGAAAGAAACTTATTTGGAATGTGTTGTGGGTGTGAGTTATTGGCAGAAAGAACCAAAATCTGCACTGTTAATGCAATACAAACACATACCTGAAGTAATTTTGAAATTGGAGCAGAGTGGATATTCTAAGCAGTTTTGTCGACGGATGCTTTTGCAAAACGGTAAAGAAGTCAACTTGAAAGTTTTCTTAGGTGCTTTAAGAAGATGGCCTATGTCTGCCATTAAGACAGTAGTCCCATTTTTAGCTTTAGTCAGTTTATGTGCTTTTGATGTGATGGTTTCTAAAGATTTTAGTTTAGCAGAATCAAGTGAAATACCTACTCAAGAAATACAAAGCTATAAGCCATAAGCTACTAATTTACCGAACAATTGAGATTAAAACTAGAAAGTATTTCTTACATGTTTAGTGTAATTAAACGCAAAATATCTACGCTATCTTTTGACTTGCAATATTATGTAGCTCGTTGGAAGCATAGCAGAAATCTGCCAGCATTGGAAGGGCGCGATCGCCATATCCTAAAGGTTCTCAAAAAAGAGGGTGTTTGTGTCACAACACTAGCAGATTTAGGCTTCAACTCTAGCGCTGAACTGCTCAAAGCTGCTTACCAACAATTGTCTCAGATGGAAAATCCTAAAAACAACCATCTAGATGAAAAGTTACCACAAATTTACACAGTTACAGGTTTACCAGAATTTTATACCTGGGCAATGGAGAAAAGACTTCTCAATCTCATCGAAAACTATATTGGTCTTCCGATTGCTTTTCATGGTGTACATTTACGTAAAGATTTCCCTAGCAAACATCAGTTTGGCACACTACTATGGCATAGCGATTCTGAAGACCGCCGCATTTTCAAAATCTTTATTTACTTGAATGATGTCGAAGAAAAAACTGGGCCTTTTGAATATATTCCTCGCTCTTTAACTTCCTTATTGAGTTGGAATTATTTTCGGCTTTACTACAAACTTTGGAAGTCAGGTTATAGGGGGATTGATGATGATGAAGTGAAAACAGTTATCCCCAAGTCAGCTTGGAAATCCTGTCTAGGCCCAGCAGGTACTGTCTTGATTGTAGATACGAAAAATACTTTGCATCACGGCATAGTCCGCACAGAAGAACGCTCAACACTATTCTTTTGTTACACTGCCAACCCTCCTGAAAGACCAGAACTCTGCACCCAATACTGGGATGATACTTACCCCAGAGCAGAGTTAAGGCAACAAATAGAAAATGGCCGATAGTCTATTAAAGGTAGTTATGCCATGCTGCTCAAGATTAAACGCAAAATATTTTCACTAGGCTCTGAGTTAGTTTACAGATTAGCACTTTTAAAACATGCTGCTAATTTGCCTGCACTAGAAGAAGGCGATCGCCAAATTCTTGATAATCTTAAATGTGATGGTATTCATATCACCACACTTACTGAGTTGGGATTCGATTCAACATCAGAATTGCTTAAGGCAGCTTATAGTTATTCGTCCCAAATGGCATCTATCAATAATGACGATTCAAATGAAAAGTTTCCCCAAATTTACACAGTTACATATTTACCTGAATTTGCAACTTGGGGAAGCGAAAAAAGGCTTCTAAACATCATTGAAAACTACATTGGTCTACCGCTCATTTTTCATGGTGTACATCTCCGCAAGGATTTTCCTAATAAAAATCAGTTTGCTACACAACTATGGCATAAAGATGCAGAAGACCGCCGCATGATCAAAATCATTATTTACTTAAATGATGTGGAACAAAAGCATGGTCCCTTTGAATATATCCCAGCCTCTTTAACCTCTTTGTTGAGATTAAACTATTACCGTACTTACTATAAGCTTTGGCAATCTGGTCATTTAGGCATCACAGATGAAGAACTAAATGAAATTATCCCGAAACAGGCTTGGAAATGTTGTACAGGATCGGTAGGAACAGTCATTATTGTAGATCCCAAAAAAGTCATACATCACGGGACATTACGCACAGAAAATAGGTTAACTTTATTCTCTTGCTACACTTCTACTTCTCCCGATCGTCCAGAAGTTTGTACTCAATATAGAGACAATACTTTTCCCCAACCAAAGTTAGCGCCATATAGTTCAGTCCAAACAAGCTAATTGTTAATCTAAAAACCTGATCAAGACTCTTTTTGATCAGGTTTGTAAAAAGTTAAGTTTTCAAACTTGCCAAGTTTTGTTGTCGTCAATATTTCTCTTAAGGTTATTCATTCATGATCTTCACTCCAACTGCACTCAAAGACGCATTCATCATTGATTTAGAAGAAAAGCCAGATCACCGTGGTTTTTTCGCTCGGTCTTTCTGTGCTCAAGAATTTGCAGCACACGGATTAAAGCCAACAGTTGCCCAATGTAACCTATCTTTTAATTACAAAAAAGGCACTATCCGAGGAATGCACTATCAAATTCTGCCAGCAGCAGAAACAAAATTAATTCGCTGTACTAAAGGCGCAATCTACGACGTAATTATTGATATGCGTCCTGAATCTCCTAGCTTTTTATCACACATTGGTGTAGAGCTAACCCCAGAAAATCGCCGTGCTTTGTATGTTCCAGAAATGTTTGCTCATGGCTATCAAGCACTCACCGATGAGACTGAAGTTACATATCAAGTGGGTGAATTTTACACTCCAGGATATGAAAGAGGTTTACGCTATGATGACCCATTCTTTAACATTGATTGGCCTTTAGATGTAACTGAAACCTCCGAGAAAGATTTAAATTGGCCTTTGTTGAGAATGATGACTGTTGGCGGTACAGCTTCCAGATAACTATAAACGATTTCTTTGTGCCAGGTGTTTTCTGTACAACACACTGGCTCCTCTGCATGAGGTAATACAATAATGCGAAAGTCATAAGTATTGCCAGTTTGTCTGTTGAAGACTTAAAGCTGATGTCTCGTCAGGCAGCATGGGAATATGCAAGAGCAAATCATACCAAAGAAAAGTTTGCCTAAGCGTACAGAAATGCTATAGAGCAAATTATCAAAAATCACAGCCAGAAAAAACAGACTACTACTATAACATCTAGCAAACAAGTAGTTAGTAGCTATCAGTAATGATCATTTCCATGAAAATGTACTTAATATTTAGCTGTAAAAAATTATTAAGTGCAAAATTATCGAGAATTTGTAACACAAGAAACAGTTCCAAAAAGGAGTTTAGTTCATGATTATTATCGATCGCGCCTTACAAGCCCGTGCAGCAGCAGGAAATCCTATTAAGGTGGGAATGATTGGTGCTGGTTTTATGGGTCGAGGAATTGCCAACCAAATTGTCAATTCAGTGCCAGGAATGGAGTTAGTTGCTATATCCAATCGCCAGATTGGTGCAGCTAAACAAGCTTATTCAGAAGCAGGAATTGAAGATATTCAAGTTGTTGCAACTGTCAGCGAATTAGAAGATGCGATCGCTAACGGTAAGTATGCAGTCACAGAAGACGCTAAGTTACTGTGTCGGGCTGAAGGCATCGATGCATTAATCGAAGTCACAGGTGCAGTGGAATTTGGCGCTGAGATCGTGATGGAAGCGATCGCCTACCGCAAACATGTGATTATGATGAATGCTGAACTCGATGGCACCATTGGTCCCATCCTGAAAGTGTATGCCGACAAAGCAGGCGTGATTCTCAGCGCTTGTGATGGCGATCAGCCAGGGGTGCAAATGAACCTTTATCGCTTTGTCAAAAGCATTGGTTTAACTCCCTTATTGTGCGGTAACATTAAAGGACTCCAAGACCCCTATCGCAATCCCACCACCCAGGAAGGATTTGCTAAACGTTGGGGTCAAAAGCCCCACATGGTGACTAGCTTCGCCGACGGAAGCAAAATTTCCTTCGAGCAAGCGATCGTTGCCAATGCCACAGGTATGAAAGTCGCCAAACGGGGAATGTTAGGATATGACTTCAGCGGTCATGTCGATGAAATGACTCAGTTATATGATGTTGAACAACTCAAAGAACTGGGCGGTATTGTCGATTATGTAGTTGGAGCAAAACCAGGCCCAGGTGTATATGTATTTGCCACTCACGACGACCCTAAGCAACGCCACTATCTCAACTTATATAAATTAGGCGAAGGCCCACTTTACAGCTTCTATACTCCTTATCACCTCTGTCATTTTGAAGTTCCTTTGTCCGTAGCGCGTGCTGTTTTATTTGATGATGCTGTGATGTCTCCACTAGCAGGCCCGCTAGTAGATGTTGTCACCACCGCCAAAATCGACCTGAAAGCAGGAGAAACCTTAGATGGCATCGGCTACTACATGACCTACGGACAATGTGAAAATTCCGATATCGTCCAACAGCAAAATCTTCTACCAATGGGTTTAGCTGAAGGGTGCCGCCTCAAACGAGATATTTCTAAAGATCGAGTCCTCACTTATGAGGATGTAGAATTACCTGAAGGCAGACTTTGCGACCAACTACGAACTGAGCAAAACGTCTATTTCGCTCCAGAAAAAATCTTAGTAGCAGTTGGATAATATCGGTTCTAAAAATATTTGCCACAAATGAATTAGCTGTAGGGGCGTACAGCTGTATGCCCCTATATATTTGTCGCCAGAATTTCATCAAGAGGATAGAAAGCTATACTGCGGAACGGACACTAAAGTTGTTGATAGTAACTTGCTGGGAAGCGTTTCCACAAACTCGATCGAAACTTTAGGTCAAATTTCATGAAAATTGCTCTCGTCCATGATTATTTAACCCAGCGAGGTGGGGCAGAGCGTGTGTTTGAACTGCTTTGTAAGCGCTATCCCGAAGCAGATATTTTCACATCTTTGTACGATCCCCAAAAAACGATCGATTTAGGCGATCGCATAGTTAATACAACCTTCTTACAAAAGATTCCTGGTGCAGCAAAATATTTCAGGTCGATGGCTCCTTTGTATTTCCCTGCCTTTCGAGCCTTGGATCTGCAAGACTACGATTTAATTATTAGTAGTAGCACCAGCTTTGCCAAAGCAGTGCGAAAAAATCCCAATGCTCACCACATTTGTTTTTGCCATAACGTCACCCGTTTCTTATGGGATACAGCAACTTATTTAAGAGAGTACGGAGATTATAGATATTTTGCTCCTTTAATCGAACAAGTATTTCAAGTAATGAGAAAGGTAGACCTGAAATATGCACAGGAGCCTGACCTTTACATTGCTAATTCCAGTGTTGTTGCCCGCCGGATTGAAAAGATTTATGGCAAACAGGCAATGATGGTGAACTATCCAATTGATACTAGTAAATTTGTTTTTTCCGATATAAAAGATGAATATTATCTGGCCTCCGCTCGGATGATCAGTTATAAGCGACTTGATATAATAGTCGAAGCTTTTAATTGGTTAGGGTGGCGGTTATTAATATCTGGTGACGGGCCAGAACTAGCACGGTTAAAATCCAAAGCATTACAAAATATTGTGTTCTTGGGACACGTAAGTGATAGAACCCGCAAAGACTTGTTTTCCAAAGCCAAGTCTATTATTGTCGCAGCCCTAGAAGATTATGGATTAGTTCCAGTAGAGGCTAATGCTAGCGGTACACCAGTCATCGCTTATGGAGCGGGTGGAGTATTAGATACTCAAATTCCAGGTGAAACAGGAGTCTTTTTTAAAAGACAAACACCCGAATCTTTACAAGTTGCCTTACTAGAAGCCAATGGCATTTTTTGGAATTACGATCGCATCCGCAATCATGCTGTAGCAAACTTTTCAGAAAATGCATTCTTTAGCAAGGTTGAGCAAATTATCAATCAAGCTTGTGGTGTGCATCAATTATTCATTTGATTTCTGAATCTCTTTTCATTATCAGATTACCTATTTGGCAATTTGTATAAAAATAGGTATTCTTCGGAGAATCTCTTAGCGTAAATCTTGAAGACAAGGATATCAAAGTGGTTCAAACTAGTCTAAATCCTCATCTAGCTCCAGCTTCTGAAAGTGAACCAAGTTACGGACAAATGTTTGCCGTATTTGTGCGGAGATTTCCTTGGTTCTTAGCAGTATTAATTAGTTCTCTTGTTATTTCCAGCATAGTAACTGTAAAAACAAAACCTACTTATAAAAGTTCTATGCAACTGCTAGTAGAACCTAATTATCAAGGTAAAACCGAAGGTGGTGCGGGGGTAGATAATCAGTTTACTGACTCTAATGTGGTCATAGATACTGCCACTCAGCTTAACTTGATGCAAAGTTCGGGACTAATTCAAAAAGCAGTTGATAAACTTCAGTCTAGTTATCCAGATATAACTTCAGCTGAAATTAAAGCTTCTTTGGTCTTAACTCAAATTAGGAGCAAAGAAGATAATGTCGCTACTAAAATCTTTCAAGTTGAATATACTGCTGGAGATCCTGAAAAGACCCAAAAAGTCCTCAATGCGATTCGACAAGTTTATCTAGAATATAACAAACAACAACAGAGTTCGCGTTTACAAAAAGGTTTGCAAATCATCAGGGAACAGTTAAGTAAAGCTAGTGAAGAAGTAAATGCGGCTGAGACAAATTTACAAAGATTTCGCAGAAATCAGAACTTAATCGATCCAGAGTCACAGGCCAAAGCGATTGAAACAGCTTTGAATAGTCTTTCCCAAGAAAGACAGACAACTCGTGCTCAGTATGGGGAAGCTTTAGCACGCCAAAAATCTTTAGAAGAACAACTTAACCGTTCTCCTCAAAATGCTCTAGTTGCTTCTCGTTTGAGTCAGTCTACTCGCTATCAAGGCTTACTAAACGAAATTCAAAAAAGCGAATTGGCACTAGCACAGGAACGCTTACGCTTTACAGATCAAACTCCAAGCGTGCAAAAGCTCAAAGAACAGCTTCAGGACCAGAAGGAACTATTGCAACAAGAAGTAGGAAGAACTTTAGGCGGAAAGTCTGCTAGTGCATTCACTTCTGGAGACTCTCTTCTCGAAAAAGGACAGCTGGGTCAAATCGATCTTAACCTTGCTGCTCAGTTAGTAGAAACGCAGACAACTATAGTTGCTTTAACTGCTCGCGATCAAACTTTGGCTCAGAAAGAAAATGAGCTACGTTTTGAAATCAAACGCTTCCCGCCTCTGTTAGCTTATTACAATCGGATGCTACCGCAGTTGCAATTTAGTCGTGAAAGATTAGAGCAGCTTTTAAGAGCAGAACAACAATTGCGGCAAGAACTTTCCAAAGGTGGATTTAATTGGGAAGTGGTAGAAGATCCTCAAAAAGGCGCAAAATTAGGCCCCAATCTCCAGCAGAATTTGCTGTTAGGTGCTGTGGTTGGCTTAATGTTAGGAGGTATTGCTGCCTTTATTCGCGAATCGGCTGATGATGCAGTTCACACCACTGCTGAGTTAGAGAAGCAAATGGCCATGCCGTTGTTGGGAACAACTCCCAAGTTACCGCCAGCCAAACCCAGAGAATCAATGATAAAGTTGCCTTTTGGCAAGCCAGAAGTTCTCGCTCCCTGGACAATTCAGGTATTGCAATCTCCACCACGTTGGGAATCGCTGGATCTGATTTACAAAAACATCGAACTTTTAAATACTGTTACTAATTTAAAATCTTTGATGATTACCTCGGCTTTAGCCGATGAGGGTAAATCAGCTTTGGCATTGGGTTTGGCAATGAGTGCTGCTCGTTTACACAAAAGGGTATTGCTGATTGATGCCAACTTACGCGATCCTAGTTTGCACCATCAACTGAATCTTCCTAATGAGCAAGGACTTTCAACTTTATTAGCGAGTGATACAACTCTACCTAACCAAATTAGTCTTCAATACTCAGGCTCTTCCTACATCGATATTTTGACCGCTGGCCCCAAACCTGCTGACCCAGCAAATCTTTTGAGTTCCCCTCGGATGATCCAATTAATGACAGCATTTGAGGAAAACTATGATTTGGTACTCATAGATGCTCCCCCAGTTCTCGGCTTAGTGGATGCCATGCTTACCGCATCATCTTGTCGTAGTGTGATTATGGTGGCAAGCATTGGTATTGTGACGCGAAGTCAGCTTAATCAAGCGACAGCTATGTTGAGTAAGTTAAATCTGATTGGAGTTGTAGCTAATGGGGTATCAAACTCTAGTAGTAATTACGTACCTAATCTCAAACAACAGCAATTAGCTCTACGTCAAGCTGTAGAAAAATAGCTAGTACAGCTAGATGATAAATCCCCGACTTCCTAGAGAAGTTGGGGATTTTGCGTTTTGCATTTTTTCTCGTTTCTAGCCTCTGGCTAAAAAGCTGTTCATTGGGCTGCTACCGCGAGTAAAAGAGGCAAAGCCTCAAGGACGGGCATTCCCACTCTGAAACTGGGAACGAGACAATCTGCTAAAAGCTGGTTCTAGACTGGTTTTTACTTTAAATTGACAGCAATGATTCCTAAATTGCCCTACGTTTTGATCAACCAAATTGAATTTTGTTGCTATCGGGAAGAATTCAGTATATTTATGCTATCTTTATGATTTTTCAGAGAAATCACTGACTCTTTAAAGAATAAATAAAGAAGTTATTTGAGCGATCGCTATTCCTACATAGTCTTATATTCTAGAGATTAAAGCACCTTCATAAAGGCTAGAAGACATGAGCAGACTGGTTTTTTAAATCTATCAAGACAATGAACACCTCAGCGTAATTAAACGTAGATATAGATTCATGGGTAATTTACCTCTACACTTCTCTACTGTCAGTAGTTTCCGGAAAATCATGATTTGCCCATGAATGTTTATAGTAGCGGTGATTGCTACCTACGTAATTAGTATCTGTCTAATTTGTACATCTCAACACTAGCAGAATTCTACACGATATATGCTTGGCTGAGTGGCAGATACTATAGCATATTTTGCCCTCAATTATCTCCAATTTTTTGGACTTACAATAAGATTCGGATTTGGGTCTTTGGCATTAATAGCCTTTGATAACGCCTCAGTGATTCACTTTTGTATAAACCCAAAGACATTATGACAACTTCAATAATTCCAACTCTAGAGAATTTATATGATGTAACCCAGTCACACCAAGATAATCGTGGGTACTGCACACTTCAGTGGCGACGGGGTAAGCTTTTGGTGAAAGTGCCTGGACAAGTTAAACAACCATATCTGGCTTCATTAGATAATAAGCGATCGCTAATAAAATGCTTACAACATTCTCCAGTAAGTTTGGTCAGTATAGATCCAAAATTGGGTGAGGCTTTGCTCAAATTTTGGGCAGATGCATGTCAAGCAGCTCAAAAACCAATATTCCTAAGCATACCTGCTGGCAAAAAACTTCCTAATCAACCTTTGAGACAATTGCAGCGAGTATTTGATTGGATTGCTGCTTTCGTATTACTGCTATTAGTAAGTCCAGTCATATTGGGATTAATTGGATTAATGCAGGTTTACTCACCAGGGCCGCTTTTTTGTCATGAATGGCGTGTTGGGGAACGGGGTAAACTCTTTCAAGCAATCAGCTTTTGCACCCACAATACCACACCGCTAGCGCGTTGGATGGTTAAATACAATCTTGACAATCTGCCACAGTTATTTAACGTGCTACGGGGTGACATGAGTTTAACCGGATCTCATTGTTGGACTTTGGAAGATGCAGTACAGCTAAATAAATTACCAGAAATTACAGCTTCCTGGAAAGTAGAGGCACAATCTCATCTATTACATCTGGATAGCCAAACTTTGTAATTTATCTGTGCCGTAATTGATGATTTCATCTACCGCACTGAACCTCAAACAAAAATTGTTTTCGTAGCATCTATAGAGGAATCCGGTTCTAGATAATTGGTTTTTAAAAACGCGATAAATCACATCTCTACATCAAGGTTTTTTTGATCATTTTGAACCGGACCAATCTATAGATGTCTATCTCCCTTACCAAAATATTATGATAAAATCCATGAATTTCCAACTGACTCAACCACTCAGTAATCTGCTTAAAGCTAGTAGCTTTTGGCAGGATAACTATTTGATATTGAGAGAATTTAAACACTTTCGCAAAATTGCAATCTCAGCTTTGATTTTCTCAATTTTGGCAGCAACTTTTGAAGGTGTCAGTATTGGTTTTTTACTTTCTTTTTTACAAAGCCTAACTAGCCCCAATGCTCAACCTGTCCAAACAGGAATACAATGGTTTGATCTTTGGATTTTAGGAGCCAAGACATCAGCAATTAATCGTTTATATCGCGTATCTTTGCTGATTTTATTGAGTACTTGGTTACGTGCAACTTTCAACTATTTTTCTCAAGTTTATACTGAATTATCTCAACTATATCTCGCCGATCGCTTACGCAAGCAAATTTTTGAACAGTTACAATCCTTTTCATTAAGTTACTTTAGTAAAACTCGTTCTGGTGAACTAATTAACACAATTACTACAGAGATTGAAAGAATCAGACAAGGTTTTAGTGGTGGGGCTTTTTTAGTAACTAGAGGACTAACAACTTTTGTCTACTTAATATCAATGTTTTTGATATCATGGCAATTGACGATAATATCAGCATTGCTGTTTACACTTTTAGGTGTGGGGTTGTCAAATCTAAATGCTAGAGTCAGAGAATCAAGTTTTGGGATGACAACTGCTAATGCTAATTTTACATCAACAGCCGTAGAATTTATTAATGGTATTCGCACTGTTCATTCTTGTGGCACTCAAGATTTTGAGCGTCAGCGTTACTATAAAGCTAGCGACAAGGTAATAAGTACTACAACAAAAGTTGTATTTACCTGGACATTAGTGAAGCCAATTGCCGAAGGGGTAGCAACTACAGTATTGATCGGAATGATTATTTTGGCATTCACTAGTCTTGTCACTAATGGAACGCTACAAGTTGCTTCTTTACTAACCTTTTTCTTTGTACTATTTCGCTTTATCCCTTTTGTTCAAGATATTAATGGTACGAGAGCATATCTTAGCACTTTACATGGTTCAGCAGACAATATTAAAAATCTGTTGAGAAGTGATGAAAAATATTACTTTCAAAATGGCAGAGTTGAGTTTAAGGGATTAAATAGATCGATAGATTTAGTATCTGTGGATTTTGGCTATGATGATGAAAATTTAGTGCTACATAATATTACCCTGACGATTGAAAAGGGAAAGATGACAGCGTTAGTCGGAGCATCTGGCGCTGGTAAAACAACTCTGGCTGATTTAATTCCTCGATTTTATAATGCTACAGATGGATATATTTACATTGATGAAATTGATATCCGGCAGTTTGAAATTAACTCTCTACGTCGCAAAATAGCTGTTGTCAGTCAGGATACTTTTATTTTTAATACTAATGTTTGGCAGAATATTTCTTACGGAACTCCAGAGGCAACGAATGAAGAAATTCAAGAAGCCGCTAAACTAGCGAATGCACTAGAATTTATTTTGGAAATGCCCGAAGGTTTTGATACCAAATTAGGAGATCGGGGTGTTAGGTTATCTGGAGGACAAAGACAGCGAATTGCTATTGCACGAGCTTTACTGCGGAACCCAGAAATTTTAATTTTGGATGAAGCAACTAGTGCCTTAGATTCGCTATCTGAGCGCTTAATTCAAGATTCATTAGAAAAGCTATCTGTTGGTAAAACAGTAATTGCGATAGCTCACCGTCTTTCTACTATTTCTAAAGCAGATAAAGTTGTAGTTTTAGAACAGGGGCGAATAGTAGAGCAAGGTAAGTATCAAGAACTATTGGAACTAAAAGGTAAGCTTTGGAAATATCATCAAATGCAGTATGAAGTAAGGCAGCAAGATTAGAAACAATATTCAATTATCAAAGTACTTCCAACCTATTTATCGGCTGTAAATCTCTACAGCTGTAAACTACTAAATATGTAGCAATAATTTCAGAAAATAGGAAAATAGTAAAATTTTAAACACTTATTATCCTGATAAATAAGTTATTAAAATTAGTCCTATATACTTAAAATTCATAGAAAATATGTCCCAGGAAATCTTTGATAAAGACCTAATCTATCAATGCTCAAGTTTCGGTGTCGGTGGAAGCGGAGGTGTTGAAACTTATTTAGCTTCTCTGTTTGAACATCGACCACCTGATGTTAGCGATCGCGTGATAAAATCACTTAAAAATATCGATCAAAGTCAGTTCAAACTGCTGCATATCCACAGTCCAGATTTGCTATTGCAGCTTACAGGGGAATGTCCTGCTATCTTCAGCGTTCATAATCACTCATTTTACTGCCCTAGTGGCACAAAGTATTTAGCAGAGCAACGGACAATCTGCGATCGCAACTTCTCTTACTTAGGATGTACTTGGGGGAAATTAGTAGATAAATGTGGTAGCCGTAGACCTTTAAGAACTTTTAAGGAACTTCAAACTACTCATCAGTTTTTAGATATCTTGAAAAGGCTAAAAATCACTTTCATTGCTAATAGCGAATATGTGCGGCAAGAGTTAATTCAAAACGGTGTACCCGCCGAACAAACTATAACACTACACTGTGGAATCTCTATACCAGAAACAGCAACTTCCCCTCTAAGTTTGGAAGTACATCAAAATCAGAGAATTTTGTTCGCTGGACGAATTGTTTCTGATAAAGGTCTGGAATGGTTACTCAAAACCTTAATACATACAGACCCAAAAATTCAACTTGATATTGCTGGTGAAGGTTGGGAACGACCACGGTTAGAAAAGTTAGCAAGTACACTCGGATTAAATAAGCGAATCACTTGGCATGGTTGGTGCGATTCGGATAAATTAGATAAACTTTATCAACAGTGTTTTGCAGTCATCTTTCCCAGTGTTTGGCCTGAACCTGCTGGTCTTGTAACTTTGGAAGCATACTCTCGTTGTCGACCTGTAATTGGTAGTGCAGTCGGAGGGATTCCAGAACATTTACAAGATGGAGAAACGGGTATTCTTGTTCCCAGCAATAATATCCAAAAGCTGGCTGATGCTATTAATGAATTGTATAGAGATTATCAAAAAAGCCGTTACATGGGTGAGCAAGGTCATACTTTATTGATGAAGGAATTTACAATGGCTGCTCATGTAAATAATCTCCGAACAATTTATGCAAAAACAATAGCTGAATTTCATTCTCAAGCCAACAAACTATATAGTATATCTCAAGCTAAATAAGCTGAATTTACTAAAAATATCAAATAGTACATCTTTTACTTAGAAAATATAAAGGGAGAAGATTATGTCATTACATCAAGAATGTCAACAACCTTTAGTCAGTGTTGTTATCCCTACCTATAATCGACCAGAATATCTCAAGCAAGCGATCGCAAGTGCGATCAAACAAACTTATCAAAATATTGAAATTATTATTTCTGATAATTGTAGTTCCGAAAATCCCCAAGCAGTTGTAGCATCTTTTGGTGATTCACGCATCAAGTTTTGGCAGCATCAGCAAAATGTCGGGATGTTAGCTAATCAGCAGTATGGCTTTAAAATGGCGCAAGGTAAGTATGTTGCTAGTCTACATGACGATGATATTTGGCATGAAGACTTTTTAGCAAAGCTTGTGCCACCACTAGAAGCAAATTCTGATTTAATTCTCGCTTTTTGCGACCAATATATTATAGATGCTAATAGCATAATTAATCATGCTGGCACCGAAGAAAATACCCGTGCTTACAAGCGAGACAAATTAGCAAAAGGAATTCATCAACCTTTTTATAAAATTGGATTGGTAGATAAAAGTATACCTACTGCTGCATCTTGCGTGATTCGGAATAATTTGGTGGATTGGTATAGTATTCCCTCAGAAGTTGGTGGGATGTGGGATTTATATTTGACCTATCTATTTTGTATATCTGGTTATGGCGCTTACTATTATCCAGAAAGATTGACGCGATATCGTGCCCATGAGCAAACTGATACTATGCTCAGTGGAAGTCGAGATGTGCAAGCAAAAATTCGCAAAGCTAAAAGCGAAATGTTTTGTTATCAAGTATTTATGGAAGACCCTCGCTTACAAGAATTTAGAACTCATTTTCAACAGAAATGGTTAGAAGCTAATACTACTTTAGGAATTGGTTTGCTACGAAGCGAACAGATAGCCGCAGCACGTCCTTATTTTTTGCAGGCGCTGAATCAACAAAAATTTAATGTGCGAACTATGGCAGCACTTAGCCTTAGTTTTACTCCACGATTTTTAGCAAGTAAGTTAATTGGAGTATCGAAATAATATCTCAATATCTTATGAAACTTTGTATTGTTACTCATAAAATCAAAAAAGGTGATGGTCAGGGGCGAGTAAACTATGAGGTTGCTAAGGAAGCGATTCGTCGTCGTCATCACTTGACATTATTAGCTAGTGAAGTTGCACCAGAACTAGAAGACAATAGCCAAGTTAATTGGATTAAAATTCCAGTTAAAGGCTATCCTACAGAATTTGTACGTAATTTCATCTTTGCTCAAAAAAGTGCAGATTGGTTACGTAAACATCGCTCTAACATTGATTTAGTTAAAGTCAATGGAGCAATTAATCTGGCTGCGGCTGATGTGAATGCTGTGCATTTTGTCCACAGTTCATGGTTGCGATCACCTGTTCATATTTCTCGCAACCGCCGCGATTTATATGGTTTTTACCAGTGGCTATTTACGGCTTTTAATGCTCGTTGGGAAAAACAGGCTTTCCAAAAAGCGCAGGTTGTGGTGGCTGTATCTGAAAAAGTAGCTCAAGAATTAGTCAACATTGGTGTACCGCGTTCTCGAATTCGAGTAATTGTCAATGGCGTTGACTTAGAAGAGTTTACTCCTGGCCAAAGCGAACGCCAAAAATTAGGTTTACCGGAGAATGTCACCCTTGCCTTGTTTGCTGGAGACATCCGCACACCCAGAAAGAATTTAGATACAGTACTACACGCCTTAGTGAAAGTTCCCGATTTACATTTGGCGGTGGTAGGTCATATCGAAGGTAGTCCCTTCCCACAACTAGCAGCATCCTTGGGCTTAAGCGAACGCGTGCATTTTGTCGGATTTCGCCGTGATATCCCCGAAATTATGCGGTCAGTAGATTTATTTATTTTTCCTTCCCGATATGAAGCTTGTAGCCTCGTATTGTTAGAAGCACTTTCTTCAGGACTACCAGTAATTACTGCCACAGCTACCGGGGGTGCAGAGTTAGTCACATCAGAATGTGGCATTGTCTTATCCGACTCCAATGATATCGATGCTTTAGCTGTGGCGATGATGTCCTTAGTAAATGTAGATATGCAGCAAATGAGTCAAGCTGCTCGTTCTGTGGCAGAACAACACAGCTGGACTGCTATGGCACAAACTTATGTGGATCTATTCGAGGAGTTAAGCAAGAATGCGGAACACCGTTCTGATACCGACTTATCGCCGTCCACAAGACCTCTCACGCTGCCTTTTGGCGCTACAGGAGCAAACTAAACCAGTCGATCAGGTGATAGTGGTTGTCCGCGATACGGATGCAGAAACCTGGCAATTTCTGGCGCAATACACAGTGCACAACTTACCACTGCATACTGTGAAAGTGACACAACCAGGGGTAGTAGCAGCTCTCAACGCCGGACTAGCAGCAGTGGAGGGCGATATTGTTTCCATTACCGATGATGATGCCGCACCCCACCCGGATTGGTTAGAGCGAATTGCGGCTTACTTTACATGCGATAGTCGTCTTGGCGGACTGGGAGGGCGTGATTGGATATATCACGGCAGCAAATTAGAAGACGAATCCCGCCCAGTAGTGGGACAGTTACAGTGGTTTGGGCGAGTCATTGGCAACCATCATCTGGGAGTGGGAGAACCCCGCGAAGTCGATATTCTCAAGGGTGTGAACATGAGTTTTCGTACCCAAGCGATCGGACAACTGCGCTTTGACGAGCGGATGCGTGGTACTGGAGCGCAAGTACACTTTGAAATGGCATTCACCCTGGCATTAAAGCGGGCTGGTTGGAAGATAATTTACGATCCTCAGGTTGCTGTAGATCATTATCCAGCACAACGTTTTGACGAAGATCAGCGAAATAACTTTAATGAAATTGCCTTTATTAATTTAGTCCATAATGAAACCTTAACTTTATTAGAGCATTTACCATTTATCCACCGGATTGCATTTTTGTTCTGGGCAGTATTTGTGGGTACATGCGATAGTTTGGGCTTAGTACAATGGCTGAGATTTTTACCTACCCAAGGGCAATTGGCGGGGAAAAAGTTATTAGCATCTTGGCGTGGACGTTGGCAGGGATATAAACAATTCAAAATTCAAAGTTCAGAATTCAAAATGAGGCAGAGCCTCGAATGACTTCATTTCCAGGCTAGAGCCTGGGAACTAGTTGAACTGATTTATATGTACATCTAAAATTGAATGAATTCTAAGCAGATACTTTTCAATAGTTTTTTACAAGAAAACTATTCTCCTGAAGAGCGATCGCTACAGGGTTGGATGGCGATCGCAGGCTTTATATTACTAACTGTAGTTTGCTATTTTGCTGGTGCTACTGCTGCATTACGCCTAATTTTCCCGGTGACAGCTTTAGTAGTAGCCGTATTTTTATACTTGCGGCATCCCATTCTCTACATCGGCTTTACCTGGTGGATTTGGTTTCTCACACCCTTAGCGACTCGCTTAGTTGACTATCGGGTGGGCTGGGATCCTAGCCGCCAAATGCTTATAGCACCCTATTTAGTGGTGTTTATAACTATAGCAACATTCTTACGACACTTTCCCCGTGCCTCTCGCCAAGGAGGTTTGCCGTTTGTTTTGGCTTTTATTGGAGTGTTCTATGGCTTTCTTGTAGGTCTAATTTACAATCCACCTATCCCTGTAGCACGCGGATTAATGGATTGGCTCAGTCCTGTGATTTTCGCTTTTCACTTATTTATCAACTGGCGAGATTATCCCAACTATCGCCAGAACATTCAGCGAACATTTCTTTGGTGTGTGTTGATTTTAGGAACTTATGGCGTATATCAATTTGTGGTAGCTCCTGAATGGGATAGGTACTGGCTCATACAATCAAAATTATTCATGAGTTCTGGAAACCCTGTACCTTTCGGGATGCGCGTCTGGAGTACATTACACTCAGTCGGCCCCTTCGGTTCTGTTATGCAGGCTGGGTTACTGTTGTTATTGACCGGTTCTGGAAACTTAATTTTTCCGGCTTCAGCTGTTGGTTACTTATCTTTTTTATTAACACAAGCACGTACAAATTGGGGAGGCTGGTTATTTGGAATAATTATGATTATGGGTTCAGTCAAAGCCAGAATTCAAATGCGCTTAGTTACCATAATTTTGGTCATGGCTATTTGTGTTGTGCCATTAACAACTATCGAACCAATTGCTGGGGTGGTAGCAGCACGTTTTGAAACTTTTTCTAATATTCAAGAAGATGGCAGCTTTAAAGATAGATCAGGAACTTACGACAGAAATCTTGGTTTAGCCCTTTCTAATGGTCTAGGTAACGGCTTAGGAAATATTTGGAAGGTCAACGAAAAAACTGGTCAAATTGAAGTAGTGGTAATTGATAGTGGCATTTTAGATATGTTTTTCACCCTTGGTTGGTTTGGAGGCATATTTTATATGGGTGGATTAATCTTGTTAATTATTATTGTTAGCAGCTATGGTGAAGGTCGTTTCGATAGTTTTGTCAGTGCTGCCCGCGCCATTGGGATCAGTTCTGCTTCACAGTTAGTTATCGGTAGCGGAATGTTGAGCGTGTCAGGGATGATTCTTTGGGGATTTTTAGCTATGACTATGGCAGGACATAAGTATTATATGAATCCTCAGATGTTCTCCAACATTCCTAACTTCTCTAATAAATCGAGAATTTCATAAATCTTCCAACTTAAATAGGATTTTTATAGATTATGAAAGTAATTATTGTTATGCCACTGGCCGAGCTACGAGGCGGTGGTGAAATGATGCTTTGGGATTTAGTGCAGCAGGGACGTAATGCTGGTGTTGAGTGGCTAGTGATATTTTTAGAATCCGGTCCGATGGTCGAACAAGTAAAGTCTCTGGGTATTGATGCGCGAGTTGTAAAAAGTGGACGTTTACGCCAAATCCACCGTTTTATTGGCGCTGTTTTACGGATAGCTGCGATCGCCCGCCACGAACGTGCAGATATAATTGTCAATTGGATGTGGATTACGCATATATCTGGAGGTTTGGCGGCGATACTAGCAGGGTTGCCTGCTGTGTGGTATCAACTAGAAGTACCTAGTGATAAAACTTGGTTGGTACGAATTGCAACTCTCATCCCAGCGCGGGCAATTATCACCCTCTCGCAAGATGGCAAGCAAGCACAAGCAGAGATTTGGCCCCACAGACCAACATCTTTGGTTTATCCTGGTGTCGCATTAGACCGATTTGAGCCTAATGCTTTACCTTCTCCTGAAGAAGTACGGCAAAAACTAGGCTTACCTTTACACGGGCCGTTGATTGGAATTGTGGGACGATTGCAACGATGGAAGGGAATGCACGTATTGGTGCAAGCGATGCCCAAAATTTTACAGAAGTATCCTGATGCTCATTGTGTGGTGGTTGGCGGGAAGCACGATTTAGAACCGGATTATGAAGACTTCTTAAAAACCGAAATCACTGCTTTGGGTTTGAAAGACCAAATAATTATGGCTGGGCTACAGCGTAATATCCCGGAATGGGTGCAAGCGATGGATGTATTCGTTCATGCATCAGATAAAGAACCCTTTGGGATTGTGATTATTGAGGCGATGGCGCTGGGTAAACCTGTAATTGCTGGCAGTGCAGGTGGTCCGACAGAGATTATTACCGATGGCATGAATGGACTATTAACACCTTACGGCGATGCAGATAAATTAGCGATCGCAATTCTCCGCTATCTTGACGAGCAAGAATTTGCCCAGAGTGCTGGAGTAGCCGCTAGACAACGCGCCCTCGATTTTTCAACGCAGAATTATGCCCAAAATTTTATTAATGTAATTCGTTCTGCAATGCCTAGTGGTCTGTCCCATTAATTTTGATGGGTAATACCAGATCGTGATTAAATAGCAATGTGGGCGGATTAGTAACTCACAAGCAGGCAGGCGA
>NZ_JBALDA010000111.1:0-142460 GCF_036917535.1 Nostoc sp.
GTTGAGAGTAAGCATCTCAATTAATCCGGCATCATCCGAGACATTGGCTCGAGTGCAATGTGTAAAGAAGGGAAACCCAAGGGTGTCAATAGCCAATTGGATTGTAGATGCTCAGGAGTACCTTAATTCAAAACCTCATAAGATGTCAAATGGGTTCTATATCGTTGGTCTAGTTTTTGGTAGCGATCGCTTGTGACACTTGCGTAAGTCCTGTTAACAAAAGAGTGAAAGTATAGAAAGTAAATATAGCAGCAGTTTTGGTAATTGAAGTCAAGAATCGAGAAGCAGGCGATTGCTTGTGTAAGAAATACCAGAGATTGCTCCAGCTTCAAAACTTGATATCATGGTCGATTAGCTGTTTACCTCCAATAAATCAGCTTAACAAATGCCAAGTTTAGAAGAGGTTAGATATGCTCTCAATGAGGCAGATTTTAACACAGTAAGTATCGAACCTTATTCTATTTCTAAAAACTTGCAAGACCTGTTTTAGAGGTTGTTTGAAAAGGGTTGGCTTGAGCCTCAAGTATGACTCAGGGGTACACTCTCAAATCCCAAAACTCCGATTCTCTGGTAGCAGTTTCTTGGTAGCCAGGGTAGTGAAACATACGCTTGAGGACTTTTCAAACATCCTCTTATATAGTGGTAAATATTGTCCTGAAATATATTTAGATGAAAATATCCGTTCTGGAATTTCTACGTTTTCTTTGCTAGCTTCTGCTGATGAAATCGCCGCAGGGTGTCAAAAACTAGCAGCAGATATCAATATAGGATATATTACTGAAATTGTCAAAAAGTTATGAAAACAATCACGCAGATTATTTGTTTGCAATTGCCGAAAAAGTTGAGCTAAAGGTTGAGAGATAATGAGTGAGGTACAATAACCATATCCTCAATCTCCTACCTGCAAGCCAGTAGGAGACTATGATGTACCTCATCTGATTAGGAAACGTTATATTTATTCACACATCACGCGCTTTGAAAAAGTTATAGATAGCAAGGCCAATGGCTATAAGCAACACTGCGTGAATTAGATTTCCGGCAATGTGAAGTGTCAATCCTAATGCCCAAAAGGCAACCAGTATAACAACAATACCCCAAAGTATACTAAACATATATTTGTTCTGAATCAAATCAGCTTTAATTTGTTCAAATATTTTACTCCCTATCTTCACTTTTATTCTATTTGCCTTAAGAAAGATTACTTTGCACCATCACTTAAACTAACTTGGTATGCTTAATCTTTCGTTACTATTTAATTAGATAAAGCTAGCGCCTTTAGGCTGTCAGTTAACTGCCCACATCATTATCTGAAGCGACAGGATTGCTCTATAGTCGGAGTCTCCTCAAGTTGCACCATTATCAAAACAGCAGGTGCATCGCCTACTGTTCCAGATAAGTGACCTTTATGACCTTGCGCGTCTGCTTTTGTATTCTGATCTTCTCCAAATGAAATTTCGCCAGGGCCCATCTCGACTCGCTGTCCATCCATAGTCTCCACAAACCAGCGTCCCGACAGTGGGATTATCCACTGAGGTTTCGGATTCTCATGCCAGTTGCCAACCCATCCTACAGGTAGCACAGTGAAAGTGATTGTGGCACCGGGCTGTTTCAACTTAGAAAGCCACTGCGGTGAAGTATCTGGGGCTATGCCTTTTTCAATGAAGTCCTCAATTTTACAACGGGATTGGTGACTTATACCGTTGCGATCAGTCCAGACGTGCCAGTAGTCAATTGTTGGTTTATTTGATGAGTTGTTCTGCATAAAAATGGCTCTTTTTTATTGTATGAGTAAACACTAGATTTCTTATTTTCTAAGCACTAAAGTGCTGACTACAAACTTTGAAAACTTGCAATAATTACTACTAATCAACTGCAACTGTATAATTGCGTTCTTCCCATTTACTGCTTTCAATCCAGAAAAAGGTAAAGCTGATTGGCTGTTGCTGGTTATCAGAAACAGAAATATCTACAAAATTCACTCCTAACTTTGTAGAAGTAGAAAGCGTATCTTGTATGGTTTGCCAATTATTATCTGACCAGTGCAATTGAAAAGATGCTAAAGCGTCAATTCGCAATGTCTGACCTTTTTTTACTTGGCTGATTTGTCGGTTAAACTTCCAAATTTCCAATGATTTACACTGCTTTCTTTCGCCTAAATAGCGATTTGCCACCTCTGGAATAAAATCAAACACCTGTCCGTCATCAGTTGACCGTAGCAGCTTGATATACTCTGCGTGTGCCCACATTAAAGGCATGGCCGAACCTGTTGGTTTTCCTAAAAACATATAGATATCAGGTATATCTGCCTCATCCCAAACCTGTTCTGGTAACAAACAAGTGTCTGAAGCAAATCCTTCCATTGCCTTGATATATGTTTTGACATCCCCGCCAGCAGCTAGTTCATAATGTCCTCGTTCTCCTGCCAACAGAGGCCAAGCGCGTCCTTTACCCGAACCGACATAAGGATTTCCGTCTTTTTGCTGACCGTAGCCGTCGTGGTTGTAACGATGCCAACAAGGCCCAACGGGTGTATCTACTTTCAATACTGCATCAATTACTTTGACAGAATCAACAATAATCGGGTCATCTGGTTTACGAATTCCATAGCGTACTAATTGGAGAAATCCGCCATCGACAATTTCCTTGGCCGGAAATTCTGCTGGTTCACCAGCTGGTCGATTGCTGATGAAAACAGTTTCTTGGTTAGGATTGTCGTCGGCTTGAGGATTATTAATATCTGAAGGAGTAATTCGGATATAATGCCGTTTGATCCCAGGAACTAAAGTTCCTTCAGTAGTTACTGTCCAAGCTTCGATGTGAGATTCTAAAAAATCTGCGTATTCTTCTATAAACTTTGCTGTTGCTTCATCTCCACGTTGACGAACAAATTGAGCAGCACAGATTAAGGCGGCAATATTAGATGCTAGTGTTGATGGTGAATAACCGCTATTTTCTTCCCAGCGTTCTTGTTGAGTAACCGGACCGTTACGAACTAAATAACCTGCCGCCCGCAAAACCATCGGATAAATATCGAATTTTAAACAAGTTTTCTGCTGGTGCAATAACCATGCTAACAGAATCGGAAATGCCACCTCATCTAGTTGGATACCTTTCCAGTAAGGTTCACCATCAACCCAGAAATTTTGGGCAAAACCGCCATCTTCCTGCTGACTAGTGGCGAGATAAATTAGCGATCGCACTGCTGTTTCTGTTTCACCAGCAGCTACTAAACCTGATGCACTGCTTACCATATCCCGCGTCCAGACAAGGTGATATCCTCCTTGGTCTTGGTCGTTTTTGGCTTCACCCCAAGGGATCGCAAGGGATGCAATTAAAGCACCTGGATAGGCTTTGTCTTCATGTGCTAACAACAAACTAATGCTGTTGTGATACAATTTCCCATCATTATATGAAACATTTTCTAGGGGTCGGATATTGCGGCGCGATCGCTCCCACTGTTCGTTGTATTGCTGCTTCTGATGTTCAAAAGGAATATTGAGCGATTGAAATAGTGTAGAAATTGCATTGTGCTGGTTTGTACCAAATGCCAGCCCTAAAGTAAACTCTTTAGTGCAATCTAGATTTAGTTTTCCAGTCAGAGCCAGGTTGCCATCTACAGCACTATCAAACTCCCAATCCATCTGGAAGTTGTCAGCTAAATCTGTCCAGCCATCACTTTTACCGACGTAACCACAGGAAAGGCGGGTAAAGGGAACTGTTGCACCCAGCGCCAGCCATGTTCCTTGTTTCTCGGCTATCAGAATACGATGCCCAGCAACCTCTATAGCGTAACCATTATTACCCATACCTCCAACTTCTAGATGCGGGGCACACAAAGCATATAAATGGAGTTGGGAGATAAAATCGCTCTCTCCTGTTAGTTTTGTGTGCTGTAAGATACAGGATAAATGCGGGTCGGCAATCACTTCTTTGATTATGGCATAACGTCCTTGGGGATCAGAATTAGTGATGCGGTATCCTAAACCATGAGTCCACATCGATTCCATTTTGGCTTCGAGATGGCGTTTTTCTTCGTGGAAAAAGCTTTTACCATCAGAAATTAGATACTGCAAATCCCGAATTTGAGGTCTGTCTACTGTAGGATGGTAGACTTCAGTAACAACACCATTCCAGATAGTAAACCAAATGCGACTAGAGGTAGAGTAAGCTGTTCCGACTCCATCTTTATTCGCTTGAGTCCATCGAGGTTCAATACCTGGCGAGCCAAAAGCTTCTGCTTGACCAATAATTTTTGCCATACTGTTTTGTTGTACCGATAATTTTTGAAGATTTTTGGAAAATTCTGTATTTGATATTTATGTGATTAAAAACTTATTAATTTGGTGAAAATCTGCGAGCGGCAGTGAAGGATTTTGCTTCAATAAAAATTTGTTTTATTTCAGGATGCTTTTGACTAATTTTTATTTCTAAACTTTCTACTGTTAATGCTATTTCCTCACCTGTCAAATTTTTAGAAAATTGAATTTCTAAGTTGAGTAATACTTCCTGGGGAGCAAGCTGCATTGTTAATACACGTATAACTTCTTGCACTCCTGGTTCAGTTTTTGACAAAGAGCGGATATTGGCTATAGTTTGAGGATTAGCACTTTCACCAAGTAATAATCCTTTACTTTCTCTCGCCAGTATCACTGCTACTATAGCCAAGATAATGCCAATAATAATCGAGGCAATGCCATCAAAATAAACATTATTAAATAAATGTCCTAAAAAGATTCCGATTAAGGCAACGAATAAACCTAAAATTGCAGCAGAATCTTCAAATAATATTGTAAATACTGTGGGGTCTTTACTATTTTTGATTGCTTGCCAGAAATTTTGTCTACCCTTGGTCGGCAAAAACTCTTTTAAAGCTACAGTCCAAGAAAAACCCTCTAATAATATTGCAATACCTAACACAATATAATTCCACTTTGGATTTTCTAAAGGGCTAGGATGAATTAAATGAGCGATTCCTTCATAAATTGACATGCCGCCGCCAATGGCAAAGATCAGGATAGCAACGATGAAAGTCCAGAAATAAAGTTCTTGACCGTAACCAAAGGGATGGCTATCATCTGCTGGCTTTTGGCTCCTGCGAATTCCCAGCAAAAGCACCAGTTGATCGCCAGTATCTACAATCGAATGAATCCCTTCAGATATCATGGCGGAACTGCCAGTAATGGAGGCAGCAATAAATTTAGTAATAGCGATCGCTAAGTTAGCGCCCATCGCTGCAAATATAGTTTTATGAGATGAATTAGATGCCATGAGAGTAAATAATAATTATGCAGAAACTTCTAATTCACCATCCAGATGGGTAACTTCCCACTGGGTTTGTGCGCCATCACCCCAAAACGTCTCTACAGCCAAATTTAATCGTTGATGGTTATTAAACCAGGATTGACAGTAACTTTTTTAAGTATTGTCAATTAACCATTATCTGTAAAACCTGGATACAAGGTCATACCACCGTCTACAAATAGTGTCGTACCATAGACATAATCAGAGTCATCAGAAGCTAACCAAACTGCTGCTTTAGCAATATCTTCTACCTCTCCGACACGTTTTGCAGGAATCAGTTTTAATAATTCTGCTTCTGCATCTGGAGTATCCCAAGCTGATTTATTAATTGGAGTTTTGATTGCACCAGGAGCAATACTATTGACGCGAATTTTATGGGGTGCAAGTTCTTGAGCAATACTTTGCATCATCATATTTATGCCACCCTTACTCGCGGCATAATTAACATGACCCGCCCAAGGAATTACCTGATGCACTGAACTGATACAAATAATCTTACCTGCGGCAGATGAAATTTCATACTGTACACCCCGGCGCAGAAATTCTTTTGCAGCTTCCCGCGCACACAAAAATTGTCCTGTCAGGTTCACTCCAATAACTCTATTCCATTGGTCAAGGGTCATATCTACTAACGGTGAATCTTTTTGAAGACCAGCATTGTTTATTAAAATGTCAATAGTGCCGAATTGCTCGATTGTCTGGCTGAACATCGCCTTTATTTCGTCTTCTTTGCTGACATCAGCTTGAATAGTAAATGCTTCACCATTAGCTGCTTTGATCTCATCAACAAGTTTTTGAGCTGACTCAGCTTCCGAATGATAATTGACGGCTACTGCTGCACCTGAGAAAGCTAAATAGCGAGCGATCGCTTCACCAATGCCAGAACTAGCACCTGTCACAAGTGCTTTTTGACCTTTGAGCAGGTAAGGGGAATAGCTCATAATGCTTTTGATATTTTTAAAGCTTGTATTGGTTGTGAGTTTCTGAATATTTGGAAGGCTTTCATGATATTTTTGCTTTCTGGGCGTAGCATTGTAGCATTAGTTTGCTATTTAAATTTTAAGATTCAGTTAATTATGTGATTAAGAAAGCAAAACCTTTTTACGATATTAAGAATCTCTAGTATTTTTATAATCTATCTAGAGAAAGATAAATAACATATTTTTTACTAAAAAATATTTCAATCATTTGTCATTTCTATGACCACAGGATGTTGTTCTTTATTAAGATTTGCAAAATTGGAATTTTCCAGCTTATATTAATCTTAATAAGAAAAATTTATGGTATATTCAAGGCAAGTTAGGTTATTGGTAAAAGTAAAATGTTTTAGTTAATCAATCAATTGAAAATCTAAAATGACCTAAATTAAGAGAACCATAAAAAACGTTAAAGACTTCTTATCCGCCTCTCAATTGTCTGATTAGATTGGCTATTTTCAAATATTGCATCTAATCAAAAATAATCATTTTGTATTTTTTGTAAATGCCAATTGAGATTATAATATAAATCAAAAATGTAGTTATTTTATTTAATTTAAACATTCGTGAAAAATAATTTTTGGAAAATAATAAGTATAAAAAAACTTTTTATTTCAAAATTTACTTTACGAATTTCAGTGCATCGGAAGTTTCCAATGTTTTTTAATTGGTTGATCTGTGGCGTTAGCACAGTATTCTTAAAAATATGAATGGTGCGTTAGGCGGATGGAAATTCCATGCAACGCATCTAGATAATATTTAGACCCATGAAGGAGAAAGCGATGCCTGCTCTGTCTCTGAATAACCAAAATTTACCATACCCTGACCCTCTACACCCGGTCGTTGTCCATTTTGTAATCGCGATGGTGCTTTTTTCTTTCGTGTGCGATGTGCTGGGCTATTTCACGCGTAACGTCCGTTTATTTGAGGTGAGTTTCTGGAATATGTTTGTAGCCTCAGCAGCTATCTTTATAGCGGTAATTCTTGGTCAGTTTGAAGCAGGTCTGGCGAACATCTACCCAGCAGTCCAACCAACACTGAATTTTCACACGTTGATGGGTTGGTCACTGGCGGCTATTGTTGTTGGCATTACAGCTTGGCGTTTCGTGATTCGCAAACGCACCCCACGGAAAGTATCGCCTGCTTACTTGGGTGCTGCAACGTTTTTAGTGTGCCTAGTGTGCTTACAAGTCTATTTAGGGAGTAAGCTAGTTTGGGTGTATGGTTTACACATCGAGCCAGTTGTGCAAGCAATGAAGCAGGGAGTTTCGCCATGAACTGGCAACTGATTGACCAGTTGAGATTGAGGCTGAATGCTAACGGATTACCTTATGAGATTCCGATACATCCGCAACTGGTGCATCTAACATTGGGTTTATTCATTCTTGCGATCGTTTTTGATATTGCCGGAGCGCTTTTTGCTTTAGAAAAACCAATCTTCAAATTTTTGGGTCTGCCTACCCTGCGTTCTGGTTTTTTTGATGTCGGTTGGTATAACCTCATAGGAGCAGCTTTTATCACTTTTTTCACGGTTGCAGCTGGTTTTTTCGAGTTGCTGCTAGCAAATCCATCAATCGATCAAAAGAGCGTTTGGGGGTTAACTGCTGGTTGGACAATACTTTTGCATGGTTTGGGTGGCGTTTTGCTGTTGGGAGCGATCGCAGCTATGACAGTATGGAGGGGTTTACAACGCTATCGTTGGCGCAAGGATGCTTCTAGACAGGTGCAGTGGAGTTACTTGTTAGCAGGCATAGCAATCATGGCAATATTATACGCTCACGGAACTTTGGGAGCGCAATTGGGAGAGGAGTTTGGAATTCATATTACTGCTGCGAAGTTACTCCAAGAAGGTAAAAACCCAAATTTACTACTCAAATAATCGAAGGCAGGAGGCAGGAGGCAGGAGGAAACCTCTCCATGAAAAGAAAAGATTTGAGCAATGACGTATATTTTCTCGTACTATGCATATCGAAAAGAATATTTCTAACTTTTTGCCCATAATGGGCAAGGTTTGTACCTTTATTCTTCCTGCCCTCTGCTTCCTACCTTTCTTCTTATCAAGCAATAAGCACTCTGATATGAAATTATCTTTCTCCTGCCTCCTGCCCTCTGCCTCCTGCCTTTTTTCTTATCAAGTAATAAGTACTCTTACATGAAATTGTGATGTTTAGTGTTTTTGAATATGTATTAATGGCGTTTTATGTCGCAGTCCTGCTGATTGTCAGTCGGTGGATTGGACAACAGGCTTTTTCTTGGATGCCTCCCCAGGCGACAGCAGAAGCACAACGCGTAGATGATTTATTTAGCTTTTTAGTCTCAATTGGAGCATTCATCTTGCTGGGGCTGGTTGGTGTTATTGTGTATGCCATAGTTTTCCATCGCGCCCCTCCAGAAGACTACACTGAGGGACACCCTTCTAGAGGTAACGGGAAGCTAGAAATATTGTGGACAGCGACGCCAACTTTGTTAGTAGTATGGATTGCCTTTCAAAGCTTCAACATTTATCAGCAATTAAATATTCTCGGTCTAAACCAAATTGTGCATTTGCACGCGCCCTTAGAATCTGCACCCGCCTACGCTGCAACCGTTAGCGATGCTCCCAAACCTGCATCTGAAACAATAGATGTTTTCGTTAAGCAGTCAGATTGGTCTTTTCGCTATCCAAATAATGTTACCAGTAAGGAATTACATTTGCCGATCAATCGCAGCACTCGCTTAAATATGCAAGCACAGGATGTAATTCACGGTTTCTACGTTCCTGAGTTTCGCTTAAAACAGGATATTGTTCCAGGGCGTAACATTGACATTGTGCTAACACCCATTCGCCCAGGCAAATATCGACTGAAAGATTCTCAATTTAGTGGTACTTACTTCGCCTTGACGGAGGCAGATGTATACGTTGAATCCCTTGATAAGTATAATCAGTGGCTCGCGCAAACGGTGTCTAGCGAAAGTGGGAATGCTCCAAATCAAGCAGTTGCCGAAAATATCCAACCACCAAAGACATTATTTAAAAGCGGCTGGCACACTGTCACACCTACTCAAAGAGCTATAGCCAATCAAAGGAAGATAAATAATGACACATAATTTGAGTGAAGCTATAGCCAAGAATAGAGAACCTGAGAATGGCTGGCGGGAATATCTCAGCTTCAGCACCGACCATAAGGTAATTGGTGTTCAGTACATGGTAATGACCTTCATTTTCTTTCTTCTCGGTGGACTGTTGGCGATGATCATCCGGGCTGAGTTGCTCACCCCGGAAGCAAATTTAGTTGACCGCCCCCTCTACAACGGTTTATTCACCATGCACGGGACAATCATGATTTTCCTGTGGGTTATTCCCTTCAATGCAGGTCTTTCTAACTACCTAGTGCCACTGATGATTGGAGCGCGGGACATGGCTTTTCCCCTGCTCAATGCCATCTCTTTTTGGATTTTGCCACCAGCCGGTCTTCTACTACTGTCTAGCTTTTTGCTACCTAACGGGACTGCACAAGCTGGTTGGTGGTCTTATCCACCAGTTAGTCTGCAAGTTCCAGGGAATCAATTGATTAACGGTCAATTTATTTGGATAGTTAGCCTAGTACTAATCGGCATCTCCTCAATTATGGGGGCTGTCAACTTTGTTACCACAATCTTTTGGATGCGATCGCCAGGGATGACATTTTTTAGAATGCCCGTCTTTGTATGGTCAGTTTTTAGCGCCCAGTTGTTGCAGCTGATTAATTTGCCTTCTTTGACAGGTGCATTGATACTGCTGTTGCTTGACCTCTCTTTCGGTACACAATTTTTTAAACCTGAAGGAAACGGCGATCCCATTCTCTACCAACATTTATTCTGGTTCTATTCTCATCCAGCAGTGTATATCATGGCGCTACCAGCCTTCGGTATTATTGCGGAAGTTCTACCAGCCTTTTCTCGTAATCCTCTATTTGGCTATCGGTCAGTTGCTCTTGCTTCTTTAGGTATCGCTGTAATCAGCATCTTCGTCTGGGTGCATCACATGTTTACCAGTGCTACCCCCGACTGGATGCGGATGACCTTCATGGCCACCTCAATGTTAGTTGCCATACCCACTGGTGTTAAAGCATTTGCTTGGACTGCTACCATCTGGAGGAGCAAATTGCACCTAGAGACACCAATGCTATTTGCAATGGGAGGTGCAGTGATGTTTATTTTTGGCGGTGTCACTGGTGTGATGCTTGCCGCCACCCCATTTGATATCCACGTCAATAATACTTACTTTGTAGTAGGTCACTTCCACTACATCGTTTTTAATACCATCACAATGGCAATCTTTGCCGGAATTTACTTCTGGTTTCCCAAAATAACTGGCAGGATGTACGCCGAGGGTTGGGGTAAGCTGCATTTCTGGTTAACCTTTATTCCTGCCAATATTACTTTCTTCTCCATGCATCCATTAGGTTTGCAAGGGATGTTGCGCCGAATTTCCTCCTACGATCCCCAGTATCAGGGTTGGAACGTTATCGCTAGCCTGGGATCGTTCTTACTGGGAGCATCGACACTACCCTTTATTGCTAACATTGTCGGTTCCTGGCTATATGGAGTCAGAGCAGTTGATAATCCCTGGCACGCTACGGGATTGGAATGGACAACTTCCTCACCACCTCCGCGAGACAATTTTGAAGAGATTCCTGTTGTCAACAGACCTCCTTACGACTATGGCGATCCAAAATATTCATTCGTGGAAAATTCTAATGATGGTGAGTCTGACTAGGGAATGGGGAGCAGGGGAGAAATCAATTCAAAATTCAAAATGACGCTCGCGGACTCGCTAACGCTGCGCTAACAAAATTCAAAATTGAAGATTCAATCCCAATGCCCCATGCTCAATGTCCAATGCCCAATTCTTAATTCCCAATGCCCAAAATTATGCAACATGGCAACATTCATAAAGATGAAAGTCCGATCCGTTTTGACCAATGGCGGCGACGTTTACCAAATTGGTTACAGCGCTTTCTGCCAAGTGGTGGCGGAAGTCATGAAGATCATCATGGCAAAGGAATGTTTGGATTTACTGTGTTCCTGTTGTCAGAAAGTATCATTTTTTTGAGTTTTATCTTTACTTACGTTGCTCTACGACTGAATACTACTAACTGGCTACCACCCGGTATTTCTGGCCCAGAATTGTCTAAGCTTGTGATTCTTAATACGGTAGTTTTGCTTTCTAGTAGCTTTGTGATTCAACCAGCAGAAAATGCTCTTAAGCATAATCAACTTAGTAAATTTCGCGGGCTATGGCTAATAACGATCGCAATGGGAACCTACTTTTTAATTGGTTTATTAATTGAGTGGAAAAATCTTGATTTTAAGATTACTACAGGATTAGTTGGTTCCACATTCTATTTGCTGACAGGTTTCCACGGTTTACACGTTCTGGCTGGTGTGGTGCTTCAGATAATCATGCTGATTCGCTCATTCATTCCAGGCAATTATAATAAGACTCACTTCGGTACAAGTGCGACAACTTTATTTTGGCACTTTGTTGATGTAGTTTGGGTCTTCCTTTTCTCGCTTATTTATCTTTGGCGAGCATAAAAATGTTCAGAAATTCTAAGTATTTTTAGGAGTAATTTGATGAATTTATTCTTGCAAGATATACCAGCATCAGAACTCGCCCCAAAAGCAGTTCAAGAAACTCCCGCACCAGGTAAAGACCCACTCATTGCACAAGGTTTACAAAAAGAGCAATATATTGGCATTATTGGGCTAGCGATCGCTCTAATTGCGGCTGTGGGATTTTTTAGTCGTAGAGTCGAATACGCTATTGCTTTCGCTTTATTCCTCAGCATCATTTTAATTGCGTTATTTATATTCATATAGTAGATTTGTCATTGGTCATTTGTACTTTTGCAAAAGTCTTAATTTTGACTGTTTCTTTGCACCTGTGCGTCATCAAACAAAAAAATCTGATTTCAATGCTTAACATCCTGGCGAAATCATAATCTGACAATACTTTGGAGATATTTTATGAACAGCCCAGTTTACCAAACTGTGATTGTTGGTGGTGGTTTCACTGGCTTATTTACAGCCTTACACCTAGCTCACGAACATTATCCTCGCTCTGTAATTTTGATTGATAAAAATGAACGTTTTTGCTTTAAGCCATTACTTTATGAGTATTTCGATGGTGAGATGGATAGTTTTCAAGTAGTACCGCGTTTTTCGGAATTGCTTAAAGGTAGCGGTGTCATCTTTGTTCAAGATACAGTGCAATCAATAGACTTGCATCAACGAGAAATAAAATTAGCTTCGGGAAACTCCTACAACTACAGTAATTTAGTTTTAGGTTTAGGTAATGTTACTGCTTATCATCATCTTGAAGGTGCCCAAGAACACGCTTTTCCTTTTTGGACACAAGAAGATGCGATCGCTCTTGACCGTCATTTACGCGACTGTTTACAAAAAGCAGTCAAAACAGAAGATATAGAACAACGCCGGAAACTACTAACAATAGTCATAGTTGGTGGTGGTGCTTCTGGTGTAGAAATGGCGGCTACCCTAGCAGATTTACTTCCACATTGGTATAGCGCTATGGGAGGAAATTCTCGTGAAATTCGGGTAATACTGCTTAATCATGGTCAAAAAATCCTTGATGCTGATATTAACGATCCACTACGCCCAATTGCTGAGAAAGAATTACAAAAGCGCACTGTAGCAGTTGAAATTCTTATGGGAGCAGAAGCTACTGCTGTTCACCCTGATGCAATTGAATATAAGAGCAATAATCAAGTTAATACACTACCAACGTACACCACAGTCTGGACAGCTGGTACTTCTATTCATCCACTGATTAAAGATTTACCAATTTCCCAAGAACATCGGGATCGTCGCGATCGCCCCATAGTTACTCCTACAATGCAACTACTTGACTTTCCAGAAGTCTTTGCAGGCGGAGATTGTGCAGCCGTTGAGAATAAATCACTGCCGCTAACAGCCCAAGTTGCTTATCAGCAAGGAGCCAATATTGCCCAAAATTTGAAAGCATTAGCGTTGGGCGAAGACCTCAAACCAGCAAGGGTAAATATACGCGGAACTCTCTTAAAATTAGGGTTAAATGATGCTGCTGCTAATATTTTTAACGTTTTGGAAATTACAGGCGAATCCGGGCATTTAATCCGTCAAGGCACTTATTTAACGCTATTACCAACTCCAATTCATGATTTCAAAGCTGCTAGTGATTGGCTGGATGAAGAAATTTTTCACCATCACCTTGACCCTAATAATGTAGGCAAAAAAGTTGTTCAAGCGGTGGAAGTGGTTGGTGCAGGAGTTATAGGCGTTTTAGCTGCAAGAAAATTATTGAAAATGTTGGGAAATGAAGAGAAAAAAGATTAGAGACTGAAGGATAAAAGGGGCTTTTATTGATGACTATGCCTACTCATAGTAAGAAACAGGTGCAAAGAATTCGAGCTATTGGGTTAACAGTAACAAACTGCGATCGCTCTTTAAATTTCTATCAAGAAGCACTGGACTTTAAACTAGTTTCTGATATTACTGTTGAAGGGCACAATTTCAGCACAGAAGATGTAACCGAAGCAAAAGTTCGCATTGTGACCTTACAACTTGGAGATGAATTTATCGAGTTGATAGAGTATCTCAATATTCAGGGTAAACCCATTCCCAGCGATTCACAAAGTAATGACCTGTGGTTTCAACATTTCGCAATTGTAGTAAGTGATATGGATCGCGCTTATGCTCACTTACGTTCATTTCCGATTGAATCAATTTCAGTTGCACCGCAGACAATCTTATCTGATAATGAAACATCTGGTGGTGTCCGCGCCTTTAAATTTAAAGACCCTGATGGTCATGATTTAGAGTTAATTTGGTTTCCGCCTGATAAAGGTAAAGATAAATGGCATCAAAACAGTCATAGCTTGTTTTTGGGAATCGATCATAGTGCGATCGCAGTTTCTCACACCGAGCAAAGTCTACACTTTTACTGCGACCTTCTGGGAATGCAAATTGATAGTCGCAGTCTCAACTGGCGTGCAACTCAAACTCGCTTGGATAACTTACCAGGAGCGAAAGTGAGAATTACAGCACTGCAACCAGTTGAAAATGGTGTAGGAATTGAATTGTTAGACTACATTTTGCCTGGAAAGGGCCGTCCGATACCAAGTGACTGGAAAAGTTGCGATATTGCAAGTGTACAAATTGAGCTTGTTACCAATGATATTGAGCAGCTAATAGATAAGCTACGGCAGAATCAGATACCGATTGTAGATAGCTCTTTTTCTCATAAGCAAGGTTATTTAATAAAAGATCCTGACAAACATACAATTTTACTCATTGCAGAATGATATTAGGGAAATTTTCATAAATCAGGGCGCAATTTCGGGCGACATAAATTTTAATACATTTAGTCATCCTTTTGTCACAATTTTGCAATAGCTTTGTCAATACAACGTGTAATGCTATAGCTCTGGCTTGGGAAATAGTCTCAGACTCAACCCACATACAGAATCTACAGAAGAGAATTACTTAAGGTGCAGTCCCTTATATAAAGATGACTCTTCAAATAGAAATTGCAAAATCTCATACAGTTGGAAGGAACAAGAAGATGAATTGGAAAATACTTGCTTTGCTCCCTGCTTTGACTCTAGCGGCTGCTTTGCCTGCTTACTCTTTAACTAATAATAAAAGCCAAAATACAACGGCTACTGCTACTCACATTGCCCAAAATCCTCAGCCAGGCAATACTATGAAAAAGCCTAATGCAATGCATAAGGCTAGTACTATGCACAAGTCCAATAATATGGCAAAGCGTAATACTGGTACTGTATTAACAGTAGGCAGCAGGGGAGAAACAGTGAAAAATGCTCAGAATTCTTTAAAGCAACAAGGATTTTATACAGCAAGTGTGACTGGTGTCTTTGATGGTAAGACTCGTGTAGCAGTGATGAAATTTCAGAAGTCTAAAGGATTAAGAGCAGACGGAATAATTGGACGCCGGACTTTAGCCGCTCTTAAATAAAATGGTTTACTAATATCCTGATTGCAAAATGTCTTAAAGACAAAAGGCTAGGAAATAAATTCTAGCCTTCAATTTTTCATAAAGCCAAGCGTCTTGATAAATAATGTCTGTTTCAGCGTCCAAAAATTAAAGCATCAAGTGAATAAGCACCAGGGCCTAAAACTGCGATCGCAATCAGCATAACGCAGTACATAAACGCTTTTTCCCAACTTGGCGGTTCACCTTTTCCTAAAGGGCCTTTATACTCTTGTTCAGGAATTAAGTATGGATCTTGGGCGACAAAAGGCTTACTTCCAGAAATGTCTAAATATATCGCAAAAATCATTGAACAGAGAATTGGGAAAGTTGATAAGAGTGTCAGGAATCCAATGATTAGAAAAATTCCGCCACCTAACATCGATGCAGCCGATAAAAAGCAAAGAAAGACAGGCGTTTTTAGAGCATCAGCCCACTGTTGCAGATGCGTTATCTTGGGATATCCGTGTAGGATAAACAACCAGCCAACACTGACTCTGAGTAGCAAAAGTGCCAATCCGGGAAATCCGTCAGAATACACAAAAGAGAGTGAACTCAATAAGTGTGGGCCTAGTTGGGGGAAACTAAATGCAGCCAGAAAAAAGGCGATCGCTACACCCAGCCCAAATTGATAAATCATAGTTGTACACCACGGGTATTAAGGTCGATAGCATATAAAGAATGACCAGCTGTGATAAATAAGCGATCGCGTTCCTTACCACCAAAAGTTAGGTTAGTACTTGTCTCCGGGATAAGAATTTTTCCTAGCTTAGTTCCGTCTGGGGCGTATACCTGTACGCTGTCTTCAGAACTAATAAAAATATTGCCATGTTCGTCAACCCGAAATCCATCCGGTTGTCCTGGATCGATGACTGCAAACACACGCCCATTTTTGACATGGCGATTATCTACAACTTCGTAGACGCGAATATGATGAGGCCCGCCAGGAATATTAAACGCAGCTGTATCTGAAACATACAATAAACTTTCGTCTGGACTGAAAGCCAGCCCATTCGGGCGCACCATATCCGTTACTACAGGATAAATCTCACCAGTCGTAGGGTTAAAGCGGTACACATAACTTCCAGGTTGTTCCTGTTCGCCGCCGTAGCCTTGGTTTGGTTCGGTGATCCCATAAGGGGGATCGGTGAACCAAATCGTGTTGTCACTTTTGACTACTAGATCATTTGGACTATTCAGGCGTTTACCCTGATAGCGATCGACTAAAACCTTCCATTCATCATCGTGTTCGCGTCGGATAATAGCACGCAGTCCAGAAGAACAAGCAACTAGACGACCTTCCAAGTCGCGGTAATTACCGCTTTGGTAATCAGATGGGTCGCGTATAACACTAACGTTGTTGGTAGAATTCCAGTGCAACAGGCGGTTGCCGTGAGCATCGCTCCACACAACACTATCATCTTCGTGGAAGTAAACAGGGCCTTCGCTATGGACTGCACCGTTTGTAAGTTTTTGCAGTGAAGCACCTGGGCGTACTAAGGCACAGATGCGATCGTCAGAAATCTCAATGGCTTCAGGCATAAGAATCTCCTGTTATTTAACTTGGTTACTGGCGATCAATGGCAGGTTCAAGTTAATACCAATTTAAAAAGTAATATTTATAAAATTTTTCCGCATTTTTATAAATATTAAATATGCTTAATTTACATAATATATAAACAAAAATAAAACTTAAATAAAATACTAGCCTCTCTTTAGACATAAACAACAATTAATCCCTTGGGTAGAAGCTAAATTTTTTTGATTGGCAACACCGCTGTAACTCAAGGTTATGGCAATCCATCTCTTATCAAGTTTTTTTCCAATTTTTCATCAAGAACAATTTTTTTAAGTTTATCTATGTCTAAAGGCTGAATTTATCATCTTAAGAGATATACCATTGACAAGTTGAAAAAATCAGACTTTGTGACATAAAGTAAAATGTGGAACATCGAAATTGAACGACGTGGGAAAGCAGAAGAAGTTGCAGCTGTGATTGCATTCCTTTGCTCTGAGTAATCAAGCTTTGTGGTTGGTTCTAATTATCGGGTAGATGGTGGGTCGATTGTAAGTTTGTGAGCAAAGGAGGTGTTTGAGAAACTAACAGTAAGCCAGTTATTTATTGTTATATCAATTCGTAATGAAATGGTGTAAAACCTTGTAGCCCAACTCAGACTAATATTATGTGATCAAATTTGAAAGAATTGGTATAACTCTCATTCTTAATTTGAAAGTTGATTATGAAACAGATAGAAGCAGTTGTTGGTAACATCAACGATCTAAATGATGGCGAAATGCGACAAGTGTCTGTCGGCGAGACAGAAATTTTATTAAGTCGTATAGATGGAAAGTATTATGCTGTCGGCGCACACTGCACTCATTATAAAGCGCCACTGGCTGAGGGGGTACTGAGTGGACATCATGTTGTTTGCCCCTGGCACAATGCCTATTATGACGTAACAACTGGCGACCAACAAGAGCCACCTGGTTTGGATGCTTTAGCTTGTTATAAAGTACGCATTGAAGGTGAAAATGTCATTGTCAGCGTACCAGAGGAAACTAACGGATTACGATCGCCCGCAATGGCGCAATTCGACCCTAATGTTGATGGGCGGACATTTGTCATCTTAGGTGCAGGAGCGGCAGGTGTCCATGCCGCAGAAACATTGCGAATAGCTGGATATCAAGGGCGAATCGTGATGATTACTCAAGATAACAGGCTACCCTACGATCGCACCAAGCTGACTAAAGACTACTTCATTGGTAAGACATCCGCAGAGGAAATGCCCTTGCGATCGCCTGATTTCTTTAAAGAACACGCGATTGAAGTACTGTTGAACAAGCGAGTTGAACAGGTACAAACCACGAATAAAACGATTACCTTTACCGATAGCGACGCCGGAACGTCTAGTGATTCATTAACCTATGATGCCTTACTAGTAGCAACAGGAGGAAAACCACGCCAGTTAGATATTCCCGGTGCAGACTTGCAAAACATTTTGACATTACGCAGTTTTAATGATACTGATCGCATCTTGACAATCAGCAAGCAAAAAGGACAAGCGGTAGTCATTGGCTCCAGTTTTATCGGTATGGAAGCGGCAGCTGGGCTGAGGCAACATGGCTTAGAAGTAACTGTTGTTTCACCGGATTCTGTACCTTTTAAGAAAATCCTGGGCGAAGAAATTGGCAAACTATTTCAGCAAGTCCATGAGGAAAAGGGCGTTTCCTTTAAATTTGAGCGAAAAGCGGTGCAATTTGAGGGTAGCGACAAGGTTGAAGCTGTAATTTTAGATAATGGCGATCGCTTAAAAGCAGATATAGTAATTGTCGGAATTGGCGTACAGCCTGCAACAGACTTTCTTCAGGGTATCGATTTGCATCCCAAAGATAACAGTGTTGTTGTTGATGAATACTTGCGTGCAGGTGATGGCATCTACGCCGCAGGTGACATTGCTTGTTATCCTGATTGGCGGACAAATGAATCGATTCGCGTCGAACATTGGCGAGTCGCAGCACAGCAGGGACGAATTGCCGCTCAGAACATGACAGGGAAAGCAGTCAAATTTAGAGGGCTTCCTTTGTTTTGGACAATGCAATTCGACTTTCCGTTGCGCTACATCGGACACGCCGAAAGTTGGGATGAAATAATTGTAGATGGGGATTTACAAAAACAGGAATTTATAGTTTTTTATCTGAAAAACAATCAAGTCTTGGCAGTTGCAACCAGCCATCAAGATACAGAAACAGCAGCGATTTCAGAATTGATGCGTTCGAACCAGATGCTAACTGTTGATGAATTACGGCGTGGTATAGTTGATTTGATTCAGAAAGGACAGCCTGAAGTTAGTAGTAAGCGCTAGGACATATATGACAAACATCACTGAGCGCTACGACATCATCATTATCGGTACGGGAGCCGGTGGAGGTACATTAGCTCACCGCCTCGCACCTACAGGTAAAAAAATTCTCGTGCTGGAACGAGGCGACTTTTTACCGAGAGAAAAAGATAACTGGAATCCCCAGGAAGTCTATGAAAAACATCGTTACCACACCGATGAGCATTGGTATAACAAAGAAGGCAAAGTTTTTAAGCCTCAGACAGGTTACTGGGTTGGTGGCAATACTAAACTCTACGGTGCAGCCTTAATTCGATTTCGGGAGCGAGATTTTGAAAGGGTAATTCACAAGCAAGGAATTTCTCCAGAATGGCCGCTCAAGTACTCAGACTTTGAGCCGTACTACACACAGGCAGAAAAGCTGTATGACGTGCATGGTCAAGCAGGAGAAGACCCAACGGAACCACCTCGCAGCGAACCATATCCTTATCCACCAGTGAGTCATGAGCCGGATATGCAGTCCCTTGCTGATGGCATCCGCGAATTAGGTTATTACCCATTTCATCTACCACTGGGATTAAAGCTTAATGAAAGCGATCGCACCAAGAGTCTCTGCATTCGTTGCGATACTTTTGATGGATACCCTTGTCTCGTACACGCGAAAGCTGATGCCGATGTTAACGCCATTCGTCCTAGCCGCGAGATGTATGCAAATTTTACCCTTTTAACTAATGCCAAAGTCTTGCGGCTGCATACAAGTGAGTCGGGGCGAGAAGTGACGAGGGTAGAAACTGAAATTGCCGGGGAAAAACATTGGTTTACAAGTGATATTGTCGTTGTTGCTTGTGGTTCTATTAACTCAGCAGCCTTGCTGTTACGTTCTGCTAACGATAAACATCCCAATGGATTGGCAAATAGTTCCGATCAGGTGGGACGGAATTACATGAAACAGCTGGAAACCGCTATAGTTTCCATACACTTAGAGGTGAATCACGCCAAATTTCAAAAGACGATCGCTGTCAACGATTTTTACTGGGGAGAGCCGGATTTTCCTTATCCAATGGGCATGGTGCAAAATACTGGCAATGTACTAGCGGATATGATTCCCGCAGAGGCTCCACCATTAATGGCTCCATTTATCAACCTGATTCCTCATTTTGAACGAAATTTGTTGGCCGAGCGAGCAGTTGGTTGGTGGTTGCAAACAGAGGATTTACCAGACCCAAATAATCGGATTCGTGTGGTGGGCGATCGGATTCATGTTGATTATACATTGAACAATATTGAAGCAAGCGATCGCTTAATTCATCGTTGGACATCTGTACTCAAGTCAATTTCTCATTCGGCTAAAAGCGTTTTGCCATTTAGCATTTATCCCCGCACTCAAATACCTGAACAAGCAGTTGCTCATCAATGTGGTACTTGTCGATTTGGTACAGATCCCAAAACCTCAGTCCTTGACCTCAATTGCCGTACCCATGATGTCGATAATCTCTACGTGGTAGATAGTAGTTTCTTTCCTTCAAATTCAGGTGCTAACCCGACATTAACGATTATGGCTAATGCGTTGCGCGTTGGCGATTTGCTTGCAGCAGCGTTTCGCTAATGCATAATAGCTAAACGATCGCAATAGTGATTATTTATTTGTAAAGATAAAAAGGGCAAACATGATGACAAATGATGAACAGCAAATTACACCACAACAGCAACCACAAATTCAATCTCAACAGGACGAGTCAGAAGGAATACAATCCCATCCATTGGCTACAAGTCTAGGTACTGTGGGAGGTGGCGTTGCCGGAACCGCATTGGGACGCTCCATTGGTGGTAAAGTAGGTGCTGCCATTGGTGGGATTGCAGGGGCAATTACTGGTGGCATTGCAGCCAATAAGCTGATAGAGTATGCTGAAGAATTAATTGAAGAAATCCAGCCGACAAGAGGATTAGGATTAGGAGCCAATCATAAACCAATTGAACTACCCCCTCACTATTCTTGGGAAGAATTACAAGCATTATCAAAACCTTCAGCAATTTACAAGGCTTAGAAGGGTTTAATATCGGGTGTTGCATAAATGCGGGATGATTTTGCTAGTTTTGTGGGATAAGCATCTTGCCCGTCCTTTGTATTTCGGGGCGGTTGAAGTGTCAAGATAAATTTGACTCGCTAGGATGGCATTAGAAATTTATAGCATTTGAGTATGACCAAGCAAGACATTCCACTTACGGGAGACGCGCTGATTAAAGAAGTCTGTCGGCGGATTCGAGTAGCCCGCAGTTATTGGGATGCTCACAACAATGCTGCTTGTCGGGGCGAACGCGATCGCGCCTTAGCCCTTTACAAAACTCTGACTAAGGAAGAAAAAGACCAGATTCCGCAAGTGTTGCGGGTGTGGTTGCGTTACCGCAGTGAGAAATATTTTGGCGCACACCGAACGCCGCCAAAGTCAGCACGAAAATCAAAATAGTCCAATGACTACCAAGACAACTGCTCCCCTACTACTTTTGTGTAAGTAATATCAAGTCCGGTTAATCACTTAATGATTACCGCATCTGTGCAAAAATTCCAAAGGCCTCTTTCCCTTTGCAAAAACTGCGGTCTAAATGATAAGTATTTAGCCGGACACTATATAAGTCGGCGGCAAGGCGATCGCATTTCTATTTTGAGCAATATTAACTGACCAAATCTATAGTCACTTACCTGAAGACCAGCGTACAGGCAACAGTGTGCCCACGCTAAAAACCACAGCTAACCCACCCATACCAAACATTCCCCAAGGTACTAAACCTTCCAGCGGATTCACCACACGCGCAGTGCTTATCGGTTGTTTAGGATTGTAACGTACCACTACCATCTGACCGTTGCTGGAGCGGTAGGACTCATAACTGCCTGTAAAGCGAGTGCGTTTACCGTTGGCTAGAAACTCGATAACTGGTGCATAGGTTTCTTTTTGCTCATTATCATTATTGTTCGTACTGCTGCGATCGCGACGACTGATGCTGTCTACCACCGTACCACGTGTTTCGTTTAACGTTGCACCTTCGTGCGCGATGATGTTACGTACCCAAAAACCGCCTCCAATAAATAGCAATCCAATGACCAGCCCAATACTTGCGCTTAGTTTGTCGTCAAAAGTATTTTGGTGAGGTTTGAAATTCATGGGTTTGAGGAATGGCACAACAATAAATTTCATCACAATCTCGATTACAGCTTACATTTGAAACATTTTTATTTGGCACCACTAACCTGATAACTGCGTCAACTATCTTGCAGCTAAATTACCGCATCAGTTTTCCTGATGTAGCAATTTAATGTTTACATGGTATTAAATATAACCAATTAACCTCATTTAGTAAGCAGAAGTAATGACAATTCAGTTTTGGGAAAAAAGTAGAGAAATTAATGCAACTCTAACTAACTTACTATTTAAGCCTATACACAGACGGGTACTACTAGGTCTAAGTAAGGCGAGTCAAGAGACATCGCCGTGGCTTTTGAAAAAGCGTCTGTTGCCATTATTATGTCTAATATCATTTTTTCTAGTATTGTTACTCAATAGCTTTGCTCCTGCCGTTGCCCAACTACCTCCTCAACCTCGTCAGGAAATTCGCGGGGTATGGCTAAGTGGTAACGATTTTAGCGTTTTTAGAAATCGTTCACAGGTGCAAGCAGCCATGAACCAACTGCGGCAGTTAAATTTTAATACTGTTTATCCGATAGTCTGGAATGATGGTTATACACAATATCCCAGCGCCATCATGCAGAAAATGGGTATTCCCTTTTTCTTCAAGGGAATAGATGGACAAGATGTAATTGCAGACATTATTACTCAAGCCCATAGCCAAGGGTTACTAGCAATACCCTGGTTTGAATTTGGTTTCATGGTTCCTCTAACTTCGGAACTTGCATCACAGCATCCAGATTGGCTAACCCAACAAGGGGATGGCACTCAAACTTCAATTAGTGCTGCGGGTGAAGTGGCGTGGTTAAATCCCTTTCACCCGGAAGTGCAAAAATTTATCCGCGAACTTGTCATGGAAGTTATGACTCAATACGATGCTGATGGCGTTCAATTTGACGACCATACGAGTTTACCTGTAGAATTTGGTTACGATAAGTACACGATAAGTCTATATACTCAAGAAACTGGCAATCCTCCTCCACCTAATCCCTTAGCCCAAGCATGGATAAAATGGCGGGCAGATAAAATTACTGCTTTCATGGTAGACCTTTACCAAACCGTGAAAGCCAAAAAACCGAATGCTATTTTTTCAGTTGCTCCTAATTATTATAATTTCGCCTATAAAATGCAACTGCAAGATTGGCTTAACTGGGTACGGTTGGGTATTGTTGATGAGTTGGTGATGCAGGTGTACCGTAATGATGTGGAAAGTTTTATCGCTCAAATTACCCGCCCAGAAATTTTAGAAACCCAACAAGTCATCCCAACTGGTATTGGTATTATGGCGGGGTTACGAAATCGCCCAGTTTCCATAGCACAAATCCAATCCCAGGTAGAAGCAGTGCAACAACGCGGTTTAGGTATCGGATTTTTCTACTACGAGAGCCTTTGGGATATTGCCCCGGAACCAGCAGCGCAACGCCAGTCGGCATTTGCGGCTCTTTTCCAAAAGTCAGCGTTGCGTGATATCTCGCAAAATACACCCCGCAAGCCAACTTTTAATACCATATCCTTACCTTTATATCCAAAACCTTCCCTTGGGCAACGTGTTCGCGGCTATTTTTTGGAAGTTGCGATCGCAAATGGTCAACCAAAACGTATCTTATTAGATACAGGGTCGGCAGGGCTAAGAGTTCCCAAAGAGTTTTTAGGTAATTCTTTGATCCGAAGAACAGGTCAAAATATCAAAGAGGTATTAAGTGATGGTACTATCCTGGAAGGAGAATTAGTTTATACTAATGTCCGCTTTGGTTTAATTCCCACCACCGAACCTGTTCCCGTACAGGTTGTTACTAATCGCCAGTGTACTGCCCAAAAACCTAAATGTTCAGCAAATAGTGGTGTGCCATTTTCTGGAATTGTCGGTGTTAACTATTTTGAAAAATCACTTCCCTATAACCCGTTAAGAAAATTATCAGGCAATCTAAATAACGGATTTATCGTTAATGGTAATGGTGGTAGTAACAACAATGGCAGCCTTATTCTCGGTTTAACTGCCGAGAATCAAGCAGGTTTCAAAATGGCTTCTTGGAGTCAACAACCCGAAATTAATGGTGTACCCGGTAAAATATGGGACTCTCGACTGAGCAAAGTTTGTTTAACTCTTGCTGGGAGTGCTGCGAAAAATTCGTGTAATAGCAGAGCGATCGCTGATACTGGAACTATTAATGGTTTAACTGAATTCAAGTCAGCTTCTACAGCAGGTAAACTCAAACCCGGAGTATTAGGGTCAGCAAATGCTGTGAAAGTAGGAATTAATGGCATTTTTGATTACAGTTTGACACCAGGAACCCGTGACGGATTTAATCGCTGGAATTTGAGTATCTCGCCACAAGCAGAACCGACTATATTTGTAAATCCTGGAATCGCCTTGTTTGATAAATATGATGTACTCTTTGACCAAGTTAATGGTAAACAGGGTTTTCGCAGTCGGCGGTAAGAAAAAAGTAAAGACTTGCTTACTCAGATAGCGTTCAATTAGCCCAGGATTTACGCAGCAAAAACTTAGGCGATTGGCAAGGTGCGATCGCAGATTTGCAAGTGGCACTAGAACTATTCAAAGCTCAAGGCGATCGCAGTTCTTACCAAAAGGTTCAAGCGTGGCTTAGGAAAGCAACCCCAAAAAGTGAGATGAAACCAAAAGCTCGCCCACTTGAAAAAGCAAGCGATCACTTTTAAACTTGTCTAACGTCAACTGTTTTGCAAAGGTAATACAGATGTGGGAATGTTGCAAATGTCATGAGCAGAATGAAGAGACTTTCTCCTTCTGCTGGAGTTGTGGTACATCAAAGGACGGAATCGAGGACAGGTCATTCCAGGGTGTTGACGAAATTGCTCGTTCTAGTGTTAAAGGTCAGCCAGTTCTAGTAACATCTACAGGCATAATCAATGCCGAGGATTCTTCTTCGACGTATCCAGTGAAACAAAGAGTTGAACAAATGGTTTGTATCAAATGTGATTCGTCAGATATAATTCCCAACGTTCGCATTGTCTCCCACATACAAGGGAATAGCCAGGATCTGCAAGTAGAATTTTACGATAATCCAGAAGCACTTATATTTAAAGGAACTCATACCTTGACATTAACAGCATATATTTGTGGTCAGTGCGGTTATACAGAGATGTATGTGAGCAATCCACAATACTTACTTAATCAGTACAGGAAGAATAAGAAAATTTAATTGCCGATAAAACCTCTGCAAATGTCGAGGCAATTACATTATCACTAATCCCAATCACATTCAACAACTCGTTAATTAAGTTGGTTTTGCGTTTCAGTCCCCTTGCGGGGTAATTGGTTTTGGAAACCGCGCGGAGCTTTGATAAGCCGCCGACAGGATGGAAGGTTTCAGTCCCCTTGCGGGGTAATTGGTTTTGGAAACTTGCTGGAAATTGGACAGGGAAATGGCCCGAGATTGTTTCAGTCCCCTTGCGGGGTAATTGGTTTTGGAAACTTTTCTCCCGTCCATCTTCATTTGCCTTCTGAGCCTGTTTCAGTCCCCTTGCGGGGTAATTGGTTTTGGAAACCGCTCGGTATTGAAACTGTTACAGAGCAGGCTTCCTGGGAAGCGTTTTGGCAAATCAAAAAAAAAGGTCATTTTCAGACGCTCTTATTGCAAGTGATTTGCAACTTTCCGAATTCTTGAAACGCTGTAGTTATTCATTTGTCAAGGTTCTGGCGATTTTGGCAGATCCCCCAGGGTTTTAGCCCTCGCTTCGCCTTGCCAAACATCAAGCTGATTACCTAATCATAAGACGTGTATCTATTATTGTCGAGGTGTTTTTATAATTTAATCTGTAACATCGTATTCTTGCTCAATCAAACCTAACAATTTCTCTTTCACCGCAGTCAAATACGGTCGCTTCAACTTCCCCAAGTACTTCAGCACAGCACGGGCAGCCTCTTCCAAGTTTTCATTTTCGCGTAACCTACTGATGCGTAGGCGTAGCCCGCCGCAGGCATCGCTTATTTGTTGCATCTATTTATATTCCGACTTACGAGTTATGACTTCTGACCAAGACGGAACTCTCAGAGTATACCTCTTGCAAAAGTCCTAGATGCGTGAGACAAGTAAGTTAGAGTTGGGTAGCATCTATGACCTATGAACAAGTAAAGAGCCTGAAGCCAGAAGACTTTAAACGCTTGTGTGGTGTACCTCAGGAAACTTTCAACCAGATGTTAGAGGTAATGCGATGTCTACGACGGGCTGCGCCTACGCTAAAGCAAACAAAACAAAAAACAGGACGACCAGGTAAGCTTTGCTTGGAAGACCAATTGTTGAGCTTAATAACAGCGATCGCATCACTCTAAGCTTAGGAGAACCAGATCCCGATTGTTGACTCATCCTTCCTTCTGTATTTAAGGGACTTGCATTCCGCGTTGTACAGCCGGACGTTGCTGCACCATGTCCACCCAGCGTTTGAGATTTGGGTAGTTGTCAAGTGTTAAATCTTGAAATTCATAAATCGCTACCCACGGATAAGTAGCAATATCAGCAATAGAATAGTCACCACAGATAAATTCATTGTCTTGCAGTTGTTTATCTAAAACACCATAAATACGTAAAGTTTCCTTTTCATAACGTTCGATGGCGTAGGGAATTTTTTCGGGTGCAAAGCGTTTAAAGTGGTTAAGTTGTCCAAATATTGGCCCGACTCCTCCCATTTGGAACATCAGCCACTCTAGGACTTGAAAACGGCTTTTTTGGTCAGTTGGTAAGAGTTTGCCTGTTTTTTCGGCTAAGTAAATCAGAATTGCGCCGGATTCAAAAACTTTAATCCCTGTCTCTTGGTCAACAATGGCAGGAATTTTACTATTGGGATTGATGGCGACATATTCAGGTGTAAATTGCTGTTGAGTAGTAATGTCAATTTTGTGGACATTGTAGGGCAATTCGACTTCTTCCAACATTACGGAGGCTTTGCGTCCATTGGGCGTGGTGAAGGTGTAGAGATCAATCATGTGCTGCTACCCCAGAATATTAGCAATTTCCAAAGGTAGTGTAGCTTTGATTGAGAAATAAGAGTATTGGTCGATAGAGAGATAATAACAATACTAGAAGGAGGCAGAAGGTCAAAACTTACGCAACGTGTATTCTAGTTTAACCCTCGCTTTCACCAGTTAGTTTATTCGCCAAATATGTATAGTGCTATCCTCATTGCTACTGACGAGGATTTTACCATCCAGGCTCAGAGCAAGCCCTAAAACAGAACTGGAACCATCCCTCAATGTGTGCAACAGTTTTAAAGTCTCTAAGCTCCACAGTTTAATAGTGCCATCATAATTGCCGCAGATCAGAATTTTGCCATCAGGGCTGATGGCAAGAGATTCAACTGAATTAAAATTATCAGTAAACTCATGCAGCAGTTTTCCAGTTTGAAGATTCCATAATTTCAGAGTACTAATTGCACGATTTCGAGAAACTAGCTGACCAAAACTACCAGTAACAAGCTTTTTGCTATCTGGAGTAATGGCAATAGCATCAACTCCGGTTTTGTGCCCTTTGAGAATAGAGCGTGTTTTTTTAGTTTGTAAATCAATCAGCCTAATTGTATTGTCATCGCCACCTCCAGCACTTACAAGGGTTTGCATATCAGGGCTAAATGCAACTTTACTCACAAATCCTGAGTGTGCAGCAATGGTATCAAGCAGCTTAAGCGTGTGTAAATCCCAAAGCTTGATTGTGCGATCGTCACTGCCACTAGCAATCAATCTACCATCTGAACTAATAGCAACCGTTTCTACTGGTTGAGTATGTCCACTTTCGCTATCAAGCATAAGGAAAGTGTGTAAATCCCAAACCTTCATTGTTGGGGTGCTTATCCCACCACTTACAATCCTCTTGCCATCTGGACTAATAGCTATTGAAGTAACGCCATCTGAGTGAGCTTCTAAACTACGAAGTAATTTTCCAGTACGTAAATTCCAGAATTTTATTGTATCATCTCTACCTCCACTAATTAGAGTTTGCTTATCTGGGCTAATCACAACTGCTCGAACACCAAAAGTCACTTTTTTATGTCCAGTCAGTGTGTGAACAAGTTGAATCTCTATTTGGGACTGAGTAATTGTACTATTGCCTATGGGAAGACTTGAACTAGAAGAATGTACATCAATAACAGTGATATTTACTGCAATTGCTAAAACTATAATGACTGGTTTGGATTTGAGAAAATTCAATAATTTCATGGTGCTGAAGAACGCAATTACATAACATGGTTTCCATTGGATGGACGCAATCGCATCCAATCTGATAGACCATAGTCAAACATTGGGTATAAGTTAATAATCCAAATACAGTTTCCTAGTGATTAGAAAAATCATCATCTATCATTGTTTCAATCACAATACCCCCAAATCGAGCTTCTTGGCCCCAGCACTTCACTCTGGCAATGTAGCAAATCTGGCCTTCGTACTTCTCTTTAGTCTCAATAACAATTCCCTCAAATCCTCCACTCATTGAGGTATTAAAGAAACTCAACTTTCGTCATGTTCATACAAATATTTAATCGCCAACAATCTCTGCCGTGTGTATTGCTTTTGATGTTTGTAGTATAGTTTTTGCCACAAATCTAAATTTAATTGGCGATCGCCTAATTGAAAGGTTCTGTTTAACATAGATTTCCGTAGATGCTGCCTGTGTACTAATAGTGTAGTATAATTTCCTTCTTCTTAGGTAATTTTCTGGCAGGAAAGGAGTAGTCAAATTGATAAACCTTGATATTTATATTACTGGACAATTTTGATTAGCCCAATTATCAGGAATTCTTTCTAAAATACCAGAACCAAATACCTTATTCATTTCTAAATATTCCAGATGAACGTAACCAATATGACAGTGACAAGTTTGGTTGGTACAAGGTTGTTCAAACAAAGCTGCTTCCCAGTCAGAATCGTAAATATTACCAATTGCTGCTTTAATAAAATGACATCGGTACATTGTGCCGTCACCATCAACAGAAATCACTGATTTTCCAGCCTGACAAGAATGCCCAAAGCTAAGATAATGTTGAGTATTTAGTTCATATAACGGGTCAATAGATTTGAAGAATTCTCGATTTTCTGGTGATAAATCAGGAAGTTCAGCCTTGACAGCATTAATCCACAAATAAACGTGGTGTGGTAACTCCTGACGTAAAGTGGCTATTTCTGTTTTAAACTTGGGAAAACCGACAACTCCAACGCTAAATTTGATATTTTTGTTGTCTAGATTGAGGCATTTTTGTAAGAAGCGATCGCGTGACACCCATTCTGAATGAAAAGTTGCCCAAAGTGCTAATTTATCTTTATTACATTCCTCTACCCAATCTAGCTGACAAGAGAGATTAGTTTGAATTGCGGCTTTATTAACATTGGGCAATTGCGTTAATTTTATCAGTGCTTGCTGATACCAATAATGGATTAGAGCTTCTCCCCAAGGGGTAAACAGAATTGAAAATTGATGTTGGGGATGTTGGGAAATCCAATTGACAAAACGTTCTAAAGATTGTTTATCGATTGCTAATTCGGCGGCTGTTTGTTGGCGTTTAGCAAAGGGGCAATATTCACAACCGTAGTTACAACTGATTAAAGGGCCGCGATAAAGGATAATGAGATGCATATTAATTGAATATCCAAATTAATTTTTTTAAGTTTGATTATTCAGAAACAGAACAATATCGATCGCCTGGCTCCTTTTCTGTATCTGCAATAACTTCGACATCTAACAGTTTCAATCTTTCAACCATTTCTTCAGTTAAACAGTTATGAGAAACATTAAGAATATCTAGCTGATTCACAGCAGGACAATTTAGTAAAGCTTCAGCACCTTCATCTCCTAAATCTCCTAACGAAAGGTCTAAAACTTTAATTTTATTAATAACAGGAGAGTTAACAATAGTAACAGCAATATTATTAGCATATTCACTGTTACGCAGTCCCAAGTAAGTCAATTCAGGGAATAAATTACCTGAGAAGATTGGCATTAAATCATCAATAGAAGAGTTTCCACCATATTCATCAGTACCTAGCCATAATTCTAAATGTTCTAATGCTGGGAGAGTGAGAGAGAGAATTTGAGCAATTTTGTTACGACCTAATCCTCCAGTTTCTACAATTAGTGCTTTCAAGTATTCATGGCGTAAATAAATGAATTTTTTCCAGGGAGATTTATCATCTCCACCGCGAACTAGCAACATTTCTAGATTAGATAAACCTTTTAAGATAAGACTAATATCCTCAATATATGTCCAAGAAATTTGGTAATCTATGTCATAAGGTCCGTAAAAAAGAGCTTTAATATTTTTTAGAATATCTGGCGATAAAATGCGCCATAAATCATAGTAACCTCTAAATATCAAAGCTTCTACTTTATTTACTTCGGGTTCTCTTAAGAAAGTAGTAACATTATCATCCAGAACATAAGCTTTTTCAGCAGGATTTTGCAAACCTATTTTAGGGTCAGAGCTCTCAACTTGTCGATTGTAAAAGTTTTTGAAAGTATTATAGATATATCCCTCATTTAAAGGTTCATCTATTCGCTCAATTAAGTCCCAATACTTATATTCCTGCAAAACTTGTTTGACTTGAGGCTCAATTCTATCACGTAATAAATTATAGGCAGCTTGACGGACTTTTCTTGAACAATCATGCAATGAATGTATTACTAAATTTAACCCTTCTGTTTGATAATTCAATGTATCTTGAAGAGCGGCTACACGTATTTCTGCATAAGGACTTGCTAAACGTTTTTTAATTCCTTCAACACCACCTAGTACAGCATCAGTCGTAGGTGATGCTTCTCCTCCAAGTACCGCATCAAATTCTCTGGGTTTATTTTGATTGTTTGTCATATTTTCTCCAACGGTAGATGTAATATAAATATCTGTATAAACATGATTCATCGCTTCTGTACAAATCTTTTTTAAATCCCACTATTTCAACTCATAATCCTGCATTAATTCCTGAACTTTCTCAGAAAATAACCACACACCAATAGTGTCAGAGCGCTCAATGCCAAATTCAGTTAACTGAAAAGTATCTTCGTAATTAATTGCCAAATTTAAAGCAAGCAGTTCTGAAAATCCTGGAAAATCTGCGTATACTTCACCACCAAATTGTTGGCGATAACTAGCACAATTTAATCCTTCATCGGAAAGCAAAGATAACAAAATATATCGCCGACGTTGTTCTTCAGCATTTAGTTGAAAACCATAGTGCGCGTAGTCAAATGACTCATCTGCTGTTTGAATATATGCTTGTAAAATCTCGCTGATTCCCTTTGCTCCCACTGCATAATCGTTGGAGTAGTGCAAAGTATTAGTGTATGAACGTGCGCCACAACCTAAACCAACCATACCGTCGGCTTGACAGCAGTAGACAGGAGATGAGGGAGAAAGATTGTTAGGTTGTTCCTTTTCTAATCGTTGAAACATCCGCATGGAAACTTGCGTATATCCTTGCGATAATAATAGCGATCGCCCTTCCCGATAACAAGCTAAACGAATATCGTCCCATTCTTTATCTGTGCGTCCCAAACCTGTTAACGGTCGTACATATAATGGATACAGATAAATTTCTTTTGGTTGAAAGCGCAAAGCAGCGTGTATTGATTGCAACCAAGTATTGACAGTTTGACCGGGTAAACCGTAAATTAGGTCAATATTCAAAGTCGGAAATCCAGCTTCTTTTATCCTTGTCAAAGCTGCTTCTACTTGAGTATTGGATTGACGGCGCTGAGTTGCTAAGACTTCTGACTCGATGAAACTTTGGACACCAATGCTAACACGATCAACGGCGTGCGATCGCAGCAGCTTTAACTTATCCTCAGTTGCGGTTTCTGGTGAGACTTCCACAGAAATGGGAATTTTCTGTAACTTTGCACCCATCGTATTTTCAGCAATATTGAGAATAGTTTCGAGGTGCTGAATGGGTAATTGGGTGGGAGTTCCGCCACCAATAGCGAACCTAGCAAATGTCGCATCAGCCAACACCGCTTTCATCCGTTGCGCTTGTCGCTGTAACGTGCGGACATATTGACTCATAAAATCTTCATTGTGGCTGACTGTAGTAAACAGGTTGCAGAACCCACAACGCATTTCACAAAACGGTATGTGTATGTAGAGAAATAGCGCTTGTCTATCTTGCTGTGCCCAAAGTTCCGGGAGATACACAAGTGGAGTCAGGGGACGGTAAGCTGTTTTGTGGGGGTAAGAATAGACGTATGCTTGATAGGGAGACTGGGCGATTTTAGCTTTTAGATTTTGGATTTTCGATTCAAGATTTTGGGTTTTAATCATAGAATTTCAAGGATTTTTATGACAAGTTAAGAATTTGCTTTAAGTCTCATGCAAAGAATAACTCTGCGCCTCTGCAGCTCTGCGTGAGATTTTCATAAAATAAACTCTGCATAGGGAACAGTCCAAACCACAGGATGGCTAAGTCGATGTCCAGTGTAACCATCTTCACCATAAGTTGTCCCGTGGTCAGAACAGAGAATGCAAAATGTAGAATGCCTTTGGCGTATAATATTCCAGAGTTTAGCTAATTGGCGATCAACATATTCCAAAGCTGCGGCATGAGATTCAATAGTGTCGATTTTATCCTTTGCATTAGGAAGGTAGAAATAATTTGGTTGATGCAAGGCAGAAATATTTATAAATAAAAATATGCGTTGATTATTTGGCGTTTTTTCTAAAATATGTCGTGCAAAATTTACCTGATTTTCTGTAGAATTGGGATTAGTAACACCTAATTCTGGACTCCAATAACTTTCGGCAAACATTGAGGGAATTACATTACCTAAAGGGTTGCGTTTGTTGAAAAAACCAACTCCACCAATGCAAACTGTATGATATTCCTTAGCAGCTAATCCATTAACAATATTTGAGGTATCTAACACACAAGTTGTATCAGTTGTAGTGGTACTTCCTTCAAATCCCAAAGCAAAAAGGCGGGGGTGAATTCCAGGCGTTACAGGTGTGGGTAAAAAGCCTGCGAAAAACGCATGATGAGAAGCGTAGGTGAAGTTTCCGGGTGAATGGCGTTCTTCCCAACCTGTTTTAGGGAGTACTTTTGCTAAGTTTGGAGTGCGTTCTTGTGCAAGTAAATCTTTGGCTATGTCGTAACGTAATGTGTCTAAGGTGATAAATAAGATGTCATGAGTTCCGACGATTTCATTCATATTAAACATAGCAATAAAAAAAATCTTTACGAGTTAAACCTGGTTGTAAAAGCGAAGCAATTTCTGGATCTTTTTCTTCTAAGGTTTTTAATATTCTGTCTAAAGATTCTGTTAAAATCAAACTTTTTACCTTTTTATTTCCTCCTAAAACTACACCATAAAGAGGAGGTGGCGCTTCCCCACCAAGTACTGCGTCAAATTCTCCCGATTTATTTGAATTGTTATTCATTTTGGTTAATCTTAATTTATAGTCGTACCCTAGATTTATATTGCCAAGATCGCTTTAATTTCACTCGTATAAGTATCCATTCCATTCCACAAAATATCCGGTAATAAATCACCGAAAGCATTAATCTCCAAAATTGCATGAGTTTTCCAATCTGGTAAAATTAATAAATCCACTCCACAATATAAAGTATTAGGAAATAATGCTGCTGCTTGTTTACAAGTTCGCTTCATCATCTCCCAGTTTTCTACACCAACTTTTGCTAGAAATTCCTCAGTATTTCCCCGTTCATTCCCCAAATGTAAATTTGTCATGGGACTTTTACCAAGGCGAACAACGATATGTTGTGCTTCACCATTGATAACTACCACACGCACATCAAAACCGCATCCTTGCAAATGTGCTTTAGGTAGCCATTCTTCAACTTGTACGCCTTCTGCTGTCAAGATGTTGATGATATCTGCAATTTCTTCGTGATGAGTATAGTGCTTAATTTTCCGGGAGTTGTAAAGCAGGGTTTGCCCATTTTCTCGCACTCGTTCGACGGTGGTAATAGCTGATTCAAAGCGTGAATTTGCACGGTAAGCAACGACTCCAGAAGCGGCGGAACCGTGGGAAAGTTTGACGAATACTCGTTCTATTCCCTGCGTTTGCATTTGTTCGCGTAAGTGAGCGTAGTTGTGAATTTTACCTAATGATCGCGCAACAGGAATATTGTAACGGCTGAATATTTCGTGACAAGCTGGTTTGTCAAACATTACAGTAATGTCTTGCGGATGGTTCATGAAGTACCCCTGGAGAGGAGTAAGTTGAGATTCCCATTTTTGCAGGAGATAGCGCCAACCTAAATACCACTGTCGCGGGTAGAGGATGAGTCCTTTGTCGAATTCTAATTCCATAGCTTCGCTAGGACTAATGCGTTGATATTGTCGGTTATCTGATACGTTGAAACCTGCGGCGATGATCGCTTTATCGATATCAAAGTTCTTTTCTGGAGAATCGAAGCGGATAATAGTGTTGGGTGCGTTAAATTGTTCGAGAGTTTGTTTACCTGAAATCAAGTCTGCGTAATCTACTACGGTGGCTGGTGGTAAATTGAAATGGGTTAATGCTTGTTGGAGGAAACCGACACGGCGATTTCCAGGGTTGGCGATGAGGATAAAGCTTGGCATTTTTTGATATATTTTTATTCGTATAAACAACTATAGCGATCGCCATATTGATTATCTTGAGGTTGTGCAATAACATGGCACACAAGTCGGTTTAATACTTCAGTATTTGAAATGTAATTCATAGAAAGATTAAGGGTGTGAAGTTGGTTCATCGCAGAACAATTTAAAATATATTCAACTCCTTCATTTGTCATTTCTCCCATTGAAAGGTCGAGAACTTTCAAGCGTTTTATTAAAGCAGAACTTACTAATGCTTTGGCTACTTCATTAGCATGTTCACAACTTCGTATACCTAAATACTTCAGTTTCGGAAACCGTTCAGAAATTATTGGAATTAAGTTAACTGAATCAAATCCAGACCTTCCTATCCAAAGTTCTAAATATTCCAGATTTGGTAAACTAAGATTAACAATCTCATTAAATGTCGATTCTGGTAAAACCTTAGTTTCAATAATTAGCGTTTTCAAATGCATATGTTCCAATGGAGTAAATGTCAAACACGAACCTAAAGGATCGTAGTTATCTCCGTCAGCTCTACCACGTATATGAAAAACCTCCAAATTTGGATAAGCTTCTAGAATGAGGCTCATATTCCTGGTTAATTTATGCTTAGACCTATCTTTGTAAGGATCATTTTGAGGATCGCCCCAAAATAATGCTTTAAGGTTGCTAAGTTGATTCTTAGCTTCAATAAAAATGTCTATAAAACAGTGACTAGGATAGTTACAGTGTAAAGCTTGGGTTTTGTGACTCTGGGGACTATTGAGAAATATTTGGAATTTTTTGGTAGACTCTTCTTTATCAAGACGCTGCCTTTCTGACCTAAAACTTGACAGTCCAGAGTCAGATTTTACTATTGATCTAACTTTGGTATTCAAAATCTGCCAGTCTAGTTGTAAATTTAGATTATAAGCTGTATTTACGGGACTTGTAATACCTACGTTTGAATTAAATTCTTCAACCAACCAATCTGTCATTGTGCTGAAAGCATGGTAGGGATCATAATCTAACAACGCCTGTTTTCCTTTCTCTCCCCCTCTTTGCTTCAATAACCGCGCTGCAAAATGCCTTATCTTACTTGCAGAACTTGTTAAAGCATCAATCACTAAATCTAAACCCATATCCCCATAATTCAAAGCTTCAGAAAGTGCAGCAACTTGCACTTCTATAACTGAACTTTTCAAGCGACTTTTTATCCCCTCAATCCCTCCTAATACCACACCACTAACAGGAGGAGGTGCTTCGCCACCATGTACTGCGTCAAATTGTCTCGGTTGATTTGAATTATTGTTCATTTTGGCTACTTCTAATTTATAAGTAAAAATTTGTATATATAAAATTTTTCATTCGTGTAACGCAGAATAGCGAGAAGGGCTATATCCTTCATATATTTTTTCTTGAGAATGAGCAATCAATAAACAATCAATTAAGGATGATTGTTTAATCTCCTGAATAAATTCTTCTGATACATAGTTGTGAGCAATATTGAGGGTATGTAAATTAATGATTGTTTCTGATTCAATCAAAGCGTTCAAACCTGTATCTGTTAAATTTCCCATTGATAAATCTAGTACTTCCAGGGTTGCAAGAATGGGAGATTCAGCCATGAAGGAAGATTGTGCGATCGCATCGGCTATTGCATCAGCATAATCGCTATGCAAACCTAAATACTTTAAATTAGGAAATGATTCACTAAAAAGTATTGGTCTGAGACTATCAATAGTATCATCAGAGCTATGTTCAGAAGTTCTACCCATCCATAATTCAAAGTACTCTAACGCTGGTAAATCGAGTGAGCAAAGGCGATAAATGGCTACATCACTAATATTTGCTGTCTCAATAATTAAAGTTTTCAAATTATTATGTAGTAGTTTGTCACATTCTAGTTCGTTGCAACAACCACGAATATGTAGCACTTCTAGATTAGGACAAGCTTCTAATATTAAAGTTATATCCCCCACGCCTATATAAGATTTTTTATAGTGATTATCTCGACAATCACCTATAAAGAAAGCTTTCAGATGAGTTAACTCCTGACGCGCTTCAAAAAGAGTATCAACGTAACTATAAAAATCTTGGCTAACTTCGTAATAACAGTTGTACCGAGATAAATGACAAATTAAAGCTTCAATTTGACTAACTTGTGGGTCTTGTAGTAGTAACTTTAATTGTTCAGTATTTACTATGTAGGCTGTCTCTTCTGGATTGATGATACCAAATTTCGGATTAAAATTTTCCGATGTCCAATCTTTTAAAGTTGTAAAAAATAACCAAGGTTCACAGCCGAAAAGTGCTTGCTTACCTTTACCTTCTGTTTCTTGCAATAGTTCAACTGCAATTTGGTGAATCTTATGTGAATAATCTTGCAAGGCATCAATCACCAAATTTAAACCTATATCTCCATAATTTAATGCATCAGCAAGTGTAGCAACCTGTACTTCAAAAATTCCACTTTTTAACCGATTCTTAACTCCTGCAATTCCTCCTAATATCACACGACTATCAGGATATGTTTCTCTACCAAGTACTACGTCAAATTCTCTAGGTTTATCTGAATTATTATTCATCTTAGATTTTCTGAATTTTGTAAAAAATGTGTAAATTTAGGATGGTTTGTCGGGCGCGATCGCAAAATATTATAAGCTGATAATCTCACCTGTCCTGACTGATTATGTAGGGCTTGAATTACTATCTCCAAACCTACATCACTGTAATTCAAAGCCTCAGACAGCGCCGAAACCTGCGCTTCAACCACCGAACTTTGCAATCGATTTTGTACTCCTTCAAGTCCTCCCAAAACTACACCGCTTAATGGAGGAGGTATTTTTCCACCAAGTACTGCATCATAAACTCTTGGTTGATTTGGATTATTGTTCATCTTGGGTTGTATATTGTCTCTATTGTTATATTCGCTACTTTGATAGATTGACAAATGGTGATTTTGGCTTTAGTCTATTCCCAGACTGAGTAATAGCGATCGCTAAACTGAGAATCTGTAATTACTCGACATTTCAACTCAGAAAATTGCTCAATTGTATTTTTATGTAAACGATTTGCAGAGATATTAAGGGTATGTAGACGATTAACTGCTGGAGAATTTAATAAAACATCCCCATTACTTATATTTCCATCTGTTAACTCAAGTACTTTCAAGTTATTTATAATTGGAGAGTTAACTATAGCCTGAGCAATTTCACTCATGTTCCCACATTTTCTTATGGCTAAGTACGCTAGATTAGGGAACGACTGACCCGAAAGCACAGGGACTAAACTATCGAGGTTAATGTTGCTTAAATCGCTTCTACTTAGCCATAACTCAAAGTACTCTAGAGAAGGTAAATATAATTGACAAACTTTTATAAGATTATCATTAGATATACCATCAGCATCAACAATCAAAGTTTTTAACCTCTCATGTTTTAACGGTTTAATAGGAACATTGAAATTATTTTGATTATTCCGGACTTGTACTATCTTTAGTTCAGGTTTTAGAATATCTTCCTCAAGCATTCGACCCCGGATGTGGAGTAATTCTAAGTTAGGATAGGCTTTCAGCAGAGGATGAATACTACATACTTTAATATTTGATTTTTTATATTTTATATTTATTAAATCGCAACAATCTCCAATTAATAATGCTTTTAAGCTTATCAGTAATTCACGACTATTAACCAGTGTGTTAATGAAATCTTTAAAAGCGGTTTTAGTGTCTGGATTTTTATAATACATTTCGCATTTTATTGCTTCTATAGACTTAGCTTTTGAGTTTTGCAGCAAACATAATAAATTATTTTTATCCCTTGCTGTATAGGCAATTCCTATCGTGTCATGTATTCTCTTGTCATAACTATCTTCCCAATTTTTAAATATAGTAAAAACTAACCAAGGATTATAATATAGTAATCCTTGCTTTCCTTTAATACCTGCTTTGTGTAGTAAATAAACAGCACAGTCATGTATTGCTTCTGAAGAGTTATATAAGGCTTCAATAATCAAATCTACTCCTGCGTCACCATATTTAAGTGCATCTTCAAGTGCTGTAATTATGACTTCATCATCTTCGCTATTTAAACGATTTTTAACTCCTTCAAATCCTCCTAAAACTACAGCGTAATTTTGACTTTGTGCTTCTCCACCAAGTACTACGTCAAATTCTCCGGGTTGATTTTGATTATTATTCATCTAAGATTTCCTAAATTGATTAGATTCATATTTAAAATTAAATACGGTACACCTAGCGTTCAATTACTCGGCAACAGAACAATAGCGACTGTGAATATAGCTATCATCATTTTCCTCTTTCTGCTGATTTGCCAAAACATGCACATCCAAACTAGATAATTTCTCAATTATTTCCTGAGACAAAAAGCTTTCTGAAACATTGAGAATGTCAAGATAATTGATAGCTTGACAATTTAGCAATTCCTCAGCACCCGCATCACTCAACGTTCCCATTGAAAGGTCAAGTACGTTAATACAATTCATAATTGGAGAAGATACAATAGCATTGACTATTTCATCGGTAAATTGGCTATTGCGTAACCCTAAATAAGTTAAGTTGGGAAACTTATCTTCAAAAAGAATCGAATGTATATCTTCAACCCAACAGTCTCCGCCGTAATCTTCACTGCCGAACCATAATTCTAAATGTTCTAATGCTGGCAGATTCATATTACAAATGTGGGCGACAGCATCTCGACTTAATCCTCCAGTTTCCACAATTAATGCTTTCAGATGATTGTGCCGGACTGGTGGACTAAAATGTAAACCTTCCCCACCACGAACTTGTAAAATTTCGAGTTTGGGATAAGCTTGCAAAATCGGACTTATACCACTTTGTTGGATCCAAGAAATTTCGCATTCACTAGGTTCGATATCACCAATAAAAACAGCTTTGAGATTAATTAAATATTTTTTGGCATTAACTAAAGCTTCGACAATACTACTTGAATCCCTTTCATAAGCTTCCGGCCACAAACCAAAGACTAAAGCTTCTAATTTGTTAGCGTTGGATTCTTGCAGAAGTCTACTCAGTTGACTCCATAAATTCTGCTCATTATCATCATATCTACATCTAAGAGCGTAAGCATTGTTAACAGGTTCGGCAATACCTATATTTTGATCAAACTCTACAACTTGCTGATTAGCAAATTGAGTAACGGCATACCCTTGATATTCGTTCAATCTTTCTTCCAAGTTCCAAGGTTTATATATCTGCAAAGCTTGTAAAACTTGCGGTTCTGTTCTTTGCTTCAATACTCGATAAGCAAAACGCTGCACTAACCTCGATTTATCTTGTAATGCTTGAATCAAGACATCCAAGCCTGCATCACCATATTTTAAGGCTTCGCTGAGTGCAGCAATTCGCACATTAGCCACAGGATTTGATAAACAGCGTTTAATACTCTCAATTCCTCCGAGAACAAGTCCATCTATAGGAAGCGGCGATTGTCCTCCTAAAACTGCATCATAATCTCTGGGTTGATTTTGATTGTTAGTCATGTTGATTTATTTTTCAAGTCTCAGTTAGGGTTCCCAAAAACTCTGTTCTAATTTAATTACCAGCTTGCTAAAGTAGCGCCTCTTTTACGTGATTATAGTAGTAAATAATACATTTATACTTTGACTCGGTTTCTTTCATGCTTGTGCAATCTTATTCGATATAGTACATTTGTTTTGGTATATTAGCAAAAGCTCTAACGCCCTTATTTGGTAATTGCGGTTCGCTGGCAAAAGTGATACAACGGAATAACTGCGTATTGCTTTAAAACCTTAAAAATATAAATATTTTATTTATGGCAGAGTATCAAAAAGTTGAATATCGCATTGGCAAAGATGGGAAAATTACGGAAACAGTGATTGGTGCTTCTGGTGCAAGTTGTACTAGCACAACATCTGGAATTGAAGATGCTTTGGGAGACGTAGAAACTCAAGAACTGCTTCCTGATTATTACGAGGGGCAAGAAAACGTGACAGGAACAGAACAACAGTCTCTCAAACAACAATAGGAGAGATATAGATGCTCGCAGACATCATATCAGACATCCAGGGAACCGGAATGTTTTCTCTGGAAAGTGTTTTGATGATCGCAATCGGATTTTTGGCGTTACTTTTGATTATTCCAGTAATTAACGCGGCGATCGCCTGCAAAGCAGACTTGGAAACTAACAAGTTAGAGCTAGCGCGATGTCTAACGACAAGCCGCTTGGCGTCTACGCAAATTGAATTGCTAGAGGAGGAACTAAAAGCAACTCGTCAAAATTATTTAGATTTAGAGCAAAACTTACACCAGCTTGTTTTGGAAAAAGCAGCATTGCATCAGGAAGGCTTACGACTGCATGAAGAATTGCAGCAGCAGCGTCTTGAACTGACAGACGAAATACGTTCTTCGACATTTAAGCAATTGCAGACATTGTTAACAAACTATCCCAGCATCCATCAGATGGTGCGCGTTAAACCAGAATTGCCTGCGAAAAATCTACTTTCGATGTTTACCTCTTTAGATAACCTCCTCTATAAATGGGGTTACGAACAGATAGGCAAACCTTGGGAACAAGTACCTTACAATCCTCAAATTCATCAACCAGACGCTGCTGATATTACTGAAGATGAGTTAGTTTACATCCGATTTGTCGGTTATCAGCATCAAGGACGAATTCTTGTCCCTGCGAAAGTTAGTCGCACCTTACCGGGAGGCGGGAAGTGAGAGGAGTGAGGGATAGAAAAGATCAGAAATACTTCTTTTGACTAATGCCCAATGCCCCATGCCCAATTTCCCATACCCAATGATAAATGACCAATGACAACAGTAATAATTGATTTTGGTACGAGCAACACTGTTGTTTGTACTACCGATTTGATTACACAAAAACCACGGACATTGAGATTTGACTTGATGTCGCGCCGCTTTGAAATTGGGGCAGAACAGGTAAGCGTTGTACCCAGTTTAGTATTTGTGGAAGGGCGCGATCGCATCTTTTTTGGTGAATCTGTACGCGCCAAACGCTTGGGGTTTGCCCAGCCGGAACGCTGTTTTAGAGCTTTCAAACGCGATTTAGCAGCGGATTTTGTCCCACCTTTGCGACAGTTGGATGGTAATAGTTACAGCGCTGAGGTGGTTTCAGAACTGTTTCTGTTGGAAATTTGGCAACAGGTTGAACAGCAATTACAACCTAGTAGCGTTATTTTCACAGTTCCCGTCGGTGCATTTGAGCGATATCTTGACTGGTTCCGCAACTTAGGCAACAAGTTAAATATTCCCGCAGTGCAAATTGTCGATGAATCTACCGCAGCAGCCCTTGGTTATGCTGTCAAGCATCCTGGTGCTGTAGTTTTGGTGGTTGATTTTGGCGGCGGTACTCTAGATTTAAGTTTAGTACGAACTGTCAGCGCTGAATCTGAACAGCAAGTAGTGCGTGCCGAAGTTATCGCCAAATCCGATGCTTTTATTGGCGGCGTAGATATTGACACATGGATTGTTGAACATTATCTGCAAAAAATCGCTTCCTCCCGTGCTGAAGTTGGAGAAATCGGTTTTATGAATCTGCTGGAAGTAGCAGAAAGGGTAAAAATCCAACTTTCGATAACAGATGAAGCCAAAGAAGCTTGGTTTGACGATGAAAATTTTATGTCCCATGAATTGCAATTGCATCGGGACGAGTTAGGCGAAATTTTAGAAAATCAACAATTATTAGAACAGTTAAGACAGACGATAGATGAAGTATTAGCGATCGCTCTTTCTAAAGGTATCAGCAGATCTACAATTGAACAAGTATTATTAGTAGGTGGTACTTGTCAAATTCCTGCCGTACAACAACTGGTGATTTCCTATTTTGGACGACAAAAGGTAAAGTTAGATAAACCCTTTGAAGCTGTCGCACATGGCGCATTAGCTTTAAGTGAAATGGCAGCAGTTGATGATTATCTGCGTCACAGTTATGCTATTCGTCTTTGGGAACCCCACAGCAAAAGTTATTCTTATTTAACTTTGATCGAAAAAGGGGCAAAGTATCCAGGGGCGCGTTCTGAAGCTTTAATTCTGCAAGTTGCCACAGAGGGACAGCGAGAAATTCGCCTTGATATTGGGGAAGTAACAGAAGTTTCCCAAGCGGAAGTTTATTACGATGCTCAAGGAAGCATGACGAGCAGCCAATTAGTAAAACAAGATAGTTATCGCTCTTTGGAAACTGATCATCAACAAGTATGTGTCGCTCATATCGAACCGCCTGGACAACCAGGAGTAGACCGAATACAGGCACAATTTGAAGTGAATGAACAACGGGTATTGGTAGTAACAGTAAAGGATTTACTAACGGGAAAAATGTTAGTTGATAGGGGAGGGATCGCCAAACTCAAATAATCTTCTCCTTCTGTATATGAAATAGCATTTAGTCCCGATGGAAAAACTATCGCTAGTGGAAGCCATGATAAAACTATCAAATTATGGAATCTTCAAACAAACCAATTAATTTACACATTAAGCGAAGGTTTATCATGCCCTTACGCACTTGCTTTCAGTCCAGATGGAACAATTGCTATTGCTGGAGAAGAAAATCAAGTTGATGTTTGGGATATAGAAAAAAGAGAGAAAATTTATACACTTACTCTGGAAGCAGATAATAAGATTCGCTTAATATCTGTTAGCAAGGATGGTGAAGTTTTCTTTGGAAGTTTAAATAATGACATTATTAAAATTTGGAATTTGCTTACAGGTGAAAAAAATCACGATTGAGAAGGACATTCAGCTAGTGTTACTTGCATAGCTGTTAGTCCTGATGCAAAAACAGTTGTTAGCGGGAGTATCGATACAACTATTAAAATTTGGGGTATACCAGAGTAAATTAAATTCTTGGAGTTCCCAGCTATACCGCTTGCGCGGTATAGCTGCGGGAAAATGTCAAACCCAACGCCCTACAACTACCCGCACAGTTCCATCTTCTAAAACTTCTTCGTCCTCCACATTAAAGCCTTGTTCTTGCACCGTTACCATCAAGGTATTATGAGCATATTTTTGGCTGATGGAGTTAACAAATTGCTGCTGATTAATTTTTGCTCCCCAAAAGTCTGCAACTATTTCGTAATTTTCACCACTGCGGCGAAAACCTAAATCATAACCATTCTTCTGGCGAATTACATACTCAGCTTGAGTCGTATCGCCTCGATATCCGCGTACATTCGTGTTGCATTCAACTTGATAGTTTAATTCTTGCAACACTTGATGCAGAATTTCACCGCGTTTGATTTGGACTTTGATAGTTGTGAAATGAGACATAATACCAATTTTGGATTTGAGATTTGGGATTTTGGATTAAAAAATGAGGCGCAGGAAACACATAGTTTTTCTATTTTAATCGACTTCTAAAGGGCCTATTCCTTGTTCGGTTGAGTATTGTTTTAATTCCTCTACCAACAACACATCATTGGAGGCGGTTCTTGCACCAGCTTCTGCTGCCCATTGCTTTAATGCTTCAATTTGTTCATGTGCGATCGCAGCTAAGGGCACTGTCTGCGCTATAGCCTGTAAAATATCCTCTGTATTAAAGTCTCGGCGCTGTCCCTCAACTCTTGTAGAAAATGCTTGGTGCATCGCATCAACTATTACCTGCTCAATTTCCGCACCGCTAAAATTGAGACTCTGTTTAGCTAATAAAGTTAAGTTAAATTCTCGCAGCTGATTGGGGCGTAACCGTTGCAAATGAACTTTAAAAATCTCTTGGCGTTCGGCTTCTGTAGGTAGATTCAAAAAGAAAATTTCATCAAATCTCCCTTTCCGCAACAATTCGGCTGGTAATATTTTGACATTATTTGCTGTGGCGACAATAAACACACTCGCGGTTTTCTCTTGCATCCAGGTAATCAAACTGCCAAACACGCGGCGCGATGTCCCCGAATCCCCATCAATGCTACTGGTAATATTGCCAAAGGCTTTATCGATTTCATCAATCCACAAAACGCAGGGTGCCATTGCTTCGGTTAATTGAATCATTTGGCGGACGCGGCTTTCGCTTTCACCAACAATCCCACCAAATAAACGCCCGGAATCTAATCTTAGTAGAGGTAAACGCCATTCATGGGCAATTGTCTTGGCTGAGGTCGAATTAAATAATCGATTTCACCAATGCTAGGTAAGGGAAAATCAACAACTGTTACCTCTTGCAGTAACTCGTCGGGAAGTTCTAGAGTATGGCTGGTAGTAATGATGGTTTTACGCGATCGCTTCAACTCCCGTGTCAAGTTTCGCAACTCCCGCACAATTGGGGCATTCTTCTCCATAGTCGGATTTTTCACAAATGGATGCAAATCCCGCAGTACAAACATTGCAGGTGTTAGGGCATCAGCTTTGCCAATTCGCCCTAACGCGGCCATCACCGAACCTTTATCTGCACCATTATCACTCCAACCCCGGACAATATCCCAAAATAAAAGCTGTCGTTTGGGCACAGAACGTGATGCAACTTGCAGCAGCACTTCTTCTACAGGTTCTTCTTCAACAGAAATCACATACACTAAGGGATACCGTGCCCGAATCATCAAATCAAGTTGTTCTACTAAGGAGGCGTATTGCTGATTCTCGCTGTTATGAGTCGCATTTCCTTTTCCATATTGATGAAAATTGCTCATTTCTCTTGAAAATGGGTATAAGGGTATAGGAAAAAGAGTTTTTAGCATTGCTGATTTGAAGTATGAAATTCCAAAATCAAGTGTTTAAAACTCTTATCTTTGCGCTTTTGCGCCATTTGAAATGGTGAGGCAGTCCGCAGAAGAGGGGGTTCCCCCCATGAGGAACTGCCGTTAGCGAGCCTGCGTACTCTTACAGAGAAGCAAGCTACGCGCAGCGTCTCATAGAGAGCGTCACCCAAAGGGGTATGTTTATTTCCGCCATGCTGTACTAATAATTATTTAGTCTTAATTAATACTATATTCTTTCAAAAATTACTAGTATAAATTCATCAAAAAAATATAAAAATTAAGGGTTTCCAGTAATCAATAGTCTGTGCCAGCTTAAAAAGGCTGGCGATCCCTCCTAGAGAAATGCCAGCTATCGGGACTTAGACATTTTTGAGGCAAAAACAAGCCTCAAACCCATGTAGGGCAAGGGAAATACACCAAAGGCTCAAAAATGCTTGAAACCCAGATATATCAATACACGAGGCTAAACGATGTCAAAGTCTCTCTGTATATACAGACGCAACAAAGCGGCGCCTGTTCAGACGCCAAGTCAGTCATTGTGTACTCCTTTGTGTAGTGCTAGATAATTGCAACTGAAATTTGATCGCAGCCTTTAGAACTCCACTCGTAAAACTTTCGCAGTTCGGACAATCCCATCAGGCGGCGGTGAGGTAGTACCACCGTCGGTCGTAAAATAAGCCACCCGACCATACTCCCCCGTCATCCGTCCCCAAACACCGCTAGACGGTCCGAGCAACTGCTCGGTGAGAGGGTCACCTGCGACGCTGTGCCTCACCCCGCGGTTCTCGCTCGGCTCTAAAGACACGCGATCAATGGTGTTTTCTCGGTGCGTCGTGATGTACGCAATGCCAGCGTCTTCGTCGATGCAAAAGTCATCGAACATTCTGCCGTTGGCGACGTGTTCCGGTTCGGCAGCAGGTTCGTGCGTATCAGGATCGACACGCACGCGCATGAAGAGCTTTTGAGCGGTTGTGGTGTAGTAGAAATAATGGCTCCTCGACGCATACCGCACTCCGTTAACTCCCGGTTGAGGCGGTTTGAGCGGACTGTTGGGATTGAATGCCATACTGTCATGCTTGAGCCAGACGCGGGCTGTAAGTTCGCTTCCATCTGTGGGGAGATCGACTCGCCAAAACAAGCCTGCAACCGAGTCTGCGATGATCATGACAATCGGCGCGATCAAGCAACTGCCGTTGAGCGCACGCACGGGATCGGGAAATTCCAGAAGAATTTCCGGGTTGAGCGGACTGCCAGGAGTCCAACCGCGCAAATCAAAGCGTTGCAGGTTCGATTTGTGGGTTTTGTACACATCTGAGATGCAAATATAGAAAATATCTGGCTCGACCTCTACGAGGCTCAACGCGGGGAGCGCGAAGGTGTGTATCAGGATTGGATTGATCGGCACGTCCACAGTTGTGGGCGGAATGTACCAAAGCTCCTTTTGATTCATTGCGGTGACAAGAATAGAGCCATTACTGCGGATTGCCAGGTTTTCAAGGAAATAATGCTTTGGAAAACAAGCGATCGTCGTGAGTTTAGCTTGCGATGCGGTTTGAGAGGACATGGTGGTTTTCAGGTAATGGTTGACAAACAGTTAGACCTGTGCTTGCGGAGCCGGAATTTCAAACGCATTGAGCAACGCGCACACGCTGTGATAGATTCCAATGAGCGTAATGGCATCGACTAACCCTTGCTGCCCGAAGGTGCGCTCTGCTTCCCGGTAAAGCGCATCATCGACGCAGTGTTCAGTGGAAAGTTGTAGTGCAAAACGTTGGGCAATCTTCTCCTGGTCGCTTAGGTCATTGGGCAACCCGCCGCTCACCAGCGATCGTATAGACTCCTCCGAAAGACCCGCTTTTCGAGCCACAGCCGAATGCGCGTAAAGCTCGTACTCCGACTTCCACACAGCACCCACGCTTAGGATCAGTACTTGGCGGACTTGATCGCTCAGTGAGGTATGTTTCTCTTCAATGGCTTGTAGCTCCAAAAAAGCCGAGGTAAGACGGGGGCTGAAAAGCACCGGGTTGAACGGACCGATTAGTCTGCCATCTTTAGTTTTGCTCTGAAAATGAGCGCTGTCCGCCCACGGAACGGCTGTCTGATTCATGCGATCGTAAAGCCCTTTCTGCTCAGCCGACAGCATTTGAGGATCTAAAAGGGGCAGGCGACCGCCCAACGTTTCAGTTTGATTAGACATCGCGATTTTTCCTCTTCTATGATCAACCCGTGCCGCAAGCATGGGTTGATTGTTTCTGTTATTGCTTCAGTCCAACGGCGTTGGAGGGAACGTCGAAAGCCATGAGCGTCAGCGAAACGCCAGTGAACCAGCTAAGAAGGACAGTCACATCAACGATGCCAGCATCCCCCAACAATTGCTTCGCGCGTCGGTAGAGACCTTTTGGGACTACGTGCGAAGCGATCAAAGCTGACACTAGTTCATACACTACTTGCTGCCGAGGATCGTCAAATGAGGTCGGCAGTCCGGCAATGATTGCTTCCACCTTCTTTGATGGCAGACCGCCGATTTTTTCTGCGATCGTCTCGTGTTCATAGTTGGAATAAGCAGCTGACCAGTGACCGTTGATGAGATTGGTAACAATCTCGATTTCAGCCTTTGTCAGGGTTGATTGGGTCTGATAGTAAGCACCCGTGGGCACGATCGTTTGAGACAGTTTCGGGTTTGCCAACCAAATCTTGTGAGGACCAGGCACGAGACCCCGCAGTTTCATCGTGAAGTCATACGCTGCTTTCATGTCGGCAGGCATCTGATCAACGGGAGTCTCCTCAAATCGACCAAACGTGCCAAAGTCGGAATTTTCGGTCATATTGTTGGTACCTCGTTTAGCGTAAAGAAAGGTTAACGGTGGAACGCTTTATGCTGGGAGCATAAACTATTGTTGCGACTCGTTACTACATTCACGGTCGTACAATCAATTCTTTCAGTCGTAACTGCACAACCAGTGCCTTGTTCAAAATCCGTCCTCCTTTAACTGAAGTCGTGCTTCCTGAGCAGTACTTTCCTTTGCCCCTGGAACCACTTCTGGCTGCATCTGTTGCCAGCGACGCACACGCACCGACTCAAACACCCCAGCTTTGTGAAACAGTTCGTTGTTGATGAAAGTACGCGCCTCAGCAGCATTCGCGACGTTGATGATCGTCAGTGTGCCAACGATGCCGCCCTCTGCGTTCTTGAATGGCCCACCAATGTGCATTTTGGCGGCGTTTTCTTTGAGATATTGGAGATGGCGATCGCGAGTCTGTTCACGCAGTTCTCCAATGATTTAATCGACTATGTCATCTAACGTCGGTTGTTCCTGCTTCGATGACCTTAGTGACCAAGGCTGAGTCTAAGTAAGCACGGACTTCGACAATCTGCTCATCGCAAAATTGGCAGATCCAACAGTATTCGTTATTGAACTGAACACCACTCTTCGCAGTCGCTTGGGTGTAAAGTTCAACGATCGCAGTGTCTCCATCAACGAATCCCTTTACACCGTGCTGCCTGTGATTAGGTTGTAGCAGGTCTCTTCTTGCTGATTCGCAGAATAACAGGAGTAGATTTTGTGCCCCTCAAAGTGGGGTTCCAGCACAGCTTACCTGAAGAGATTTCTGCCTATCATCGATTATTTCGCGCTCCCGTAGAGTTTGCTCAACCCATTAATGAAATTGTTTTTGATTCTACTTTTCTCTCTTCACCGCTTTTGAAATCAGATCCAGGTCTCGGAAGAGTGCTAGACCGCTACATTGAGGATTTACTGGCGAAGTTGCCTCAATCAGGAAGTTTTATCGATGGCGTTCGTCGGGAAATCAGTATACAACTACGTGGAGGCAATCTGGAAGTTGAAACGATCGCCAAACGCTTGGGATTTGTTTCCCGCACCCTCCAGCGCAAGCTTAAGGAAGCTGGCACTTCTTATCAAGAACTTCTCGATGAGACGCGGCAATCGCTCTCAATTTATTATCTTCAAGAACAACAGATGGCTGTGTCTGAAGTGGCATTTCTCTTGGGTTTTTCGGAAGCTAGTGCTTTCTATCGGGCATTTAAACGTTGGACAGGCACAACACCAAGTGAGTTCCGTCGGACTTTGAAACTCACCAATGATAAATAACTAGTTGTACCAGACTAAAATTATAATCGCCTCAAGTCGAAATCAAGCCGATTTTTGACCCAGATTAAATCGTAAAGCTCTTTCTACTCAGCCGACAGCACTTGAGCATCAAAAACAGACAAGCGACCACCCAGCGTCTTTGTTTGGCTAAACATCGCGATTTCTCAAAACCTCTCATGCCTGCTTTGAAGGAAGCATTTTATCCAGTCGTTGAGAAAACAAGCTGTAAACATTGCCAGTCATTATTGTTGCAAATGGATTGACCAAAGCGATTGAGGAGTTTTTCGCTCACCCAAACCCGACTACTGACTCAGGCAAGCAGGGGCTTTTGCTACCAAGAAACCACGGGTAATGGTGAAAAATTAAAAGCGAACGCTGGGAAAATGAGCGTTCGCTTGACTAAAAAGCCAAGTATTGTGGTTAGTTGCTTGTTATTAGCATACTATATTCTGTTTACACAACTCAAAAAACTTGCATAGCAGCATGGTTGCAATGTTTCTAGAATTCTGAAAAAGAACAGTCAGCCTGGGGTCATGTCGCAAATTCCAAATCAAGCCTATTGGCGGCAGACCAACAGATTTCTGGATCGCGTCTACGCTTGTGGTCATAATGGAAAGCCCCAACAACGACGGCCCAAACCCTGATGATTTTGTCAACTTATAAAAGTTTTCGAGCTACTGAATTTACTTAATTGTCTGATTCTAAAAGCTTGCCAAGGGCTTCAATTGACTGTCGCCAGCCGCTTTCCATTCCACTTGCAACCATGCCGTCACGGTCTTGTTGGTTCATTGCAGTGCTGTGTGTACGAATCTCAGTTGTATGCTCGTCAATCGCGACAAACTCGATTTTTTCCAGCATGACGTGTCCACGTTCCGGCATACCTAAGAATTCAAATGTCTGCACCAGCCGTCTATCTTTAGCTACTTCGTGAAAACAGCCAGTAAATTCATACTCATTACCGTCTTCTGATTGCTCGGCAATATGCCAGCTGCCGCCGTCTTTACAATCAAAGTGATACACTTTCATTGGATTACCACGACACCACCATTTAGTGAAGAGTTCCTCTTTGATATACGCCTCGAATACCTTTTCTAACGGAGCATTGATTGTGACGGTACCCAAGATATTTTGTGAATTCTCTGGGACTGTTACTTTGAGATGTGCCATACAGTAAGACTCCTACTTGTCAATTTTCTTCTAATAATTTTTCTAAAGCATCGAAGCGGGTACCCCATACTTTTTCATACTCACTCAGATGTGCTGCGGCTACTTTGATAGTCTTTGGTGTAATATGAATAACTTTCTCCTTACCACTTCGACATTTAGTAACGAGTCCTGCTTTCTCAAGCACACTGACGTGCTTGGCAACCGCTGCCAAAGACATAGCATATGATTTTGCTAATTCGCTGATCGTGTGTCCCCTTTTCGATACACGCTTAAGAATATCTCTCCGTGTTGCATCGGTGAGAGCACCAAAAATCATATCAAGAGCAACATTTGATTCAACCATATGGTTGAATGATAAGCTAAGATATATATTGTGTCAACTATCCCAATCATTCGATCTTGAGTATGACTGTCTGGTTAGGACACACAGCTTATAATTACCCAAATTTAAGTATCTAACTATACTGGAAAAAGATGTTAAATGAGCCTAGACAGTCGTTTTTTACTTGACCTGCCGCACGTTGAGGCAGAACTGACTTACTTTACGCCAATGGCAGAAAAACCTGTCATCTATACTTACAAAAGACCACCAGGGATTCCACCATCCAACCGGAAGTACGAGACACACAAGATGCCAGTCCATAACATCCGGGCGGTTTCGCAAGACATATCCCTAGATCGAGAAGGCTTTAGACTTGTTGTAGCCCATAGCAATGTCCGTAATTTTTATGACGAAGATGAGATCCTTGGTGTCTATTATCCTGAAGCCGAGCAACTCTTGAAAGAGGTAACAGGTGCCACTGGGGTGGTGATATTCGATCACACTCTCCGTAACGCTCAACGCTCGCAGAACGGTGAAAGCGGGATCAGTGAGCCTATTAAGCATGTACATAACGACTTTACAGCCAAATCTGGCTATACTCGCGCACGCAAAGAGTTGACAGCACGGGGGGTAGATAACATTGATGAATTACTACAGCAAAGGTTTGCTTTGATTAATATTTGGCGAGCGATCGCTCCAGTTTATAAGTCACCATTAGCAGTGTGCAACGCTCTTAGTATCGCACCAACAGACCTAGTAGCTAGTGACCTCGTGTACCGCGATTACGTTGGTGAAAGCTACTTAATAACCTATAACCCAACACATCAATGGTTCTACTTCCCCCAAATGCAACCCTCGGAGGCACTATTGTTTAAGTGCTTTGACTGTGCCAAAGACGGACGGGCGAGGTTTGCTGCTCACACTGGGTTTGATGACCCAACAAGCCCACCAGATGCCCCAGCTAGAGAAAGTATTGAATTGCGGACGCTGGTTTTCTATCCTACATAAGGATGATGACGGCTGGTATCCCAAACTGCGGAATGCATTCTTATCTGACGCTAAGGCGAGAGTATCTTGCTAATCGTGATGTTAAACGAGCTTTCGTCAATGGCTGAGGCTCTTGAGAATTCGATTTGTTAGCCTGATTTTAACAAGGGGCAGCTATTACCTGCTGTCTTGTTACTCGAAAATATCAATCTATAGCCAATATTTTCGGTTTATTTCTATCATTAACCAGATATTATTCCATAATTTTTGTTATGAATTAGCTGGTGTTTATATTTAGTATTTTAAATTAGCAAAATAGTGTCATTTATTTTGATGTTCGAGCTAAATTTTACTCTGCATATCAGATAACTAACAAATTCACCTCTGGCAAAAGAGACTTTTAGAACTCGGCAAAAATCTATCTGTAGATAAGTTACTAAAATTTACAAACTAGCTTAGGGTATGTACAACCTCTGCAATGAGTATTGGTTTATTCCAAGAACTTTTCATGCCCCATATTCATTATTCTCAGTTATTGCGTTATGGCATCGTTGTATTAATTGTCGCACTTGTATTGGTGCTTATGTTAATGCTAGACCCCTGGTTAAGCATGAATGGAACTCCTTTCCTGCTGTTTTTTAGCGCTGTCGTGGTGAGTGCTTGGTATGGTGGTTTGAAATCAGGGCTATTAGCAACTTCTTTGTCTGCGTTACTAAGCGATTACTTTTTTCTTCCTCCAGCTTATGAGCTGAGTTTTAACTTATCTAATTCTGTGCAAGTTGGGTCATTTGCATTACAAGGATTCCTCTTTAGTATCTTATGTGATGCATTAAAAACTGCTAAAAGACAGGCGGATGGAAATCTCCAAAAGCTGAGAGTTAGTGAAGAAAGATTTCGATTAGCATTAGGTAGTTCAGATATCGTGGTCTTTCAGCAGGATCGTGATTTGCGATATCAGTGGATTCATAATCCTCAAGGTTTAGACACTGCTGAAGAAATGTTAGGTAAGTCTGATGATGAATTATTTCCCGCTTCAGTAGCAGATCAATTGCAGGCAATTAAGCTAAAAGTAATAGAGACTAATGTTGCAACCCGCCAAGAAGTTTATTTGACAATTGGTGGAGAAAATCGTTACTACGATTTGCTAGTTGAACCGTTAAGGGATGCAGACAATAGCATTTTAGGTATCACCTGTGCAGGTGTGAATATTACTGAGCGCAAGCAGGCAGAACTAGAAAAAGCCAGGTTGCACCAGGAACTTCAGCAAGCTATTCAGCAAAAAGACGAATCTCTGGCTTTACTCAATGCTTGGGTTACTAATTCACCAGTGGCGCTGGCTTTTGTCGATCCTGAACTTCGCTACATTTATGTTAATGAAGCGCTAGCTGCTATTAACGGTGTACCGCAAACTCAACATATCGGTCGCACCTTTAAGGAAGTACTACCAGAATGGGCAGCGCAAGTTGAGCCGATTTTTGAGCAAGTGATGAAAACTAGGCAGCCCTTACTCAACCAAGAAGTGAGCGGTGAAACCTATTCGCCTGGGGTATATCGTTATGGAATTGTCAGCTATTATCCGGTGTGTTTGCCGAATGGGCAGTTGTTGGGAGTGGGCATTAGTTCAATTGATATTACTCAACTGAAACAAACTGAACAAGCATTACGGGAAAGCGAAGCTAAGTTTCGCAGTGTGGTTGATTCAAACATGATTGGTATAGGCTTCTGGGATAGAGACGGCAGGATTACAGACGCTAACGATGCCTTGCTGAATATGGTTGGTTATACCCATGAAGAATTACTTGCCGGCACACTTCGCTGGCAAGACCTAACTCCTACAGAATACGTGCCACTCGATAAGAAAGCACTAACTCAATTTCAGGACAGTTTCTTTTGCACACCATATCAAAAAGAATATATCCGTAAAGACGGCTCACGCTTGCCTGTTTTGGCAGGTGGTAGCCATTTTGAAGGGACTGTAGATCGAGGCGCTTTTTTTGTGCTCGATATTACAGAGCGCAAGCAGGCTGAGGAAAGACTACGCTATATCACCCAAATTAGTAGTTTACTCTCTACTTCGCTAGATTATGAACAAACCTTACAACAGATCGCCAAAATTTCAGTTCCCCAGCTTGCTGATTGGTGTAGCGTCGATATTTTAAATGAAGATGGTTCTATTCGCCGCCTACCCATTGCCCATACAGACCCATCAAAAGCAGAGTTGGCGCGTAAACTTCAAGAGTATGTGACAAGTGCTATTAGTAGAGTACTGCAAACTGGGCAAAGCGAATTAATCTCAGAGGTATCTGATTCGCTATTAGTAGCAAGTACTCAGAATCAGGAACACTTAGAACTTGTTCGGCAATTAGGGATGAAGTCTGTGATGATTGTGCCGTTAATCGCAAAAGGGCGAGCACTCGGCACTATCAGCTTTGTCACTACAGAATCAAACCGTCGCTACGATCGCACTGACCTAACTTTAGCAACAGATATTACCCATCGTGCTGCCTTAGCAGTGGAAAATGCCCAACTTTATCGAGACATCCACCAAGCTTTAGTCCATTATGCCGAATCTTTATCTCTTCTAGATGCGCTGCTAGGTGTGGCTCCTGTTGCCATATGCTTTTTAGATCGGGAACTGCGATATATCCGAATTAATCAGGTTTTTGCTGACATTAACGGTTTAACTATAGAAGAACATTTAGGACGCAAATTTAGGGAAGCGTTACCAGCGATGGCAGCTGAGTTAGAGCCACAGTTACAGCGCGTGTTAGAAACTGGAGAACCCTTGCTGAATATGGAAATTAGCGGTGAGACAAGGGGAGAACCAAGACGTTACGGTTACTGGCTGGGCAACTATTACCCAGTTAATAACACAATGGGTGAAACGGTAGGAATTGGAATTATTTTGGCAGAGGTGACAGCCGCGAAGCAAACAGAAGTTGCTTTGCGAGAAAGCGAAGAAAGGTTTCGGGCAATGTTTAATCAAGCAGCTGTTGGTATTACTCTAGTAGGGTTGAATGGGCAATTTCTGCAAGTTAATCCTGCCCTATGCGAAATTACTGGGTATAGCTCTGAAGAGTTAATTCAAATGAACTTTCAAGAAATTACCCACCCTGACGACTTAGAAGTTGATTGGGAAAATGCCCGGCGAGTTTTAGCAAAAGAAATTAGTGGTTATTCGCTAGAGAAGCGCTACATTCGCAAAGATGGTTCTATAATTTGGGCAAACCTAACTTCATCAGCAGTTTGGGATGCTAACGGAGAACCAATGTATGCATTAGGGATTATTGAGGATATTAGCCATCGCAAACGAGTTGAAGCCACACAAAACTTTTTAGTCGAAGCCAGCACCTTACTAGCTGCCTCATTAGATTATGAAATCACCTTGGAAAATGTGGCAAATCTAGCAGTTCCAACTTTAGCCGATTTGTGCATTGTAGATGTCTTCCAGGAAGACTGGTCAAGTAAACAAATTGCGATCGCAATTGCCGATCCTACAAAACTAAATATCTTAGACGAAATCCGACGGCGTTATCAACCCAAAATTAAAGCCAAACAGCTTGTACGGCAGCTACGCTTAGGAATATCGGTCTTTTATCCGGAATTATCTGACTCACATCTTTTACAGATGTCTGAAGACAAAGAACATCGGCAATTGCTGCAAAGTCTAGGTATTCGTTCTTTAATGGTGATTCCAGTTCGTTCCCGCGGGCAATTATTTGGAGCAATCTCTTTTTTTACCGCCGAATCTGGTCGGTACTATCAACAAACAGACTTGGCTTTAGCAGAGGATATTGCTCGGCGGGCAGCGACAGCCATCGACAACGCCAGACTTTACCAAGAAACTCAACGGTCTGTCAATCGCACGCTACTTTTACAAAAAATAACTGCTGCTCTTTCAGAAGCCCTAACTCCTCAACAGGTGGCTGATGTGGTGGTGAACCAAGGCATTGCCGCCTTGAAAGCTACTGGTGGTTCTGTTGTCTTACTTACTGAGGAAAATACTACCCTAAAAGTTGTGCAAGCAATTGGCTATCCGCAAACGCTCACAAATACTTGGGCAAGTTTTCCGATCACAGCATCTAACCAAATAGCAGAAACAGTCAGAACTGGGCAGCCAATTTTTTTAGAAAATTTAGCAGCCATGATTGCTAGATATCCCAACTTAGCAAATGTTGTGACTGTTATGGCGAATAATGCCTGGGCTTCCATTCCCTTGGTAGTAGAAGGTAAAGTAATTGGGGCTTTGGGATTAAGCTTTACTACTGGACAAATATTTAATGAAGAAGACCAGGGATTTATGTTGACACTGGGACAACAGTGTGCTCAAGCGATCGCCCGCGCTCAACTTTACGAAGCCGAAAAGATTGCCAGGGCACAAGCCGAGACAGCCAACCGCATTAAAGATGAATTTCTTGCTGTCCTTTCCCACGAACTCCGAACTCCCTTAAATCCAATTTTAGGGTGGGCAAAGTTACTCAGAACCCGCAAGTTCAACGAAGCCACTAGAATCCAGGCACTGGAAACAATCGAGCGGAATGCTAAGTTACAAACCCAATTGATTGGAGATTTACTTGATGTTTCGCGGATTTTGCAAGGTAAGGTCAGATTAAATCTCCATGCAGTGGATTTGAAAATAGCGATCGCAGCGGCATTAGAAACGGTGCGTTTAGCAGCAGAAGCTAAATCGATTCAAATTCAAACGGTGTTAAATAATGATATCGGCAAAGTTCTCGGCGATGGCGATCGCTTGCAACAAGTGATGTGGAATCTCCTCTCCAATGCCGTTAAATTTACACCTACAGACGGGCTTGTAGAAGTGCGTCTAGAGCAAGTTGGTTTAGATGCCCAAATCCAGGTAATTGATACAGGTAAAGGAATTAATCCAGAATTTCTGCCTTACGTCTTTGATTACTTCCGGCAAGCAGATGCCAAAACAACCAGAGTATTTGGCGGACTGGGATTGGGACTGGCAATTGTGCGCCATTTAGTAGAACTTCACGGTGGCACAGTTCAGGCAGAGAGTTTGGGAGAAGAACAAGGGGCTACCTTCACAGTCAAACTACCTTTGCTCAAAAATTCTGAGTTGCGAGTTAGCAGTAGTGAGCCTTCTCAATCAGAAGTCAGTGATGACGACACATTACTTGCTGGAGTGAAAATCCTGCTCGTGGACGATCAAGCTGATGTGCGAGAGTTTTTTAGCTTTGCGCTGGAACAATATGGAGCGACGGTAACGGCAGTAGAATCAGCAGATGAAGCGCTGCAAACATTAGTCCAATCAAAGCCAGATATCCTTTTAAGCGATATTGGAATGCCCTTGATGGATGGGTATATGTTGCTGGGCGAAGTGAGAAAATTACCGCCAGAGCAAGGCGGACAAATTCCGGCGATCGCTTTAACTGCTTATGCTGGAGAAATTAACTACAACCAAGCAATGGCAGCAGGATTTCAAAAACACTTACCTAAACCCGTCGATCCAGCGGATTTAGCTACAGCGATCGTTAGTCTTGTTGGGCACACTTCACCTTCAGAGTAAATAAACTCTTCAATTCCTCTTCTTTCCTTTAGCAATTAAATATATATTTTTTATTTTTCTTCATAAATTTGCCGTTTGCAACTTGATGTTATAAATTGGTGCTCAGGTTTTAATCAAAGATTTATTTACCAATGAAAACCCAACAGTTCAGTTCAACAACCCTAGAAAATAGACCTACCAAGACAAAAACACAGTCTTTTCCTGGTGAGAGTATTGGTACTCCTAAAGTACCATTTCGTAAATCCCATAAAGTAGTACAACAGCATGAGTTACTTAGTGACTGGGAACACGCGAGTTAATTGAGTAACCTATCAGACATTAACTGAGGAACTATGTAAATTAGAGGGGTGATGATTTCTTTGGCTCGATTGCCATGAGCCAACAATCTGAGTATTCTCCTTCATGCAGTTCATGTGCAGGCAATAGCTTTACTTTCACAAAACCACATTTCTCATAGCAGCGAATAGCACGAGAATTGTCAACGTGCGGATCTATAACAATTTTATGAGCTTGACACTGTTCAAAAAGATAGTTGATAAATACTGACAGCATTTTTGTACCAATTCCCTTGTTCCAATAGTCGGTTTCGCCGATGAATAAGTCAATCGCATAGACAAAATCGGTTTGGTCGAGATGATACAATTGTCTATCAGTTTCCGATAATTCGTTGAGTATACAATACTGTAAATAACCAATGGGAATATTTTGATAGTAGAAGAGGCATGGAACAACCGGTTCATCTCCCTTAACCATCGGTTTGTACGTTTCTATAATTCTTTCTAAGGGAAAAGGATTATCTCTTCCTTCATAAAATTCTAAAACTTTTGCATTAGTTAACCATTTTGCCATCAGATCATAATCAGACATTTCATCTTGCATGAAACGAATAGCTATTTCACTGTTTTGAATCAGCATATCTTGTATATACAGCAGTTTGCAAGTAAATGAGGTACAAAATGCAAGACTCAACATCAAATAAAAATAGTTTCTACCTCCTGCCTTCTGCCTCCTGCCTCCTGCCTCAAAGCCTGTAACTTTGTATTTCATGCAAAAGAAAACTGCTGTATATTTTTAAATCAGCGATGCAATGATATTAATACTCATAGCTAAAATGGTGGTATTGAAAAAGAAAGATAATATGCCATGTAACAGAGTCAAGCGTCTCATATCGGGTGATGTTGTCTGCACATCAGAAACTTGACTAGTCATGCCGATTACAAATGAATAATATAAAAATTCCCAGTAGTCTGGATAGTCGTTATGAGGAAAATCTAAACCTCCGGTGATTTCTTCACTATGATTATGATTAATATATTTGTAATAGCTGTGTGCATATTGCACTGCAAACATCGTATGCACCAGTAACCAGGAACCGACAATGGTCATAATTGAAAGTATGACGTGTAGGGTAAGTAGAATTGTTGACAATTCTTTTTTATCAGTTAATAAAAACCCAATGGCTAAAACACTGGCACAAGCCGCAGCAATCACCAGCATAAATATAGCCAAATGTCCTTCATATTCATTCTCAGCATAACGGCGAATTTTTTCTGGGTTAGCCTTAATCATTTTCCACCACGTTATAGCTAAGAAAAAGTCCATCCCAGAGTTCCAAGCGCAGAGAATGCGAGTTGGTAAGTGCAGCCAAGGCGGCATGATTACTAAAACTAATACAGCAAGTCCGACAGCAATCATCAGTCGGGGTCGGGAGTCAAAGTTTTTAAATAAATTAAGTCTCACAAATTTTGCGATCGCAGAGTTTAACTAATTCGTAATTCATAATTTTCGGTGAAACACCACACCAAATGCTCAATAAAGCTTACAGGCTATATTACACCTATATCAAGTCACTTCAAACTAGGCGATACTCAAATTAACTTAGACAATCAAATCGTTGTAATCTTGAGCCTGCCGCCATTTGCCAAATCCTCAAAGCCAAAAGCGTTATTCCCTAACAATCCCGGCGTTGCATATTTGCAGGATGATTTAGCAACGCCCAAAAATTTCCCCCTGCTTACCTCAATTCATGCCACTATTCTGCAATACCCTATTCCCGAATTTCCTGTTCTCTGCCTACACAAGTAAGTTCAGGGATCAAATCGGATTCCTATATGATCCGGTAAGTATCGTCAAAATGAAGAGAGATTTATGACACAAACAGTTTCAATTAACGACTCCGGGCGCTTGCAACTCACGCTGCTAGAAATTCCATCCCGTCTGCTGTTGGGGCCAGGGCCATCTAATGCCCATCCGACAGTTCTGCAAGCGATGAATACTTCACCCGTTGGGCATCTTGACCCAGCTTTTCTCGCACTCATGGATGAAATTCAGTCGTTGCTACGCTACGTATGGCAAACAGAAAACTCACTTACCATTGCAGTCAGCGGTACGGGAACAGCCGCAATGGAAGCAACCATCGCTAATGCTGTAGAACCCGGTAATGTAGTTTTAATTGGTGTAGCTGGTTATTTTGGTAATCGCCTCGTGGATATGGCTGGACGTTATGGCGCTGATGTCCGAACCATTAGCAAACCTTGGGGACAAGTTTTCAACTTGGATGAACTCCAAACTGCCTTAAAAACTCATCGTCCAGCTATCTTAGCTCTAGTTCATGCCGAAACTTCCACCGGCGCACGTCAACCGTTGGAAGGGGTCGCTGATTTGTGTCGTGAATTTGGCACTTTGTTACTACTGGATACGGTGACAAGTTTGGGTGGTGTCCCCTTGTTTTTAGATACTTGGGGAGTTGACCTAGCTTATAGTTGTAGCCAAAAAGGGTTAGGTTGCCCGCCTGGTGCTTCTCCCTTTACTATGAGTGCACGTGCAGTTGAGAAATTGCAACAGCGGCAAACGAAAGTTGCAAACTGGTATTTAGATATGTTGTTGCTAGGCAAGTATTGGGGCACTGAACGCATCTATCACCACACAGCACCGATTAATTTATACTATGCATTGCGGGAAGCACTGCGTTTGCTTGCAGAAGAGGGATTAGCAAATTCCTGGCAACGGCATCAAAAGAACGTAGAATATCTCTGGGAAGGTTTAGAGAATTTAGGACTGAGTATGCACGTTGAGCAAGAGTATAGACTGCCAACGCTTACCACTGTCCGTATTCCAGCCGGGATAGATGGTAAAGCGATCGCTCGGCAGTTACTCAATGAACATAATATTGAAATTGGCGGTGGTCTTGGCGAACTTGCTGGTAAAGTTTGGCGCGTGGGATTGATGGGCTTTAATAGTCGAAAGGAAAGTGTTGACCAACTTTTAGCAGCACTACGGCAGGTTTTGCCTAAGTAGCTTTTATGCAATCAGGTGCGTTAACAGTAGTGTAACGCACCTAATACAAAAGACGTAGGCATAGCTCCCTATAGGCATCGCTCTAACATTGTTTAAGAATTAAAGAAAAGTTGATACTTTACACTTACTCTTTTTACTAATCCCAACAATTAAAGAAAGAGCAGATTAATTTTTGCAGGTCAAAACAATCGCATTGTCAGGCGAAACAATCGCATTGTCAGGCAAAACAATCGCATTGTCAGGCGAAACAATCGCATTGTTAGTTGAAACAATCGCATTGTCAGCCATTGCATTAACTAATATAGTATTGTTTTTGGATAATATTTATGATTTCCATAGTCATTGCACTCTATCCCTTAATTTTTTCCCCTTAGCCTACCGTGTATACACAAGTCAAATTACCCCCCTTAATCCCCCCTTAGAAAGGGGGGAAATAAGAAATCTTGTTCCCTTCCCTTTACAAGGGGAGGGTTAGGGTGGGGTAAAACTAACGCGAAAACCAAATGAGTAAACTATTTCAGACTTGTGTGTACACCGTAGCTTAGCAAGGGGAAGGGAGAAAGCATAGCTTTGGCGGGGGTGGCGTTCTAGTGGTTCATTAATATCTGTTGAGTATTCCTCACTAGCTTCACTGCGAGAAAAAACCAACAACCAGCAGAGGCAAAAGTATTAAGACAGATACAATCAAAACGAGGGTTGCCGGATCGACTTTAATCTGATTCTTCTCTGGATCGCGCATTTGGCACTCTCTCGAACAATAAATATATTACCTAAGCCTAAATGATGGTTACTTTTTTTTCCAAGCCCAATCAGGTTTAAAAGTGTAAACTTTTTAGCCCATCAGCTTATTTCTTCCAAGGCAATTTAGTCCCCATTTCAGTTAAAGCTGAGAAGATAAGATAGAGAATGAGTAACCCAGCAGCCGCAAAGAAAGCGAGTAAATCGTTATCCATAAATGCTATTTGCTGAAACTTCGCTAATCATAGCGAAATCATCTAATCTTTAGCATTTTTTTGAGTCTGCAATCTTTGATCTTCTGGGTGCAAACTGTACCAGCCATACCAGTGACGAACTGCTAGCCAAACCATTGAAAGCAAACCCGCTAAACTAAGAGTTAGTCCGCTAAACGGTACTAATAATCCAAAAATCGGTAGCACTGCTCCAGCAATAGTGGCGACGATCGCAGCCAGGGAAGCACTGCGGCTAGCTCCCAATCCCCATGTTAAAATTAGTAAAATGATCGAAATTAAAGTCCAAGCCAACTGAGCATTGATAACGCGAGCTAGATAAGTCAAAGTCAACAGACAAGCAAAGAAAATACTACCAGCGATCGCAATATTTCTGAAACTCATTGGCAGCGACAAATATAACAACAGTATCCACCACAAAAATATTGCTGGTGCTAGTAACAAAAGCCGGGGAATGATACCAGTATGACGAATGGGGTCGGTGTTAGTAAACACTCCAAATGGATTTTTTACTGAAACATTATCGTTAAATTTCCAAGTAAACTGAGTACTACGTCCATCAACTTTAATCTCATTTGGTACAACACCACTAGCAAAATCAACCGGAGCAAAGTTGGCAATTGCTGTGAGGCGAAAATTAGAAAGTAACTGTCCTGCTGCGCTATAAACCCAGCGAGGCCCGCCTTGAGCCTGATAGGTAACTCGAAAGGTGGTTTCTTCCCCTGGTTGCAGGCGGAAGGGAAAGCCATAGTCTCCCGGATTGGTTTGTTGTAGCCTAGTACCGTTACGCTCTACTTTGTAGCCAGCAAGTAGTGTGTAGCCATTAGGTGGCGGTGCTTCAAAGAAAAAATTATTAATATCCTTGAGTTGGTTAACTACTTTATAATCAGCAGTGTATTCCACGCGATAAATTGAACTGCGACCTGGAACATCTACACTTTGGTCTAGCTTGACTTGAATTTGCGAACCACCCAGCGTTAAGAAGCGGCTAACGTTTCGCGTATCATTGACTTTGACTATTTTGCCATTAGCTTGCGTAGTATAAAAATATGGCTCTTGGGTAGTGTAACGGACTTGCGGAGCAGATTGTTCAAGCTTCTCACCTGCAACACTTTGGGCCACTTGAGTCACCCTTGTTTGTTCCCAGTAATGATAGCGATTGCTCAAAGTTGAACAGAGAAAAAATCCTGGTACTAGCAGAACTAATATTAGAGTTAAATGCTGTAATCCCCGCAACAGTTGGGAATAACTAACAGCCCATTCGTTAATGAATATAAATTGTTCGGGAGCAATGCGACGCAGAGAAAAACTTACCAGTGCGATCGCAACTCCCAAAGCTACGACCAAAAATACTAATAACAGTGAAGCTTTCAGCGCCTGGGTTCCAAATTTGACAAGCTCAATTGGATGCGTCAAATCGGGTAATCCGGGAATACCTTGAGCAGAAGATAACATTGGTTGATTTTTGCAGAATTTGGAGAATCAGACCAATAAAATCTCTTAAAAGTTTCTGGACAATAGTTTTATTTAATACGTAGACAGTTTAAAGAAGTGCTGCGTTGGTGTAGCTAGTAGGCATTGCTCTGTCCCTGACTTGCTCGACTGTAACTTGGTATAAACACCAAAAACCCGGTCATGAAGACCGGGTTTTTGAGGGAAAACAATGGGGATATATTCCCCGAAGGTTAGTTATAGAGGTTCAGTATAATATCGATGCTCTAATATTTACTACCACGCCATTGTTACCCATTCCGGAAAATTAGCTAAGAATTTTTGACTAGTCTTCTTTGATCTCCTAAAATACAGCAACCTACTGGTAGCATCAGCGTGTAAGATTGATAAATATTAATTTTCCGGCTTTTGCTGATGAACAATACATTTGCTAGCTGGCAAGAATGGCTAACAGTATTCGCCTATCTAGGTTTCACCGTCTTCATTATCTGGCGCGTGTTTACCGCCGAGAAGAATTAAAAAAGCTGCATATCATCTCACCAGGGCCTTTTTGCTCAAAGGGCAAAACAGTCCCAGCTTGTTGAACCTTGGCTCGTTCGTGACAATTGTAAACCTCTGTAGGTCTTTTTCTTCCATCTACGCTAACGGTTGCCCTGTATTCCCAATAATTTTTTGCACTTCGGTTGATACTGAGAATGCAAATTTGGTGGCGTAGCCCGTCGTAGAAATCGTAATTGCGGCATACAGATGCAAAAGCCGGATGCATCATGGATAAGGGTAGTATTAATAACAACACAAATATTATGTATTTAATCCTGCTCATAAAAAATTGCTTAACATTATTTGGAAATATTATTAAATTTTTAAACCCTTTAAGTTGAGTCAATTACTTTTCCTAGTTTGACAGACCAGAGATTGCAACTCTCTAGCACACAAATTATCAGAGCAGCAGCAAAAAAGCTCACAATGCTTTATGTGCTATTTTCGGCTAAAGTTTACTAAGCTAAATTGAATCATGTCCAAACACCTCCTCTATTTTGAGGGTAAACATCTAGTGCATCTGCTCATCTACCATACCCTAATACCAATTCGTAATATCCTGTGGGAAGCCGCACTTAGTGCGTCTATTTGATTGAGAAAGTCAGATTACATCTGGCTGGGTTCCCACCATTTGTATCTGTAACCTTATTTTGGAAAATTGATATAACAACAAATGTGCAAAAAAAGTCAGTCGTAAGGACGATAAAATTGCAACCAAAAACAAATTTTGAGCAATCTGGGATTACACGCTGTTTTGCAGCAATACTGCTCTTTGGTCAAGTGTGGCTACATTTACTCCAAGGGAAAACCTACTATCGCAAGATTTTGCAACATCTTGTTACCGCTGGGCCAGGTTCTATTTCTCCAGTTCTGCTTGTCAGCGGTTTTGCAGGAATGATTTTTACTATTCAGATAACGAGGGAATTAGCCCGATTTGGGGCTGTCAATGCTGTGGGAGGTGCTTTTGCCTTAGCTTTTTGTAGAGAATTGGCTCCAATTTTGACCGCTAGTATTATGGCGGGACAAGTAGGTTCTGCTTTTGCAGCAGAAATAGGTGCAATGCGAGTCACCGAGCAAATTGATGCACTTTATATGCTCAAAACCGATCCAATTGATTATCTAGTACTTCCTAGAGTAATTGCTTGTTGTTTGATGGTGCCTTTAATGACGATTTTGGCTTTAGTTACAGGCATCATCGGCGGAGTTTTTGCTGCGTCAAAATTCTACCAAATTATTCCCGAAACATTTTTAGAATCAGTCAGAAATTTTTTAGAACCATCAGATTTGTTTATTATTTTGCTAAAAGGATTTATTTTTGGAGTGCTGGTTGCTGTCATTGGCTGTAGTTGGGGTTTAACTACTAAAGGGGGGGCAAAGGAAGTAGGAGAATCGGCAACAAAAGCAGTTGTTACTAGTTGGGTATCCATTTTTATTATGGATTTTTTCCTCTCTCTACTGCTGTTCGATCAGCCTGCATTTTGAACCCAAGCAATTAACAATTCAAAATTCAAAATTCACGCATTAAAGACATTTTGATTCGGGGATTTAAACCCCGACTCAAAATATGCTACGACAAGACGTAGCGCAAAGTCTGAGCCGAGGTTTCCTCGGATCAGAACTTTGTAAGAGAGGGATCTTAAACCCTTGAATGTACGATAATGAAGAGTGCTAAGTTGAAAGTGCTGAGTGCTGAAGAGTTCTGAGTTGAAAGTGCTGAGTATAGTAAACAAGATTATCGACTTTTTAAGAAGTTGGAAATTTGAGCTACAAAGAAAGTTGTGGGTAAGCAATAACCCTCTTCCATCACTCTGGTCAAAGAAAAATTTCAGCCAACTTCCAAACAAACCACAGAAACTGGGCTTGAAGCTTTATTTTCTAATATTATGGGTAAAATTATCTCTTTTGCCTGAAAGTGTTGTGTAGTAAGGATTATTGCTTTATTCTCTGGTGAGAGTGATGAAAGAGCGATAAGTAAGTCGGTGCAATAAAACTAAACTATGTGAAGAAAAGTTAACTAGGCTAAAACCCTCTTTCCTCCTGCTTCCATTTCAAAAATCCTGAAAAAGTTGATATTTGGACATTTGAGAGTAAAAACTTAACTTTTAAATAAAAACCTAGTGTTATACCTGAAGGCAAAACACCAAATCAAATTGCAATGCCAGGGTATCAATAATGAATCGTGAAATTTCCGAACCCCGATTTCCAGAGGCGGCAATGACTGCCAGTCGTGAGGAACTATCGAATTTACCACTGAATCCGATCTATGGGCATGTACCGCCAGATTTATCTGGGCATACGTTCATTATTGCGCCTGTAGGTAGTGTTGCCTCTGGAGGTTTACCCAATCCGAATGCAACCCACATTTTTAACGGTGATGGAATGATTTACCGCTTCGATTGGCAAGGCGGACAGGTTACTGTCAAAACGAAACTGGCACGTACACCTTGCTATTATGCAGATCGAGCAACTTTTAAAAATTTTGCTTATCGCTCTCATCAATTTCGCGATTATGGGTTGCTGCGCTTCTCCCCTTCCTTAGGCTTGCGAGATGAGGTAGATATTGCCTTTCTCGCTTTTAATACAGCCACAGACAGCCAAGAGCGATTAATGATTACTTATGACGCTGGTCGTCCCTATGAAATTGATACCAATAGCCTAGAGGTTGTAACCCCAGTGGGAAGCAATACTGAGTGGAAAGCGTTTCTACCTTTTTCCTATCCTTTCCCCCCTGTGTTGAGTACGTCTCACCCGACTTTTGATGGTTATACTAACGAAGTTTTCTTAGTTAACTATGGGCGATCGCTGAGTAATTTTCTGGAAAGTGCGCGTTTCATTTATGACCTCGAACAACTGCCCCAGGAACTAGAGCAACTGCTAAGTGCGATCGCTCAACTTTTAGACAACAATCCCTTACAGGTTCCCTTGGGAATGTTCTCGAAGTTTTCTGAAAGTTTCTGGCAACCATTGCTTGGCTGGATCGAGCATCAATTGGGAACTGCTATGCCAGATTTTGTTTATCTGTTGCAGTGGGATGGTGTCGGTAAATTCCAGCGTTGGCAGTTGATGCTGCCAGATGGTTCCCCGGTGCGAATTGAACAAAGTGTCCATCAGCTGGCAGTTACCAAAGACTATGTGGTGCTGATGGATACTTCCCTGAAAATTGGCCCAGAACAAATCCTGAATAATCCAATTCCCGATAGTTTAGAAACTGAGCGCCTACTGCGGCGATTACTGACGCGATCGCAGCAGCCCAATTCCCCCATTTACATCGTGCGTCGGGCTGACCTCAAAACAGATGTGACTACTGTGATAGTCCGCCCAGCTGTAATTCCTTTAGAAACAGTGCATTTTTTAACCGATTACGAAAACCCTGACGGGCAAATCACAATGCATACTGCCCACCTCTGCGCTACAGATATTGCCGAATGGGTTCGCAAGTATGATATCTCAAAATTCGATGCTCCCAAATCTGCGCCTCTGTGGTTGGGAGGAATGTTATCTAATGGGCAAATGGATGTGGGTCGTCTGGGTCGCTATCAAATAGATGGCGAGACAGGTCAGATTCGAGATGCTAAAGTAATTTACGATACTCGCCGTCATTGGGGTATAGGGTTTTACGCTTGCCAAGAAAAGCTAGCTTCTGGATTGCCTGCTAAACGAATTGATCATATTTATTGGCAATCCCTCGGTTTTTGGCCAGAATTGCTGACTGAGTTTATTTACAACTTGTACCAAGACTATCCCTACCGCGCTGTACCACTAAAAGAATTACTGGAACGACAAGAAGCATTTCACAATCGCCCTTCTTCTTTGTTTCGGCTAGATACAACCAAAATGGAGATGGCAGATTTTTATGACGCGCCTCCCGGTTATTTCATCAGTTCACCCCAGTTTGTACCGAGATTGAACAGCAATGGTAGTTCTACAGATGGCTATATCGTCTGTACGGTATTTGGGGGAAATAACAACGAAATTTGGATCTTCCAGGCCGATCAGTTAGGGGCTGGGCCTATATGCAAATTGAGCCATCCCCAACTGGATTTTGGCTTCACAATGCATACTGCTTGGTTATCGGCGATCGCTCCTCGCACTGCTAGTTACGATATTGCCGTGCGACAGGATTATGAATCGTTACTTAACCAACCAGGCATTCAGCAATTATTCACAGAAGCAGTTTATCCGCATTTTCAGTAGAAGACATTGCGATCGCAGCATTCTCAAACCAGGGTACATTTACTAGGAAGAAAGACCATTATGACTAAAGTCTCTAAAGATGCACGAATTTGTATTGTTGGAGCGGGAGCAGCCGGTTTATCTACGGCTTACTTTTTAAAAAAGCAAGGCTACCGCAACGTAGTTGTCCTAGAGAAAGCTGGACGGGTAGGGGGATTGTGTTGTTCCATTACCTATAATTCCCGTTCCTTTGACTTAGGAGCAAATTATCTCACTCCTGCCTACAAACAAGTCCTAAAAATGGCTGAAGAAGTCGGCGCTCGACTTTACAGTGAAGGTCCAGGTCAAGTCTACAATCCTTTTAAATCTCAACCGGGACAACCTGCCTACACCTCAATTATGAATGCTGTTACTGAAGGAACTGACCCAGTAACATTTTTGGCAGCCGTTGGACGCTATTGGTGGGAGCGTCTTTGGCTAGAGCCAATTATTTCTGTTCCTGGGTTTGCCGGTATCAGTCAACATCCCGAACTGACTCAACCTTTTTCACAGTGGTTAGCACAGAAAGATTTGTCATGTCTAGCAACTTTGTTTGAAATTCCGATTACTGCAATGGGCTATGGCTATTTAAACGAAATCCCCACTGCCTATGCCTTAAAATACATGACTCTAGAAACCTTTTGGACTTTAGTTACTTACGGTGCAGATATGCGTTGCGGTTGGCCTAAAAGGTTTATTGATGGTTTCCAACGCTTCTGGGAGCGTGTTGCTTGGGGAATAAATGTGCGCTTGAATATTGACATCAAGGAAATCAAGCGTGGGGCAATTACACGGGTGCGGTTCACTGAGCAGGAGCAAATTCTTGACAAGATTGTTACCCGTGAAGAAGTTTTAGAATTTGACTATCTGGTTTTAGCTTGTCCGTTGAGGCTGGATGTCCTTAACACCTTTCTCGATTTGTCACCAACAGAGAAAGACCTATTTGAACAGATCGTGCTCAATCCCTACAGTTTGATAACCTATCTGATTCCCGATCTGCAAATGCCAACCCCGGTAACTAATGTCGTTCCCTTAAATGCGCTGGGGAATCCCTGGTTTATTGCTCAACAGTTTGCTGAAAATGACCTGATTGCCTTTTACACTCGCCTAGATCGCCAGGGAAAAATTACTAAAACAGATGTTCTCCAGGGAATTAAAAAGACATTAGAGAATTTGGGAGTGGAGGTAGATGATGATTACTACACTTACGATGAGTGGCCTTACTTTCCTCACGTTACCTCAGAGGTTATGCAGGCAGGATTTTACGATCGCCTAGAAGCTATGCAAGGTCAACGCAAGACCTTCTATGTAGGAGGCTTATTGAATTTTGAATTGGTTGAGACAATTGTAGAGTATTCAAAAAGTTTAGTCGAGAAGAACTTTTAGTCTAGAAAACTTCTTTCTCTCTTGAAGTTAATAGACTTCTTGCATAAATCAATGAGCTTTCACCCTAAATCCCTCTCCCAAAAGAGAGGGACTTTTAAATATTCTTGGTAGCAGAGACAAACCCAGTCTAACCCTTCAACACTATTTGCTATTTTTCTCTGATATTGAGTCTTGCATTTTATACCTCATTTACTTGCAAACTGCTGTATCTACTTGGAAATTGCCCAAGGAGCATTTGAGGCTGCTAAAACATATACTGCAACTAATACAAAACCTTGGCTGACATCAGGTGTAGAAAGTGCAACCCAAAATCCTTACATCCTACAGCACTATGGCAAAATATGGGTTGAACTTCAAGCAGCTAAAAACTTGACTGAGCAAGCAGGAGAATTGCTACAAGTGGTTTGGTAAGAAGAATGGTCACTCACGGTCGAACAATGTGGGGAATGTGCACTTTGCGTCGCTACGCCAAAGTTGCAACGACTAGAGTCGGTTTAGACATTACTGACCACATTTTTTCTACTGTCAGGCTCAAGTTTGATAGCTTGAGGGAAAGCAGCGATCATTTCTGTGGTTCGTCCCTTTTTTGCTAAAAAATTACCTAATTTCCCGGCTTATATCTGTTACCTTATTTTAGAGAATTGGTATCAAACTTCACCCTTCACTTTACAAAAATATGACGATTTCTCAACTATTTAATGTTGCCAACCTTTTTGTCTTGCCATTTTGGGCGTTGATGATTTTATTGCCTAACTGGAAAGTTACACGATACATAATGTCATCATATTTACCCTTTGTGCTCTTAGCTGGGGCGTATTTGTATTTGTTTATCAACAGCATTACCCCAGAAAATGCTCAAGCTTTATCAAATCCTCAATTAGCTGATATTGCACGGTTTTTTGCGGATGAAACAGCTGCGGCAACAGGTTGGATTCATTTTTTAGTGATGGATTTATTTGTTGGTCGCTGGATTTATTGGGAAGGACAGAAAACAGGTGTTTGGACAATTCACTCTCTGGCTTTATCTTTGTTCGCTGGGCCTTTGGGATTACTGTCTCACATTTTAACTGACTGGATTACTAAAAGATTTTTTTCAAAGTTTCAGCACAATGAAAAGGCGACATTAGCAGAACAAGAAGTAATTAACTAACACCTAGTAATAGGGGTGCACAGATGTCGTTAGTGTCAACTTAAGGTTAAAGCCAGTCTAGAAAAAGCTTTTAGCAGATCACCTCGTTCCTCTTTAGAGACTGGGAATCCTTTTCATTGAGGCTTTGCCTGCCAAACTCGCGGCAGAGCCGCCAGGAGTAGTATTTCCAGCCTCTGGCTGAAAACGAGATTTTAAAAGTGTTTTGGCTTAATTTGAGACTAATGCACAGATGTGTGCCCCTACTATTGATAATTGCTAATAGTTTACTTCCACTACCAATTATCTGATTTTCAAATTATTAACTGTTACCGTGTCTGTATTCGGCATCTAACCAACAGCGTGGTAGAACTTCACCAGAAGGAAAAACGAGATTTTCTTTTTTAAAACTATTAGGTGGCTGTTCTTCTTCACCCTCTTGTTGTCGTGCATGAACAACATCATTATTTGGATCAAGTAATTCCTGAATTTCAAGAATTTTTATTAATTCGCCAGTATCTTTGAGTTGTAAAAGCATAGAAATTGCCTCAATAAGTTTGTCTGAAAATGTAAGACGAGTCTCAACATCAACTCGCTTACATCTCAACTGATCTAGAACGTGAGATTCCTTAATTGTTAAAGGAAATTTTTACCAGATATACACACATAAATTACACAATATTCTTTTATTATGTGTATTTGTGGTTTTCATTTTTATAAAATTGACGTTGACGCGGTAAATAAATCTCCAATTCAACATCTCAGATCTAAAATCAGATAAAAGAGACTGACCAAGAAAATCATTCAACTTAAATAATTTTGATTTTAGGGATTAGATTTCACGTTGATATTTTTCCAAAATATCCACTAATGTTACCTGGCCTTGGAGTGGCAGTAAATCGATTAAAGGAAGTTCACTTCTACCGCCGCCAATTTTTACTGTAATTGATTGCAAGACTTTTGAAACTTGATCTTCACTTACATTGTTGGAAGTAATTAAAGGATACAACTGTTCAGCAACAAGGGTATGCAGTTTGGCATTAGATAAATAAAGATGCCATTTGGCAATGTCCATGTAGACATTTTCGCCAATTTCAGCTGCTAGGGCTTCCAGTAATTCTGTGGTGTTAGTCTTTGCCATAAAAATAACCCTATGTTAAGAAAGAGTGCGAAATCTCAGGCTTTTTTACATTATTGCTCAATTAATAGGCTGATTCTACTACCACAGGTTACAATCGCCCCAGCATCAGCAGTCCGTCTTCAGGTGGATTTAGGTGGAGTTTCGCTGTAATTAGCGATCGCACTGATATAAATCAGATGTACTAATAATATTCCTGTCCAACTTGCAGTCAACAACGGCAGCCAGTCCCAGGTAGTGCTTTTCAAGATGTGAAAAAACCATAAGCCAGAATTAATCATAGCAGCGATCGCTACATGCATGGCAAAATTCATCCGGTCATCAATCTTGCGGTAATCTGGGTCTTTGCGATCGGGTTTGCGAGGCCAACGAGGAGGCATAAATATTTGTTACAGATTTAAATACACCTACTTATTCTAAGGTTTTTGGGGCATTCATTGCGATTAGACTTCTAGAAGCAGTCATAATTGAATTGAAAGTCAAGAGCCGCTGGGTTAAATACGATGACGATCTTTGAGCAAATAGACCCCGACGATCTCCTCTATCCAGACAGCGACGGCAAACCAATGGCAGATAATACAGAGCAATATCGTTGGATTGTCTTGATTAAAGAGAATTTAGAGATTCTATTTGCTAATAACGATTGTATTTTGATTGCGGGAGATTTACTTTGGTATCCCGTCCGTTCTCGGCTGATTGCACCGACTGCACCTGATGTGATGGTTGTCTTCGGTAGACAAAAGGGAAAACGTCGTTCCTATCGTCAGTGGCAAGAAAATAATATTCCACCACAAGTAGTCTTTGAGATTCTTTCTTATAGTAATGATACCAAGGAGATGGAGCGGAAGCTGGAATTTTACGATACTTATGGTGTTGAAGAATACTACTTATACGACCCTGAAAGTTTTCAATTAGATGGCTGGTTGCGGCAAAACAACCATTTAAATAAGCTATGGCAAATGGATGGTTGGTTGAGTCCTCGCTTAGGAATTAGATTTCAAACGGGCCTTGGAGAGTTAGTAATTTACCGTCCAGATGGACAGAGATTTGTGAATTCCCTAGAACTCAATCAACGGGCACAACAGGCTGAGTTATTGCTAGAACAAGAACGTCAACGCATCGAACAGTTGGCAGCCCACTTACGTAGTCTGGGCATCGACCCTGACAACCTGCCATAACTGGGGAGTGGGAGTGAGGAAGAAGAATTAATACCCATCTTCCGTTTTGTGGACTAGTTCTATTAATGAGCTACGTTCGACGAGTTTGGCATAAGTGTAGCAGCACCCAAGGTAAGATAAGCATTCTGCAACTGCGCTTCATTCCAGATGGTTCCATTACTAAAGGTAATCTTTTCAACACCGTAGTCATAAGTGTCGTAGACTTGATCCTTGAGAATCACAGAATCGGTTACACCACCGAAAGAAATCTTCAGTGTATTAATTTCAATTAATTTTCTAGACACTTGAAAGGATAATTAACAGCACCCAATTTACTAACAATTCCTAATATATGCTCACTTTTTCTTATCAACTAATGACCGGATGAACTCGCGTATCACGTCTGATTGAGTACGATTATGACTTTCGCAGTGGAATAAATCAAATCCTGACGACAAAATTAAATTTCCGTCTGCTATCGACCTACATAAATGGTGTGCGGTTCGTTTAGTCGAAACCATCACTAACCGCCAAGTGCTTCTAACTAAGTATCTAAATCAGCCATTCCCTGGAAATCTAACAGTGCCTCGCCCAGATTTTCTAATGGTTACTCAAATCCGGCACACTTTGCGACTGCCTTTAAACGCCAATTTGGCATCACACCCAGCGAATGTTTGTTGGGTAAAAAGTCCTTTTAAGAAGATGATGCCCTTTTTGGGTTGACACGAAAGCGAGAATCTCTATACAATACCCCCAGTCTTATTAACAACTATTCTCATTTAATTAGAGTTGGTTTGGTGGAGTGTGAGGAATAATGAGAATTAAGCGATCGCCATTTACTACTTGGCTGTGGTTAGTAATGATTTTTCTGCCGTTGTTGATGGCACAACCAGCAAAAGCACAAGTCAAACACAATCAGCAAACAGCAATCAACAGTGGGGAAAATTTCAAAGCGACTGCCGATTCTTCTACTAACAGAAAAATTAAGCAACTGGGCGAGATGGAACGCCCAGCCACCAATGCTAGTGGATTACTTTCGCAATCGTCAACTCCACAAGCAATGCCTGCATCAGCAATTATGCAAGTAACAGCAGTGAAGGCAAATCCCACTGATAAAGGTGTGGAGGTGATTTTACAAACAACTGTTGGGGAACAGTTACAAGTTACGAATCGCAGTACTGGTAATAATTTTATTGCTGATATTCCCAATGCCCAGCTGCGTCTACCATCAGGCGAGGTATTTACATTCCGTTCCCAAAAACCACTTGCAGGAATTACTGAAATAACAGTAACAAATTTCGATGTAAATACTATCCGGGTGACAGTCATAGGTGAGGCAAGCTTACCAACAGTCGAGTTATTTGACAGCGATGAAGGTCTAATTTTTGGGTTGACAACTGCTGCATCTACTGCACAGCAGCCACCAACTCAACAAACACCTGAACAAGAACAACCAGCGAACCAAACGCAACCAAAGCAACCATCGGCTTCTAGTGATGAGCCAATTGAGTTGGTCGTGACAGGGGAGCAAGATGGATATCGCGTACCTGATGCTTCCACTGCAACTAAAACCGATACACCTATCCGCGATATTCCCGCCTCAATTCAGGTCATCCCGCAACAAGTGCTAAAGGATCAACAAATTACACAAGTTCGGGAAGCAGTTTCTAATGTTAGTGGAATAACTGCTGGAAACGGTGGTTCTCAAACTACGTATGGTGAAAATTTCATTTTCCGAGGATTTGCGGCGGGCGACGCTGGTAGTACTTTTGTCAATGGTTTTAGGAGGTATAACGTCCTTAGTCGCAGTCTGGATGTAGGGAACATTGAACAAATTGAAGTTCTCAAAGGGCCTGCATCTGTCCTTTATGGGCAGGGTGAACCAGGGGGAATTATCAATATTGTAACTAAGCAACCTCTTTCAACACCATATTACGCCGTTGAAGGAACCATTGGTAACTTTGATTTTTACCGTCCGACGTTGGATCTTTCTGGTCCCTTAAATACCGACAAAACGATTCGCTATCGCTTGAGTGCAGCGTATCAAAACTCTGGTAGCTTTGTGGACATTATGAAAACAAAGCAGGTATTCATAGCACCTGTTATCAGTTTTGACCTGGGGAAGAATACCAACCTGACCCTAGAAGCTGAGTATCTCAATACCTCCAAAATAGAATATTTAGGTGTTCCGGCAGTAGGTTCATTATTGCCAAACCCCCTTGGCAGAGTTCCTCGCTCTCGGTTTATCGATGACCCAGATTTGAAATTAGAACGGAATTTTATAGCGCTTGGATATCGTTTACAACACAAATTCAGTGACAATTGGTCAATTCACAATGCATTTAGAGCAGAACTGGAAGATTATGATGAGGCGTTTGACTATAATTTAGGGCTACGAGCAGACTATCGAACAGTGGATCGTGGCGCTAGATTTGATGAGGCTAGGTCACGGAATTACAAGATACAAACTGATGTAATTGGCAAGGTTCAAACTGGCAGTGTTAAGCATGATTTGCTATTTGGCTTGGAATTAGGTAGGACTAATTACACCCGAACGACATTCAGTCCAACGCCCGCTTTCCCACCCATCGATTTGTTTAACCCAAATTATGACCGACCTTCAATTCAACCTGGTACGAAAACTGAAGATGGAGAGGGTCCTCAAAATTTGATCGGTGTCTATACCCAGGATTTAATCTCAATCGGAGAGAAGTTAAAGATTTTACTAGGTGGACGTTTTGATTTTGTACAAGCCTTTGATGAGAATAGATTAACTGGTATATCACGTGAAGCAGAAGATACTGCCTTCAGCCCTCGTATTGGCATTGTTTACCAACCCATTCAACCAGTCTCTTTATACGCCAGCTATACTCGCTCATTTCAACCCTCTCCTGCTTTCGTTAGAAATTCCGATGAGACTCCATTTAAGCCAGTTAACGGTGAATCATTTGAAGTCGGGGTGAAGAGTGACTTTTTCGATGGCAGACTGTCTGCAACGCTAGCAGCTTACCAAATTACCAAGCAAAACATTATCGTACCCGATCCCAATCCAGCTAATCAGGGATTTAGCCTTCAGATTGGTGAACAACGCAGTCGAGGAATTGAACTAGATGTCGCTGGTGAAATCTTGCCGGGATGGAAAATCATTGCCAATTATGCCTATATTGATCCGGAAATCACTGAAGATACTAGACCAGAGTACAAGGGGAATGAACCGAGTAATGTTGCCCGAAACAGTGCTAGTTTATGGACAACCTATGAAATTCAAACTGGAGGTTGGAAAGGGTTGGGATTTGGGGGTGGAGTCACTTTTGTGGGCGACAGACAAGGTGATTTAGAAAATACATTCACATTGCCCAGCTATGTGCGAACCGATGCAGCCATTTATTACCGCCGTGACAATTGGCGAGTTGGGCTGAATATCAAGAACTTATTTGATGTTTACTACTTTGAAAGTGCCGATAGTATAAATAGTGTGTATCCTGCCGCACCGTTTACAGTTTTAGGAACAGTTTCAGTGCAGTTCTAAGAAAGCTAGAGGGCAATCAGTCTTTGGGTTGAGCGTTAGCGCAGCTTACGGTCGGTATCGCATGTCCAATTCCCTTGAAGATTTGAATAATTTAGGCAGATATAATTGTGAGAAATTCTTCTAAAGAACTCACAGCGATCGCACTATCCATTAAAGTTTCTAATTGCTCCACATTCTTGCCCTCAAGCCTTATTTCTGCCTCATGGGAAATTTCACCAAAGCGTTGTTCCAATACCCGAATTAGCTGCCGTAGCGCACCCTGCTGAATACCTCTTTGCTCAATTTCTTGATACCAAGGCGATTCTCGCAATAATGCCATATCCCACCTCATGATTTGTTGCACTAAAGGCGTGTCTATCACAAAGCTAGCAAAAAATGCCAGCAATGATTCTAACTCGTTCAACTGTTCATCTGCTCGTACCGCCTTTAATGCGCGTTGCACAACTGATACCTCTCCCCCTCCTTGCAAGATTGGCACAAAGGGTAACAAAGATGGTAATGGTTGCCCAAATACTATCTCAGCATCGATTTCCCACAAATTAATCACGCGATAATCTTGGATAGCACGTAATCCCAAAAATTCCTGCTCGTAACTACTGACAATCGTTAAGGTGGATGGGGGCGGTAAAATGTTGATCAGTACTGGGTAAGTTGGCAATCGATAGCGTTCTTGTGCCAAAGCAGCATAAGCTCTCATCCGTAGAGGGATCTGTGCTGTGTAACGCAGTTGTAGTTCATTTAGTACTAGAAAATCCCCGTGAGTACCACTGTATGCTTTCACTAACACATCTGTTTCCCGGCTAATCCAATGAAACTCAGAACCGAGAATTTCTTTCGCCACGACTTCAGGACGCTGCGTCACCCACTGTACCCATGCATCGGGAGCTAAATTAATTAGTCGCTTGCTACCAATATCTGCTGCTTTTACCACAGGACGCTTGATATCTTTATCAGTAATTAATAGTACATCATAAAGATTGCAGTATTCTGGCGTTAATTTTTAAGTTGAAGCAATATCTAGGCACTGTTTTAAGAAATGTATGATTGATGTATCTTAGGTTTTGAATCAATATTTCTCTATATAAACCGCCCATGAAAGCCGATAGTAGACCAAACTATACAATTTTAGAAGTTCAAGAACTTGATGTTAATTATGGCGGTATCCAAGCTCTCAAAAAGATTAATTTAATTATTCAAAAAGGCGAGGTAGTTACTTTAATTGGTGCTAATGGTGCAGGAAAAACAACTACACTCCGCGCCATATCTAAAGTAGTTAATCCTAAAAGTGGCGTAATTCTCTATAATGGACATAATATTAACCGCCGCCAAACTCACGAAGTTGTACAACTTGGTATCGCTCATTGTCCTGAAGGACGCAGAGTATTAGCGCGGCAAACAGTACTTGATAATTTACTTTTGGGTGCTTATATTCGCTCTAATCAAGCAGAGATAAAGGCAGATATTCAGCGCCAATTTGAGCTATTTCCCCGCTTGTCACAAAGACGCAATCAACTAGCAGGAACCCTCAGCGGTGGTGAACAACAAATGTTAGCGATCGCTCGTGCTGTCATGAGTAAACCACAACTATTACTTTTAGACGAGCCTAGCTTAGGTTTAGCACCTGTGATCGTCCGGGAAATCTTCTCTATTATTGAAAATCTGCGGGCTACAGGTGTGACTATTTTATTAGTTGAACAAAACGCGAATTTAGCGCTGCAAATTGCCGATCGCGGTTATGTTTTGGAAGCTGGTTCTATTACTTTAACAGGTGCAGCATCAGAATTAATTAGTGATGAGCGAGTAAGAAAAGCTTATTTAGGGTAATAATTATAGTGGAGTAATAATTTAATAAGTTTCTTATGAACTGGATTAGTGTAGATGAAATAAAAGGCGACTTTTTAGGCTATATTCAGCGTGTTGAAGCTGGAGAAACTATTGTAATTCTACGTGGTGGAAAGCCAGTTGCTGAAATTAAGCCGACGGTAAAAGCACCTGATGCCTCTAGACCATCGCGATCCGTTTGATCGAATGCTAATTTGTCAAGTTTTGCAGCATGACCTTACTATCGTGACCGTCGATGATGCAATTCGTGCTTACCCAGTTAAAATTTTAAACGATACATGATTTATTGTTGTATATGAAAACTTAAGAAGTACAAACAGATGGTAAAATCACCAACTAAACCCCTAACTTTAGAAGAGTTTTTGAAACTACCAGAAACCAAACCTAGTTCCGAATACATCAAGGGTCAAATTATTCAAAAGCCAATGCCTCAAGGAAAACATAGCAAATTACAGGGTAAGTTAGTTACAGGTATAAATGAAGTGGGTGAAAGTCGAAAAATTGCCCTTGCTTTCCCAGAATTGCGATGTACTTTTGGCGGACGTTCAATTGTACTTGATGTAGCTGTATTTGCTTGGGAACGGATTCCTCTAGATGAGCGTGGAGATGTCGCTAATGTCTTCAAAACATATCCAGACTGGACAATTGAGATTCTTTCACCAGAGCAAAGCCAGACTAAAGTAACCGGAAATATTCTACATTGTTTAAAACATGGTAGTCATTTAGGTTGGTTAATTGATCCAGGCGATCGCTCTGTTTTAGTTTATCCACCAAAGCAGCAACCAGAACTTTTACAAGAATCACACGAAATATTACCAGTTCCTGATTTAGTTAATGATTTTCAATTAACTGTAGTGCAATTATTTGGATGGTTGAAGTTGTAAGCAATTATATAAATTCGTATCTAGCTTTGGGAATATTAAAGGTAGTAATTTACTCAGAGAATGCATATTTTTCCTGATAAAGATTGGACTAGTTTTTATAGAATAATTCACTATCCTAGAGCTTTTATAAGTAATAAAATTAGATCCTGTAGTATGTATGAATATCCAGCATTTATAGAAACAATAAAAAGATGTGCAGGGGATGAATTACGAGATGAGCGCTCACGCATCTGTTATGAAAATATGAAAAACTTATTCTGAGTGGAACTAACTCTCTAGAAATTTTAGTCGCTATTGCTTTAGAGACTTGGCTTAAAAGGCTTTAATAAAAGCTACATTGACAGCATTTATAACTTTTCCTAATTATTAGTATTATTAAATATTATTACGATTTTTGTCATATATTAATATTTGTAGCCCTCTTTGCAGATATCTATATATTTGTTTAGCGGCGAATTCTATTCACCGGAATAATTAAACCCATGAGTCAAATCATCTGGATCGCAAGACACGCTAACCGCCTCGATTTCGTAAACCCTGATTGGTTTATCACCGCCGAACGACGCTACGATCCACCTTTGTCTGATGATGGTATAGTGCAGGCACAGCAGTTAGCTAAACGATTGAAAGGAGAAAAGATTGGACATATTTTCGCTTCTCCTTTCCTGCGAACTATACAAACGGCAAACGCAGTTGCAGAAAAGCTCAACTTGCCAATTAAACTTGAAACAGGCTTGAGTGAATGGCTAAATCCAGTTTGGATGACGGAAGAACCCGAAAGACTCTCAACTCCAGTATTAGCAGAGTTATTCCCCAGAATTGACAGCAGCTATACCTCGCGCATCGCCGCCAAATATCCTGAAACTCATGAAAAAGTGCGAGAACGTTCTGGACAAACTGCTAGATGTTTAGCTACTGAGTTCTTTCCAGAGGATATTTTACTAGTAGCGCATGGTGCATCTGTGTTGGGGGGAGCAATGGGGCTAGTGGGGGAAATTGCTAAAACAGAAGTTAAAGCTTCTTTATGTTCTCTGGTAAAAGTGGTACGTCAAGACCCAGAATGGTTATTAGAACTAACGGGAGATACTTCTCATCTAACCCATATAGAAGAAGTTATTCGATTTGCTTAAACCTCTGATAGAGATTTGCGTTCATGGCTTCTGGTACGTTGGGTATATTCTACAAAAAAAGTAATTAATTCGCGAATAAATTCTATGACTTTATTACTAGCAGGAGATATCGGCGGGACGAAAACTATTCTGCAATTGGTTGAAACGTTAGATTCATCAGTTTTACATACTATTTATCGGGAAAGTTACCACAGTGCTGATTTTCCCGATTTAGTACCCATAGTGCAGCAGTTTTTGTTCAAAGCTAATACACCTATACCAGAAAAAGCTTGTTTTGCGATCGCTGGCCCCATTGTCAAAAATACTGCCCAATTAACCAATTTAGTCTGGTTCCTGGATACCGAACGTCTCCAAGAAGAATTGGGTATCCCGCACATTTCTTTGATTAACGACTTTGCAGCGATTGGTTATGGCATTTCAGGTTTAGAAAAACAAGACTTGCACGCGTTGCAAGTTGGCAATTATAAACCGGAAGCCCCGATTGCAATTATTGGTGCTGGTACTGGCTTAGGGCAAGGATTTTTAATTAAACAAGGAAACGATTACCAAGTTTTTCCCTCAGAAGGTGGACACGCTGACTTTGCTCCTCGTAACGAGATCGAGTTTCAACTGTTGAAATACCTATTGGGTAAACATGATATCCAGCGCCTTTCTGTAGAACGCGTCGTTTCTGGAATGGGAATTGTGGCAATTTACCAATTTTTGCGCGATCGCAAATTTGCTACTGAATCGCCAGATATTGCCGAAGTCGTCAGAACTTGGGAACAAGAAGCCGGACAGGAAGAGAAAAGTGTTGATGCCGGTGCTGTCATTGGTACAGCTGCATTGCAAGGTAGCGATCGCCTCTGCGAACAAACTTTGCAATTATTTATAGACGCTTATGGTGCAGAAGCCGGCAATCTCGCCCTGAAACTCCTACCTTACGGTGGCTTATACATCGCTGGTGGTATTGCGCCCAAAATCCTGCCTTTAATCCAAAGTAGCGATTTTTTATTAAATTTCACCCAAAAAGGTAGGATGCGCCGTCTCCTAGAAGATATCCCTGTGTATGTTATCCTCAACCCGCAAGTCGGCCTAATTGGTGCTGCTTTATGTGCTGCTAAGTTATAACAGCTGGCATCATCAGTGAGATCGGTATCTCAAAAGGCAAAAAATATGACAGTTAAAAGTCTGTTGCCACTAATAGCCGCCACCATTGTCTATGGTAGCTCTGTTTTAGTGGAAGCGCGTCAACCCAAACCTCCGGCAGTTGTTGTCAAACAACCAACCGTTTCTCAACCCGTACAGCCACAATGGAAGTTATACACTGCTCCAGATGGACGTTTTACGATTTTGATGCCAGGAAGCCCTAGCAGAAACACCGAATACCAAAAAACTTATATGGGGGAAATTAACCTAGAAATATTTGTCGCTCAACCACCGAAACAGCAAGTAGCATACATAGTTGCTTACAATGATTTTCCTTATAGTTACGGTCAAATGGCTGACCCTCAAGCTGTACTTAATAATGCACGGGATATGGCTTTAAAGACTACGAAAAGCAATTTAATTAGTCAACGAAACATTCGTAGTTCCAATAATCATCCCGGCAAAGAAATTGAGTACATAAATTCTGGAGGGAAAATTACTATAAATAGAATGTATGTTGCCGAAGGAAGACTATATCAAGTAATGGCAATAACTACAAAGAAGCAGCAGAAGACATTAGCTAAAACTATTTCTGGATATTTAAATTCATTTCATGTAGTTTTGAAAAAGTGAAATAATTAGAAGCTTTACTATATTAGCCTTGTAATCAATTGCAGGGCTAATATAGCTTTTCCTAGCCATATAAAGAACATTAGAGCAAGCTCCTCACTTTACTCTAGCTAGCAGCCTCGAACAAGGGATGTTTCTAGATACCGCATTAGATGACCTATTGCTAGAAAATGAAACTTGTATGATCGTTATTAAAGTTCCTCTTTCGCAATATTATGAGCGAATTACAGACCCAACTAGCGACCGATACCTGGATAGCAGCAACTTGGGATGAATATATCCAAATAATTGAAAATCCTGCCTACGAAAAAGCCAAGGGCTACTACCAAAATGGACAGATGAGGATTGAAATGCCACCAATTGGGAATGACCATGCCAGCGATCATACAATTATTATCTTTGCTGTTAACTTGTTTGCGAGCATCAAAGGCATTGCTCTAAATGGCAAGGATAATTGTACATATAGGACAACAGGCTTTAATGAAGCTCAACCTGATGTGTCTTATTATATTGGTGAGAATGCTGATGTCATTCCTTATGGAACTTTAATCATTAATCTAGATATATATCCACCACCAGATTTAGTTATTGAAGTGGCTAATACCTCACTTGCTGACGATCAAGGTGAAAAACGACTTTTGTACGAAGATTTAGGAGTGAAAGAATACTGGATTTTAAATGTCCACAATGTCCAAGTTATGGCTTTTGCTATTGAAAACCAAGGTAGTAGGCGGATTACAGAATCTCAGGTGTTACCAGGATTAGCAATTTCTTTATTAAACGATGCATTACGGCGAACTCGTCAAATAAATCAAAGTCAAGTTGGTGCTTGGTTATTAACCCAATTTCAGCAACAATTACAAACCCCTTTGACGTAAGAAATGGGGAGTAGAGAAAAAGAAAAGGATACATATAGCAATCCTAAATGAGGTTGTAAAATTTTTGTTATAGTCGTCCTTGGTCATTTATCCTAGCCTGCGGTCAGCCCTTCGGCTTGGTGCAGTCGCTCATGGGGGAAACCCCCAAAACCGCGCTGCTTCACCCCTGGCGCGTCATTAGTCAATTTGTGATTACAAAGGACAAATGACTAATGACTAATGATAGCCAACTCTAAAAATATTTCACAAATCAGATAGGATTGCACTAATCTGTTGTGGCTAAAGTCACCCTTTCAGGTGAAGACATACAGAAATACAAATGCCTAGTATGAAGGAAGATTAAGCAACTATGAAGCGAATTATGCGTCTGGTTGTTATTTGACTCATAAAAATTTAATCCCAAAGCTTTAACAACTCCGTACTTTCCACTTGTCCTCTAACTAAAAAATATTCTTATATAGCAAGATTTACAGGCTTCTATAATATGGCTACGCACATAGAAATTCCAGTTATTGGCAAAATTAAGTATCCATTGCGCTGGCTGATAGGGCTAATGGCGGGGAGTGCTTTGGTTGTGGGTACGATAACAACTTACACCTTAGTAAATCAAGGGACAAATAAAGAAGATATTGCTCAATTAACTGTGCCAGTAGCAGCACAAAACGTCACGTTGCGGATTACAGCTAGTGGCAAAGTCGTGCCAGTTCAGAGCGTAAATATTAGTCCGAAGAACCCTGGAGTGCTGTCGCAATTATACGTGGAACAGGGCGATCGCATTCAACAAGGGCAAATTCTCGCTCGCATGGATAGTGCCAGTATTGAAGCTCAAAGGAGCCAGTACCGTGCTAACTTAGCCCAAAGTCAAGCACAGCTAGCCCAAGCCCTAGCTGGTAGTCGTCCTGAAGAAATCGCTCAAGCTAAGGCGCGATTAGCACAAGCTCAAGCTCAACTAGCCGCAGCTAAGGCTGGTAATCGTCCCCAAGAGATTGCTCAGTCTCAATCCCAAGTGGATGCGGCTCAAGCAAAGGCGAATTACACCAGTGGACAGGTAAAGCGTTATCAATACCTATACGAACAGGGAGCAGAGAATAAACAATTACTCGATCAAGCTATCAGCGATGACAAAAGTGCTAGAGCCAGTTTAGAAGAAATAAAAAAACGATTGTCGTTAGTCCAAAGTGGCACTCGCAGCGAGGAAATTGACCAACGCCAAGCCACTGTTAACGAAGCACGAGCAGCATTGGTACTGTTAGAAGATGGCACCCGTTCTGAGGAAATTGCCCAGCGTCAAGCCGCTGTTGCATCTGCTGAGGCTCAGTTAAAGGGTGTACAAGTGCAATTAGAAGATACTATTATTCGCGCTCCTCTGTCGGGAATTGTTACCCAAAAGTATGCCGAACCAGGTGCGTTTGTCACACCGACAACTTCTGCTTCTACTAGTGCGTCGGCAACTTCCAGTTCAATTGTCGCCGTAGCACGCGGTTTAGAAATATTAGCTCAAGTTCCCGAAGCCGATCTTGGCAGAATAAAACAGGGGCAGCAGGTGGAAATTGTCGCCGATGCCTATCCCGATCAAGTTTTTAAAGGTCATGTACGTTTGATTGCTCCAGAAGCAGTGGTGGAACAAGGTGTGACATCCTTTCAGGTGCGGGTTGCTCTCGATACTGGCATAGATAAACTGCGTTCTGGCTTAAATGTGGATCTGACTTTTTTAGGCGATCGCGTTAATAATGCCTTGGTATTACCAACGGTGTCAATTGTCACCGAAAAGGGTAAAACTGGTGTACTCGTACCCGATGCAAAGAATAAACCCCAGTTCCGCGAAGTTACAGTTGGGGCACAAATTCAAGACCAAACTCAGATTTTAGGGGGAGTTAAAGCAGGCGATCGCATTTTTGTTAACCCACCCAAAGACTACAAAATCGAAAAGGTCAAAGAACAGCAGAATAAATAATACCAAATTGGGATAAGCAAGTTTGTAATAAGGACTTTAGTCCTTCTTTTAATAAAGACTTTTAATCTAAAATCCAAAATTAGCATGAACCTCCTCGAAAGCATGAACATGGCGGGGAAAACCCTGCTGTCAAATAAACTGCGTAGCGCCCTTACGATGTTGGGTATAGTTATTGGCAACGCCTCGGTGATTGCCATGATTGGGATTGGCGAAGGTGGACAAAAGTACGTGAATAAACAACTAGAGTCTCTAGGGCCAAATGTGCTATTTGTACTGCCAGGTAATCGCGAAACTCAGCGGATCTCCTTTGAAGTGCCAAAAAATCTAGTGTTACAAGATGCGGATGCGATCGCTTCTCAAGTACCAACTGTAGTAGGAGTTGCACCAGAGTTAAACAGAAGACAGGTAATTACTTACCGCAACAGAAACACCGATGTCAACATCATTGGTACAACTCCCAGTTTCCTATCAGTGCGGGATTTTGAAACTGCTAAAGGCAGATTTTTCTCAGAGGTAGACATTAAGCGCAGTAACCAAGTGGTAGTACTGGGTGGAGATTTGACAGAAAAACTATTCGGTAGTAGTAACCCTGTAGGACAGCAATTGCGAATCGGAAATACCAGCTTTCAAGTGATTGGAACGTTAACAACCAAAGGTTCCAGCGTGGGAGCAGATTATGATGATGCTGCCTTAATACCAATCACCACCTCAGCAAACCGACTTGTGGGCAAGAATTCTCCTTATGGTATTGCCTTAGATTACCTTGTTGCTGCTGCTCGTGATTCCGATAGCGTAGATGCAGCAGAGTTTCAAATTACTAATTTGCTGCGTCTACGGCATAAAATCAATGGTGAAGATGACTTTACTCTTCGCACCCAGAAAGATGCTTTGCAAACTGTCGGTCAAATTACAGGTGCATTGACAATTATGCTAGCTGCGATCGCTGGCATATCCCTGTTTGTTGGTGGTATTGGCATTATGAATATTATGCTAGTCTCCGTCACCGAACGCACCCAAGAAATCGGATTACGAAAAGCGATCGGGGCAACTGAGCAAGATATTTTGCTACAGTTCATCATTGAGGCAGTGATTGTTTCTGCAGCTGGCGGCTTAGTTGGGACTGCAATTGGTATCAGTGGCATTCTATTAGTGGCAGCCTTGACTCCTTTAGAAGCGAGTCTTTCTCCTGTAGCGATTACTATGGCAGTTGGTGTCTCTGGAGGTATTGGTTTATTCTTTGGTGTTGTTCCTGCACGTCGCGCTGCTAAACTCGACCCCATTGTGGCTTTGAGAAGTGCCTAGTAGCCGCTGCGCGGAAGTCAAAAGTATTGTAGTCTGGGCTTTCGCGTCATTTTGAATGATATGTTTATTTACGCCGTGTTGTACTAGTACCGCAAGGCAAAAGTCAAAAGTCAAAAGTCAAACAGGTATAGAGCATAAGCGTTTTATTTGTGCGATCGCAGCAATCCATTGAAGTAATTTTGCTGAAAAACGGGAAAACTATGGTTAATCCCAAATGGGGAAATTTCTATAAAAATCCTGAATAGCAAAATGCTCAAAAAATCTCTGCTTAACTGTTTAATTTTGCCTGTTTCTCTAGCAACCGGGCTGTGCGTGGGAACGCTTTTCGATTCCCAAGCCAATGCTTTACCAGGGCAAAGTACAGAAGAAGTAGGCACTTGGATTAAAGCACATCCTACACTCCGCCCCAGGAGCGGAGAGCGATTATTTGTGCAAAAGACTGATACGGCTGCCCAACGATTCACTTTTCAAGCGTCAGTATTGCCTCCTGGTAGGGTGGAATTTTCCAAAGACCGAGGCACAATTCGGACTGAGCGCATTACTATGTATGATGCTATTAACGGTATGACATTTGCGCGTCTCCAAGAATCCTTGCGGGTGATTTATGGCTTGGAGATTTATCAAGATTACGATCGCGCCCAAGTCGTGTATGAATATCCCAACGAGAAGGTAGTTAATTCCGCACGTCTAGCCAAAACTCCGATTCGGGAAGCCTTAAAGGGAGAATTACGAGTAGGCGATCGCTATGTATATTGGGTAGAAGTTGCCCAACCCAAGACTGGCAAAGCTTTTACCGGTCAAATGACCGTTTTGCTCAAAACTGACTTAGACAAGTTAGAAAATGAACTGCAAATTCGTTAATGTGGATGGGACAAGAGGAGGCAGGAGTCAGGAGGCAGAAGTTCTTTAATTTTGAATTTTGAATTTTGAATTGATTTCTCCCTCATCTCTTCCCCAACTCTGTCTGAGCTAAGGTTTGCCATATACCCGAAAAGATACTTTCAGCTGCTAAGGAAATTCGTAGTAAATCTTCTTTAAATAGTGGCGGCCAATCAACCCCAGCTTTACGCCCTGCGCCAAATAGCTGTTGCGCCTTAATGCTTAACTGATAAAGGGCCAAAGCCAGTTCTCGATCTAGGCTCTTTGCATCTTTGAGGGCTTCAAACACCACTTTTAATGCTAACAAAATCGAAGTGATCTGACCGGGTATCGGCGGTTTGCCCTGTTTCATACGCGTTAACAGCGCATCTGGGTTTTCTTCGGTTGTGATTGTCTGATCTATGAGGAGTTTCCTAGCTGTTTCGTAATTCATGTAGTCAGTTTAGCGCACATTTTGCTTCAGCAGTAATACTTAATTAAAAAGTCATAAAACGGCTTTCTAGTTATTTATAGCAATCTCTTATGATTTGTGAAATGATAAGCATGGGGAAAATAATTGGGAATTGGCGATGCTCTGGGTTAACCAGATAGACTGAATATAATATCTTTGAAAAATACACATTACTAGGAGTCAGAAATAAAATGTTCTCACCGAATTTACTAGAAATTGAGCGCTCTATCCTTGCCTTGTCTGTAGAGGAGCAACTTTGGCTGTTAGAAAGTATTGTTCGGCAAATCCGAGAAAGGGAGTATGTCAAAGATAAATTTGCTGATACTAAAAATATAGAGGAACAACTGCAAGTACCCGCTATCGAGCCAAAGATTCAAACACAAATTACTGTTATAACTGATGAGTTTGCAATTTCTGAAATCCTCTAATATGTAAGAATAAACATTATGAAATTGCCAAATCTAAAAAATTAAATATACAAGATACAAGTTCTCAGTGAGCGATCGCTTAAAATTGCTGAGTGCGATCGCAGTCTCTAAATTAATCATTTACATCGCAAAAACAGTTTGATTACGCAATAAAAACAATATTTTGTGTAATCTAGATTACCAAATTACTTTTGTTTACACGGGAATGTGGCGATCGCAAAATTCAGATTCTTAACCAAAATCCCCATAGTTAAAATTATGGAGATGTGTCTATTTACTTTTAATTTTGTTTCATATATCTTTACAATTCAACACCATTATGGTATATCACTGTGGTAAATACGCTCTGATGATGTTGCTGATTATCAGTGAATAGAGACAATCTCGCAAAAAGAAATTTTAACGGTGCTTATTAAATTGTTTGAAGTTATGTAGCCTTTTGATTACGGCCTATCAACCACTGCGGTAGACTATGCGTTGATTATGATTCTTTCGCAGAGAAGAACACTCGAAAGGAGCCGTTTTTTCAATGTCTCATACCGTAAAAATCTACGATACCTGCATTGGCTGCACCCAATGCGTCCGCGCTTGCCCTACTGATGTACTTGAGATGGTTCCTTGGGATGGCTGTAAAGCTGCTCAAATTGCCTCCTCACCCCGTACAGAAGACTGCGTGGGCTGTAAGCGTTGCGAAACCGCTTGTCCCACCGACTTTTTGAGCATCCGGGTTTACCTGGGCGCTGAAACAAGTCGCAGTATGGGTCTAGCTTACTAAAAAGCTGAGTCACCGAAGATTTGATCGGCGGTTTCCGCCGCTCAAACTTCTCACTGAATGCTGAGACAAAAGAAGTAAATCAGAAACACAATTTCTTGATTCTTCACTCAGCACTCGCAACTCGGCATTCAAGACTTTTAAATGTCTCAATAGCAAGCACCTTTAGCAAGCATTTTTTGAGCGGATACAATCTATAGGTATCTAAATCTTATAAGCCGTATTTGTACCGTCAGGTCAAAAGCTGATGAGGAATCCGCTGTCAAAACCCTAAAATCCATAACAATACCTAGTAGTAAAGGGAGTAAAATACTCCCTTTTTTCTTTGCAAAACGTCCACTTTATGCTACCGACTATACTGGATTAAATCATCCTGAAAAAAAGTGGTGTGAACAATGTGCGGAATTGTTGGATATATAGGCACTCAAGCGGCGACAGACATTTTACTGGCTGGACTAGAAAAACTAGAGTACAGGGGCTATGATTCGGCTGGAATCGCCACTGTTTGGGAAGGTGAGGTAAATTGTGTGCGGGCAAAGGGTAAACTCCATAACCTGCGTTCTAAACTGGAACAAATAGAAACCCCTGCCCCAATTGGTATTGGTCATACACGCTGGGCAACTCATGGTAAACCAGAAGAATACAACGCCCATCCCCATTTGGATACGGCAAAGCGAGTGGCAGTAGTGCAAAATGGCATTATCGAAAACTACCGCGAGTTACGCGAAGAACTCAAAGCAAAAGGACACGAATTTCGTTCTGAAACTGATACCGAAGTCATTCCCCATCTGATAGCCGAATTTTTAAAGAATCTTCCCCCCTCATCTTCCTTCCTAGAGGCAGTTCGCCAAGCCGTTAACCACTTGCGTGGGGCGTTTGCACTTGCAGTTATTTCTGCTGACTACCCCGATGAATTGATTGTTGTCCGCCAACAAGCACCTTTGGTAATTGGTTTTGGGCAAGGAGAGTTATTTTGTGCGTCTGACACGCCTGCGATCGTTGCCTATACCCGTGCGGTGCTACCTCTGGAAAATGGCGAAATTGCCCGCCTCACACCTTTGGGCGTTGAGATTTACAATTTTGCTGGCGACAGGTTGAAAAAACAACCTAGGCTGCTCAACTTCAATCCTGCAATGGTAGAAAAGCAGGGATTCAAACACTTCATGCTCAAAGAAATTCATGAGCAACCAGGAGTAGTAAGAGCTAGTTTAGACGCATACTTTAATCCAGCCGAATCTACCGAATCGCCAATCAATCTTGGTTTACCTGCGGATTTATACAACGATTTAGAACAAATTCAAATCCTCGCCTGTGGTACAAGTTGGCACGCAGCATTAATCGGAAAATATTTACTTGAACAACTAGCAGGAATTTCAACTCAGGTGCATTACGCTTCTGAGTATCGTTATGCACCATCACCCGTGACGGCTAACACGTTGATTGTTGGTGTTACCCAATCAGGCGAAACCGCCGATACCCTAGCAGCTTTGGCGATGGAAAAAGAACGTCGCCAGGGGAAAGAACCCAAATATCAAGCGCGACTACTGGGCATTACCAATCGCCCCGAAAGTAGCCTCGGTCATCTAGTACCGCATGTTATCAGTACCCTAGCGGGAATTGAAATTGGGGTAGCAGCGACGAAAACTTTTACCGCCCAACTGATGGCGTTTTATGCTTTGGCATTGGATTTAGCAGCTCGTCGTCAGACAGTTTCAAAAGATACATTAGATCAAATTATTAATGGGTTGCGACACATTCCCAAAGAAATTGAAGCAACTTTAGAAAGTCAGGAACGTTTAACCGAACAGCTAGCCCACGAATTCGCCGAAACCAAAGATTTCATTTTTGTGGGAAGAGGAATTAACTTTCCCATTGCTTTAGAAGGGGCGTTAAAACTAAAAGAAATCAGCTATATTCACGCCGAAGGGTATCCAGCTGGAGAGATGAAACATGGCCCGATCGCTCTATTAGATGCAAAAGTACCAGTAGTTGCGATCGCAATCCCTGGTAGTGTGTACGAAAAAGTTATTTCTAATGCCCAAGAAGCCAAAGCCAGAGATTCTCGGTTAATTGGCGTGACTCCTGTCAACGATGGCGAAGCTGCGGAAATCTTTAACGATCTTCTTCCCGTCTCTCATGTAGAAGAGTTACTTTCTCCGATTCTCACAGTCGTTCCTTTGCAATTATTGGCTTATCATATTGCCGCCCGTCGCGGTTTGGATGTCGATCAGCCAAGAAATTTGGCCAAGTCTGTAACGGTGGAATAGTCTATTAATAGAGGTAGTAGCGTTTAAACGCTACTACAACCCAATGTGCAATTCCTCATGGTTTTTTAAGGACTACCTCAAAAAAAACCGTTGTTGTAGTCATTGTACAAATAAGCTAGTCTAGCTAATCGGGCTATATATGGCAAACAGAGGAAATAAATGGTTAGCAGCATCTCTACAGTAGATCTGTTTTGTGGTGCTGGAGGACTAACTCATGGGTTTGAGCAAGCAGGTCTTCCAGTCAAAGCTGGATATGATATTGATCGAGCTTGTAAATTTCCATACGAGCACAATAACAAAGCAAAATTTATACTGCAAGATGTAGAATATCTTAGCGGTTCTGATCTGGCAAAGCATTTTTCTGGCAGCAGCATTAGAGTTTTAGCAGGATGTGCCCCTTGTCAACCATTTTCAAATTATTCAAGACGTTATAACGATAAAGAATCAAAGTGGAAGCTATGCCGTGATTTTGCTCGTCTGGTAGAAGAATGTGAACCAGAGATTATTTCAATAGAAAATGTGCTTCAGTTAAAACACCATCCAGTATTTCATGAATTTATCGATAAATTAGAAAATTTAAACTATTTTTTGGAATCTTATGAAGTTAACTGTCTAGATTATGGAATCCCTCAATCTCGAAAGCGATTAGTTTTACTGGCTTCAAAATTTGGCAAAGTTAACTTAATTCCACGAACACATGATGCAGAAAGATACGAAACAGTAAGAAAAGCTATTGAACATCTTGAACCACTTTCTGCGGGTCAAAAATCTAAGATAGATCGACTCCATTTATGCAGTAAACTATCTAATCTGAATCTTTGTCGTATTCGTGCTTCAAAACCCGGAGGAACTTGGCGAGATTGGCCTAAAGAATTAATTGCAGAATGCCACACAAAAAAGAGTGGAAAAACTTATCCTGGGGTATATGGTCGGATGGAATGGGATCGACCTAGCCCAACTATTACTACACAGTGTTTTGGATTTGGTAACGGTCGTTTTGGACATCCTGAACAAGATAGGGCTATATCTCTTAGGGAAGCAGCATTACTACAAAGTTTTCCAGCAAATTATGAGTTTGTCGCCCCCAATGAGGCTTTAGGGTTAAGTCATATAGGGCGATTGATTGGAAATGCTGTTCCTGTTAAACTAGGCGAAGTTATCGCTCAAAGCATACTAAATCACCTTGAAGTTGTCCGTTAAGGATTTCCTCTAATAGATAAATCCAAATAATCCTTATTAGCTAAATACTGTTCAATATTTTGGAGAATTTGTCTCAAATATCTAATCACTTTACTCTTAATCTTTAAAAGCTCATCAGCAGTTTTGTCTCGTCCTACCTCTGCAAAAGATTTAAAGCCATGTGCCAAAAGATTTCTGTTTGTTTTAATAGTTACTAAATCACTTCCATGTGCTGTTTTAGCATAGTCAGTTGTATGTGAAAATCCATACTCATCCGCCGTAGTTCTGATTAGTCTTCCATCAATATTACCTGAGAATAAATTTTCTTTATCAAATCCAGCAGTAATAATATCAATAGAGATAGCTGTAATACTCGAAAATATTTTATCAGGATTTCGTTTTTTGAGGTTTTGAAGAACTATTTTTTTAAGTTCAGGTCTAATTTGATCGTAGGAAATCCCTTTACTGCTAAGTTCACCAAATATTGTTTCAATAGCATTTCGCATTGTTGCTTCCACCAAATTATAGAGCAATAAAAACCCACTTGCTTTCAAAGTTTTTATTAACTCAGAATCAATTTCTCTGATTTTTGGGTTTCCTTCTTTACCTTGCATACTTAATTTAGTAGTGCCCTCTTCTAATGTCTTTAAAAAAATAAAATATTTGCTTACTTCTTTAGAGCGTTCATTGAAATCCTGAAATAATGCACTGGTCATAATTTACCGAGAAGTTGATCGCGCACATATTCGATACGCCGAATTACTTTAGGTCTAGAGTTACTTGCATCTGACGTGGTGTAATCCTTAAATTCTAGTGAGTCAAGCCAATTCATTGATTTAGGTTTAAGATTGCTTTTTTCTCTTAGAGCAAGTGCAACACCTACGGAAATTGCCTCAAATCTAATTCTTGGTGTTCTTACATGTCCTTCTTTTTTGCTAAATCCATTTGGCAAATATTGTTCAACAAAATTTAACATTGCGTGAAATTCATTTCGCATAGCTTCTCTGTCTATTCCACTATGGTTATGTTTCTCTAGATATTCATTCAGAAAAAGATTAACGCGTCTTTCAAATTTATTGTAGTTATCTAGATACGCGAAGAAACGTAATACAAATTCCTCTGGTTCACGTTTATTAATAAGTGCTTCTGAAAATGGACATAGCTTGCGAAATTTAGGATCTTTAGCTAGTTCTTCAAGAAGATTAACAAATGGGCCTGGAGATATACCTCTACGCTTCTCCATGTCGTTTAGTTCGACACTACCTGTATTGATGCGTTCAAACAGATCCCTTCTTGTTTCTTCATCAGCTTTATCCGTTAGTACAATCATCCGAATAGTAGCCCGATTGAAGCGTCTTCTTCGTGCCAGTGGTAAATCTTTAAATTTAAAGTCGTTAAGTTTTTGTAGTTTGTCTAGCTCACAAAGCATTAACTCATTATTTATAAATCTGTCTAGTGTACGAATACGTTGAGTACCATCAACAATTTCTAATCGAGCTTCATCATCACTATCATCATCATCTTTTGGTCGTAAATCAGCAACAAAAATATATGGAATTGGTAGTCCTAGCATAATAGATTCAATAAACTTTGACTGCCGAGATTCTTCCCAAATCATTTCGCGTTGATAGTCTGGTATATACAACTCATTAATGTCTTCATCCAGCCCATCTCTATATTTTTGGACAAGCACTTCCACTGGATACTCTTTTGTATCATAATCAACTATTTTTTGTTTTTCCCGAATTTCTGCTTCTGCTGCTTCTCTTTGCTCATCTGTAATTTCTGGTTCTGGTGGTATATTTGGGGCTTTTGCCATCTTGCTCTCCAATTTGGATAGAGTAGATTTATCAGAGTAGGAAACCCTTAGGAATTCATTCTATCACCTGGCATATTCACTCACCTACTCGCAAGAACACTGGAGCGATCGCTAGTCAGATCCACAAAACAAATACCCAAGTGACGTAAAATTAAACTCCATCTGGCATTTGCAAAATCGTTAACATCCATGTGTTGCAACTACTTAGTACAAATCTTGACTGTCCGTCTAAACGATATTGCCCAGAAAACACTGCTGGAAGTTGTTCCAAATATATCTGCAAGACTGAATAATAAATCTTACAGCAGTCAATTGGCGTAGTAGGTTGACTGTATCCGGGATCTGTATTTTGTCATGTCGCTTTTACAAAAGAAACTAAGTTTGAAGAGAAACCAAAACTAGCTTTTGCTCTTTTATATGCTCCTGTTGCTTGCCACTACTTTGTTTTGCGATCACATACTCAACCCCAACACCCGCAGTATGCCGTAGTTATACCTGAAGTGACTAACTTAGAAATTTATGCCCAGCAATACTGGAATTTGGGAAACTTGGATTACAAACATTCTCATGTATCTAGCTTAGGAGATGCCGCATTAAAATTCCTTACTTACAAAACAACTATAGAACTGGCTATACCCGATCAAGTAAAACGATGCCAAGTAATATTATTTGGAACGGCAGTTTGGTCAAAGCAGCAAAAAACTCGCATAGAACTAGCAGTAGTAGAAGCGACTGAAATAATTGATATTATCTATAAGCTTAGTTGCATCTCTTTTTCAGGTTACAGAATTATTAAATATAAAAACCTAAATTTCATTATTAGCAATGTGCTTCAAGGAATAATTGCTGATAATTTAGTAAAAGGCTTTCTTTGGTGGAATAATTTGTATATAAAAAAAATCCAAAATATTAATTTACTGAAACTAATTCTTTCTGAAGATAGAGGAATATACGAAATGATTGAACACTCTCAATGGTATATAAAGGCTCAAAAGTTATTTATTCAAGCTTGCCATGAAGCATTGAAAAAAATATATGCTATGATTTACGACCGGACAAAAGAAGGTCAATATACTCAAATTTAACGAGAAAATATACGTATCTTATCGCAACTAGGACGATGCACAAATATTGAAAACTTTCGCAAATTCATTGCAGAGTTTTGGGGAAAAGCAGGACAACTTTTAATTTTAGAAGAACATTGGGAAGAATTACTACCCTTAATATCGGGAATAATGGATTGGAAGGTTGCCAGAGATTTAACTTTTATTGCTATTGCTAGCTATCCAAAAAACAAGACTAAAAATAAAAAAGTATTAGAAAAATCTGACTTAGTAAAGATGCCTAATTCGTTTAAAGGCTTCATCCCGCATCCATTGCCCGTAATAGCGAACATCTTCAGCTAATCCCTGTGCCCCAAACCATTTTTTAGTAGCCAAAGAATTTTTTTGAGAATCAGGGTTCACCGGAAGCTGATTTGCAAATTTCCGTGGGATTTCAATTAAAGCTTTGGTAATCAAAACCGCCACCGGATTAATATCACTACCATACGCCTCCAAACCCAATCTTTGAGCTTCTAAAGGTATGGAACATCCCTTAACGGAGTAGGCTCCGCGTTCTAAACGACCAATTCAGGTCGCGCCTGCTCATTTTACCCCGTCTTTGCAGTTCGTTTTTTCATTATTTTGCGTAAGTCCTGTTTCTTTATCAGGCACTGGAGATAATCGATAACTTGCTCAGAAGACAGATGGCTCATACAGGGGTGGTCTGGTACAAGACAGGATTTATTGCTAAAACTATGCTCCTGACACAAGGTACATTTGAAGGTTGAAAGCGCAAGATGTACGTGGGGTTGTCTTGGTTTCCACAAGTGTATTGGACTAGCTCCATCGCCGTCAACATCATTACCAAACAGAGCAATTGTATTGCATCCCACCGCAACTGCAATATGTAATGGCCCCGCATCCACTGAGATGAAGGCTTTGGTTTGAAGAAATGCGCCTGCCAATTCTAATAGAGATGTCTGACCTCTAAGATCAATCAAAGCAGTAGTTTGTAACAACTCGTCCTCTATAGAACCTGCATTGTACAGCGTTTTCTGTATCTTCGGCGCACTACCCACTAAACCGATACTCAGTCCTTGTGCCGCACACCAATTAATCACTTGCTTCCAAGCGTGAATCGGCCAGAGTTTAGCAGGTCGGGTGGCTGTCACATGAATTAGCACATCGGGTACAGGAAAATTAGGTTGTTGACTGGGCAGCTCTAGCTTAAAAAAGTCGGTTTCAACATAGGCTAAACGACAGAAGATTTCCCCAATGTAGTTGCTCTGAATCACGCCTTGATGCCTTTCGACAAATTTAGAACTATTCCAATCTCGATCCTGGAGCAAGCGTTGAATTGAATTCGCATTTTCACCTCCATCTAGCTTTTTCTGAAAGTCTTGTGTTAGGGCCGCTCCTGTGACATATAGTGGACGTAAGGCAGTTGTCATGACTAGATTGATAGGGCTAAATTCATCACAATTAATCGCTAAATCGTAAGCACCTGCAACTTGTTGCCGTTGATGCACTACTTGCGCTAACTGCGCTAAGATATCATCGCGATCGCTATACAGAGAAAAGCGCCAATCAATGTAGGGACAATAGAGTTCAAAGTCTTGGGTTACATCACTGCCAAAAAAATCCAACGTGCAATCTGGATATTTTTCTTTTAGACCTCGTAGCAAGGGGGTAGTTACTACATAATTGCCAACCTTGCTGGAGCCGAATACGGCAATATGGGGATGAGGACGTAAGGATTGATTGATAAAAATCTGCATATTACGGATTGATTCTAAATTTTTTAAGTTATTTTTAGATGATGCCTGACAACAACTTTCCAAATATCCTCTTAGTTTTATTAATTCGTGATTAGTTTACTAAGTCGATTAAAGAAGTTGAGTTGTTCAAGAATGAATTCCAAGCAGTCTTCAAGGACTTCCTTCTTTTTCTCACCGATAATAACTAGATTCTGATTTTGAGGATAAGACCATCGACGTAGATGGGCAATGCTAAATCCTTCTTGTTTCTCTTCTTCTAAAGAAGCTTTTCTCACAGCGTCCCATAAAACCAATGTTGGTTTCGCAAATGCAGTGGCAATATGAGAAGGCCCAGTATCAAATCCTACATATAAATCACTTGCCCAAATCAGAGCCATTGCTTGTCTAATAGTTGTTTTTGGTGTAAAGATAGAAAACGTCTTTTGATCAAAGTCATTATTGCCAAGATGTAAAAAACTTACTTTATTTTTGAAGTAATCGACTAATTCCAGCCAGTTATCTAAGTGCCAAGGTGAGTTTTTAGTACTTGATGAAGTTCCATAGGGACAGATACAAACAACGGGGCGTTTGAGGTGAGCAAGGGTCTTTAATCCCCACTGCATTTCTGCGTGAGATAAAAATAAAGAACCCCTTAATTGACGAGGCCGTAGTCCATGAGCAAAACAGATATTTTCTATGATATGGCGGCTTTGACAAAAATTATCTGACTCAATGGATACTTCTACCATTATGTTTGTATCTATATCATCGGCATTAATAATTTTCTCAATGTATGGATTGTTCTCCCAAATTGAATACCCGTTTTCTTGAGCTTTTTTATAATAGTTTAAAGGAGCGGTAAATAATTTTATGGCTCGCCCTTTTTTTAAAGATAATGCTTCAATTAATGGTGTATAACAGACACAACTTCCTATTCCGAGATAACTAGGTATTGCCAAGTCACAGTTATACTTTTCAGCATAATATTTCGATGCAACTAATGGTTCAGAATCTCGAAATCGTGGATAGAAGATAGATTGACCTGTACTGCTGTTATTTAACATATTTTGTTCCGCTGTATTTAAGATGTTCAATTTTTAGTAAAAAGGCAATTTTTTGATTTTGCGATCACAACAATACGTTACCTATTTTTTGAGATGCATTTGCACTAAGGTTAGGGCTGAAGCAAAAACTTTTTGAACAGCAGAATATTTAGTTTTTAAGTAGCTAATTTGGTTACTTCTACCCATATTGGTTAAAAATTTGCTGGTACAACTGAATGTACCGTTGGGCTTGCACTTCTAACGAGTATTCTTCAATCGCAACCTTGCGGCAATTTTGACTCATCCGATCGCGTAAATTAACGTCTTCTAATAGTTGGACAATCCCATTACAGAAATCATCCGCATCTTCAGGTTTTGCTAAATAGCCAGTGATTCCAGGACGGACATAATCTGGAACGCCACCAACATTGAAGGCAACTGTCGGTGTACCACAAGCTGCTGCCTCCAGACCAACTAACCCGCAAACATCAGCACGGGTTGGAAACAGAAATAAATCGGCGGCAGAATAGGCAATCGCTTTCAGGCGATCGCTGCTGATATAGCCAAGGTGCAGTACTTCCATTTCTGCGGCATTTGAGATTGCCTTCGCTTCATCCCCAAAAGTCAGCAACACGATTTCAGCTTTGAGCGATTTAGGTATACCAGAAAAAGCTTTGAGCAATAGATCGCTACCTTTACGCCGATTGGTCAAATCTTGCGCTCCAAATATGAGAACTTTTTTATGCTGGGGAATTCCCAGTTCAGATTGACACTGCTGTTGATCGAGTGGTTGATAGGCTACTGTATCAATTCCGTAGGGAATGTGATGAATGGGGAAACAGTTGAGCATACTCTGTTTAGCGCATTCAGCCAACCAATGACTAGGAGCCACAATTGTTAAGTTGGAGTGACGATATGCCCAATTCTTTAACTTCCACTCTAGAGATGTGGCATCTCGTTGAATCGGAGGTAACGCATTCGGATAAGGACATTTTCCACAACCAGTTTGCCATTTTGAACAGTCATAACTGTAGGCACAGTGTCCCGTGAAACTCCACATATCATGTAGCGTATAGACGGCAGGTTTATCTCTCGTTAATGAGGGAAGCATGAGATAAGAAAAATAATCATCATGAAGCAGGTGAAAGTTGAGTAAAGCAGCATTCTGATAACAGGCTTGATGTTTAAGAGCAGCAATTGAGGGATTGGCAACGTAATTCAAGCCCATTCGTCTTGTAATTGAGTTCGCTAAATCGACAAACTGATTTTTTCTTTGGACAATCTGTACCGTATTTTTCAAATCATTAGCTTTTTCCTGAAACACTCCATTAATCTCATATTTATAGGCAAAGAAAGATTGAATCCCGGCTTTGGATAAACCTTGATGCAGATTGTAGGCAGCAATAAATGCACCCCCTAAGCCAAAGCAGTTATTAATATGAAGTATATTGAGAGAATTCATTTGATTTCGTCTCCAGTGCCTTGTCTCTTGAATCTCTAATCTGTTTAACAACTGAAGATTGAATAAAACTCGATGATTGGGTTAGATGGGATCTGCATGTATTGTCTTCAAGAGGTTTGAAACAGTCATTTCTGAATCGCTAACAAGCTGCGTCAGCATCTCCTGATAGTTGTTCAATAAGCGATCAATTGTCTCTGCTGTGAATTTTTCAGTGCCGTATTTAGCCCTGATCTGGATTGTTTTTGACAATTCAACGTAAAGCTCCAACGGAGGTGTTTTGCCATAAAGTTCCATTGGCATATCGCCCCATTGTGACGGTGCGATCGCTTCCCAACCTGGCATTCGATCTTGAACAGAGGGAGTCATGGTAATACTTGCCAGCAGATTGAAGGGACGTGAGTGTTGGATCTGCTCGATCACCCGATGCAGCTGCACCTCTTTATGTTCGATCGCTTCATTGACGGTTTCTTGAAGTTGTTTAATTACGGTCGAGCCAGTCTGTTCCGGCAAGATTAGCGATCGCAAAATCACGTCATTGATAAAGCAGCCAATCATCTGCTCTGTGTCTGGCCCGGTGCGGTTGCCGAGCGTTGCCAGAATCAAAATCTCCTTTTGTTGACTCCACTTCGCTAAAACAAGTTTGAAAGCGCTCAACAAGATGACAAAACTCGTCACCCTCTGTGAACGACCCAGCCCTTCAATCGAACGAATCAAAGACTCAGGTAAGTGGATAAAACGATGCCCTGCCTGTTTACTAGACAGCATCAGACTTGGAGAGGGGTGTAACTCGTCATCAACGAGTTTGCGTTGCCAATAACTGAGTTGCTGTGTGATCGCGGACTCGTTATAGACTTGCTGCTGCCACAAGGCAAAGTCAGCATATTGGCATGATAGGGCTGGGAGGGGCGAAGGTCGCCCATTGGCGAAAGCCTGCATCAGTGTGTTTAATTCTTGCAGAAGCACACCAAATGACCAACCATCTGTGATCAGATGGTGCATGGTAATCACCAGCCAATGCTCATCCGGATTCAGTTGAAATAATGCAGTTCTGATCAGGGGAGCAACAGCCAAGTTGAAGGGCTGCTGACGTACTTTAATTCCCAAGCGAACCGCTTCCGACTCACGCGCCTCTGGGGGTAGGTGCTGTAGATTTTCATAGATTAATGGCAGGTGTAGGTGAGGTAAAACGATCTGCATTGGGCGATCGTTGATGATCGTGAAGACCGTGCGAAGATTCTCATGACGGCGGACGATTTCATTAAAACTTTGCTCGACGACCTCTGGTAACAAGGAACCCTTAACTCGCATTAGAGTCGAACTATTAAGAGTTGCAACCTTACTTGTTGATTGCTCCAAGAACCATAACCCCTGCTGTGATAGCGAGAGAGGCACGGGTGTAGATGAGCTTCTCTCCAAGCCAGATATGGTTAGCATGGTAGAGGGAATCCCATTTGAACTGAGTGTTGGATGGGCTTTGAACGACTCAATTAAGTTGCTGAGGGCGGCGATCGTCGGGTTTTCAAATAGACACCGCACGGGAAAATCAACCGCAAAGGCTTGGCGAATTCGGAAGATGAGTGAGGTTACCAGTAAAGAATGTCCGCCCAAATCAAAAAAGTTATCGTAAATCCCGACTTTCTCAACACTGAGAATCGCAGCCCAAAGGTTAGCTAAAATTTCTTGGGTAAGGGTGCTAGGTGCTACGAAGCTAGATTCTAATCTACTCTTGAAATTCTCTGGTATGGGTAGAGCGCGGCTATCAACTTTTCCATTAGACGTTAAGGGAAACTTTTCTAGGACAACAAAGGCAGATGGAATCATGTACTCAGGCAGTTTTTCATTGAGATAGTGGCGAAGGTCTTGAATATATCTCTCTAAACTGTTCCAAGTCGATTGGCGATCGCCTAAACTTTTTGATCCCGTTTTTTGAGGCAAACACTGCTTTATTGTTGTCCGTCTCGCATAAATATTATAGAGGGGAGTTGCTTCGAGTAGTTTGTCCTGAACAATGGTCAAATCATATCCATGAAATTTCAGCAACTCCGTAATTTCAGTAAGTCTGCCATTAATATCATGAACCTCAACAATAATTTGTTGGATTTTTAACCAATCTCTTTCTTTAATTCCTGCTAGTACATCCCGTTCACTTTTTTCAACATCAATTTTGAGTAAATCAATGCGCTCAATTTGATTTTCTTCAATGATGTGAGAAATTGTTTTTAACTGACAGGTAAATTTCTCACTCTGCAAACGCTCAACTAATAATTCATCCAGTACTTCCTGTGATAGAGTTGTCCCATTGCCTGTTCCCACATGTTGCTTGAGCAAAAAGGATTTGACGACTTCTTTTTCCTCAAATGCGTCAGCAAAGCGTCCAGAAATGACGGAAATATTGGGATAATAGGTAAATTCAGCAGATTTAGTTTCCCCAGAAAGACCAATGTTAAAGACTTTGGCATCGAGATTATAAAGTTCTGCATTCAAGCGTAATAATTCAAAGACAGGAGGAATAGGTTCAAAAGCATAGATTTTTACCTTTGGGCAAGCTTGAGCAGCAAATAAACTAAACAAACCGATATTCGCCCCGACATCAAAAATGCAGTCCCCTTCATCAAGGGTAATTCCATGCTGTAAATAGGATTGAGCCGTAAATATTTCTTGATAAAGAAATTCTGTTTCCGTTTTGTTGAGATGAGCGATCGTCATCCCATTGGGTAACTCATACAGAGAGCGATCGCCCTTGGCGGCTCCTAAAGGAGCATCGCCCAGCATACCTTGCTCTTTTAAACTCACCAAATTGAGAATGGTTGAAGCTTGGGTACGCTCAGGGACAATATAGGCTACCAATCGCTTATTATTAGGTTCATCCTCTCTAGCAAGTACAACACAATCTTGCACAGCTTGGTGTCTAGAAAGTAGTGCCTTAATTTCTCCTAACTCAATCCGAAAGCCCCGAATTTTGACTTGATGATCGATGCGTCCTTTATACTCAAGCTCACCTGTAGGCAAATATCGCGCTAAATCCCCTGTTTTGTATAAACGCCCTTGCTGCTGATTACTAAAAGGATTGGGCACAAATCGCTCCTGGGTCAGTTCACTGCGCCGCCAATAACCCCTCGCCACACCACCTCCACCAACATAAAGTTCTCCTACCACCCCAATGGGTACAGGTTGTTGGTATTTGTCCAGAAGATAAATCTGTAAGTCGGAAATTGGCAGCCCGATTAAGCTACTAGTGGCTTTCACATCAGCTAAGGTTAAACGACGGATTGTCACATGAACTGTTGTTTCTGTAATGCCATACATATTTACCAACTGGGGCAGTTGATCTTCATGCCGCTCAAACCAAGGCTGCAACAAAGGTAATGAGAGTGCTTCTCCGCCAAATATCACCACCCGTAAACTCAATTTTTCTGTTGTCTTGGAGTGTTCATCAACTTGAATTAGTTGGTAAAAAGCGGATGGAGTTTGGTTGAGAACAGTCACTTGTTCAGCAATCAGTAAGTTGTAGAATGCTTGCGAGTCTCGGCTCACCTCGAAAGGCACAACCACAACACACCCGCCATACAGCAACCCTCCCCACAGTTCCCAAACCGAAAAGTCAAATGCAAACGAGTGGAACAGCGTCCATATATCCGTTTGATTAAACTGATACCAATCTTCCGTTGCTTTGAATAGCCGAACGACATTGTGATGAGTGATTAATACTCCTTTGGGCTTTCCTGTAGAGCCGGATGTATAAATCATGTACGCTAGGTTATCACCCTGTACACTACTGACTAAGTTATTTTGCGGGTACTGAGCAATTTTGTCTGCATCTTTATCTAAATAGACAATAAAATTGCTTTGATCTAAAGTGTTGCGTAATTGCGAATTCGTTACCAACACTTGCACTTGTGCATCTTCGAGTATGTGGTTCAACCGTTCTTGCGGATTATTAGGATCTAGTGGTACATACGCCCCTCCGGCTTTAAGTATTCCCAATATACCCACAATCATTTCTAGTGAACGTTCTAGGCAAATTCCTACCTTAGTTTCTGGTTTTACACCCAGAGTTTGCAAGTGATGCGCTAGTTGGTTAGCCTGCTCATTCAATTCCTCATAAGTCAGCTGTTGTCCTTCAAACTTAAGTGCTGTAGCTTTGGGTGTCTTCTCTACCTGTGCTTCAAACAACTCATGCAAACAGAGACACTTAGACTCAATCCTCTGTATTTCTTTCCCTAGCAACTGCTCCCTTTCTGTAGCGCTGAGTATTGACAAATTGCCGATACACTGATTTGGAGATTCAACAATTGTTGCTAGCAAAGTCTGAAAATGTCCACTGATGCGCTGAATTATTTCTTCATTAAACAGATAGGCATTATACTCTAGTTTACCTTGCAATTCTGAGTTTGTTTCCGACAAGTTTAAGGTTAAATCAAAGGTTGCTCCGGCTGTTGGTTTATTTAACTCTAATACTGTTGTGATAACTCCAGGAAGTTGCAATTTCTCCTGATTGAGAGTTTCTAGAGTGAACATCACTTGCAAAAGGGGATTATTACCCAATTTGCGATCTATTTTCAGAGCTTCAATAACTTTAACAAAGGGAATCTCACTATGGGCATACGCTTCTAAAACAACCTTTTGGACTTCAGTTAACAGTTCTCGAAAGGTAAAATTATCAGGAATTTGAATACGTAAGCCCAATATATTGACAAAAGCACCAATAAGTGAATTTGTCTGCGTTGAGGTGCGATTAGCAATAGCAGTTCCAATAACTAAATCTTCCTGATGGGTGTAGCGGGAAAGTAAGATGGCGAAAGCAGTCAGGAGGGTGGTAAAAAGGGTTGTCCCAGACTGTTGACTTAACTGCTTCAACTTACGAGTCACCTCAGTACTCACAGACAACAGAACTATACCCGATTGAAACGCTTGCTTTGTATTATGATTGCGATCGCTATCGCTTAAGTAAGGCAGTTCCAAAACAGGCACAACGTCTGCCAACTGTTGCTGCCAGTAGTTTAACTGTTGGGTAAAATTTTCATGAGTACTCTGTTGGTTTTGCCAATGAGCAAAATCAGTATATTGAATTGGGAGTTCTGGTAAAGAAGCTGTTTTTCCTGTCAAAACTTCTTGATACAGGGCTGATAATTCCCGCAAAAATACCTGAATTGACCAATCATCACAGATAATGTGGTGCAGATTGAACATCAACAAGTGAGTGTGAGGATGAAGACGGATTAAAGTCACTCGCCACACAGGAGACTCATTTAAATCAAAAGCACGGGTACGCTCTTGCAAAAGAAGTTGTTGTGCTTGAGAAATGCGCTCTGTTTCTGATAAGTTCTGCAAGTCAATCACAGGAATCTCAAAAGTCAGGGGAGGTGTAATAACCTGTACTGGCGAACCATTCACTACCTTGAACCTAGTCCTCAGAATGGAATGACGCTCAATTAGACATTGAATTGCTCGCTCGAAACTGGGAATATCCAAGTCTCCTTCCAAGCGAAACGCCCTCACCATGTTGTAGATATAATTTGACTCTTCTAAGTGATGGAGCAGCCAAAATTGTTGTTGAGTAAAGGATAAAGGTAAACCATCATTTTTTATAGTCGCATCAACAGGTTTAATGATTAATTGTAACTCAAGTGCTGATTGATTGAGGAAAGCTAAAATTTCTGTTTTATATGTTTTTATTTGAGCCAGTATATCTGAAGTTAGAATACCTAATGGTGCTTGATAACGGAGGTTGTTGCCATCAACCCAGACTTTGATATTAAGGCGACCAAGTTCTAACAACAGTTCATCAAGCGTTTTCATAGCATCCCCTCTTCATAATCATCTGTGTTATCAGGCACATCCTTTCGTACTAATATCCGACAAGTGTTTTCAACACGTTTGGCTAGTTGAGCGATCGTCGGTAATTCAAATACAGTAATTAAAGGAATATTTATTGAGAAAACGTTAAATAATTGTGTGATAAGTTCATTAACAAGTAGGGAATGACCCCCTAATTCAAAAAAGTTGTCATAAATCCCAATTTCTTCTATTCCGAGAATTTGAGTCCAGATGTCAACCAGTATTTGCTCAATAGAAGTGCGAGGCAAAACTAAACTTTCTAACGGCGCTCTTTGCACCTGACTGAAAGCGGGTAAACTCAAACGGTCAACTTTGCCATTGGGCGTTAGGGGTAGTGCTTCTAAAATCATAAAAGTTGAGGGAACCATGTAGTCTGGTAGACTTTCTAACAACAGACTTCGTAGTTCTCGGAGTGAGAGTGCTTGTTGGGGAGCGATCGGCACAATATACGCTCTTAGATGTTGCTCACCCAGGCGATCAGGTGATGCTACGACAGCAGCTTCTCGGATGAGGTTAGTATTGATTAATGCCATTTCGACTTCCGAAGCGTCGATGCGGTAGCCTCTGACTTTCACTTGGAAGTCTTTTCTGCCTAAGTGCAAAAGGCAGCCATCTGGCAACATACAGCCTAAGTCGCCAGTTTTATACAGCAGCTTATCTTCTCGGATGTTTTTTAAGAGTATTGTTTTGGTCAAGTCTGGTCTTTGCCAATATCCACAAAAGAGATAACGACTTTTGACTACAATTTCACCAATCTGATTAAACCCAACTGGTTGACCTTCATCGTCAATTAACAAAACCTCATGATCCTCAACTGCATAGCCAGCTGGTACAGTACTGCCAATAATTTCTGTTTCCCGATCAACAAAATACTGCCGAATTGGGCTAATTTCCGAACCTCCCAAATTGGCAACAAAAATACAGTCATCAGAGAAATGTTGCTTGAAAAGTTCTACATCTTTTTTGTAGACTGTCTCACTCCCTACCTGAATCAGGCGCAGTTTGGGGAATTTATCTTGTTGAGTTAAGGTGTTGACAAAATGACGAAACATAGTCGCCACCGCAAAAAAGATAGTTATTTCTTGCTGTTTCAGCCAGCTACTTAAACCTATTAGCCCTTCTTGTTTAACGTCGTATGGCAGAAGAGTTGCACCATTAAGCAAGGAGCAAAAGATATCCCTGACAGCACCAGCAAAATTAGGGGAGTACAAAAGCGCTAGCTTGTCATCAGCACAAATATGACCGCTGTTGGTATAGTTCATCGTCAGATGCAGAACATAACGATGGTTTTGGATCACGCCTTTGGGCTGCCCTGTCGATCCAGAGGTATAAATGATGTAGGCAAAATTATCTGGTTGCAGAGGTAAATTTAGATTTTCATAAGAAATGCTGGAATCTATCTCATCAATATTGAGTATTTCTAAGCCGCTGATTTGCAATTTTTTGGCAAATGAAATATTTTTGCTATCTGTTAGCAATAAACCTGCTTGTGAATCTTCTAGAATATAGCTAATCCTTGCTTGTGGCAGCGAAGTATCTAGCGGTACATAAAACTTACCAACTTTCAATACACCCAGAATTGCAGCAATTATCGGAGCGCCACTTTCAAATAATATTGCAATCGGTTCTGCTTGGCGTTCAGCCTTGCTGCGCCGAAGGTGTTCGCCTTTGATTAAGATAGCCCTGGCTATCTGATTGGCAAACTTATTTAGGGCATTATAGGTGAACGTATGCTCCTTAGTTTTGATTGCCATACGTTCGGGATATATATGCACTTGTTTTTGAAAGCGCTCAGGAACCGATAGTTCAACATCTTTCTTGTCGAACTTTATAAAAGGGTTATTTGGGTGGACGTAATGTCTCTGAATTAACTGTTGTAACGGGTTATTCATCGTTGATTTTCATGATTAGAGCTATTTAATTTTTATTGGCGTTAATGACTTACTGTCTTCAAATGCTGCAAGAATTTAAGTCTGCTGTTCAAAGTTAGTTGCACAGGATCAATAATTTCCAATTTTGATAAGAATCTCTTTACTTGTTTAGAAGAGCTAGTTTTCAAGCATTCCAACAAGTAGGGAATTTCGCTACATCCAGCGATAATGCAGTCAACAGTAGGTTGGAGCTTGAGTAGCTCAATGAAAAAAAGTTCACCAACTTGACAAGCAAAATCGCAGTCAGATGTTTTTACTCCTTGATAAATAGATTGCATTAATATTGATTGCAACTCGTCGTTAGGTTCTAAATAAACAATGCCGACTTCTTGAAGTGGTCGAGAGTAAACACACCCTAGCCGCGTTGCTGTAGTACAAAGAATTAAAGGTTGACAAAAGTTTCGTTGTTGCAAGTACTGTATTGTAGTGTCAATCAAAGAGATCCATTCCAGTCTGAAAAAAATCTTTGAATAATCAGTCAAGAGTCGCTGCATGACTTCAGGTAAGAAATAATGAGCGCCATTGCACAGAACGATCAACTCAACAGGTTCAACACTAGAGCAAATGTACTGCATCGCTTCTCGAATAGCGATCGCCAGCATTACCACCAAATCCGGCTCTTGAGATGCACCAATTTGAATCTTTTGTTGAATGGCTGTAGTGCGATTAGGCAATGAACAAGCTTGAAATAGAACAATTTCCCTACTGTTTTGGAACATCTGACAGGCTACCTCAAAAGCTCCCAAACCTGCTAAAGGCCCCATTCCACCTAATAGTAGTAAAGGAGGCGCTTGAGTCTGATTTGGTCTCAGTACAATCACTTCATTGGGATAACTTTGATCCTCAACAGCTTCTGAACGTAGCTTTTTGTTTTGGGCGATCGCACACAGATGTTGTCGAAAATCTAAAGTTGCAGCAATAGCTTGTTGAGCATCGTTAATAAAATGTTGCGCTTGAGGTTTAAGGCACGGATAGCAGATGTTTTGCTGCATTTATTTCTTGTCTCATCTCTATAGTTAGTGCTTCCATTACAGTACCTAACCGAGTCAGGTACTCCTTAAACAAAAGTTTTGCTTGTGTATAGTCAATTGGAGTATTAGTAGCTTTGCCATACTCATTCAAGGCTTCGACAACTACTTGAAAATGAGCCACTTCCGTTTCATCTGCAACATGAACACCGATATAGAACAGAGCTTTCTTTTTTTCTTCAGCGGAGAAGTGGTAATATTTGTCAATTAATTCTGAAAAAGCAAGTAAGGCTCGTGTATACTCACCGTGGTTGTAAATTTCTGAAAACATGTTTGTGAGTAACCCTTGGGAAATATCATCTACCACCATGTTGTGATATATCCATTTCTGAAAATCACGCGCTTGGGGTAAACAATATTCTTCTAATTGCCAAGGGTAATTTCCTAAAAAGCTGTTAGCCAAATCTTCATAGAGTGCAGCGTGAGTTACACCTTCATAGTCTAATCCCAAATCTTCGTGACTAGTTTCAGCATTGAAAGCGCTAGCTAAAAATAATTGTTCCCGTTCTTGAGAATCTCTCGTTAAAGCCAAACGTTGTAAACGGCAAGATAGCCCATATATAGCTAACATTTTCAAGTGTGTAGCTTTCCAGGAATAAAAGAATGTGGCTAGCATTTTGCTTGACCAGCAATGGGTAGGTAAAAGTTCAAAAAAGCTTTCACAATGTTGCAGTGGTTCACTTGCTTCCAAGAAACTCTGACTCAAAGCCTGTTTCAACTTTTCGTCATCAACCATGTCGATAATACTGCTAACCGTACTGATAATGCTAGATGTTGACGCGATCGTAGACATAGATGTTAAATGCTCCCTTTCTACCAGTAGGAACTGGATCAATTTTTTTCAAGCCAATGTTGGGCATATCTTTCAAGTTGTCAGCAACAGAATCCGTCACTAAAATTCATACTTGCAAAGGTTTAAAAATTTTCATATAAAGTCATGAAAACCAAAACAGTAAATATTAATTTTTTGGATAACTTTTGCGAATACCCTTGCTTTAGCAGTTTATTAAAGCATTTTTACTTGAAATTAAACAAGTACATAAATGTCATATCTTTACGCTGCTGTGAAATATTTTTACTTACTGATTCACAGAGTAGTTTTTTGTCAATATATAAGTATTATAAATTTAAATATAAAATGTCATATATATTATGCTTATTCATATTATAAATATTTTGTCAATGTAGATAATTCATATATTTAGGAAAAAGTATTAACTTTAATTGCAGAAACTCAAATATAAATTATTAATTAAATATCCCTATGGTATAAGACTATTCAGTGTAAGCGGTAGTTTATTGTTAGTTAAACTTGCTCAAGATAATGATTGCCCAAGAACTTATCAAACGCTATGCAGCTAAGGAAAGAAATTTTCAACACATGAATTTAAGTCAGATTTCTTTGCAGGGTATTGACTTCAGTAGTGTTGATTTTAGCTATGCTAACCTCAGTAGTGCCAATCTCAGTGAGGCTAACTTAAGTTATGCCACGTTAATTTGGACAGATTTGAATCGAGTAGACTTCCAAAAAGCCAATTTAACTCATACAAATCTGTCGAATGCGAGTCTATTGTGGGCAAACTTGAATCAGACTACTCTAAATCAGGCAAACTTAATCGGCGCTCGCTTGAATTACGCCAAACTTGATAATGCGTGCTTACGAGAGGCAAACTTAACAGAGATTGATTTAGAAAAAGCTAGCCTAACTCAAGCAGACTTAACTGGGGCAAATTTGTTTAAAGCAAGTCTAAAAGCTACAGATTTTACTGGCGCTAACTTTGATGATAGTAATCTGCGTCAATCTAACTGGGAAGGGGCAATTTTATCTGCTGCTTCTTTACGACGAGCTGATTTGGAAGGAGCGCAATTACACGATACTATTTTAAAAGGAGCTGACTTAACAGAATCAGATTTAATTAAATCAGACTTGAGTAATGCAGATTTGAGTGATGCAATTTTACGTCAAGCTGCCTTGGAGTTAGCCTGTTTGTTTAATACAGACTTGAGTCGTGCTGATTTAAAATTAGCTTCTTTATTTAACGCCAACTTAGAGGAGGCAGTTCTAAATGAGGCAAATTTGAGTGATAGTGATTTAAGACACACAAATTTTACAAATACCCAATTAGAAGGGGTAAATTTTTCCGGTTCTCGCGTTAAGGGAGCGTTATTTACCGATGCTATTGGGTTAACTTCTCAACAAAAGCAATGGCTGAGGCAAAATGGAGCATTGAATATTTCTGATTTTTAGAATGATGGCTAATACTAATTCGTGATGTATAGTTATGAAAGTTTAAATATTTAGAAATGGAAGGCTTGTACCTTTACTTTGAGAGAATTGGGATGAAAACAAATAGAAATTTAAACATTTTTAGTTTTGAAGAGAGATGAGGAGTATAGAACAATTTATCCAATTGACAGAAGCATTAATTATTAATAAGACAGGGAAATCACTCTCATTTATCCAAAAAGCTGTCTTGTCAGCATCTCTTTTGGAAACAAAAAAAATTATTCCCAAATTGCTATAGAAAATAACTATTCAGAGAACTATATTAGGCAATTGGTTGCTCCTAAATTGTGGCAACTACTTTCTAATGCTCTTGGCGAGAAAGTTAATAGAACTAATTGCCGTGCTGTGCTAGAGCAACGACTAGACAGTTCATCTTTGCAAACAATGTCTCAGTCTATACAGATACAGCAAAAGATAGTTTTAGAACCTCCAGAAGGACAAGTTTCGCTTTCTTCTACCTTATATATTAAACGGGACTTAGAACAAGTCTGTTATCAAGCAATTCTCCAACCTCGTGCGTTTATCCACATCAAAGCACCACGAAAGATGGGGAAAACTTCTTTAATGACCAGAATCCTTGCTTATGGTAGCTTGCATAATTATCATACTGTCAGGTTAAGTTTACATCGCGCTGAAACAGAAGTTTTTAGCTCATTAGAAAAATTTTTACGCTGGTTTTGTGCCAATGTTACTCATCAGTTAGGAATAAAGTCAAAGTTAGAAGAATATTGGGACGAGGATATGGGTGATTTGATGAACTGTACTATCTACTTTCAAGGATATGTATTACAGGAAATCTCTACTCCCGTTATCTTAGCATTAGATGAAGTAAATAAATTGTTTGAATATCCTCAATTAACTCGTGATTTCTTGGGGCTATTGCGTTCATGGTATGAAGAAACAAGAGATATATCAATTTGGCAGAAATTACGAGTATTAATTGTTAAATCTACCGATATTTATATTAATTTAGATATTAATAAATCTCCTTTTAATGTAGGATTAGCAATTGAATTGCCTATTTTTACAAGATTGCAGTTAGAAGATTTAGCACAACGTCACGGACTCGAAATGACAGCTTTGCAATTTGAACAATTAATGGCGCTTACAGGAGGATTTCCTTACTTGGTGCGACTGGCGTTTTATCATAGCGTTCAACATCAAATTCCTATGGACGATATACTAGAAGATGCCACAAATGATACTAGAATTTTTAGCGAACATTTGCACAATCAGTTACATTCTCTTCTACAAAGTCCTGATTTGGTTGATAGTTTTCAACAGATTATCAATTCAACTGTACCGATTACCTTAGAGCAAGAAGTAGCATTTAAGTTAAAAAGTTTGGGACTAATATATCTAGAAAGGAAAACTGCAATAGTTAGTTGTGGTTTGTATAAAGAATTTTTTAGTAATTACTTTACTAAGAATACAGTAATACTAAATCATTCGTAAGAAACAAGAAGCTCGCTTTAAGCAGTCGGGATTCTGTGGCTTTCAAATAAAAAACAAGTTAACTCATGTTTAAACTAATAAACTTTCCGAGACAGTATTCTCGGTACTCGAAAATATACACAATATTGTTTATTAATAATATATTTATTTATTTTCTTACCTATTTTCATCCAGCTAACGCTCAAATAATACCCGATCGCACTTTGGGAACTGAACAGTCTACCGTTACCCCTCAAAATATTCGTGAATTAATCAGTGGAGGTGCAATTCGCGGTAGTAATATTTTCCACAGTTTTCAAGAATTTAATGTTAATCAAGGACAGCAGGTTTATTTTGCTAATCCAGCGGGTATTAATAATATCCTCACTCGCGTTACAGGAAATCATATATCTAAAATTTTTGGCACATTAGGTGTAGATGGTGCTGCAAATTTATTTTTGATTAATCCGAATGGGATTATTTTTGGTAAAAATGCCCGATTAGATATTGCAGGCTCTTTTACAGCTAGTACTGCAAATACAATTAAATTAGGAACAAATGGGTTATTTAGTGCTACTGAACCTCAAAAAAGTGATTTATTAACAATTCAGCCAACAGCTTTATTTTCTAATGCCCTACACCAACCACAGGCAGAAATTAGCAATCAAGGGAATTTAACCATAGGTACTGGACAAACTCTGACTTTACAGGGAGATATTGTTACTAATACAGGTTCCTTAACTGTATCAGAAGGAACTGTAAAGGTTTTAGGTAATCAGGTGAGTTTATTAAATAATGCCAAGATTAACACTGATGCTCTCAAAAATGGTAATGGCGGCACTGTAATTATTAAAGCAAATGATTTGACGCATTTTGAGGGTAATATTAGCGCCCGTGGTGGTGAAAATTCTGGGAAGGGTGGGTTTGTAGAAGTATCAGGTGGCAGGGTGGAATTTGCTGGTACTGTAGATACTAGTGCTGTAAATGGTTTTGGAACATTACTGCTTGACCCGAAAGATATTCTGATTCAAGCAGGAGGCACTATTAGCGGTCAAAGTTTGAGCCAAGCGCTAGCACTTAATAATGTCACTTTACAAGCTAATAATGATATTACTGTTGATGATAATATCACTAGCTTTGGGGCAAATAATCTTAACTTAGAAGCGGGGCGATCGCTCACCATCAATCCCAACCACAGTATTATTCTCAATGGTGGTAATTTTAATGCCAAAATTAACGATGAAAATGCGATCGCAACCGTTAGAGATTCTGGAGTAGCGCAATTTTTGATGAACCCAGGTTCCCAAATCCTCACCAATGGCGGGAATGCAACTATTACATCAGGGAAGTTTGGGCAAAATAGTCAAATTAATACTACTGCTGCATCTATTATCTCTGCAAAAAGTAGCGGCAATGGTGGCGACATTACTCTAAATGCTATCAATGATATTACAACTGGTAATTTAATTAGTGGGTTTTTCAATATACCCAATATCACCGACTCCATAAATAGCGGTGATATTACTATCAACAGCAGCGCAGGCGGAATTACTACTACTAATTATCTGTTAGCTAATGCTCAACAGCAAGCGGGAAATATTTCTCTCACCGCCGCAGGTAATCTTAGTCTCAACGCCGCAGGTGACTTTCCTCGTTCGGGTAATATCGCTTCTATTGGAGATATACCAGGGAAAATTACATTTACTAGTGGTAATATCCTCTCTGGCAAAAATATTCGCATCGTCAATGCCAACTTAGGTGCTGGTATAGGCAATGATATCACCCTCACCGCTCGCTCGATTTTTCTAGACACTACATCTCTTTTCGCCTTAGCTAGGGGTAAAGGTCGAGGAGGAAATATGATTCTCAATGCTACAGATGATGTAGTCATGCGGACAAGCGATATTGGTACAAATTCTGATGCGGCGTTGGCTGTAAATCTGCCTATTGGTGCTAGCGGCGATGCTGGAGATTTTACTCTTAATGCTCGTCGGTTGAGCGTTAGCCAAGATCCAACAGCTTTTTTCCCTTTTAGAGCAACTACCATAAGTACTGGAACTGACGCAAATACTACGGGTAATGCCGGGAACTTAACAATTAATGCTTCAGAATCCGTAGAAGTTATCGGTCGTCAACCCACAACCCCAATACTTACCCCTAGCCAATTAGTTAGCCAACTTCTACAAGGAACGGGAGTAGGTATAAGTACAAATGCTTTTGGGAGTGGTAACGCTGGTAAACTGACCGTTAATACTGGGCGTTTAGTGCTTCGAGATGCAGGTGGAATTACCACCTTTCCAGTGTCAGGTAATGGCGGAGATTTAACAATTAATGCTACAGAAATATTGTTGCAGAATTTTGCCGGGATTCAAACAGCAACCGCTGGTTCAGGACAAGCTGGGGATTTAACAATTAATGCCGATAATGTAACGCTCACCAATAGGTCGATAATCGATGCAGCGGCGCTAGCTGGTACGGGCAATGCTGGGAACTTAACTTTATCAGTTAAACAACTAAATGTCCGTGATGGTTCTATTGTCTCCTCAGCAACTACAGGCGAGGGGAATGGAGCAACATTAAATCTCAACGCTACCGACAAAGTAGAAGTGGTGGGGAATTTTGCAGACAATAGCAGTTATCCCAGTCAGATCGCAACAGGTTCATTGAGTCCGATTGGTAATGCTGGGGCTTTGAATATTACGACTGGGAAGTTACTTGTCCGCCAAGGAGGAGAGATTACTAGCGCTACCGTTGGTCAAGGCAACGGCGCACCCATCACAATTAATACCCGCACGCTGCAACTAGATAACGGTAGAATTAACGCTTCCACAGATGGTGCAGGTAATGGAGGTGATATCACTATCAACGCCAGCGAATCTGTAGAAGTTGCTGGGAATGGATTTGCAGACTTGCAAGCAAAAATTATTAATCCAGCTTATGCGGGTACTCTCAGCCTGGCTAACTTTGACCAGGGAATTGTTGCTGTCAGTGCAGGCCAAGGTAAAGCCGGAAATGTTGTGATTCAAACCCCAAATTTTCTTAGCCGCAATAGTGGATTAATTGCTACTACCGCTTTGGGTCAAGGACAAGGGGGGAATATTACCCTGAATAGCAGTAATAATTTCGAGTTAGATAACTCTTTTATCGGTACGGGAACATTAACTAATGCCGAATCTGGCAATGTTAACTTAATAGCGCCTCAACTTACAGCTAAAGGTGGCGCACAGGTATTTACTACTACCTTTGGTTCTGGAAAAGCTGGGGATTTAACAGTTAATGGTTTCAAGTCCATTGATTTAATTGGCCCTTTACAACAGGGTTTTGGTTCAGGCTTATTTGCTTCTTCGGCTCAAACTGCTTTGGGAAACGGGGGAGATATTAATATCAACATTCCTAATGGTGACTTAAATATTGGCGATCGCGCCACCGTATCTGTCAGCGCTTTAGGGACAGGCAATGCTGGAGATGTCAATATTGATGCCCGTGCAGTTTTTCTTGATCAAGGTTCCATCACTGCTACCAGCGTTTCTAGACAAGGAGGTAACATCAACTTAAAGGTAGCTAATAATCTACTTTTACGAAATAATAGTCAAATTTCTACCCGTGCAGGAACGGAAAACAGTGGCGGTGGTAATGGTGGCAATATCAATATTAATAGTGAATTTATTACTGCTGTCCCCCAAGAAAACAGCGACATCACCGCCAATGCTTTTGCCGGAAATGGTGGGGATATCAACATTACTACTCAAGGTATTTTCGGCTTACAAGTTAATGACAAACTTACTCCAAATAGTGATATCACCGCCAGTTCTCAATTAGGCATCAATGGCATCGTTGATATTAATACTCCAGATGTTGACCCTACTAGAGGATTAACTCAATTGCCTTCTGTGCCTACTGACCCGACAAATCAAATTGTGGCAGGTTGCCCTAGCAACGAAGCAGCAAATTTTGTGATTAGCGGACGCGGAGGTTTACCAGAAGATCCCCGCCAAGTATTGCGTGGTCAGGTAGTTTTACAAGATATGCGAGTAAGTGCAGATTCCCCAAATAAATCAGAGCAAATCAGCCATAGAAAAATACCAGAAATAAAAGGACAACCACCATTACTAGAAGCTACTGGATGGATGATTAATCAACAAGGACAGGTAGAATTGGTGGCAAATATCACTACCCAAATACAACCTGATGGTGGGAAAAATAAAAGTGATTGTGGGAATTTCTCATATCAACCGTGACTGATTCAGCCATCAATATTTAGATGCGATCGCCTGAGATAAATTCCGAACTACGGAGTTATGAATTCGACACTTGCTAATTTGCTGTAGTCAAAATTAAGACTATTTTCTACTAGCTTTGAGAGGAAATGAATTCCGGGGTAGAGGCGGAACTTATTTGGCGTCGTCGCCGTCAAACACGCAACACGACGCCAAACCACGACGACGAACCAGAAAAAGACGGTAGTACAGATGAATTAGAACCAAGTAGGAACATTATCATTCTCATCCTCTAAAGGTTTCAGTTTAAGCGATCGCGTTGGGAAAAAATGGATAAAGTCGAGTTAAGAGGATGTTTGAAAAGTCCTTAATGATGTATCAAATAGTTTTAGATCCCCCTAAATCCCCCTTTTCAAGGGGGACTTTGATTCTAATTCCCCCGTTTTTAAGGGGGCTAGGGGGGATCAACAAGTGTCTAAAATCACAGCTAACTACTTTTCAAACAACCTCTAAGACGATTGAGGTTTTGTTTGGTCATTTATCGCGCTTTTCGCAAGTTGCTGAGAGTTCATTTCCGTTAATAGAAATTTCGGTGCAAGTTTTTTGTCCAATTATATCCACTGCCGTGCATAGGCTGAGGAATCCTTGTGCATAATGTTGCAAAGTCGAGGAAAAAATGCACCCTCTACTTCTTTAAAACTTTAACCGTCGTATCTTAATGTACCTTCGTTGTTTGTAATTTTTTCATCTAAATTCAAAGAAGCATCCACCCAAGAAGAACCATTAGCTTTCTGGGACTCAGCGCGCAATATGGTGTTACCTGAACTCGACTCTACCTTAATATTTCGACTGGTTGCTTTGAAATTTCCACCTTTTGTCCATGTTAAAGTTCCATCTATATTTGCTATGCAGTCATTTAGATCAATACTAGTCTGCACGTCCTTTTGAGCAGTAGTTTTAGAGACAGCTTTCAAAACACTACCTTCTAAAGTGATATTTGAAGATGTAAGCGTGAATTTACCCATTGTTTTAAATCCTCTAAATTGTGTCTGTATCAATACCCTATCACTTATTAGAATATCAAGTCCAAACACCGAATAATCTTTAACAAAATACAATGAGATTTAACAAATGAAACGACTATATTATTAATATGATTAATTGACTAATAACAAATTCTCTGTATTACAAAATATCAAATTACCATGTTATTAATAATATTAATTGATTAAAAATAAATTATATGCATTAAAAAAGAGAAAGTTTGTCTCAAATATTAATATTATTAATTGACTAAAAATAAATTATATGCATCTAAAAAGTATAATAATTAGAGATTGAGATAAAAAACTAAGTACGGGCTTTTCATGGAGTCTAGTTTTAAGATGCTAATAACATCATCTTTGATACAGTTCAATGGCGTTGTCAGCGCTCCAATTAGCAAGCTTGAGGCAATGTCTACTGAAGTCTTTATCAGCCTTTTGGGCAAGGCAGTCCTAATAGAACAAGTGGATGAGGCGATGGAGAGCAAAGGCAAGGGGAAAAGAAGCTAATTTCAGCTTGCAGTCTTTTTCCCCTTTGCGCTTCTGCCTTTATTTGTAAATATTAGCCAGCTAAATTTATCAGGCAGACTTGATACGATTAATCAATGCCAAAATTACGAACTAGTAATTATAAATTGCAGATTATAAGCGTTTATGCGTATTCATCGTTACCTAATTTTAGGCATACTAATCTTTTTCTTAATTACAACTGTTTTACCAGCCACCGCAGAGGATTCTATTTCCCGAACTCAATCTCAAGTCATCTTACTAGAACAAGGAAAACAAGTTTATGATGCCGGAAAGTTAGTAGAAGCTGCACAAATTTGGTCACAAGCAGCCCAGATATCTCAGCAAAGTAAACAGCAGCACTATCAAATATTAAGTTACAACTACCTGGCTATTGTTTATCAAGACTTGGGCAAGTGGGAAGTAGCGCGATCGCTAATCACCCAAGCAGAGAATATCCTAAAAACAGTGGATGATTCCTTCCTTTACGCCCAAGTCCTCAACACCAAAGGAAGTTTACAATTAAATACTGGACAACCGGAACTAGCTTTAGAAACTTGGCAGCAAGCAGAGAAAATCTATCGTTCCTTCAAGGATGTGACAGGGATTGTACTATCGCAGATTAACCAAGCCCAAGCATTGCAAACGTTGGGAGAGTATCGTCGCGCCCAAAGGCAACTAGAACAAATCAATCAAGACCTTGCTGCTTTACCTGATAATCTCCTAAAAGCTAGGGGATTACAAAGTTTGGGGGTAACTCTGCAAGTAGTGGGAGATTTAGAGCGATCGCAACAAGTATTATCGCAAAGTTTAGCGATCGCTAAGCAAGTAAATTCTACCGCAGATATTGCCGAAACCTTCTTAAGATTGGGAAATACCGCTAGAGCTAGGGAAGATTTTAAAGCCGCATTAGAATTTTATCAACAAGCAAGTAGTGGTGACGAGCGTACTCAACTAGAAGCACTCCTTAACCAACTTAGCCTTTTAACAAAAACTGAGCAAAATCAAACTGCACTAGCATTATTACCGCAAATTCAAGCGCGTCTTGCTAATCTTTCTCCTAGTCGTTGGGGAGTCTACGCGCAAGTTAATTTAGCTGCAAGTTGGATGAAACTGTCATCATCGAACACAAAAGACATTGCTCAACTTTTATCAACAGCAGTCACACAAGCTAGAGAATTAACAGATGTAAGAGCGCAAAGTTATGCTTTAGGAGAGTTAGGACATCTTTACGAACAAACTCAGCAATTCTCAGAAGCCTTAAATCTCACCCAAACAGCACTAACTTTAGTACAGGGAGTGCAAGCAGAAGATATTGCTGTCAATTGGTTTTGGCAACAAGGACGAATTGAGAAAGCTAGGGGAAATATTGAGTCAGCAATTACTGCTTATGAACAAGCTGTTGATTCTTTAACATCTCTGCGTCAAGACTTAGTGCAATTGAATCCTGACGTGCAATTTAATTTCCGCGATCGCGTTGAACCAGTGTATCGGCAGTTAGTACAATTACTTTTACAAGATGTAGACAGCCTACCACAAATCATCAAGCAACAACACTTAGAGAAATCTCGCAAAACAATTGAAGCACTGCAATTAGCAGAATTAGAAAACTTCTTCCACCAAGCCTGCTTAACTTATAAACCGCAACCAATAGATAAAATTGATCTAAAAGCCGCAGTGATTTATCCAATTTTGCTAGAACGTCGCTTGGAGGTAGTTGTTTCTCTTCCCGGACAACCTTTGCAACATTATGGAACAAATCTTTCCTCAAAAGAGGAATCAGAGGTTTTTGATGAACTGCGCCAGTCTTTAAACCCTGCTTTCTTGCCTGACGAGGTACTACCTTCTGCCCAAAAATTGTATGATTGGTTATTGCGTCCTGCCGAAAAAGAAATAAAACTTCAGGGGATTAAAACCTTAGTGTTTGTCTTGGATGGTTTTTTACGCAGTGTACCGATGGCAGTTTTGCATGATCGCCAGCAGTTTATCATCCAGAAGTACAGCATAGCATTAACTCCTGGTTTACAACTATTAGAATCTCGGCATCTTCTTCCCCAACAGTTTCAAGCTTTAACTGCGGGTTTAGCAGAAGCACGTCAAGGTTTTGCTGAGTTACCTGGTGTCAAACAAGAAATTAAACAAATTACAAACTATGTCCATGCACAAGTACTGCTTAATGAAAAATTTACTCGTGCCAACGTCCAAAAGCAAATAGAAGAAGTTCCCTTTTCTGTAGTTCATCTTGCCACCCACGGTGAATTTAGCTCCAAAGCCGAAGACACATTTCTTTTAACTTGGGAAGACCGGATTAATGTTAAAGATTTAGATAGATGGTTAAAAGGTGCATCTTCAAAACTGAGCAATAATGCTCCACGCCAACCAATTGAACTGCTAGTTCTCAGCGCTTGTCAAACAGCCAAAGGCGACAACCGCGCTGCTTTAGGATTGGCAGGAATTGCCGTCCGTTCTGGTGCTAGAAGTACTTTAGCAACCCTTTGGTCAGTACAAGACAAATCAACTGCTGACTTGACAGCAGAATTTTACCGTCTGCTTACCCAAAAGGTCGTCAGCAAAGCCGAAGCACTGCGTCAAGCACAACTATCTCTATTAAATTCTCCTCAGTACAAACATCCTTATTATTGGTCTGGGTTTGTACTGGTAGGAAATTGGCGTTGATTCACGATGAAGGAGGCAGGGAGGCTTAATAATTCAAAATTAAAAACTCTTGCAATAACAACTGACCACATACATTTCAGAAAATGATAGTAAATAATGCCTCATATCAATTTAAATTCTTTACTGTTGGCTTATCTCTACAACTGTTGATATTTACCTTACCCAGTTTGGCGCAATCAGAATCAGTCACATCAAAAACCAGCCTACTAGACCAATTCGTTTTTCAAGAGACTTTTGAACCACCCGGAGAGCCAGAACCAAAAAGTGAAACTGTTGGTGCAGGTTCTCGTGATGGGCTGAGGTGTTCTGAGAATGAACAGCCCATTAAACCTTTGATGCCAAAGCGTAACTTTGGTTTAACCTTCCAAGCTCATCCTCCCGTATTCATTTCCTTACCCAAAACTTCAGCACAGAAGGTTATGCTGACCTTTAAAGATGAAACAGGTAACTATTATGAAAGAACTTTTTTACCTATTACTGCTAGTGGAGGGATTGTTAGCTTCACTCAACCTAAAGAAAAAACGCCGCTAACTGTAGGTAAAAATTACGAATGGTCATTGGTAGTTGTCTGTGGAAAAACTGTGCAACCAGACGATCCTATATTTAAAGGTTGGGTACAACGAGTTGCAAAAACGACCAAAGTAGATAGGGAGTTGAACCAGTTAACTACCATTGGTCAAGCAAACTGGTACGCACAGAGAGGATATTGGTATGAAATGCTTATGACTATAGAAAAAGCTAGAAAAGCTGAACTTAAAAATACCAAATTAAAATAATTCGTAATTATTTTGTTGTAGTATCTTGTCAATCAACTGCTGATTTTCTTTGCCTTCTGCTTGTTTGAAATATTCAATCGCAATTTTTCCAGCAGCAGGTTGCTCTTTTGCAACCGCAAGTAGTAACTTGAGAGTTTGCTGAAGTTGGATTTTCTCAAGCTGCTTAGTTGCAAATATTGGTAAAATAATCGGAGCAAGTATTAATCCCAATAACGGGGGAATAATCGGAATCCACCAACCTTGTAAAAATGCCAGATAACAAAACACGATTAATCCTAATCCAGTGCTAGTGACGATAAACATTAATTGTCTAGGTGATTTTAATCGCCAAGCAATTAATGTTCCTATCCCAGACCAAAGCAAAATCCATAAGCTCTCCCATATCTTAGACCAAGTTTGCAGCATTCCTCTTCCTTGTAGTGCTACGGTTAATATTTGGCTGGTAATATTAGCATGAATAAATACTCCTGCCATTTGTTTTGATGACCCAAATAGCCGATTGTTATAAGGTGTTTGAAACAAGTCATTAATACTTTCAGCTGTTGCACCAATTAAGACAACATGATTTTGGATTTTTTCTTTTGGTATGCGTTCTTGCAACAAATCTGTGATGGAGAAGCTTTGAAAATTTTGTTCTGTGCCGTGATAATTAAGTAAAATTTGATAACCTCCAGTATCAGCCCAAACATAGCCTCCGTCAAAAGGTTGCAAGGGTATTATTAAGGCTTTACCAAGCTGAATATGATGGCGATTTTGAGGATGAGGATGGGGAGTTATGCCAACAGTTTTTAAGTATTGTAATGCTAATTGTAAACCCAAACTCTGGCGTAATTGATTTTTTGGCGATGGCTTCGCCAACGTCTGCGACGAACGTACTGTCAATAAGGCACGACGTACCTTACCATCTCCATCCAATACTTGATCACTAAAACCCACCTGGCTTAATTGGGCTAATACTCTTGGTGGTGCAACCTTAGTGCCTACGACTTTATCAATCCCAATAAGATTGGGAGTAGCTTTGAACAATTCTACTAATTCTTGATACCCCGGTTCTACTGGCAAATCTCGATATAAATCCAACCCAATTACTTTAGGTTGATAAGTTTTCAATTTGTTAAGTGCTTTAACCAAAATATTATCAGGTATGGGATATTGTCCGATTTTTTGTAAATCTGGTTCATCAATTGTAATTACAACAACACGAGAATCAATTCCTTCTTGGGGTTGTTGTTGCAAAAAGCTATCAAACATATTCCATTCCATCCCCTGCAATAAACCAATGAAGCGTAGCAGGATAATAAAACTAGTAATACCAATTGCGAAGCTGACAATACACGGTTTACCAAAGTGTAATACAGCATTTAATTTAGCAGCTTTTCGAGCTTGATTCAAAATCTGATTCGCTTCCTTCGCTGCTAACAGAGTAAATTGTGCTTTTTCTAACTCAGCTTTTTCGGCATTTAAATTTATTTCAACTTCTTCTTTATCCAACTGCTGACTAGTAGCAAGAAACCGATAATCTATATTAGAAAGCTTTTTATTTTCTGACCAAGCTACTGCTTCTTTTAATACTATACCTTTTAATAATTGAGATTTATCTTGCTGATTGCTTGCAAGCCATTTTTTGATATTTTGAGAATATGGACGTAAGTTTTCTAGCTTTAGAGCAACCCAATCTAAATTAAATATAGCTTCATATATTTTATTTTTAACTTTAATTTTTCCTTGAGATATAATGACTAAACCTGATAAAATTAACTCATTTTTTTCTCTAATATCATAAATTATGACTTCTTCTCCCATTAAAAATTGCTGATAGAATCCTAACAATCTTCCTGCCGTTTGCTCGTTCTCTAAAAGACGCAAGCTTATTGTTCTTAAATGTTCTGGTTCATCTTGAAACTCCCAATTATTTATAATATGTGACCTGACTAAACTAGCAATAAATAATTTAGAATTATTTATTAGTGATTTATCTCTATCTTTATATTGTCCATTTGCCACAATTTGACATAGCTTTTGAGTAAGAAATGGTTGTCCACCAGTCCAAACTAATATCTCTTTTAAAATAAGTTTTGGATTTACTACTTTTCCTTCCAATCCTTTTGTTAAAGGAATAGTTTCTTGTAAATTAAAACCCTGAATTTCTATTGGTTTACCAATATTGAATGGTGTATGTCTTTTATCTTGAATCAAATCCAATGGAGTTGCAACTCCAAAAATAGCAAAGGTAATACGTTTATATTCAGGATTAATTGCTCGTTGATTATAGCAAAACCGAATTAATGCAAAAAAATCATCAACTGAGAAATCTAAACTTAGAATACTATCAATTTCATCAATAAAGATAAATAATTGTTTATCAGGAAAGTGAAGCTGTAATAATTCTTCAATAAACCACCTTAATCTTTCCAGTAAAGAGATATCTTCTTGTTCACACCACCAACTTTTTAAATTAATTTTATTTAATAAATTAAAACCTAACCATAAATCACCAACTACACTCTTATACCACTGGATTGGGGTGATATGTGAAGTACCAATAATCGACATATCAATGGTACTGCATTTAAATCCTTCTTGTTCCAAGCGATGTTTTGTACTTGCAAGCAGAGAGGATTTACCCATTTGTCGAGAGTTCAATATATAGCAAAACTCTCCCTGCTTAAGACTCTCATAAAGTAGGTAATCTGCTTGTCTACGCACATAACTAGGTGCATTAACTGTCAAACTTCCACCGACTTGGTATTTATAATCAATCATAGATTTATAAGATGATGTCTAAAAGAATTCTGGCAGCATTAAACAGGCATACGCCAACAAAGTGCGATCGCATCCAACAACTGTATGATCAATTCACATTTGAACAGGTGATGTCTGTTCATTACAAAGAAGGTTAAGAACCAACGAAAAAATCTTTCCTTTCACGTTTGATTATTTTTTAAGTCCCAAAGCGATGCCTGCGGTGGTCACTGAAGCTCACTCGTTCGCGCAGTGTCTCGTAGAGAAGTGCGGGCTACGCCAACGCCTAAAATTTTCGCAATAAGTAAGAGTTAATGACATTAATCTGAAATTTATTATCAATAAATCTTACTTATTAACATGATGCGGCCGCCCTGGATATCTCTTCTTATAACTTTATCTTAGAAGCCTTTTTCTATACAGCTTCACATTAAATTGGTATAATGTTATGTAGCACAATTAACCCGGAAGTGACAACACTAAAAAGTGCGAGAAGTGCTGGATAAATTCTTCCATCGACAAAGTACTATCTTTGTTGACATCACTCATGTTCCAGAAGACATTGATATCCTCGTCTGTATAGCCCAAGGTTTTGAATTTTGCTGCAATTTCAGAGATTTCCAAAACTCCATCTTGATTCTTGTCAACATCTTCAAATATTTGGAGAAGTGCATCTCGGAACAGAGAATCAGCAACCGCTTGGCGAAACTCATGTTCAAGGATATCGATAAATGAACCTTTTAATGTTTCTGCCAGCCACGGATCGAGTACTGTAGAACGCAGTACGGTGATTGAAGAACCTGTGACTCCAGATATTCCTAATAGACGCTGTTTATAGTGTTCGATGAAAACTTCTCCGTAATGAGCAGCATCAAAATCTGTAGTACTGACAATGAGTTTATAACCGTAAATATCCTCACCTGGCTTGATACTAAGTTGCTCATAGATAGCTCTATTGAGACGGTTTACCAAGGCTAAATCTGTGTTAAGGGAACCGTCTGGATATTTGAAATTAAAAGCGTAGGTTATGATGTTTTGGTCTGGGCCGATTTCCGAAAGCAGTTGCATTGCTTCTTTATCCGCCAGAAGTTCATCATTACTTGCTCGGTCGATTCTGTCTCGAATGAATTGAATTTGTTGTTCTACATCCGAACCAGAAATTTCTGCGGGAAGTCGAGGGACGGGAACGACAATAAATCGGTCTTCTGGACGCGCCATACATAAGAGTCGTGCATATAGTTTTTTACAGTTAAATAGAGCTTTGCTAATGATTCTGCCGTATCCACCCTTTGTTGGGCGAATAACCTTATGGCTGAGATATACCGAAGCAGCCGCAGCTCCAGGCTTTGATCCTTCCAAGCCATAGATGCCAACTGTGGGTTCTGCTTCACCGTGGTACATATAGGGAGCAGCAAATGTTACCAAATCCCGCATTGCAGAATTGCGGTAGCATAGCGCCCCAGCTGGGTATGGGATATAGCCAGATTTATGAGGATCTACCGTTATCGAATCAGCATTGCCTAAAACTTGGAACTGCTGGGTGACATAGGTACTTAATCCAATCTCAGTAATCAGTTCTTCTTTTGTCTTAGTCAGTTGGGGTGTGTTCGTCTCATCTTCACGAAGCAGGGAGGCAAAATAACCGCCCCAAGCTGCATCAGCATGAATAGTAAATTCTAGTCCTTGGGAGCGCAATTCTTCTCGCAGGTCAAGAACATCTTTAAGAGGGTCAGTTGCACTTTCTTCGGTGCTTCCGATGACACAAACAACTGTATAAACTGGTCTACGCTGGGCTAGGCAATCTTGAAGAATCTTTTTAACTTCAGTGATACTCATCCTGGCATCTTCATCCACAGGAACGTCAATCAAATTTGACGCTCCAATTCCTAGCAAAGCGGCTGCTTTGGGAAACGAGTAGTGCTTGGTGGCTGGTACTAAGAACACAGGTAAAGAGTTGATGTCGCTCAGAAAGCGGCGTGAAAACTCCGCCATTCCCAGGTTTTGCAATGAATACTTAGATAATACTTTTGTTAGGGTTTCGCTCTTAATCTGATACTCTTGATAAAGACGAATCGGCAACGCTAGAATGTCATCGCCTCTGAGGTTGAGCATTGACCAAGTGTCTAGTTCAATCAGAGGTTTTGACTCGCCAGTGGGTAGGGAAATTTCGATGTCTTTGGCAGCTGAAAGCAAAGCTTCATTTTGCAAAGCTGCTTGCAAGGCAAGAGGATAGAATTTTAAGTTTCTGGCTGACCAAATCGCCTCAATGTTAGCAACAGTTCCCCCACAGGTAATGTGTCCCCAAGGACGAATAGCCCCTTTTTCAATTTCTGCCTCATTTGGTATGGTGTACCCCAGCATCCGGCAAAGGTCATCTCCTACTAATATTTCCAAAAGCGTTGTTGCTGTTGACGCTTCAAAAGCCACATTGTTAGGGTTATACAGCATTGCCGCAAAGTAGCCCAAGATAGATGGCATTGTCATATCCCAAAGCATATGCCCTTGGTAGCGCATACTGAAGAATGGTACGGACTTCTTCAAAAACGCTAGCAACGAGCGGTAACTTTCCTTAAGAGTATCAATTGCCTCTACGTATTCAGGCTGTCGCTTAATTTGTTCGGTGACGTAAGTTGGATCGCCAGGATGAAAGTTTCGCCGCCAAAATGTGTGGTCACGAATTGCTTCTACAATTAAACGCTCAAATTCATCAGCATTTTCTGCTTTTACTCCTAAAAACCATGCCTCAACTGAGCGAGTTCCCAAACCTTCAAGTCCGGGCATTTCTCCAAAATTAGAGAGTTTGCCAAGTTGATTATTTTTACCTATACCATTTGGAGATGCAAATTGGCTTGTCATGCTTCAACCTATACTAAATATGAGAATTTCGCCGGGGACTGGGAAAAAGTTTTTTAAAATTTGGTGGTGGGTAAAAGCTCCCACGATAATTTTTCGATTTGACACCTAACCTGCAATCCCTAATCCCCAATCCCTTTTAGTTATTAATCAACTGATTTAGCTGACGGTAGCAGGGAATAAAGTATTGCGCGATCGCATCGTCAATTTGCCAGAACTCTTCATAACTATCGCCACTGCAATAGCACCCCATAAATAAAAGCAATAAGGTTTGGAATGGAACATCAGCTAGAGTATGTAAGCTAATGTCTGTAAACAGAGTATTGATCACGTTTTGCAGGTGAACCAAATTGGCAATCACATCAGCATAGATGCTGGTATTGCCTGTGATTGTGGGCAAACAGGTCAGCCAATACTCCTCAAAGAAAATTTGGTAAAGTTGGGCGATCGCTTGCTTCAAACTGACTCGTGCCTCTAATGACTGAATAGACTCTCCTAACCTGCCCCACTCTGCTAGCAACTCTTGTTCTAAGATTGATTCTTCAAAGCTCGATAGCTTGACATCTAGCAACGGTTGCAGCACTCGTAAAAATAAAAAGTCTAAATCTGCAAATGCAAAATCTAGTTTCGTCGGGTTTTCTTTGAGTGAGGAGGAACATGGAAGTTGTTCGCTCAATTCCGGGCGATCCCAGATGAATTTGAACTCTGCTACATCTGCAACCATTTCACCGATTAGATGGGTAAACATTAGCCCCAAGCGTTGCCGTACTTCTCCTTGAAAAAACAGCCTTGCCCGTTCTGAATCAACGGATACTTGTTCTCCCTGGCGCTGAAAAATTTCCCGGCAGGTCAACGGCCCATAGTCGGTATAGGCAGTCTCAGCTGGTCGTAGTGGATCGCTACAGCTTGCCAATATCTGATAGTCGCCCCGAAATTGAGTCAGTATGGACTGCCAGTTATGTCCCCAGATATCATGCAGCAAATACTTTTCAGCATCTTTCGTAGGCAGAATACTTACTGAATGACTCAGGGTTTGGAGAATTTGCGGTTGGCTGAAATTAGTTGTTTGAGCCAAACGATAGCTCCAAGCAGCATCAATGCTTGCTGGATCGCTAAAGCTAAACGAGGGAAAGTGACGGAATTGTTCAAACTTAAAGTTACCAAGGGATTCTAAAAACTGTTGGATTCGTTCGCGTTCAATTTCTGATAGTTGTTCCCACAAAGCTGAATCACGCAATTGATTGTCAGAATAATCAATACAAAAGTAAATCTGAGTCTCTGTAAATACAACTGCGATCGCCTCAACTGGAATGGGAATGTCTCCAAACAAATGTTGAAATAAAACTAGTGGTGCAGCAGGCGGCGCACTTTTTAAGTTAGGTAGTAAACCGACATTCGTCAGGGCTGCCTGAACGATCTGCTTTTGCTCAACAACTTTATGATCGACCGTCTGCAACAGTGCGATCATTTGTTCCTGAACTTCAGTTGCTAACTGAAACTGCTGGCAGAGTTGAGGAATGGCAAATGTGAATGACTCAGCTGGTGTTGCTTCAACTTTGTACTGACTTAAGGTGATAGATGATACAGTTCCCTGCCAAACTGCACCCCCTACCTCGTAGTAGTGCTTGAGTAAGGCGATCGCTTCCGCAAACGCTTGACGGACATTGACTGGAATAGTTTCTACTGCACAATCCTCACGAAAAATTGGATGGGCAAATCCTTGTAATGTTGCTTGTAATTCATAAAGCCGTTGTTGCCATCGCTGTTGTGAATGAGCATCTCCACTGCCATTTGTGATATGACGAGCAACTTGGAAAGCTTCAGCCATCAGAGTGCGCTGTGCAGCATCAAGCGTTGGTTTCGGTTGTAAGTTAGAGGTAATCATGGTGTCAGTGTGAATTATAAATTATCGCTTTGGACAGTGATAGTTGCGTTGGACTTCGCTAGAGGTTCAATTGCTTCGGTGGCACTGTATTTGAGGTATCGCACAACTTCTTCATAAATCTGGCTGCTGACGCGATCGCCTCGACGACCGTTTTCTAGCCTAATATCATCAACAAAGAAATTCAGGTTGAACTGAACGTAAGTTATCGCGTCACTATTCTCGATTCCTTTGATTAAAACTTGTGGCTCCTGCCACTTTTGTCGGGATTCTTTAAACCGTTCTCGTAACCATCGGTTTAGTTCCATTACATAGTCATCTAACCGGGTTTCTTCACTTTGAGGATTAGAAATTTTTTGATATAAACGCTGGACTCTCCGCTTTAACAAATTGATTTTGCGTTCCCATTCTTCAGTAATAATGCTGCTATCATTATCTAAAAGATGAAAATCCCGAATATAAATGCGATACCAATTTCGGATCAGTTCAATCAAACTATCTTGAGAACGATTTTCTTTAAGTGTAAAAACTGAACGATTGCCATAGATTTCGGTGACAACTTCTAAACCGATCGCGCTTAAAACTTCTCGATACTCTTGTTGTACATTCTCAATTTCCTCGTTGGTCATGCCACCTTTTTCAGCAAACTGCAAGGTGACGACAAGTGCCTCAAGTGCAGGTGTAATTTCTTCTAATTTGAAATTCACTTCCTGTTCGGCAAGTAGACGCAATTTACCAATCTTTTGTTGGTTTTCTAATCCTTCTAACTGATAGTAGCGGTCAATCTGTGCTAATTTCTGGTCAATGTCGCCTAAAGTATCGGAATGAGCCTGGATAACTTCTACCATCACGTACTTTACTTCTTCAACATTCAGCGCGATCGGCAGTTTCATGTCGGTAGAGTAATGATAGTACGAGGTCGGACGACTGAGATTTGTAATGTTTTGACTTTGCAGTGTGCTATTGGGGATATAAATATCACAATGCTTAGATGGTATATACAGTTGAGTTACTCGCACGCCAATTTTCCGCAGCATAGCAATGGAGCCATTGTCCAGCAGCAACACATCGCCAAACTGAAAGGGAGTATCAATCAGTAATACAACTCCACTAAAAAAGTTAGCTAAAATTCCCTGAGCAGCAAAGCCAATTACAAAAGTTGCCCCACCCAAAGCTACCCAAATTCCAGTTAAATCCACGCCAAAGGATTTCAGTACGAAAACAGAGGCTAGCGTAAAAACGATGACGGGAACAACTGCTTCTAATAGGGGCAAAAGCACGTCATCCCACATCGATTCAGTTTCTTGGGTATACCCCCGCAGGTAATAAATGAAAACTTGAGTAAAGAGTTGAACGAGCCAGTAACTAATGGCAATAATTAAACCAGCTGCCAATAAATTTTCAATGCCGTCAATCAGCTTCACAGAGGGCAACTGATGGAAGGTATATTTAAGAATGCCTAGAATAAAAACCGCCAGAGCCGGATACGCAGATACATTCAGCGTCACCAGGGCGATATCTCGTTCAAATTTACGAAAGATTGAACGCAGAATATAAAATAAAATGATGTAAAGGAGTATTGTACCGGCGATCGTCAGCACTACGCTACTCAGAAAAAAACTCCAGGTATTAGCTTGAAATGGTAAAAGTTCTTTGAGCATTATTTTTAAGTCCATTTACCAATGATGTATGGCAAATACAGCATTGGCTTTGACTGTGTGCAGTGGTGCAAGAATGGCTATAAACCCTACTGAATTTCTACTTTGAGTCCGGGTAGCAGTTTCTCCAAGTTTTTCAGAGATTTGCCTTGCCAGGGCATATCATTTGACCCCAGCACGACTAACTGAACGCCTTTCTTCTTCCGTACACTCAGCACAAATTTGGACAACATACTAATGCCGGAACTATTGAGAAATCCCAAATTTCTTAGATCCAAAGTCATCGTATTTGGCTCAGTGTCTACCACTTTATTTAAGAGATCGGCAATCGGAGCGTACTCCGCAGGCCCACCTAAACTGAGTTCTCCTTGGAAGTGAACCGTTGAAGTATCAGGTTCAACGTGTACAGTGTAGTCCTCACTTTTAACGTCTTGCATTGCAACCATGTTAGATTCCCTTGAGCAATAATTGGAACATCATTATTAAGAACGAACTCTAGATTGACTTGAAATGGTAAAAGTTCTTTGAGCATTGTTTTAAGTCCATTTACCAACAATGTATGAGAAGGACAGCATTAGTTTTGACTGTGTGCAGTGATGAAAGAATGAGTGTAAACCTTACTGAATGTTTACTTTGAGTCCAGGTAGCAGCTTTTTGAAGTTATTCAAAGACTTGCCTTGCCAAGGCATATCATTTGACCCCAGCACGACTAACTGAACGCCTTCTTTCTTCTGCATACTCAGCACAAATTTGTAAAACATACTAATGCCAGAACTATTTACAAATTCCAGATTTCTCAAATATAAAGTCATCGTATTTGGCTTGGTATCTACCACTTTATTTAAGAGAGCGGTAATCGGAGCGTACTCTGGAGGCCCACTTAAACAAAGTTCCCCTTGGAAGTGAACTGTTGAAGTGTCAGGTTCAACGTGTACGGTGTAGTCCTCGCCTTTAACATCTTGCATTGCAACCATGTTGGGTTATCTTGATTAACAATTGGAACATCATTATTAAGAACAAACTCTAGATTGGCAAAAGTGCCATTGCCGTGACCGTGGTAATATTCGGCTGTTCTTGAACCACATCGAACTTCCAGCCTAGTCGTGCAGAGTAGTCATTGATCATGGTTAGAAACCCTAAACCGGATGCTTCACTATTTTCCTCTGCACTTTTTTCAACTTGCTGGATATAGAGATCGTTGGGATCGGAAACTAGCAGTTCTTGAATAAATGCCTGAAATTTGTCAACACCTGCCGCACTCACGCTATTTGTGGCAAAAAGGACAGCCGCAATCTGCTCCTCCTCTAAAAAATGAATCCCAAATTTTACCTTAAAGTGAGTGGTTGCATCGTTGAATTTCATGGCGTTTTCCAACAGTTCGTTCGCTACAAAAACCACAGCAGCTTGCGCCTCTTTAAGCTGTCTTGCATGAGTTGGGTCGTCTTCATCAATTGGCAGAAAGTTAGAGAAATAATCAGCAAGAAAGTAAGCTGATAATCGGTTGTTACGCCAGCGCTGTTTAATCGGCCGAGAATCTGGGGTAAATGTGAGTTCGAGTGAGTCGTGTTCGGGAGGAAATTGTTCGATGAAATCGCCAAAAATCTGTGGCATCGTTTTTCCTGTTCTAGTGGTAATTGAGTTTTGTATTAATGAATGTTCCTAAATTCAAGTTATGTTTATGCTTTCACCCTTACGGGTTCGCTAGTTGCTACAACGGGGGGAACCCCCGCAACGCGCTAGCTCACCAAATCAGGCTGTTCCGCTTCTCGCTTCAACACGAGCAAGGTAATGTCATCAAACACTTTTTGCTTGCCAATGTGCCGCCTGACATCGGTAATTACAGCATCTTTAATCTCCTGTGCTGAGTTGTGCCAGTTCTGGCTAATTGCTTCACACAGTTGTTCCACACCATATTGTTTCTTGTCGATATCATAGGCTTCTGGAATGCCATCGGTGTAAAGAACAACGCCTTCTCCAGGTTGTAACTCTACTGTTGCATGACTAATAAAATCGGTAATGTCATCATCAAGTCCAATCGGAAAGCCGAGATCCATTGTGTCGATACGTTCAATTTTTCCGTCACTCCTGACAACCAAGGTCTCTTCATGCTGTCCACTGATGCTTAAGTTGCCCTCTGAATAATTCAGTACAGCCAGCGTCAAATTCTTTTCTGAGTTCATCCTTTGCACATTTTTGTATATAGTGCGGTTGAGGGCATCGAGGAACTTCACCGAGTCATACTCGCGTATTTCTTTGAGAGTCCGCACGGCTGTTTGAGTCATCACCATCAAAATTCCGCTTTCTAAGCCGTGTCCAGTCACGTCACCAATACCAAGGGTAGTAACTCCGTCGGTGTGTAGTACATCGTAGTAGTCACCACCGACTTCATCGGCGGGTTCCATGTATCCGGCAATGTCGAGTCCTTCAATTTCTAGTTCTTCTGGTTGGGGCAAAATCATCTGTTGCAACCGTTTAGTCACCTCTAGTTCAGCACCCATTCGGAGATTTTCTGCTGTGAGTTTTTCATTTAAGAGTTTGATTTCCTGATTTGCTCGTTCTAATTCAGCTGGGCTAGGAAGTGCTAAGGCTTGGGGAACTAAGGGGATAAGTTGTACGGCTGTAAATACAGATATTATTGCTGTTAGCGCTTTGATTAATCCTGATATCCAATAAGTTGGAAACCAAAGCGTCCAAATTTCCATGATGTGAGTAGTGCCACAAGCTACGATAAATCCACTAAATAGTAGAAAAATCCAATTAAAAGGCAAATCCTTACGCTTGCTAACGAAGTAGAAGAGTGTAACGGGAATAGAGTAATAAGATAGGGCAATGAGTGCGTCAGAGATAACGTGTAGCGAAACTAAACCAGGTTTCCAAAGATAGCAATGTCCATGAGGAATAAAATAAAATGTCAGCAATTCAGAGCTAAGATGCCACATAAAAAAATTCTCTGTACTAATAAAATTCAACACATTGAGTTGTTTTCTTGAAAAATGCCCAAGCTGCGTAGGCGTAGCCCGTCGTAGACATCGCTATTTAAATCACTAGTATCGCTTCAATAAATTGATTCCAAGTCAATAGTTGCCCTCCTGTGCGATCGCGTAAAAATGTAATCTCATCTTTTGTCAGCGGCGATTCTCCGACGCTTGCCATTGCGATATTCATTTCATCAAGGCTGATGAGATTGTCTTCATCAGCATCGATTGGTAAAAAATAAGTGAGAAAATCGTTGTATTCTGCCATCAACTGACGATGACGCAGCATTAACTCACCGAATTCTTCAAAGTCGATTGTGTTGCTGCGATCGCTATCCATACTTGTGAATAACAGCGCGATTTCGCTATCTGACAACCCCTTTCCCGCCTGATTTAAATGATTGGTTAATTCTTCAATACAAAGATGTCCGCTACCGTCTTGGTCGATGGCATCGAAAATATAGCGTAAGTCTCCTTTAAAGGTAGAAGATGCTTGTTTAAACAACAGTTGGCGCGGCTTGCTTTGGATGGCAGCTGCAAGATGACGACGAAAGTTAGAAATAATCCGCTTTGCCACTAAAAACCGTTGCCGATGTTCTTCGGGACTAGCAACTGTATGCAGTGCTACTGGTACAAGCGAGGGTAGCGATCGCCGTAAAATCAAAAAACAGCCAATGGTTACAATTACAAACGGCAACGCCAAGACGGGCAATTTCAACGGCGCAAATAAAGCTGCCAAGCCCCAACTAGCAAGCGATGCAATAAAGGCACAACCCAAACCAATAGAAATACTGAATAAATTCGGTGTGTAGAATACTCCACCAATGGCAATCGCCGTTAGGACAGCATTGTAACCCCATAGCCCAGTATACAAATCATCAGGAGTCACTTGCAGCAGCAAACCTGCCAATAGGTACATTACGCATCCCAGCAAGCCAACAATGGCACTAATCGGGGTGCAGATAGCAATCCCCAAAATAATCAACATTCCAACAACCCAGCTATTGGAAAAAAACACCTGCCCAATACTGAGCGGTAGCGACCCTGCGAGTCGCAAACTGTTAAATTGACTAGGAGAAACAGGCGGTAACGACCCAAAATCAAAGAAAGTTTGGGGTAGAAATAGCACGCTCATCACAAAACTTAGCAACGCGATATGAAATGGAATACCGAGCGGCGCTACTCGGAATTTACTAGCAAACCAGACTCCTATAGTTTCCATTAATACCGTTGACAGAGAAGCGAATACAATCACTGCGATCGCCCAGTTCAGATTCCATGTGCCATTGCCAAATAGCCCCAACGATGCGATCGTCGCTCCGGTGAGTAATCCATTCAGACCAAAAATACCATTTTGAATGTCATCTCGATTGAGCTGGAAAGTTTTCCCAAAGTGTTTTTGTAAAATAATTGCCGTTAATGTGGCGATCGCAGTTCCCAGCAAGCTCATTGTCCCCAACCAAGGAGCCTGAATGAACATGGCAATTAAAAATAGTAGACCGCTCACAGGATTATTTACAAAAATCACCTGACCAATCCCGCGCAGAGTGGCGTTAATAAAATTCAATAATGGTTGATGCATCAAGCGTTGATTTAGTTGCTGCATCGTACCTAATGGCAATAAACTTTTTGAAATTTTCAATTTTGATTCCTCTGAAGATAAAACATGAGAAATTAACTCATGCAGAGGAGAGGGATCGTTATCCATTTTGTCTAGATTACCAACAAAAAATAGGCGCTCGCTAAGTTTTAAGGTTTTGTTTGCACTCAAGTTTCACAACAATAATTAATCTCAATTTGAAATATCCACAGGCACATTAACAATTTGAACAAACAGCTGCATAAGCTGTTTTGTATCCACATCTAAACTAATAAATTATTATTCTATCGATTTATTAAAGCACCTTTATTTACAATCAAACAAGAACATAAATGTCATATATTTAACTCTGCTCTGACGTTTCTTTAGTTTTTTATACATTAACTAGTCTTTCTGTCAAGTTATAAATATCATAACTTTGACTATGTAAAAGGCTATTTATAAACTCATCTCAAGATGAGTAATTAATTGAAATTGTCATCTAAAATACTGATTAAATAAGTAATTTACATACAATCAATTGCTTTAAAGACTTATTGTATGGACTTAGCAGCCTTTTTAATAAATATATGAATTTTACAAATTGACAACTTTTATACAAATGTTTAGAAAAACAATCTTTATGACATTGTAATAAAATTGGCGTTAAAAAATCAACCTATCTAATTCTAGATGAAATCAGCAAACAGCTTATAAGTAATTGATTTTCTAGGTTTTACAAAACTAAATATAGATACATTTTATTATGCCCACTTACTTATCTTCAAAGTTACAATACTTATATATTGACAAAAAAGCTAGTCTGTAAGACATTAACTAAAAATATATGACATTCATGTGCTTGTTTTGTCTCATATAAAAGTGCTTTAATAAACTGCTATAGCAAAGGTATTTGCAAAATTGATCTAAAAAATCATCACCGAGGTATAAAACTTTTATTTCGCTTAAGACAGTTCGAGGCTCAGTTGTACTTACGAATTAACTAAAAAAATACATAGCTTTGTAATTAGACCCTTGAGCAAATCATCACTCTCCAGGGCTGCTTGACATGAAGCGATCGCTTCATGTCAATAAAATAATCTATTCTCAATAAGTTGAGAAATAGTCGCATTTATAGCTGATTATTGACACAACTATAGTAATTACTTTGAATTTAAAGAACTAACCAATTCAAAGCAGTTCTATGGAGCAGCAATTAGCATGAGAACCCGGCAAAAATTGCTTTTGATAATGCCCGATTAGACTTTTATACAATCATCCTTTACTTAAACAATTTTTACCATGACAACTCAACTTACGCATCACAAAATTATTCTCGACACCGACCCAGGTGGAGATGATATCTATACCTTCCTGTGGCTTCTTAGCTTGGACAAAAGAGGACTCGCTGAACTTGTCGCTGTTACTTCCGCAGATGGCAATGTCGCTGCCAAATGCACGTTTTCTAGCGCTAGCCAGATTTTAAATTTAGCAGGATTCCCACACATTAAAGTAGGTCGCGGTGTCCTTGCAAAAACAGAAATTATAGAAGATGCCAGCCATATTCATGGTTCGGATGGGATGGGCAATCTTTCTCATACTTTACCCCCTGCCACACACAAAATTGAAGACGCTCCCTACTCCGATGAACTGATTATTGAGGAGTTGAACGCTGCTCCGGGGGAAATTACCATTGTAGCGATCGCACCCCTAACTAACCTCGCGGCAGCAGAAACAAAAAGTCCCGGTATCTTGAAAAAAGCCAAAGAAATTGTGATTATGGGGGGTGCTTTTTTCTGTCTTGGTAATATTACTCCCCATGCTGAATTCAATATTTGGTTTAATGCTGAAGCTGCTCAGACAGTATTTGATAGCCGAGACGATATCGTTGTGCTGCCGCTAGACGTGACCCGACGCTTAATTTTTACGCGAGATATGACTGTGGCAGTCACTCAAGCAAATCCAGAGAGTAAACTTTCTCAGTTCTTGACAAATCTTTGTGAGTTTATGATTAGCACAGCCTTGGGTTATCGAGAAACAGGAGGAATTTCAGGTTTTCTTGTTCATGATGCGGCAACATTAGGATACCTGTTTTATCCAGAAACCCTGATGTTGAAAAGAGCAAAAGTTCGGGTTGAAACAAAGGGACAGTGGACACTAGGACAAACATTGATTGATAGTCGTCCTGCCACGAAAACAGCAGCAAATGCTTGGGTGGCATTGCAGGTAGATGAGGACAAATTTTTTACTAGCTTTATTGAAGATTTGAAACACCTATTTATAAGTGGCAAGCTCTAAGCTTCTCTTGTAGAGTCGCTCCCTCTTGATTTTAGGTTAGTAATTAGTGGCTATTATTTACTAGTTATTTCACAAATATTACCACTGGCGATCGTAAGAAGGAACTTATTTAAACATGGAATTCTTTAAGCAACTAATTTTCTATTTGACATTTGCTTCACTTGGATTCGCTATTACAGACGTTTATCTACGGGCTAACAAGCTCTGGAAGCGCAAACATGATAAAACGGTTGCTGAGAGTATTTCAATTGCGGCGATGTTCGTCAGTATGGTGCCAAGTTGCCTATTCACATTAAATTATCTATTTGTTGGCCAGTGGCAGGGATTTATTCAAGAGGTTCTGTATCTATTACTCGTGATATTTAATATTTCAGTGGGAATAGAACTATGGGTTCCAGGAGAACGTCATAAAAGTTTTTTCACATTGTTGAAGCGGGCTCTTAATTTAGAGCGAAAGGAAGTTGCAGATTTAGCAATAGCTTTATTTAAACCGCCTCAGCATAAAACAATCATTGATATTCTCTGCCAGATTGCATTAATTGATGAAAGGCTGGACGAACGGGAACGAAAATTTATTGATACGTTTGCCCATAAATGGGGTATTGAGTTTTCTTGGAATATGCTTCAGTCACGAAGTTCTGATTCAGAGATGAACTTTATTAAGCTGCGGCAAGATGTTGAGAACTACTTGGCAACCTCTCCTCCAACTGAACAGATAATTCAATTACAGGACTTAATTAATATACTCATCAGGATTGATAAAAACATTTCCGAGCTAGAAAAACTCATTAGTATTGAATTGAATGGAATGTTTCGTCGTTATCTTAACTATAACGAAATATCCGAGGTTTTTTATACAATTGTGATTCCTCAAAACGAGAAGCAAGAACAGGCGATTGCTCAAAATTTTTCTGATTTGACCCGTTACAATATTGCTGAAGGATTTGTCTACCGTAGCCAACCCTTTTACTCCAAGGAATTTGCCAAAATTTTTAGTAATCAATATCGGTCGCTCAATTTCTTTAGCATTGTGACGGAAATGTTGTAAGTTCTTCTGCTATCTAGACTAATAATTTTAAAAATTATTTACTTATGAAATAACTATATCTTTGTACAGTAATATTTAACAGTTTAAATATGCATATACTTACTATTTATAAATCAAAAGAAGATTAATTTATTAGTTTCATAAAGGTAAAAGATGATGACGAGCGCAGAGCGGTTTAAAAAGTTCATAATTTTGCATTCTAATGATATGCATGGAGACTTTCTAGCTGAGGCTGGGGGTGAAGAAGGTCATCTGATTGGTGGAGTGGCGCTGCTTTCTGGTTATATCAATAAGGTGCGCCAATCAGAGAAAAACGTACTTTTTGTAATTTCTGGTGATATGCTCCAGGGTTCTCTGATTGATAAGGAATATAAAGGTATTTCAACTATAGAAATCATGAATTACCTCGCTCCAGATGTTGTGACTCTGGGGAATCACGAATTGGATTATGGATTGCCTCACTTACTATTCTTAGAAAAGATGGCAAATTTCCCAATTGTGAATGCCAATTTGTATATCAAAAAGTACAACAAACGTTTGATGAATCCCTATCTGATCCTCAATGTAGATGGATTCGATATTATGTTCATCGGAATTATTACTGAAGAAGCTTTGAAGACATTAAAACGTGACAGCAGTATTGGCACATTTGTAAGTCTTGAAGATGCTGCTTCCGAAGTTGGCAAAATTTGCAACGCCTACAACAATGACGACATTGACCTGACAATTCTGCTGACTCACATCGGTTTTGAAGAAGATAAAAAACTAGCAGCATTGCTAGACCCCGAATGGGGTGTGGATATGATTATTGGCGGACACTCTCATACATTTTTAGAGCAACCTGCCCAAGTTAACAATATTTTAATTGCACAAGCTGGAATTGGTACAGACCAAATTGGACGCTTTGATATTATAGTAGATGACGATACTAACAGCATTGTTGAATGGCAGTGGCAACTTTTACCTGTAGATAATAATTTGTCTAAACCAGATCCAGAAATCGAAAAGTTGATTACGATTTTTCAAGAAGAAGTCGATCGCAAATATAATCGACTGATTGGGCGATTAGCCCGTCAACTGACCCATCCTAAGCGTGAAGAAGAAACGGAATTGGGTAACTTAATCGTTGATATTATTGACCAACTAGATATGTTGGATGTAACTTTACTTGGAAGTGGCTCAATTCGCAGAACAAAATTAGGACCGCTAGTTACACTCAGCGATATTAAAGAAGTTTTTCCTTACGACGATGTACTTTATAAACTTAAAGTTACAGGCGTACAGCTTACTAAGATATTCGTACATATAATGAGACTAGAAAATAGAATACCCGGTGAAAGTTGTTGTTTTCAGGTCAGCAAAGGTATTCAAGCAATTTATAGTAATTCTCAAAATCAGCTGGAATCTTTGAGCATTAATGGACAACCCGTACAAGCCGATGCTCAATACACTATCTGTATAGAGGAATATCATTATAAAAATTCACTACATAGTCTAGGCATAACAAATGAAGACTTGACAAAATTAGATAATGCTAGGGTAATTTCAACATCTTGCCAGAATGTCCTTGAAGAATACTTTAGCCATCATCAAAATCTTAATAGCCAAATCGAAGGAAGATTGATCTACAAATTGAGTAGCGCCTACGGCAAAAGTTAGAGTTTAACTTGATTTTGAAATAGCTCACACCTTTCAACTACCGAGAACTGGTAGCGTTGCGGGCAGCCATTTGGTTAACCAGAGCAACAATGCCACAATGAAACAACCATAACAGATATAGTACATTAACGTTAACCGATTAATTTCATCGCCAAATTTACTATGCCCAAGGACTGAACCTAAAGATAAATAATGCCTAATGTGAATTAAATAGGTTGAGACTGAAAAGTGAGAACATCAATACCAAAATGGCGACGAAGCAATAAACGTAATGTGTGAGATGCAATTTTGGCAGCAAAGTGTACACAAAGAATATGGCGTTGCTTAGTTGTGAGATGATTTAAGCGATCACTCAATTCTACCGGCTATATGTAAAGTGAAATAGAGTGCGATCGCATCCCTCGAAACTCAAGCTATTGATTCAGCTTTGTACTTGGAATGCGATCTCCATTGAATCTTGTAGTGAATAGTTCCAAACCCTTACAAGGCTTCCTTTTGAGATGTTGTACAACTTTTTTATTTATCAATATGACGAATTTTGGAAAAATTGTACAACTTTATTTTTATAAGTCGCGTGAATGCCAACGGTAATATAGGGGTTACAAACTGCAAAATTGTACAACTTTTTTATACTTCTACATTAGCTTCAGAAGGTGCAAAATTTCTCATACAACGTTTATTTAATATTTACTCCAGTGACGTTGCTACGGAATCGCGCCATCGACAGATTGACGCTTACACCCAACAAATTTGGCTTTAGTTCTTAAATTGACACCAAGGGATATACGGTGCCCCTACACTTGCTGCTATATTTAGTGACAAAATTGTGCTTTCAGATGGTCTGCCAATCGAATTGCTAAGGCAACAATAGTGAGCGTAGGATTAGCATAGCCTCCTGTAGGGAAAACAGAGCTACCTGCCATAAATAAATTAGAGATGCCGTGAACTTGACAATTTGCATCGACTACTCCTTGTTTTGGGTCATGATGCATACGCGTTGTTCCCATATTATGATGGGTACTAAGAGAAGCAACTGGACGATCTCCATCCAATTCAATCTGCAACTCACCCAGTCCGGCACTAGCAAACTCCTGTGCAAATACTAGCTGCGATCGCTTCACACTGCAAATATCTATTTCGCTCCAATGATTAGTTAATTTTGCTTGCGGACAACCAAGCTTATCTAATTGATTACTGAGTGTCACCCGATTATTTGGATTTGGGGTTTGTTCAGTTTGGCTGAGAACTTCAAACTTTGTATATTTCTGTTCATTATCTTCATGGTAAGACCATCCTCCATGACTCAAATCAGGGAATAAATATTCTTTTTTAAGATTATATTTATACCAATCAGCTACTAAATCATCAATATTCGTAATCACATTTTGTAAATGCTGAAAAATATTTTTAGGTAACTGTTTTTGTCGAACTGAAGAGAACAAGATTTTTGCAGAAGCCTTTGCTGCCGATCTAAATTTTTTATCTCTGGGATATAACAATGCGGTCATATTTAGTAATTTCTCGCGGCGCATAACTTGTTCTGTTAGGGCAAATTTTCCCATGACTGCGACATTATTCACGCCGCGTAAGTCATACAAAGCCATTGAATTAAATATTTTGCGATTTTGCGGAATAAGCATACCACAACGAATAAAAGGATGATCCATAAAGAATCTACCCATTAAATCATGTTGATTGCCTAATCCATTCTTTTGAATTCGGTTTGATAACAGCAATAAACGCGCGTTTTCAATCCCACCTGCGGCTAAAATAAATACTTTTGCCGCAACCCAAAATTTATTACCAGATAAACAAGCAACTTGCACACGTTTCACTGTTTGGGCTGTTTCGTCTGCCTCAATTTCTACCACATTGGCGTTGAGGAATGTAATTATATTAGGAGATTTATTAATTTGATGTCGATATTCATTGGTAAAAATATCGCGCGGGCCAAACTGAAACATACTGGTAGTAACTCGGTCACTTGTGAAATGTATCCGAGGAGATTGAGCATTTTCCCAAGCCTTAGCTTCATAAGCAAAAGAACCGAGTTGACAAACTGCTTGAGCGCGCTCATAAAATGGATTGAGGTGAGATTTACTAAAAGGCCAGCCACTGTATGGCACCCAATCTCGTTTTTCAAAATCTATTTCGTCTAACGGCACGTGCCTCAGACCAAGCTGATTTTTATTAATTTCAATATTCCAGACATTAGCCAATCCACCAAATTGACGATGACGCATATCTTGCAGTGGTGGAAAAGGATCTCCAACCGTTTCGCCTTCACCAAGAGATGCGGTCTCTTGATTAAATTCTAAATCACCACTTTCTAGTAAGCACACTCGAAAGTCTTGCCCAATTAATTCCCGTGCAAGTGTAATTCCTGCTGGACCAGCACCAACTATACAAACTTCAGTTTTAATAACTTCATCTATTGGCAATTTACGACTATCAATCAACATTGATTTAGTTCCTTTTGCATAAATATTTGTTGTCTTACGCAGACGTGCAGAAAGTTTTATAATGATTTATCGGATTAATTACGAGGCGTAAATGCGTTTGTAGTAAGTACTTTAGTGCTTACTACAAACCTATCAAAACTTCTGCCTTGCGGTACTAGTGGTCTGTCCCATTAATTTTGATGGGTTGGATAAATCTTTGAAAGCTTAACTCTTGCATCCTCTGTACGAAAAC
>NZ_JBALDA010000112.1:0-15203 GCF_036917535.1 Nostoc sp.
TTCAAAGATGACCCGGACACCCGCTCGATTCTCAAAGACCGCGCCACTGCTGATAATGATGGGGATGTGCGACGTATAGCCATCGAAGCATTAGCTAGCAATTTCAAAGATGACCCGGACACCCGCTCGATTCTCAAAGACCGCGCCACTGCTGATAATGATGGGGATGTGCGACGTATAGCCATCGAAGCATTAGCTAGCAATTTCAAAGATGACCCAAATACCCGCTTGATTCTCAAAGACTGCGCCATTGCTAATAATCAACGGGATGTGCGATATGCAGCCATGCAAGCATTAGCCAGCAATTTTAAAGAAGACCCGGACACATGCTCGATTCTCAAAGACCGCGCCACTGCTGATAATCAATGGTATGTGCGACGTGCAGCTATCGAAGCATTAGCCAGCGATTTTAAAGAAGACCCGGACACCCGCTCGATTCTCAAAGACCGCGCCACTGCTGATAATCAAGAGGATGTGCGAGGTGCAGCCATTCAATTATTAGCTAGCAATTTCAAAGAAGACCCGGACACCCGCTTGTTTCTCAAAGGACGCGCCACTGCTGATCATGAAGAGTATGTGCAATATGCAGCCATTCAATTATTAGCCAGCAATTTCCCAGATGACCCGGATACCCGCTTGTTTCTCAAAGACCGCGCCACTGCTGATAATCAAGGGAATGTGCGACATGCAGCCATCCAAGCATTAGCCAGCAATTTCAAAGATGACCCTGACACGCGCTCGATTCTTAAAGACCGCGCCACTGCTGATAATCAATGGTATGTGCGATATGTAGCCATCCAAGCATTAGCCAAATACTTCAGATATCAGCCTGAATTGTTTGAAATTTACTACAACTGCGCTGTTAATGATCCCTTTAAGCGTAAGCGAGACTATGAAACCAATCCTCGGCGCGTTGCACTAGAGATAATTATCAAGCAATTTCCTCAGCATCCCCAGACTTTACCACTGTTGCGCGATAAAGCAGCGAATGACCCAGATGAAGAAGTGCGAGAGTTTGCTCAAGAGAAGTTGGCAGAATTAGAGAAGTAAAAGAGTTTCAAAAATATGAACAACACAGAAGTTCGTTAACAAATCAACCAATATCTAGATGGCTTGTCTTCAGAACGCGATGCCATTGGTGTCAAGTTAAGGCAGAAGCCCAAATGTCAAAGGTATGTTCATTGAATTCGGGCAGCGGTTTATTGAATTCGGGCAGTCGTTCATCGAATTCGGGCAGCCGTTTATTGAATTCGGGCAGCCGTTTATTGAATTCGGGATGTCGTTTATTGAATTCGGGCAGTCGTTTATTGAATTCGGGGTGTCGTTTATTGAATTTGGGGTGTCGTTTATTGAATTCGGGTAGCCGTTTATTATTTTTGTTCAATTTTAATTTGAGTCGGATAAAACCTAAACACAAAAAGACTTTTCATCCAGTCCCCAGTCCCTAGCTATACTAGTTGACCCCAGTGATTTCATCTTAACTTGACACCTATGGCAAGATGCCCACCCCACAAGAGATTTATTTTTTGAAGGATGCAAATTAAAATATTTTTAGCTTATTAAACCTCTCAAAGGTAATTTTGCAGGCTACTATCGCGATCGCATTGGTGAATATCACGTTATTTACCGAATCGATGATGAAACCAATTAGCTTATTGTCACCACTATTGCTCATCGCCGAGACGTGTATGAATAAATATGAAATATACAATCGTTATTCAGTGGTCTGATGAAGATGAGTGTTTTGTTGTGAGTCTTCCTGAATGGGGAGAGTTTTGTCATACTCACGGAGATACTTACGAAGAAGCTTTCAAAAATGCTCAAGAAGTTTTAGAAATGCTGATTGAATCATCCTTAGCTGACGATCAACCTCTACCTGAGCCAAAAACACTAGAAAAGTCGTTAAAATAATTCGTAATTTATCAAATTAGAGAAGCATACGGCGATGCCTTCACGATAGGCATCGCGGATTTTAGATTTAATCTAATCTAAAATCCCAAATCGAGTTACCGATTCACCGCCGCAGCTTCTCTTGCTGCTGTTGCTTGATCTGGGTGAATACCCAAGCGGGTGAGATTAATCCGACCTTTGTTATCAATTTCGCGCACTTTGATAATCACTTCATCGCCCACCGCTACTTCATCCTCAACTTTGCCAACGCGGTAGTCAGCTAGTTGAGAAATGTGGATCATGCCTTCTTTTCCAGGCAAAAATTCCACAAATGCACCTATTGGTATAATCCGAGTAATGCGTCCTGCGTAGACATCCCCTTCGTGCAACTTGCGGGTCATGCCTTGGATGATATTTCTAGCTCTCTTGGCCTTGTTCTCATCCACAGCGGAAATTGTCACGGTGCCATCATCTTCGATGTCAATTTTTGCACCAGTTTCCTCTGTGATCCCTTTAATAGTCTTGCCTCCAGGCCCGATGACCAAACCAATCATGTCTGAATCAATCTTGATTGTTAACAGACGTGGAGCATAAGGTGAGGTTTCAGTCCGTGGTGTGTCAATGCAGGCGAGCATTTTTTCCAGAATGTGCAACCGGGCTGCTTTAGCTTGGTGAACGGCTTGGGCAATAACCTCCAAAGACAAACCGGAGATTTTCATATCCATCTGCAAGGCGGTAATCCCGGTATCCGTTCCGGCAACTTTGAAGTCCATGTCGCCCAAAAAGTCTTCGATGCCTTGGATATCGGTCAGAACTCGTACTTCGTCCCCTTCTTTAATCAGACCCATTGCCGCGCCACTGACGGGTTTGAGAATTGGTACACCAGCATCCATCAGGGCGAGGGTGGAACCGCAGACTGAACCCATTGAGGTGGAACCGTTGGAGGAAAGTACTTCCGATACAATGCGAATTACGTAGGGAAATTGTTCTTTGGACGGGATCACAGGTAGTAGCGATCGCTCTGCTAATGCCCCGTGACCAATTTCACGCCTTCCTGGGGCCCGCATTGGCTTGGTTTCCCCGACTGAGAACGGCGGGAAGTTATAATGATGCAGGTAACGCTTGTGCTGATCTAGCTGCATGTCATCGTTGAGGTTTTGAGCATCCCCAGGTGTACCTAGAGTACAAGTGGATAATACCTGAGTTAGTTCCCGGTTAAATAAACCGCTGCCGTGGACTCGCTTTGGTAAGACATCAACTAAACAAGAAACCGGACGCACTTGATCGAGTTTACGACCATCAACGCGAACGTTATCTTCGATGATTTGTCGCCGCATGAAGTATTTAGTAATATCTTTAAAAGTGTTACCAAGTGCCTTCTTATTTACAGTTGCGGCAACTCGAATCGGATCTTCTTCTGGCAGTTCAGTAATCGTCGCGACAATTTCATCTTTGACGATATCTAAAGCTGCATCGCGTTCGGGTTTGGTGAAACTAAATTGAGACAGGATTTTCTTAATCTCGCCGCTAGCGCGATCGCGGATATAATTTTCTAGCGTTTGGTCTACTTCTGGTGGTGCTTCTTGCACTATTACTAGACCCAGTTCGGCGATTAAATCTTGCTGCGCTTTGATTAAGTCCCGCACCGCTTCATAACCAAAGTCAATCGCCTCAAGAATATCTCGCTCTGGCAATTGATTAGCTCCCGCTTCCACCATAATCACGCCATCTGGTGAACCTGCTACTACCAGATCCAAATCTCCAGCTTCAGTTTCTGCATAAGTGGGGTTAATAATGAAATCATCTCCCACTAAACCAACCCGCACTGCTGCCATTGGCCCATTAAAAGGAATCTGGGCAATTAGGGTAGCGATGGAAGCGCCTGTAACTGCTAACACATCGGGTGGAACTAACTCGTCCATTGACAGCGTTAAGGCAATAATTTGCAAGTCATCCCGCAACCATGAGGGGAACAAGGGACGCATGGGACGGTCTATAAGACGGCTGGTGAGAATTGTTTTTTCTGGTGGACGACCTTCGCGCCGCATGATCCCGCCAGGAATCCTACCAGCGGCATATAGCCTTTCTTCATAATCTACAGTCAAGGGAAGAAAATCAATGCCTTCTCTAGCTTGCGATCGCGTAGCCGTCACTAAAACGGATGTGTCCCCTGATTCTATCAAAACCGACCCACCTGCCTGGGGAGCTAGTAAGCCTACTTTCAGTCGAATATCCCTTCCATCGAAGGATATTGACTTATCAACTTCTGCCATTCAGTTTTTTTTCCTTCTCTTTCGCTATTCTCTTTCTGTGGCAATCCTAACATTTATGCTTTATGGCTGACTTCTAGTACATACAAAGATAGACAAGTCGTTTAATGCAAAGTGTGATACAAGATTAGCGCATCTACTACCTGCCCATTCTCTAGCTTCGCTGCACCCGGAATTTGCCCAATAATCTCAAATCCTAACGACTGCCAAAGTGTAATTGAAGGTATATTAGTCTCAAAGACCAAATTAAACATCACTGCTTCGTAGCCCAGGTTTGCTGCTATCGAAAGCATAGCTTCTCCCATGAACCGTCCTAAACCCTGACCGCGTAATCCAGGTTGTACAATAAAACCAGCGTTGCAAATATGGCTACACCGACCGGGAAAGTTTGGCTTTAAATAAAACGCCCCTAATATTTCTTTTGGCTTATGTGTAGGATCTACAACAGATGTCCTGACAACAAAGGCATCCTTGCTTAACCAGTAAGCTGAAAATTCTGTTAAAGAGAGAGGTTGCTTTTGGGGATAAGTTTTTCCTTCAACAATTACAACATTGAGTAATGATCTTACAACCTCTTGTTCTTGAGGATGCATATAATCTAGTTCCACTAATATTCCATTTTTTAAGACTTTAATTAGGGGAAAATTCATCATTAACAATGTTTATGGAGAAAAATTACTGAAGTCTTTATTATATGCAAGTTTGGGTAAATTCTTCTTAATAAGATGTAAAAAGTAGAATGTTTGCAATTGTAATTATTGAATTTTGGGAAAATCTGAGTAATTAGCAAATGGCGATTTTACACTGTAATTGGTTACTAAAAAATCAAAATGGTTGTTTATTTATTTGGGGGGAAACTTGGCGATCGCCACGAGTGAATTTCGAGTCTAGTGGATCTGGAGATATAGCACTACATCCATTGGCAATGACATCACTTGAGTTGAGTGAGTGGTTGCGTTCGCAAAATATGGCAATTACTAACTTCATTCAGCAATCTCAAGTTACGATGCCCGCGGCAGGCAAAGCGATCGCGACTACTGGACGAACGCGCAAAGCCGCCAGTGCCACTGAGATTACTTTGCCAACAAATTCACAAATAATTGCCCTACCAACTTATATCCCAGAAGATATTAACGAAGGAACAACAGCGATTTTTCCTGTACATTCTGCTAGCTTAGGGCTAGACACAGACTCCCCGCAATATTTGCAACCTTGGCGAGTTGAAGGTTTTTGTCTCAACCCCAGCGAAGCAGTAAAATTTCTCGCTGCTGTTCCCCTAAATGCTGCTAAAGGGGAAGATGCCTTTTTGGGTGGAGATTTACGCTTTTGGTCACAGATTGCCCGTTGGAATTTAGATTTAATCTCACGGTGTAAGTTTTTACCAACAATTGACCGACAATCAGATGGTGCATTTGCAGCTAAATGGCAAGTACTTCTAGATAGTTCTGTAGATGGAACCCGCCTAGAAAAATTTTCTGCGAATATGCCGTTGGTTTGTCGTACTTATCAGGAGGGATTGGGGACTGAGGAGTGGAGAGTGGGTGGACAAGGGGACAAGGGGGACAAGGGGACAAGGGGAGAAAATAATCATGCCCAATGCCCAATATATATAAACTTCCCCGTCGAACCTCAAGAATTACTTTTGGGATTTCTCAACAGTACGATAGATGCCCAAGTGCGAGAAATGGTAGGTTCTCAACCTCCAATTGAAGCTAAGGCGATCGCATCTTTACCTGGTGGGGTGCAACAGTGGTTGCCAGCTTTAACTACTGCATCTGGTACAGTTAATGCAGATGCACTTGAAGTAGAACGACTGGAAGCGGCACTGAAGGCTTGGACTATGCCGCTACAATACCAGTTAACTCTTAAAACTCTATTTCGTACCTGTTTTCAACTGCGTTCTCCAGAGTCTGGCAAAACAGATTGGACATTGGTGTATTTTTTGCAAGCCGCTGACGATCCAGAGTTTTTAGTAGATGCGGCAACTATTTGGAACAATCCAGTTGAAAGATTGGTTTATGAAAATCGGACAATTGATCAACCACAAGAAACATTTTTGCGAGGTTTGGGGGTAGCTTCCAGATTATATCCAGCGATGTCTGGCGATAAGGCGCAAAGCGCCTACGCACCCAGTTTAGAAACCGAATATCCCCACTCTTCTCGTCTTACCCCCATCCAAGCTTATGAATTTATCAAAGCTGTAGCTTGGAGGTTGGAAGACAGTGGTTTGGGAGTAATTTTGCCTCCCAGTTTGGCGAACCGTGAAGGATGGGCAAACCGTTTGGGTTTAAAAATTACTGCCGAAACCCCAAAGGGAAAGCAGGGACGCTTAGGGTTGCAGAGTCTACTAAATTTCCAATGGCAATTGGCAATTGGTGGACAGACTATTTCCAAAGCCGAGTTTGATAAACTTGTGGCTTTAAATAGTCCGCTAGTGGAAATTAACGGTGAGTGGGTAGAATTGCGACCCCAAGATATCAAGACAGCCCAAACTTTTTTTACCACTCGCAAAGACCAAATGGCCCTTTCCCTGGAAGATGCCTTGCGTTTCAGTACAGGGGATACTCAGGTAATTGAAAAGTTACCAGTGGTCAGCTTTGATGCCTCTGGGGCATTGCAAGAGTTGATTGGGACGTTAACCAATAATCAAGCGATCGCACCTTTACCCACACCAACAGGCTTTAAAGGGCAGTTGCGACCTTATCAAGAACGTGGTGCTGCTTGGCTGTCATTCTTAGAACGTTGGGGCTTGGGTGCGTGTCTTGCAGACGACATGGGACTCGGTAAAACTATTCAGTTTATTGCTTTTCTGCTACATTTAAAAGAACAGGATGTACTAGAAAATCCAACACTGCTAGTTTGTCCAACTTCGGTTTTAGGCAACTGGGAAAGGGAAGTCAATAAATTTGCGCCAAGCCTGAAAATTTTGCAATATCACGGTGAAAAACGCCCAAAAGGAAAAGCATTTTTAGAAGCTGTAAAAAAACACGATTTAATTGTTACCAGCTACTCACTGCTTCATCGAGATATCAAGTCATTGCAAAGTGTCTCTTGGCAGATAATTGTTTTAGATGAAGCCCAGAATGTGAAAAATCCAGAGGCGAAGCAGTCAAAAGCAGTACGCCAATTAGAAGCTACATTCCGAATTGCGTTGACCGGGACACCAGTAGAAAATAGACTGCAAGAATTATGGTCTATTTTGGATTTTCTGAATCCAGGATATTTAGGCAATCGGCAATTTTTCCAGCGGCGATTTGCCATGCCAATTGAAAAGTATGGTGATACAGCTTCTTTAACTCAGTTACGTTCATTAGTTCAACCATTTATACTGCGGCGATTGAAAAGCGATCGCGACATCATTCAAGACTTGCCAGATAAGCAAGAAATGACCGTATTTTGCGGTCTGACTAGCGAACAAGCCGCACTTTATCAAGAAGTTGTAGAACAATCTTTAGTAGAGATAGAATCTGCTGAAGGCTTGCAACGTCGGGGAATGATTTTGGCTTTACTAATCAAACTCAAACAAATCTGCAATCACCCAGCCCAATACTTGAAACAGGCAACATTAGAGCAACATAATTCAGCCAAACTTCTGCGGCTAGAAGAAATGTTAGAAGAAGTTTTAGCAGAAAGCGATCGCGCTTTAATTTTCACACAGTTTGCTGAGTGGGGTAAATTACTTAAACCCTATTTAGAAAAACAGTTAGGGCGAGAAATATTCTTTTTATATGGCAGCACCAGCAAAAAACAACGTGAGGAAATGATTGACCGTTTTCAACACGATCCTCAAGGGCCACCAATTATGATTCTTTCTTTGAAAGCGGGTGGAGTCGGACTGAATTTAACACGAGCAAATCATGTATTCCACTTTGATAGATGGTGGAACCCAGCCGTAGAAAATCAAGCTACAGATAGAGTATTTCGGATTGGTCAAACTCGGAATGTGCAAGTACATAAATTTGTTTGCACTGGTACTTTAGAAGAAAAAATTCATGACATGATTGAAAGTAAAAAACAATTGGCTGAACAAGTTGTGGGTGCTGGTGAAGAATGGTTGACTGAACTGGATACAGACCAACTTCGCAACTTACTAATACTTGACCGTAATGCTGTCATTGACGAAGATGAAGGATAATTTCGTAGTGTTAATTTAATTGTATTAACTATGTCACGCTACTACAAAATTATATTTGTTTATATGCACTAGACTTATTGCATAAATATTTTTTGACCTGATGCAGAGGCACAAATAAATAGTTAAAAATCGATACTTTTACAAAGTCTCTATTAAAATTTTTTCTTTAAAAGTTTCTTAGATATGGATGATCAAGAAGCACTACAGAAAACTCTCAACCGCACTCGTCGCGCCCTCCAAATATTAGAAGAACAAAAAGCTGGTTTTGGGATTCGAGTTCCAGTAGATTTGCAAATTGAACTGGAGGAAAAACAAAAAGAAGTCGCTAGCCTAGAGGCGCGATTAAGTCATCTTAAAAACAGCATCGGTAAAGTAGAGTCAGAAAGCAAACAAAAGGAAGTTTTTATCTCCTACACCTGGCGAGATAATCACAGCGAAACATTTGTACAACAGTTGGAGAAAGCATTTAAAGGAAAAGGCATTACAATCATTCGTGATAAAAATGCAATTGGCTACAAAGAACGATTTCAAGAATTCATGCAGCGATTGAGTCGTGGCAAATGTGTGATTGTGGTAATTAGCGACCAATATTTGAAGTCGGAAAATTGTATGTATGAACTAGTAGAAATTGCCAAAAATGGAAAACTTTATCACCGAATTTTTCCTATAGTTTTAGCAGATGCCAAAATTTATAAGCCTATTGAAAGAATTAAATATGTTGAGTATTGGGAAAAGCAAATTCAAGATTTAAATGACGCTATGAGAACAGTTAGCGCTGCTAATTTACAGGGATTTCGAGAAGAAATTGACCTATATACTGAAATTCGTAATATGTTTGCTAATCTCATAAACCTGCTGAAGGATATGAATACTCTGACGGAAGAGATTCATATACAATCAGATTTTGAGGCACTGCTCAAAGCGATCGCAGAAAGTTTAGATGAGTAAGCTAAGAGCGAATGTACGCAGCGTCTGCCAAAGGCGATCGCCCTCAATGATTCGGGAAAAGTGGATATCTTGTTGTTCCTCCTGCCCTTTGCCTTTTTTCAACTGCAAATCCTGAGATTTATTTTTATCAAATCCTATGGATAATCAAGAAGTACTACAACGAACTCTCAACCGCGCTCGTCGCGCCCTCCAGATATTAGAGGAGGAAAAAGCTGGTTATGGAATTCGAGTTCCAGTGGATTTGCAGATCGAACTGGAGGATAAACAAAAAGAAGTCACAAGCTTAGAGGTGCGATTAAGCCTGTTACAGGGAAAGCGCTCAGAAAGTTTGCCTGATAACCTACCCCGCTATAACGATGTGTTTGTGGGACGCAAACAAGAAATCGCCCGTTGTTTGGAGGCACTATCACCAGAAGAACGCGGTTGGGGTGTGGTGATCGATGGTATTGGTGGTATGGGTAAAACGGCGTTGGCGCTGGAGGTAGCACACATAGCCCGTCAGCAAGCCTTATTTGATGCCTATCTGTTTGTTTCTGCCAAAACTACCTGGCTCTCAACTGAGGGAGTGCGGCCAGAAACCCTCGCCCTGTCTTCTCTCGATAGCTTCTGCCGGGAATTTGCCAAAAGATTAGGACAGGCAGATATTGTGAAAATGACTGATGCCACAGAACGCCGCCGCGCCCTTCTCGATGCCCTGCGGGGAAGGCGTACTCTGTTGATTTGGGACAACTTGGAAACGCTGAATACAGAAGAACGCGAGATGATTGCCGAGTTTTTGCGGAAACTGCCCACCCCCAACAAAGCTATCATCACCAGCCGCCACCGCACCGGGGAAAGCGCTGTCACCATCCGCTTAGATCGTCTCTTAGAGGCAGAAGCTTTGGAATTAATGACAGAGAAGGGAAAGTCGCACCCCCGTCTAGCCCAGGAACTAAACGCAACGAAGCCAGAGATATTGACCGCTTTATATGAAGCGTCTGGTGGCAATCCCCTAGCGCTGGATTGGACATTGGGACAGGTGGCACATAAAGGCTATTCCATAAGTGATGCCCTACAGCGGTTGCGTAATGCCGCCAAATCTCCCGATCTCTATGGGTTTCTATTTGCCGATGCTGCCGAAACTCTCTCTAGAAATGATCGCACAGTGTTGTCTGCCCTGGCTGTGTTCCTGACACCAGCAAAAACCGCAGCACTGGCAGATGCTACAGATTTAGTCATAACCGAGATTCAAGTTTCTTTAGAGCGGTTGGTAACACTATCTTTGGTGAATGATTTGGATGGAGAACGCTTTGGCCTGCACCCCCTCACCCGTACCTATATTCGGGCAGCTGTGAGCGGAACGGATACCATTGGGACTGCACCCCTAGCGAGTGGAATCCGGTTTGACTCTACTGCCCAACACAAAGTTCTGCGCTACTGGGTGGACTTTGCCCAGAAGTACGGGGGTTACAACAAAGACGCCTACAAAACCCATGACAAGCTGGAAGCCGAGTGGCAGAATCTAGAGGGCGTGGCTACAACCCTGCGGGAGATAGCAGGTATCCCTGGTGCATTGAAAGACCAACAAGCTGCCCAGATGCTCATCGATTTGGAAGACGCTTTGTCTAAATTCCTCTTCTTTCGAGGCTACTGGGATGAACACCTGCGCTTGGGTGAGTGGTGTTATCAGGCAGGAAAGGCGCTGAGTCAGTGGAGCAATGCTGGTTGGGGTGCCTATAGTGTTGCCTGGATTTACTACAATCGTGCAGAGACTGATAGGGCAGCAAGTTGGGCAGCTCAGATAGCAGAGGCAATGGAGCGGGGCGGTAGTCGTCGGGATAAGGCTATTGCAATTCGTTTGCAAGGATTGATTGCAGAACAACGCAAGGACTGGGCAGAGGCGGAGCGACTGCACCAGGAGGCATTAGCAATTTACCGAGAGTTAGAGAAAGAAGATGATGGAGCGATTGCCCTCAATGATCTGGGAAAAGTTGCACACTTGCAGGGACACTACGATCGCGCCGAGTCCTACTACAAGCAAGCATTGGCGATCGCTAAAAAGCTGGGTTTGAAACAAGAGGAAGCTTATATTTCTGGCAACTTGGGACTTCTAGCCATTGACTGCGATCGCCCTTCAGAAGCCCGCCCCTGGTACGAGCGTGAGTTAGCCCTGGCGCAGGAAGTGGGACGGCAAGACTTGGTAGCTTCTACTCAATCGGGGCTAGCGCAAGTTCTGGAGAAAGAGGAACGCTACACAGAGGCGTTACCGTTAGCACAGGCTGCCCTGGAAATCCGGGAGCGTCTGCGCGATCAAGACTTGGATTTTTCGCGCCAATTAGTTGAGCGGTTGCGGCGCAAGGCAGGGATGGAATAATTCGTAATTCGTAATTAATTCAAGGTTTCACGTCCCTGTGTTGTCCCAAACTTCCAATTTGTAGGCGTATATTTGTAAAACTAATATGCTCCAAACCATAAACGCTATAGTCTGAGGTAACTGTCACAAAACAAGATCAACCCATCTATTCCATAATTTTAAATTTTAAATAGATTATGACTAATTACACATTACAAGCAAGTCGAGAATGGTGGTCACAACAATGGCTAGATTTGCTAGATTCCTATCGCTTTAAAAAACGTTTAGAACGTGCGAGAAACTATGCTCGTCAAGGAAATGTTCTCAGCATCGAATTTAAAGGTGCAAAAGTATTGGCTAGGGTGCAAGGTAGTGAAGTAGAACCTTATAAAGTTTCCCTTTCCCTTGAACCATTTACCGATGAACAGTGGGGTTATGTAATTGAAACCATGTCTCAAAGAGCAATTTTTGCTGCCAAGCTACTAGCAGGAGAAATGCCACAAAATATAGAAGAAGTCTTCACGGCTAATGGTCTTTCGATATTTCCATTTACCCTTGCTGATGTCCAGAGTAAATGCTCTTGTCCTGATAAAGCAAATCCTTGTAAACACATTGGTGCTGTATACTATCAATTAGGCGATAGATTCAGTGAAGATCCCTTTGTACTATTTCAATTGCGCGGACGTTCTAAAGAGCAAATTATCAGCGATTTACGCCAATTACGTAGTGCCAAGATTCAACCCAGTAGTACCACAGAAACATTCGATATTCAACAGTCAATTCCTAATAACAAATACTCGGTAAAAATTGATTCTTTCTGGCAATACAATGAGCCATTAGAGTCATCATTGGTAGTGATTGCACCATCTAATAGTGAGACGATATTAGATGTATTAGGAGCGATTCCCCTAGCGAAAGAAGAGGAAAATGCAGTAAATTCAACTTCGAGTGATGTGGTAATGAAGTATTTGAATACCGTTTACAGAGATGTAGGCCAGAAGGCTGTTTTAGCAGCAATGAATGTAGGAGGAAGTTGATACTAATTCGTAATTATGAATTAGGTTGACTGGGTAGTTTCAATCTTTATCCTTCCCGCCTTCCCTTACCCATTCGTGCACTGCTCGACGAATTGCCCGTCTACCATCTGTCCGATTTTGCACAATCAGTTTCGGCAGATATCGAATTTCTAAAGTAGGAAATACTAAACTCTTCTCTGATTCGACATATTCCCCATTTTGCAAATGATAAATCTTGATTTTGCCGGAGTCATAACACCAAAGTTCTGGTACTCCCAAGCGGGCATAAATGGGAAAACGATTCAGGGACTTACTGGTAACATCAATTTCTAGTGCTAAATCAGGTGGTGGGTCTTGTCTCAAGTCCAGATCCAATCTACCCCGAATCACAGCTTCATTCTGGAAATAGAAGCAGTTATCTGACTCTACCCCTGCCATTCGGCTTTCTCGCTTCCAAGTAGTCGAGCCATAACTTTCATAGTCTAAATCCAGCACATCAGCGATTTCCTTGACCAAATCGCTAATTACCTCTTTGTAATGTTCGTGTTCAGGTAAAGGTGTGATAATTTCCAAAGTAGTGCGATCATAAGCTAACCGTGCTGCCCGATGCTCTCCCAAGTCTTTTAAAAGATTTTCAAACTGTTGCCAGCTAATGTCGTAAAGCATTACTCGGTCTGCTCGATTCTTAGCGACTGTCATTATTACGACCTCCAGAATGTTTTATTGTCCAAACTCAAGCCTAGCCTGTTCTACCAAATCAGCAGTCACAACATCTTGGCCTGCTTCACGAGCCAGCTGTTCAATTCTAGCTTTAGCTTGAGAACGGACAAAAAAGGGAATATTTTGTAACTTTTCCTTAGCTTCAGATGTCCATTGCAAAGCATCAATAAAATTGGAGTCGTTCATAGATTTAGTTATCTTGACAAGTCGCTCACTTTAATTAATAGATTACTAATTTTCTTATAAAAAAAGCCCTTGCTTTTACACAAGAGCCTCTAAATTATTTAGTTGTCAGTGATGAAATAAACTTTACAACCTAGTCAAGGTCGTCCATGAACATCACTGGCTCAGTATCACGGTTAATTCCTTTCTCAAAACCACCAGCCGCAGCCCGTGCGCGACCAGCGTGCCACAAGTGACCAACTAGGAAGAAGAATCCTAGTACGAAGTGAGAAGTAGACAACCAAGCGCGAGGAGATACGTAGTTGAAGGAGTTAATTTCGGTAGCCACACCACCTACAGAGTTCAAAGAACCTAGAGGAGCATGGGTCATGTATTCAGCAGCGCGACGAGCTTGCCAAGGCTGAATATCATTCTTGATTTTTTCCAAGTCAAGACCATTAGGGCCACGTAGAGGCTCCAACCAAGGGCCGCGGAAATCCCAGAAGCGCATGGTTTCACCACCGAAGATGATTTCACCAGTTGGAGAGCGCATCAGGTATTTACCTAAACCAGTAGGGCCTTGGGCAGAACCGACGTTAGCACCTAAGCGTTGGTCACGAATCAAGAAGGTCAAAGCTTGAGCTTGAGAAGCTTCTGGACCGGTAGGACCAAAGAATTCGCTTGGATAAACGGTATTGTTGAACCAAACAAAAATTGAGGCAATGAAGCCCATCAGCGAAAGAGCGCCCAAGCTGTAGGAGAGATAAGCCTCACCAGACCAGATAGATGCACGACGTGACCAAGCAAAAGGCTTGGTAAGAATGTGGTAAATACCGCCAGCAATTAAAATAAAGGCGATCCAAATGTGACCACCGACCACATCTTCTAAGTTATTGACGCTAACAATCCAACCTTCGCCACCAAAGGGAGACTTGATTAGATAACCGAAGATAACTGCTGGGTTCAATGTCGGATTGGTAATAATCCGAACATCACCACCACCTGGTGCCCAGGTGTCGTATAACCCACCAAAGAACATTGCCTTTAACACTAAAAGCAATGCACCGAATCCCAAAATAATCAGGTGGAACCCGATGATATTGGTCATCTTGTTCTTGTCTTTCCAGTCGTAACCAAAGAAAGAAGAATATTCTTCTAAGGTTTCTGGACCGCGAACGGCATGATAGATACCGCCAAAGCCAAGGACGGCTGAGGAAATCAGGTGGAGTACGCCGACAACAAAGTAGGGGAAGGTGTCGATGACTTCACCACCAGGACCAACACCCCAGCCCTGAGTGGCGAGGTGAGGTAACAGGATCAAGCCTTGCTCGTACATGGGCTTTTCAGGAATGAAGTGAGCGACTTCAAACAAAGTCATCGCTCCAGCCCAAAATACAATCAAACCAGCGTGGGCAACATGAGCACCCAGCAGTTTGCCAGATAGGTTGATTAAACGGGCATTACCAGACCACCAAGCAAATCCAGTGGATTCTTGGTCGCGTCCAGCACCGCCTAAGATATTTGGTCTATTAGAGAGCGTTACCACGTGGTAATACCTCCTCAGGGAATACAAATTGTTCGTGGGGTTGATCTTGAGGAGCCATCCAAGCACGGATACCCTCGTTGAGCAAAATATTTTTGGTATAGAAAGTTTCAAACTCTGGGTCTTCCGCCGCCCGTAATTCTTGGGAGACGAAATCATAAGCCCGCAGGTTCAGTGCTAAACCGAC
>NZ_JBALDA010000113.1:0-80262 GCF_036917535.1 Nostoc sp.
GCTGAGAACATCGGAAGCTGGGTGCGGTGAAAGTCGCACGCCCAGATTTAACTGAGAGGTGCGGGGAATAATAACCCCCATCGACTCAACCAGACCTTATATTCCTCAAGATTTGGATGATTCCCTTTACATTTTGCAATCTTAAAACTATCAGTCTCCTACCCAAAAATCTTGCCACTGTTTAATTTAATTTGGCGGCTCAAAACGATTCACAACCGCAGCCCACAGGGGACTTCCAAATAAAAAAATAATCAATCGCTTTGAAGAGCAAAGGGAGCAGGGGAGGCAGGGGGAGGCAGGGGGAGCAGGGGGAGAAGAAATCTAATAGTCGTATTTAGATGCAGGAATTGAGTAATTTAATTTTTGGATGTCCACAGAATCATTGGCGAACCGACTGCTAAATATAAGGACTTTCAAGGGGTGGAAGTCTTCAGGGTGTGCTGACTGGGTTACAGCATAAAGAGCTTGATTTAAGTAGAACGAGTGGAAAAATCAAACTATGTTAATAAAAGTAAAGTAGGCTAAAATCCTCTTTCCTCCTGCCTCCTGCCTTCTGCCTTCTGCCTCTTCCTGATGATAAATATTCATACCGATTTACTTATCCCTGTTTTGTCACTCTCGGAAAACAATAATCGAACCTAAATTCTGAGACTTGGAATTAATCAAGCTTTGAGGCTTTATTTTCTAACAGTAACTAAAATTTCTAGGTAAAAAGCGGAAATTAGGGTGCCAAAAGGATTTCAGCGATTAAGTTTTCCCACTCTGACAAAAGAGGGTTATAATGCCGAGCAAGGTTGTCAACTAGCATTGCCTTTACTGACCTTGTAGTTGCGGCAACGGTTGAGTTGAAAATAGCGATGTGACAACAAGATTCCCAACTTTTTAAATAAATCGGGAATCCGAGGGCGCACTGCTATTGCCCCCTATAGTATTTGTATTAATTGCTTCATAAATATTCCTGTAAGTATGAAAGGATAGCATACTTATCTGTTTACGTCTTATATCTAAAGATAGAAGATTGAGGTTAAAATTTGGGAAACCTAAGAGGGGTTCATTCCCAAGAGATGTCCTACCTACTTATCGCAGAATGCAACTGAGGTCAGATGACGCAACCTTTAAATCAAGTCAAAGAATGGGAACAACGTCGTGACGAAGCAAACCGCTACTACCAACGGGGGAAATTTCAAGAGTCTCTCGATCTTGCAACCAAAAATTTACACTTAGCTAGAGCAATTCCAGACCGAGCCAGAGAAGGTTATACATTAAACGACCTCGGTTTAGCTCACCTCAGTTGCAGGCAACCTCAAAAAGCATTAGAGCTCTTTCATCAGGCGCTTTCGGTTGCTATTGAAATTGGCAACACCTCAGCAGAGGCAACTGCACTTAGCAATCTGGGTTCTACCTACAGCCATCTTGGACGCTTTTGGCAAGCGTTGGAATATTTTGACAAAGCTCTACCAATCTTTAGGCGATCGCAAGATACCCAAAATGAAGTTTCTACTCTTAATGATATAGCTCTAATTTATACCCGCTTAGGAGAACCGAAACGGTCACTATTGCTACAACACCAAATTTTGAGGATGCGGCGATTGTTAGATGACTTTTCTGGTGAAGCCACAACGCTCAATGGCATTGGATTTGCTTACAATGTCTTAGGCAAGTTTGAGCAAGCGCTAGAATTTTTTCAAGCAGCACTGCCAATTCAACGAGCTGTCAAGAATTTACTTGCAGAAGCAACGACCTTGAACAATATTGCCTCTGTCTATCATGATTTAGGAAAACCTAAAGAAGCACTATTGCTCTACAATCAAGTTCTTTTGACACGTCGAGCAATCAGCGATCGCTCTGGTGAAGCAACAACCCTCCACAACATTGGTTTTACCTACAGTACCCTAGCAGAGCATCGCCAAGCAATGAAGTTCTACAAGCAAGCCATTGTAGTTTATCAAGAACTGGGCGATAATCTCGGAGAAATTTCAACTTTGCTAAATATGGGAAACCTTTACGCCACCACGAAACGCAAAAAAATGGCGCGATCGTGCTACCAAAATGCCCAAGAGTTAGCAGAGCAAATTAAATATCAGCCACTTTTAGAAAAAGTACAGCAGTTCATAGATTCTCTGTAGCATCCAGTTCCCCTTCTCTCAATATGGGAGAAGGGGTTAGGGGATGAGGGCAACCCTACTAGTACCGCTGCGCAGAAGTCAAAAGTGTTGTATTCCGGGCTTTCGCGTCATTTTGAATGGTATGTTTATTTACGCCGTGTTGTACTAATGAAATTAAATATGCGTTATCCAAAACCCTTCAACAGACGTAGCACTTGCTACGTCTGTTGATTCTTTTTTACCCTAGCTACAATACCAAAGTTGTAGCTAGAACAAGTACATCCATGAAAGCTTACGAAATTCAAAGCAACGCCGGAATTGATTCCCTGGCATTAGTTGATCGCCCTGAACCAAAACCCGCACCTGGACAAGTTTTGATTCAAGTAAAGGCAACATCTTTAAATTATCGCGATTTGCTGGTTATTGAAGGAGCTTATGGTGCTGGACAGAAATATCCGTTAATTCCCATGTCTGACGGTGCGGGAGAAGTTGTGGCGCTGGGGGAAGGTGTGACACGGGTGAAAATAGGCGATCGCGTCGCTGGTATTTTCTTCCAAGACTGGATTTATGCCTCTTTAACCAAAGAGAAAATGAAATCCGATCTGGGAGGTGGTATCGATGGAATGCTGGCTGAATATGTCGTATTACACCAAGATGGTTTAGTGATATTACCTGATAACTTATCCTATATTGAAGGTGCAACTTTGCCCTGTGCAGCAGTCACAGCTTGGCACGGATTGGTGACAAAAGGCAATATTGGTGCAGGTGATAGTGTTTTATTACTCGGTACTGGAGGAGTTTCAATTTTTGCTCTCCAGTTTGCCAAGATACATGGTGCTAGAGCGATTATTACTTCCAGCAGTGATGAAAAGTTGGTACGAGCGAAACAGCTTGGTGCTGACGAGACAATCAACTACAAAATAACACCAGATTGGGAAAAGCAAGTTTATCAATTAACCAATCGTACAGGTGTAGATCATGTAGTTGAGGTAGGCGGTGCAGGTACTCTGCCAAAATCGCTGCAAGCAGTTCGTATTGGGGGACGTATTAGTTTGATTGGCATATTATCTGGCAGAGGAAATGAAATTGACCCCATGCCAATACTTTTTAAGAGTTTAACAGTTCAGGGAATTTATGTTGGCAGTAGAGAAATGTTTGAGGCGATGAATCAGGCGCTGCAACAGCATCAACTCAAACCGATTATTGATCGAGTTTTCTCTTTTACTGAAGCACGGGAGGCTTATCATTACCTTAAAAGTGCGGGTCACTTTGGTAAAGTTGTAATTAGTAATTCGTAATTTTCAAGAGTTAAATTATATGTTTCAAGTGGGATAAAAACCCCACTTGAAACATAGTTATGAATTACGTTTAAACAGCAGCAAGAGTAGGTGCAGCGAATTTAGCATATCGCTCGATGTAGAATTCTTTAGAGTGAGCGATCGCTTTTACCGATTCACGCTCTTTCAAAGCATGTTTCCATTGACGTAGACGGGTAAATTGCTCTGGTATTCCAAAACCGCGATACTGCTTGAGTGCAGCCCAACGTTCAAACCAAGGGAAATAGGTGAAATCGACCAAACTGATGGATTCACCAAACCAGTAAGGGCCTTCTTTAGAAAGCTTTGCTAAACCTTCGTTTTCAATGAATTCCAGATGTTTAGATAGTTCCTGTTTAGCTTCCTCTTGTTTTTCGGGATCTGAACTCCGCAGCAGGGTAGAAAAAGCGGGAACAAACCTGGTGTTAGCAAAATCAATCCAAATGCGAGCCTGTGCCCTATCAATGGGGCTGCTGGGTAACAGTGGTGGATTGGGAAATACCTCATCAAGATACTCGTTAATTACCGCTGACTCCCAAATTCGGTTATCGCCATGAGTTATTGCAGGCACTTTCCCATAGGGGGAAACTTTGGTAAATCCTTCAGGCTTATTTTGCAAATCAATCTCAATCAAATCGAAGTCGATGCCTTTCTCTTGGAGTACCAAGCGGGTACGGTGAGCATAAGGACAAACAACTGCACTGTATACTTTAATTTCAGCCATGTTTAAGTACCTTAGTAAATAGGACTTGTTAATCGCCATTGGGAATTGAATTTGAATCCAAAATCCCAAATCTTAAATTGTTAGTGTCACAAAACCTCTTTGAGGTGGGTGTAGCGTGAGAAATTCTCGACACTAAGCATTTGAAACTGGAGTAATACTCAAATAACCCAAAATTGTGAGGGTAGAGAATAGGAAGAGAGCAACGTGAAAAAGTGAGATCATGGTGAAGAGAGCAGGGGAGGCAGGGGAGGTAGGTGAGGTAAACCAATGAATAAAGAAGCAATCAAAGATCATAAAGATTTGGGGATTTATAAAATTGCCTTTGAAGCGGCAATGAAAATTTTTGAGTTATCAAAGAAGTTCCTTGTAGAGGAGAGATATTCGTTAACTGATCAAATTCGTAGATCCGACGCTCGTTCGCTCTTAGCGTCTCCCCTTGGGAGAAGACTCGCTACCGCTTCGCTATCACGTTCTGTTTGTGCTAATTTAGCTGAAGCATGGAGAGAACGGCGTTATGAAGCTGCTTTTATCGCTAAATTAAATGATTGTGTTCGCGAAGCGTGTCGCAGACAGGCTGAAGCAGCAGAAACCCAAACTTGGATTGAATTTGCTGTCAAATGCAATTACATGAATGTAGAAGTAGGACGAGAAATTTATGCAAATTACAACCAAGTTTTATCCGGTTTGGTGAATATGATTAATAATCCATCACCTTGGTTGAGAAATCACTAATTCCCCCCTCCTCCCCCTGCTCCCCTGCCCCTCTGCCTTCTCCTAAAGCCAGGGCACTTCTTCAGGTGCATAACGGAAGGCACGGAAGACTGTATTTTGCTCTCCACGAGTTACCGGCGACTTCTCACCTGGAATATTCCGAGATGCAAAGTGGGGATTGATGTATTCCCAAACAATTTCTCCGGCAACTGTCACCTCGAATATTCGACCGTAAGCACCTTCTGTAATCAAGGTATTGCCATTGGCTAAACGTTGCGCTCCTGATATGTATGCACTGAAGAAATTTTGGGGCGGATTATCGGTGTACTCCCAAACTATCTGTTTTGTTTGGCGGTTCACCTCAATCACACGCGAGAAATTGAGAGCAATGTTACGACGATGTGCGCCATTGTCGAAAATCAGGATATTACCGTTAGCTAATTCGTTCGGGAAGTGCTGCTGTGCTAGCACGTCATTACCCAGCGTCCAGATGATTTCTCCAGTTTTGCGATCGACAATGACAACTGTGGAGATATTACGAAAGCTGACTATAATGTTGCCATCAGTGAGTTCACCCACAGTATTCCCATGAGTCCATTCATGTCGATGATCTTGGGGTGTAATCGTAAATATATCTGGATCGAGGTGTTCGTGGGCGTGCCAAGTCCAAACGATTTCACCGGCTGGAGTCACCTCATAAAGCATATCTGCATAGATATCACCATCGGGTTCTGTACCTGGTACACCGCCTTTGATTCGAGGAACCAAAGATTGAGGTATCTTTTCAATAGCGAGTATAATTGTGTTGCCATTGGCTAGTCTGCGTCCATCGTGATGATGATCTGGATGCTTATATTCCCAGATAATATTTCCCTTGGGATCTGCTTCTAAAACAACGCCACTTTTGAACGCAGCCCACAAAGCAAAACGTAGTGGTTCTTCTGGTGGAGTTTTACCGTTATAAAAAAGGTTGCCATTGGGTAAGAGATAACCGTATAACCCTGGTGGATAAGGCAGATTCCACTGGTGTACTACTTCTCCTTCCAAGTTCAGAAGGTAGACTTCACCTTGACCTGTCAGGGGTGTGAAAAGTGTGTATCCTTTAAATACTTTTTCGGGATTGTAAGCCTTTAAACCAGTACCCCGACGACGAATAGTATTTTGGTCAATTGATGTTGCTGTAAAAGTCATATTTACCTGCTAAATATCTAGTTTTGAATCTAAGAACTAGGACAGAGTGCATCGCGCATCTCTACTTCTACTCTGACAATGAGAGCCAAAGGCTCTAGGGAGGCGTTACCAGACTGGAGCCTGGTAACAAGGCGAACTGTCTTTAATTTTGAATTTTGAATTTTGAATTTTTAATTGTTTATGGTGCTGGGTTTGGCGACTGAATATGAGCTATATCCAACTCTTCCAAAATGTCTTTGTCGAGAACTACATTCACACTTTCTAAATTCTCTTTGAGTTGCTTCAGTGTGGTGGCACCAATAATTGTGCTAGCCACAAACCAACGACTCCGCACAAATGCCAAAGCTAGATGCGCTGGACTTAGTTGATGGCGCTTGGCAATTTCTACATAAGCTGATACAGCTTGACTTACTTTTGGTTTGAGATAGCGCTGACCGAAATGATCAAACAAAGTGACTCTGGCTTTTTCTGGTTTGCCGTTTAGATATTTGCCAGTCAAGAAGCCAAATCCCAAAGGACTATAAGCTAGTAACCCAATTTCTTCGTGATAAACTGCTTCTGCTAAGGCTCCGTCAAATACTCGATTCAGCAAGTTGTAAGCATTTTGAATCGAAACAACTTTGGGCAATCCTAATTGTTTAGCAGCGTTACTAAATTGGGCAACTCCCCAAGGTGTTTCGTTACTCAAACCAAGATAGCGAATTTTCCCTGCTTTAATTACATCGGCAAAAACTGCTAGCTGTTCAGTAATGGGAACCGTTTCTTTCACCTGAGTCAGATCGAATACCGTTTGTCCAAACCTTGGTACGTAGCGGTCGGGCCAGTGAATTTGGTATAGATCAATATAGTCTGTCTGTAATCTTTTTAGACTATCATCTACAGCTTGTTTGATATTATCACGGTCAATTGCTTCGGCTCCACCACGTAACCATTTAAAGCCTCGACCAGGGCCCGCAATCTTAGTAGCTATAATAAGTTGATCTCTTTGTTGACGCTTTAACCATTCCCCAATAAAAGTTTCAGTTAATCCATAAGTTTTGCCACTTGGTGGGACAGGATACATCTCAGCTGCATCAATAAAGTTGACTCCTTGGGCAATAGAATAATTTAGCTGCTCGTGGGCTTCTTCAATAGTATTTTGCTGTCCATAAGTCATAGTGCCCAAACAAATTTCCGAAACTTTTAAGTCACTCTTGCCAAGTTGGTTATACTTCATATTTCTACGTTGTTATTTACTTCACTCGATTGAACAGTGATATTTTTGTTGGAGATTTGGCATTTTGTCAAGAGCGCTATTATTTTTAAGTAAATTAGCTTCAAACAATACTGGATTCGGCACTTAGCCAATATAAATTTTTCAGCAAATACAAATCAATATTTGTGTTTACTACTAAAAATCGATAAACAAACCGTATTTAATGGACATAATTGTTTATTATTGCATAGATGAACCAGATAAGTAAGCTAGTTTGAAGTAAAAAAAATTATAAATTTGTAGTAGAAAATACTTGCTTTTATTGAGTATTTGTGAAATAGACTATTTTAGCCTAAATTTATACTACAGTAAATTGCTAAAGTTACCGTAGGTTTTCAAAAAATCTTAATATTCTTCTATAACTAAAGCTTAATAAATGTTCATTTTAATATATTTAGCTCTAAGTAGCTTGTTTTCACGGTCATCAAAATATACCAAACTTACTTGCGAGAGTTTACAACAGCTGATAGCAATGACAAAGATTTAGGGTTTTAATGACTTGCATAACCAGGACTTTTTTGCTCTGATCGCGCTGACAATAATACTCATGTCTATGACAATATGATTTAAGGCGTGGGGTATGTTACTGCGTTAGCATAATGCGATGAATTTGCTCGTTTATTGGGCAATAAACCTAATAAACGGCGAAAATAAGTTTTTATTAAGTTTCTATGTGCGTAAGAGCACAGACTTAAACAGATGTGTTGATTTAAACTTTTTTAGATTGTTCCTGTGTTTATTTAGGGTCTGATCCTTAAATACTTTCCTTGTGCCCTGAGTTGGCTTTTCTAAAGTCACCTAGTTTAAGGAGACTGGCATCTAATGTCATTAGATGAAAATATCTTTCAGCAACCATCAAATAAGCTGCTTGCAGCTTTGCCAGCTAGTGAGTATCAGCGTCTTGTCCCCCATCTAAAACTAGTTTCCCTCGAAGTTCACCAAATCCTTTTCAAAGCAGGCGAACCAATCACACAGGTGTATTTTCCTGAAAAGTCAATGATTTCTATAGTTACCACTATGGAAGATGGCTCAACGGCGGAAGTTGGGATAGTGAGCAGTGAAGGTATGGTCGGTATCCCGGTAATTTTAGGAAACAGAATCACAACCACAACATCATTTGTACAGATTTCGGGCACTGCTATGCAGATGAATGCAGATGTACTTAGAGCCGAGTTCAATCGAGGCGAAGCGCTTCAAAACCTGTTGCTGTGCTACGTACAAGCTATATACTCGGAACTGGCCCAAGCAGCTGCCTGCAACCGTCTGCATACACTGGACGAACGGCTGGCTCGCTGGTTACTGACAGTCTCTGATCGTATGGAATCAGAAGATTTTTTGCTCACGCAAGAATTTATCGCTCAAATGCTAGGTGTACGTCGTTCCGGCGTGACAGTAGCGGCTAGCACCCTCAGCCAAGCCGGAATGATCAGTTACAAACGTGGTCATATTAGCATTTTGAACAGAGAAGATTTGGAAGCAACTTCCTGCGAGTGTTATCGAGTCATACAAAACGAATTTGCTCGGTTATTGGGCAAAATGCCCAATAACCGAGCCAAAAAATTTTTTTGAGTTACGTGTGCGAAACCGAACAGACTTGCAAAAGTAACTTGATTTAAAGTATTTTGAGCAAGCAAATTTATTTTTTAATGTTTCAGTGAGCGAAGACACTTTTAAGCCGCAGGTAAATAGGTTACTCGCGGCTTTACCAACTAGTGATTATCAGCGTCTTGTTCCACACCTGAAGTTAGTTTCGCTTTCGACTCGGCAAGTCATTTACGAACCAGGAGAACCGATCGCACACGTCTATTTTCCCCAACACGGAGCAGTTTCTTTAGTCGCTAGTATGGATGATGGCTCAATGATGGAAGTTGGGATCGTGAGCAATGAAGGGATGCTAGGTATCCCAATAATTTTAGGAGGTGACACAACAACCACAAAAGCGTTTGTGCAGGTTTCGGGTGCTGCTATGCAGCTGGATGCAGATGTACTTAAAACCGAGTTAAATCAGGGTGGAGCTATTCAAAAGCTGCTGCTGCGCTATGTACAAACTGTATATACTGAATTGGTGCAAGGATGTGCCTGCAACCGTTTTCATACCGTAAAGCAGCGGCTGGCTCGTTGGCTTCTCACAGTCTCTGACCGCTTGCAATCAGAGGATTTTCTACTCACACAAGAATTTATCGCCCAGATGCTGGGTGTACGGCGCTCCGGTGTGACAGTGGCGGCTAATACCCTGAGCAAAACCAGAATGATTCGCTACCAGCGTGGTCATATTAGCATCCTCAACCGAGAGGATTTGTCAGCAACTTCCTGCGAGTGTTATCGAGTCATCCAAAACGAATTTGCTCGGTTGCTGGAGAATTAGCCAAGGTGCGATGCCAATGAATTATTTTAAGTTACTATGTGCGACACCGGACAGACACCTGCTAGTTAGTTCCTTTAAGATTTAGTAAAGTATGGATCAAATAGCATTAATAAATATATAACTTTTGATCTAATTACTATTTCAAGTTTTTGAGCTATGTAGCAGTGAAAATAATGTCTAATCAATCGATGTCTTTTAAAGGTCTGCGATTGCTAGTTGTTGATAACGACTTTGATACAAGAATATTACTTACCTACCTATTTGAATTAGGTGAAGCAAAGATTATCACTGCTGCTTCAGCAGAGGAGGCTATAGAAATAATGTCATTTTTTAAACCAGACATTCTAATTAGTGACATTTATTTACCAGATGAAGACGGCTACTCACTGCTCTTGAAGGCCAGAAATCTGGAAGCAAAGCGAGGGAGAAAGATTCCAGCTATTGCTCTAACGGCATCTGCTTCCGAAGAAGACCGTAATATGGCATTATTATTAGGTTATGATATATATCGATGTAAGCCTATAGACTTAGACGAATTAGCTTTTATAGTTGCTGATTTAACTGGAATCGACAATACACTTGAGATATTGGAATGCAACAAGGCAGAAGCCAGTAAGCAAGAAAGCTTTAACTAAATTTTATTTCTTGTAAAAATACAATTTCTACGAAAGACTATGCCAACGCCTGGTGATTTTTATCCTAAATCATCAGGCGATGCTTTTTCTCAGGAATCTTCTGACTAATTTTATCGAGAAAGGCAGGAGTTACGAGGCAGGAGGCAGGAGGGAAACTGACTTTTAACTTCTGCGTGTAACCGTAGCGAACTTGCGGTTTAAAACCCCAACCAAATTTTAAGAAAGGTCGCTCTTATTAAGGAGAGGTTTGAATCCTCTTCTTAATAAAACCTCCAGCGTAGCTGCCTTCTGCCCCCTGCCTTTTTCAATTTTTATTAATTTCGCTAGTAGTAAAAGCCTATTCAAAGGTAGTGATATAAAATATACTAAGAATAAATACAGAGAACAACGCAAGTGATTCTCTGCAAGTACTCATTTTTTCATATCAAGGAATGCATTATGGAATATCTTGCTTATTCTCAGATGTTTATTGCTCAAGAAGAGGCATCTGGAAACACTAATTATAATCTTCCTAAACCTCAATTAAATTGGAAAAAACTGTTTAAATCTTCGGCTTGGTTAGCGTTAGCTGGTGTTGGTGTATTACTTGCTGCTCTTACCCAAATTCAAATGAGTTCGGCTGCTTATGTAAAGACTAATGGCAGTTGTTTACGTGTCCGTTCAGGCCCAAGCACCAACTACTCGTATGTGGACTGTGTAGCAAATGGCGCAACACTTCCAGCAATTGAACGATATGAAAACGGTTTTGCCAGACTTTCTACAGGTAAATACGTTTTTGCCCGATGGATTGGTGATAGACCTAACAATCGTCCTGTAACCAGACCCGGTGGTGTTGGCGGTCCAGTAATTCTTACCCCTGGTTCTAGAGGTCTGCTCGTCAGAGATGTTCAAACAGCTTTGGGTAATCTTAGAGTTGATGGAGTTTACGGTCAAGAAACAGTTAGCCGAGTCCGAAGCTTTCAGGCAAGTAAAGGTCTACTTGTAGATGGTGTAGTCGGCCCCGAAACTAGAGCAGCTCTGGGTATTTAGCCAGAAGCCACCCTTGGAAAATCTCGTGGTTCGGTAAAGGCTAGTACCGCAAGGCGGAAGTCAAAAATCAAAAGTCAAAAGTCAAAAGAAATAAGTAAGTCAGTGGAAAAACACAACTATGTTAAGAAAGATAAATAAGGCTAAAACCTTTTCTCTCCTGCCTTCTGCCTTCTGTCTCCTGTCTCATCCTAACTATAAATATTTACGCCGTTCTACTTACAGGTAAACGTTTCGTTGATTGGAAATGGGTTGTTTATTTCCACCGCGCACAAGGGTTTGTAGTAAGCACTTTAGTCCTTACTACGAACTTTCTTACCCATGAAGGTAATTTTGTACAATCTGCAAAATGCGCTCTGCTGCATGACCATCCCCAAAGGGATTGATGGCGTTTGCCATCGCTTCATAAGCATCTGAGTAACTGAGTAACTCAGCAGCAGCTGCAAAAATGTTCTCAGTTGTAGTGCCAACAAGTTTGGCTGTACCAGCTACAATAGCCTCTGGTCTTTCGGTGGTGTCTCTCAAAACTAGTACTGGTTTTCCCAAGCTGGGGGCTTCTTCTTGTAAGCCGCCAGAGTCAGTGAGCAAAAGATGCGATCGCCTAATCGCTCCCACCAATTCGCCATAATCGAGAGGATCTGTCAAGAAAATTCGGGGATGATTCCCTAAAAGTTCTTGTAACGGGACTCGCACTGTGGGATTGCGGTGCAATGGTAGCAGTAAAGCTGTATCAGGAAACTTGTCTAAAATTTGTAAAAACGCCTGAGCGATCGCTAACAGAGGTTCTCCCCAATTCTCCCGACGATGAACTGTTGCTAACATAACCCGATATGATTCCCAGTTTAAGCCTGGGACATCACAAACTACTTGGGTTGCAGCGACATTCAATAATGCATCAATTACCGTGTTACCCGTCATGTGAATTTCACCCAAAACACCAGAACGATGCAAATTTTCCACAGCCCAAGGAGTCGGTGCAAAGTGCAACTGAGTAATTTGAGAAATCAATCGGCGATTAGCTTCTTCTGGATAAGGATTAAAGATATCATCAGTTCTTAACCCTGCTTCTACATGACCAACAGGAATTTTTTGATAAAAAGCTGCCAAAGCTGCGGCAAAAGCAGTGGTAGTATCTCCCTGCACAATTATAAAATCTGGCTTTTCCACTTTAAATAATGCTTCTAACCCTTGTAAACTACGGCAAGTAATATCATTTAGAGATTGCTGAACCTGCATAATTTCCAAGTTATAATCCGACTTGATATTAAACAGTTGCATAACTTGCTCAACCATCTCCCGATGCTGTCCAGTTAGAATTACTTGCAACTGAAATTCTGAAGACTTCTGGAAAACCTGAATCACTGGAGCGAGTTTAATTGCTTCTGGGCGAGTACCTAAAATAATGCAAACGCGTTTTTGATTAGTCATTAGTCATCTGTAATTTACCATCTATAGTCAATGGTCTATAGTCAATGGTCTATGGTCAATAGTCGGCGGTCAATCCTCACATAAACCATAAATATTAATGGATAAATCAACATAAGATATAAAAAAACCCGGCTTAACCGGGCAAATGCATTGTTTATTTAATTAACCTGTAATGACTATTTAAAAGTTAAAATTATGAAAATCATGAAAAAACCCGGCTTAACCGGGCAGACGCACTGTTTGTCTAATTAACCTGTAATAACTATTTAATCTCACAAGTTAGAGGGCAAGCAGCGTAAACACTAGCCTGCATTTGGTCTGCCTCTCCATGCAGCCAGCTTAACCATTTAACTTCACTAGGATGAACTCCCTTAACAGTTAGCACACCCGCAGCCAATACAACTGCCATCACATTAAACATTATTAGAGCGCCTGCTACAAGCAAAACCGCACTAACAGGCATCACAGATTGCAAGATAATCGACAACAGACATCCGACCGTGGCCATCAAGACAACTAGTGGAAAACCCACAACCAACAAACATACTGCTAATGTAAAAGTCCATATTAAAAAGCTTTTAATCATCAACAAGGAGTAGGTCTTTCCTTGATTAGAGCTTTGAGCAGAAACCATGACTTTTCCTCCCAAAATACACAACAAATTTTAATTTCAGTAATATCTCACTTTTTGCGAGTAAACTGAATTGTTTCAGTTGAAATTTAGTATATAAAAACTAATCGGAAAAATGAGCATTTGTTTACTAAACTTTACAGATAATTTTTTGTAATTATGGATATAAAATCAATTTTCTATTTATTAAAAAAACTTGTTTACTGCATCTACCTTCAGGTATAGAACCTAAAAGGTATGAGCTTTTAACCTTGATTCCCACGATATCACTCCGATTAAACTTAACATTTCTTATAAAAATTAGTAGTCTTTCTCATAATTCTTAAATCTGCTGAATAAATGATCTGCTAGTATTTGTGCTGTTAATTGCTGGTAATTCGTGCCCATGTGTAGGAGAAATTTCTCATCTAAGTCATGAGAATATTTACTTTTAAGATTGCAAGTACTAAAAAATACTAATTTTCTATGTGTTTTAACTGAGGTCTTTTGAGTTACTACATGTGTTAAACCAGTTTAGATAGGTTAAATAATCTATCTAAATATTCTGAGTAATGAAATCTTAGGAAATAAAAGATACCAATTGAGGTAGATGAGATAGATTGACCGTGGTTCTAGAGTTTTAATCGCCTTCTATCACCGCTAAGGCTTGCAAACAAGCATTCTCCAAAAGTCATCAAAGCAAGTGACTTTACTTCTCATTAATTCAACTTTTTAACTGCCAAATGTGAAGATATATGACAGAATTACAGTCTCCATTAAATTCTAACTCTGCTGCCGGACGTAATCTACCATCAATGCCGCCACCACCACCGCCAATCCCAACCTTTAGTACGCAGCGGCAGATGACACAAACACTCGATATGTCAATGGATAGGGGCACTAATTTGCCTGTTGCAGGTCATCGTCCGGGTAGTCCACCGCCAATACCTAATTCAGTTCGCCCTCAAAACAGCAGTTCAGAACTTACTTTAGAGAAGTTAATCAGAGAAGCTTACGATCAAGGATATTCTGACTTGCATTTGGGTGTAGGTGAACCACCCCGCTTTCGCAGCCGAGGAGAAATTCAATCAGGGGATTATCCAGAAACAGATAAAGAAACTTTTATGAGTTGGTTGCGGGAGGTGATGAGTGAGGGAGAAATTCAGCGCTTTGAAGAATCCTTAGAATTTGACGGAGCAACTCAATACGAATTTGCTCGCGTGCGGATTAATGTTTTTGGCTCCCTGAAAGGGCCTGCAATGGTGTTGCGGTTGATTCCGCTAAAAATCTTAACTATGGAACAGTTAAGATTACCTCCAGTTTTTCGGGATATTTGTCACCACCATAAAGGTTTAATTTTGGTGACGGGGCCCACTGGTTCTGGTAAGTCCACCACAATGGCAGCGATGATTGACTACATCAATAAGGAAATGGCCAAACATATCATCACCATTGAAGACCCAATAGAATTTGTCCATCAAAGCCGCAAGTCTTTAGTCAAACAGCGGGAAGTGGGAATGCATACCCGGAAATTTGACAACGCTTTGAAAGCAGCTTTGCGGGAAGATCCAGATTTGATTCTGGTGGGGGAAATGCGGGACAAGGAAACAGTTAACACCGCCCTAAAAGCCGCTCAGACCGGTCACTTAGTCATGGGAACTTTGCACACCAATAGCGCTGTCAAAACCATTGAGCGGATTCTCAACCTCTATTCTGGTGATGAACAGGATGCAATGCGGGTAGCAATTTCTGAGTCTTTAGTGGCAGTAATTGCTCAAGGTTTGTGTCGCACAACTGACGGGAAGCGGGCTGCTTTCCACGATGTGCTGATCAATACTGAGGCGATTAAGGAATGGATCAAAGACGGTAAGTATGATGAAATTGGCGAGCTGATGAAACAAGCTGGCTTTGACGGCATGATTACGATGAATCAGTCATTGCTAAATCTCTATCAAGACGGACGAATCACTGAAGAAACTGCTTTGGAAATGTCACCAACTCCTAACGAAATGGCACAATTTCTCCGAGGTCGAGTTTAACGATTGGGCATTGGGCATGGGGCATGGAGCATTGGGTATAGAGAAGAGACAAGGTAGACAAGGAAGATGGGGGAGACAAAAAGAGAAGTCTGAGCGCCGACTTCCGGCGTTGGCGTAGCCCGCCATAGGCATCAGAACTTCGGAGAGAGACTTGTTCAATAATTCCCCCTTGTCCCCCTTGTCCCTTGTCTCCCCTGCTTTCTCATCTCGCACTACCCAATCTCAAATATCTTTGCGATCCTGGTTGAGGTTATAGCTAAGGTAAAAGGTAAAAGAGAGAATTTTTACTTTTAGTTCCCTAACCTCTGTGAATAACTTGACGACAAATAAACTATCTACACCCCAGCTGTTTAAAGGCATTGCGCTATTTACACCTGGAGGAGATTTAATTTACTGCATCGACCCTAGTAAGCAAGGTCGATGGCATTTGCATTTGTGTTCGGCTTTGCAAGAAATTCTAGATTTACCAGAGCCACCACACTTTTTAGTGCCTTGTTATACTGCAACTATTGACAATTGGTTAGATCCGCGCACTCAACAAGTGCGAACTTTTGCTGAAGCTTATCCGGCTGTAATTAGACAACAAACTTTGCTTAATGCTATTTTTGGCACAGGGGAACTAGTATGGCAAGCAGCTCCTTGGCAAGAGGGATTATGTGATCGCATGGTGTTAACAACCTATCGTTCTTCATTTGGGCAGCTTTGGGAGGATCATGACTTAATTGTCCGTCTAGACCTTTCTGAACCTGTGCCAAAATATCACCAACCAGTAATAGTACAAAAAAAAGAAGCCATCACTCAAGGCTATGTTCTCCGCTTATTTGTTGCAGGACATAGCAGTTCTACTGAACGCATTCTGCAAAATTTACACGAATTGTTAGAGCGATCGCTCGGATACCCTTATACTTTGAAGGTGATTGATGTTTTAAGTCATCCAGAACAAGCAGAACTAAATCAGGTTTCTGCAACTCCTACCCTTGTCAAGGTTTGGCCTCACCCAATTCGGCGAATCGTTGGAGAGTTAGATCATGTAGAAAAGATTTTACAAATGTTAGCTGCTAAAGAAAAATTTTAAGTAATTTAGACTAGTTTTTTGCCAAGTGCACGAATGTACAGTACACATGCCCAATGGGGTGACGATGAAGCCTAGACCAATTTGGTTATGTGCTGCTTGTTGTGCAGAAGTACCTTGTCACAGAATTGAGTGGCAGTATAAGGATAAACTTAAATGCGATCGCCACCAGTTGGGTTTATTAACAAAATGTACTAACTGTGAGACACCATTCCCAATCCCTGCTGATTGGGAGCTAGGGGAATGCGCTTATTGTTCCCTACTGTAGAGCGACGAATTATTTGACCAAAGCGACAAATTATTTGTCCAAAGATTTTATTAACTACAAATCAGTATATATCATGACTTTCAGGAATTAAACCCGTAAAAAACTACTTACAGGTTTGTGCGACAAATTAAGCGTCCTTTTTTATGTTTTACGACTAATTAGATGGCAATTATTAATTAAGCGATGAATTAAATGTCAATTCTTTGCAGCTTCATAGTAGTATAAATGTACCCAAATAATCAATGAAAAATCACATCGATGAGTCCTTTAGGTGTAGATGACCAGTTTGAACTAGAAGATGAAGACAGCTTCCTATCCGATGACGAGTATACAGACACACTCGACTTTTCAATTGAAGTTGAGTCATTGAGTGAGAATGATAACTCTGTAGAAGAAGACAAATCAGTTGAGTTTTTAGATCAGAGATTTTTAGAGGATTCAGAACTGAGGCTCTCAGGTGAACAAAGACTCAAAGTAGAAATAATTCGCAATCTACGTGAACCTTGCGATCGCCTAACTTACGGCAAAAGGTTGGAAGAAGCAGCCAAAAAGCTTGGTAAATCTGAACGAACGGTTAGACGTTTAATTAAGTCTTGGGAAGAAAAAGGTATGGCTGCTTTAGCGGAAGCTCCCAGAGCAGACAAAGGACAGCCAAGAAAAAGCGAATACTGGTATAACTTGACTCTCAAAACTTACAAGAGTGGTAACAAAGGAAGCGATCGCATGACTCGCACTCAGGTCGCTGAAAGGATTGAGACTCAAGCTTACGAATTCGCCAAGAAAGAATTAATAGCAGAAATATCAAGGTTGGAAGCTCAGGGATTTCAAAGGGAAGATTTAGATTGGGAGATAAAAAGGCTGATAAAAATCAAAGGAAAGACAGAAGGCTTTAAGTATTGGTCAAAGTATGGCAAGCCTCCCAGCAGTAGAACAGTAGAAAGATGGCTAAAGCCTGTTGAGGAGAAAAAGCACAAGTCTCGCACTAGCCGCAGCCCAGGGTGGCACGGTTCTGAACACATAATCAAAACCCGTGATGGTCAAGAGATATCTATTAAGTACAGCAATCAGGTTTGGCAAATTGACCATACTAAAGGTGACATTATATTAGTGGATGAGGATGATGAGGAAATAGGCCGTCCTCAATTAACGACAGTAATAGATTGTTATTCTCGCTACATTGTAGGATTACTTTTAGGGTTTGCTGCACCCAGTTCTCAAGTTGTCGCTTTGGCACTGCGTCATGCAATTATGCCAAAACGGTACAGTTCGGAGTATGAACTCAGATGTAAGTGGAGTGCTTACGGTGTACCTAAATATATTTATACCGATGGTGGCAAGGATTTTCGCTCAAAACATTTAGTGGAATGGATTGCTAACGAATTAGATTTTGAATCAATACTGCGAAGTCAACCTTCAGATGGCGGCATTGTAGAACGGCCATTTAGAACCATGAGTGGGCTACTTTCTGAAATGCCGGGTTACACAGGGTCAAGTGTTAAAGACCGCCCAGAAGGAGCTGAAGAAAAAGCTTGTATAAGTCTTCCTGAACTAGAAAAACTAATTGTTGGTTACATTGTCGATAGCTATAACCAAAAGCCTGATGCCCGAAGTCAAGCCAACCCTTTGACTCCAAAACAAAGTCGGATTGAGCGTTGGGAGAAAGGACTGCAAATGCCTCCCACTTTGCTGAACGATAGAGAGCTTGACATTTGCTTAATGAAGGCAGCCGAACGGGTTGTATATGACAATGGCTATCTCAATTTTTCTGGTCTTCGTTATAGAGGAGAAAACTTAGGAGCTTACACAGGTGAAAAAGTTATCTTAAGGTTCGACCCCAGAGACATCACTATGGTTCTAGTATATGGTCGCAAAAATAATAAAGAAATATTTTTAGCCCGTGCCTACGCTGTTGGTTTAGAAGCAGAAAGGCTGTCGGTTGAGGAAGTTAAGTACGCGCGTAAGAAAGCAGAAAATACTGGTAAAGGTATCAATAACGTTTCAATTTTAGAAGAAGCAATTAGACGCAGAAACTTTTTAAAATATAAAAAAAGTAAGACTAAAGCTGAACGCCACCGGGCCGAACAAGAACGTATAGAGCCTATACCACAAAGATATGAAGAGAATAAAAATGAACAGGATGATAAATTAGTACCTAAAACCGAAACAGATGAGCCAATAGAAAAAGTTGATTTCAAACTATTGCGTGAAGAATTAGGGTTGTAAACTATGGCTAAGGAAGAAGTACAATTAGAAATTGAACGTCTTAGACAACCAGATATTTTAAATATTGAACAAGTAAAAAGATTCAGTGCTTGGTTAGATGAAAGACGAAAGTTACGAAAACCTGGTAGAGCAGTAGGAGATTCAGGTCTGGGCAAAACTACAGCTTCTCTCTTTTATACCTACCAGAATAGAGCGGTTAAAATACAAAATCAAAATCCAGTGGTTCCGGTATTATATATAGAGTTAACGGGTAGCTCTTGCAGTCCATCGCTTTTATTTAAAACTATTATTGAAACTTTAAAATTTAAGGCGAAGGGAGGTACTGAAAATCAACTAAGAGAAAGAGCATGGTATTTTATTAGGCAATGTAAAGTAGAAATATTGATTATTGATGAAGCTCATCGTCTTCAATTTAAAACACTGGCAGATGTTAGAGACTTATTTGATAAGGTGAAGATTGTCCCCATATTGGTAGGGACAAGTAGTAGACTAGATACTTTAATTAGTAAAGATGAGCAGGTTGCTGGGCGTTTTGTATCTTACTTCAGTTTTGAAAAACTTTTAGGAGCCAATTTTACAAAAACGGTAAAGATTTGGGAACAGCAAATTCTGAGACTACCTGAGCCATCGAATTTAGCTAATAATCAGGAAATCATAACTCTTTTACAGGGAAAAACAGATGGTCAAATTAGATTATTAGATCAAATTCTTAGAGATGCAGCAGTTAAAGCATTAGAATCTGGCATTAACAAAATAGATAAATCACTTTTGGAGAGTATTGAAGGAGATTATTCATTAGTAGCAAGCTAAAAGATACATCCTCAAAATTATAAACTCAGATGTCAAACGAAATCTATAATTTTGAAGCTTGGATAAACACAGTTGAACCATTACCAGGGGAAAGTATAAGTCACTTTTTAGGTCGCTTTGAAAGGGCTAATTTGCTGACTGGGTATCAAATTGGTAAGGAAGCCGGAGTCGGTGCAATAGTAACAAGATGGAAAAAACTTTACCTCAATCCATTCCCAACTCAACAAGAATTAGAGGCATTAGCAAAGTTTATTGAGGTGGAAGTTGAAAAACTCACGGAAACTTTGCCATCAAAGAGTATCACGATGAAGCCCCGACCAATTAAATTATGTGCTGCTTGCTATGGAGAACAACCTTATCACCGCATTGAGTGGCAGTTTAAGGAAAAAATGAAGTGCGATCGCCATCAATTACGCTTACTCACAAAATGCACTAACTGCGAGACACCCTTCCCGATTCCAGCAGATTGGGTACAAGGAGAATGTCCGCATTGTTTTTTACCATTTGCGACAATGGCGAAACGTCAAAAGCGTTGTTGAAACTAGTTAATGCTGTTTTTATGAAGAAACGCGTTCACGAAGTGAGTATGAAAGAGTATCGCACTTTTGATCCTTAGTAGTCTTAACAGCCTTTACTTTGCGGTATTACACCCATCTCGATAGCCAAAAATTAAGTATATAAATGAAATAATAATTACTTTTGTTTACGGAGGCTTAGAGGTGTCTGTAATTTTGTCAGAGAGGCTAAAACAATGAGTCCTTATAACGAAGCAGACACACGCGCCAAACTAATTGACCCCCAAATTAAATTATCTGGTTGGGGGGAGAGCCAAATTGAGCGCGAACACTACTTTGTTAAAGGACAACCAGTTACTGCGGGAAGAATATATTTAGTTGGGGAAGAATCTCGACGGCGACAACCTCGCCGTGTCGATTACTTGCTGCGTTATCAAGAGCAGATGATTGCCGTTTTAGAGGCAAAGGATGAGACGCATACGGCTGGTGCGGGTTTAGAGCAAGCAAAATCCTACGCTAAGATGCTAGATGTGCCTTTTGCCTACTCCAGTAATGGACATGGGTTTGTAGAATTTGATTTTTTCTCAAATCAAAGCCGGGAAATATCTTCATTCCCTGCACCAAAAGATTTATGGCATCGCTGGGAGCAGTATCGCAAGCAAGCAACTGCACAACTCCCAAGTAACCGTGTTGCAGATGCTGGAAGTTCTTATATAACGATGCGAGTACAGCAAAGTAATCCGCTATTGTATCCTGTTTGTCCTGCTTCGATTTGTGGTAAAGAACCCCGCTATTTTCAAGAAGTGGCTATTCGTCGTGTGATTGAGCGGATGATGGCTGCTCAAAAACGCATTTTGTTGACAATGGCTACGGGTACAGGAAAAACTTTTACTGCCTTTCAGATAGTTTGGAAACTGAGAAAATCAGGTTGGCTAAAAAAACCTGTTCTCTTTATCACAGACCGCATAGCATTGTGCAATCAAGCGTATAACGCATTTACTGCTTTTGTTACAGGACAAGCAGACCCACGGGGATTAATTCGTGGTGGGAGATTTAATTCCAATCGGAAGTTATACTTTGCCCTTTACCAGTCACTTGATGCTGAAGATGATGGAGAAGCTCTTTTTAAGCGCATTCCTGATGATTTTTTTGGACTTATTATTATTGATGAGTGCCACCGCTCTGGTTTTGGCAAGTGGAATGCAATTCTGCAACACTTTGGTGAGGCTATCCATTTAGGGATGACCGCTACGCCAAGGCAGAGTGAAAGTATTGATACATATTCTTATTTCTGCTCGGAAGAACCTGAAATTCCCATTGACCTCGAAGATCCTTTAAAGGGAAATTGGCAGCCGCCTGCATACAGCTACAGCCTTGGTCAAGGAATTGAAGATGGTTTCCTTGCAACTTATAAGATACATAAGGTTAGAACTAGCATTGATAAAAACGGATTGCAAATCGAAGATGCACAGGTACTAGGTGCAGAAATATATGTGCCTGAAAACTCAAAGTTGCGGGATGTTTATTTGACACCACAGTTTGAACGTGAAATTACTGTGCCTGACCGCACCGCAGCAATGGTAAAACATTTGGCAGGTTTGCTCAAGCGTTTTGGGTCAATGGACAAGACAATGGTTTTTTGTGTGGATATGAGCCATGCCAGATTGGTTGCTCGTTTGCTGCAAAATGAATTTTCTGATCTCGGTTACTCAGATTACGCAGTACCAATTATCGCAGAAGAAGGTGAAGCCAGCTTTTGGTTAGACCAGTTTCAAGACAGCGATCGCATAACTCCGGTAGTGGCTACAACTGCCGAGTTGCTTAGTACTGGTATTGATGTGCCATCGTGTCGAAATATCGTTTTTATGAAACCCATTTCCTCGCCAATTCTCTTCAAGCAAATTATTGGTCGAGGTTCGCGGATAGATTCGGTAACAGGCAAGGAGTGGTTTCGGATTATCGATTATGTAGGAGCTTGCCGACTTTTTGATGAATGGGATTCTCCTCCAGAAGAAGTAACGGTTGAAACTACAGCAGCAAGAACCAGTATCCTGGAAGGAACTGTGGTTCATGGTGATACAGGAGAATTTCTGGTTGGTGCTTCTGTCAGTGCGCTAATTGCTGTTAACCAACAAATTAGTTCCATTCACACTGACAATAATGGATACTTTATTATTCAGAATCTTCCAACTGGAAGTACTCGTTTGTCGGTGACTGGTAAGGGATTTCGATCCAGGAAGGTGACTATTGAAACTGAGCGAGATACCACCCAAACGGTTACTATAGAACTCAAACCTCAAGGAATACCTGTTAGTAAAATTCGCGTCAACGGGTTGGAGGTAACAATTGCTGATGAAGCCACGTTTCTTATGGAGGCTACAGGCGAGCAATTTACCTTAGCACAATACTTTGACTATACTAAAGCCAAAATCATAGGCTGTGCGCCAGATTGGAAACAACTCCATGAAATTTGGACAGTTTCAAGCTTGCGGCAAGCGTTTTTGGAGGAATTAGAGGCTGAAAGCGTCCATATTGAGGTATTAGCTGAGGTGTTAGCGCAACCGAGAGCAGACCAATTTGACCTTTTGGCGCATATCGCTTTTAGCAAACCAATTCACACTAGAGACGAGCGGGTTGAAGCATTCCTGAACTACGAACAACAATTTTTGCAAAGCCGAACACCAGATGCACGGGAAGTTATTTTAGCCTTACTTGAGAAATATCGCTTGGCGGGTGTGCAAGAAATAGTGAATCCTGAAGTTTTTCGATTGTCGCCTTTTCGGGAAATGGGACAAGTGTCAGGAGTTGCTCAACGTTTTGGTACGATTAATAATCTGCGTCTAGCATTAGATGAGGTGCAGCAACGTTTGTACCGTGAGGAAATAGTGTGAGCCGCGAACAATTAACTAATGATATCTGGAAAGCATGTGACATACTGCGCCGTGACGATAATTGTGGCGGTGTAATGGAGTATGTCGAGCATATTGCTTGGTTATTGTTCTTAAAATTTTTTGATGAGCAGGAAGAAATTTTTGGGCTAGAAGCTGAATTAGCAGGTCGAAGCTACAAGCGAGTTGTTGATGAAGCTTATCGCTGGTCAAACTGGGTGCCAAAGGCGTTAGGTTCTAGAGTAGGGGATAACGGTCGCCGCACTACCCCAGAATGGGATGGTGATGGATTAATGCAGTTTGTGCGGGGAAAACTGATACCTTATTTAGCTACTCTCAACGGTTCATCGGAACGTGAGGTTATTTCTGGGATATTTAGTGACAGGAATGTTGTTCTCTGCGCTTCGCCTTATAATCTGAAAGATGTATTAGAAATTATTGATAGCATTGACTTTAAAAATCCTGATGATATTCACACTGTTTCCCATATTTACGAGGGCTTGCTAAAACGACTGGGAAGCGAAAATAAGATGGCAGGGGAATTTTACACACCCCGTCCTATTATTCGTTTCATGGTTGAGGTAATTGACCCCCAAATAGGAGAAACGGTTTACGATCCTTTTTGTGGCTCCTGTGGGTTTTTGGTGGAAGCATATTCACAAATGCAAAAGCATGAGAAAACTACTAAAGACCACAAAATTCTTCAGTACGATACTTTTGTGGGGCAAGAGAAAAAAGCACTTCCGGCTCTGCTTGGTATTATGAATATGGTATTGCATGGCATTCGAGTTCCTGATATCCGCCGACGCAATACACTGGCAGAGAATTTAAAAAATGTATCAGAGCGCTTTGATATTGTAATTACAAATCCTCCCTTTGGAGGAAAAGAAAATAGTCAAATTCAAGAGAATTTTCCGATAAAAAGTAATGCTACGGAACTATTAGCTGTTGAACATATTATTAAGAAATTAAACCTATCAAGTAAAGCGCGTTGTGGCATGGTAGTACCAGAAGGAACACTTTTTAGAGGTGGTGCTTTTGCTACTATTAAAGAAATGTTACTTAATGATTTCAATTTGTTTTTAGTAGTTAGTTTACCTCCTGGAGCTTTTGCACCTTATTCGGATGTGAAAACAGCATTGCTATTTTTTGAACGTTCAAGTTCTACAAAAGAAGTTCTTTATTATGAAATGTCTTTACCTGAAAATTTGAAAAAACTCAGTAAAGGTAATCCTATTGCAGATGAGTATTTTGATGAAGGACGGGAAATTGTACGGCTATGGCGAGATTACAGTCAGGGAAAAGTAACCCCAAAAGAATTTCCTGATAGTAGTTGGTTTGTAGATAAAAAAACCTTGGTTGAGCGTGAATATGATTTTTCAGCCCGAAATCCTAATCGTTTAGAAGGGGAAAAGTTACCGCATCCGTTGGAGTTGACTGCTAGAATTATTGAGAATCAACAAAAGTTTCAGCAAAGTTTAGAGCGCCTTCACAAGATGATTATTAGACAAGATGAGGCGTTATGATACAAAAACTTAAATCCAATTATATAACCTGGGAAGAAGAAAAAATTGGTCAAATATGCCAGTTAATAAACGGACGAGCATTCAAGCCTACAGAGTGGTCAAGTAGTGGATTAAAGATTGTTAGAATTCAAAATCTTAATAATGAAACTAAACCTTTCAATTATTATGATCAACCAATTGATGCCAAATTTAAAATTAACAATGGAGAAGTTCTAATTTCCTGGTCAGTAACTCCAGGAACATCTTTTGGAGCGCATCTATGGAATCGAGGAGAAGCAGTATTAAATCAACATATTTTTCGTGTAGTTTTAGACGAGTCCAAATGCCTTAAAAAATTTTTTATTTATGCAATTAATTGGAGAATTGAAGAATTAATATGCAAAGCGCATGGTGGAGTTGGACTTCGCCATATTACAAAGAAAGAACTTGAAAATGTAACTATTCCTATACCATTTAAAAATGATTCTAAACGTTCTCTCGATATCCAAAGTAGAATTGTTACGCGTATAGAAGCACTGCTAACCGAAGTTAATGACTCTCGTCGCTTGCTTAACGTAATGTGCAAAGAAGCGAATCAAATAATGGATATAGTTTTAGAACAAGTTTATGACGAATTAGAGAAGCCTCAATTTGCTGTAATACCTTTGGGTTCTTTGTTAAGTAAAAAGCCGCAGTATGGAATTTCAGAAAAAGCATCTGAAAATTTTGAAGGAACTGCGATATTACGTATGGTAAATATAAAAAGAACAGGAAAAATTTCTTTTGAAAATCTCAAGTATATCCAACTTAGTTCTAACGAGCAAGAAAAATATATTTTAAAAAAGGGCGATATTCTATTTAATAGGACAAATAGCGCAGACTTAGTTGGGAAAAGTGCAGTATTTGAAAGCAATATGGTTGCTATATTTGCTTCATATCTTATTAGGTTAACTCCGGATCAAACGAGAATTAAATCTAAGTATCTTAATTATTATATAAACTCAACACAAGGTCGTGCTTACATCCAATCTCAACTGACCCGTGCAATAGGTCAAGTTAATGTTAATGCTCAAAAACTTATAGTGATGCCTGTTCCTTTACCAGATACTCAAATACAAGAACGGATTATTGCTTACTTTGACACAATTCAGACAGAAGTAGAGGAAATACTAAGATTTTTAGAACAAGATGCTAAGTTGCTTGATATGCTTGAGCAATCAATTTTAGAGCGTGCTTTTCGGGGAGAATTGTAGGATATGGCAACTATCGGGGATTTACTTAATCAGGTTTGGTTAGAATTTCGCAAAGTCGGAATTTCTTACGACCTTGCTATTATTGAGCATATCGCCGCGTTTTTGTTAGAAATTAATGGGCTGGAATCTTCTGAAGAGGAACTCCAACCTAGAAAGTCAAGCCAAGCAAATTTAGATACTGAAAAAATAAAGCAACTGCTTAGTGAGGCTGCGAACATAGTGGGAGGAGCAGCAAAACTTTTAGATAGCCATATCGTCTTTTCTCTACCAAATATGCTCCCAGGTGGAGGCTACCCCACACCTCGACATATTGTTAAAACTATGACTTGTCTTGCCAAAGTCGAGCCAGCCCATAGCCTAGCAGATTTTACCTGTGGTAGTGCTGGGTTATTGGTCAACCATTCAAATGAACGTCAAGGTATGACTCTCGGCGTTGACATCTCTTCAGAATGGGCAAAGCTTGCTTATGCAAACATTAAACTGCATGGCTTAAACGCTAGAATCTTACATCACAACGCTCTGTCTGTTTTTCTTCAAGAAGAAGAACTAGAAAAAACAAACTTTGATAGAATTTTGATAAATCCTCCTTTTGGTGAAAAAATTGATGCCAATTTAGCAGAAAGAAGCTTAGGACAGAAAGTTGGTAGCCGTAGCGAGACGGCACTTTTAGCCTTAGCCTTGCAAAAACTTGCTCCAAATGGACAAGCAGCAGTTTTAGCCCCATCAGGTTTATTATTTAGCAACAGTACGGCTGAAGCGTTTTTGCGTCATCAGTTAGTTGATGAAAATTCACTGAAAGCAGTAATTTCTTTTCCAAAAGACGCTTTTCAACCATATAGTTCTCTACAAACCTATTTACTGTTATTTAGTAAAAGTAATCCTAGCGAAGAACATTTAACTTGGTTTTGTCAGGTTGAATATGATGGTTATCCGAGTGGTAGAGGGCGAGATTTGACTCAGCAGCCCTCAAAATATAGCGATTTACCTTTTTTAGAAAAATTTATTGTTAATTTTGAAACAGATTCGAAATTAGAATTTCCAAATCAAGAAAACGCCTTAATTGCAGTCAGAAAAATTACAGATGGTGCAAATTTATTGGGTATTGTTTGCCGTGGTATTACTTCACAGCTAACCTCAATTTTAATACATTTCTACCCATCGTTTGAGAAACAGCCCCCTCTCCTTTTGCTAGAGACAGCAACCACAGAGCAAAGTTTATGTATACAAATCCTATTAGATGTTAATGCAGAATCATCTGTAGTTGAAAATAGACTAGAATTTATTGAAAAACGCAAACAAAATAAAAAAGATTCAGATCCTGGTATTAAATTACTATCTCAATCAGTAAAGGCAAGAGGTATTGCGATCGCTCTTTTTAATCAAGTTGCAACGATACCGGAAGCAAGGCTTTTAGGTATGGCTGTCGAGATTAATGCAATCAAAGAGCAATCTTATGATTTGCGTCCAGAACGGTATATTGGTAAACAAGAAGAATTGCGCCTTGCAGATTCACCGACTCAAATATTAACAAGAATTTATGGCAATCAACGGCAGCTTCAAGAGCGCATTGACAGCTTATTTGGTCGCTTAGAAATGTCTCCCATCGCTGGACTGCAAATTCCATCTCCATTATTAGAGGTGGAACCATTTGGAATATTTAGTGAAGAACAAACAATAATTTGGGAAAAGATACGTAAAAAAACAGAGCTAATTACCCCAGAAAAACCAGATAATGGCTTGACAGCAGTACATTTTACGCCAGAGGATATAGAAATAAGCGATACAGGAGAAGTATCAGACACTAATCGACAAACTATTGACCTTTTGGAGTGTATGGGGATAATTGTACCTGTTACCATAGCAGATACAAAAACTGGTGAATCTATCGCTTTTTACCGTCGTGTCACGGAGCGCGATAAATGGGATTTAGACTCACAAGGTTCTGTATTGACAGGAGGGAGCCAATGAAACTACAACGGCTTTACATAGATAAATATAGAGTCTTGAAAGACTTGAATATAAAATTTAGCTCCTCAGCTGAACATCCTATAGCTTTGGCTCGTCGTCCTGACTACGCGCTCGATTTTTTAGTAGGAATAAACGGAACTGGTAAATCAACTGTACTGCAACTTTTATGCGATTTAATGCAGAGATTAGAGCGCATTACCCAAGCTCCTATTCCATATTTATTTATACTGGAATACGACTTAAATGAGGGTAATCAAAGACGTAGAATAAAAGTCTCTAATATTCCAGATGAAGAAGACGAAGAAACTGAATACACAGCACCTGTAAAAGTTTTGGAAAACGGTCAGCCAGTTTCTATTAGTAATTTTTTGTTTCCAAAACAGGTACTTGCCTACACAACTGGTGGTGAAGAAGATTGGAAAAATTTGGGACGTGAAACCTCTGAAAGTACAGTAGGTTTAGAAGCTTTTCAGAGTTTGTCTCATTCAGAGCGTGCTTTAGAATTAGCTATACGCGAATTACCAGGAAAGCCTCTGAGTTCCTCATTATATGAAACTTCTCAAGAAATCAACAAACAGAACGAAGAACAAATATTTCTACTTATACAATCTCATCAACTTGATAAAGTTATCCTCTGTGGTTTATTAGCAGACTTAGCTGAACCCAAAAATCGTCGATTACTCAAAGTTTTGGATGCAGTAAAGATAAAAGATGATGGTTTTGTCGGTTTCTCCTTGAAATTCCGTAAAACTCATCAACCAGCTTATGTTGGTGATTGGAACGATGTAGAAAAGCTAGCAGAGATTGCTACCCGTAGACTACGTTTAGGAAGCGACTACCTACTAATTTTTGATTTAAAAAATTCAAATAACTCAATTCCTCAACAAATAATTGAACAATTTTTCACATGCCTGAATCTGTTTAAAAAGTTAGCTCGACTAGCTAACATAAATACTGACGGGCAATCAGTTTTGAGAGAAGTAAACATTTTTCTGGAGCGTCCTTCAGCCACAAAACATCCAGAGATAGAAGTAGATAGTTCACCATTGCATTTACTCAAATGGTTTAGTGATGGTGAACGTACTTTTTTGGGAAGGATGTGCTTGATGCGGCTTATAAGCGCTACCGAATCGTTAATTTTACTTGACGAACCAGAGGTTCATTTTAACGATTTGTGGAAACGTCAAATTGTTCAATTTCTGGATGAAACATTGCAAGGATGTCACAGTCACGTTTTGATTACGACACATTCCAGCATCACACTTACAGATGTTGCTAGCGAAGATATCATAGTTTTAGATAGGAATGGTAGTTATACAGATACTGCTATAAATCCTGCAATAAGAACCCTTGCTGCTGACCCCAGTGATATTATGGTACATGTTTTTGGTGCGCCACATCCTGCGGGTGAGTCAAGCGTAGAACGTATCAAACATGAACTTGACACTTTATCAAATTGCCAACCCGAGGAAAAGCAACAAGCTTTAGAAGGATTATTATCTGTTGTAGCTCAGGGATATTGGAGTTATCGAATTAGACGAGAATTGTCGGCTATTGAAAAAGAATGATTTATCAACTTAAATTACCAGAACTAACTTTAAAATGTTTGACAGATGTTGTTTACTTACAAATGTGCTTTTTAAGATATGCATCCTCAAGAACAGCGTTAGACCAGCAAAGCTGTGAAAAGTATTTTAGCCGACATCGACGATTTCGAGGACGATATCAACAAATTGCTAAATGGCTTTGGGGGAAAAAAAGGCTTACATTTCTAAAGCTTTTAGAAAAATTTGCTCAAGGTTCTACTGAGGAAAAACGTCAGTGGAGCAAGCAAATGTATCGGGAGGTAATTGAATTTTTACAAAATCCAGTTGGATCTATAACGCCAAACATAAATAAACCAACTCTATCATGGCAGATTGCTGCCACTGAATTCTTAATTAAATTTTATGATGAGTATCTAGGTGACAGTAAAGGTGCATTTCCTAAATCCTTTTTTTCTGGCTCTGAATTAGAACGGTTTGGAAGAGAGAAGTTCCTATCAGAATTTGAAAAATTAAATCGTATTAAGGTCTGTCCTGCATGTGACGATGAACGTTATAGCCGTATAGACCATTACCTTACGAAAATATTTTACCCACATCTTTCGTGTCATCCATATAATTTAGTTCCTATTTGCAATACTTGCAATAGTGATAACAAAGGGGAAAAAAATTTACTTGGGAGTAAATCAGGTAATCTACGTAAATTAGAAAATATATTTTTACCATATCGAGGAGATGGTTTTCAAACAGATACTTATCTAAAAATTAGCTTAGAACAAGGTTTAAGAAAACCAATTATAATTGGGCTTAAAGTACACCCAGGTAAAGACCTTTTAGAACGAGTAGAAGTATATCAATATATATTTAATATACCCGACAGATGGCAAAAATCAATTCAAACAATTGATGAATTAGTTTATCGTCAAATAAAACAGAATATTCAATCTCATGTTGACGGAAATTCTTTAAAACGCGGCAACCTTAATATTTTCGGAGTACGCGACCTTCTAGATGGAATATTATGTAATTTATTTGATAACCAAGGACTAGTTCAATGGCATTTCCCAATGACTTGGCATCTTGTTACTCTAATCAATCGGGAAATAGAGCCTGCTGTACATAGTTCTACACCAATAAATCTTGAAAATTACGAATTGCTAAAAGATATCGCAGATTGGTTAATACAAGATACTATTCCTCACCCTGTACATGAGCGTCGTGATCTTGCACAAAAATTATGCAATGTTGTGTTAAATAGAGAATAATTTTCCTTTACTTAAATGCAATCACTAAATGAAAAATAAAATTTGGTGGATTTTAGCTAATCGTATAAGAATCACAGCTAATGTGATCGCAGTCTGCCTCACTCGCAATACTTGACGGTAATTGATAGAAGCAACTAAAACGCCAGCTACGGAAAAATAGCACCACAATTCGAGATGAAAACACATCAATATCTAAAAAATAGTCATGAATCGTGAGTAAGTGTGTTACTCAAATCAAGTAGGGTGATAGACATCAATCGCCCAAGGGCTGAATATAGAATCGACGCGCTCAGTGAAAAGCCCTTGGAGCCGATGGAATACTGTAAAAAATGGGTTGATATGTCCCCCGATGATCGGGGGTATAGAAAAGCGTGCATAGCCACTCTCACCGAAGCAACCGGCCTGAGTCCAAGGACTATAGGTAATTGGGGTTCCAACTTCGAGAAGCGCCCGAATTATGTAGCGCATATTTTACGAATGGCGGATAAACTCAACCAAATCAAAAAAATAGTCTTACCTCTTGACTTTCCTCAAGAATAATTTACTCGTGATTCGTGACTAAAATACTTGTACTATAGGCAGATATTTCCTAAGTTGAGGTCAGCAAGCATGGGTTTTGCGTGCAGTAGCTTGATACTTCCACAAATCTCTGTTGCTGTAACCCTTAGTAACTCACGAACGCTCAAGATGCAAACTGGGAGGCAATCCCACCAAAACAAACATCAAATTGATACCCTCTGTCAGTTGCCCCTGGAACCGATGGAGTATTGTCGTCGTTGGGTTACTCACGAACCAGGACGTAATTATTGCAAAGCTTGCATAAATGTGATCGCGGAGGTTACAGGTACTAGCCCAAAAACTGTTAAAGATTGGGGGACAGAGTTTCACCGACGACCAAAATACGTTACCCGAATTTTGCGGCAAGCCGACCTGATTAATCAATTCAAACAGCTAGTTGTTAAGGGAATTATTACTTTGCCCTCTGACTTCCCTCAAGAATAAGCGAGTATGTATAGCAATCGAAGCATAGGTTAAGACAGTATTGATTGCTCAAAGCCTTAAAGCAACTGGATTTTTACTCAGCACTCAGTACTTTGCTATAAATGCCTCCGCCTGCTCTTTTATTGGCTAGAAGTAGCCTTTCTGAAAGCAAGTTAAAGTGTCAGAGGCGATCGCTACTCACTACCAATTGTGCCAAAAACCCCTTGCTCTGATTACAAGGGTAATCTTAGGCTGAGATATAGAAGTACTAATTGGAACAGGCAACAGGTTTAATGAATTCAATCAGCACCGTTGAAATCAGCAAAAATCCTTGCAAAATCGAGGTTATGGATAATTCTATTCTCATTCGTGATTTGCAAATCCCCCTACGTGAAGCTGTAGATTACCTACAACTTCTTTCACAATCAGAAAAAGAAAAGGCTTGCCTAAATGCTTTTGAAGCAGGATTCTTTTGCCTCCAAAGAGTTCAAACCCTTACTGATACAGAATTTGTGAAACGACAGTTTGAGTCTTTGCTTGTTGATATTTCTAAAGCTGTTGGAGTTATACCTGAAACCCTTGAGCAAAGATTAATCAGTCAACTTAGTACAGATGATGGTCAAGTATTTGCTCTAATACAAAACCAAATTAATTTAACCAAAGCAGTTCTCACGGAACAACTAGAAGGAGTGAGAATATTGTTTCAACAGGAGATTGACACCTCGAAAGAGACTTCAACTCTTGGCGGCGTGATGAAGAAATTGCAGGACTTGTTAAATCCTCAGTATTCTGGCTCAGTACAAGGCGTATTTATAAAGGCGTTAAATAATGTCACAACAGAAAACGGAACTTTAGCTAAAGCCGTTAAGAACGTAGTTGAGGAAGCAGTTAAACCATTAGCTAGCGAACTAGATCAATTAGCTAAACAAATTCGAGAAAAAGAAGTGGTAGAGTCTGTTCTGGAGCAAACTATTGCTAAAGGAGGAACTTACGAAGAAGCTGTGGTCGTAGAACTACAAAATTGGTCAAAGCTTTGTGGTGCAGAGGTTTTTCATATTGGTAATGATAAAGAACCTGGAGATATTCTCATCAAGCTGAGTGCAAACTCAATAGCACTAACAGAAATATCAATAGTGATTGAAGCGAGAAATCGAGAATCTAAACGATGGGGTCGAGGAAGAATTTCTAAGCAATTAAGCACAGCTATGGAAAAGCGTGGAGCAAATACTGCTATATTTTTGAGTCGTACTCGTGATGGTTTAGCTCACGAAATTGGTGAATGGGGGCAAGGGATATGTGAACAAGGTTTATGGGTAGCTACTACACATGAGCTACTAAATGTCGCTATCCAATTTTTGATTATTCGCCAACAGTTGGCATCTCAGCAACTCGTTAACTCTCAATTGGATTATGCAGTGATAGAAGCCCAGCTTCAGCGAATTCAGTCATCTTTAGATTACGTCACCAAGATTAATACTCATTTAACTTATATACAAGAAAATGCGGACGGAATTCGAGCAAAAGCCAAAGCTATGAGAGTTGATATTCGGAATAGTATCTCCGAAATTTATGAAGCAGTTCGTCTTAGTCAGATTGCAAGTTAGTAGGAAATAATATGAGTGTTATCACTATTCAATCTCCTCTGTTTAGTGATGAAAACAGCCTCCGCCTGTTTTGGGAACTGATGGTTGAGAAAAACACACCACTGATTAACGAATTATTGGAACAACTAGGCAAGCATCCTAATTTCGAGACTTGGTTACAAAAAGGTGAAATGCCTAAAGACACTATTGAGACAATATGCGACTCTCTCAAAAAGCAAGAGCGCTTTGCTGGCCAGCCAGGTCGTTTTTACACATCAGCAGTTACTCTAGTCAAGGAAGTTTATAAGTCTTGGTTCGCCTTACAAAAGCGACGACAGCGCCAAATAGAAGGAAAAGAGCGTTGGCTAAAGATGCTCAAAAGTGATATGGAATTACAGCAAGAAAGTGAATGTAGCTTGGATGTTATTCGGGTCAAATCTACTAAAATTTTGACTTCATTTGTTGCTAAGTTCACTCAAGATAAAAAAAAGCAATCCAAAATTAAAAAAGGCAATAAGACTAAAAAAAATAAAAAAGACTTTTCAAACACTGCTCTTTTCGGTGGGCTATTTGATATTTACGATAAAACAGAAGACTGTTTATCTCGGTGTGCCCTTGCCTATCTGCTCAAAAATAACTGTCAGGTTAGTGAGGTTGATGAAGATCCCGACCAATATGCTAAGAGTAGACGCAAAAAAGAAATAGAACTTGAACGTTTAAAAAATCAAATCAAAAGTCGGAAACCCAAGGGGCGAGATTTAACAGGAGAAAAGTGGCTAAAAACTTTGTCAGAGGTGGTTAATCAAATTCCTCTAAATGAAGATGAAGCTAAATCTTGGCAAGCTACCCTCCTGAGAGGAAATAGCTATATGCCATATCCTGTTGAATATGAAACCAATACAGACCTAACTTGGTTGACAAACGATAAAGGTCGTATCTTTGTCAAATTTAGTGGGATGAATAAACTAATGAATGAACCCAAATTTGAGGTTTATTGTGATTCCCGCCAGCTTCATTATTTTCAACGCTTCTGCCAAGACTGGCAAATTTGGCATGAGGACAAAGAAACATACTCTTCTGGGCTATTTATTCTCCGTTCTGCACGTCTGCTTTGGCAGGAAAGAAAAGGTAAAGGTAAACCGTGGAAGATTCACTGCTTAATTCTTCAATGCTCTGTAGAAACACGTTTGTGGACACAAGAGGAAACAGAACTAGTTCGCCTTGAAAAAATCAACCAGGCTGACAAAACTATCAGCAAAATGGAACAAAAAGGTAGTTTAAAGAAGAATCAGGTAACTCGTCTAACAAAAGAGTTAACCACGAGGCGCAAACTTAACACCTCCTTCCCTGGTCGTCCCAGTAAATCTCTGTATCAAGGAAAATCTAATATTCTGGTTGGTGTAAGCTTGGGTCTAGATAAACCCGCAACAGTTGCTGTGGTAGATGCTGCCAACAATAAAGTTCTTACTTATCGCAGCGTTAAACAATTACTGGGTGATCACTACAATCTTCTTAACCGCCAGCGACAACAACAGCAACGTCTTTCACACGAACGCCACAAAGCTCAGAAACAAAACGCGCCAAACTCATTTGGTGAATCAGAGTTAGGACAATATGTTGATAGATTACTAGCAGATGCGATTGTTGCGATCGCAAAAACTTACTCTGCTGGCAGCATTGTTCTACCTAAACTCCGCGACATGCGAGAAATCATTCAAAGCGAAGTTCAAGCAAGAGCAGAGAAAAAAATTCCAGGTTACAAGGAAGGTCAACAAAACTATGCCAAAGATTATCGTGTCAGCGTCCACCGTTGGAGCTACGGTCGATTAATCGAGAGCATCCAAACCCAAGCTGCAAAAAGTGGAATATATATCGAAAGCGGGCCACAGCAGATTAGTGACAGCCAACAGGAACAAGCAAAAGAATTAGCTTTGTTTGCTTATCAAGAGCGCCAAGTTGAGATACTTTAGTTAAAACACTGAACCTTGAAAATATAATATAAGAATAATAGCGCCGCAGTTCATGTTCTTTAGAGCCAATGTACTGTGAAAAATCTGGGTTAGTTTGACGGTTGTCAGACCGTTTTGCTTTCTGACCCTGTAGCTGCCCGCTTCTGATGCTGCTGTCGCAAGACAGGATAGGTGCGCTCCCTGCAATAAGAAGTAAGGCTTATTAAGCCCTAACCGTTCTAGCAACGGTGCGGATTACCCCAGTGGTGGCTACTGAATCACCCCCTTCGTCGGGGGAACCCTCCTAAATATTTTTTTGGCGTGTCGAAGCGGGGGCAAAATCCCTGGAGTCCTGCCAAAACTTTAAAACCCTTATCCAGTCTTGACTTGATAAACTAGTGTGTGAATGCATTTAGTTTTTTAATTTTCAGTTCGAGACTCTTTTAAGCAGACCTGCCAATTTATATGTATGGAAAGCTTTTATAGCAAGGGTTATAGACGGGTAGAGTTTCAACAACCATCCCGGCTAGGGGTGGGTTGAAAGCGGTAACGATGGTCGCCCAGATGGTTTTTCTCGTGTTTCAACAACCATCCCGGCTAGGGGTGGGTTGAAAGGGGAGTCCAGGAACCAAGCCTCTGAGTCGCTAAATAGTTTCAACAACCATCCCGGCTAGGGGTGGGTTGAAAGATGAAGCAGTATTTGCAAGCCATAGGATAAGCGGGTTAGTTTCAACAACTATCTCGGCTAGGAATAAGTCACTAGTATTGTTGAATTTTTATTTAAATTGCAAGCTTTTTGGGAGGGTTGAAAGGCGCACTTCGTTCGGGATGATCCTGAATGTTTGCAGATATATTGGAATTATGATGAGTTTATAACTGAGCCTCCTACTCCACTCAAAAAAAGTCAGCTATCTATATTTAAGTCCATAGGAAAGCAGTTGACAAATAATTTGTCGCTCTATGAGTTTTGACAGATTATTTGTCGCCACGGCCAAATAATTTGTCGCTCTACAGCGACAAATCGGGATGACTGGATTCGAACCAGCGGCCCCTTCGTCCCGAACGAAGTGCGCTACCAAGCTGCGCTACATCCCGCCATAAAAATGGCATTGTAAATTAAGAATATCACAACCTGTGCCAAATAACAGAATTACATCTATATACGATCGCTTCATCAAAGACTTTGCTTGCTAGGATTGAGTTTGTATAACTCTAGTGGTAAAAGCGGATTGTGACTGTAAAACCAGACTGGTTGCGGGTGAAAGCACCTGGACGTGAGCGCATCGGTAACGTTAAAGAAATTTTGCGGGATTTAGCCCTCAATACAGTTTGCGAGGAAGCGTCCTGTCCGAATATTGGTGAATGCTTCAACGCTGGGACTGCTACGTTTTTGATTATGGGCCCGGCTTGTACACGCGCTTGTCCTTACTGCGATATTGATTTTGAGAAAAAACCCAAACTACTAGACCCCACGGAACCTACACGACTGGCCCAAGCTGTTCGTCGCATGAACCTTAATCATGTAGTCATCACTTCTGTAAACCGAGATGACTTGCTTGATGGTGGTGCATCTCAGTTTATAGCGTGTATTGATGCAGTTAACTCTGTTTCACCCAACACCACAATTGAAGTGCTAATTCCTGACTTATGCGGTAATTGGAATGCTCTAGAGTCGATTCTACAAGCTGCGCCAGAGGTATTAAACCACAATACCGAAACTGTTCCACGCCTATATCGCCGAGTGCGTCCCCAAGGAAACTATGATCGCACATTAGAATTATTGCAGCACACTCGTCAACTTTCTCCTCACACATACACTAAATCCGGGATCATGGTTGGACTCGGTGAAACTGATACCGAAATCCGCCAAGTCATGCAAGACTTACGAACCGTTGATTGCGACATTTTGACAATTGGGCAATATCTCCAACCCAGTCAAAAACACTTGCAGGTAAACGAATTTGTCAATCCAGAACAATTTGCTAATTGGAAAGCGTTCGGTGAAGAAATTGGATTTTTACAAGTTGTTTCTTCACCATTGACAAGAAGCTCATATCATGCAGAACAAGTTAGAGAATTGATGGAACGTTACCCACGCTCAAAAGTTAGGAGTTAGGAATTAAGAATTATGAGTGAGCAGATGTACTCCAACACAAAACTTTCTGTTGCAATTCTTGGTGCAGGTGCTTGGGGTGCATCTTTAGCAAATCTTGCCGCTGCAAATGGTCATCAGGTGCGCGTGTGGTCGCGTCAAGGTTCCCAAATCCAAGCAGTTTTAAAAGATGTGCAAATAGTCCTGTCTGCTATCTCAATGATTGGTGTGAGAGATGTTGCTTCCCAAGTCCAGTCTTTTCCCCTTTCTCCAGAGACAATTTTTGTGACAGCGACGAAAGGCTTAGACCCTCAAACCACCTGCACGCCTTCACAAATTTGGCAAACAATATTCCCTAACCATGCAGTGGTTGTTTTGTCTGGGCCTAATTTATCAAAAGAAATTCAAATGGAATTACCAGCAGCTACAGTGGTAGCCAGTAATATTCCCACGGCAGCGGAAGTAGTACAGTTAGTATTTTCTTCTCATCGTTTCCGGGTATATACCAATCCCGACCCCTTGGGCGTGGAATTAGGGGGAACACTGAAAAATGTGATTGCGATCGCAGCAGGTGTGTGCGATGGTTTACAACTGGGAACCAATGCCAAAGCTGCTTTAGTCACCCGTGGACTTACAGAAATGGTTCGCATCGGCAACAACTGGGGTGCAAAGACGGAAACATTTTATGGTTTATCAGGTCTAGGAGATTTGTTAGCAACGTGCAACAGTCCCTTAAGTCGCAATTACCAAGTCGGCTACCAGCTAGCTGGTGGTAAGTCACTTACAGAAACTCTCGCAAATTTACAAGGAACTGCTGAAGGAGTGAACACTTGCCAAGTTTTGATGCAACGAGCCAAGCAACAAAACATCGCAGTCCCAATTACCGAGCAAGTTTATCGGTTACTTCAAGGCGAAATCACACCCGGACAAGCACTTGACGAACTAATGTTGCGAGATATTAAGCCAGAATACAACTACTAGTACCGCAAGGCGGAATTCAAAATTCAAAATTAAAAATTCAAAAGGAATACAGCGTAAGCGTTTCGTTGATTTGGAATGGTGAGGCAGTCCGGTCTTGGGGGTTCCCCCCATGAGGAACTGCCGAACCCGAAGGGGTGGTTTATTTACGCCGCGCTGTACTAGTAGTTTGTCAAATTGAAATTGGCAAGTTAAGGCTGATATGCAAGAGGATACAGGGACACGGAGAGAGTATTTGATCGTTTATCCGCATTTTCTATCTCTGTGTCGAGAGAATTTTTGCCGTTAATGCTAATCACTTCCCTGATATCTATTAGTTCTACTTATACCTGAATAATCCTGAGAAAAAATTGGTAAATCGTCAGGATATTACTTTTGTCACCATGTAAATGTGACTATGCCAATTATAAAGATGACATTCACCGAAGAATGTTTATACCGTGTTACAAAAGTTACTATCAAAAAATCATCAAAGTTGAAATGTTAACTAAGTAGTTGAAATATTGAAAGCCTAGCTGTGAATTTAAATAGCTATTGGTTGAATCAAAAGTTTAGTAGCCGATTAAGTTCAGTAATCCTGTATCTAATAAAACCCTTACAGTTAATTTCTAAAAAAATTGTAATGGAACGTTCAACCATGTTAGTTCATCGTGAATCACGGGAACAATAGCAACAGTTGAATAGCTGACCGTAATCTAAGCTGACCGAAATCTATTGTTACCTGGAGCCATTGAGACGATCTTTATGCCAGCAACATCTTTTTATACAGACGCCCCCTACAACACCAAAAAGTCTAGCCAGGCTTTGGACTCGGATCTCACGATTGATGAAAGTGAGTTATCGGTAGATGACCTACAGGAGCTAGAGATGGCTTCTGTTGACAATGCTAACTTTGCTACTAGCACCAACCGTCGGAGTACAGACCTAGTACGTCTATATCTTCAAGAAATTGGTCGGGTTCGCTTGTTAGGGCGTGATGAAGAGGTTTCAGAAGCTCAAAAAGTCCAACGTTACTTGCGGATGCGGATAGTACTTGCTAACGCTGCCAAGCAAGGGGATGAAGTGATTACGCCCTATCTTCGGTTAATTGAAGTTCAAGAACGTCTTACTTCTGAACTGGGACATCGGCCGTCTTTGGAAAGATGGGCTGCTACTGCTGATATAGTTTTATCCGATCTTAGGCCGACTTTGGCAGATGGCAAACGTCGCTGGGCAGAAATCGCCAAGTTGACAGTAGAAGAGTTGGAACAAGTTCAATCCCAAGGACTCCAAGCTAAAGAACACATGATTAAGGCGAATCTTCGTCTGGTTGTGTCTGTTGCTAAGAAATATCAAAATCGTGGTTTGGAATTGTTGGATTTAGTCCAAGAAGGTACATTAGGTTTGGAGCGGGCTGTAGAAAAATTTGACCCAACTAAGGGTTATCGCTTCAGTACTTATGCTTACTGGTGGATTCGTCAGGGTATTACACGGGCGATCGCTACTTCTAGTCGCACGATTCGCTTACCGGTTCATATTACTGAAAAGTTAAACAAAATCAAAAAAGCCCAACGCAAAATTGCTCAAGAAAAAGGTCGCACCCCAACTCTAGAAGATTTAGCAACTGAGTTAGAGATGACACCGACCCAAGTACGAGAAGTTTTGTTGCGGGTTCCTCGCTCAGTTTCTTTGGAAACCAAAGTAGGAAAAGATAAAGACACTGAGTTAGGCGAATTACTCGAGACCGACAGTGTAACTCCAGAAGAGATGTTAATGCGAGAATCTTTACAAAAAGATTTGCATCATCTTCTGTCAGACTTGACTAGCCGGGAGCGCGATGTAATTCTGATGCGGTTTGGTTTGGCAGATGGTCATCCTTATTCTTTAGCGGAAATTGGCCGCGCTCTTGACTTATCGCGCGAACGAGTCCGCCAAATTGAATCCAAGGCTTTGCAAAAGCTACGTCAACCCAAGCGCCGCAACCTGATTCGCGACTATTTGGAGTCTTTAAGTTAGTCATTTGTTATTAGTCATCTCTTACAAAGTTCTGTTCGCCCTTGGCGTTGCCGTAGGCATCGCCAGAAGCCGGCGCTCAACGCCAGTTCGCCCAAGTCGGGAAACCCTGACTGTGCGACTGGCTCGACTTTGCGCTTTGTCATTAGAAAACTACAGTTGACAAACGACTAGGGACAAAAGGCTGATTTGATCCCTAAGTTAAAAGCCTTTTATCAGCTTACAGCTAATAATTAGCATTAAATTTTACAAAAGTTTTCCCCAAATATCTTGAAGGTGGGGAGCAACTGAGCAATTTAAATTTAACTTATGCAAAATTCAAAGTCAAGGGATGCAATCGTTATAAGTATCCTAACTATTAGCTGTATGCAAATTAAATGTATTACAGCTTATTACTTGAATTTTGCTCAAGATTTGATGAATTGTTCTTAAATATTTAGTAAAAATTCTCAATAGGCAATGATTGTTGCAAATTGCTCAAAAGATTTGTTATATTCTCAATTAACGATATTTGTTGAGAACTATTAGTATGACTGTCTACACAACTACTTCACTTAAGGCAGAACTGAACGACCGAGGCTGGCGTTTAACTCCCCAGCGCGAAACAATTTTACACATTTTTCAAGAACTTCCGCAAGGTGAACATCTGAGTGCGGAGGATCTTTATCATCGGCTAGAAACTGATGGTGAAGGGATCAGTCTGTCAACTATTTATCGGACTTTGAAGTTGATGGCAAGGATGGGAATTTTAAGGGAACTAGAATTGGGCGAGGGACATAAGCATTATGAGATCAACCAGCCCTATCCTCATCATCACCATCACTTAATTTGTGTTCGATGCAACTCAACTATTGAGTTTAAAAATGACTCAATTTTAAAAATTGGCTCAAAAACCGCTCAAAAAGAAGGTTTTCACCTACTGGACTGTCAAATGACCATTCATGCAGTGTGTCCCAAGTGTCAACGGGCGCTGATGCCGCTTTAGCACTTGGGTGAATAAATAAGACGAAACTACTCAAATTAACCAAATAAATGGAATCTGAGCAGTTCGTAATTTGCTGTTACTGGAGGCAAGTAACCAGTTGGGAACTGATACTAACGACACCAAAGCGGATGTTAAAAGCGTCCGCTTTTAAGATCCTTAAGACTAATCCCGTAGAATTCTTGGGCTTGTTTTATCGCTTTTTTGGTGTCATCTGCCATCACACCATTCAGCTTGCCTTTATAAAAACCCCGCTCCCGTAGTCGGGTTTGAATTTCTAAGGTATTAAATTCGCTTTTGCTAGTAGTATTAACTGAGTTATATAACTTAGCTCGTGTAGTTGGGCCAGCAACACCACTTGCTGCTAAGAAATTAGCTGCCTGAAATCTCTTTACAGCATCAGCAGTATAGGGGCCATAGTAGCCATTTGGCTCTCCCTCTAAATATCCTGCCTGGATCAATTGTTCTTGAACAATTCTAACTGGCTCACCGCGATCGCCTACACGAAGTTTGTCTCGATTGACTACCTTTTTGGGAGCCTCTTCTCCGTCACCGATGCCAACTCCCGGCAATTTCGCCAATGTTGCTGGGCCTACAATTCCATCAACGCTTAATTTGTAAGAATCTTGGAACCGCTTGACAGATTCTTCGGTAATTGGACCAAATATGCCTGTGGCGTTTCCATAATAAAAGCCTGCGATTCTTAACCTTTCTTGCAAAGCTTTGACATCTTCACCTTCATCTCCCTTAGCAAGGTAGTTGGGATTGCGGCGTTTGCTGGTGGCTGAATTAGTAGTACTGGGCTTTTTGGCTTGTGCGCTTACAGCAGTAGTCCTTTTAGCTTGTGTAGCCCTAGTTGTGGGCTTTCTCGCCTGCCAATTTTCTAATTTTTGCAGGGTGTTTGCTCCTACAATGCCGTCCACTGGTAAACCAGCAGCCTTTTGGAAGCGCCGCACAGCTTCTTGTGTGGATGCGTCATATACTTGGGTAACAGAAGCTTGGTAAAAACCTGCTGTTTTCAACTTTTGTTGTAGATTTCTGACAGAAGGGCCTTGATCGCCTTTTTCTAGAGCCATGACGCTACTGACAGCACCAAGAATAGATAAAGACAGAGCAAGGGGCAACATATACTTCCAAGCTCTACCTGAAAGCCTTTTCCAGTCTGGTGCACCTGCGTCCTTAAACAAAGAACTGAGCCAGACCAATTCACTGGGTGTGCTGTCTTCGTAGGCGAAAGCTAGGTGCAAATACGCAAGATTCTCCATATTTTTTTCCTACACCATTGATTTTTCTTCGATAACCGCTTCAGCTTGATGTACTAGGTTCCTCAAAGCTTCTAATGTTCCTATATTTACATCCTCCCACAAATTGCGCTTGTGTGCTTCTAATAATTTTTCAGCAATATCACGCAGTGCGTAAGGGTTCTTTTGCTGAATAAATTCTACAACAACTGGATCGAGTAAATAAGCTTCCACTATGCCTTGATACATGTAATCTTCGACACATTTAGCTGTTGCATCGTAGGCGAATAGGTAATCTACCGTCGCCGCCATTTCAAAGGCTCCTTTGTAACCGTGGCGCATAACTCCTGCAATCCACTTGGGATTAATTACGCGAGAACGATACACTCGTGCAATTTCTGCTTTCAGTTGACGAACGCGTGGTTGGGCGGGTATAGAATTATCTCCAAAATAAGTTTGAGGATTTTTTCCCTGTAGAGAACGTACCGCCGCTGTTAAGCCACCCTGAAATTGGTAATAATCATCAGAATCGAGTAGGTCGTGTTCGCGGTTGTCTTGATTGTGCAGGACAATTTGCATTTGCGCCAAGCGTTGCTCGAAGGCTTTGGTATTGGGCATGGGGCATGGGGCATTGGGGAGCCACTGCGGTCTTGGGGTCTCCCCAAGTGGAGTAAGTGGCGTCATTGGGCATTGTTTATTCTCCTTATCTCTCCCTGCTGCCCCTGCTCCCGAAGAGTAGGCGTAAGAACTCCAGTTAATGTAGGCGCGGGCTAAATCTTGGTCGTCTGTCCAGTTTTGCGATTCGATTAAACCTTGGAGTCCGGCGCCGTAAGTACCTGGACGAGAACCAAAGATGCGATAACGCGATCGCACTACGGCTGCTTCTAAAGTTAATCCTTGGCTTGTCCACAAATCAGTTTCTTGGCGAACTGCATCCGCTAGGGGATTTTGTTCTGGCGGTTCATCCAAGTCTGCCACTGCTGATACTGCTTGAGCGAATAAGTCAATTAAGTTGGGAAAAGCATCGCGGAAGAATCCCGAAATTCGCAAGGTGACATCTACCCGAGGGCGCCCCAAAATCGCTAGGGGCAAAATTTCAAAATCCACTACTCGCCGTGCTGCACCATCCCATACAGGTTGAACTCCGAGTAAAGCCAAAGCTTCAGCTATATCATCACCGCCAGTTCTCATGGTGGCTGTGCCCCACATTGATAAGCCTAGTGTTTTGGGATACTCACCATGCTCTTGAGTGTAATATTCTACGAGGGTTTCAGCGGCTTTTCTGCCGATATCCCAAGCTGTCTCTGTGGGAATGGCGCGAATATCGACAGAATAAAAGTTTTTCCCTGTTGGTAGAACTTCGGGGCGGCCGCGGGTGGGTGCGCCAGATGGAGCGCTGGGGACATATCCGCCATCGAGTCCGTGTAATAAATGGGTGATTTCTTCGGGGGTTTTTTGTAAAGCTGGAAGTAGGCGATCGCGTATCCAGGTACAGACGCGATTCATCGCGTCTGTACAAGATTCCTGATTTCTAAATTCAGAATTCTGAATTCTGAATTCTGAGTCCTGATTTATTAGTTGTTCTACTAAAAGGGCGGCGTGTTCTTCTAGGACTTCGATGATATCACCGAGGGTACGGCATTCTATGCCATTGACTATTGAGTATTCACCACTAGTCATTGACAAATCTGCTGTGAGGGGATCGAAGTCTAAACCCCAATCTTGAGCTATGGCGCGGGTAATTCCTGAAGAATGGCGATTGGGTATGCGAGCGATCGCTACTATTAAGTCTCGCAGTTGCCGTCCTTGGGGACATTGCCCAAAAATGTGCAAGCCATCGCGGATTTGGGCTTCTTTCAATTCACAAAGATAGCCACCTATGGAATTCAAAATTAAAAATTCAAAATTTAAAATTTCTTCGTTTTGAATCCCCAAATCCTGGTGTAAATTTTCTTTGATTACCAGTTCGTGGATGCGATCGCGAATTACTGGCAAACGCGAAGGATCTAAACTGTCTGCTTCATAATACTCATCAATTAAATTTTCTAACTGTTGCAAAGAACCGTAGAGTTCCGCACGAGTCATCGGCGGCGTGAGGTGATCTATAATCACCGCTTGAGCGCGACGTTTGGCTTGGGAACCTTCACCAGGGTCATTGACAATAAACGGGTACAGATGGGGAAGTGCGCCGAAAGCCACTTCTGGATAACAATTATTTGATAAAGCCACACTTTTGCCGGGTAGCCATTCTAAATTTCCGTGTTTTCCCACATGAACTACAGCATCAGCACCAAAACATTCTCTGACCCAATAGTAGAAAGCTAAATAAGCATGGGTTGGTTCTAAATCTGGCGCATGATAATTCAAACTGGGGTCATTATCATAACCCCTTGCTGGCTGAATTCCCACGAAGATGTTGCCGAGTTGAATTCCGGGAACAGGGATTCGGGATTGGGCATTGGGCATTGGGCATTGGGCATGAAGAAGAGACAAGGTAGACAAGGAGGAGGGGGGAGACTTGGGAGAGATTTGTTCGATAATTCCCCTTGTCCCCTTGTCCCCCTTGTCCCTCTTGTCTCCCTTATCTCCCTTATCTCCCTTGTCCCTATGCCCCATGCCCCATGCCCCATGCCCTATTCCCCACCTTTCACTAATACCCTGCTGCACTAGTGGCGGTAATGAAGCGAAATATTCTTGAAACTCTTCCCAAGAAACACTTTGGTGTACCGGAAGCCATTCTCTACCTTCCGGATCGTTAGTTACACCATCGGTCAGCCGTTGAATCAACTCGTCTCCTTGAACAGGTGGATTTTCTACTTCATACCCAGCCAGATGTAAAGCTTGCAGGATTTCTACACAACTAGCTGGGGTGTCGAGTCCCACACCATTGGCGAGGCGGCCATTGCGGTTGGGGTAGTTTGCCAGTATTAGGGCAATTCGCCTTTCTTGGGGTGGTTTAGAACGTAGACGCGCCCAATTTGCTGCTAGTTTAGCAACGAACTCGATGCGATCGCTCACTGGTTCATAAATTACCACATCTGTCTCTAGATGGGGATTACGAGTTTGCACTGCTTTAAAAGACACAGCACGAGTAATAATCCGCCCATCTACTTCTGGTAGCGCCACATTCATCCCAATATCGCGGGGAGAAAGCCCTTGAAACTGTGACTCCCACTGCTCAATTGACCCGCCACTGAGGATTACCTGCAACACAGGCACATCTAATTTTTGCCACAGATCGATTTGGGGTGTTTCGCTTTCCAAGCGTGCTAGAGAAAAACTGGTGGTATTTAGCAGCACAGCGATTGATTCAGCTTCTTTAGGTTGGAAAAATTCACTCAACTCAACTTGAACATCTGGTTCACGCAATGAAGAAACAAATACTGGCACTGGTTGTAAATTTTTCTGTACCAAAGCTTCGCATAAAACATCAATTACTTTAGTATTTCCAGCTAAATAATGAGCGCGGTAGAAAAGGATGCCGATTTTGGGCATGGGGCATGGGGCATGGGGCATTGGGCGTCCCCCTTGTCCCCTTGTCTCCTTGTCCCCTTGTCCCCTCATTCTCCACTCATACAATCCCACACGCCCAATTGGCCGCGGTGGCGGGGGATTATATGCAGTTAATAAGCAACTATCGGAGATAAATTGCAGAGCATTAACGAAATTTTCTACGCCGCCTTCGCTAAAATACTGCCATACCTGGTTAACAATACCCAAAGGCACGGTAGACTGGGAAATTAAATCGGGATCAAAAGCGTCATCGCCTGGCATTACAATAAGGGTTCTACCATTACGTTGCACAATTTCTTGCACTACTTCTAAGCCATAACCCCAGTAGGAGCGTCCTCCTAACAGGCGCAAAATAATTACTTGGGCATGTTCTAAAACTTGTTCTCCGTAAGTATCTATACTTAATTGTTGCTGCAACTGCAAAAGGTTGGCGACTCTTAATGCAGGAAAGCTTACAGGTAACTTTGTAACCGCAGCTGCCAAAGTTTGAATGTCGGTATCAGCAGCCGTAATCAACACGAAAGGCGCTGGAGTTTGTTCTAGAAAAATTAAACCCTCTGACTGATTCCATCCACCCGATGTGCTACTTGTACGATGCATAATTCTGTCTTACCGTTTTAAAATTGTTGGTTAGTAGATAATCAAAACAAACTTTTTTCCCCGGATTTACCCCCTCTCACCAAAACGACTGAAAATGCTTAGTTCTCCTGATTTGAGCTTTTCTCGAACCTTGCCTATTGTTGTATTTAATCAGCTTGGGGAATTGTTAGAACAGATGGCTCAAAGGGTGGAAAGTGCCGCTCTGGTACTGACAGAAGCTGTGCTGGTGCGGATTTGCAGACCTGTGGAGTGGCAAAGGCAAAGGTTTACGCTAGTAGTTTCTGAGCAGTTTAGTGCGCTCTTGGTAGGAAACTTTGAGGAGGAGCAGGAAAGTAGGGGAGCAGGGGAGCAAGGAATTTACTCGGCATTCAATGCTCAATTGACGTTTAATTTGGAGGCGATCGCTTCTTTTATCTACCAATTGAGAGACTTGTTTAAGTGCGATTCTTATACTCACCAAAATCTCGAACGCTATCGGCAAATTATTAGACCGAATGATGCTACGCTCCAAAGTCAATTCTCGCTGTTGTTATTAGAATATCTCCTAACTCAGCCAAACCAAGAAATAATAGCAGATCCAAACCCAATTGGGCCGGCAGTTTATATCTGTCAACCAGTGGAAGATGCTTTAAAAAAACAGATTTCTCAAGAGCGGCTATTAAATCAGGTAACAACGCAGATCCGCAAAAGCTTGGATTTACCGGTCATTATGGCAACGGCAATTACACAGGTGCGTGAGTTTCTAGAATTAGACAGATTAGTAATCTATAAATTTGCAGGTTCCCAAGTTAAGGCTCAACAATACGATTCTGATACTATTCCCCTCAATGAAACGGCACTACCAACAGATATGGAACTATCTGTTAGGGAATCTGCGGAAATCTATTTTTCTATACACGATAACAACGATAAATACTCGTCTTTTATATCAGCAAACAATCAACCTCTACTAGGAGACTGCCAAAAGAATGGAGGTTATATTGTCTATGAAGCCCGTGCTACAGATGCTATTACATCGGTGTTGAATTACACGGAAAAAAATTGCTTTATCCGCACTTCTCAGTGTTGGGAAAAGTATCGTCAAGGCTTTACTTTAGCTGTGGATGATGTCGAAAAAACTTATGCTCTAGAAGAGTGTTTGTTGAATTTTTTAAGGGAATGCCAAGTTAGGGCTAAGTTGGCTGCACCGATTATGTTTGAGGATAAACTGTGGGGATTGCTGATTGCTCATCAGTGCGATCGCCCTCACCAATGGAATAATAGCGAAAAAAACTTGCTGGTTGCGATCGCAGAACAATTAGCGATCGCTATTCACCAAGCTGAGTTAATGCAAACCCTCACCCAAGAAAAACAAACTCTCGAACAACGAGTTATTGAGCGTACAATGGCTCTACGTGATGCTCTTTTAGCCGCCGAAGCTGCTGGCCGGATCAAAAGTGAATTTCTCGCTACTATCACTCATGAATTGCTCACGCCTTTAACTTATGTTATTGGGATGTCTTCGACGTTATTACGCTGGCCTTTAGGTGAATTAAGTCAACGACAACGGGATTATCTGCAAACAATCCACGATAGTGGTGAACATTTATTAGAAATGATTAATGACATCCTCGATTTATCGCAAATCGAGGCTGGTAAGATAGCTTTAAACATTTCGGAATTTTCTTTAGTGAATGTTGCCGAAAATGCTATGAAGTCACTGCGAAAAAAAGCAACAAGCGAACAAATTAATCTCATACTTGATTTGCAAATCAATCCCAGGTGCGATCGCTTTATCGGCGATGCAAAACGAGTAGAACAAATCCTCTGGAATCTATTAACTAATGCGATTAAATTCACCCCTAAAAGTGGTAGCGTTACCTTACGTCTTTGGGTGGAAGATAATACTGCTATTTTTCAAGTGGAAGATACCGGAATTGGTATTCCTAAGGAACAATTACCATTACTGTTTGAAAAATTTCAACAGATCGATACATCCTATCGCCGCCGCTACGCAGGCACTGGGCTAGGGCTGGCTTTAACTAAACAACTTATAGAACTCCATCGAGGTCGAATTGAAGTAGAATCAACTGTAAGTATTGGCTCGATTTTTACTGTATGGATACCAACTCAGGCAAAGAGGTGATGAGTTAGAAGTCATTCGACTTTAGATTTTTTCTTCAATCCAAAATCAAAAATTGTTCCCTTATCTGTTTCTTCAATTTGAGGCTAGGCTAATTAGCATTTTTTCAAAAACTTTCAACACATGATCCTCTCCATTGTCTCTAGTAAAAATGCTAAAATTTGGGTGAGAATTAATTTCAATTAACCAATATTGATGATCTTGGTCTAATACGATATCTAAACCACCATAATCAAGGTCTAATTCTTCAAAAACTGGTTGAGCAAAATTAGCAATTTCTGAAAGTATTTGTGGATCGTTAATATACTTGGCTTTTGCACCGTCCCAGTGTAGAGGACTGAGATTACCGACAAATTTCGCATCAGTTATATCTTTTTCATAAAGCAAAACTAACTCTTTATTTAAGAAAATCGCTCTATATTCAGATTTGATGTGAATAAATTCTTGGGCAAGAGCGACGTAATCATACTTGTTATTTATCTTAAAAATTTCTTTTAAAGCAGTTTCAATTTCATTTAGATTCTCACATAAAAAGACATTATGTCCGCTTGCACCAGAATTTCTTTTAATAATCACTGGTGCTTCAAAACTTTCTTTGATTTCTAAGACGATATCTTGAATAGTTGGAGATTTTAAGTAAATCTTATATTTGCTGTCACAAAAAGGGGAAAGAAAACCTACTGTCCGAGGAAGTTTAATTTTTTCCTTTAAAACATGATATGTGTATTCTTTGTCTTTGATAAGGTGTGCTACTGCTTGATTAAGTAACGGAGTGCTATAGTTACAAAAATAATGCTGTTTACTATTCAATTTTATTTTAATTAAGTTTTCAGATGGATGAAGAATTTCATAGTTGATGTTTAAGTTTTGACAAGCTTTGAGCAATAGCGAAATGTTGTCTAACATAAATACTTAAAGTTAAACGTCTAAATTAGAAATTGCTAATTATTTTAACTTGTTGTTTGCCGTTTAAAAATCACTATCTCAGTCCCAACAACTGGGTTACGAGCTATTAGCCTATTTTGGGAATCGATAATTTCTAAATGAGTAAAATCAAGTTCTTGAGAGCGTTGTAATATCTCAGCAGCTAGCTTATCCTGCTGAGATTCTTTGAGAGTGTACCAATCGTCACTAATAAGGACAGTTAGATTGCTAGTGCGGAAGTTGGCTTGAATTGACTTTATCAGACCAGAGGCAATGCGATCGCTAATTTCAGCTACCTGATTTTCAATAGCCGCAATCAAAGCTTGTTCAGGTGTCAATTCTATAATTGGTGTCGGCGTTGGTGTTGGGATTGGCGTTGGCGTAGGAATTGGTTCTGGTTCCGGCGTTGGTGGGGTAGTTTGTACTTCTGGCGACGGTGTAATTTCCTCTGGTGGCTGTGGCGGCTGTGGTTCTGGTGCGACTGACTCCGGTGGAGTAGTTACCGTTGGTGTTGGTATCGGAACCTCTTCAACCGGGGGAACAGTTGCTACTTCCGTAGGTTTACCAGTAAAGATAGTTGTAGTTGTCCAAACGAGAATTACAGCAATTCCAGTAACAATTCCCGTCAAAGCTGTATCTGATAACTTTGTTGACAAATTTGATGGTAAAAACAAGCGGATTGTCCTTAACAATCCACCCCACCACAACTGAAGCTGCTGAAAAAAACCAGGTTTTTCCTCAGTACCAGGTGGGGGTGCTGTCTCTAGTTTTTCCACCGTTACTTCTAAAACCCCAATCGTCCCTTGAAGAAGTTGGATAATTTTAGCCTTCCAAAATGGCTGAACTCTCTGGTAATGTTTTTGGGGAGGTTGAGTTATCTGCTCATCCGTCGGTTTTGACTGATTGTCTTGTGACATGGAACTTTCACCAAAAGCAGCGAATCAAAGACAAACAACATACATTATTACTGGTGCTGCCTTCTTTTGCATTAATGTATCATTTCATTGTTTCCGCTAAACTGACTATTTATTAAATTTGGTGACTTATGAAACTGAAACGCCGTCAATTTGTATTTTTAAGTAGCGTTAGCGCCATTAGTACAGGTTTTTTAAGCTGGATGTTTGCTCCTCAAAATCATCAAAGTGCTGATATTAGCGATTCAACAACAGCTATAGCCGCCAACCCAGCCAAAAAAGACTTGTTATTACGTTTTGTATCTGTAGCAGATACGGGAACTGGGGCTAAGGGACAGTATGCTGTGGCTAGAGCAATGAATGCATATCATCAGAAAAATCCTTATGATTTAGTCGTTTTAGCTGGAGACAACATTTATAATAACGGCGAAATTGAGAAAATTAATGCAGTTTTTGAGCGTCCCTATCAAGGTTTACTCAAGCAAGGTGTGAAATTTCAGGCTTGTTTAGGTAATCACGATATTCGTACTGCCAATGGCGATCCACAAGTCAAGTATGCTGGCTTTAATATGAAAGGACGTTACTATACATTTCGCCGTGGAACTGTGCAATTTTTTGCTTTAGATACTAATAGTAATGCTGATTGGAAAAACCAGCTAAGTTGGTTAGAAAAAGAATTAAGTCTGAGTAATGCTCCTTGGAAAGTAGTGTTTGGTCATCATCCGATTTATTCATCGGGTCAGTATGGGAGTAATCCAGATTTTATTAAAACTTTTACTCCTCTATTTCAAAAATACGGCGTTCAACTTTACATCAATGGTCACGAACATAGTTATGAACGTACTCGTGCTATTGATGGTACAACTTACTTAATTTGTGGTGCAGGTGCAGGGAATCGTCCTGTAGGACGTTCTGAGTGGACAGGATATTCTACTAGTGATTTAAGTTTTGCCTCTTATGAAGTGTATAAAGATAGAATAGAAATAAGTGCGATCGCTACTGATAATCGCGTTTTTGATAAAGGCATTATTCAGTTGAAATCAGCGTAATCTCATAATACTGCAAGATATTTAACAGATGTAGTGTAGGCGATACTTATCCACCAAATTACATTAAGCCTAGTTAAAAATATGAAAGTCAAGCGCTTGAAAATACAATCATTTCGTGGAATTAACGATTTAACGCTTGAGTTTGATGAAACCCAGCCAACAGTACTTATTGGTATTAATGGCGTGGGCAAATCAAGTATTCTTGATTGTCTGGCTATTATTATGTCACAGGTTACGGGAAAAATTCAGGACTCTCCTGATTCTATTCGTTCCTTCAGCAAACAAGATACAAGTAGTGGTCGTAACGAAATACGCGCTGAAGTTATTACCGTGCTAGATAATTTGCAGGAAGTGGCTTTGTCTATCAATTTATTTCAGATAGGTGACAGCAAATCATCTGTGCCGCTACAACCAGTAATTGAAGATTTTGCTATAAATTTAGTCGCAGATATTGCAAAATCTTTAAAAAATTCGGGTAGTCAAGAATTTTCGGATATTGAATATAAAGAATTGCAAGAAATATTAAATCCCATATTACCAACTATAGTGGATAAAATTTCTGAGTCTGTGGCTAATGATCTTGCTAAATTCCCTAGTATTTCTAGTTTTAAATACTCAAAACTAGGGCTACAAACTGCGATTGATTATCTACGACAACAATTAGAAAATAATTCTCAATCCAACATTCATTTAGTAGTTTACTACCCTGTTAATCGTGCTGTTATTGATATGCCTTTAGAGATTTCAGAGGTAAGTTCATTTAAGCAAGTGGATGCATATAATCAAGCACTTACGGGAGGTAAAATTGACTTCAAAATCTTTTTTGAATGGTTTAGAAATCGAGAAGATTTAGAAAATGAGAGGAGAAGAGATAATCCTGATTATAGAGACAAACAATTAGAAGCAGTAAGACAGTCCATCTCTTCTTTAATACCAGAATTTTTAAACTTGCAGGTTGAACGTTCTCCACTGCGAATGACTCTCAAAAAAAAAGGTGAGGAACTTATAGTTAATCAACTATCTGATGGTGAGAAATGCTTGCTGGCTATGGTGGGAGATTTAGCGAGACGATTAGCGATCGCTAACCCAGGTTTAACAGAACCGCTCGAAGGTGAGGGTGTTGTTTTAATTGATGAAATTGAGTTACATTTGCACCCTAAATGGCAACGAGAAATTATTCCTGCTTTGACAAGAACATTTCCCAATTGCCAATTTATCGTCACCACCCATTCGCCTCAAGTAATTAGCCAAGTCAAGCCAGAAGGAATTTACATTTTAGAAAAAACAGACGAAGGTGTTGTTGTTAAAAAACCAGAAAGTTCCTTTGGGAGAGACAGCAATCGCATTTTAGAAGACCTCATGGGTGTTCCAGAACGTCCCCAGGAAATTAAGGAAAGTCTTTTAGAGCTTTTTCGACTAATTGATGCTGGAAATATTGAAGGTGCTAGGCAATTACGTCAACAATTGGCTATTGAAATTGGAGCAGATGAGCCAGAGTTTGTTAAAGCGGATGTACTCATTCGGCGAAAGGAAATTCTCAATAGATGAAGTACATAAAAAAGGGTGCAAAACCAATTAGCTTAACTAAATGGAATAAGAAGCTTGGCGGTAAGATACTTCCTTGGATAAAATTCAAACAATCAGTGAAAAATGATGTGTTTAAGGCATTGCTTTGTGAACAAGGTTATATCTGTTGCTACTGTGGTGCTTCGATCACAAGGAATGAATGCCATATTGAACACTTGAAACCCAAAAGTATTTATACACACTTGACTTATGAATACACAAATCTCATGGTGTCATGTCAAGGTGAAGATGAAAAGCAATATCGAGTACCAGTACATTGTGGTCATAGAAAAGATAACTGGTACGACGGACATTTGATGGTTTCGCCTCTAGAAATAACCTGCGCTGATTTTTTTAAATACCCTGCTTCTGGCGAAATTCAACCAACAGATGATCCAGCTAAAAAAGCTGCTGCTGAAACAACGATTGAGAAGCTTGCACTCAATATCAGCAAGCTACAAAATATGCGTAGGCTAGCAATTGACGCTGCATTGCTTGCTACTGATGGTTTAACTGAAGCAGAAATACAGCTACTTGCTCAAGGTTATGAAGAACTGGATGCTAACGGTCAATATACTCCGTTCTGTGCTGCTATTAGCTATTTTTTCAAGAATTATTTTTAATTAAATAAAATATGTACGTAGGCGTAGCCTGTCGTAGACATCACATTCACATTATACTAAATAACATTAGCTTAATTATCACCGCAAAACTTTATGATTCTTGAGGCAGTTATACTTCATGTCAAATCTGGTCTAGAATCCGATTTTGAAGCTACTTTCAAAAAAGCTTCTAAAATTATTTCCTCAATGGATGGATATTTATCCCATGAATTGCATAAATGTATAGAAGTCAAAGGTAAATACTTATTACTTGTCAACTGGGAAACTTTAGAATCTCATACTGTAGGATTTAGAAATTCTGTTGAGTATCAAGAGTGGAAAAAACTTCTGCATCATTTTTATCAGCCATTTCCCACTGTTGAACACTTTAAAGAAATTGAAATATGAAAAACAATAAGTTACAAAAACTCATACTTTAATAAGTTCAGAAGAAGCTAGAATTAATACAACCTAAGCTCAACTTATAAATGTTGGTATTTTAGTTACAAATAACTCGTTTTTAGATAAGTAAAACTAAAGTTATATTTAAGAAATTTAATGATTAATTATAAAAAATCCAAAAATGATTAAGTAAAACAGGAGCTTTAGTTATGTTCTGGAGCTATAAATGCTTCTTCTGTAGTTGACACAGCTTGTTCTGTAGCAATGCACCATCAAAATATAGTCTATTTGGTCGTTTATATACCTCTTAAACTAATGCGCCTATATATTTATTGCACAAACTCCGTATAGATCGTCATTAGTCATTAGTCCAGAAGTGTTTCTAAAGACAAAGGACTTTTGACAAAGGACAACCTTCACTAGTTAATGTGCAATTTTCTTTGCGTAAAAGCTTACTCTACTCGTTGCAACTGCGCTACTCTGGGGTCAACAATTTTTTGTCCTAAGTTAGCAAATTTAATAGCTACAGACATCTTACTACCCGTTCCAAAAACATGAGTGATTTCACCAAGACCAAAAGTTTTATGTAATACTTGATCGCCTACTTGCCAATTCTGCTTTGTATCTTGTTTTCCATTGGGAGTAGAAGCACTTTTAGTATAACTTTGACGACTCAGGCGTTGAGTAGTTAATAATTCTTCTGGTAATTCGTCGAGAAATTGCGATCGCACAGCAGGTTCACGAGAACCATACAAACGGCGTTCACGCGCGTGTGATAAATACAACCTTTCTTGGGCGCGAGTAATCCCCACATAACACAAGCGACGTTCTTCTTCCAAAGATGCAGGATCGCTTAGGGAACGAAAGCCGGGAAATAGCCCTTGTTCTAATCCCACCAGAAACACCACAGGAAATTCTAAACCTTTGGAAGCGTGCAAAGTCATCAAAGAAACGGCTGTTTGCCCTTCTTTTAAATTATCTAAATCGGAACTGAGGGCGGCACTATTGAGAAATTCTCGCAGGGAAACCTCTTCGTTTTCTTCTTGAAATTGCAGCGCGGCGTTGTAAAGTTCCTGAACGTTTTGTATCCGATCTGTGGCTTCATCTGTGCCTTGATTCATCAAGTCTTGAACGTAACCAGAATCTTCTAATATTCCTTGCAAAACCTCAGTCACGGGAAGCGTACCGATTTGTCCTTGCCAACGGCTAATCATTGCGGCAAAGCTATTTACAGCTTTTGTCGCCCGTCCAGCTAATGTATTAACTGATGTTTCGTCGCTGAGTATTTCCCACAGGGTTGTCCCTAGTTGTTGGGAGGCGTTCACCAAAGCATCAATAGTCGTTTTGCCAACTCCCCGGCGAGGAGTATTGATAACTCGCAATAAACTGACTGTATCAGCTGGGTTAGCGATCGCTCTTAAATATGCGATGACATCTTTAATTTCTTTGCGATCGTAAAATCTCATTCCTCCCACAACTGTGTAAGGAATTTGATATTTCACCAACAATTCTTCAAAGGGACGAGATTGGGCATTCGTTCGATAAAGTATGGCAAAACTACCCCAGTCCAACTCGGGATTTTGATTTTTTAAAGTGCTAATTTGATTAATTACAAATGCCGCTTCTGCAAGTTCTTCATCGGCTTTATGATAAGTAATCTGTTCACCCGCCCCCCGTGTCGCCTTCAGGATTTTATCAATCCGTTGAGTGTTATTTTCAATTAGTTCATTAGCTGCTTGGAGAATATTTTCACAAGAACGATAGTTTTCTTCTAACTTAACCATCGTCCGGGTGTCATCATCTACCAAACCATCGCCAAAGTCTTCCTGAAATCCTAGCAAGATGGTGAAATCTGCCATCCGAAAGCTGTAAATTGATTGGTCTGCATCGCCGACAACAAAAACTGAGCGATTTTCCCATTCCCATTCGCTCTTTTTGGTTTCGCCATTAGTAACTAATAAATTAATCAGTTGATACTGAGTGCGGTTAGTATCTTGATATTCATCTACGAGTATATGACGAAACTTGCGATGCCAGTAACCCAATACTTGCTCGTTTTGTTGAAATAATCTCGTAGGTACAAGGATTAGATCGTCAAAGTCGAGAGCATTGTTTTGTGCTAATTTATCTTGATATAAATTATAAACTTGGGCAATTACCCGTCCGCGATAATTAGGTTGATCTCGCTCAAATTCTTGGGGTGATAAACCTTGGTTTTTCGCATTACTAATAGCGTAGCGGACAGAGCGGGCATCAAACTTCTTATCGTCTAAATTTAGCTCTTTATTAACGATTTCTTTGATCAGACTGATGACATCTGATTCATCAAAGATAGAGAAATTGCGATTCCAACGCCGTCCTTTTTCGTCTATATATTTTTCAATATCAAAGCGGAGAATGCGAGAAAATAGACTGTGGAAAGTGCCACACCATAAGTCTTTGATCGTATCTTTGTAAACTTGCGATCGCAGTAGCGTTTGTTGGTATTCTGTCAACAACTCTAAACGCTGACCGTGTTGTTTCATCGCCAGTTGTTCAGCAAACAGCCGTTGAATCCGGTCTTTCATTTCCCGCGCGGCTTTGTTGGTAAAAGTAACCGCCAGGATATTTTCTGGATCGACACGGTGTTTCAGAATTAGATTCGCAATGCGATAAGTCAGCGCTCGGGTTTTACCGGAACCTGCGCCAGCAACAACTAGCAACGGGCCGCAGTAATGTTCGACAGCTTGACGTTGACTGGGGTTAAGGTGACTGAGAAAGTCGATGGTTGTTGTCATGGATGTGAAAAAGCGATGTCTCCGACGGGCTACGCCTACGCCTGGCGTCACATCAATAGAGAGTTGCTATTGCCCAGGTTACAATATCCTAACGAAAGTTGGTCAACAAAGATTGTGTGGCAATATTCTTAACCAGAATGGTACTCTATCATGATTTATGTAGAAGCAAGAAAAAGCTATGCTGTCAGTCAAAGGCACATTCCAAAACGGTGTGGTTCATCCTAACGAACCAATTGAAGGGCATGAGGGACAGTCAGTTATAATCGTGTTTGTCGAAGAAAACCCTACACTTGGGCCAGCAACGCCAGAAGACTCAGATTGGGATAAACTGAGGCAGTTGATCAAAAACTGTGCAGTTGATACAGATATTGACGACTTGGCATACCAGCATGACCATTATCTCTATGGAATGCCAAAGCGAGAATCATAACTTTGACGAAAGTTTTTGTAGACACAGCTGCCTGGATTGCCCTTCTTAATATTAGGGATAATCTTCATCACCAGGCAAGTGAGGTAATGGATAGACTTCTGCGCTTAGAAATACCCTTGGTGACAACAGAGTTTATACTATTGGAGGTTGCAGATGCTCTGTGTACACCAGTCAGCCGTGTTCAGACAGTTGCTTTCATCAACAGTTTGCGACTTTTAAAAAGTGTGCAAATCATCCCTTTTGGTCAAAAATTGTTGGATGAAGGTTGGATGTTATATAGCCAGCGTCCTGATAAAGATTGGGGGTTAACTGACTGTATTAGCTTTGCGGTGATGACACAGGAGGGGATTACTCAAGCTTTTACATCTGACCGTCATTTTCAGCAAGCGGGATTTACAAAACTGTTATAAATATAAATCAAAAAATACTAGGATTTAAGCAAGGTTTGTGTATAGGCAATTCATGTAGACGCAAAACGGCTTCCCGCAAGGTATTGTCCCTACAATACGTTAATTTTTCATACGCTACATAGGTTGATCGTCAGTTCTTCTGACACTTTCTGTCGTAAGATCAGCGACGGGGAATCCAACATCAAAAAATGTTGGGCAAGCTCTCACTTTTTCTGTTCTCAGCGTTGTTTAACACCTAACCAATAAGTATTGTCACCAATAGGACTATTCACTCCTTGCGTACCCAATTGACATAGGGTAGCAATACACGATACATCATGATTCAACCGTTAAATTTTTAAAGATGAAAAATTTCTTTAATTTCAGGTTTAACCAATACAAGGAGGGGTGGATATGGATTTTAGCTTAATTGTATCCAACATTTTAAATCCGCCAGTCTTGTTTTTCTTTTTAGGCATGAGTGCTGTTTTTGTCAAGTCCGATCTAGAAATTCCCGCACCAGTGCCCAAACTCTTTTCGTTGTATCTGCTGCTTGCGATTGGTTTTAAAGGAGGGGTAGAACTAATCAAAAGCGGTGTAAATCAGGAAGTAGTTCTCACACTCGCGGCAGCGATGATGATGGCTTGTGTTGTTCCAATTTACACCTTTTTTATCCTGAAGTTGAAATTGGATACTTACGATGCGGCGGCGATCGCAGCCACCTACGGTTCTATCAGTGCCGTTACCTTCATCACGGCTAGCGCTTTTTTGACTGAGCTTGGCATTACTTTTGATGGTTACATGGTAGCAGCCCTTGCCCTGATGGAATCTCCAGCGATTATAGTTGGTCTAATTTTGGTGAATATATTCACCAACGATGGAAAGCGAGAGTTTTCGTGGCCGGAAGTTTTGCAAGAAGCATTTCTTAATAGTTCAGTTTTTCTATTAGTCGGTAGTCTATTGATAGGTGTCTTGACAGGAGAACACGGTTGGCATGTATTAGAACCCTTTACTCAAGGGTTATTTTATGGCGTTCTCACTTTCTTCTTACTAGACATGGGATTGGTGGCTGCTAGAAGAATTAAAGACTTGCAAAAAACCGGAGTTTTCCTGATTTTATTTGCCATACTAATTCCAATACTCAATGCAGGCGTTGGGTTAGCGATCGCCAAATTCATCGGTATGCCTCGCGGAGATTCACTGTTGTTCGCTGTATTGTGTGCCAGTGCTTCTTACATTGCTGTCCCAGCAGCGATGCGAATGACTGTACCAGAAGCAAATCCCAGCCTGTATGTTTCCACCGCTTTAGCAGTGACATTTCCATTCAATATTATTGTGGGAATTCCGTTATATCTCTACGGAATTAACCTATTTTGGAGCTAAGAATATGCACGTAGTTAAAAAGATAGAAATTATCGCCAACTCCTTTGAGCTTGCCAAAATTTTAGAGAAATTAGACAAGTCGGGTGTACATAACCATGCCATAATCCGAAATGTTGCTGGTAAAGGATTACGAGGAACGACAGAAGATTTAGACATGACCATGCTTGATAATGTTTACATCCTCGCGTTTTGTATGCCAGAACAACTCAAGCCTGTTGTCGAAAATATCAAACCACTCCTTAATAAGTTCGGAGGTACTTGCTACGTTTCCGATGTGATGGAGATTCGCTCTGTCAGATGTGTCGCGTCGATGTAGGAGAGTGATAAATTCAATGAAGCATTTCATGGAACGTCGTGACTTTTTGAAGTTAGGAATGACCGGGGCATTTGGGATGATGTTATCTGCCAGCGATTTACTCTGGCGGGTTGAACAGGCGAAAGCTGCCGAAATACCCTCAACTTCTCCTGAATCCCTCAGTCCCGATGCAGCCTTACAAAAGCTGATAGAGGGAAATCAGCGATTTATTCAGCATCATCCTCAATACCCCGATCAATCTGCACTGCGGTTGCAGGAAGTTGCTCAAGCTCAACATCCATTTGCAACTATTCTTAGTTGTGCGGATTCACGAGTACCCGCAGAAATTGTTTTTGATCAAGGCATTGGGGACATTTTTGATGTTCGGATTGCCGGAAATATTGCTACACATGAAGCGATCGGCAGTATTGAATATGCAGTTGTCTTGTTAGGTTCTCCGCTATTGATGGTGATGGGTCATGAGCGTTGCGGGGCTGTAACCGCTGCTGTCCAAAACCAATCGTTACTTGGTGATATTAGTACTTTTGTTAAGGCAATTAAGCCAGCCGTAACAAAGGTCAAGGATCAGTCGGGTGATGCAGTTGAAAACGCTGTGGTGGCAAATGTGCAATATCAAATTGAACGGTTGAAGCACTCAAAGCTTTTAACTGAGCAGGTGGAGTCCGGCAAATTGAAAATTGTCGGAGGTCGTTACGACTTGGATACAGGGAGGGTGACTATTATTACTTAATTCGGCAAAGGATTCCCAAATGAGGAGGAGCAGGGGAGTCGGAAGACAAGGGAGACAAGGGGACAAGGGGAATTATTGAACAAATCTCTCCCAAGTCTCCCCCCTCTTCCTTGTCTACCTTGTCTCTTCTTCATGCCCTGTTTAGCCCATGCCCAATGCCCAATGCCCAATGCCCAATTCAATCCTGCACAGTCATTGGCAGACGAATAGTGAAAGTAGAGCCAATACCTGGCTGACTTTTGACAATAATTTCACCACCCATCATCTGGCAAAAGTGGCGGCTAATTGCTAATCCCAGTCCCGTACCTCCATACTTTTTCGTAGTTGAGGTATCACCTTGTGTAAAAGGTTGAAATAACTGCTGTTGTTGATGGTTAGACATACCAATACCTGTGTCGGTAACGGTGAAAATAATGCTGCCCAAAGGAGCCTCCAGTCGGAATTCATCCTTTTCTCTGTTGACTGTCAGCGTCACCTTGCCGTTTGTAGTAAATTTACTGGCGTTGCTGAGTAAGTTTAACAACACCTGCCGCATCCTAGTTTGATCGGCATACATGGTGCCAAGTTGCTCATCAAAATTCACTTCTAAAACATTGGCATTTTTTTCTATAGCTGGTTTGACTGTGAGGACAACGTTATGAATCAGCGTTGCAATCTCGAATGTCTCAGGATACAAGGTCATTTTCCCCGCTTCAATTTTTGACAAGTCGAGGATTTCGTTAATCAAGTGCAGTAGATGCTTACCAGCAGCGTTAATCGTTTCTAAATCTGTGATAAAATCTACTGATAAACCAAGATCAGTAGCGTCGTCTTCTAGTAGTTGGCTTAAGCCAATGACAGCATTTAATGGTGTGCGTAATTCGTGGCTGACATTGGCCAAAAATACGCTTTTTGCTTTGCTAGCAGCTTCGGCTAATTCTTTAGCTTGTTGTAGTTCTTTGGTTCGCTCAGATACTCGCTCAATTAGACGATTTAAAGATTTGGCGAGTAGGCCAATTTCATCTTCAGTGGTGACGGGTGCTCGCAAGTCGAAATTATGTTTCCTGGCAACTTGTTCAGCTACTTGGGTTACAGTGATAACTGGTTCAGCGATCGCCCGACTGGTACGCCAAGCGACAATAGCTGCGATCGCTACCGAAACCAGCATACTCACGATCACGATGAATCGCTCAACTATTCTCGCCTGCTCAACGGCTTTTTGCCTTTCTTGCTCTTGCTCTTGTGCAGTTTGCAGAATGTTAGTCAAGCTTTGAGAAAGCTGGTCTAGCTGCATGGCTGTTTCACCACGCATTATTGTTAATAACTGCGATCGGGCAGAGGAAATCTTCTGAGGTTGTACTTTTGGGGAATCAATTTTCTGTAATACGACTTCTATTTGGTCAACGTAGGCTTTTAAATTAGTCTTATAATCCAGCAATAAGGTCTGTAAAGTCGAACTTGTTGCTGCTAATCTTTTAGGTTTACTATCGATAAATCCGCCAATATTTGACTCTAGTTGCTTGGCTTTTTCAACATTCTTCAAAAAATCAGCTTTTTTACTTTGCAGTTGTTGTGAATTTTCTAATACAGCAACTAGGTTAGAACTATGTAATTGCGCCCCTACTACTGCATCTTTATAATTACTCAGTAGTTGTCCTTGTTCATAAGCTTGATTGAATTGTCTAACTTCCCTTCCCCGATAGTAATTAGCAATCACTAACCCAGTCAGTGAGCCAAAAAAGCCAATTCCGATAGCTACAAAGTACCCATAGCCAATTTTTTGATGGATACGCCAAGAACTAGCTTTGAGTTTTCCTCGTGAAGGAAATTCTATAGTTGGGAGTTCGTCTGTCGATGGCTCTTCAGCTAACACTTTTTTGCTTTCTGAACTGCTGTAGATAGGGGTTGGCTTTTGAGTTGGCATTTCTCAAACCTCCTTGCCTTCCCGCAAAAATAATCAAAATTAGTCTAGATTGTCAAAATACCTTAATTTAGTCATTAACATCTACATTATCTTCTTTTATCGCCAGAGCAAATCATTGCTTGCTAGATAATTAGCATCACCTTAAATTATATAAGTAAATTTTACAACATTTTTACTAAGTATAATTACTAACTTTGATAGAAATTCACTTTTTTTAGGAGCAACGATATAGTTTTCTGCACTAAAGACCCGCCTGAGAGCGTCTTCTCCTTACCACACTACTTTCTTCAATATGCGGTTGATAGCAAGCAATAAGTTCTTGCGATCGCCTACGCCACTACTCTACCTTACTGCTTCTCTATAAAATTAATACAATCAGGAAAAAAACAAAAGGTTAGATACTTGTTGGGGATGGAGTATGGGGCATTGGGCATTGGGCATTGGGCATTGGGCATTGGGCATTGGGTATGAAGAAGAGACAAGGTAGACAAGGAAGAGGGGGAGACTTGGGAGAGATTTGTTCAATAATTTCCCTTTGTCTCCCTTGTTTCCTTATCGCCTTGTCCCCTTGTCCCCTTGTCCCCTTGTCTGCCTACTACCTCATCCCAGGCGTATATATCATAAAATAGGTTAAAAGTCTAGTCCATCTTAACACACAAAAATTTTTATTACGTATTAAAATCAATACGAATGCCTTAATTGACGAACGCGGCTTAAGATAGCTTTAATATCAGATAAAATCGGCTTCTAGGCTTATATAAATTAGAGGTAGACTGATTTTTGCATGATTTGTACTTAATATTTAGTACGATTATGAGCAAATGACATGGAATGGGATAATCACAACCTGAGGATTCCAGTTGATTCCAAAAATAGAACTCAGGAAGTTGATTATAATACATCTGCTGCCTTCTGAGTTTTATCCTCCTACTGACTGTCTACCTTGTAGTTGATGCAGTAGATAGTACGGGTCAATTATGGTTATAGGACACTAAAACCCTTTTGTGCCCTTCACCTAATTGAACTGATGCACAAGTGCATTAACTAATCAACAACCTTTTGGTTGTAATTATCCAAATTAGAAAAACTCAACTGTCAAATTCATAGGAGTGAAAATGCCAGAACAAGAATTTACCGAAACCGCATCCAAAGATACTACAGTGGCAGAGATCAACACTCAGACGGGAACCATCACCAAACTTCAGCCTCCTGCACAGTCTCAAGACGAATGGCTAAAATACGGAGAGCAAATTTCTACCTTTTTAGCAACATTGCCAGAATATCTGGGAAGCTTCTTTAATCAATATAAGCAACCCCTGGTAACAATTGGTTTAATTGTAGGATCAATTGTTGGAGTTAAAGTACTCTTGGCAATATTAGATGCTTTGAATGATATCCCGTTGGTAGCACCTACTTTTGAGTTGATCGGTATTGGTTACTCTGCCTGGTTTGTTTACCGCTATTTACTCAAAGCCTCAACCAGGAAAGAGTTAACTAGTGAAATCACCACTCTTAAATCACAAGTTGTCGGTAAACAAATTCCAGAAGCTTAGTATCTAATTATCGCTTCTCTACCAGACGCTACGTGTAGCTTGCTCTGTGTAGAAGTATGCTGTAATTCCTAATTACCGAAGTCTGAACGCCGAAAGTCGGCGTTCAGACTTCTCTCAAAATTCCCTACGAAGTTGATTAACACTTCGTATAGAACTCGCTCCTTCTAAATCCTTGGTTGAATTACGAATTGATAATTATTGTTGAGACGAACCTCTGGTGGGCAATTTAACTTTTGGGTTCGGTTTTGGAGTCTGCAAAAATTCTGAAGATATTTTGGGCGATGCCTGCGGCAGGCTACGCCTACGCACTATATTAGGAGATGTAATTGCCTCCAATTTGCCCCGTTTTACTAAAGCTTGATGAATCATTGCTGCCACTTGTGCCCGACTAGCTACTTTGTTGGGATCGAGGATTTGGGGATTTGGATAGTTAACTACCAGACCATTGGTTGTAGCAGCAGCGATTTTGCCAGTAGCATAAGGTGGAATATCTTTAGCATCTTTATAGACACTGATAATCTGATTTGGGGAAGTGGGTGCTTTCAAATTCAACCCACTGACAAGGGCAACTAAAACTTGCACTCGTGAAATATTTTGTTGTGGTTTGAAGGTTTTTTTCGGGTAGCCTTTGAGAAATCCGGCACTGATGGCTTGGTCAATTGCTGGAGTTGCCCAGAATTTTGTTGGTACATCTTGAAATGCGATCGCAGTCTTAGACGGTTCTTGCTCAAAGGCTTTTTGCAGGATAGCAGCAAATTCAGCACGGTTTACAGGCTGATTTGGTCTAAAAGAGTAATCAGGAAACCCTTTGAGAATCCCACGGGCAGAAAGAACGTCTATAAAACGCCGACTCCAAAAATTATTCGGCACATCATTAAATGCAATTGGCGGCGGAATGATTGATTTTGGTTTTGCCGGAGTTACTAAAGGCAACGCTGATGATTTAACTGATGACTCAAGTTCTGTGGGAGAGGATACAGATGTTTGTGGTTGTGGGGATTGAGTTGGGATTATCAGAATAGATGGTAATATTGCGCGGTAAGGAGTTGCGCTGTTAGTTGGGAATGAACGTGTTGTGGGTTCAACAATAGCTTCAGGTGGAGAAGACGGCAAAACGTTGTTGGGGACTGCATAAGGTTTTACCTTGGCAGCAGGAGAGGGCAATACTTGATTTGGTTGAACACTAGGAGACGGAGTGGAGGAAGGCAACAGTAGCCCGTTTAAGTTCCAACTAGAATCCCTACGAGACAATGACCAAAAAAGAATCGCTCCGATAGTGGCGAAGGCAACCAGAATGGCTATAAATTCATCAAAGCCAAGGGCAGTTTTTTGAGATGACTCCGGTTCGGAAGGAGGTCTATTTGTCATCGTGATTACCCTGATAGCAGTAAAAATTTGTGTCTAAACAAATTAAGCCACAGATGACTCTTTTACACCAGCCTTTTTTTAATTGATAATTAGTAATTCGTAGTACGGTATTAGGTTTCTGGTTCAACGCCGAGCGATCGCAATTGGGCAGCTAAGCGATCGGCTCTTTGAGATTCCTGTTCAGCCCTTTGGGATTCCTGTTCAGCTCTTTGGGATTCCTGTTCAGCTCTTTGAGATTCCTGTTCGGCTCTTTCATCGCCATTCAACAACAAATTACCTTGTAAATCCCACCAACGCAGCCAGGGTAATTCCACATTCTGATATTCTCCCTGCCATAAACCTAATTCAACACCCAAAGCAACTATAGGATAATGTCCTCGTTCATTTACTGGTAAAATTTGATACCGCCCTTCAATCAGATGATAAACTTCTAGGCTGGCTTTACTCGCTTCATAAATGCCGTAAAAGGGAGGACGAATAACTTGCTCATAAATCCAAAATTTACCCTTCAAAGGAGTTTTATCCCGTTCTTCACTACCGTCCCCAGAGACAAATTCTAAGACAATCAACGGGGCAATAAATTCTCGCCACAACACATAAGAACGTCGCGTTTGTCCATTGAGCAAAAACGGTACATTCGGTACATAAAACCAATCTGGTGCTTCTGCGCCTTTTTCAGGAGGATCGGTCAAGCGCCAGTAAATGCCTAAGTCTTGCCCTATACAGTATTCACCTTCAAGATTTAATTGCTTAAGGAAGAGTGTGATTGAGTCAGTTAGTAGAATGCTTTGGGGATGTTCTTGCCAATTTTTCACAAACGTACCATCGGACTCAGGAAGCTGGGTATGATCGGGAAAAGGAGTAAGAGCGTCGGGTGGATTGGTTACAGAGGTCATAACGCTACCTTTGCACTCTTGGTAAAGGTTATTTTTAGTTTAGCTTGCGTAGGCGTAGCCCGTCGTAGACATCGCTTTTTCAATATTCTCCACCCAGACCGGAAATCGCACGCCAATTACTTCCAGTCGCCTAAAAAAGATTTTTAGATTGATAGACCACTAGTTTTATTAGATACCTAAACTAAAACCGGATTTTAAGGGTGGCAGAATGTAAAATATTAACTTATTCTTTACCTGTCTTTGAAAAAATCAGGGTGTCTAGTGCCAGAAGAATTTAGTTGCCAAATCTCACCGCCATTTTTGTCTGAGGGTAGCGATCGCGATCTTAGTTTAGATTCAACCCTCCAAGAACTACCAATGTACAACTTCTCGGTGGAAATCAACCACACCGGGATGGAAGTGGCTAGTTTTTTGGAAAAATACCCCCTGCTACCAGGAGTAATTTTGGTAGAACAGGGACAGTTTATTGGAATGATTTCGCGGCGGCGACTACTGGAATTTTTGATTCGCCCATTCGGACAAGAGTTATTTGTTCAGCAACCATTAGCTGTTCTCTACAGCTATGTGCGGACACCGATGTTGCTTGTTAGCGATACAACATCGATTTTAACAACAATGCAACTTAGCTTAAAGCGATCGCCTGAATTATTGGCAGAACCAATTGTCGTACAAACGGAATCTGGTGCTTATAGATTATTAGATGTCCAAGAATTAAATATTATTTCTTGGCAAATTCGGGGGATCGACAATTTGATCCGCTATGAACGCAGTCAAGCCCAAATGATTCAAAATGATAAAATGGCAAATTTGGGACGTTTAGTGGACGGCGTAGCCCACGAAATTTTAGACCCAGTAGGTTTTATTTGGGGTAATATAATTTATGTTTCAAACTACAGTCAAGATTTACTCAAACTCATAGCGGCTTACGAGCAAGAGTTATCATCAGTTTCTCCGGCAATTAATCAGATTAAAGAAGAGATTGAATTTGATTTTTTAGAACAAGATTTGTCGCGATCGCTTGCTAGTATTCGCACGGGAGCGGAAAGATTAAAAAAACTCGTTACTAGCTTGCAAAATTTCTGTCATATTGATGAGCTTTATCCCAAGCCAGTAGACTTACACGCCTGTATAGATAGTATTATTTTACTAATTAATAGCCGTCTTCAAGGAGAAATTGAAATTGTCAAATACTACGGTCAATTACCTCCAGTGTATTGCTTTATGGGGCAATTAAACCAGGTTTTGATGAATATTTTAAGTGAAATTGTGGATACTTTACTCAATGAAGGAGTGCGACAGCAGCTACATTTAGAAGAGACAAATACTGTTCAAAAACCCCGAATTGAGATTACCACAGAAGTTATTTCGCAAGAAGCAAGCAGCCTAGATGCACCAGATTCTCGTTGGATATTAATTCGCATTGCTGACAATGGTTCGGGAATATCTCAAGAATTGCAACAGCAAATTATGGAGTCTTTTTCTCTGGAAGCAAAAAATGGTAAAAATACTAGTTTAGCAGTAAGTTACCGAATTATCACCGTCAGACATGGCGGAAAATTAAATTTCCATTCACAGATTGGTATAGGTACAAAATTTGAAATTTTATTACCTTTAGTTTGATTGATTCAGAATTCAGAATACGCATCATAACGTCGCGTTAGATTAGACAAATTTTCTGCTGGATAGGAATTTGAACCACAAACTCCGTTCCCTTTCCAGGTGTGGAAAAAAATTCTAACTTGCCACCATGTTTTTTGGTGATGATTTGATAGCTGATAGCCATTCCCATTCCTGTTCCCTTACCAACAGGTTTGGTTGTGAAAAAGGGATCGAAAATCTGTTTTTGAATCGATTCGGGAATCCCAGAACCATTGTCTGCGATCGCAATTTTTATCCATTCTGAATCAACGACAGAGGTACGAATCGTGATCCAACTGGGATTATCTCGGATTTCTTGATCAGTTCGTTTGGTATTGAGTTCTTCAAGGGCATCGAGAGCATTTACTATAATATTCATAAATACCTGGTTTAGCTGTCCGGCGTAGCATTCTACATTGGATAAATTACCGTAGTCTCTGATAATCTGAATCTTTGGACTTTTGTCAGTGGCTTTGATGCGGTGCTGCAAAATCATCAAAGTATTGTCGATGCCTTCATGAATATCTACTGCTTTGAACTCACTTTCATCTAGGCGCGAGAAGTTACGTAGTGAAAGCACAATATCTCGGATACGCTCCGTCCCAATATTCATTGAGTCCAATACCATAATCGCATCTTTTTTTAGAAAGTCTAAATCGATGGTTTTGCTTTCGGTTTGAATTTCAGCAGGTGGGTTGGGGAAGTAACGGTGATAAAGCTCGACCAGTCGTAGTAAATCATGGGTATATTGCTTTATATGGCTGAGGTTTCCGTAAATAAAGCTAACAGGATTGTTGATTTCGTGAGCAATGCCTGCCACCATTTGACCCAAGGCAGACATCTTTTCGTTTTGAATCATTTGAGCTTGCATTTTATGCAAACTATCTAACGTATTTTCTAACTCTTGGCTTCTATGCTGCAAGTCTGTGCGAGAGTCTTCTAACTCACAAATGACTTTCTTCAATAAAAATTCCTTTGTGCTAATGTCAGTTTCTAGTTGGCGGCGTTCAGCTTCGCAGCGTTCCAGCTTTTTTTGCAAGATACGGTTTGTCTTTTCCAACTCTTGGATCTGTATGGAATCGTCTTGGTTATCCATACACTACTCATTTTGTCCCTATTAGTAGTGTGACAAATGTTTTATTGTGAAATTGCGTTTGACCTTTGCTCATCAAAGGAGCAATTTCACCGTAAGCGTAGAAACCACAGCAAGGTAATGCCTCTGATAAATGAGTTTTTACAAGCTGATACTCAAGTTTTGCCAGAGTTCCCAGAATTCGCCGCCGGGCTGCACAGGAAATAAGTAACGCTGCTGTTGGCTCCACACCGGGATAATCCGCAAGAGCATTCTTTAGGGATGCCTCAGAAGCTGACAGAATATTGTCACGAGTTGCATCGGTGATTTGTACAACTGCCTGTTCAGGAATATCAGAGAAGAAGGTAACGCTACCAGATTGTTGATCGTAACCATTGGGTGCCCGCATATAAAAATGGTTTTGATCCTCAAAAACCGCCAGAGCATGGATGGCATAGTTAGCCGCAAATCGTTCTTCACCAAGATAGTGCTGGTAAAAATCTAAGGCACGCTGTCCATCAATTTCATAGACTACGTTGCCATTAACTTTAGTTACACGGCTACGTTGACTGATAGGAGTCCAACCGCTGGCAACTCCGTGGGAAAATAATAGTTGTCCAGAGAACAGCAGCACTGGCACTGAATCACTTAAGACTTCACCCTGGAAGAATTGGTAGGTTTTATCAAAGGTATAATCATCGGCAGCCATTCCTCCAATGATCGGAACATCCTCTCCCAAACTTTGTTTTAAACCATCTAAAATCAAGACCCCATTGCTCGTCAGACTATCAGGAAAGGTGAGGCACAATTGTGGCAAGGAGACACTCTTTGCCTTTGCTTGGGCGATCGCTTCTTGGGCTGCAAGGGTTGGATTTTTGGATGCTCCTCGTCCAATACCTGCCCGAATTTCCATATCATCACTAGCAAACAGCATTAAAGTTAGAGAATCTTGCTGAAACTCCAGAATTGAGGAGATTTCTCCATTTGTAGTTCCACCAATCAACTCAATTGCGGGGAAAGCATCCTGGATGCGTTGCAAAATTAACGCATGGTCAAAGTCTATAGCAGTGAATAAAAGTCCAGCCTGAGGAATTGCTCCTGCAAGGGAACGGCTACATTCTTGAAGAACTTCAGCGATCGCATTTTGAGAATCAGGATCGTCACTATGACCAACAACAACTCGAAACACAACTACTTGCCACCTTCTCGTAAGTTTGAGTACTAGCGTGCTAATTCAATTCAGATATCAGCACCCATTAACTTACATTTAGACTTCCCACTTACTTGAACTAAATCACGATTCACCTGGTTGTTTATTTTTTGCTGTATCTAACGATACAAAACATATTTAACAAACTTGGGGAGCATTTTCTCCAAAATCAACTCCCTAGTACCGCAAGGCGGAAGTCAAAAGTCAAAAGTATTGTATTCCGGGCTTTCGCGTCATTTTGAATGGTATGTTTGTTTATGCCAAGCTGTACTAGTTTCCATCCCCTGTTCAATAGAACTCTTGCATAAATATTTTGTGGGATGATTGAGGGTTATCTTAATTTCCATTTTGGGACATTAAAATAGTAAGAGGTTGTCATTGTGTTTTAGCAAGTATTATCTAGCGATAAGCCTACGGCATGGCTTCGCTTACCGCCAACTAAAAAGATGGCACTAAACATTCTTTCAGTTATTGATTAATATCTGAAATTATTGGATTAAATTGATTCTTTTATCAGATTTATGTTTGCAGTTCGCTACATCTATAAGGGTTAACCTGCAACCATCATCCACCTACATCTGTCGTGCCCAGGTTTGGTCAGGCAATACCTGCTGATTCATCCCCTTCCCGCTTGCTCGCGTCCACACAAAGTGGCGATCGCTTGCACTAAAGCTTCTGGGTCCACAGGTTTGGCTAAATGCTGTCGAAACCCAGTGTGCAAGGCTTGCTGCTGATCTGCTTCTGCGGCATAAGCGGTCAGCGCAATGGCTGGAATGCCCTGTGAACGTTGCCGCACCTGACGCATCAGCGCATATCCATCCAGTTCTGGCATCCCAATGTCGCTCACTAACGCATCAAATTCTAAGTGAGTCAGATGCTCTAATGCTGCAACTGCCGATGGAGCCGCCGTCACGATTGCACCTGCTTGCTCTAGGACAAACGCCGTTAAGTCGCGGGTATCGGTTTCATCGTCAACGACCAGCACTCGCACTTGCGAGAGTGGCAAGTCTAAAGGTCGCGGGGTCGCCAGCGGTTCAATTGGGGCAGGCGTGTTGCTGGTGTTTAGCAGCGGTAGCTGAACTGTGAAGGTTGCCCCTTGTCCTTCGCCTGCACTTGTCGCCCCAATCGTGCCGCCGTGCAGTTCCACAATTTGCCGAGCGATTGCCAATCCTAATCCCAAGCCACCAAATTTGCGGGTCGTGGTGCTATCTTCTTGCCTGAAGTGTTCAAACACATCAGGCAGAAAGTCAGGATGAATGCCTTTGCCGGTATCGGTGACTTGAATCTGAGCAGCGTTTGCGGTTTGGGTGAGTGTAATGGTAATCTGACCTTCTTTGGGCGTGAACTTCACAGCATTTGATAACAGATTCCACACGACCTGCTGCAACCGTCCGGCATCCCCGTTTACGGGTCGGGTTAGCGGTGCAAGGGTCGTCTGAATGTGCAGTGATTTGGCTTCCGCAGAGAGGCGCACCGTTTCTAATGCAGCCAGAATCACTTGATCCAGATTGACGGGCATGACATTCAAACTCAACTTGCCGCGCAAGACGCGAGAGAGGTCGAGCAAGTCTTCAATCAACTGCACCTGAAGTTTGGCGTTGCGCTCGATCGTTTCAATTGCCTGAGCAGTTTTGGCTGCGTCCAAGCTACCGTTACGCAGCAGTTGAGTCCAGCCGAGAATTGGGTTGAGGGGCGATCGCAACTCATGAGACAGCACAGCTAAAAATTCGTCTTTGATGTGGTTGGCGCGATCGGCTTCGACTCGTGCGGCTTGTTCCTGCTGCAAAAGCTGTTCGCGTTCGGCTGCATTTTGTCTTTCGGCGGTTTTGTCCTGCATAATTTTGACAAATCCTTGCGTCGTGCCCGCTTCGTCCTGTAATGGCATCATCAATCCACTGCCCCAAAAGCAGCTGCCGTCTTGCCGCAAATGCCAGCGTTCGTTTTCTGCTCGTCCTTGCGTTAGAGCCAACTGCATCTCGCGAGCGGCTTGTCCCTGTTCGTTGTCTTCTGGCGTAAAGACAATGCGACCGTTGCGACCGACAATTTCGACTTCTGAATAACCCAGGAGGCGTTCGGCACCCGCATTCCAACTGGTGACAACGCCATTCAAGTCGAGGGTGAAGATGGCATATTCTTTGGCACTTTCTACCATCAGGCGGAAGCGCGATTCGCTCTGGCGCAATGCCTGCTCAAATTGCCGTTGCTCAATCAAATCAGCGGCTTGACGGGCCAGCAAAGCCAGAAATCGGAGTTCGCGATCGCTGGGTCGGCGGTGAGTGCGCCAGTGGGTTGAAACCATGCCAATTACTCTGCCCGAACGAGTCATTAGCGGCGTGGACTGGGCTGAGAGATAGCCTGCCTCCACGTGCATTCGACATGAGCCGTCGGGGTCTTCGCTCTCTGGCACATCAAAATCGACAAAGGTGGGATTGCCATTTTGCAGCGTGATGCCGCAGGAGGTATGAGAACTGGCATTGACACGGTAGAAATGATTGGTCATCGTGCGATCAAAGCCCTGGGTCGCCAGCAGCAATAGCTCCTGGGTCGTCTGATCGAGCATCTGCACCGTGCCAGCATCGGCTCGTGTGAGGGCGATCGCGGTAGAGATAATCTCTTGATAAAGCACTTGAATGCTGTCTTCGCTGACGAGTCGTGCGCTCAGGTCACGCAGCAGTTGAGTATCTTTCAGGTCGGTTGCGATCGCAGCTTCGGCTTGTTTGCGATCGGTAATATCACGTGAGACCACTAACAATTCCTTCGGCTTGCCTGTGACATCCAAGATTGGCGTTACCGCAATGTCCCACCATTTAGGAGTCCCTTTCATCGTGGGGCAGTAGCCGCTAAATCGACCTGTTCCTCCTGCCACTGCCGTATGGACTGCCTCAGCCGCGTTCTCGCGCAGTGGCCCTTGCCAAAACTCAACCCACAACGCGCCAATTAAAGACGAGGAGTCTTCAATTTCTAGCAGGCATTGTCCTGGTTTATTGAGCGTCAGTAAATAGCCATTAAGGTCTAAGACTTTGATACAGTCTGAGATGCTCTCAACGATACTGCGATTAAAAGCTTCACTTTGACGCAAAGCCAGAGTCGCACGATCGCGCTCAAAGGCAATACTGGCAATTTGAGTGCCGAACTCAGCGAGCTGATATTCCCAGTTGGTTGGCATTCGCGCCTGGTCGAAACAAAGCATCAGCGATCCATAAGGCACAGCCTCAATGCCAACGACTGGCGTGGAATAACAGGACAGAATGCCGTGAGCCACACATAGCTCTCGCCATTCCTGTGACCAGCGATCGTCGTTGGCAATATCAATGCAGGTGATGGGTTGACCGCGATACACCGCTTCGCCGCAGGTGCCAATGCAGAAGTCATTAATCGGGGTATCTTGCAGTCCTTGCCCAAACGAGGGGGCAAGATCGGGGGTAATCGATCGAGAAAACGTTAAGCCCTGAGTATCTGTTAGCAGAAAGCAGGCGCACACACGAGAATTTAGCTTGAAGACTGAGGTACACACAGCCCTAAGACAGTCTTCTAACGGCGTACCCGCAGCAATTATTTCCAGCAGTTGTTTCTGCTCAACCAGCAGCAATTCTGTCTGCTTGCGATCGGTGATATCACTGGCAGCTCCCAGCCATTCAACGATTTCATTTTGGGCATCCAGCAGCGGAATCGCCCGAGAAAATGTCCAGCCGACTGTCCCATCTAATTTAATCACCCGGTGTTCTAATTCAAAGGTGCTCTTTGTCCGGATGGCTGACTCAATGGCGGACATTACCCGCGACTGCTCCTTTAAAGGAATGTACTGTTCTAGCCATGTCTGGCTGGAATGCTGGGTACTGGCAAGGAAATTCTTACCTTCGAGCAGACGCATCTCGCGCCAATCTGCGCTCATCTTGTACACCGTGTCTGAGCTAGCAATGGCGAATAGGCGAAATTGTTCTTCTGATGCTCGTAAGGCTGCTTCCATTTGCTGGCGTTCTGCTTCGGCACGCTGACGAGCCGTGATGTCTCGCGAAATGCACAACAACCGTTCTATTTGTCCGTCTGCTCCTCGGATGGGACTGACTTTGCTATCCCACCACTTCGGTTCGCCGTTCAGCATCGGACGATTGCCCTGGAACGTGCAAACTTCCCCTGCTCTGGCTTTGGCGATCGCATTGATGGCGGCTTGTTGGTCGGCTCCTTGCCAGAAATTCACCCAGGAGGTGTTGAGGAAAGACGTGATATCCTGGATGCCTAGCAAAGATTGCCCTTTGCGACTCATGAACAGAAGTCGCCCGTCTAAATCCAACACCTTGATGCAGTCATCGCTACTATCAAGGATTTCCAAGGCTAAATTGGGCAGTTGAGTTGGACAACTCGCTGCTTCTGCTGTGAATTGGACACCTGCTTCGGTCATGCTTTGAGACGAACCATTGCCTGAAGCAACACAGGGGTGGGAATTATGGCTCATCGCGTCTCCAGCCTCACTCACAAAAGTATTTAACCAGCAAATCTTTGCCCGTCTCACCCATCTGATGCAGCAAGTACTCTATTTGCTTCAATGCAATTGGCATAGGCTTTGTCCGCCCATTTTCCCAACGATTGATGCTTTGAAAGGAAACGCCCAGCTTCTCAGCAAACTTGACTTGCGAGAGTTCAAGCCGCTGTCGTGTTTCTCGCACCAACGCTGCTGGCTCTAACTGTTTTATTACAGCCATACGTACAACTACATTCAAGTATTTATTAAGATGTATCACCTGTTATAGTCTTTGTCTACCCATCAAAAGATGTAAAAGCATCATGGCAATTGGTTGAACAGTTTTACTCCCCACTTAGGCTCAGTAGCCAAGATTGCATAAAAGCACAAATGGCTAGGTTCTCAATGCATAAATTGGACAGTTTTGGGGCTATAAATCCCCTAACTAAATCACCGTAAGGGTTACGGCTTATTTGCAGTTAATGTGGTTTGAAAATTATGTTTGCAGTTTCATTTGCAAATAATGTGGTTTTGAGACCCCCTTTATTTGCAGGGCTGTTTCATTCCATCTTAAATAGGATTTGTCAAGATGGTTAGCGAAAAAAATTGTAAGTGAGGGTGACAAGGAAATGAACTTTTAAGCACTTAAACAACAGTAAAATTGTTCATTTTATCGGCACGCTGGTAACAAAGTAATCAATTTTTAATCGCTATAACCCTTGATTTGTAACGCTTTTTAGGGAATGAAACAGCCCTGCCTTTATTTGCAGTTAATGCAGTTTCAAAATCACCTTGTTTGCAGTTTGGTCTTCAATAATTAGTTTAAAACGGCGACGTGGTTTCTTCTTCTTTTGAGCATCAGCCTTCACTACATCAACCATTAACTCAAACGTTCGACGACTTACTTTGGTCATAGGCTTAAATTTCTTTGAAGTAAGCTGTTTGGCTCTCTCTATTTTCACTCCTAATCAAATTTACTCCTTGCAAATTACCCAACCCCCAATCATATCACAAAACACTTTTACAAGAGTTCTAATTCATCTGCAATAAATTTTCGCCACGTTGATAAATTTCCCGTGCATAGTCAGTCCAAGCACCTTGTCCCCAATAACGAAAACAACTAGTTTGCAGCAAAAGATTATATAGGAGAACGTTACGGTATTGAGATTGTCTAGTAATAGGTTCTGCTGAGTCAGTTTGCAGTAATGGATCAATCTTTTGATGGAATAAACTACTTAATTGATACATGGGAGACAACACATTTTCATATCCTTTTATCCAACTAATATGATTTGTCCACGAGGCTCCATCCATGTGAAAATTAGAGTTTGTTTGCTTTAATTCTTGAATGGCATTTTCTACAGCTTGTGGTTGAATATTATCTGGTGAAACTTGCTCCCAAATTTGATGTTGTCCCACTGGCTGACAAGTTGGATAATTTTCAGGTTTGCATCCAGCAGCTTCGATTAATTCTAAATATTCTGTACCACACATCCCAACTACACCTGATTTTCCTCCCCCATTATTTACCATATCCCACCAAGCTTGTTTAAACGCGCTAGGAAATTCATTCATCATTACGCCGCCATTTTCACCATCGCCAATTTGGCTAACTATTGGTGGTACAAACACATTGCCAATTTGTTGTTTAGATAATGTTTTCGCTTCATAATAAGGCTGCATCTGACCAACTAATTTCGTGTCGGAACCTTGGGTTTTAATTAAAGCTGTAATACTAATTGTTTCACCTTGAGAATTACGGGCAATCAGACGATGTGGTAAATGTTTATGAATCAGAGATTGACCAGTAAGAGTTTCTACAGAATGTTCTTGAACAAGTAACCAGCGATATCCAGATTCTTTCAGCGCTTTCACAAATTCAAAGAGAGTATCCGGGTGATTTGGTAGGTGCATTTCTGGGGGCGAAAATCCTTTAACTCGCGCTAGTGCTTCCCAGCCAAAAATTGCGGCAAAGTGATGTTGCCATGCAACTATCTGCAATTTAATATCTGCTATGGGTGTGGAAGGAATAACTGCATGACTCCACATTGTACCTAGCCACTCTACATAAGGTTGGTAGGTTGGATCACAAGTGATACGTTTAAGATTATCCAGAACATCACCGCGTCCCATTTGCCGCAGTCCCCACAGAAGATTACCAGAGTAATCCAACATCACACGCGGATTGCAACCTTGATTTACAAGTTCGGGGATCATGTCACCCATGCGGCTGTAACAATGGGCAAAAGGATCTGCATTGTGGTTATCCCCAACGTTTGGATGTTCAAACATATATTGCAGATTGCTGATCAGTGTACCGCCATTCCCAGCTGGTATAGTTGGCTGGTGCATGTGTAAAGCGATCGCAAACACAGCATTTACGTCTTCTAAGCGGATATTCGTTGTTGCTAAAAATACTGGTTGATTGTGGTTAACTACAGAGAGAACCTCTGTTTCCCAACCAGAAATATTCGGCAAGCCATCAATGATTTCGGGCAAAGGAGTCAGGGTTGTGGGGAAGGAAAGCATTTTTGATTGCTCCGAAACAAGGTATGTCTAATTATGCGATCCCACAGCAATTTCTGATCTACAACTTTATCTATTGATGCAAACTGCGATCGCCTTGTAGTCACACAATATCTGTGTAATTCAACATTTTGGATATCACATTTATATAGGTACGCAAAGAAAATATACACGTGACCTCTTTGATTTTACTGATATAGCCGTACATCTGTACGCCCCTACAGCCAATTCATTATGTTGCAAAAATTTTTGAAAATGGTATGATACAACTCGAAATTAAGAAATTAAAAACACAGTAAATATTAGGATTTATCAAGATAAAATTTTTTATTCTATCTTGACGCAAATTTAATTTCTGGAGATGTCTAATGAAACTAAAACAATTTGGAATTACATTTTTGAGTGTTTGTATTGCTACTTTTTCAGGAATAAAAGCAGCAGAAGCAGCATCATTTTCAGTAATTGCCGACAATCTTAATAGTCCACGGGGTCTAACTTTTGGCCCTGACGACAACCTCTACGTCACGGAAGCAGGAACAGGCGGAAATGGAGCTTGTGTTCCTTCACCGAGTGCCGCAGGTCAATCTTTATGTTATGGCACAACTGGTGCTGTGACAAAAATTGGAAATGGTACACAAGAGCGTATACTTACAGGGCTTCCTTCTTTGGCATTACCAGATGGTACTGATACTGCTGGGCCTCATGATATAAAATTTGATGCCAGTGGTAAGCCTTATATTGCAGTTGGGTATGCTTCTGATCCCACATTTCGAGCCACATTAGGTAACACTGACTTAGGAAAAATCATCACTGCTAATTTCAATACAAATTCCTGGACTAGTGTGGCTGATTTAGCTAATTATGAACTTGCAAATAATTCCGACGGAGGCGATCTAATTAGCAATCCCTTCTCTCTTCTTTTAGATGGAAATAAGATTGTTGCAGTTGATACTGGTGCTAATGAGTTACTCAGCGTAGGGACTGATGGAAGTAATTTAAAAGCGATCGCCACAATTCCCCGCCAGACATTAACTAATCCGATTCTTCCCTCTGGTGCATCGTCATCGCCATTAGAAATCCAAGCAGTACCCACAAATATTGCTAAAGGCCCAGATGGCGCTTATTATATTAGCCAATTAACTGGTTTTCCTTTTCCAGAAGGTAAAGCAAAAATCTACCGAGTTGGTGCTGATGATAAACCAACAGTTTATACCGATGGCTTTACCCAACTTACTGACTTAGCTTTTGATAGTAAGGGTAATTTATATGCTTTGCAATACGCTAATCAGTCACTCTGGAAAGGTAATCTAGATGGTTCTGTAATTAAAATAGCCAAGGATGGGACTCGCACAACTATTCTTAGTGGCAATGGATTAGAGTCTCCTACTGCTTTAACTATTGGTGCTGATGATGCTATTTACGTGACAAACCGAGGCGATGAGCCAGGGCAAGGACAAGTTATCAAAATTGAGAATTCCAAGTCTGTTCCTGAATCTACTTCTACTTTCAGCTTATTAGCATTTCTTGGCACTGCAAGCTTTACTTTTTTGCACAAGGGTAAAGCCAAAAAACTGAAGATTTCGGAGAAGTTTATTCAGGAGTGTTGAGTCAGCGATCGCCTTCGGCGTTTCCCCTTCTCTACGAGACACTACGCGAAGGGATAAGTTTATCAATAAACCGTAGTCTTTTTGGTGCTGGTGGTGTTGCTATTCGTAAAATTAGCTCTAACAACCAAGGAGCGAGCCGTTGACACAACATGGCTAAATGACTTTGCCATCCGACTAAAATTTCTGATGAATCATTTTGCATGCCGATGACGAGTGCTTTAGCCACTTGCTGGGGAGTCATGGGGATCACCCAGCGAAATAATTTTAAGTCGCGCACCATGTCTGTGTCTGTCAGGGAAGGCAATAATGCAATGACGCGGATATTATGTTCAGCTAATTCTTGGCGCAAGGCTTGGGTAAATCCTAAGATGGCAAACTTGGTTGCTGAGTATGTCGCCATCGTTGGTGCAGCCACTTTCCCCATCAGGCTCGATACATTGACAATTGTCCCTTGTCTTTGGCTGGCCATGCGTCGAGCAATCAAACTAGTGAGGTTGTACATTCCTAACAAGTTCACAGAGAGTTCTTCTTGAACTTGAGGCATTTTAGATTGCAAAAACGAACTTTGATATGCGACTCCCGCACAATTAACTAGCAGGTGAATCTGTCCGTAATTGCGCCATAGTTGGGCAACAGCGATATGTACTTCAATTGTCTGCGTTAAATCTAAGGCCACGATCGCAGCTTCTGTACCCATAGCCTCGATTTCGTTGGCTACCTCCACTAACTTGCGGCGATCGCGTGCTATCAATATCATCCGTTTGATGCCTTGTTGCGCTAGTTCCAGGGCGATCGCTCGTCCAATTCCACGCGAAGCCCCTGTAATTAGGGCAACTTTACCTTGAATCTCCATTAGTTTTATTCTCCAAAATTTAAGTCTTACCAAACTCTTCGTTATGCCGATACACACAAGCAAGGCTACTTGCTTGTCGGCACAACGTAAGACAAATAATCAATCGCAATTGAAATCAAACTGAAACTAAGCCTTTAGCAACGAGATATTTCTTGGTTAATCTGCAATCCCTCATAATTGTCTATACGAGGCAGAAATTTCTCATTCTTAACCCGTCAAAGCCTAACACACTTGGCTGAATGGGTATAGCTCATAGATTTTATTTCTCCTAGATCCGAGCGTTCATCAGCATCGCTGTACACACGTTAGCAATTAAATCAAGCTATTGCAATATTTTTTAATAAGTATTTCTTAATACTTCTTAACGACAAGTATATATATACAAAAGATTTTCTTAAATAAGTTTTTATGAATCCCTCAGTATAAATATCTCACTTTCCTGACAAATAGCCCTGTTTTAGGAAATTGTGATATCTAATTCATGGTTTAGAAACAAAAAAGACATATAGCATTTTAGCTGATGCTTGCAATCGCTATAGCCCTTGATTTGTAACGCTTTTTAGGGAATGAAACAGCCCTGCTTTCCAAGGGGGAAAAAAGAAATCTAGTTCCCTCCCCAATACATACGGGGAGGGTTAGGGTGGGGTAAAACCCTAGTTATTCAGCTATTTCAAACTTGTGTATACACTGTATCTTACGAAGGGGGGACTACAGGGGGATTAAAACGATCTCAAATTCTTACGAATGATTTAGGACTGCTATATAAGCAACAGATACCTCGAAGTCGTGTTAAGGTACTCCAAAATCGAGTTGAAGTACTTGAAAGTCGTGTTGAGGTACTCCGAAGTCGTGTTGAAGTACTTGAAAGTCGTGTTGAGGTACTCCGAAGTCGTGTTGAAGTACTTGAAAGTCGTGTTGAGGTACTCCGAAGTCGTGTTGAAGTACT